>NZ_JAWDIR010000011.1:0-1242163 GCF_046156265.1 Pseudoxanthobacter sp. M-2
GAGCACGCGACTATAGCGGCCTCCAAGGAGGTTGACGGTGGCTTCCTCAGTAGTGCTGGTTCAAGGCCAGCTGCAGCGATTTCGGTCGCAAGTTCAGCCCATTGAGTCGTATCATCTCCAGAAACTAGCTTAGGAACCTCAGCATCCAAGTGAGCGGCCAAGGCTGCCATGCCGGGCAGGCCCTCGGCACAGGACAGTCCAGAACCGACGACCGTGACCAGACCGTCGCCGAATTGTCGTTGGGCCTCCGTAACGAATGCCTCAAAGTCGATTGCAGGTGGGGCCGTCACCAAGCCGCCCCCCCGAACTCACGCGGCTGGCACGCCCTTCTTACGGCATTCCTCACCATGTGCCTCCCCCTTGACGCACACTCTAAGTTGAAAGCCGGCTCATTGGGAGGGGGCGAATAAATTTAGGGCATTTGAGCTGTCGAAGGAGCCGACCTCCTCCCCCGAAAATATAAGGGGGACGAACTTGCTCCTGTTCGACCTTTTGCCCACCTCCCCCGTAAACCCCGCAATCACCGCCCACCAGCCCCGCGATCTCCGCCTCCGGCAGTTCGTGGCCGACGCCCTCCAGAAGGTGCAGGCGGGCGCCGACGGTTTCGGCGAGCGCGCGGCCGTTCTCCGGCGGCAGCACCCGGTCGGCGCTGCCGTGGATGACGAGGGTGGGGGCGGTGATCGACCGGAAGCGGCCGGTCCAGTCGCGCGCGACCGGGGCGGTTGCGTGGTTGAAGGCGCTGGCGATCGAACCCGTGCGGGACAGCACCGCGTCGATCCGGCGGCTTGGCCCCGCGGCGTCGAACGGGTGGCGCGGGCCGGCGCAGAGCCGGTCGATCGCGAGCAGGAAGGCCGCCACCGCCGCCCGGTCGGACCAGTCGAGGGTGGCGAGCGCGCCGAAGTGGTCGAGGATCGCCGGCGACAGGCCGGGCAGCGGCGGGCCGTCCCAGCCGAGGGGCTCCGACGCGATCAGCGTCAGCGAGCGGACCCGCACCGGGTGGTCGAGCGCCACCATCTGCGAAAGGGTGCCGCCGAGCGACATACCCACGAGGTGGGCCGACGGCAGTGAGTAGGCGTCGAGCACGGCGACGAGGTCGTCCGCCAGGTCCTTGATGGTGTAGTCGGCATGCCCGGGCGGGCGCGTCGTCGAGGCGCCGGTGTCGCGGTGGTCGTAGCGGACGACGAAGCGGCCCGCGGCCGCGAGCCCCGCGCACAGCGCGTCCGGCCAGCCGAGCCGCGACGCCGTCGCCCCCATGACGAGGACGATCGCCGGGTGGGCGGGTGCGCCGGGGCGCGCGGGGCCGCGGGTGCCGAAGCTCTCGGTGGCGAGGCGCACGCCGCGGCTGTCGATCATCCGATCCATGGGCGCTCCTCGGCCGTTCGGGGTCGGCCCCCTCATGCCGGTCAGGAGCTCCGGGCGCAACCCCCGGATGCAGAGGATCGGGTCGCCGCGGCGTCGCCGCGGCTCACGCCTCGTCGGTCGACAGCTCCTGCATCGTCTCCACTTCGCGGGCGCGCCTGGTCGGCAGCTCGAAGGTCGAGGGCCAGCGGTAGCCGAGCAGGCGCTCGTCGGCGAGGAGGGCGTCGGTGACGGCGTTGCCCTGGTTGCCGCCGCGCACGACGATGGCGCCGTCGGACTGGCGGGTGGCGCGCACGAAGCCGACGTGGCCGGAGATGCCCGTCTTCGCTCCGCGCCAGAACACGGCGATGGCGCCGAGCGCCGGGAAGCCGAGCTCGACGCCGAATTTCAGCCAGTTGCGGGCGAGATAGGGGTTTGCCGGCAGCGGCTCGTTCGGCAGCGTCAGCGCGATCGCCGTCTCGACGAAGTCGCCGCACCAGGGCAGTTTCGTCGGGTCGCCCAGGGTTTCGCCGTCGCTCTTCAGCCAGTCCATCAGGGACGTGCGGTC
Source organism: Pseudoxanthobacter sp. M-2 (assembly GCF_046156265.1). Taxonomy (NCBI): domain Bacteria; kingdom Pseudomonadati; phylum Pseudomonadota; class Alphaproteobacteria; order Hyphomicrobiales; family Segnochrobactraceae; genus Pseudoxanthobacter; species Pseudoxanthobacter sp. M-2. Next base: position 1,907 of record NZ_JAWDIR010000011.1, read on the forward strand.
GCGGCTCTCGTGCAGGCCGAGGCGGCGCGTCGCCTCCGCATACCACGGCACGGCGAGGTTGAGCGCCGGGGCGAGCGCGCCGGCCTCGGCCGCACCCTCGGCGCCCTCGAACAGCGCCGCAAGCGTGATCGGCCCGATGGTGCCGGGCCACTTTACCGGCAGCTTCCTGTCGGCCTGGAAGTCCGCGACGGCGCGCTTCGTCATCGGCCCGAGGATGTTATCCGCCCCGCCGACGCCGAGTTTGTAGCCGAGCGCCATCAGCCGCACCTGAACGGCGCGCACGTTGACCGACATGTTCCCCTCCCCGCGTGTATCGAGGACGGAATGTTACTAATGGTTGTATTACTCGGAAAACACAATTTCCGGTGATCGGCAGCGGGTGGCCGTGCGGCGGTGCGCTCAGCCGGCGAGCCGCCGGAACGCCGCCTCGACGGTGGCCGCGATCGTCGCTTCGCGGTTCTCGCGCTCGACGGGGAAGGGGAAGTGGCCGGCGAGCACGAGGGTGGCGAGGCCGTGGATGGTGGCCCAGGTCATCGCCACGTCGAGGCGCGTCTCGGGGTGGCCGAGCGGGTCCGGGTGTCCGCGCAACTCGGCGACGAGGCCGACGAGCTGCTCGAACGCCGCGGATGCCGCCGTGCAGAGGGCCTCGTCGGTGTGGTCGAGCACGGCGTGGCGGAACATCAGGGCGAAGTGCTGCGGGTTCTCGCGGGCGAACGCCATGTAGCCGGCCGCAGCGGCGGCGTAGCGGGCGGTGCGCTCGTCGGGGGCGGCCGCGACGTGGGCGGCGATCGAGGCGTGCAGGCGCTCGAAGCCGATCGCCGCCATCGCGGTGAGGACCCCGGTGACGTCGCCGAAGTGGTGGGCGGGGGCGGCGTGCGAGACGCCGGCCCGCCTGGCGCATTCCCGGAGCGTAAAACCCTCGAGCCCGCGCTCGGCCAGCACCACTTCGGCGGCGGCGAGGAGCTGCGTGCGCAAGTCGCCGTGGTGATAGTGGTACGGCCGCCGCGGCTTCGGCCCGGCGGGGCGAGGGGGGGCGTCGGCGGGGGGCTGGTCGGTCGCGGGAGAGGCGACCGGCGCCGAGGGGCCGGGCGGGGGCTCGGTGGTCCGGTGAGCGGACCAGTCGTCGGGGTCGGGCACCATCGCGGGCCTCGTCGGTGAGCGGGACGAGCCGACCCCTTCGCCCGCGCGGGCGGCGGCGTCAAGGCCAATCCTGACGGCGTCAACATCGACGGTGGCGAAGCCCGGCGGCGGGGCGGAAAGCCGAGACGGCGCAAGGGGATGGGCGGACGGGCGGGGCGTCGATGACGCCACCGCCGCTGCCGCGACCGTGCACGCCACCTATGTTGACAGTGAAAACATAGGCAGCGGCGGTCGCCCCGTTGCGGGCAGAAAAGCCAGTCGTTGCAAACCGGTAGCGCAGGAGACCGGGGGCGCCACGGCGCTGCGGCCGCGGTGAGACCCTCGGCGGCGCCCATCTTGACGATGGCAAGATAAGGGCGGGCTGAGCGAGCGACCCATCTTGACGGCGGCAAGATATTCGCGCCATCTTCCATCTTGACGCCGTCAAGACCGAGGCTTCCCGATGCCGTCGACGTCGCCTGTCCCCCTCCCCACGACCGCTGCACCACCGGGTGCGGCGCCGACTTTGGCCCCTCCCGACGCCCCGGCGGATGCGTTCGGGACGCTCGACGCCCCGCTGTCGCTCGCCGCCCTCGTCCCGCTCGACACCTGGTTCTCGCTCGCCGGCACGCTGGCGATGGCCGGCTGGCTGGCGCTGGTGGTGTTTCCGCGGAGCCCGCTCGTCACCGACCGGCTGGTCGGGCTCGGCGTGCCGGCGGCGCTCGGCGTCCTCTATGCCGGGCTGATCCTCGCCTTCTGGGCCGGCAGTCCGGGCGGCTTCGGCTCGCTAGACGAGGTGGCGGCGCTGTTTTCCGTCCGCGGGCTGCTGCTCGCCGGCTGGGTGCACTATCTCGCCTTCGACCTCTTCGTCGGCGCCTGGGAGGTGCGCACGGCGCGGGCGGAGGCGATCCCCCACCTCCTCGTCGTGCCGTGCCTGCTGATGACCTTCCTGTTCGGCCCCGTCGGCCTGTTGATGTTCCTCGCCCTCCGCTTCCTCCGCGGCCTCGCCGGTCGCACCGAAGGAGCCCCGGCATGACCGCCCCGTCCTCCGCCAGCCACGCCGTCGCCCGGGCTCCGACCGGCGTTGCAAATTCCACAGGCACGTCAGGGGATTACGGCCCGCTCGCGCTCATCGCGGGGGCGGTGCGGCGGGAGAGGGCGCTCGTCATCACGACGTTCGCGATCCTTGCGCTGGCGCTGCCGACGATCGTCGCGCTCACGGTCGAGACGCGGACGCTCGCCGGGCTCAACGTCTGGATCAAGCCGCTGAAGTTCGACGCTTCCGTCGCGCTGCTGCTCGCCACCTACGCGATCGGCTTCGGGCTCGCGCGCGCCGATGACCGCCGCCGGCTCTGGGTGCGGGGGGCGGTCGGGCTGGTGATCGTCTCGGCCGTTCTGGAGATCGCCTACATCAGCTTCCAGGCAGCGCGCGGCGAGGCCTCGCACTTCAACCTCTCAAGTCGCTGGGAGATCGTCGCCTTCCAGTTGATGGGGATGTTCGCGGTGATCCTGACGGCGGGTGCCGCGGTGGCGGCGGTGCTGGTCTGGCGGGCGGGACCGGGTCGGCTCGGCAACGGGCTGTGGCTCGGGCTCGTGCTCGGCTTCGGGCTGACGTTCGTGCTGGGGATCGTCACGGGCTTTGCGATCGGCGGCAACGGTGGCCACTTCGTCGCTGCAGCCGGCGCGATGCCGGGAAACGACCTCGGCGGCATCCCGGTGTTCGGCTGGTCGCGCGAGGTCGGCGACCTGCGCGCCGCCCACTTCGTCGGGCTTCACGTCATGCAGATCCTGCCCCTCGTCGGCTGGGCGGCGGACCGGCTGGCGCCGCGGGCGTCGCCTTGGGCGGTGCTCGTGATGGCGCTGGCGCTGACGGGGCTGACGGTGTGGGCGCTCGTCGTGGCGCTCTCGGGCCAGTCGGTGGTGCCGGCGGGCTGGTGAGGGGTCAGGGCGACGGGTGCTCGTCGGCCAGGTGCGCCGCGAGGAAGTCGGCGAAGGCGCGGGCGGCGGGCTTGGCGATCGCCTGGGCGGGGAAGACCGCGGAGAGGTCGACGGTGCCCATGTCCCATTCCGTCAGCACCGGCACGAGCGATCCGGCGGCGAACTCGGACGCCATGGCGAGGCGCGAGGCGGAGACGATGCCGAGGCCGGCGACGGCGGCGGCGATCGACACCTCGTTGCTGTTGGTGACGACGCGCCCCTCCACCCGCACCGATACCGCCTTGCCGTCGTGGCGGAACGACCACGCCTGGCCGGCGAGCGAGGGGCCGACGATGACGTCGTGGGCAGCGAGGTCCGCCGGGCAGGTCAGCGGCGGCGCGCTGGCGAGATAGCGCGGGGCCGCTGCCGCGAGCCGCGGGAAGGTTGCGAGTCGGCGGGCGATGGCGGTCGAGTCCGGCAGGCTGCCGAAGCGCAGCGCCACGTCGACGCCCTCGCCGACGAGATCCTGGCGGACGTCGCTGGTGGCGAGTTCGACGCGCAGGCCCGGATGGCGGGCGGTGAAGGCCGGCAGGGCCGGGGCGACGACGCGGCTCGCGAGGCTCGAGGACAGGCCGACGCGCAGCAGGCCGCGCAGTTCGCCGGTGCCGCGCACGGCGTGTTCGGCCTCCTCCAGCGCCGCGAGGATCGGCTCGAGGCGCTGCAGGAATTCGAGCCCCGCCTCGGTCGGCGCAACGGCGCGGGTGGTGCGGACGAACAGCGCCGTACCGATCTCGCGCTCGAGGCTGGCGATGATGCGTGACACGGTCGGCTGTGGAATGCCGAGCTCGCGTCCGGCCGCGGTGAAGCTGCCGCGGCGGGCGACGCGGGAGAACAGGCGCAGGGCCGCGAGCCGGTCATTCATGGCAAGGATGAATAACTCAAAGCCTGTTCTGCCGGCTACAGCGCGGCAACGGAATGAACGATCACTGTCCTCATCACTGCCGCCGCGGCGGCCGACGACGGGGACGGACGATGAGCCTGCAAGCCACTCTCGACGCCTACAAGGCGGACTTCGAAACCAACAAGGCCCCGCCCGAGGTGGTGGCGGTGATGCACCGGGCGACAGCCGATCTCGTCGCGACCGGCCAGGCGGAGCGGGCGCTGAAGGCGGGCGACCGCGCCCCGGCGTTCAGGCTCTCCGACCCCGATGGCGTGACGGTGTCGTCCGCCGACCTGCTGGCGCAGGGGCCCCTGGTGCTGACCTTCTATCGCGGCGTCTGGTGCCCCTACTGCAACTTCGACCTCGCGGCGCTGGAGGCGGCGCGTGGCGAGATCGAGGCGCGCGGGGCCAGCCTCGTGGCGGTGTCGCCGCAGACGCCGGCGAACAGCCGCAAGGCGCAGCGCACCGGCAAACTCGGCTTCCCGATCCTGGCTGACGCCGGCGGCGCGGTGGCGGCGGCCTTCGGGTTGCGCTGGTCGCTGCCGGAGGACCTGAAGCGGGTCTATGCGGGCTTCGGCCTCGACCTTGCCGTCTTCAACGACGACACGGCCTGGACGCTGCCGATGCCGGCCCGCTACGTGATTGGCCGCGACGGCATCATCGCCTACGCCGAGGTCAATCCCGACTACACCCGCCGGCCGGAGCCGTCGGACCTCTTTCCCACGCTCGACCGCCTGCGGCGCGCCAGCGCCGCCTGAGGGCGCCGCCGGCAGGGCCGGTGGAGGGGCGGGCCCGGGGCCGTCCGAGCTGTCCGCCTGAGATCGCGTCCGACGGACCGGGACTGCGGACCGTCGGTCGCCGAGGCCTTCATCCTGCCGGACTACCCGATCGTGCCGGCGACGATGCACTGGCTGCCGAGGGCATCGCCGTCGGTGACCATCTGCACACGGAAAAACTCGCCCGCCGGGACCTGGAACGTCTGCGTGAATTCGAGAATGGCGACCTCACCCGCGACGTTGACGGCGCGCGAAACGGCGGGGATGAAGGCGACGGGAACATCCGTGTCGGTGAAGAGGACCTGAGCGAGCTGCAGGATGCCGCCGTTCGTGTTGATGCCGCAGCTGACCCACTCGATCGTCCGGACCTTGTTTCCCTTCTTGCCGAAATCGGCGACGCAGACGCTGCCTTCACAATCGGCCTGATCGAAGGCACGAAACGGCTTGGCGTCGCCGTTGGCTGTGGGACCGGCGCGCTCGATCGGTGCCGCCGGTTGTGCCACGAGAGGATCGTCGGCGGCCAAGGCGGCGGTGGCGGCGATCGAAAGCGACGTCAGCAGGCCGGCGAGCATTGGTGCGTGGGTCATCGGATCGTCCTGTGCTTCGACAGCCCCCGCTGTCCCTGCATCGGCAGAGCTGTCCGGCAGGATGCCACATCGGTTGTGCAACGGACGTTGAGCTTTCCGTGATCCGGCGTGAGCAGAACATCGCCAGATAGACTTCTGCTCGTCTTGCAGGGGATGCCGCAATGATGCCGGCCCCCGTTGCGAAACCGCACGTGTGAACCGGTCTGTCCGACGAGATGCAGGCCCGGCTGCGGCGCTGCTGTCGGTGGCGGGCCGTCCATCCGCGGTCATGGAGCCCGACGCCGAGGCCGGGGTCTCGTCCTCCGCAAAGCAAAGGCCGCCCGGCGGGGAGCGCCGGGCGGCCTTGTCGTGGTCGAGCGTCCGCGCGGTCCCGAGGGGCCGCGCAGTTCGCTGCGTCGTCAGTTCACCGCGGCGGTCCGCTTCTTCTTCTGGGCCCCCTGGATCGGGCCCGGGAAGATCACCTTGTTGACGGTCTGGTCGCCGGAGCCTTCCGAGTAGCCGACGGCGAAGGTCTGGCAGAGCTTCTTCGCGTCGGCATCGGTGTTCATGCTGCAGTCGATGACGTCGGTGGAGGCCTGCTTCGGGAACGGCACCTTGTCCATCTTCACCTGGAACATGTAGACGCGCCCCGTCTCGTCCTGAAGCGAGATCGTGCAGCCCTTCGCCTTGTCGAAGTCGAGCTTGAAGGCACCGGGGCTCTGGAAGGGGCTGTTCGGCTTGTCCGTGCACTGGCCGCGCTTGACGATCCGGTTCTTGTCCTTCGGGTCACCGCCGACGGCGATGTCGAAGGACTTGTCGGCCGGCTGCACCGGGCCAGGGAAGGAAATCGTGTGGATCTCCTCGCGCGGCAGCACGCGGGTGTAGCCGAAGGCGTTCTGCTGGCAGGTCAGCTTCGCCGCGGCATCCTTCGTCGGGCTGCAGTCGACCATCTTCTTGGTCTTGTCGTTGTACTCGGGATCTTCCGGGAATGGCGGCTGCTGGGTGATCTTGAACTGGTAGACGCGCTTGTTGTCGTCCCAGAGGGTGAGGACGCAGCCCTTGATGTTGTTGACCGAGATGTCGAAGCTGGCAAAGTCGGGATTGACGTCGCGCTTCTTGCCCTTGTTGCAGATCCGATAGTTTGTGTACTTGACCTTCGCGCCCTTGTCGTAGCCGAAGGAAACGTGCACGGGCGGCGTCGCCGGGTCCGGATTGGGCAGGCGATCGGCGCCGCCGACGGCGAGGATCAGGCCGCTGCCGTCGACCTGCATGTTGCCGAGCGCGTCGTCCACCGAATAGGCGTAGACGTTCGGCGCATTCAGATACTTCTTGTCGTGGATGAGCAGCACGTAGGGATCGAACTTGCCCTCCGGCGCGAGCTGCAGGTCGTCGAACAGACCTTTGACGCGACGGAATTCCTTGTAATTGTCGTCGCGGTACCCGGCCGTGTTCTCCAGGAGGTTGAGCTTGGCATCACCGCAGCCGTCATTGAACGGTGTGAAGCCGTAGATGTGGCCGACCATGCTCATCACGTCGCCGGAGGCGCGGCTCTTTTCCTTGCAGTTCCACTTGTCGAAATTCTGATTGTAGTTTCCGAGGTTCTTCTTGAACATCGTCTGGACTTCGCGGACTTTGTCGCAGAAGGCGCCGTCCTTGTTCCTGTTGACGCACTCCTTGTAGTTGTCGACGAGCTTGTCGAGCGGCGCCCACGGCGGGTCCGACAGGTCGGGTTGCGTGTTGGTCAGGTCGCGGCCGAAGACATTGAGCGGCGCCGGGATCTTGACGAAGTCCGGCACCTTGCTGTTCACGAACAGCGGCCAGCCCGGATAGTCGGTCAGGAAGCGGTCCATCGCGTCGTTGAAGTCGTCGATCGACGAGACCATGCCGACGTAGCCGACCTGTTCGTTGTCGAACGGCTCCATCGCCACCGGCAGGAAGGTGGAATCGACATAGGAGACGTCGTAATCGACGTTGAACGGGTTGATCGTCATCGGGTCTTTTTTGTCGTTGACGGCGCCGAGCGTGTACTCGGTCAGCTGCAGCGGCAGATTGTGCCCGAGGCCGGCGGGATCGTGATAGATCTGCAGCGCACCGGAGCCGCAGCCCTTGACGCAGTCGGGAAGCTCGGCGCCCTTGAGCGGCTTGACCTTGGTCTGGCCCGGGCGATTGTTGATGGCGTCGAGGAGGGCCGCCGGAGGCTTGCCGTCCGCAGCGGGCGCCGAGAAGATCTCGATGCGGCCGCCACCCCACCAGTCCGCGAGCTGGTTCGGCTTGGTGCCGTCGGCGTTCTTCACGAGCTGGGTGGCAACCGGCAGCGTCAGCCGCAGTTCGCCCTTCGGCGGGATGCCGTTGCCCTTCGCCGCGAGATAGAGCCGGAACTGGCCGACCTTCTCGTAGGTGCGGGTCTTGAGGTCCTTCTTCGGGACCTCCATGTAGGCCTGCAGCCACTGGCCGGATGTCGCCGCGCCCGTCGAGAGGACGGGGTAGATGTTGTAGTCCGGCGAGTTGTTGTAGATGACGATCGTCATCCGTGGATAGTCCGCCTGGGCCACGGCCGGCGTGGCTGCGCCGAGAGCGGTGGACGCAAGCAGCGCTGCCGCCGGCAACGCCTTCGTCAGAGCGAAAAAGGTCTGCATCGCATTTTACCCCTGCGCGCGGTGTCCTGCGTCTTCGTCGTCCCATGACGAACTTCGCCGGCGAGACGCTCGGTGGTGGTGTCGCTCCCTGCGACCCGCGCAATGACAAAACACTATGCAATATCGCCCGTCGCGGCAATGTAGTGGTCTGGATTCACAATTAAATCGCGTGAAGCCTTCGCTGCCACCGGAAGTTTCCGGATATTCCGATTTCTTCCGAATCAGCATCCGGCCGGGCTGTGGAGAGCGGGCATTCGGTAGCAGCCAGACCGGCCGGCGCCGCTTTGCCTTGCCCGTGGCCCCCGACCGACCCCCCTTGCGCGTCCGCCGTCGCCTCGTCCACCATCGGGACGCCCGCGGACGCGGGTGGTGCGCGGCGAGCGGGGGGGTCATGGCGAAGAAGAAGAAGGGCGACGAGGCCGTCGAGCGGGCGCGCGGCGTCGCCGACGCCGAGGCGGCGCGTGGCTGGCTCGCCCGCCGTGGCCTGCAGGACATCGAGTGCATCGTCCCCGACCAGGCTGGCGTCGCCCGCGGCAAGATGATGCCGGTGTCGAAGTTCCTCGACGGCCCGTCGATGACGATGCCGACCTCGATCTTCACCCAGACGATCTCCGGAGACTACCCGGAAGAGGGCGGCGGCTTCGAGCACGACCCGACCGACGGTGACCTCGTCTTCGAGCCGGATTTCAACACGCTGTCGGTGGTGCCGTGGGCGAGCGACCCGACGGCGCAGATCCTCCACGACGCCTATCACCGCGACGGCCGGCCGGTCGACATCGCGCCGCGCCAGGTGCTGCGCCGCATCCTCGACCTTTACGCCTTCAAGGGCTGGAAGCCGGTGGTGGCGCCGGAGATCGAGTTCTATCTCGTCGAGCCGAACACCGACGCCGACTACCCGCTGAAGCCGCCGATCGGCCGCTCCGGCCGGCCGGAGATCGGCCGGCAGTCCTACTCGATCGCCGCGGTGAACGAGTTCGACGCGCTGTTCGACGACATCTACGAGTTCTCCGAGGCGCAGGGGCTGGAGATCGACACCCTCATCCACGAGGAGGGGGCGGCGCAGATGGAGATCAACCTGCTGCACGGCGACCCGCTGGAGCTCGCCGACCAGGTGTTCCTGTTCAAGCGGACGATCCGCGAGGCGGCGCTGCGCCACAAGATGTACGCGACGTTCATGGCCAAGCCCATGAGCCGCGAGCCGGGCTCGGCCATGCACATCCACCAGTCGATCGTCGACGCGGAGAGCGGGGCGAACATCTTCTCCGACGTCGACGGCTCGCCGACGCGCGAGTTCTTCGCCTTCATCGCCGGCCAGCAGCGCTTCCTGCCGGCGGTGACGTGCATCATGGCGCCCTACGTCAACTCCTACCGGCGGCTCGCGCGCGGCACGGCAGCGCCGATCAACGTTCACTGGGGCTACGACAACCGGACGGTCGGGCTGCGCGTGCCGAACTCCTCGCCGCAGGGCCGGCGCATCGAGAACCGCGTGCCCTCGTCCGACGCCAACCCCTATCTCGCCATCGCCGCGTCACTCGCCTGCGGCTACATCGGCATCGTCAACGGCCTGTCGCCGGACGACCCGGTCGAGGGCTCGGCCCGGCATTTGCCGTTCCAGCTGCCCCGCGGCCTGCTCGAGGCGGTGGAGCTGTTCGCCGACTGCGAGGAACTCGTCGAGATCTTCGGCAAGTCGTTCGTCGCCACCTACCAGGCGATCAAGCAGGCCGAGTTCGAGACCTTCATGGCGGTGATCAGCCCGTGGGAACGGGAGTATCTGCTGCTGAACGTGTGAGCCCGCAGGCCTTTAGGCCGCGGGACCGCGACGGCCGCCCGGGGGAGGCGCCGCCGCCAGGCAAGGAAGACCCCAGCCGGAGCCATCATGAGGAACACCTACGACACCGCCGACCTGCGCTCGCGTGATGCGGCGCATCACTGGCATCCGTTCTCCGACTCGGCCGCGCTGGCGACCGAAGGGGTGCGGGTGATCGTGCGCGGGGAGGGGGTCTGGCTCGAGGATTCCGACGGCAACCGCATCCTCGATGGCATGGCGGGCCTCTGGTGCACGCAGATCGGCCACGGCCGCGTCGAGATCGCCGATGCCGTCCACCGGCAGATGAGCGAGCTCGCCTTCTACAACACCTTCTTCAAGACCTCGCACCCGCCGGCGATCGCGCTCGCCGAGAAGCTCGCGCAGCTGACGCAGCCGCACCTCAACCGGGTGTTCTTCTGCAACTCGGGCTCGGAGGCGAACGACACGGTGATCCGGCTGGCGCGGACCTACTGGGACGTTGCCGGCAAGCCGACCAAGAAGACAATCATCTCCCGCCGCAACGGCTATCACGGCTCGACGATCGGCGGGGCGAGCCTCGGCGGCATGGGGCCGATGCACGCCCAGGGCGGGCTGCCGATCCCCGGCATCGTCCACATCCAGCAGCCCTACTGGTTCGGCGAGGGCGGCGACCTCTCGTCCCACGAGTTCGGGCTGAAGGCGGCGCGCGGCCTCGAGGCGGTCATCGACGCGCTCGGCGAGGACACCATCGCCGCCTTCATCGCCGAGCCGATCCAGGGCGCCGGCGGCGTGATCATCCCGCCCGACAGCTACTGGCCGGAGATCCGCCGCATCTGTTCCGAGCGCGAGATCCTGCTCGTCGTCGACGAGGTGATCTGCGGCTTCGGCCGGCTCGGCTCGTGGTTCGGCTCCGACCATTTCGGGCTGAAGCCGGACCTGATGCCGATCGCCAAGGGGCTGTCGTCGGGCTACCTCCCGATCGGCGGCGTGATGATCGCCGACCGGGTGGCCGACGTCGTCTTCCAGGGCGGCGACTTCAACCACGGCTACACCTATTCGGGCCATCCGGCGGCGTGCGCGGCGGCGCTCGCGAACCTCGAGATCATCGAGCGCGAGGGCCTCGTCGACCGGGTCCGCGACGACATCGGCCCCTATCTGCAGGCGCGCTGGAAGGCGCTCGGCGAGCATCCGCTGGTCGGCGAGGCGCGCATGGTCGGGCTGATGGGGGCACTCGAGCTGGTGCCGAACAAGCCGAGCCGAAAGGACAAGTTCGAGCCCGTCGGCCAGGTCGGCACGCTCTGCCGCGACATCTCGTTCAGGAACGGCCTGATCATGCGGGCGGTGCGCGATTCGATGATCCTGTCGCCGCCGCTGGTGCTCTCCCACGGCGAGGCGGATGACCTCATCGCCCGGGCGACGAAGACGCTCGACGAGACCTGGGCCGAGCTGAAGCGGCAGGGGCGCATCGCGGCGTGAGCGGGCCGCTCGACCTCGAGGCGGGGGCCCCGGCCCACGCCCCGAGCTATTATGCCGCGACCGCCAACGGGCTCGTCGCGCGGCCGCGGTTGCAGGGCACGGTCAAGGCGGACGTCTGCGTCGTCGGCGGCGGCTATACCGGGCTGTCGGCGGCGCTGCATCTGGCCGAAGCCGGGCGCAAGGTCGTGCTCGTCGAGGCGAACCAGGTCGGCTGGGGCGCGTCGGGGCGCAACGGCGGGCAGCTCCACTCCGGCCAGCGGCGCGACCAGGTCTGGCTCGAGCGCCGGGTCGGGCTCGACGACGCGCGGCGGCTGTGGCGGCTCGGCGAGGACGCCAAGGCGCTGGTGCGCGGGCTGATCGACCGCCATGCCATCGCCTGCGACTGGGTGCCGGGGCTCATCGACGTCGTCCACAAGGCCTCGCTCGCCGCCGACGAACTCGCCTATGCGGAGAAGCTCCGCCGCGACTACGGCTACGAGGAGATCGAGGGGCTCGACCGCGACCAGGTGGCGGCGGCGATCGGCACGCCGCGCTATTTCGCCGGCTTCCGCGACCGCGGCGCGGGCCACCTGCACCCGCTCAACTTTGCCCTCGGGCTCGCCACGGCGGCGGAGACGGCGGGGGCGGTGCTCCACGAGCACACCCGCGTCGTCCGCGTCATCGAGGGGCGGGGCGTCGAGACGGAGGGCGGCGGGCGGGTCGAGGCGGAGACGGTGGTGCTCGCCGGCAACGGCTACCTGTCGGGGCTCGACCCCGACACCGAGGCGCGCGTGCTGCCGATCCGCAACTACATCCTCGCCACCGAGCCGCTCGGCCGCGAGCGCTGCGACGCCCTCATCCCGAACCGCGAGGCGGTGTCGGATTCGCGCTTCGTGGTGCGCTACTGGCGGCTCAGCGGCGACGGGCGGATGCTGTTCGGCGGCGGCGAGACGTTCGGGCTCGGCGACCCCCGGGACATGAAGGCGTTCGTGCGCCACCACATGGTCGAGGTCTATCCGCAGCTCGCCGACGTGCGCGTCGACTTCGCCTGGGGCGGCACTCTCGGGATCACCCAGACGCGGACGCCGTTCCTGCGACGGCAGCGGCCCGGGCTCTACGCCGCCGGCGGCTATTCCGGGCAGGGGGTGAGCATCGCGGTGCTGGCGGGGCAGCTGATGGCGGACGCGATCGCCGGCGACACCGGACGCTTCGACGTTTTCGCCCGGCTGCCGGTGCCGCGCTTTCCGGGCGGACGACGCTTCCGGGCACCGTTGTTGTCGCTGGCGATGACGTGGTTCGCCCTGCGCGACCGCTTGTGACGGCGGCGGTGCGGCGACGGCGTCCGGCCCAATCGCACGGCGTGCCCGTTTGTGCGCCAGACTGCCGCCGATTCGGGGTTGAGCCGCCGCCGACGCCCGCCTAACCTCAGACCCAGCGACGAGAAGCCCGGCGCCGAAGGGCCGGGGCCACAAACGAGGGGACCCAACCGATGCGTCTGTCGATCCGCACCTCCCTGCTCGCCGGCGTCGCCGCCGCGGCGGCACTCGGCTTCGCCGCTGCCGCACAGGCGCAGGAGAAGGTGGTCAACATCTACAACTGGTCGGATTACATCGACGAGTCGATCCTGACCGACTTCACCGCCCAGACCGGCATCAAGGTCGTCTACGACGTCTTCGATTCCAACGACATCCTGGAGACGAAGCTGCTCGCCGGCGGCACCGGCTACGACATCGTCGTGCCGACGGGCACCTTCCTCGCCCGCCAGATCCAGGCCGGCGTCTTCCAGAAGCTCGACAAGGACAAGATCCCGAACCTCAAGCACATGTGGCCGCAGATCCAGGAGCGGGTCGCCAAGTACGACCCCGGCAACGAATACTCGGTCAACTACATGTGGGGCACCACCGGCATCGGCTACAACGTCGCCAAGGTGAAGGAAATCCTCGGCGATGCGGCGCCGGTCGACTCGTGGGACCTCGTCTTCAAGCCGGAGAACGCCGAGAAGCTGGCGAAGTGCGGCATCCACGTGCTCGACTCGGCCGACGAGATCATCCCGGCGGTGCTGAACTACCAGGGCAAGGACCCGGACTCGAAGGAGACCGCCGACATCCAGGAGGCGGCGGCGTTCCTCGCGACGATCAAACCCTACGTGCAGAAGTTCCACTCGTCGGAATACATCAACGCGCTCGCCAACGGCGACATCTGCGTGGCGGTGGGCTGGTCGGGCGACATCCTGCAGGCGCGTGACCGTGCGGTCGAGGCCAACAACGGCAACGAGATCAAGTACGTCATCCCCAAGGAAGGGGCGCTGATGTGGTTCGACCAGATGGCGATCCCCGCCGACTCGAAAAACGTCGACAATGCGCTCGCCTTCCTCAACTACCTGCAGCAGCCGGAAGTCATCGCCAAGGCGTCGAACTACATCTTCTATGCGAACGGCAACAAGGACTCGCAGCAGTTCATCGACAAGGAAGTGCTGGACGACCCGGCGATCTACCCGCCGCCGGAGGTGGTGGAGAAGCTGTTCACCATCAGCCCCTACCCGCCGGCGGCGCAGCGCGTGCTGAGCCGGGCGTGGACGACGGTGAAGAGCGGAAGCTGATAGCATCAACACGGAAAGCCCGGCCTCTGCGCCGGGCTTTCTCGTCATGCGGCCGACGAACGGGGGTGGGGCGTGTCGAAACAGGCGATCGGGCCGATCCGGCGATCGTTCGCGCCGTGGGATGATCCGGCGGCAAAGCCGCTGATCGAGTACCGCGGCGTCACCAAGCGCTTCGGCGACTTCGTCGCCGTCGAGAACCTCGATTTGAAGATCTACACGCGCGAGTTCTTCGCGCTGCTCGGGCCCTCCGGCTGCGGCAAGACCACGCTGATGCGGATGCTGGCGGGCTTCGAGAACCCGACGCAGGGCGACGTCATCCTCGACGGCAAGTCGGTGGTGGGCGTGCCGCCCTACCGCCGGCCGGTCAACATGATGTTCCAGTCCTATGCGCTGTTCCCCCACATGAACGTGGAGCAGAACATCGGCTTCGGGCTGAAGCAGGACGGGATGCCGAAGGCCGACATCGCGGTGCGCGTCGCCGAGATGCTGAAGCTCGTCAAGCTCGAGCCGTTCGCCAAGCGCAAGCCGCATCAGCTCTCCGGCGGCCAGCGCCAGCGCGTCGCGCTCGCCCGCTCGCTCGCCAAGCGCCCGAAGGTGCTCTTGCTCGACGAGCCGCTCGGCGCGCTCGACAAGAAGCTCCGCCAGGAGACGCAGTTCGAGCTGATGGACCTGCAGCAGGAACTCGGCATGACCTTCCTGGTCGTCACCCACGACCAGGAGGAGGCGATGACGGTGGCCGACCGCATCGCCGTGATGGACAAGGGCAAGATCATCCAGGTGGCGACGCCCTCGGAGATCTACGAGCAGCCGAACTCACGCTATGTCGCCTCCTTCATCGGCGATGTGAACATGTTCGAGGGCAAGACGGTGCCGACGGAAAACGGCATCACCCGCATCGAGTGCGGCGCGCTCGGCATGGCGATCGAGAGCGAGGGGGGCCACAAGCCCGCCGCGGGGGAGGCGGCGTGGTTCGCGGTGCGCCCGGAGAAGGTGCGCCTCACCTCCGACAGGCCGGCCGACGATGACGGCGTCAACGCGGTCGCCGGCGAGGTGTGGGACATCGCCTATCTCGGCGACATGTCGATCTTCCACGTCAAGCTCGCCAACGGCCAGGTGATGACGGCGACCAGGGCGAACATCAGCCGCATCGTCGACAAGCCGATCGGCTGGGACGACAAGGTGTGGCTGAGCTGGGACCGCAACGCCGGCGTGGTGCTGCAGGGCTGAGTGCGGGGCGCCGGCGCGCGGGCAAGCCGGTGGCGGGGGAAGAGGGGAACGCGATGGCGGCGATCGAAGTGGCGGCGCCTGCGGCGACGGGCGCCGAAACCGGAGCCCGGACGGCGGCCCTCGGGCGGCTGCTCGTCCTCGCCATCCCCTACGCCTGGACGCTGTTCTTCTTCCTGGTGCCGTTCCTCATCGTCGTGAAAATCTCGTTTTCCGAGACGGCGATCGCCATTCCACCCTACACACCGGTGTTCGACTTCGCGGTGGACGGCATCGCCGGCACGATCGCCAAGCTCGGTGAGCTGTCTCTCGCGACCTACGAGTTCCTGACGACCGACTCGCTCTACTGGCGCAGCTATCTGTCGAGCGTCTGGATTGCGGGCATGTCGACGGTGATCACGCTCGCCATCGGCTATCCGCTCGCCTATGGCATGGCCCGCAGCCCGCGCGAGTGGCGGCCGATGCTGCTGATGATGGTGATCCTGCCGTTCTGGACGAGCTTCCTCATCCGCGTCTACGCCTGGATCGGCATCCTGTCGCGCGAGGGCCTGCTCAACAAGTTGCTGATCTCGATCGGCCTCGTCGACCCGGCGCAGCCACTGGTGATCCTGTCGACAACGACGGCGGTCTACATCGGCATCGTCTATTCCTACCTGCCGTTCATGGTGCTGCCGCTCTACGCCTCGCTGGAGAAGCTCGACGAGACGCTGCTGGAGGCGGCCGCCGACCTCGGCTGCACGCCGTGGCGGGCGTTCTGGCAGGTGACCTTCCCGCTGTCGCTGCCGGGCGTCATCGCCGGCTGCTTCCTCGTCTTCATCCCGTCGGTGGGTGAGTTCGTCATCCCCGACCTGCTCGGCGGGTCGGAAACGCTGATGATCGGCAAGACGCTGTGGACCGAGTTCTTCAACAACCGTGACTGGCCGGTGGCCTCGGCGGTGGCGGTGATCCTGCTCCTGATCCTCGTCATCCCGATCGTCTTGTTCCAGAACCAGCAGGCCAAGGCGCAGGAGGCCGGGCGATGAACAAGGGCCCGAGCTGGTTCAACCTCACCTCGATCACGCTCGGCATGGCGTTCCTCTATCTGCCGATCGTGCTGCTGGTGATCTATTCCTTCAACGCCGGCCGCAACGTGGCGATCTGGGAGGGGTGGTCGGTCAAGTGGTACTTCGCCCTGTGGCAGGACCAGCAGATGCTGGACGCCGCCTGGGTGACGATCCGCCTCGGCCTGCTGTCGGCCTCCGTCGCGACGATCCTCGGCACGATGGCGGCGATCACGCTGGTCCGCCACGGCCGGTTCTTCGGGCGCAGCCTGTTCTCCGGCATGGTGTCGGCGCCGCTGGTGTTGCCGGAGGTGATCCTCGGGCTGTCGATGCTGCTGCTGTTCGTGTCGATCGGCTTCGACCGCGGCTTCTGGACGATGACGATCGCCCACATCACCTTCACCATGTGCTACGTCGCCGTGGTGGTGCAGTCGCGGCTGGTGTCGTTCGACCGCACGCTGGAAGAGGCGGCGCTGGACCTCGGCTGCCCGCCGCTTCGCACCTTCTTCTCGATCACGCTGCCGCTCATCCTGCCGGCGGTGATCTCCGGCTGGATGCTCGCCTTCACGCTGTCGCTGGACGACCTGGTGATCGCGAGCTTCACCACGGGCCCGGGCGCCACGACGCTGCCGATCAAGATCTACAGCCAGGTTCGGCTCGGCGTGTCGCCGCAGATCAACGCGATCTGCACGATCATCATCGCCGTCGTCGCCCTCGGCGCCATCGTCGCCTCGCTGCAGCTGAAGCGGGCCGAGACGGACCGGCGGCGGGCGGAGCAGATGGCAGCGGCGGGGCGGTGAGGGGGGCGGGGTGGCGCCGGTGGCGTGTGAGCGCTCCGCCCGGTTGTTTGTACTTGGTTGACTTGGCCGCCTGAAGGGCGGCTGAGGGGTGGAATGCGGCCAGGCAGGTTTTGGCCGAAGAAGTCGGCAAAGCTGTCGTTCACAGGCGTGGGTTTCAGTGAGTGCCGCGACGCCAAAATATGGTTATCCGAGAGGGTGCCATTCTGGCGGGTCGCCTATGCCGATGAGGTAGGTATATTTGACCATTACGTGCCCTTGGCCAAAGTGCGGGTGCTCGCCCACGGCGATAGGCATCTTGCCGAAATAGGACACGTTGCTGGCGGCAAGATAGACGATCAGTGCTTCTAGAGATTCAATGAGGTTCTTGACGATAAATCGCAAGAATTCGTTGAGCGGCATGGCGTTAAACGGGACGTCCGGGTGCGTGATGCGCACGGTCGGACGGAGCAGTTGTCCGCCTTCGAAATGATAGTCCAGGAAATCAATCTTCTGGTTGGGCTTCCGATGTTCGATCGAGTGTCGCAAACCACGGATCAATTTCGCAAACCTGGCCATGCTGTCGGCGAAGGCTACGAAATTTTCATCCTCACCGAAAGTCTCCCGCACGTGCGCTGCTATTCCGTCAAAGAAACCTGGTTTACGCGTGTCGCCATAGAAAATGACGGCCAGCCGGAAGATCGCTTGGAGCGCATGCTCCGAGCGCTGCACGAAAGCCTTGCCTCGAGCTTCGATGTCGCCGACGGCCGGCAGGGCCATGGCGCCTTTATGGGGGCTGGGCAGATCTTTCTCAGCTGCCAATAGGTCGGCTTGCAACTTCGTCAGGATGTCCTCGGCACCGAGAATTTCCTGCATCCCTGCAAGCACAGCGGTCATAACCAGACAGCGCTTTTCCTCGTCGAAGTGCGGTTTGCTAAAAAGTCGGTGGGCCTGCAGGAACGTTCGGCCGACGATTGGGTTGTCGGAGCCGGCACTCGCGAAACGCTGATTGACATGGGGTGTATTGGGATGCGCGAGATCCGGATCGATCATATCGGCGAGTTGAGTTCGATAGATCGCACGCTCAGACACCGTATAGAGACCATCAGGAAGTGAAATCATCTCCTGAATCTTGCCATCACGCTCCACGTCGTCAAGTTCCAGCGAGAAGGCGGAATCCCGTCGCCGTCGTGCCTTTTCGAGATCATTCATCCAATCAGCGCCCCCTAGTCATCCAACGCTATCTCATTCGATTCTGGAGCGCCAAGTCGTAATTCTGCCCGCACCTACCAAGCGTATTCCTATGTCCGATCGTGAGGTGCCGTCTGAAGAGAGCGCAAAGTTATGGCAGACGTATCCGATACGGCAACTCATAGGAAATGGCCGTGGTCGTTTGAACGTTTGAAATGGGGTCAGAAGCGTCCGTTGGAATGATCCAACCGATAGAGGTCTGACCCCAGCGCCCTCAATGCGGGCGGGCGCCGCGCAGGGTCTGGTGGGGGCTTTCGCCGTACATCGTGCGGTAGTGCTCGGCGAAGCGCGACAGGTGCCAGAAGCCGTAGCGGTAGGCGATGTCGGTGACGGTGGTGGGGCCGCCGCCCGTGGCGCCCTGCTTGAGCGCCCGGCGCGTGGCGGCGAGCCGCAGCGATTGCAGATAGGCCTTCGGGCCGACGCCGAGGTGGCGGGCGAAGGCCGCCTCGAGCGCGCGGGTCGACACGCCGGCGACGCGGGCGAGGTCGCCCACCGACAGCGGCTCCTCGAGGTGCTCGTGCACATAGGCACGCACCAGCGCGAGGCGCTCGAGCGAGGCCGCAGCCTCCGCGCGGGCCGGCTCCAGCGCCCCGAGGGTGGCGATCACGACATCGGCGAGCGTGGCGCCGGCGGACGCCGGCAGCGGGCCGCCGTGGGCGTGAGCGAGCATCGCCTCGACGATCGCCGCGGCGCGCGCCGCCAGACCGGCGTCGGCGACCGGCCGGTGGCCGTGGCGGGGGTCGGGCCGTTCGTTCTCCGGCAGCGCGCCGGCGTCGATCGAGATCGCCATCAGCTCGTGGCCGGGGCCGCTGGTGATTTCATGGGCAGAGCCGGCGGGCGTCACCATCAGGAAGCCGCCGGGCAGGTGGCGCCCATCGACGTGCATTCCTGCCGGTGAGCGCACCAAGGCGAGCGCGACCGTCGCCTCCGGGATCACCAGCCGCTCGATGTGGGCGACGTTGATCGTCTCGCGGAAGACCGAGCCGGTGCCCGCTAGAGCAAGCTCGAGACGGCCGGCGAAGCGGCCGGGCGTCACCTGGGCATAGGTCTGCGACCAGCCGGGCAGGGCGCTCGCCTGTTCGTCCGCATCCCGCGTCGTGACGGCGACGATCGACACTGCGACGGCCTCCCCGCCCGCTGCGCCTCCCCGGCGTGGCTTTTCCAGCGTGCCTTGGCCGAGGCAAGCAGCGTGCCGGTTCGCGGCCGCCGGCGCAACCATCGTGGCGGTGCTTCGCGAAACGGATAGAGGCGGTCCCGGCGGCTCTGTCACGCTGCCCTCACGCACGGCGCCCGCGCGGGCGTGGTGTCAACGAGAGGGGACTGAGATGACCGACCACCACGCACGGCCCCGGCGGGGACGAACGGCCGCCGCCTGCGGCCTCGCCGCGCTGCTCGCCGCCACCACCCTGCCGGCGCTCGCCGCCGAGCATCCGCTCGATCCGCTCGACGCCGCCGAGATCACCGCCGCCGTCGCCGCGGTGAAGGACGCCGGCCACGCCGGCGACGGCACGTTCTTCCCGACGGTGGAGCTGCGCCTGCCGCCGAAGGCCGACGTGCTCGCCTGGAAGCCGGGCGACCCGATCACCCGCATCGCCCACCTCGTGTTCGTCCAGGACGGCGACACCTTCGAGGCGGAAGTGAACCTCACCGAGGGCGGGCCGCCGGAGGTCGAGATCATGGACGGGGTGCAGCCGGGCATCCTGCTCGCCGAGTGGATCGCCGCCGGCGAGCTCACCACCGCCCATCCCGACTGGCAGGCGGCGATGCGGAAGCGCGGCTACGAGACCTTCGACACGGTATTCTGCGCGCCGCTGTCGACGGGCTATTTCGACACCGAGGAGGAGAAGGGCCGGCGGCTGCTGCGCGTGCCCTGCTACGACCTGACGGGGACGAAGACGACCATCCACGGGCGGCCGATCGAGGGGCTGTTCGCCATCATCGACCTTGCCAAGCGCGAGGTGGTGCGGATCGTCGACCTCGGCGTCGTGGCGACGCCGGCCGGCACCAACCGCGTCGACGAGGAGACGCTGGCCGCCTCGATGCGGCCGGCGATGAAGCCGGTGGCGATCGCGACGCCCCAGGGCGGCAACGTCAGGATCGACGGCCATGCGGTGACGTGGGACCGCTGGAGCTTCCGCCTGAAGCTCGACCGGCGCTTCGGCACGATGATCTCGCTCGCTTCCTGGAACGACGCCAGCGGCACGCGGCCGATCCTCTACGAGGGCTACGCGGCGGAGATGTTCGTGCCCTACATGGACCCGAGCGAGGCCTGGTACTTCCGCTCCTACATGGACATCGGCGAGTACGGCTTCGGGCTCTTGTCGTCGGCGCTGACGCCCGGCATCGACTGCCCGGCGGACGCGACCTTCCTCGGCGCCACCATCAATGACGACGCCGGCGCGCCGATCGAGATGCCCAACATCATGTGCGTCTTCGAGCGCGCCACCGGCAATCCGGTGTGGCGCCACGCCGAGATGATCGACGCGAGTTACGAGGGACGGCCGGAGGTCGAGCTGGTGGTGCGGACCGTGCCGACGGTCGGCAACTACGACTACGTCATGGACTGGGTGTTCACCCAGCGCGGCGAGCTCGACATCCGCGTCGGCGCGACCGGCATGGACGCTACGAAGGGCGTCGTCACCCAGTCGATGACCGATCCGACGGCGGCGGCCGACACGGCGACGGGCGCGCTGCTCGCGCCGGGCATCGTCGGCGTCTACCACGACCACTACATCTCCTTCCGCCTCGACCTCGACGTCGACGGGCCGGTGAACAGCTTCGTCCGCGAGGCGATCGTGCAGAAGGCAGTGGACGCCGGCACGCCGCGCCGCTCGATCTGGACGCTCGAGCCTGTGGCGATGGCCACCGAAGGGCCGGTGGAGGAGGGCCACCACGGCGCGCCGGAGGTGTGGAAGATCGTCAACCCGGAGAAGCGCACCGGGCTCGGCTACCACCCCGGCTACCAGATCGAGGCGCACCATTCGGCGACCTCGCGGCTCGACCCCGAGGACTGGCCGCAGAAGCGGGCGGCGTTCTCCGGTGCGCCGCTGTGGATCACGGCCTATGCCGACAACGAGCGGCATGCGGCGGGCGCCTATCCGAACCAGTCGACGGGCGGCGACGGCCTGCCGGCGTTCGTCTCCGACGGCCAGCCGATCGAGAACACCGACATCGTCGCCTGGTACACGATGGGCTTCCACCACGTGACCCGGCCGGAGGACTGGCCGGTACTGTCGACGAAGTGGCACGAGATGAAGCTTCGGCCGCTCGGCTTCTTCGACCGCAGCCCGGCGATCGACACGCCGGCGAAGTTCGCCACGCAGTGACGGCGGCGGGTGCGGCGGCTGCGGCCGCCGCGCCCCACGTCTCCGGGGCGGTCTGGCCAAAAAAAATGCCGGGCTCGATTGGAGCCCGGCAGTCGTCGCATCCCGAGGGACGCGACACCTTCCAGAGGGGAACAGCTGGCTGAACGGCTACCGTCGGGAGGATGACGTCACCGCGTGTTCAACCACGCTCCAAACTTACGCTCCGGGTATGCACAAACAAGCGGCAAGAGTGCATGTCAGTTATGCACTTTGCGCACGCCTCCCGGCGAGCCCCGCGCAAGGATGGTGTGCACGGGCGCGGCTGCACGTCTCGCGGGCGATCGGGGTGTGGATGCGGGGCAGAGTGGCGCGGAATTCGGCGCGTGGGAAGATGGGAAGAGGTGGCGAGTGCTCATTCTCGCGGCGGGAGGGCCTCGGCCTCTCGCCGGCGTCTGCGTAAGCGCCGCGGTCTGCGGAAGCAACGCACACCCTCACAACCGTCATCGCCCGGCTTGACCGGGCGATCCATCGTGCGGGCGAAAACGATAGCGATGCGCGTGTGATGGATGCCCCGGTCAAGCCGGGGCATGACGACTGAGGGGGGGTGCTGGGGGCCGAAGTGATGTCCGCCCTCACCACCGTCATCGCCCGGCTTGACCGGGCGATCCATCGTACGGGCGAAAACGGTAGCGAAGCGGGTGGGATGGATGCCCCGGTCAAGCCGGGGCATGACGAGGAAAGGGGGGTGCCCCCGCGCCCCTCTCAATAAACCCAGGTGTCGGCCTTGTTGACGAGGAAGTCGCGGAAGGCGCTGACGCGGGCGGTGTTCTTCAGCTCGGCCGGGTAGACGAAGTAGGTGTTGTACTCGGGCAGCTCGGCCTCGGGGATGAGCTGCACCAGCCCCGCGTCGGCCTCGACGATGTAGTCGGGCAGGAGCGCGAGGCCGATGCCGCGCTGGACGGCGTACTTGATGGCCACCACGCTGTTGATCTTCAGCGCCGGGACGCGCGGGTTGTCGGGGGCGCGGCCGGCCGTCTCCAGCCAGTTCATGTCGCGCAGATAGGTGGCCCCCGATTCGCCGAAGGTGATGAGGCGGTGCTGGTCGAGGTCCTCGATCGTCGCCGGGCTGCCGTAGCGCTTGAGGTAGGCCGGCGAGGCGTAGAGGTGGAAGTGAACGGTGAACAGCTTGCGCTGGATGAGGTCGGGCTGGGTCGGCTGGCGCAGGCGGATGGCGACGTCGGCCTGGCGCATGCCGAGGTCGAGCTCGGTGTCGTCGAGCAGGAGCTGCAGCTGCACCTCCGGGTAGAGGTCGATGAACTCCTGCACGCGCGAGGTCAGCCACGTCGTGCCGAGGCCGACGGTGGTGGTGACGCGCAGGACACCCGACGGCTTCTCGCGGCTGTCGACGAGGCGCGCCTGCACCGCGTCGAGCTTCATCGTCACTTCCCGCGCCGCCCGGTGCAGGAGTTCGCCCTGCTCGGTCAGCAGCAGGCCGCGGGCGTGGCGGTGGAACAGCGGCACGCCGAGCTCCTGCTCGAGCGCGCTCACCTGCCGGCTCACCGCCGACTGGCTCATGTTCAGCGCGTCGCCGGCGTGCGTGAAGCTGCCGGCCTGGGCGGCCGCCTGGAAGATCCTGAGCTTGTCCCAGTCCATCGCGGGACGGGTCGCCGGGGAGGGCACCTATTCCGCCGCTTCTGCGGTCTCGGTGACCGCCGAAAGCCAGCGCTCCGCCTCGAGCGCCGCCATGCAGCCCATGCCGGCGGCGGTGACGGCCTGGCGGAACACCTCGTCGGTGACGTCGCCGGCGGCGAAGACGCCGGGGATGTTGGTGGCGGTCGAGTCCGGCGCCGTCCAGATGTAGCCGTTCGGCTTCATGCGCAGCTGGTCGCGGAACACCTCGACGGCCGGGCTGTGGCCGATGGCGATGAAGACGCCGTCCGTTTCGATATCGCGCGTCTCGCCGGTGCGCACGTCACGCAGGCGCACGCCGGTGACGGCCGGCGGTGTGCCACCACCCAGCACCTCGTCGAGCACCGCGTGCCAGACGACTTCGATCTTCGGGTGGGCGAACAGGCGGTTCTGCAGGATGCGCTCGCCGCGGAAGGAATCGCGCCGGTGCACCACCGTCACCTTGGCGGCGTGGTGGGTGAGGTAGAGCGCCTCCTCGACGGCGGTGTTGCCGCCGCCGACCACCACGACGTTCTTGCCGCGATAGAAGAAGCCGTCGCAGGTGGCGCAGGCGGAGACGCCGTAGCCCTTGAAGCGCTCCTCGCTCGGCAAACCGAGCCAGCGCGCCTGGGCGCCGGTGGCGACGACCACCGTCTCGGCGCGGTAGACCGTGCCGCTGTCGGCGACGAGCACGAAGGGGCGGCGGGAGAGGTCGGCCGAGACGATGGTGTCGTAGACGACCTTGGTGCCCATGTTGATCGCCTGGGCCTGCATCTGCTCCATCAGCCACGGCCCCTGGATGGGGTCGGCGAAGCCCGGATAGTTCTCGACCTCGGTGGTGATGGTGAGCTGGCCGCCCGGCTGGATGCCGGCGATCATCACCGGCTCGAGCATGGCGCGCGCGGCATAGACGGCGGCGGTGTAGCCGGCCGGTCCGGAGCCGACGATGAGAAGCTTCACGTCGACGGTCTCGGCCATAAGTCGTCCCCTCGTGGTATCCCTGCGGTCTCGCGGGCACACGTCCCGGAGCCACACATTCGACGCCATCGGGGCGATTCGGAGGCGACACGCCGGGTCGCGATGTCGCTCGACAGCCGTTCGAACTTCGCCTATGTCGGAACGTGCGAACCGTTGTCAAGGTGGGAGCCGGTCACGCACCCGACATCGGGTCGCTCCCGCGGGCGCCGGCCGGGCTAAGTCTCTGGCTCAGGTCTCTGGCTCCGTCCGTCCCGCGAGATCACGGGTTGCCGCGGATGGACCGCCTGGTCCCCGTCGCGAGCCGTGAAACCCGAAACGCAGGACCTTGGCCACGCACGATCCGCCCGGCCCGATCCAAGACCCGCCCGGCACGAAAGAACAAGCATGACGCGCGAGACCTCCGCTGCCGCCGCCGCCATCCAGGCGGCGTTCTTCGACGCCCTCGAGACCGGCGAGACGCACAAGACGCCCTATCCGCACTGGCTGATGGAGGGGCTGTTCCCGGCCGCCGACCTCACCGCCCTGCAGACGCTGCCCTATCCGGCGCCGGAGCTCGGCGGCGTGTCCGGCACGCGCGAGGCGCACAACGGCACGCGCGTCTATTTCGACCAGCACAACCAGGACACCTATCCCGTCTGCCGCGCCGTCTCGGAGGCCTTCCAGGACGCCGCCCTCGTCGGCCGGCTGGCGAAGGCGACCGGCGCCGACCTCGACGGCACGTACCTGCGCATCGAGTATGCCCAGGACACCGACGGCTTCTGGCTGAAGCCGCACACCGACATCGGCGTGAAGCGCTTCACGCTGCTCGCCTACCTCTCCGACGAGCCGGGCCACGACGGCCTCGGCACCGACATCTATGCGGACGCCGAGACGTGGGCGGCGCGCACCCCCTTCGGTGCCAACAAGGCGATGGCCTTCGTGCCCTCCGGCCACAGCTGGCACGGCTTCGAGCCGCGCCCGATCACCGGTGTCCGCAAGTCGCTGATCATCAACTACGTGACGAACGACTGGCGCGCGCGAGAACAGCTGAGCTTCCCGACGGAGCCCGTGCGGCTGGGGTGAGGGAGAAGCCGCGGGGCGGCGGGCGCGTCCGCACGGCCGCTGCCGTTGGTCCCGAAGGAGCGAAGTCGGCGACGGCCCATAGGGCGGTGAGCGGGCTTCCTGGCGCGCGGCTCCTCGCCACCTTGGCAGGTCGCTGACCGGCATCATGCGCAGGATCAGAGATGGTCATAAACGGACACGAAATTCCGTTCATCCTTCTCAGGCTTATTTCCAAAGATCATTATTTTGTCACTTGCCGTTCGGGCCTGCTGAAAGAAAGATTTGGTATTGCGCAGGATTTTGAAATTGCTCTCTATTCTGCGAGCCGATTGGTTCTTGAAAATTCGATGGTGTATGATCCCGAGGTTGCATTTGCTCACTCACTTGTAATTGGTGGAGCAAGCATTCGCCAAGGGGAGTTGTCGGCTGAGAATATAGTTATCATTGGTTCTATAGAGAAGGAGGAATCTTCGATTGTGATCGATTTTTCTGATCCTGATCGCCTTCCTGTCTTTCATAATACGTGGAACAAGTACCCTAGTACGTGGAGGCTCGCATTCCCAAGTTTGATGGAGTTTTTGTCAAACTTGCGAAATTGAAGGATCAGCTGGCGTAGTTTCTGAGTTTTTGCGGGGCGCCTGCGGCGTGCAGCAGCCAGCAGTATAACACCACGGCGCCGCCGGCCGGCGGCTTGATCGTCATCTGGCGCTCGGGTCTGGCTGGGCGCGAGCCGATGGTTCAGGTTGGCGACGGGAGCCTGCTGCTCGCTGCGTTGGTGGCGGCATTGCGCTGTGGTTAGGTGGGGGCGCCCAGACATGCACGTGAAGCGTTCATCGTCTTGGCGCGGCGCAGGGGGGCGGGTCAGGTGAACAGAAAAGTCAGCGAGACAAAGATATTCAGAAACATGATGGAAGACTATTTTGAGTCGCACGGATTCATTCAAATAGACAAAAATCTTTACGTCAAGCACGTTAACGATGAAATAAGAGCCTCAATCAGCCTGAATTCTGGGACTAAAGTTCCGGGTTTGCTATGGTTTAGAGTGTCCGCGGCGAACGCGAATGCGGAAGCATACGGAATTTCGTCCCTAAAAAAATATGGAGACAGTCTGTACCAGAGCGCTGGTAACTTTCGAAGTAATTTCTCTCATCTCTCCATTTCGCTCGGCGATGCTGTCGGGTGGGCGAACAGAGGCGGGATCTATCTGCCTGAAGTTGGTCATATGGAAGCATTGACGATGCTCGACCGCGGGTTGCGCGCATACTTTTTCCCGCTTCTTTCCGAGGTGACGACATGCAGGAGCCTGTTGCAGCTCCTGTGGCGAGATGAGTACCCCTATGAATGGTACAAGTCCAATGCTGCTTTGCGGATCGCCAACATAGCCTATCTCTCGTATCGAACTGGGGAGGCCGCTTCCGATACTATGGAGCGCGCTGCAAAATATGAGAGCGAGCTGCTCCGCTGCCGTCTGCTGGTCGACCCGCATGCTTATATACAGCTGGTCTTTGACGAGGCTTCAGCAGTCTGATCTTCTCTGCCCGGTGCGATCCCTTTCCAGATATCCCCCCTCAAGCCCTGTAGTTCTCCCCGCGATCCGTGAACTTAGCGTTCTCCTCGCGCACTTTCGCTGCCGCCTCGTCGTAGAGGAAGGGGAGGAAGACGTAGCGGCGGCCGGCGGTGACCGGCGTGACGGCGTGCAGGAGCGAGCAGGAGAACACCACCGCGCCGCCGGCCTCCGGCCTGTAGGTGCGCGGGCCGTATTCCGGGAAGCCCACCTCGCCGCCCTCGTAGTCGTCCGACAGCAGCACGGAGACGGCGAAGCGGCGGTGCGCCGTGCCCCTCGTGGTGTTGTCGCGGTGGGCGCGGAAGTGGCCGCCGTCCTCCGCCGCGTAGCAGGCGACGATGTAGCGCTCCATCCGCGTGCAGGTGAACTGGTGGACCTTCGCGATCTCCGGCACGACCCGGCGGATGATGCGGGCGCGGGCGGCGGCGATCAGGTCCTTGTCCTCGATCTGCACGTCCTTGCGGCGCTTGTGCTTGCCGTCGACGATGCCGACCGTCTTGCCCTCGCGCTCCACCATGAAGCCGGATTCCTCGCCGCCCTGCCGCTCGTAGAGGTCGATCAGCGTGCGGCAGAAGGCGGGCTCGAACACCCGCGGCAGCACAAGCACCGGCGCCGGTATCTCGAAGCCGGCGTGGCGGGCGGGCGGCGGCAGGGCGGCGACGTAGTCGATGACGGCGCTGTCGTCGCCGCCGAGCGGGGCGACGTGGATGACCCGCAGCGTCGGGTCGAGCACCAGCCAGAAGCGGCGGACGGGGAACTTGCCGGCGGCGGGCTCGGCGTCCTTCGGGATCGCGCCGTAGAGGCGGCTCACCTCGCCGTCATAGTCGAGGAAGAAGCGGAAGCCCGGATAGCGCTCGCGCAGGCGGCCCTGCGCCTCGTCGCGCGGATCGAGGGTGATGCCGAAGAAGCTCGCGTGGGCGTCGTCGAAGACGTCGGTGCGCGCCATCGCGGCGGCGATGGCGGAGCGGCCGGTCTCGTCGCTGGCGGAGGCGAAGAAGCACAGCACGACATAGCGGCCGGCGACGGTGTCGAAGGCGTAGGTCGGCTTGGTGAGCGTGCGCTGGTCGAACCATGGCGCGGGGTCGCCGGGGGCGACCACCGCGAAGGGGCGCGGGGCTGGTGCGGCGGCAGGGGCCGGGCTCTCGGTCGTGGTCTGGTTTGCCGCCGCTTCGCTCATGCCGTCGCTGCCTCGCTGCTGCCGGGGGCGTGCTTCACCCCGCCTTCCGGAAGGGGTTGAGCTTCTTCACCACGGTGGAGATGCGGTGGCGGCGCTGCTCGTAGGCGACGACGTCGGCGTCGGTCACCCAGTTCATCTGGATGGCGCGCCGCTTGCCGTCGAAGGGCTCGTGGCCGTGCCAGGACGTCTCGGAGCGGCGGAAGACGAGCAGCGTGCCGCCATGCGGGGGCACTTCCGCGACGTAGTCGTTGAGGTCGGTGCCGTTGCGCAGGATGCGCAGGCGGCCGCCGTCGGCGTCCCAGGCCTCGTTGAGATAGACGAGGACGGTGATGATCTTGGTCTTCGAATCCGTGTGGATCTTGCCGTCGGTCGGCCGGCACCAGCCGCGCACCGTGTACATCGTCGGCCGGCCGGTGAGGTCGAGGCCGAACTTCTCCTCGATCGCCCGTCGGAAGGCGGGGCCGTCGAGTTCGTCCATCAGGGCGGCGAAGCGGCCGCGGATGGTGAGCTCCGACGGCGGATGCGAACCGGGGCCGGGCACGTCCGGATAGTCGGCCAGCACGCCGGCGAGCACTTCGGGGCGCACGAAGGTGGGGACGACGATGTGGTCGTAGGGGTCGGTGGCGAGCGGGGTGGCCGCCAGCGCCGCCATGTCGAGGAAGCCGACTTCGGGGCTGGGTCCGGCGGCCGGACGGTCTGCGCGGGGCTCACTGGAAAGGGTCATGGACTCTCGCGGGCGATCCCGCTCCTCCGGTCGTCGGTCAGCCGGGAGATCGTGCCGGCAGCGCGTGGTGCATGGAGCACCTCGCCTCAAAAGGCGGCGACCCTGTGGCCGCGGGCCGCGAGCAGCGCCGCGATGCGGGCTGCAATCACGGCGTTGGCATTTAAGGGCTCATAGGTCCACGCGGCAAGGGAGCCGTCGGTTACGGCGGCGGCGAGCGCCGCGTCATCGAGCCAGCGCATCGCACCCGCCGCCAGCATCGCGGCGTGGAAGGCGGCGAACTTCGGCGTGCCGCCGGACAGCGGGAAGGCGTAGACGGGCGTGCCGGTGTAGGCGGCCTCGCCCAGCATGTTGACGGAATCGCAGGTGACGACGAGGACGCCGGCGCCGCCGAGGATGCCGAAATAGGGGTTGTCGCCGGTCGTGCCGTCCCACAGCCAACGGCGCTCCGCCGGCAGGGCGGCGGCGAGTGCGGCGTCCAGCGCCGCGAGGCTCGCCGGCGGGGTGCGCCGCGACGGCGTGACGACGACGCTGCCGCCGGTGCGCCCGGCGAGATCGGCGAGCGCCGCACCGAGGCGGGTCGCCTCCTCCGCCGAGAAGGCATAGGCGCCGCTGGTGCCGCCGACGATGCCGCCGATCCACGGCCGCGGCATCGGGCCGAGGCGGGCGGCGAGCGCGGCGGCGCCCAGGTCCAGACGCGGGCGGGTCAGCGTGTTCGGGGAGGTGAGGGTGGTCAGCACGTTCGGTCCGGCGACGCCGTCGTGGACGTTGGTCCAGACGAGGTCGAACCAGGAGAGCGGCGCCACCGGGTTCTGCAGGCAGACGACGAGGGTGCGGCCTTCCGAATGGCGGCGGATCATCCGCGCATACGGGATCGCCTGCCGGCCGGAGACGACCAGAAGGTCCGGCCACGGCGGCGCGATGGCGCCGTCGACGGCCGCCGGTCCCCACGGCGCCAGCCAGCGGAACGGCGGCGACGGGTCGACGCGCTTCACCACCGGGGCGAGCCCGAGCGCCTCGACGACGCCGATGCACTGCACCTCATGGCCGATGCTGCCGGGCGTCAGCGCCCAGGCCGTGACAGGCGCGGGGCTCGGCGCGAGCGGGGAGGGGGAGGACACGGAGATCGGGTGACGCCGCTGTGGGAGGGGTTCGCGACGCCGCTTAGGCCGGCGGGGAGCGGGGGTCAAGGCTCACGGGGTGGGCGCCCGGCGAAAGAATCTGTCGCGTCGCGTTCCGAATCCAGGGGCTGCGTGCTATCAGCGGGCACGTTTTCGACCGGGTGTGACCGCGGGGCCGTTTGCCGGCCCGCGCGCAGCGACGAGGATGCCGTGAAGGTTCGTCTCGACGCGATCGACTGGCGCATCCTCCGCGAGTTGCAGGACGACGGCCGCATCACCAATGTGGAGCTGTCGAAGCGTGTCGGCATCTCGGCGCCGCCGTGCCTCAGGCGCGTGCGGGCGCTCGAGGAGGCCGGCATCATCCTCGCCTACCGGGCGCTGCTCGACGAGAAGCAGGTGGGTTTCGACGTCGCGGCCTTCGCCTTCGTCGGGCTGCACTCGCAGGCCGAGCCGGACCTCACCGCCTTCGAGGCCCGCGTGCGCGGCTGGCCGGTGGTGCGGGAAGCCTGGATGCTGTCTGGCGAGATCGACTTCGTGCTGCAGTGCGTGGCGCCGAACCTGCGCGCCTTCCAGGACTTCGTCATCGGCGAACTGACCTCGGCGCCGAACGTCGCGAGCGTGCGCACGGCCCTGACCATCCGCCAGTCGAAGAACGCGCCGGTGGTGCCGATCGGCGAGGACGTCTGATCGCGGCCGCACGGTGGGGTAGTGGCGGGCCGGCACCCGTCCGAAGCGATGGCGCTTCTGCTTGCCGGCGAAATAACCATGAAACTCGGGGTTCTTCATCCACGGTTGCATTGACACGGCCGGCTCGGTCGGTAAGGCTCTGCCGCCCCGCTGAAATCAGAGGCTGCGCATGGCTCGCCGCAGTAAGCGACGCCTCGCATCTCGTGCCGCTTGGGGAAGCGGCCGGCCGCGGAGAGGGATCACTTGAGCAGATTTCGGCCTTTCGGTGCGCGGCCTGCAGCAGCGGCGCGTGTAAATTCCGTCGCGGACAGAGACAGGCGCGCATGCCGATAAACGGCGATACCGTCCTCGGCCGCAGGGCAGATCTTCCCGGCTACTCCTCCCGCACCGAGGGCTATCGCCTCGCCGGACGGCCGATCGCGGCCACGCCGAGCGTGCCGGCGGGTGATGTGATGACGGCGCGGTCCGAGGATCGCCTGATCCTCTGGTACCAGCCGAAGATCGACGTGGCGACGCGCAAGCTCGCCGGGGCGGAGGGCCTGCTGCGGCTGGTCGACCCCGAACTCGGGGTGTTGAGCCCGGCCGCCTTCCTGCCGGGCCTCACCGGCATCGACATGGCGGTGATCACCGCCTTCGTGGCCGAGCGGGCGATCGCCGACTGGCTGCACTTCGCCGACGCCGGCGAGATCGTCCGCCTGTCGATCAACGCGCCGCCCTCGACGCTGGAGACGGCAGACCTGCCGGAACTGTTCAGCGTCATCCGTCCGCGCCACCGCGACTGGCCGGGCTTGACGGTGGAGATGACCGAGGCGGAGATCATCGGCAGCCTCGAGGCGGTGAACGATGCCATCCACCGCATGACGCAGCAGGCGATCTCGATCTCGATCGACGATTTCGGCGCCGGCTACTCGTCGCTCTCCCGCCTGAAGGAAGTGCCGTTCTCGGAGATCAAGATCGACCGCGGCCTCATCCGCGGCTGCGACCGGGATCCGAGCATCCGCTATTTCCTCAAGGCCGTCCGCGACTTCGCCCACTATCATGGCGCCCGCGTGGTGGCCGAGGGGGTGGAGACGACGGGGGAGTTCCGGGTCGTCGCCGACCTCGGCATCGACGAGGCACAGGGCTTCCTGTTCGCCCGGCCGATGCCGCCCGAGGAGTTTCTCCGCGCGATCCGCCGGCCGTCCTGGTTCGAATAGAGACGGTCGCCGTCATCGGCGACAAAGCGCCGGGGCGCCCCTGCGGGCGCGCCGCTGGCGCTGCACCGCAGCCGTCCGTACCACGAATCGAAAAAGGCCCGGCCGGCGTTCGCGCGGCACGGGCCTCGAAGCAGATGGCGCCGTCGGCGCGGCTGCGGCGTCGCGGCCCGTCGCTCAGGCGTTGGCAGCGATGAACTTCACCGCGACGATCTCGAAGGAGCGCGCTCCACCGGGCGCCACGACCTCCACCTGGTCGCCGACGCGCTTGCCGATGAGGGCGCGTGCGATCGGCGAGGAGATCGAGACGCGGCCCTGCTTCACGTCGGCCTCGACGTCGCCGACGATCTGGTAGACCTTCTCCTCCTCCGTGTCCTCGTCGACGAGGCTGACGGTGGCGCCGAACTTGATGGTGTCGCCGGAGAGCTTGGAAACGTCGATCACCTCGGCCCGCGAGATCTTGTCCTCGAGCTCGGCGATGCGGCCCTCGTTGTGGCTCTGCGCCTCCTTGGCGGCGTGATACTCGGCGTTCTCCGACAGGTCGCCGTGCGAGCGAGCCTCGGAGATCGCCGCGATGATGCGGGGGCGCTCGACCGAAGTCCGATGCTTGAACTCCGCCTCGAGAGAGGCGAAACCGGCGGCCGTCATCGGGACCTTTTCCATCGACCTTCAGACCCTCACGTCCGCCGCGGATCACGGCCCGCGGCAACAGCCATTATAGGCGGTCCACCCCAACGAGGCGGGCCACCACCCAAAGCTTCATACGGCCGTGGTGAAGTAGGATTGCAGCGGACGGACTTCAAGCTCCCCGCTGCTCCAGGCTTCGATCCCCCAAGCCGCGGCGACCGCACCGGCGACGGTCGTGTAGTACGGCACCCGGTGCTGCAGGGCCGCCCGCCGAAGCGACCGGCTGTCCGCCAGGGCCTGCGCGCCTTCCGTCGTGTTGATGACGAGTTGCACGCCGCCGTTGGTGATAGCATCGACGATGTGCGGCCGGCCTTCAAGCACCTTGTTGATCTTGGCGCAGGGCACGCCGTGGTCGGCGAGATAGCGCTGCGTGCCGCTGGTCGCGATGATCTTGAAGCCCTGTTCGGCCAGGAGTTCGGCGGCCGGCAGGATGCGCGCCTTGTCGCCGTCGCGCACCGAGATGAACACGGTTCCCTCGGTCGGCACGGGCGTGCTGGAGCCGATCTGCGACTTGGCGAAGGCCATCGGGAAGTCGCGCGCGAGCCCCATCACCTCGCCGGTCGAGCGCATCTCCGGGCCGAGAATGGTGTCGACGCCGGGGAAGCGGGCGAACGGGAACACCGCCTCCTTCACCGCCACGTGGTCGAGCGTCTTCTTCGTCAGGCCGAAGCTCGCGAGGCTCTCGCCGGCCATGATGCGGGCGGCGATCTTGGCGAACGGCACGCCGACGGTCTTGGCGACGAACGGGACCGTGCGCGAGGCGCGGGGATTGACCTCAAGGACGTAGATGACGCCGTCCTTGATGGCGAACTGCACGTTCATCAGGCCGCCGACGTCCAGCGCCAGCGCCATCGCCCGCGTCTGCCGCTCGAGCTCGGCGATCGTCTCGGGCGAAAGCGAGCGCGGCGGCAGCGAGCAGGCGCTGTCGCCGGAGTGGATGCCGGCCTCCTCGATGTGCTCCATGATGCCGCAGACGAAGACGTCCTTGCCGTCGCAGAGCGCGTCGACATCGACCTCGATGGCGTCCGACAGGTAGCGGTCGAACAGCAGCGGCGTCTTGCCGAGGACCGTGTTGATCTGGCCGGTCTTGTCGTTCGGATAGCGCGCCTTGACGTCCTGCGGCACCAGCGCCGGCAGAGTGCCGAGGAGGTAGTCGGAGAACGTCGCCTCGTCGCGGATGATCTCCATCGCCCGGCCGCCGAGGACGTAGGACGGCCGCACGACGAGCGGGAAGCCGAGCTCGGCGGCGACGAGCCGGCTCTGCTCGACGGAATAGGCGATGCCGTTCATCGGCTGGCGCAGGCCGAGCTTGTCCAGCAGGCGCTTGAAGCGGTCGCGGTCCTCGGCGAGGTCGATCGCGTCCGGCGAGGTGCCGAGGATCGGGATGCCGGCCGCCTGCAGGCCCTCGGCGAGCTTCAGCGGCGTCTGGCCACCGAACTGCACGATGACGCCGACGAGCTCGCCCGCGGTCTGCTCGACGCGCAGGATCTCGAGCACGTCCTCGACAGTCAGCGGCTCGAAGTAGAGGCGGTCGGAGGTGTCGTAGTCGGTCGAGACCGTCTCCGGGTTGCAGTTGATCATGATCGCCTCGAAGCCCTGGTCGCGCAGGGCGAAGGCGGCATGGCAGCAGCAGTAGTCGAACTCGATGCCCTGGCCGATGCGGTTCGGGCCGCCGCCGAGGATCACCACCTTGCGGCGGTCGGTCGGCCGGGCCTCGTCGGCGAGCGCGCCGGCGAAGGGCGTCTCGTAGGTCGAGTACATGTAGGCGGTCGGGGCGGCGAACTCGGCCGCGCAGGTGTCGATGCGCTTGAAGGCGGGGTGGACGCGGTCGCTGGCGCGGCGGGCGGCGACCTCGGCCTCCGTCAGCCCGGCGAGGCGGGCGAGGCGGGCGTCGGAGAAGCCCATCGCCTTCAGCGACCGCAGACCGGACGCCGTCGGCGGCAGCCCGTGGGCACGCACCTTCGCCTCGGTATCGACGATCGCCTGGATCTGCTCGATGAACCACGGGTCGATGCGGCAGGATTCGATGATCTGGGCGTGGTCGACGCCGAGCCGGAGCGCCTGCGCCACCTTCAGGATGCGGTCCTGGGTGGGGACGGCGAGCGCCGCGCGGATGGCGTTCTTGTCGTCGCCGAGGCCGAGGCCGGGGATCTCGATCTCGTCGAGGCCGGTGAGGCCGGTCTCGAGACCGCGCAGCGCCTTCTGGAAGGATTCGGCGAAGGTGCGGCCGATCGCCATGACCTCGCCGACCGACTTCATCGAGGTCGTCAGCACCGGGTCGGCGCCGGGGAACTTCTCGAAGGCGAAGCGCGGGATCTTGGTGACGACGTAGTCGATCGTCGGCTCGAAGGAGGCCGGCGTGGCGCCGCCGGTGATGTCGTTCTCGAGCTCGTCGAGCGTGTAGCCGACGGCGAGCTTGGCGGCGACCTTGGCGATCGGGAAGCCGGTCGCCTTGGAGGCGAGGGCGGAGGAGCGCGAGACGCGCGGGTTCATCTCGATGACGATGAGCCGGCCGTCGGCCGGGTTGACGGCGAACTGCACGTTCGAGCCGCCGGTCTCCACGCCGATCTCGCGCAGCACCGCCAGCGAGGCGTCGCGCATGATCTGGTATTCCTTGTCGGTGAGCGTCAGCGCTGGCGCCACCGTGATCGAATCGCCGGTATGCACGCCCATCGGGTCGATGTTCTCGATCGAGCAGATGATGATGCAGTTGTCGTCCCGGTCCCGGACGACCTCCATCTCGTACTCCTTCCAGCCGAGCACCGATTCCTCGATCAGCACCTCGTTGGTCGGCGACGCGTCGACGCCGCGCTCGACGATCTCGATGAACTCGGCCTTGTTGTAGGCGATGCCGCCGCCGGTGCCGCCCATCGTGAAGGACGGGCGGATGATCGCCGGCAGGCCGATGATGTCGAGGGCCGGCAGCGCCTCGGAGAGAGAGTGGGCGAGGATGGAGCGCGGCGTCTCGAGGCCGATGCGCTTCATCGCCTCGCGGAAGAGCTCGCGGTCCTCCGCCATGTCGATCGCCTCGGCGGTGGCGCCGATCATCTCGACGTCGAAGCGCTCGAGCACGCCCATGCGGCGCAGCGACAGCGCGGTGTTGAGCGCGGTCTGCCCACCCATCGTCGGCAGCAGCGCGAAGCCGCCCTTCACGTTCGGCCGCTCCACCTCGATGATGCGGGCGACCACCTCGGGCGTGATCGGCTCGATGTAGGTGGCGTGGGCGAGATCGGGGTCCGTCATGATCGTCGCCGGGTTCGAATTCACCAGGACGATGCGGTAGCCCTCGGCCTTCAGCGCCTTGCAAGCCTGCGTGCCGGAATAGTCGAACTCGCAGGCCTGGCCGATGACGATCGGGCCGGCACCGATGATGAGGATGGTGTCGATATCGGTGCGTTTCGGCATGGGATCCCGTGGCCGTGCGCGCACCACCCGTCGCGGCTCGTCGCCGGCGCGGTCGGTGCGGTCATGAAGGGGAGCCGTTAGGCTCGCGGGCTTATAGGGGAAACGGCCGGGCTCTGGAAGGGTTTTGCCGCGCTGTCCGGCCGCAGACGTTCATTCGGCGGGCGCGGGCTCCGGCACCGGCGGCGCGGCGTCCTGCAGGCGCGATTCGGTGACCCCGTCGAAGTCGGCGACGCCGTGGGCGAGGGCGGCGCAGGCGAGGCGCACGGTCTTCGGGATCACCACCGGCTTCCCGTCGCGCTTGCCCTTCTCGTAGTACTGGATCATCCGCTTCTTCAGGCCGAGCCGGTCGGCAGCGTCGCGCTGCTTGAGGCCGAGCGCCTTGCGCCAGGCGCGGAACTGCTCCGGCGCCATCACCTGCTCTTCGTCGACCGTGTCCTCGTCGTCCAGGCGACGTGCCATCGATCGCTTCCTTTTCATCCGGGGTTGTCCGCGCGGCGAGAGCCCGGCGGCTCCACGGCCCTAGCACGCGGGGCGGGGCGGCTGCCACGCGAAAAGGCGCGCTGAATGCGCTTTTCTGCTTGAACATGACGCACACGGTGCGCATATTCGGAACCAAGGCGCACGGAGTGCCGTTCTGTCACCCACCGCGACAGACGAGCGCGCGCGTGCCGAACCCCGTCCGGCTGACAGCTGGTCGAGCAACCACGAGGAGGCCCTGCGATGCTGAACACGCTCATTCTCGCGCGTGCCGTCGTCATCGACGAGCGCCTGGACGGCAGCCACACGCCCACCGAGGCGCAGGTGGTCGCCGCCGCGGGCTGGCCGATGCCACGCTGGCTGCGCGCCCTGTTCGCCTGACACGCTCGACGTCCGCACCCATCGGGGCGGACCTCGCGGTCAGGCGGGGCACGGGGCGCAGAGGGGCGCTGCGACGGCGACGTCGCGGCGCCCCTCTCGTTTTTGCGTCAGCGTTCCGCAGCCCCACGAGGGGCCATCGGGAACCTTATCGTCCGTGCAGCGTCTGCTATGCTGACGGCTGCGCCCGAAGGGGGACGTGGCGGCGCGGGGACATGGCCGATGCGTTGGCAAGGGCGGCGGGAAAGCCAGAACGTCGAGGATCAGCGCGGCGCTGGTGGCGGCGGTGGTTTCCGGGGTGGCTTCGGCGGGGGCGGTGGCGGCTTCCGGCTGCCGACCGGCGGCGGTCGCGGGCCGATCCTCGGCGGCGGCCGCATCAGCATCTGGATGCTGCTGATCGTCGGCGTCGTGCTCTGGTTCATGGGCATCAACCCGCTGGTGCTGCTCGGCATCGACACGGGGCCGACGGTGGAGCAGTCGCAGCCGCGGGCGCCGGCGCCGGGCGGGCAGGCCGGCGGCGGCGGTCAGGTGGCGACGACCCCCGCGCCGGGATCGACCGGCGCTTCGGGAGCTCAGACGGCCGACGAGATGAAGCGCTTCGTCTCGGTGGTGCTGGCCGAGACCGAGGACGTCTGGGGCGAGCTCTTCAAGGTCGCCGGTCAGCGCTACAAGGAACCGACGCTGGTGCTGTTTTCCGGCGGGGTGTCGTCGGCGTGCGGCTTCGCGAGTTCGGCGAGCGGGCCGTTCTATTGCCCGGGCGACAGCAAGGTCTATCTCGACACCGAGTTCTTCGACCAGCTCGACCGCCGCTTCGGCGCGCCGGGTGACTTCGCGCAGGCCTACGTCATCGCCCACGAGGTCGGCCACCACGTGCAGAACCAGATCGGCGTTCTGCCGAAGTTCAACCAGATGCGGCAGCGGATGAGCACGGCGGAGGCGAACGCGATGTCGGTGCGCGTCGAGCTGCAGGCCGACTGTTTCGCCGGCGTCTGGGCCCACTACACCGACCAGAAGGGGCTTCTGGAGGCCGGCGACCTCGACGAGGCGCTGAACGCCGCCCAGCAGATCGGCGACGACACGCTGCAGAAGCGCCAGCAGGGCTATGTCGTGCCGGAGAGCTTCAACCACGGCACGTCGGAGCAGCGGGCGCGCTGGTTCCGCACCGGCTTCGAATCCGGCCGCGCCGACGCCTGCGACACCTTCAACGCCGACCGCATCTGAGGCGGCTCCCGCGGGGCGACCCCGCGGTCACGGCTTGCCCGCCGGCGCCGGGGCGGCGATTGTCGCGCCGCCGCAGGACGGAGCCGCAGCGATGAGTGACGATGCCGTGCGGGCGCTCGCCCGCAATCTTCTCGACGCCGGCGTCGGCGAACTGACGGCGCGCGAGCGCAAGGTGATCCTCAAGCTCGCGGAGCGGACGTCGGTCGCGCGCGACGTCAACACCCAGTTTGACGAGCAGCTGTCGTTCGGCGACCGTCTCGCCGACCAGGTGGCCGCGGTCGGCGGTTCGTGGGGCTTCATCATCGGCTTCGGGGCGGTGATCGTTGGATGGGTGGGACTGAACTCGCTGCTGCTCGCGCAGTGGGGCGAGCCGTTCGACCCCTATCCCTACATCTTCCTCAACCTGATGCTGTCGATGCTGGCCGCGATCCAGGCGCCGGTCATCATGATGTCGCA
The DNA here is from genome assembly GCF_046156265.1 of Pseudoxanthobacter sp. M-2. Lineage (NCBI taxonomy): Bacteria > Pseudomonadati > Pseudomonadota > Alphaproteobacteria > Hyphomicrobiales > Segnochrobactraceae > Pseudoxanthobacter > Pseudoxanthobacter sp. M-2. The sequence goes on from NZ_JAWDIR010000011.1 coordinate 40,071, forward strand.
GAACCGCCAGGCCGAGAAGGATCGCCTCGCCGCGGCCCACGACTACGAGGTCAACCTGAAGGCCGAGATCGAGATCATGGCGCTGCACGACAAGCTCGACCAGCTGCGCACCGAGCACATCGCCGCGCTGGTCGAGCGGCTCGACCGGCTGGTCGAGGGTCGCGCCGCGGCCGGCGACCAGGCGACCTGAGGTCGCCGCGCCGGCCCCGGCGATCACTCGCGCTCGGGCAGCGTCTCCTCGCCCTTGGCGGCGCGGATGAGGTTGACGAAGCGGGTGAAGAGATAGTGGCTGTCACGCGGGCCGGGCGAGGCCTCGGGGTGGTACTGCACCGAGAACACCGGCCGGTCCTTCAGGCGGATGCCACAGTTCGAGCCGTCGAACAGGGAGACGTGAGTCTCCTCGACCGCCTCCGGCAGGCTGCCGCGCTCGACGGCGAAGCCGTGGTTCATCGAGGTGATCTCGACCTTGCCGGTGGTGTGGTCCATCACCGGATGGTTCGCCCCGTGATGGCCCTGGTGCATCTTCGCCGTGGTGCCGCCGAGCGCGATGCCGAGCATCTGGTGGCCGAGGCAGATGCCGAACACCGGCAGGCCGGCATCGACGACGCCGCGGATCGCCGGCACGGCATATTCGCCGGTGGCGGCGGGGTCGCCGGGGCCGTTCGACAGGAAGACGCCGTCGGGCTTGTGGCCGAGGATGTCCTCGGCGGTCGCGGTCGCCGGCACCACGGTGACGCGGCAGCCCTGGTCGGCGAGGAGCCGCAGGATGTTGCGCTTGATGCCGTAGTCGATGGCGACGACGTGGTGGCGCGGCGCCTCCTGGCGGCCGTAGCCCTTGTCCCACGCCCAAGTCGTCTCGTCCCACGTGTAGGTCTGGCGGGCGCTGACGTCCTTGGCGAGGTCGAGCCCGACGAGGCCCGGCCAGGCGGCGGCCTTCGCCTTCAGGTGGGCGAGGTCGAACACCCCGTCCGGCGCGTGGGCGATGACGCCGTTCGGCATGCCCTTCTCGCGGATGAGGTTGGTCAGCGCACGGGTGTCGACGCCCGACAGCCCGATGATGCCGCGCGCCGCCAGCCAGCGGTCGAGGCGGCGCATCGAGCGGTAGCTCGAGGGCTCGGTGACGGGGGCGCGGACGACGCAGCCGCGCACGCCGACCACGTCGGCCATGCCGACGGTCTCGACGTCTTCGTCGTTGGTGCCGACGTTGCCGATGTGGGGGAAGGTGAAGGTGACGATCTGGCCGGCATAGGAGGGATCGGTGAGGATCTCCTGGTAGCCAGTCATCGCCGTGTTGAAGCACACCTCGGCGACGGCGCTGCCGGTGGCGCCGAAGCCGGCGCCTTCGATCACCGTGCCGTCGGCCAGCACGAGAACGCCGGTCGTCGGCGCTTCCTGCCAGCCCGGGGTGGCGGGGGCATAGTCTTGCATGGCACGTCCCGAGGATTATCTACGAGGCGCGACGGCGCGAAGCGGGCGCACGGCCGGCCGACTGGACAGGGCGATAGGGCAAAGCGGCCGCGGATGCAATGCAGCGCGGTGCGGACCCGGGTCCCGCGAGGTCGTCTCGGTCGGATGGCGACTTGCAACTTTGTCGACATCATGGCAGGTGACTGGACGCCCGCCGGCGCCGGCAGAAAATTCAGGCGATCCTGAAGTTGGTGGAATTTCAACGAGATGAGTGACATCTCCGGGTTTGCCAGCCCCTCCGCTGCACGCTACTCTGCTGCTTCGGGACGTGGGTCGGAGACCTCCATGCGGGATCGGATCGCGGCTGCCCTGAAGGCCGCCGCCGATGCGGACGACAGGCGCCGGGCCTGTACGCTGCGCCTCATCGCCACCGCCGTTCGCGATCGCGACGGGGCGAGCCGCGGGCGCGGCTGCGACGGCATCGGCGATGCCGAGGTCCGCGCGCTGCTGCTCACCATGATCCGCCAGCGCGAGGAATCGGTCCGCGAGTACGAGGAGGGCGGCCGGCTCGACCTCGCCGAGGAAGAGCGCCGCGAGATCGAGGTGATCCGCGAGTTCCTGCCGCCGCAGCTCGACGAGGGCGCCATCATCTCCGCCTGCAAGGAGGTGGTCGACGAACTCGGCGCCCATGGGCTGCGCGACGTCGGCCGCACGATGGCCCGCCTGCGCGAGCGCTATCCCGACCGCATGGACTTCGGCCAGGCGAGCAGCGTCGTGAAGGACCTGCTGCGGTAGGGCGCAGCCGCCGTCGTGACGGTGGAAATCCACGCCTGATCTGTGCATCCGGCGTGTTCTACGCCGGCCTGTCCGCCCGTCTGTGATAGGGAGGAGCCATGCGCTTTCCCGAGCATCTCCTGGACGAGATCCGCACGCGGCTGCCGCTCTCGGAGGTGGTCGGCCGGCGGGTGACGTGGGACAAGCGCAAGTCGCAGCCGCAGCGCGGCGATCTCTGGGCGTGCTGCCCGTTCCACCAGGAAAAGTCGCCGTCCTTCCACGTCGACGACCGCAAGGGCTTCTACCACTGCTTCGGTTGCGGGGCCTCCGGCGACCACATCCGCTTCGTCATGGAGACGGAGGGGCTGTCGTTCCCCGAGACGGTGGAGCGCCTCGCCGGCGAGGCAGGCGTGCCGCTGCCGGCGCGCGACGCCGAGAGCGAGCGCCGCGACATGCGCCGCAAGGGGCTCGCGGAAGCCGTCGAGCTCGCCGCGCTCTATTTCGAGCAGCGCTTCCGCTCCGGTGCCGGTCGCGAGGCGCGTGAGTACGCCGAGCGGCGCGGGCTCTCGCCGGAGACGCTGCACGCCTTCCGCATTGGCTACGCCCCCGGCGACCGTGATGCGCTGACCCGTCATCTCGTCGCGTCGGGCGTCGATGAGGCGACGATCGTCGAGGCGGGTCTCGCCGGCCGGCCCGAGGACGGCCGCGCCGTCTACGACCGCTTCCGTAACCGCCTGATGATCCCGATCCACGACGCCCGCGGGCGGGTGGTGGCGTTCGGCGGGCGGGCGCTGGCCGCGGGCCAGGAGCCGAAATATCTCAACTCGCCGGAGACGCCGCTGTTCTCCAAGCGGGCGCTGCTGTTCAACGCCCACCGCGCCCGCGAGGCGGCGCACACGAGCGGCTCGGTCGTGGTCGTCGAGGGCTACCTCGACGCCATCGCGGTGTCGCAGGCGGGCATCCGCGGCGTCGTGGCGACGCTCGGCACGGCGTTCACCGAGGAACAGATCCGCGCGCTGTGGCGGCTCGCGCCGGAGCCGGTGATCTGCTTCGACGGCGACAAGGCCGGCATCGCTGCCGCCCACCGCGCCATCGACCGCATCCTGCCACTGGTGGAGGCGGGGCGCTCGTTCAACTTCGCCTTCCTGCCCGAGGGCAAGGACCCGGACGACCTCATTGCCGATGGCGGCGCAGCGCGCTTCCTCGCCGAGGTGAAGGCGGCGGCCCCCCTGTTCGACGTGATGATGGAGCGCGAGCTCGCCGGCGCCCGCCTCGACACGCCGGAGCGGCGGGCGGCGCTCGAGAAGCGGCTCGATGAACTCGTCGGCACCATCCGCGACGCCCGCGTCTCGCGGGAGTACCGCGCCGCCCTGAAGCTCCGGCTGTCGGAGCGGCTGTGGCGCAGCCAGGGCGAGCGGGCGGCCGCGCGTGGACAACAGCAGCGGGGAGAGCGGGGGCGCCCGTCTGAGCCGCCCGGAGCCGCGCTGAATGGCCCGCTGACGACCCCGCCGAAGGAGCCGGGTGCCGTCGACCGGCTGGTGCTTGGCCTGCTCGTCGAGCATCCCGGCCTCGTCGCCGCCCACTATGAGCGCATCGCCCACCTGCCGCTGCGCAGCGAGCGCCACCGCGCCTTCCGCGACGCCCTGCTTGATGTTGTCGCCGACGCCGCCCACGGCGGCGGCGAGCACGAGGATGTCGCCGCCGGCGAGGTGCTCGCCCGCCTCGACGGGCCGTTCTTCCAGATCCTGCGCGAGGTGCACGGCGGCGGCCAGGGGCTGCGCCGGGCGTTCGGGCTGCTCACCTTCCATCCGAGCGCCGACTTCGTGGAGAGGTACGTGCTGCTCCTGATCGAGAAGATCGAGATCGCCGTGCTCGCCGAGGAGATCGAGGCGCTGACGCATGCCGCCGGCGAGACCATCGACGAGGAGACGTGGCAGCGTCTCCTGGCGCTCAGCGCCGAGCACGCCCGCCGGGAGGGCGACTACCAGGCCGACGAGCGCGCGCTTGCCGACGAGGCCCGCAAGATCCGCGCCGCCTACGGCGCCGGCGCCACCCTTTCCATCGAGGCGGCGGGCGGGTAGTCGGCCGCGCCTCCCGGTGTGGATTCGGCGCGGGGATGCTGCATCTAAAGCGTTAGTGATTTGGCGTCGAACAACCTGTGAGTGATGATCCATCATGATGCCGGTCGGCGTCCGCCAACCGGTATCGGTGAGGGGGGAACGCACATGGCGAAGACGATCAGAATCCTCGGCGTACATGGCTTGGGCGATCATCGCACATCGTCCTGGAAGGCTGACTGGCAGGCGGCGGTCCGCGCCTGCTTCGATGCCGACACCGAAGTGACGCTGCAGTTCGAGTTCGTCGAGTACGACGAAATCTTCGACGACACGGACCTCGACTTCCTCGACACGATGAAGGCGCTTTGGAAGCTCGGGCTGAGCGGCCTCGGCGGCCTGACGCGCCGGCAGCGCGGCATCGGCGAAGTCTCGGATCGCGTGCGGTGGACAGCGGGCTACGTCGTCGCGTGGGTGGAGGACGAGGAGTTTCAGGCCCGCACGCGCGAGCTGGTCCTCGACACCGTGAGGGACTTCAAGCCGGACGTGATCCTCGCCCACAGCCTCGGCTCGCTCGTGACCTACAACGCCTTCACCCATGCGGAGGCTGCGGGCGGTGCGGTCGCCAAGGCGCTGAAGGCGGCGCGCTACGTTACCCTCGGCTCACAGATCGGCAACCCGTTCGTCGTCGGCAACCTGACGCACGGGCGCATCCAGATGCCGCCGGTGCGCCACTGGCACCATCTCTACAATCAGCATGACGACGTGTTCACGGCCGAGATCCGCCTGCAGGGCGTGGCCGACTTCACGCAGTTGCTGACGCCCTTCGACATCCCCGGCGTCGGCGATCACGCGGCGACGGCCTACCTCACGCACAACGTCACGATCGGCTCGCTCTGGCGGCCATTGGCGCTGGTCGCAACGGGGGCCAAGGCGCTCGGCAAGGCGGTGGACCCCTGGGCCCGGACGGTGCCCCGCCGGACGACCGCGAAGCCGGGGCGAAAGGCGCTTCTGGTCGGCATCAACGAATATCCGCGGGAGTCCGACCGGCTGGCCGGCTGCGTCAATGACGTGTTCACGATGAGCGCGGTGCTGCAGGAGTGCGGCTTCGCGCCGGAGGAGATCCGCACGTGCCTCGACGACCGCGCGACCGCGAGCGGCATTCTCTCGCGTCTCGAGTGGCTGCTCGACGATGCCCAGCCCGGCGACCAACTGGTCTTCTACTACTCCGGCCATGGCGCCCGCGTGCCGGAGTACGGCGAGTTCGAGGAGCCGGACCGGCTGACCGAGACGCTGGTTCCGTGGGACTTCGACTGGACGCCGGAACGGTCGATCTCCGACGAGCAGATCTACGGCCTCTACAGCCAGCTTCCCTATGAGACGCAGTTCATGCTGCTGTTCGACTGCTGCCACGCCGGCAGCATGCACCGGCAGAGCGGCGCCAAGGCCCGCGGCATCTCTCCGCCGGACGACATCCGGCATCGCCAGCTGAAGTGGCACCTCGATACGCAGATGTGGGTCGATCGCGACTTCGCGCCGCTGAATGCTGCCTTCAGCCCGGACAAGGAGGCCAACGACCAGTTCTTCGGCGAAAACCGGGCCACCGTCCGACTGGGACGCGCCGCCATGCTCCGGCGCGACAGCGAGAAGCAGTACCGGAGCGTTGCCGGTGCCACCAAGAAGAAGCCGGTCGGGCCCTATCTCCCGCTCATCATCGAGGCGTGCGGCGAGAACGAGTTGTCCTACGAGTACCGGCACGGCGCGACGAGCTACGGCGCCTTCACGTTCTGCCTGGCGAGTGTGCTGCGTGAGGAGGCCAAGATCTCCTACAAGGATCTCGTCGCCAAGGTCGGCGAGCGCCTGAGCCAGCTGCAGTACGACCAGCGCCCGCAGATCCTCGGACCGACCATCCACATGGATGCCGAGGTGCCCTGGCGCACCGGCCAGGCGAACAAGCGGCCGCGTCGGGGCGGTCCGGGCACATCGACGCCGCAGCTTTCGGGCTGACGGCCCTCCCGCAGCCGCGGAAGCCCTCTGGTATGGCGCGTGAACCACCCCGCCGTTCTGCGGCGGGGTGAGTGTCGGGCGTTGTGCCGTCTCCGGAATGCCGCTAGTGGCGGGACGCGACACGAACCGGACGGACGAGCGGACGAGGCCGCCGATCCGGGGACATGATCGCGTCGTCGCGCGGTGTCATCCTTCCACATCCGCCTCGGCCGACAATCCGCCCCCGCCGTGGCATGGGGCTTGCCAGACGGAACGTGATGAACCGAGCTTCCGAGGACACCGTGCGTCAGGATCCCGTGCGCAAGACCGCTGTCGATATCGCCGCCGTCGACATCGCTGCCGTCGAGACCGATCCCGACCAGCCGCTGAAGGACGACGTCCGGCTGCTCGGGCAGATCCTCGGCGACACCATCCGCGAGCAGGAGGGCGAGGCGACCTTCGAGCTGATCGAGGCGATCCGGCGGCTGTCGGTGTCCGACCAGCGCAAGGCCGACCTCGCCGCCCGCCGCGAACTCGACCGGCTGCTGACGCGGCTGTCGCCCTCCGAGACGGTCTCGGTGATCCGCTCGTTCAGCTATTTCTCCCACCTCGCCAACCTCGCCGAGGACTGCCATCACCTGCAGCGGCGCAATCGCGAGGAGGCGCTCGAGGAGGAGACGGAGGGAAGCCTCGCGAACTCCTTCGCCCGCCTCAAGGCGGCTGGCATCGGCTCCGACAAGGTGGCGCGGGCGCTGTCGCGCAGCTTCGTCTCGCCGGTGCTGACGGCGCACCCGACCGAGGTGCAGCGCAAGAGCACGCTCGATGCGGAACGCGCCATCGGCGAGCTTCTGGCGGTCCGGCGGTCGCTTCGCGGCGGGCGGGCTCGGGCCGGAAACGACGCGCTCCTGAAGGCGCGCATCGTCCAGCTCTGGCAGACGCGGCTCCTGCGCTACACGCGGCTCACCGTGCGCGACGAGATCGAGAACGCGCTCGGCTACTACCGCACCACCTTCCTGAAGCAGATCCCGCGCGTCTACGAGGAATTGGAGAGCCATGTCGGCCGGCCGGTGGCGCCGTTCCTGCGGATGGGCAACTGGATCGGCGGCGACCGCGACGGCAATCCCAACGTCACCGCCGAGACGCTGACGATGGCGCTCCGCCGCCATGCCGAGATCGTGCTGCGGCACTATCTCGTCGAGGTGCACGAACTCGGCGCCGAGCTGTCGATGTCGCGCCGCCTCGTCGACTGCACGGCCGACCTCGTGGCGCTCGCCGACCGTGGCGGCGACGACAACGGCCACCGCGAGGACGAGCCCTATCGCCGCGCGCTGACGGGCGTCTACGCCCGCCTCGCCGGCACGCTCCGGGCGCTGACCGGCACCGAGGCGCTGCGCCACGCGGTGGCGCCGGCCTTGCCCTATGGCGGGCCGGAGGAGTTCCTGGCGGACCTCGCGGTGATCAAGGAATCGCTCGAGCGCCATCATGGCGGGCCGATGGTGGGGGTGCGGCTCGCGCCGCTCATCCGCGCCGTCGAGGTGTTCGGCTTCCACCTCGCCACCACCGACATCCGCCAGAGCTCCGACAAGCACGAGGCGGTGATCGCCGAGCTGCTGTCGGTCGCGCGCCTCGAGCCGGACTATTCGGCGCTTGTCGAGGAGGACAAGCGGGGACTGCTGTTGCGGCTGCTGCAGGACCCGCGGCCGCTGCGCGTGCGCGGCGCCGAGTATTCGGAGCTCGCGGTCGGCGAACTCGCGATCTTCGAGGCGGCGCGGACGCTGCGGCGCGAGTTCGGCCGCGAGGCGATCCGCCACTACATCATCAGCCACACCGAGAGCGTCAGCGACCTGCTCGAGGTGCTGCTGCTGCAGAAGGAGTGCGGGCTGATGGCGCGCACGCTCGCGCCGGCCGACGCCTCGCTCGCCACGGTGGACCTGATCGTGGTGCCGCTGTTCGAGACGATCGAGGACCTGCGCGCCGCCGAGCCGATCATGCGCGCCTTCTACGACCTGCCGGGCATCGAGACGCTGGTGCGCAACTCCGGCGCCGAGCAGGACATCATGCTCGGCTACTCCGACAGCAACAAGGACGGCGGCTACTTCACCTCGAACTGGGAGCTCTACCGCGGCTCGACCGCGCTCGCCCGCCTGTTCGACGCCAAGCCCGGACTGACGCTGCGCCTGTTCCACGGCCGCGGCGGCGCCGTCGGGCGCGGCGGCGGGCCGAGCTACCAGGCGATCCTGGCGCAGCCGCCGGGCACCGTGAAGGGCCAGATCCGCCTGACCGAGCAGGGCGAGGTGATCAACGCCAAGTACGCCAACCCCGAGATCGGCCGGCGCCATCTCGAGACGCTGACGGCGGCGACGCTCGAGGCGACGCTGCTCGCCCCCGGCGAGGCGGCGCCGCCGGAGTTCCTGCAGGCGGCGGCGGCGCTGTCGGAGCTGTCGATGCGGGCCTATCGCGGCCTCGTCTACGAGACGGAGGGCTTCACCGACTATTTCTTCGCGGCGACGCCGATCGCCGAGATCGCCGAGCTCAACATCGGCTCCCGCCCCGCCTCGCGGAAGGCGAACCGCCGCATCGAGGACCTGCGCGCCATTCCGTGGAGCTTCTCGTGGGGCCAGAGCCGGGTGGCGCTGCCCGGCTGGTACGGCTTCGGCTCGGCCGTCGAAGGCTTCCTCGCCGGCGACCCGGCGGAGCGGCTCCTGCTCCTGAAGCGGATGGGGGCCTCGTGGCCGTTCTTCCAGGCGTTGCTGTCCAACATGGACATGGTGCTGGCGAAGGCGGACCTCGGCGTCGCCCGCCGCTATGCCGACCTTGTCGCCGACAAGGCGCTGGCGGAGCGCATCTTCGCGGCGATCGAGGCGGAGTTCGACCGCACCGTGAAGGCGCTCGACGCCATCACCGGCACCAGCGAGCGCCTCGCCGACAACCCGACGCTCGCCCGCTCGATCGCCCACCGCTCCGCCTACATCGCGCCGCTCAACCATCTGCAGGTGGAACTGCTGCGGCGCTGGCGGGCGGGCCAGGTCGACGAGAAGGCGCAGCGCGGCATCCTGATCTCGATCAATGGCATCGCCGCCGGGCTGCGCAACACCGGCTGACGGGTCGCTCCGACCCGTCTCGCGCGGCGACATTCTGGAACAGCTTGCAGTTTTGCGGCGAGACGCTATCTAAGCGACCCGGCCGACCGTGGCCCGAGACAGGTTTCGGCCTGGTTCGCAAGAGGCCGCGAAGGCCCGGGCTTCAATCGCCGGCGGCGTGCGGGGGCGGAGCGGGAGATCGAGGCGCGACGGGGCGGTAACGCCTCGGCGCATTTATTGTTTGGCGATCCTGCGTCGCCGCGACCCGTTTTTCCGGCCAGCCCCCCACTGGGACGGCCGGCCCCGCATGGCGGGGAAGGGCGTGGCACCCTACCTGTAGGTCGGGAGAATGGCGCGAGGCTGGTGCGGCCGGGTCAAAGCGGCCGCCGACGGGACCGGTCGCCCCGGACCGCCGTGACGCATTGAAACGACAAAGACGACCTGGAGCAGAACATGGCAGCCAAGGCGACCGAAACCGAGGAAGCCCCGGAGCCCGCAGCCGAGACGTCTGACGGGCCGCTGCTCGATCTTTCGGACGCCGCCGTCAAGCGGATGATCAAGGCCGCCAAGAAGCGCGGCTACGTGACCTATGACGAGCTGAACGAGGTGCTCCCCTCCGAGGAGGTCACCTCCGAGCAGATCGAGGACACGATGGCGATGCTCAACGACATGGGCATCAACGTCATCGACGCCGAGGAGGCCGAGGAGGCCGAGCAGGCGGACGCCGGCGGCGCCGAGGAAGAGGGCGGCGAGCTCGTCGAAGCGCAGCCGACCGCGGTGGTGCGCGCGACGACCACCCGCGAGCCCTCCGAGCGCACCGACGACCCGGTCCGCATGTACCTGCGTGAGATGGGCTCGGTCGAGCTGTTGTCGCGCGAGGGCGAGATCGCCATCGCCAAGCGGATCGAGGCCGGCCGCGAGGCGATGATCGCCGGGCTGTGCGAGAGCCCGCTGACCTTCCAGGCGATCATCATCTGGCGCGACGAGCTGATCGAAGGGAAGATCCTCCTCCGCGACATCATCGACCTCGAGGCCTCCTATGCCGGCCCGGACGTCGAGCCGAAGGCCGACGGCGAGGCGGAGGGCGAGGACGGCGAGGCGCCGGTGCCGACGCCCGAGGACAGCGACGACGGCGAGGACGACTACGAGTCGAACGTGTCGCTCGCGGCGATGGAGACGGAGCTGAAGCCGAAGGTGCTCGCCACCTTCGACGTCATCGCCGAGAACTACAAGAAGCTGCGGCGCCTGCAGGACCAGAACGTCGAGCAGCGCCTGCAGAGCAAGCTCTTATCGCCGAGCCAGGAGCGGCGCTTCAAGAAGTTCCGCGACGACATCGTCGCCGAGCTGAAGGAGCTATCGCTCAACCAGCACCGGATCGACGCGCTGGTCGAGCAGCTCTACGACATCAACCGGCGGCTGATGGGGCACGAGGGCCGGCTCTTGCGCCTCGCCGAATCCTACGGCGTGTCGCGCGACAGCTTCCTGCGCGAGTACCAGGGCTCGGAGCTCGATCCGAACTGGACGCGGCGGGTGGCGAACCTGTCCGCCCGCGGCTGGCGCGAGTTCGTCTCCCGCGAGGCGAACCGCATCCGCGAGCTGCGCCAGGAGATCCAGAGCCAGGCGACCGAGACCGGCCTCGAGATCATCGAGTTCCGCCGCATCGTCCACATGGTGCAGAAGGGCGAGCGCGAGGCCCGGCAGGCGAAGAAGGAGATGGTGGAGGCGAACCTCCGCCTCGTCATCTCCATCGCCAAGAAGTACACGAACCGCGGCCTGCAGTTCCTGGACCTCATCCAGGAGGGCAACATCGGCCTGATGAAGGCCGTGGACAAGTTCGAGTACCGTCGCGGCTACAAGTTCTCGACCTATGCGACGTGGTGGATCCGGCAGGCGATCACCCGCTCGATCGCCGACCAGGCCCGCACCATCCGCATCCCGGTGCACATGATCGAGACGATCAACAAGATCGTCCGCACCTCGCGCCAGATGCTGCACGAGATCGGCCGCGAGCCGACGCCGGAGGAGCTGGCCGAGAAGCTCGCGATGCCGCTCGAGAAGGTGCGCAAGGTCCTGAAGATCGCCAAGGAGCCGATCAGCCTCGAGACGCCGATCGGCGACGAGGAGGATTCGCACCTCGGCGACTTCATCGAGGACAAGAACGCGATCCTGCCGATCGACGCGGCGATCCAGTCGAACCTGCGCGAGACGACGACGCGGGTGCTCGCCTCGCTCACCCCGCGCGAGGAGCGCGTGCTGCGCATGCGCTTCGGCATCGGCATGAACACCGACCACACGCTCGAAGAGGTCGGCCAGCAGTTCTCGGTGACGCGCGAGCGCATCCGCCAGATCGAGGCGAAGGCGCTCAGGAAGCTCAAGCACCCGAGCCGCTCGCGCAAGCTGCGCAGCTTCCTCGACAACTGAGCGCCTGCCCGCCTCGAGCGGGCGGCGCCACAGCTTTAGCGGAGCGACGATGTCCTTCCTGAAATCCCTGTTCGGGCTCGGGGCTAAGAGCGAGAGCGCCGGCGAGCCGGCGGCCGCCAAGGCCGTCAAGGAGATCGAGCACAAGGGCTTCACCGTGCGCGCCGCGCCCTTCCAGGAGGGCGGCCAGTACCAGACGGCCGGCGCCATCGTGAAGGTGGTCGACGGGGTGGAGCGCGAGCACCGCTTCATCCGCGCCGACCGCTTCGGCTCGATCGACGCCGCCGCCGACGTGGCGCTGGCGAAAGGCCGCCAGATCATCGACGAGCAGGGCGAGAAGATCTTCACCCGCGAAGGGTGAGGGTCGGAGACGCGGCGAAAGGCTCCGACAGACCGTCGCTGCGCCGCCGCGCGGCCTGCCGTCCCTGTGTCCCCTGCGCCGTGAACCAGGCTATGCCCTCGTCCGCGACGATCGCGCCCGCGACCGGCTGGAGCCGACGGCGGCGCCACCGCGACTTCGACTTCTACGACCTGCCGAAACTCCGACCCGCGCCGGCGCGGGGACTGTCATCCCTTCGGGCCGTCTCGGTCGAGCGCGAAATCGTCGAACCACTCGCGACGCTCGCCGGCGATCTCGGCGGCCAGCATGCGGGAGGCCATGTAGCTGTAGGTGATGCCGTTGCCGCCGTAACCGTAGGCGGCGAGCAGGCGCGGCTGGCCGGGCACGGCGCCGATCAGCGGCAGGCCGTCGGTGGTCTCGCCGAACTCGGCCGACCAGGCGTGCGAGACGCGGCCGTGGCCGTGCGGCCAGAGCGTCCGCAGCTTCTTGACGATGCGCTCGATCTTCTCCGCCATCAGCCGTTCGCGCTCGGCGGCGTCTGCCGTCCTGGCGTCCTCGCCGCCGGCGATGATGCGGCCGTCGCCGGTGGTGCGGACGTAGAGGTAGGGCTCGGAGGCCTCCCAGATCAGGCAGCGGCCGGGCCAGAGGTCCTCCTCGCGCTGCGGCGCGGTGGCGATGCACCAGCTCGACACGACCTTGTGCAGGTCGCTCGGCACGAACGAGGGCATCGCGTAGCCGGTCGCCAGCACGACGTGGCCAGCCTCGACGTGGCGACCGCTCGCGAGCGCCAGGTGGACGGCGCCCGCCGTGCTGTCATAGGCGACGACGTCATCCTCGACGAGCCGGGCGCCACGCTCCAGCGCGGTGCGCAGCACGCCCAGCGACAGCCGCACCGGGTCGGCCTCGGCGGAGCCGGGCGACACCAGCGCGGCGGGGCGGCGAATGCCGAAGCGCTCCTCGAGCGTCGCGGCATCGAGCAGGGCGCCGGGCAGTCCGGCGCGTTCCCGCAGCGCGTGTTCCTCGGCGAGAGCATCGTACCCGACGTCGTCGCCGCCCACGTAGAGCGTGGCGCGCGGGACGAAGCCGCAGTCTATGCGCAGCGCCGCGGCCAGCCGGCCGAGGTCGCTGGCCGCCTCGTGGCTGCGCCGGTAGATGCGCGCTGCGCGCTCGTAGCCATAGAGGCCGGCGAGCTCGACGAGCGAGGTGTCGATCTCCCACTGCAGCATCGCGGTGCTCGCGGCGGTGCTGCCGCGGCCGGGCAGGGCGCGGTCGATCACCATGACCGAGGCGCCGGTGGCCGTCACCGCCTCGGCGACGAGCGAGCCGGTAATGCCGGCGCCGACGACCACGACGTCGACGCGACAATCCTCCGAAAGCGGTTCGTGCGGCAGCGGGAAGCGATCGATCGCCCACGGTGGCGTGCCCGAGCGCAGCAGGCGGACATCGTCGTGGGTTTCGAGAGAGTGAGCCACGTCGGGAGCGCCGGCGGTTGCCGCGCCGGCGAGGAAGTCTTCGCGCATCGGATATGTCCCCGTTGTCACCGCGTGCCCGGATCGGCCCTTGCCGGGAGCGCGACGCACCGGGCACCGAACGTCGCGCGGCCGCCCCGGGTTCCGCCCGCCGCCCCGGCGCGGCGGACCGGGCACTGCTTGCATCCGCGCCGCCCCTCTGGCATCGGCATGGCCGCATGCCCGACGAACCCGCCCCCGCCCGCCCGATCACGATCTATGTCGACGCGGACGCCTGTCCGGTGAAGGCGGAGATCTACCGTGTCGCCGAGCGCCACCGGCTGCCGGTCTTTGTGGTGGCGAACCAGCCGATCGCGGTGCCGCGGGAGGACTGGATCACCCGCGTCCACGTCGGCGGCGGCCCGGACGTGGCCGACGACTGGATCGCCGAGCGGGCGGGGAAGGGTGACGTCGTCGTCACCGCCGACGTGCCGCTCGCCGACCGCTGCGTGAAGGCCGGCGCATCGGTGATCTCGCCGACGGGCCGCGCCTTCACCGAGGCCTCGATCGGCATGGCGCTCGCCACGCGCAACCTGCTGGACGACCTGCGTTCCGCTGGCGAGGTGACGGGCGGGCCGAAGCCGTTCGCCCCGCGCGACCGCTCCGCCTTCCTCTCCGCCCTCGACCTCGCGATCGTGCGCCTGAAGCGCGCCGGCTTCGGTGCCTGAGGCCTTGGCGGCGGCACGGCCCTCGCGGTGTCGCGTCGGCTTTACGGCGGCCGTGCTGTCCGCCGGGCTCGCGAGCGGGATCGCGGTCGCCGCCGAGACGGTGCGCATCGCGGCGCCCTCTGTCGGCGGCGTGGCGGAGATCGCGGTGACGCTCGAGGGCGCGGCCGGCGCGCCGGTCGTCGTGCTCGTCTCCGGGCTCGGCGAGGGTCGTGCCGACTGGGCGGCGGTGGTGCCACGGCTCGTCCCCTGCAGCCGCGTGCTGCGCTACGACCGGCCCGGCATCGGGGACAGCCGGCCCGTGCCGGTGGCGCCGGTGATGGCGGAGGCCGCGGCCGGCGACCTTGCCGCGCTGCTCTCGGCCCTGCGGCTGGCGCCGCCCTTCGTGCTGGTCGGCCACTCGCTCGGGGCCCTGTATGTGCAGGCATTCGCGCGAGCCCACCCGACGGAGACGGCCGGCGCGGTGCTGGTTGACGGCGCGAGCCCGCTCGAGCCGCCGGGCGTCTTCGTCTCCACCATCCCGCCGGTGCCGGGCACCGCCGAAGCGGCGGAGGAGGCCGGCGTCGCGCCGAGCCAGGCGGCGATGCTCGCCGGACCGCCGTTCCCGGACGTGCCGCTCGTGGTGATCGCGGCGACCGACCATGCCGACACGCCGGAGCGGGAGAGGCTTTGGCAGGACGTGCAGCGGCGGACGGCGGCGCTGTCGCCACAGGAGCGGCTGGTGATCGCGGAGGGCAGCGGCCACGCCGTGCAGGATGACCAGCCGGAGACCGTCGTTGACGCCGTCCTCGCCGTGCTCGAGTCGGCCGGCGCCGACACCGCGGCGTGCCGCTGAGGCGGCTCCGACGGAAAAGGCCGGCGCCTACGGATCCGTGGCGGATCAGCGGATCGTCTTGATCAGGCCGGTGTCGGGGAAGCAGGTGGCGGTCTGGCCGTTCTTCGCCTGCCAGGCGCCGATCGCGGTGCGGGTCTTGAAGCCGACGAGGCCGTCGGCACCGCCGACGTCGTAGCCGAGCTTTTCGAGGCGCTGCTGCATCGCCCGCACGTCGCCGCGGCTGAAGCCGGCCTTGGTGCCCCAGGCGCCGCGGATGCGGCCGTCTGCGGCGAGCCGGTCGGCGAGGTGGCCGACGAACAGGGCGTAGAGGTCGGACTCGTTGTAGGTCTTCAGGACGTAGAAGTTCTGCGAGACGAGGAAGGCTGGGCCGAGCCGGCCGGCCGGCATCATCAGGAAGCGGGTGTCGCCGGCCTTGCCGGGGGGTGCTGCGCCATCCACCCGCGTGACGCCCGCCTTCGTCCAGGCCGACAGCGGATGGCCCTGCTCGGGGCCTTCCAGCGCGCAGGTGACGGCCGCAGGCACCACCGCCTCGACGCCCCACGCCTCGCCCGACCGCCAGCCGTGCGCCTTCAGGTAGTTGGCGATCGAGGCGAGCGTGTCGGGCACCGAGCGCCAGATGTCACGGCGGCCGTCGCCGTCGAAGTCGACGGCATAGGCGAGGTACTTCGAGGGCAGGAACTGCGGCTGGCCGAGGGCGCCGGCGACCGAGCTCTTCATCTCGGCGAGCGGGATGTGGTCGCCCTCGAGGATTTCCAGCGCCGCGACGAGTTCCGGCAGGAACATGTCGCGCCGCGTCGCCATGAAGCCCTTGGTGGCGAGCGTCTGGACGGCGTTCTTCGGGATCGCGGCGCGGCCATAGGCCGATTCGCGGCCCCAGATGGCGACGACGATCTCCTTCGGCACGCCGTAGCGGCTCTCGATCGCCGCGAGCGTCTTGCCCCACTCCCGCACGAGCGCGCGGCCACCCTTCACGAGCGGGGCGATCTTGTCCTCGGAGAGATAGCGACCGGGGCTCTGGAACTCCGCCTGCCACTGCACCTGCGGTGGCTTCGGCGTGGTGCCGGGCGGCACGAGGTCGGGCAGCGTCCAGTCGAGGGTGACGCCGGCGAAGGCCGCCCGGAAGGTCGCCTCGGAGACGCCTTTCTGGCGCGCCAGCGGCCAGACCGTCGCCTGCTGCCAGTCGCGGAAGGCGGCCTCGGCGGCCGCCTTCGACTGGGCGAGGGCGGGCGTCGCGACGGCCGGGAGGGCGACGGCGAGAAGGAGCAAGGCGGTGCGAAGAGCGGCGAGCATGGCGATCCGAGCGGTTGCGGGGCCGCCAGTGTCGCGGTTGGGGTGGGGGAGGGCAAGGGCGGGGTGAGGCAGGCAGTAGGGTGGGCGGGACGGCGGCCGCCTCGTCCCTCCCCTGCCAGGGGGAGGGACAGACCGCGCAGCGGTCAGGGTGGGGCCCGTGAATCAGGGTCTCGACTTCGCCGGCGCCGCACTTCGGATTGACGGGCCCCACCCTGGCGACCTGCGGTCGCCTGTCCCTCCCCCTGGCAGGGGAGGGACGCGTCCTGCCGTGCGTCAGGGGCCAGGCCCACGCCCCTCAAAAACCTCTCCGCTCACCAAGGTCCGGGCGGTCCCGGCCGTCGGCGAGGCCGAGGTCGCGGCGGAGGTGGGGCGACAGGCGGTCGGGATCGAGGCGGGTGGGGCGGCTCGCGGACTCGGGCTCCCGGCGATGCGGGGCGATCAGGGCGAGCACGGCGGCGAGGATCGGGGACATCGGCTTGCCTCAGCGCTATCAATGTCTAGGCTGCGAGGATGCCGGCGTCTGCGGCGGCAAACCAACGAAAGCTCGATCAGGGCATACAAGGTCAGCTTATGGCTAAAGGCCCTCTGCCGACGGCGCTGCCACCGCTGCCGCCACTCGCCGCCGTGCGCTGCTTCGAGGCGGCGGCGCGCCATCTGTCGTTCACGCGGGCGGCCGACGAGCTCGCGATGACGCAGGCCGCGGTGAGCTACCAGATCAAGGTGCTGGAGGAGCGGCTCGGCGTGCCGTTGTTCCTGCGCGGCCCGCGCGGGGTGAGCCTGTCGGAGGCGGGGCGGCGGCTCGAGCCGGCGGTGACGAGCGCCTTCGCCGACCTGCGCGAAGCGTTCGCGGCGATCGGCGGCGAGCGCGGCGGTACCCTGACGCTCTCCGTCGTCAACAGCTTCGCCGCCCACTGGCTGCTGCCGAGGCTCGGGGGCTTCGGGCGCGCCCACCCGGAGATCGCGGTGCGGCTTGAGGTGTCGCCCGAGCTCGTCGACTTCGCCCGGCGCGACGTCGACGTGGCGATCCGCATGGGGCAGGGCGACTGGCCCGGGCTCGCGCGTCACCGCATCATGGATGTCGCCTTCACGCCGATCCTGTCGGCGGAGCTCCTCGCGGCGAGCCGGCCGCTGCGCACGCCGGCGGACCTGCTGGACCTGCCGCTGATCGATCCCGTCGATCCCTGGTGGGGGCAGTGGTTCGCGGCGGCGGGGGTCGAGGCCCCGGCGCTGGCGGCGCGCCGGGGCCTCTGGGTCGAATCGCAGACGCTCGCCGCGCGGGCGGCGCTGTCGGACCAGGGGGTGGCGATCCTGTCGCCGGAGTTCTTCGCCGACGAGCTCGCCCGCGGCGCGCTGGTGCAGCCCTTCCCGCTCCTCCATGCGCCCGGCAGCGCCTACTACCTCGTCTATCCGCCGGCGCGCCGGCGGGCGCCGCGGGTGGCGGCGTTCCGCGAGTGGGTGCTGCGCGAGGCTGCCGAGACGCCAGCGGTTCAGGCGGTGGTCGGGGCGCCTCCCGACTGGTCGCCTGCGGCCGCGCTGTCCTCGGATGCAGCGGCTCCCGATCGGCCGTCCTCGGATCCGTCTGCCGCGGATCCGCCGGCCTCGAAGCCGCCGGTCTGACGCAGCGCCTCTGCGACGGCGATGCCGCAGGCGACGGCGAGGTTGAGGGACCTTCGGCCGGGGCGCAGCGGAATGCGCACGCGCGCGTCCGCCGCCGCATGCACGGCCGGCGGGGCGCCGGCCGATTCGCGGCCGAACAGCAGCACGTCGTCGGCGGCGAAGGCGAAGTCGCAGTGGCGCGTCTCGGCCGCCGTGGTGAACAGCACGAGGCGGCCGCCGCCCGCCGCTCCGCCGCGCCCGGCGAGGAATGCCTCCCACGAAACGTGGCGGGCGAGGGCGGCGTGCTCGGCATAGTCGAGGCCGGCGCGCCGGAGCGCCCGGTCGGAGAGGTCGAAGCCGGTCGGCCCGATGACGTCGACCGCGACGCCGAAGCAGGCCGCGAGGCGCAGGATCGTTCCGGTGTTCTGCGGGATGTCGGGTTGATAGAGGGCGATCCGCACGCTCATCTCCGATACCGGCGGGATGCCGTCTTCCGGGCCTTGCGCCAGCGACGACAGGGACTTGCGACATTCGGTCCGGCGCGCGGCCGCGAGGCTGGACAAGTTCCAGCGGCGATGCAACTAAACGCGCAACGAGGGAAGCCGTGCAGAGCCGGCGACCGCCGGTGTCTTCAGCGTGGCCTGATCCGCCGCGCACGACCGCCGGCCAGCCGATCGGGGCGTCGCCCGTCGCTCGCGCACAGTCCGCTTTCGCGGTATCGACAGGAGCCGGCTTTGGCGACCATGGAACACCCCGAACCGACCCGGCGGGACTTTCTCTACATCGCGACAGCGGCGCTCGCCGCCGTCGGCGCCGGCTCGGTGATCTGGCCGTTCATCGACCAGATGAACCCCGACGCCACCGCGCTCGCGCTCGCCTCCACCGAGGTCGACATCTCGGCCGTCGAGGAAGGCCAGTCGATCACGGTGAAGTGGCGCGGCAAGCCGGTGTTCGTGCGCCATCGCACGGCCAAGGAGATCGAGGAGGCCGAGGCCGTCGCCATGGGCGACCTGCCCGACCCGCTCGCCCGCAACGCCAACCTCGAGGCCGAGGCCCCGGCGACCGACCCGAACCGCGCCGCCGAGGGCAAGGAGCCCTGGCTGGTGATGATCGGCGTCTGCACCCACCTCGGCTGCGTGCCGCTCGGCCAGGCGGGCGATTTCGGCGGCTGGTTCTGCCCCTGCCACGGTTCGCACTACGACACCGCCGGCCGCATCCGCCGCGGCCCGGCGCCGGAGAACCTGCACATTCCGCCGTACGCGTTCACCTCCGACACCGTCATCCGGGTCGGCTGAGAAAACAGTTCAGGGAAGCGCACACATGTCCGGTCCTTCGAGCTATCAGCCGAATTCCCGCTTCGAGAAGTGGCTCGAGGCGCGCCTGCCCATCATCAGCATGGTGCACGCCCAGGCGGTGGATTTCCCATCGCCGAAGAATCTCAACTATTTCTGGACGTTCGGCGGCATTCTCACCGTCATGCTGGTGGTGCAGATCATCACCGGCGTCGTGCTGGTGATGCACTACACCCCGCACGCTTCGCTGGCCTTCGCCTCCGTCGAGCACATCATGCGCGACGTGAACTATGGCTGGCTGCTGCGCTACATGCACTCGAACGGCGCGTCGATGTTCTTCATCGCCGTGTACATCCACATCTTCCGCGGCATGTATTACGGCTCCTACAAGGAGCCGCGCGAGGTGCTGTGGATCCTCGGCGTCATCA
The DNA here is from genome assembly GCF_046156265.1 of Pseudoxanthobacter sp. M-2. Lineage (NCBI taxonomy): Bacteria > Pseudomonadati > Pseudomonadota > Alphaproteobacteria > Hyphomicrobiales > Segnochrobactraceae > Pseudoxanthobacter > Pseudoxanthobacter sp. M-2. The sequence continues at coordinate 59,744 of NZ_JAWDIR010000011.1, forward strand.
TCTTCCTGCTGATGATGGCCACGGCCTTCATGGGCTACGTGCTGCCGTGGGGCCAGATGTCGTTCTGGGGCGCCACCGTCATCACCAACCTGTTCTCGGCCTTCCCGTTCGTCGGCGAGCCGATCGTGACCTGGCTGTGGGGCGGCTTCTCCGTCGACAACGCCACGCTGAACCGCTTCTTCGCCCTGCACTACCTCCTGCCGTTCATGATCGCCGGCGTGGTGTTCCTGCACATCTGGGCGCTGCACGTCGCCGGCAACAACAACCCGACCGGCATCTCCGTCAAGACGAAGCAGGATACGCTGTCCTTCCATCCGTACTACACGATGAAGGATGCCTTCGCGCTGGTCTGCTTCTTCATCTTCTTCGGCTGGTTCCTGTTCTGGGCGCCGAACTATCTGGGCCACCCGGATAACTACATCCAGGCGAACCCGATGGTGACGCCGGCGCACATCGTGCCCGAGTGGTACTTCCTGCCCTTCTACGCCATCCTGCGCGCCATCCCGTCCAAGCTCGGCGGCGTGCTGGCGATGTTCGGTGCCATCGCGGTGCTCTTCATCCTGCCCTGGCTCGACACGTCGAAGGTCCGCTCGGCCACCTTCCGGCCGCTCTACAAGCAGTTCTTCTGGGTGTTCGGCTTCGTCTGCGTGATGCTCGGCTGGCTCGGGGCGATGCCGGCCGAGGGCATCTACGTGATCCTGTCGCGCATCTTCACCGCCTACTACTTCCTGCACTTCCTGGTGATCCTGCCGGTGCTCGGCATGATCGAGACGCCGAAGCCGCTGCCGGCTTCGATCTCCGAGGCAGTGTTGAAGAAGAGCGGGGGTGCCGGCCGTCCGGCAGCGGCGGCCGCTGCGCCCGAGCACAGGGGTTGAGGCCGTGGTCGAGCAGTTCGCGCGAGGACGAGACGTCATGACGAAGCGCACGACCGAGACGAAGCGCGGCCTCGTCGCCGGCATCCGCACGGCGATCGTCGCCGCCGCGATGCTGGCGACCGGCGCCGGCGCCGCGATGGCCGCCGGCGAGGCCCCGCACATCACCAAGCAGTCCTGGAGCTTCGCCGGCCCGTTCGGCAGCTACGATCCGGCCCAGCTGCAGCGCGGCTTCAAGGTCTACCGGGAGGTCTGCTCGGCCTGCCACGGCATCAACCTCGTCGCCTTCCGCAATCTCTACGAGCCCGGTGGACCGCTGTTCTCCGAGGCGGCAGCCCGCCAGATCGCCAGCGAGTACACGGTGATCGACGGCCCGAACGCCGACGGCGAGATGTTCGAGCGGCCGGCCCGGCTGTCCGACCGCTTCCCCTCGCCCTATCCGAACGAGGAGGCGGCGCGCGCCGCCCAGGGCGGCGCCTATCCGCCGGACCTGTCGCTGATGGCGAAGGCCCGCGCCGTCCATCGCGGCTTCCCGTGGTTCGTGTTCGACATCTTCACGCAGTACCAGGAAGCCGGCCCGGACTACATCTACGCGCTGCTGATGGGCTACCAGGAAGAGCCGCCGGAGGGCGTCGAGGTGCCGCCGGGGATGTACTACAACACGCACTTCATCGCCGGAAACCTGCTGGCGATGCCGAACCCGCTGTCGGACGACCAGGTCGAGTACAACGACGGCGCGCCGCAGACGGTCGACCAGTACTCGCGCGACGTCGCCGCCTTCATGATGTGGACGGCGGAGCCGAAGCTCGACGAGCGCAAGCAGCTCGGTTTCAAGGCGATGCTGTTCATGGTGGTGTTCGCCGGCGCTCTCTACTTCACCAAGCGCAAGCTGTGGGACGGGGTCGCACACTGAGCGACCCGGTCCCAGCGAGGCCCGATCCGAAGGGCGCCGCAGCGATGCGGCGCCCTTCGCACGTCCGGGGCCCTGATCGCGCGCAGTCGGCGGCGGGAGGCGCGCGGTGACGGCGGTGCAGCGCTCCTCCGGCGACCTGATCGCCGACCGCCGCTTCCTCTATGGCGAGGGCCTCCTCGCCGATGGCGATGCGGTGGTCGCGGCCGAGCTGTTCGAGCAGGCGCTGGAGATCGCCCCCGACTGGCCGGACGGCCACGCCGGGCTGGCGCGCGCCCGGGCCGCCGCCAGCGACACCGACGGGGCAGCCTCCGCCTGGCGGCGCGTGCTCGCGCTCGAGCCCGCCGACGTGCTCGGCGCGCGGCTGCATCTCGGACTGCTCGGCGCCGCCGAAGTACCAGCCGTGCCGCCGCCGGCCTATGTGGCGGCGCTGTTCGACCAGTACGCGCCGGATTTCGAGGCGGCGCTGGTCGATCGGCTCGGCTATGCGGCGCCGCCGGCGCTCGCTGCGCTGGTGGCGGAGACGGGCCGGACCTTCGCGGATGCCGTCGACCTCGGCTGCGGCACCGGGCTGATGGGGGCGGCAGTGCGCACCTCGGTCGGCCGGCTCGACGGTATCGACCTGTCGGCGGCGATGCTGGAGCAGGCGGCCGCAAAGGGTCTCTATGACGATCTCACGGTCGGCGACGTCGGGACGGTGCTCGCCGCCCGGCCGGGGCGCTACGAGCTGGCGCTCGCCGCCGACGTCCTGTGCTATCTCGGCGACCTCGCGCCGGTGCTCGGTGCGGTCGCCAGGAGCCTCGCGCCGGGGGGCCTGTTCGCCTTCACCATCGAGACGCTCGCGGAGGATGCGGGCGAAGACTGGTTGCTGCGGCCGTCGCTGCGCTACGCGCATCGTCCGTCGGGGGTCGTCGAGGCGGCGCGCCGGGCCGGGTTCGACCGGCTGCGCAGCGTCGCGGTGGCACTGCGGCTCGACGGCGGCACGCCCGTCGAGGGCGCGGCGCTGCTGATGAAGCGGCGGGCCGGCTGATGAGCGGCCCACGATCGGTCCGGCCCGGAGCTGCCGGCCAGGACTCCCCGGATTTCAATGAGGCTCGCGACTTGCAGGGTGCGCCCCATCGCCCGATACTGGCGCAGCGGTTGCGCCGGTGCGGTCGCATCGCGGATGGGCTCTCGACGCGCATGAACCACAGGCTGCCGTGACGACCCGCCATCGCTTCCTGATCGTGGACGACCACCCGCTGTTCCGCGGCGCCCTCCGGCAGGTGCTCGAGGGCTCGTTCCCGGCCGTCGTCATCGACGAGGCGGGGACGCTCGACGAGGTGACGGCGCTCTTGACGCGCCTCGACGACGTCGACCTCGTACTGCTCGACCTCGCGATGCCCGGCGTCCGCGGCTTCTCGGGTCTGCTGCTCCTGCGGGCGCAGTTCCCGACGGTGCCGGTGGTGGTGGTGTCCGCCACCGAGGACCCGTCGGCGATGCGGCGTACCATCGAGTTCGGCGCGTCCGGCTTCATTCCGAAGTCGCTGGGCGTCGAGGCGATCCGCACGGCGGTGACGACGGTGCTCGCCGGTGACGTCTGGACGCCGCCCGACGCGCGGCTCGACGCCATCGCGGATGACGAGGCGGCCGCGGTGGCGCGACGGCTCGCCACGCTGACGCCGCAGCAGGTGCGCGTGCTGATGATGCTGAGCGAGGGGCTGCTCAACAAGCAGATCGCCTACGAGCTCACCGTCTCGGAAGCGACCGTCAAGGCGCACGTCTCGGCGATCCTGCAGAAGCTCGGGGTGGAGAGCCGCACCCAGGCGGTGATCGCCGCAGCCCGCCTGACCAACGGCCAGACCGCCTTCGCCAGCTGAGGCCCGCGCCGACTGAGCGCCGTCGAAGGGCGTGCTACTCGGCCGCCGCCCGATCGGCGCCGAGGCGGGCGAGCAGCGCGCGCAGCATCGCCGGCTTCAGCGGCTTGTTCAGCACCGTCACCCCCGTGGCCGCGGCGGCCGTGCGCATCGCCGGCGTGCGGTCGGCGGTGACGAGGATCGCCGGCAGCGCGGCGCCAAGGCGCCGGCGCAGGGCGGCGACGGCTTCGAGGCCATCGCCCTCGTCGAGGTGGTAGTCGACGATCGCGACGTCCGGGATGGGCGCCCCGTCGTCGAGGGAGCGCTCGGCGGTGGCGAGCGAGCCGGCGGTGACGACGCGGCAGCCCCACCCCGACAACAGCGCCGCCATGCCGTCGAGGATCGACGGCTCATTGTCGATGCACAGCACGACGAGGGGGATGAGCGGGGCGGACGTCATCGCGCCGGGCAGCGCGGTGTCGCGCGCCGAGGGCGCCTCGCGCGAGATCGGCAGCGTCACGGAAAAGCGCGCGCCGGCGCCGAGCCGCGAGGTCACCACCACCGGCAGGTCCAGCACGCGGGCGATGCGCTCGACGATCGACAGCCCGAGGCCGAGGCCCTTGGCGGCCTTCATGCCCGGCTCGAGGCGCAGGAACTCGGTGAAGATCGCCCGCTGCTTCGACAGCGGGATGCCGATGCCGGTGTCGAGCACCTCGATCGACACGGCGCCGCGGCGGCGCCGGCAGCCGACCAGCACGCGGCCGGCGGGCGTGTATTTCACCGCATTGGAGATGAGGTTCTGCAACAGCCGGCGCAGCAGCCGGCGGTCGGTGCGCACGGCAAGGCTGCAGCGCAGCACCGTGAGCTCGAGGCCGCGCTCGCGGGCGATCGGCGCGAACTCGACGGCGAGGCCCTGCAGCAGCTCGTCGACGGAGAACACCGAGGGCTCCGGCTTCATCGCGCCGCCGTCGAGGCGGGAGATGTCGAGGACGGCGCCGATGATCTCCTCGACCGATTCGAGCGAGGCGCCGACGTTCTCGACCATCGGCCGGAGCGGCCCGTCGCCGGTGCGGTCGACGAGGGTGGTGACGTACAGGCGGGCGGCGTTCAGCGGCTGCAGGATGTCGTGGCCGGCAGCGGCGAGGAAGCGGGTCTTGCCGAGGTTGGCGTCCTCGGCGGCCGCCTTGGCGCGGATCAGCTCCTCGTTGAGGCGCAACAGCTCGTCGGTGCGCTCGCGCACGCGCTGCTCGAGCGCCTCGGCGGCGCGGACGCGGCCGGTCATGTCGGCGACGGTGAGCACGAGGCCGCCGTCCGGCATCGGGCTCGGCCGGGCCTCGACGACGCGGCCGTCGATGCGCTCCTGGATCTCGCCGTCAGACGACAAGAGGCGCGAGATGCGCTCGGCCACCAGCCGGTCCGGATCGCCGCGGCCGAGGCCACCGCTCTCGGCGACGTGGGAGAGGATGGTGCGCAGTGGCGTGCCGACGAGGCCGAAATCGGCCGGCAGCGCCAGCAGCGAGCGGAAGCGGCGGTTCCAGCAGGACAGGCGCAGCTCGGGATCGAAGACGGCGATGCCCTCGTCGACCTGGTCGAGGGCGGTCTGCAGCAGGTCGCGGTTGTGCTGGATGGCGGCGGTGGCGTCGTCGAGCAGGCGGTGGGCGCTCTTCGTCGCCGGATCGCGGCGCTTGACGAGGAGCGACAGCACGAGGCGCGAGGAGGCGGCGCCGATGGCACTCGCCAGCAACTGCTCGCTGAACCGCAGCAGCGCCGGATCGGCCGGCAGAGGCGGGGAAAGCGCGACGCCGCGGTCGCTCGCGTGGCGGGCGAAGGCGCGCTCGGCACGCTCGTCGCCGAGATAGCGGGCGACGGTCGCCTGCAGGTCGCCGACGGTGAGGGCGGTGCGCCCGAAGCGCAGCGCCGGCGCCGGTCCGAGGTCGCTCGGCACGAAGATCGAGGCCTGCAGGCGCTCGAGCGGCTCCGGCGCGCGTGTCAGCGAGAAGAACACGAACGCGCCGATGTTGGCGGCGATCGACCAGAAGACGCCGTGGATGAACGGGTCGAAGGCGAGCGTGAACAGCGCCTGCGGCCGCAGCAGCCAGATCCCGAACGGCCCGTCCTCGAGGATGGAGGCGGGGACCAGCCCGTTCGCCACGAAGTTCGGCAACAGGAGCGTGTAGCACCAGACGGCAAAGCCGGTGACCATGCCGGCGATCGCGCCGCGCGCCGTCGCCCGCCGCCAGATCAGTCCGCCGAAGAAGGCCGGCGCGAACTGCGCGATCGCCGCGAACGACAGGAGCCCGATCTGAGCGAGCGCGGCGCTGTCGCCGGCGGCCCGGTAGTAGGCATAGGCGAGCAGCACGAGGCCGACGATGGTGGCGCGGCGCACGGTCAGGAGTGTCCGCCGCATGTCGGCGACGTCGCCGCCGCGCCGGCTGACGATGAGCGGGATGACGATGTCGTTGGAGATCATGATCGACAGCGCCACGGTCTCGACGATCACCATGGCGGTCGCGGCCGAGAGCGCGCCGGCGAAGGCGGCGAGCGTCACCGCGTCGGCGCCGGCGAGCATCGGCAGCGCCAGCACGAAGGTGTCGGCGTCGGCGGAGCTGCCGAAGCGGAGCATGCCGGCGGCGGCGATCGGCACGACGAAGATGTTGATGAGGAGCAGGTAGAGCGGGAACAGCCAGATGGCGCGCTTCAGCTCGGCGTCGCTGTTGTTCTCCGTCACCGTGACGTGGAACTGCCGGGGCAGCATCAGGGCGGCGACGAAGGACAGCATCGACAGCACCAGCCAGGTGCCGCCGTTCGGCGCCTCCTCGAAGACGGCGCGGATCTCCGGGTGCGCCTGTACCGCCTCGATCAGCGCACCGGCGCCGCCGAACAACGAGAAGGTGACGTAGGTGCCGACGACGAGGAAGGCGATCAGCTTGACGACGGATTCCGTCGCCACCGCCAGCATCATGCCTTCCTGGTGTTCGGTGGCGTCGGCGTGGCGGGTGCCGAACAGGATGGCGAAGACCGCCATCGCGAAGGCGACGAACAGGGCGACGTCGCCGACGAGGCCGGTCGCTGCCCCCGTCGGCGGGCCGATGGCGAGGTGCTGGATCATCGTCTCGACGGAGATCGAGACCGCCTTCAGCTGCAGGGCGATGTAGGGGATGACGCCGACGACGGCGATCAGGGTGACGACGGCCGCCACCGCCTGGCTCTTGCCGTAGCGGGCGGCGATGAAGTCGGCGATCGAGGTGATCTTCTCCGCCTTGGCGAGGCGGACGACGCGGCGCAAGAGCGGGAAGCCGACGAGGAAGAGCAGCGCCGGGCCGATGTAGATGGTCAGGAACTCGAGGCCGCCGCGGGTGGCGAGGCCGACGGAGCCGAGGAACGTCCACGAGGTGCAGTAGACGGCGAGCGTCAGCGAATAGATCCACGGCCGCCCGCCCGGCCGCGGCTTGCGGCGGGCGCGGTCGCCATAGCTCGCCACCGCGAACAGCAGTCCGATGTAGACCACCACGCAGGCGACGACGACCCAGCCCTGCAGCATCCGCGCCCTTCCGCCCCGCCGATCGGGTTCCGTTCCGCCGGCATCGCATCACAACCGGGCGGGGCTGTCCATGAAGGGGCAAGTTCGCCGTCACCGGCTTTCGCTCCTGCCGCATCCCGTGGGATAGTGCGGCCAGGCGCGGCAGCCGGACAACGCGCGCGGGGAGGCGATGTGACGATCCTGAAGGACATGCAGGCGACGGCGGCCTCGATCGTCGCCGGTCTCTTCCGCAAGCCGCCGCCGATCGCCGACGTGGCGGCGCTCGCCGACTTCATCGACGAGCGGGCAGCCTTCACGGTGCAGAAGTGCGTCTACGAGTACTCCCGCGCGCGCTCCGGGACGATGTCGCAGAAGCTCTTCAAGGAGAAGGGCTTCCTCGCGGCCGTCGACGCCTCGCGCTGGCTCGGCTACCCGATGGGGCTCGTCGACGTCTCCGAGGCGGTGCTGTCGACGCTGCGCGACGACGGCACGGCGGTGGGGCCGGACGCGGTGACCGGGCTGATCCGCACGGCGCAGGCGATCACGGCGCGCTATCCGGTGCCGGAGGGCTTCGAGCGCGACTTCTGGGAGAAGGCGCGGGTGGCGGTGGCCGACCGGCTGAAGCGCGCGTCGCTGGCGCCGCCGCGGCTCGTCAAGGACATCCCGAAGGACCATGCGCGCGAGTTCTTCGACAACCTGCCGATCCATCCGGAGCTGCGCAAGAACGACTTCGAACTGATCCGCAACACGCTCTGCGCCAATCTCTGCCGCATCTCCGACGACCTCTCGCAACGGCTCGACCGGCCGGCGCTGGTGGCGGCGCTGGCGGCGGAGGGCGCGCGGGCCGCCTGACGGGGGGCGTTTAATGGTCGCCTTGAGTGCGATGCCGCTGATCGCGCTGGACGCGATCGTGCTGGACACCGAGACGACAGGGCTCGACGTCAAGACGGCCCATATCCTCGAGATCGGCGCGATCAGGCTGTCGCGCGGCCGGATCGCCGAGGGCGAGGTGCTGCATGCCCGCATCGACCCGGGGGTGGCGATCCCGGCCTCGGCCACCGCCGTGCACGGCATCGACGCGGCGGCACTGGTCGGCGCGCCGCGCTTCGCGGAGATCTGGCCGGCGGTCGACGCCTTCCTCGACGGCCACCTGATCGTCGGCCACTCGATCGGCTTCGACCTCGCCATGCTGCGCCGCGAGCACGTCTTCGCCGGCCGGGTGTGGACGCCGCCGCGCAGTCTCGACACGCGCCTCCTCACTGAACTCGTCGAGCCGCGGCTGCCGGACTTCTCCCTGGAAACGGTGGCGAGCTATTTCGGCGTCGCGGTCACCGGCCGACACGCGGCGCTGGGTGATGCCACGACGACGGCCGAGGTGATGCTGGCGCTGGTGCCGCGGCTCGCCGCCATCGGCATCCGCACGGTGGCGGAGGCGGAGACGGCCTGCCGGCGGCTGCCGGAGGCGCTGGAGGCGCAGGTTCGCGCCGGCTGGGTGGAGCCGGTGTCGGCGCCCGGCGAGCGCGAGGAGACGCTCGCCCGCATCGACAGCTACCCCTACCGGCACCGCGTGCGAGAGGTGATGTCGTCGCCGCCGATCGTGGCTTCGAGCGACATCACGCTTGCGGCGGCGGTGGCGATCATGGCCGAGCGGAAGGTGTCCTCGCTCTATCTGCATGCGCCCGGCGCCGACCCGGCGGCGCCGGCGGTGGCCGACCTCGCCATCCTCACCGAGCGCGATCTGCTGAGGGCGATCGCTGCCGACGGCGCCGCGGCGCTCGCGGGGCCGGTGTCGGCGCGCATGGTGGGCCCCGTCGTCAGCGTGCCGGCCGAGGCCTTCCTCTACCGCGCCATCGGCCGCATGAACGGCCGGCGCATCCGCCACCTCGCCGTCACCGACGAGGAGGGGCGGCTCGTCGGCGCACTGACGGCGCGCGACCTGTTGCGGCTCAGGGCCAACGAGGCGGCGGTGATGGGCGACGCCATCGGCGCCGCCGACGACGTGCCGGCGCTCGCCAGCGCGTGGCGGCGGCTGCCGGGCCTCGCCGCGAGCCTGCTCGCCGAGGGCGTCGCCGCCGTGCAGATCGCCGGCGTCGTCAGCCGCGAGATCGGCGCCCTGACGGGACGTGCCGGCGCGCTCGCCGAGGCGCGCATGGCAGCGGCGGGGGAGGGGCCGCCGCCGGTGCCCTATGCGCTCCTGGTGCTGGGGTCAGGCGGGCGCGGCGAGAGCCTGCTCGCCGCCGACCAGGACAACGCGCTCGTTTTCGCCCACGGTGACCCGGACGGGCCGGAGGACGGCTGGTTCGCCCGCTTCGGCGGCCACGTCGCCGACATCCTCGACGGCGCGGGGCTCCCCTACTGCAAGGGCGGGGTGATGGCCAAGAACGCCGCCTGGCGCGGCAGCGTCGCCACCTGGCTCGCCCGCACCGACGGCTGGATGACGCGCTCGCGCCCCGAGGACCTGATGTCGGTCGACATCTTCTTCGACCTGCGCTGCGTGCGCGGCGAGGCGGCGCTCGCCCGCGACGTGCTGGCGGCCGCGCGCGGTACCGCCGCCGGCCGGCCCGACTTTCTCAAGCTGCTCGCCGAGGCGGGCGGTGGCGGCAGCGGTTCGCCGCTCGGCATGTTCGGCCGGCTGAAGACCGACGGCGGCCGGCTCGACCTCAAGAAGTTCGCGCTGATGCCGGTGACGGCCGCTGCCCGCGTGCTGGCGGTGCGCCACCAACTCGACGCGCGCAGCACGGCCGAGCGCATCGCGGCGCTGCGCGAGCGCGGCATCGGCGCCGACGCGGACCTCGCGCGCTGGGCGGCCGCCCACGGCCTGATGCTGTCGTTCGTGCTCGACCAGCAACTCGCCGACGTCGTCGCCGGCCGGCCTCTCGACGCCATGATCGACCCGAAGCGGCTCGCCTCGGACCGGCTGGCGGAGCTGAAGGAAGGGCTCGCCAACGTGGCGCATGTCGACGATACGGTGCGCGATCTGCTCTTCTCGTGACGGCGACGGGCGGATTCGGGCGCGCGCGGGACGCGAGCCGCATCCGCGACAGGAGTTGGCGATGAACTTTCTGAAGGAATTCCGGGACTTCGCGGTCAAGGGCAATATGCTCGACATGGCCGTCGGCATCGTCATCGGCGCGGCGTTCACGGCGATCGTCTCGTCGATGGTGGACGACATCATCATGCCGCCGATCGGTCTCGTCCTCGGCGGCGTCGACTTCTCGGACCTCTTCGTCAAGCTGCGTGACGGCACCCCGCCCGGGCCCTATGCGACGCTGCAGGCGGCGCGCGACGCCGGCGCGGTGACGTGGAACGTCGGCAACTTCATCAACGCCATGGTGAAGTTCACGATCGTCGCCTTCGCGCTGTTCATGGTGGTGAAGGCCGTGAACAACATCCGCCGGCTGGCGGAGAAAGAGAAAAAGCAGGAGGCCGCCGCCCCCGCCGTGCCGCCGCGCGACGTCGTGCTGCTCGAGGAGATCCGCGACCTGCTCGCGAAGCGCAGCTAGGTCGCCCGCTCGGGCGATATCGGCCCGGGGGCGAGACGGCCCTCGACATTCCGGTCGCCGGCGCCTACGTCAGCGCGAGGTGCCAGCCGGCCGGACGGCCGCTCCGGCAAGGGTCGAAAGGCCGCCGGGGAGGAAAGTCCGGGCTCCATGGAAGCACGGTGCCGGGTAACGCCCGGCGGGGGTGACCCCAGGGAAAGTGCCACAGAAAGCAAACCGCCGACGGTTCGCCGTCGGTAAGGGTGAAAGGGTGGGGTAAGAGCCCACCGCGGACCCGGCAACGGGGACGGCACGGCAAACCCCACCGGGAGCAAGACCGAATAGGGACGGCGCGGGCTTGCCCAGGCCCGCTTCCAGGCCGAGCCGTCCGGGTAGGTCGCGCGAGGCGTCCGGCGACGGACGTCCCAGAGGAATGGCCGTCACGCGGGCCGGGTAACACCGGTCCGCCTTACAGAACCCGGCTTACAGGCCGACTGGCACCTCACTTCCCTCCACGCACGCAGTTTTGAACGTGCTTTGGCCCGCGGCGGACTGCGCCACGGGAGCGCCGAAGTGTGCGCGCACGCTGGTGATTCGACCCGTCCGACCGAGCGCGCCACCCGGCCCTCGGCAACGCTTCCTCAACCATTCCAGGGGCAGGGTGAGGGTCGCCGAAAGCGGTCCACATGCTTTCGATTCCATTGACGCCCATGGGCGCCCATGATATCCCAAATCATCCCGGAGCGAGACGGGTTCCGGCCCTTCCATGCTCAGGCTGAGAGCGGTTCCGGACCGCATTTTTCGGCACCGCAGGCGCGGCGCGTCCTGTGCGTGGCACCGGAGTTTCGTCGCCTTCGTTTTTTCGGCCGACGGCGTCCGGCGACCCCCGAGGGGGCGCCAGTGGCCGTCGAACGGGGTGGGCGATGCACGGCTTCGTGTCGAACTTCACGATGCGGCTCGACGCGAAGGGGCGGGTCTCCATCCCCGCGCCGTTCCGCGCCGTGCTGAGCCGTGACGGGTTCGAGGGCCTGTACTGCTATCCCTCGCCGCATCTCGAGGCGGTGGATGCCGGCGGCAACTGGCTCCTCGGCGAGATCGAGAAGCGCCTCGAGGGCCTGCGGACGCTCACCTCCGAGCACGACTATCTGGCGACGGCACTGTTCGGCTCCAGCGAGGTTCTGAAGATCGACGGGGAGGGGCGCGTGACGATGACGGAGACGATCAAGGCCCACGCCGGCATCGTCGATACCGTCGTCTTCGTCGGCCACGGCCTGAAGTTCCAGATCTGGGAGCCCACCCGCTTCGCCGCTCACCGCGTCGAGTCCCACCGCCGCGCGCTCGCCGTGCTGGAGGGCCGTACCGCCGGTCCCGCCGGAGGGGCCGCGTCGTGAGCGCCACCGACACACCCCTTTCGTCCGATCCCGCCCTCGCCGCGGACCCGCGCCATCTGCCGGTGATGCTCGACGAGGTCGTCGAGGCGCTCGGCCCCCGGCCGGGGGCGGTCATCGTCGACGGCACCTTCGGGGCGGGCGGCTACACGCGCGCCCTCCTCGCCGCGGGCGCCACCGTGGTGGCGATCGACCGCGACCCCACTGCGATCGCCGCCGGCCGCGCGCTCGAAGCCGCCTCCGAGGGCCGCCTCACCCTCGTGCACGGCCGCTTCGCCGATCTCGACACCCTCGCCCAGGCGGCGGGACACCCCCACGTCGATGGCGTCGTGCTCGACGTCGGCGTCTCCTCGATGCAGCTCGACGAGGCCGAACGCGGCTTCTCCTTCCGCTTCGATGGGCCGCTCGACATGCGCATGGGACAGCATGGGCCGACGGCGGCCGATCTCGTCAACGGCCTCGAGGGCAAGCAGCTCACCCGCCTGATCGGCCTCTATGGCGACGAGCGGCGGGCCTCGGCGATCTCGCGCGCGATCGTCGCGCGCCGCGAGGAGCGGCCGTTCGAGCGGACGCTCGACCTCGCCGCCGTCGTCGAGAAGGTGGTCCGCCGCGCCGGCGACGCCATCCACCCGGCGACGCGGACGTTCCAGGCGCTGCGCATCGCCGTCAACCGCGAGCTCGACGAGCTGGCTGATGCGCTCGCCGCCGCCGAGCGGCTGCTCGTCGAAGGGGGCCGGCTCGTCGTCGTCGCCTTCCACAGCCTCGAGGACCGCATCGTCAAGCGCTTCTTCGCCGACCGCTCGCGCGAGCGCGCCGGTGGCTCGCGCCACCTGCCGGAAGAGGCGATCGAGCCGCCGACCTTCCGCCTGCCGTACCGGGCGGCGCTGTCGCCGGGCGACGCCGAGGTCGCCCGCAATCCGCGCGCCCGCTCGGCGCACCTGAGGACCGGCGAGCGCACCGCGGCGCCGGCCCGGCCGATCGACGTGCACGCCCTCGGCGTGCCGTCGGTGTCCATCTCGAGCCTGGGAGGCTGACGTGGTGACGACAGCCAGGAAACCCCGCCGCCTGTCGCTCAGCCGCTCGCTGTCGATCCTGCTGGCGCTCGCCGCGATCGGCGCGGCCGGCGTCGTCTTTGAAGAGAAGCGCCAGGCCTCGAAGGAGGCCCGCGACGTCGCCAAGCTGAAGCGCAAGATCGACGCCGAGCGCGAGAAGATCTCCGAGCTCAACGCCGAGTGGAGCATGCTCGACCAGCCGGCGCGGCTGCAGAAGATCGTCGAGCTGCATCCCGACGTGCTGACCCTCGATGTCATGAAGACCGAGCAGATCGGCACCATCGACGACGTGCCGTGGCCGCCGCCGCCGCCCGCCCCGAAGGAGGGCGAGCACGACGCCGAGGCTGCGCCGTCCGTGCCGGTCGCCACCGCACCCGCCAGCGCTGCACCCGCCATTGCTTCGCAGCCCGCCGCGGCACCCGCTGCCGCGATCGACGCGCCGATGCCGCTCGGCGACACGGCCGTGCCGTCGGTCGAGCCGGTGGGAGACGAGGTCGACGAGACGACGTTCAGCCCGGAGGTGGACCGATGAGCCTGTGGTCGCGTCTGCGCCGGCGCCGCGTCCCCGCGGTGCGCCGTGACGAGGGTGGCGGCGGCCGCGTCCGCCTCGCCATGGTATGCTTCACCGCGCTGTTCATGGTGATCGGCGGACGGCTCGTCTATCTCGGCCTGTCCGAGCTGCCGCCCTCGGCCGCGTGGCGCTCCGCCCAGGACGCGGTGGCGGCGACGCGCCCCGACATCCTCGACCGCAACGGCGAGATCCTCGCCACCGACATCCGCTCGGTGTCGCTGTTCGCCGAGCCGCGCAAGGTGGTCGACGCCGACGAGGCGGTGGAGCTCCTCTCCACCATCCTGCCGGACCTCGGCAACGCCGACACCCGCCACAAGCTCGCCTCCAAGGCGGGCTTCGTCTGGCTGAAGCGCGAACTCTCGCCGAGCCTCGAGCGGCCGATCCACGACCTCGGCCTGCCGGGCGTCGGCTTCCTCGTCGAGAAGCAGCGCTTCTATCCGGGTGGCGCGGTGGCCGGCCACATCATGGGCCTCGTCAACATCGACAACCAGGGCATCGCCGGCGTCGAGCGGACGATCGACGGGCGTGGCCTGTCGGACCTGCATGCGCTCGGCTTCGCGCAGACGCGCAACCTCGAGCCGGTGCGGCTGTCGATCGACCTGCGCGTCCAGCACGTCGTGCGCGACGAACTCGCCCGCGCCATGGAGCGCTACCGCGCCATCGCCGCCGTCGGCATCATCCTCGATGTCGACACCGGCGAGGTGGTGGCGATGCACTCGCTGCCGGAAGTCGATCCGAACATCCCGAGCCAGGCGCTGGAGAAGGACCGCCTCAACCGCGCCACCGCCGGCGTGTTCGAGATGGGCTCGGTGTTCAAGATGTTCACCATCGCGAGTGCGCTCGAGGCCGGCGTCGCGTCGATGGACTCGACCGTCGACGCCTCGCGACCGATCTCGATCGGCCGCCACACCATCCGTGACTTCCACGGCAAGGGCCGGGTGCTGAACATCCCGGAGGTGTTCATCTACTCCTCCAACATCGGCACCGGGCGCCTCGCCTTGCAGCTTGGCCCGACCCGCCAGCAGCAGTTCTTCCGCGAGTTCGGCTTCCTCGGGAAGCTGAAGACCGACATTCCCGAGGTCGGCGCGCCGATCGTGCCGGGCAACTGGAAGGAGATTGTCGCGGTGACGACCTCCTTCGGCCACGGCCTGTCGGTCAGCCCGATGCAGACGGCAGTGGCGGGCGCGGCGCTGGTCAACGGCGGGCGCTACATCCCGCCGACATTCTTCGCCCGCACCCGCGCCGAGGCCGACCAGGTGACGACGCGCGTCGTTTCAGAGGAGACCAGCGCCGCCATGCGGACGATGTTCCGCATGAACGTCGAGAAGGGCTCTGGCCGGCGCGCCGAGGTGAAGGGCTACCGCGTCGGCGGCAAGACCGGCACCGCCGAGAAGGTGGTCGGCGGGCGCTACTCGAAGGAGAAGAACCTCAACTCCTTCCTCGCCGCCTTCCCGATGGACAATCCGCGCTACCTCGTCCTCGTCGTCGTCGACGAGCCGAAGCCCGATCCGAAGACCGGCGGCGGCCGCACCGCCGGCCTGAACGCCGCCCCGACCGTTTCGGCGATCATCCGTCGCGCCGGCCCGCTGCTCGGCGTCGAACCGCGCTTCCGTGACCCGAACGCCGGTCCGCTGCTCGTTTCCTACTGATTGCGGCGTCGCCGCCGCTCGCCGACCTGTATTTCGCCTGCGTATCCATTTCCTCGAACGTCGCGATCCGATGCCGCCGATGCTCTCCGACCTCGCACCCGATCTGGTGACGGCCACCGATGCGGCCATCGCCGTCGCCGGCCTGACCGCCGACAGCCGCGCCGTGAAGCCGGGCTTCGTCTTCGCCGGCCTCGCGGGCTCGAAAGCCGACGGCGCGCGTTTCGTCGCCGACGCGGTGGCGGCGGGTGCGGTGGCGGTGCTGCTCGACCGGGTCGCCGAGGTGCCGGAGGGGCTCGGCGTGCCCGTGCTGCGCGACGCCGACCCGCGCCGGCGGCTCGCCCTGATGGCCGCCGCCCTCTACGCCCCGCAGCCCGAGACGGTGCTCGCCGTCACCGGCACGGCCGGCAAGACCTCGGTCGCGGCCTTCACCCGGCAGATCCTCGAGGCGGCCGGCCGGCCGGCGGCGAGCCTCGGGACGCTCGGCATCGTCACCGCCGCGGGCACCCGTTACGGCAATCTGACGACGCCCGACCCGGTGGTCCTGCATCGCGACCTCGCCGCGCTGGCCCGCGACGGCATCCAGCATGCCGTCCTGGAGGCTTCCAGCCACGGCCTCGACCAGCGCCGGCTCGACGGCGTGCGCTTCGCCGCCGCCGCCTTCACCAATCTCGGCCGCGACCACATGGACTACCACCCGACGGTGGAGAGCTACCTCGCGGCGAAGCTCCGGCTGTTCGAGACGCTGCTGCCGGACAGTGCGCCGGTGGTGGTCGACCCCTCGGCACCGAAGGCTGCCGCCGTTGTCGCCGCCGCCCGCCGGCGTGGCCTGCCGCTGATCACCGTCGGCTCGCTCGGCACCACGCTGAAGCTCGTCGACGTGTTGCCGGACGCCGTCGGACAACGCCTCGTGGTCGAGGCCGAAGGCGGACGGCACATCGTCCGGCTCCCGCTGCTCGGCGATTTCCAGGTCTCCAACGCCCTCGTCTCGGCGGGGCTGGCCGTCGCGGCCGGTGTGCCGGCGGCAGAGGCGCTGGCGGCGCTCGCCGACCTCGAGGGTGCGCCGGGCCGGCTCGACCTCGTCGGCCGCACCGCCGAGGGCGCGCCGGTGTTCGTCGACTACGCCCACAAGCCCGATGCGCTGGAGGCGGTGCTCGAGACGCTGCGCCCCCTCACCGACGGCCGGCTGATCGTCGTGTTCGGCGCCGGCGGCGACCGCGACCGCGGCAAGCGGCCGCTGATGGGCGCCGTCGCCTCGCGCCTCGCCGATGTGGCGATCGTCACCGACGACAACCCGCGCAGCGAGCCGCCGGTGGCGATCCGTGCCGCGATCCTCGCGTCTGCCCCCGGGGCGCTCGAGATCGCCGACCGCCGCGCGGCGATCTTCGAGGCGGTGGGCATGCTGAAGGCGGGCGACGTGCTGGTGGTCGCCGGCAAGGGCCACGAGCCCGGCCAGATCGTCGGCGACGTGACGCTGCCCTTCTCCGACCACGCCGTCGTGCGCGAAGCGCTCGGGGAGACCGCCCAATGAGCACGCCGCTGTGGACGACCGATGCGCTGGCGGAGGCGACCGAGGGCCGGATCGTCGGCCCGGTGCTGACGGAGATCGGCGGGATCTCCATCGACAGCCGGACGATCACGGCGGGTGAGGCGTTCTTCGCCATCCTCGGCGAGCGCGTCGACGGCCACGACTATGTCGGCGCGGCGCTGTCGCGCGGCGCGGCCTGCGCGGTGGTGGCCGAGGAGCGGCTCGCGTCGCTGCCAGAGGACGGCCGTTATGTCGTCGTCGACGACGTGCTGGCGGCGCTCGGACGGCTCGCGGCGGCGGCAAGGGCGCGCAGTGCGGCGCGCATCGTCGCCGTCACCGGCAGCGTCGGCAAGACCGGCACCAAGGAGATGCTTAGGGTGGCGCTCGCCCCGAGCGGCCCGGTGCACGCCTCCGTCGCCTCCTTCAACAACCACTGGGGCGTGCCGCTGTCGCTGGCGCGCATGCCGGCCGACACCGCCTTCGGCGTCTTCGAGATCGGCATGAGTGCGGCCGGCGAGATCACGCCGCTGACGAAGCTCGTGCGCCCGCACGCCGCCATCATCACCACCATCGCGGCGGTGCACTCGGCCTACTTCTCCTCCGAGGAGGCGATCGCCGACGCCAAGGCCGAGATCCTGCTGGGACTGGAGCCGGGCGGCGCGGCGATCCTCAACCGCGACAACCGCTTCTATGCGCGGCTCGCCAACGCGGCGCGCGACGCCGGCGTCCACCGCATCCTCGGCTTCGGCGAACTGCCGGGCGCCGACATCCGCCTCGTCCACGCCGACCTGCGTGCCGACGGCTCGACGGTGACGGCGGAGATGCTGGCGAAGCCGATCACCTACCGGATCGGCGCGGCGGGGCGACACTTGGTGATGAACAGCCTCGCCGTGCTGGCGGCGGCGGCTGAACTCGGCGCCGACGTGCCGGCTGCGGCGGCGGCGCTCGCCGGCTTCGGCGCGCCCGCCGGCCGCGGCGCCCTGCACACGCTGACGGTGGGCAACGGCACGGCGCTCCTCATCGACGAAAGCTACAACGCCAATCCGACCTCGATGCGCGCCGCCTTCGCCGTGCTGCGCCTCGCGCCGGTGTCGGGGGAGGGGCGGCGCATCGCGGTGCTCGGCGACATGCTGGAACTCGGCGACGCCGCGGCCGACCTGCACGCCGGCCTCGCCGAGGATCTCACCGCCGAGGGCATCGACGTCGTGCACTGCTGCGGCCCTCTGATGCGGTCGCTGTTCGAGGCGTTGCCGGAGGCCCGCCGCGGCGTCTATGCGGACGCCTCTTCGGGGCTCGAATCAGCGATCCTGTCCGGCGTCCGGCCGGGCGACGCGATCATGGTGAAGGGCTCCAACGGCAGCCGCATGGCGCCGATCGTGGCCGGCCTCAAGGCGCGGTTCGCATCGGCGGCCGACGCGGCGAAGCGGGGGTAGTCGGCGGATGCTCACCTATCTCGCGGAATTCTCGGGCCAGGTCTCCTGGCTGAACGTCTTCCGCTACATCACCTTCCGCACCGGCGGGGCGATGATGACGGCGCTCCTGTTCGTCTTCATCACCGGACCGTGGGCGATCAATGCGCTCCGGATGCGCCAGGGCAAGGGCCAGCCGATCCGCGCCGACGGGCCGGAGAGCCACCTCCTGACCAAGCGTGGCACGCCGACGATGGGCGGGCTGATGATCCTCGCCGCCCTCATCGTCTCGGCGCTGCTGTGGGCGGATCTCACCAGCCCCTACGTCTGGATCGTGCTGCTCGTCACCATCGGCTTCGGCCTCGTCGGCTTCTACGACGACTACCTGAAGGTGACGAAGCAGACCCACAAGGGCTTCTCCGGGCGGGTGCGGCTCCTGATCGAGATCGCCATCGCGGGCTCGGCCGCCTTCGCCATCGCCTCGGTGGGCGTGGCGCCGTTCGCCACCACGCTGACCTTCCCGTTCGTCAAGGAACTGGTGCTGAACCTCGGCTGGTTCTACGTCGCCTTCGCGCTGTTCGTGATCGTCGGCGCCGGCAATGCGGTGAACCTCACCGACGGCCTCGACGGCCTGGCGATCGTGCCGGTGATGATCGCGGCGGGCTCCTTCGGCGTCATCGCCTACCTCGCCGGCAACGCGGTGTTCGCCGACTACCTGCAGATCCACAACGTCGTCGGCGCTGGCGAGCTCGCGGTGCTCTGCGGCGCCGTCATCGGCGCCGGCATCGGCTTCCTGTGGTTCAACGCGCCGCCGGCGGCGATCTTCATGGGCGACACCGGCTCGCTGGCGCTCGGCGGCATGCTCGGCACGGTGGCGGTGGCGACGAAGCACGAGATCGTGCTCGCCATCATCGGCGGCCTGTTCGTGCTCGAGGCGGTGTCGGTGATCATCCAGGTCGCCTCGTTCAAGCTCACCGGCAAGCGCGTCTTCAGGATGGCGCCGATCCACCACCACTTCGAGAAGCTCGGCTGGACCGAGCCGCAGGTCGTCATCCGCTTCTGGATCATCGCCGTCGTGCTCGCCCTGATCGGGCTCAGCACCCTGAAGCTCCGGTGAGCCGCCGATGATCCCGCTCCCCCGCTATGCCGGTCGACGTGTCGCCGTGCTCGGCCTCGGCAAGGCCGGGCGCGCCGTCGTCGCCGCGCTGGTGGCGGGCGGGGCGACGGCGGTGGTGACCGACGACAGCTCGGCCGCCGTTGAACGGGAACTCCGCCCCGGCGTCGAGGCGGCGGACCTCGCCGGCGGCGCTTGGCCGGCGGTCGATCTCCTGGTGGCGAGCCCCGGCGTCGCGCACCTCTACCCCGAGCCGCATGCGGTGATCCGCCGGGCCTGGGGCGAGGGCGTGCCGGTCGACAACGAGATCGGCCTGTTCTTCGAGACGATCGCCCACTCGGGTGCGGCGGTGGTCGCCATCACCGGCACCAACGGCAAGTCGACGACGACGGCGCTGACGCGGCACCTCCTCGAGAAGGCCGGCCGCGCGGTGCAGATGGGCGGCAACATCGGCCGCCCGGTGTTCGACCTCGACCCGCCCGGCCCGGGCGATGTCGTCGTGCTGGAGCTGTCGTCCTTCCAGATCGACCAGGCGCGGCGGCTTTCGCCCGATGTCGGCATCTTCCTCAACCTGACGCCCGATCACCACGACCGCCACGGCGGCCACGGCGGCTACTTCGCGGCCAAGCGGCGGATGTTCGAGGTGGGGCGGCCGACGGTGTCGATCGTCGGCGTCGACGAGCCGGAGGGGCGCTTCCTCGCGAACCTCCTGCGCGCCGGCCGCGACCCGGGCACCGCGACCATCGCGATCTCGGCTGAGCGTCCGCTCGGCGGGCGCGGCCGCTCGTTCGCCGCCGATGGTGCGGCGGTCGTCGAGTGGCAGGACGGGGCGGAGCTAGCCCGCTGGTCGCTCGCCGGCATCGGCACGCTGCGCGGCGCCCACAACGCCCAGAACGCTGCCGCGGCGATCGCCGCCGTGCGGTCGCTCGGCGTCGATGCGGCGACGATCGCCGCGGCGCTCCCGTCGTTCGGCGGGCTGCCGCACCGGCTGGAGGAAGTCGGCCGGCAGGGCCGTGTCGTCTTCGTCAACGACAGCAAGGCCACCAACGCCGACTCCACCGAAAAGGCGCTGGCGAGCTTCCCGCGCGTCCACTGGATCGCCGGCGGCAAGGCGAAGGCGGGCGGCATCGAGCCGCTGCGGCCGCTGTTCGGCCGCGTCGCCCGCGCCTACCTGATCGGCGAGGCGGCGGCGGAGTTCGCCGAGACGCTCGGCACCGACGTCCCGCACGAGATCGCCGGCACGCTGGAGACCGCCGTGGCGCACGCCGCCGCCGCGGCGGCCGCCGACGGTGCGGAGGAGCCGGTGGTGCTGCTGTCGCCAGCCTGCGCCTCCTACGACCAGTTCGCCAACTTCGAGGCCCGCGGCGACGCCTTCCGCGCCCTCGTCCGCTCTCTCCCCGGCACCCGCTTCGGAGGACACGCCTGATGGTGACACGCGCCGATCGCGGACTGTTCGCCGAGTGGTGGTGGACCGTCGACCGCTACCTGCTCCTCGCCGTGCTCGTGCTGATGGCCGGCGGCATCGTGCTCTCCTTCGCGGCGAGCCCGCCGGTGGCCGAGCGGCTCAACATCGACAGCTACCACTTCGTGCAGCGGCAGGCGTTCTTCGCGGTGCCGGCGGTGCTGGTGCTGCTCGGCATCTCGCTGTTGTCGCCCGCACAGGTGCGGCTCACCGCCGTCGGCGTCTTCCTGTTCGCCTTCCTGCTCACCGTCGCGACGCTGTTCTTCGGCGCCGAGGTGAAGGGCTCGACACGCTGGATCTCCTTCCTCGGCATCTCGCTGCAGCCGTCCGAGTTCCTCAAACCCGCCTTCGTCATCCTGGTGGCGGCGCTGTTTGCAGAGGGGGCGAAGCGGCCGGAGGTGCCGGGCAAGCCGCTCGCCGCGCTGCTGCTCGCCATGGTGCTGGCACCGCTCGTCGCCCAGCCCGACTTCGGCCAGGCGATGCTGGTGGCGATCGTCTGGGGGGCGCTGTTCTTCCTCGCCGGGCTGTCGTGGTTCCTCACCGTCTTCCTCGCCGGCCTCGGCGCGGCCGGCCTGATCGGCGCCTACTTCCTGCTGCCCCACGTCGCCGGCCGCATCAACCGCTTCCTCAACCCCGACGCCCACGACAACTTCCAGGTGGAGACGGCGATCGAGTCGTTCGTCTCTGGCGGCTGGCTCGGACGCGGGCCGGGCGAGGGGACGGTGAAGCTGATCCTGCCGGACAGCCACACCGATTTCGTCTTCGCCGTCACGGCCGAGGAGTTCGGCATCCTCGCCTGCGGGCTGATCGTGCTCGCCTTCGCCTTCGTCGTCATCCGGGGCCTGCGCCACGCCGAACGCGAGCACGACATGTTCGTGCGGCTCGCCACCTCCGGGCTGCTGGTGCTGTTCGGCGTGCAGGCCTGTATCAACATGGCGGTGAACCTCCACCTGATGCCCGCGAAGGGCATGACGCTGCCGTTCATCTCCTACGGCGGCTCGTCGCTGATCGCGGTGGCGCTGGGCATGGGCTTCGTGCTGGCGCTGACCCGGCGGCGGCCGCGCATCGACGCGGTGCTGCCGAAGCGGCCGCTGGTGATGCGGGAACGCACGGCATGACGACGGCGCCGGGCGCCATCCTGATCGCGGCGGGCGGAACCGGCGGGCACCTGTTCCCGGCGGAAGCGCTGGCGCACGCGCTCAAGGCGCGCGGTCATGTCGTCGAGCTCGCCACCGACGAGCGCGCCGACCGCTACGGCCACGACTTTCCGGCGCGCAAGGTGCACCTGATCGCCGCCGCCACCGTCAACGGCCGCTCCCCGGTGGCGCTCGCCGGCACGGCGCTGACGCTCGGCCGCGGCACGCTGCAGGCGCTGCCGATCGTCCGCCGGCTGAAGCCCGCGGCCGCGATCGGCTTCGGCGGCTATCCGACCGTGCCGCCGCTGGTGGCGGCGCGGCTCTGCGGCGTGCCGATCCTGCTGCACGAGCAGAACGCCGTGATGGGGCTCGGCAACCGCCTGCTCGCCCGCTTCGCAACCGCGATCGCCACCGGCTTCCCGAACCCCGGTGGCCTCGGCGCGCACGCGGGCATCGCCGTCCACACCGGCAACCCGGTGCGTCCGCCGGTGGTGGCGGCAGCCGCGATCCCCTACGACCCGCCGCAGCCGGGCGGAACGCTCCGTCTTCTCGTCTTCGGCGGCAGCCAGGGCGCGCGCGTCTTCGCCGACCTCGTGCCGCCGGCGATCGCCGCCCTCGACCCGGCGCTGCGGGCGCGGCTGTCGATCGTCCAGCAGACGCGCGACGAGGATCTGGCGCGCACCCGGGCCGCCTATGCGGAGATCGGTGTCGCCGCCGAGCTCGCGCCGTTCTTCACCGACCTGCCGGCGCGGATGGCGCACGCCCACCTCGTCGTCGCCCGCTCCGGCGCCTCGACGGTGGCGGAGCTCGCGGCGATCGGCCGGCCGTCGATCCTGGTGCCGCTGCCGCACGCCCGCGACCAGGACCAGGCGGCAAATGCCGCCGTCATCGCCAAGGCCGGCGGCGCCTGGAGTTTTCCGCAAGCCGAGCTGACGCCCGAGCGGCTCGCCGCCGAACTGACCACTCTCCTCGCCGATCCCGCACGACTGTCGGCCGCAGCCAGCGCCGCCCGGACGGTGGGGCGCCCCGATGCGGTCGAGCGCCTCGCCGATCTCGTCGAGGCCGTCGCCGCCCGCCGACCGATCCACAGCCAAGGACACTGATCCCATGAAGATGCCCCAGGATATCGGACCGGTGCACTTCGTCGGCATCGGCGGCATCGGCATGAGCGGCATCGCCGAGGTGCTGCACAATCTCGGCTACCGCGTGCAGGGCTCCGACGTCGCCGAGGGCGCCAATGTCACCCGCCTGCGCGAGAACGGCATTCCGGTCGCGATCGGCCACGCGGCCGAGAACATCGGCCAGGCCGAGGTGATCGTCGTCTCCTCGGCGGTGAAGCACGACAATCCCGAGCTCGTGGCGGCGCGGGCGCGCTTCCTGCCGATCGTGCGGCGGGCCGAGATGCTCGCCGAGCTGATGCGCTTCAAGCACGCCATCGCCATCGGCGGCACCCACGGCAAGACGACCACCACCTCGCTGGTGGCGGCGCTGCTCGACGCCGGCGGCATGGACCCGACCGTCATCAACGGCGGCATCATCAACGCCTACGGCACCAACGCCCGCCTCGGCGCCGGCGACTGGATGGTGGTGGAGGCGGACGAGTCCGACGGCACCTTCGTCAAGCTGCCGGCCGACATCGCCATCGTCACCAACATCGATCCCGAGCACCTCGACCACTACGGCTCCTTCGACAAGGTGCGCGACGCCTTCGAGCAATTCGTCGAGAACGTGCCGTTCTACGGCTTCGCGGTGATGTGCCTCGACCACCCGGAGGTGCAGGCCCTCGTCGGCCGCATCGACGACCGCCGCATCATCACCTACGGCGCCAACCCGCAGGCCGACGTGCGCTTCCTCGACCTTTCGATGGAGCCGAGGATGTCGCGCTTCTCGGTGCTGGTGCGCGACCGCGCCGCCGGCACGGAGACGGCGATCGAGGACCTCGCGCTGCCGCTGCTCGGCCGCCACAACGTCTCGAACGCGACCGCCGCCATCGCCGTCGCCCACCGCCTCGGCATCGGCGCGGATGCGATCCGTGCCGGGCTCGCCGGCTTCTCGGGCGTCAAGCGGCGCTTCACCCACACCGGCGACTGGAACGGCGTCGCGGTCTTCGACGACTACGGCCACCATCCGGTGGAGATCTCCGCCGTGCTGGCGGCGGCGCGCGAGGCGACCAAGGGCAAGGTGGTGGCGGTGATGCAGCCGCACCGCTACTCGCGGCTGTCGAGCCTGTTCCAGGACTTCTGCACCTGCTTCAACGACGCCGACACGGTGGTGGTGGCGGACGTCTACTCCGCCGGCGAGGCGCCGATCGCCGGCGCCGACCGCGACGGCCTCGTCCAGGGCCTGCGCACCAGCGGCCACCGCAGCGTCATCGCCCTGCCGGGCCCGGGCGACCTCGCCCACCTCGTCCGCGGCCTGGTGCGCCCCGGCGACATCGTCGTCTGCCTCGGCGCCGGCTCGATCACCCAGTGGGCGTATGCGCTCCCGAAGGACCTCGCCGCGCTGGACGGGGGCAAGGGGTGAGGGAACTTGCGCGAACAGTTGCGGCGGCTCTGTCCTCCCCCTGCCAGGGGGGAGGACAGCCGCGCCGTCAGGCGCGGCAGGTGGGGGCCCGTCAATCCCAACGCGAGCCTGCGTTCGGATTGACAGGCCCCACCCTGCCGGCTGCGCCGGCTGTCCCTCCCCCTGGCAGGGGAGGGACGTCGTTCCACCCGGGGCGGCCGCTATGACCTTCCCCGACCTCCGTCCCCTTCTCGACAAGGTTCAGATCCGCGGCTCGCTCGCGGCGAACGCGCCGCTGGCCGACCTCGTCTGGTTCCGCGCCGGCGGTCCCGCACAGCTGTTGTTCCAGCCGGCGGACGAGGAGGACCTCGCGGCCTTCCTTCAGGCGCTTCCGGCGGACGTGCCCGTCACCGTGATCGGCCTCGGCTCCAACCTCATCGTCCGCGACGGCGGCATTCCGGGCGCCGTGGTGCGGCTGTCGATGCGCGGCTTCGGGGCGCTGTCGGTGGAAGACGGCACGCGCATCCGTGCCGGCACGGCGCTGCCGGACAAGCGGCTCGCCGCCTTCGCGCTCGAGCACCGCATCGGGGGCTTCGCCTTCTATCACGGCATCCCCGGCGGCCTCGGCGGCGCGCTCAGGATGAACGCGGGCGCGAACGGCACCGAGACGCGCGAGCGGGTGGTGGCGGTGCGCGCCCTCGACAGCGCCGGCACGCTGCACACCCTGACCAACGCCGAGATGGGCTACGGCTACCGCCACGCGGCGGCGCCGTCCGAGCTGATCTTCACGCAGGCGCTGTTCGAGGGGCCGGCGGAGGACGAGGCGGCGATCCGGGCGGCGATGGACGCCGTGCAGGCGCACCGCGAGGCGGCGCAGCCGATCCGCGAAAAGACCGGCGGCTCGACCTTCAAGAACCCGACCGGTGCGCGCGCCTGGCAGCTGATCGACGCGGCCGGCTGCCGTGGTCTCGCGGTTGGCGGCGCGCAGGTGTCGGAGATGCACTGCAACTTCCTGATCAACACCGGCGGCGCCACCGCCGAGGACATCGAGCGGCTCGGCGAGACGGTGCGCGCCCGCGTGCTCGAGACCTCCGGCGTCCGGCTCGAGTGGGAGATCAAGCGCCTCGGCGAATTCCGTGCCGGCGGCGACGTGCAACCATTTCTGGGGAGAGGCTGATGGCCGCGACGAAGCACGTCGCCGTCCTGATGGGCGGGTTCTCGAGCGAGCGCGAGGTGTCCCTGTCGTCCGGGCGCGAGTGCGCCAAGGCGCTCGAGGAGCGCGGCTACCGGGTCACCCGCATCGACGTTACCCGCAATGTCGGCCGCGAGCTGTTCGAGCTGAAGCCGGACGTCGCCTTCAACGCCCTGCACGGGCCGTTCGGCGAGGACGGCACCATCCAGGGCGTGCTCGAGTTCCTCGGCGTTCCCTACACGCACTCCGGCGTGCTCGCCTCGGCGCTCGCCATGAACAAGGAGAAGGCGAAGCTCGTCTTCGCGGCCGCCGGGCTGCCGCTGGTCGAGCACCAGATCGTTAACCGCCTCGACGCCGCGCGCGAGCACGTCATGGCGCCGCCCTACGTCCTGAAGCCGATCGCCGAGGGGTCGAGCTACGGCGTGCTGATCGTCCGCGAGGACGCCGAGCACCCGCCCCAGGAGCTCTTCCGCGAGGACTGGCGCTATGGCGAATTCCTGCTCGCGGAGCGCTACGTGCCGGGCCACGAACTGACCTGCGCGGTAATCGCCGACCGGGCGACCGAGGTGCTGGAGATCGTGCCCGTCGGCCACGCCTTCTACGACTATGACTCGAAATATGTTCCCGGCGGTTCACGGCACGAAGTGCCCGCCCGTCTTTCACCGAACGTTAACCAAACCTGCCGGAAGGTGACCCTCGAAGCGCATCGCGCGCTGGGGTGCAGGGGCGTATCGAGGGCGGACTTCCGCTTCGACCCGTCTCGCGAGGAACTGGTCCTCCTCGAAGTCAACACCCAGCCCGGCATGACGCCCACATCCCTGGTGCCCGATCTCGCGGCGCACGACGGGATGTCCTTCGGCGAGTTGGTCGAGTGGATGGTGGAGGACGCGAGTTGCGGTCGGTAGGGCAAGCGGCGACTGGAGCAAGACGGACGGCGGCGCTTCCCGGCGAGCCGCTGCCGATCGGCCGCTCCTCCTCGCGCCGCTGGATGAAGCGGCTGGGCGAGGTCGTGGAGCGGGTGCCGCGCCACGCCGGCTCGATCTCGGCCGCCGCCCTTCTCGCCGCCTTCGTCGGCTACGGCGTCGTGCTCGGCGGCCACGGGCCCGCGCTCGTCGACTTCGTCACCGCCCGCTCCGGCTTCCAGATCTCCGCGGTCCGCCTCACCGGCCAGATCGAGACCTCCGATTCGGCGCTGCTCGCGGCGCTGTCGATCGAGCCGGGCGGTTCGCTGCTCGCCTTCGACGTCGCCGACGCCCGCGACCGGCTGCAGACGCTGCCGTGGATCGCCTCGGCGACGATCCGCAAGCTCTATCCCGACGCGCTGTCGGTGGAAGTCACCGAGAAGCAGGCCTTCGCCCGCTGGCACGACGGCAACCGCGTCTTCCTGATCGACCGCAACGGCGTGCTGATCACCGACGAGTTCGACGTCTCCTACGACACGCTGCCGATGGTGGCCGGGCGGGGCGCGCCGGAGCTCGCCGAGGCGGCGATGGCGATGGTTTCGGCCCACGAGGCGCTCGCCGATCGGGTCGCGGCGCTGGTGCGCATCGGCGACCGCCGCTGGGACGTGCTCCTGACCGACGGGCCGACGATCCGCCTGCCGGAAGTGGGCCAGGAGGCGGCGCTGCAGGAAGTCGTGCGGCTCGAGGCGCAGGCGAAGCTTCTGCAGCGCGACGTCGCCATCGTCGACCTGCGCATTCCCGACCGCATCACCATCCGCCTGACGCCCGAAGCGGCGGAAAAGCGGCGTACCGATCTCGCCAAGCAGGCGAAGCGAAAAGGGGCGGCAACGTAATGCGTTTCGGCCAGCCCGACCCGATGAGCCGCCTGAAGCCGCTGTCGCAGCGGCGCTCGGCGATCGTCACCGTCCTCGACGTCGGCTCGACGAAGGTCGCCTGCCTGATCGCCCGGCTGCGCCCGCGGGATTCCGCCGACGTGCTGGCCGGCCGCACCCACGCGATCGAGATCCTCGGCTACGGCTACCAGCGGGCGCGGGGCGTAAAGTCCGGCGTCGTCGTCGACCTCGACGCCGCCGAGCAGGCGGTGCGGCTCGCGGTCGATTCGGCCGAACGGATGGCCGGCGTCACGGTCGAATCACTTATCGTCACGGTGACCTGTGGCCGCC
Organism: Pseudoxanthobacter sp. M-2; assembly: GCF_046156265.1. Classification (NCBI taxonomy): domain Bacteria; kingdom Pseudomonadati; phylum Pseudomonadota; class Alphaproteobacteria; order Hyphomicrobiales; family Segnochrobactraceae; genus Pseudoxanthobacter; species Pseudoxanthobacter sp. M-2. The sequence continues at coordinate 87,485 of NZ_JAWDIR010000011.1, forward strand.
TCGGCAGCGAGAGCTTCGGGACGACCGTCGATCTCGTCGGCGAGACCGTCAACGACGGCGACATCACCCGTGTTCTCTCCGCCGCCGGCGCCCACTCCGTCAGCGAGGGGCGGACCGTGGTGCACACCCTTCCGATCGGCTACACGCTCGACGGCAGCCGCGGCATCCGCGACCCGCGCAACATGCTCGGCCGCCGGCTCGGCATCGACTGCACCGTCGTCACCGCCGACACGGCGCCGCTGCGCAACCTGCTGCTGACCGTCGGCCGCGGCCACCTCGAGGTCGAGGCGATGGTGGCGACGCCCTATGCGAGCGGCCTCTCCACCCTGGTCGAGGACGAATCCGAGCTCGGCGTCGCCTGCGTCGACATCGGCGGCGGCACCACCTCGCTCGCGGTGTTCTCCGATCGCCATCTCGTTCACGCCGACGCCATCGCGGTCGGCGGCGCCCACGTCACCCTCGACATCGCCAACGGCCTGTCGATCAAGGTGCAGGACGCCGAGCGGCTGAAGACGCTGCACGGCAGCGCGCTGCCGGGCTCGGCCGACGAGCGCGACATCCTCACCGTCCACCCGATCGGCGAGGACGACGCGTCCTCCGCCACCCAGGTGCCGCGCGCCGAGCTCAACCGGATCATCCGGCCGCGCGTCGAGGAGACGCTCGAGATCGTCCGCGACCGCCTGGTCGCCTCCGGCTTCGCCGGCAAGATCGGACGCCGCATCGTGCTCACCGGCGGCGCGAGCCAGCTCACCGGCCTGCCGGAAGTGGCGCGCCGCATCCTCAGCCGCTCCATCCGCCTCGGCCGGCCGCTCGGCGTCGCCGGGCTGCCGGAAGCGGCCAAGGGCCCGGCCTTCGCCGCCGTGGTCGGCCTGCTGGTCTACCCGCAGGTGGTGCAGTTCGAGCAGTTCCCCATTCGTCAGTCCCGCCTGCGCCTCACGGGAACGGACGGCTACCTCGCCCGGGTCGGGCGGTGGTTCGGGAGCGCATCATGAGGCGGTGCGGAGAATCGTTGTCCGAGGGCGCGGGCCCGAGGGCGGCAGGCAGAGGGACGGACGGCCGCGGTCAAGAGCGGGCACGCCATCACGCGACGAGGCAACCATGACGATCAACCTGAAGATGCCCGACATCACCGAGCTCAAGCCCCGCATCACCGTCTTCGGTGTCGGCGGTGCCGGCGGTAACGCCGTCAACAACATGATCCAGGCGGGGTTGCAGGGCTGCGACTTCGTCTGCGCCAACACCGACGCGCAGGCGCTGAGCCTCGCCAAGGCCGAGCGCATCATCCAGATGGGCATCGCCGTCACCGAGGGTCTCGGCGCCGGTTCCCAGCCCGAGGTCGGCCGCGCCGCCGCCGAGGAGGTGATCGACGAGATCAACGACCACCTCGCCGGCTCGCACATGGTGTTCATCACCGCCGGCATGGGCGGTGGCACCGGCACGGGTGCTGCCCCGGTCATCGCACGGGCGGCCCGTGAGATGGGTATACTGACTGTCGGCGTGGTGACGAAGCCCTTCCAGTTCGAGGGCCAGCGCCGCATGAGGATCGCCGAGGCCGGAATAGAGGACCTTCAGAAGAGCGTCGACACGCTCATCGTCATCCCGAACCAGAACCTGTTCCGGGTGGCGAACGAGAAGACGACCTTCGCCGATGCCTTCGCGATGGCCGACCAGGTGCTCTACTCGGGCGTCGCCTGCATCACCGACCTGATGGTCAAGGAAGGCCTGATCAACCTCGACTTCGCCGACGTCCGCTCGATCATGCGCGGCATGGGCAAGGCGATGATGGGCACCGGCGAGGCCTCCGGCGACAAGCGCGCCAGCCAGGCGGCGGAAGCGGCGATCTCCAACCCGCTGCTCGACGAGACCTCGATGAAGGGCGCCCGCGGCCTTCTCATCTCGATCACCGGCGGCAAGGACCTGACGCTGTTCGAGCTCGACGAGGCGGCCACCCGCATCCGCGAGGAGGTCGACCCGGACGCCAACATCATCCTCGGTGCCACCTTCGACGACGGCCTCGAGGGCATCATCCGCGTCTCCGTCGTCGCCACCGGCATCGACAAGGAGATGCGCGAGGACGTCACGCCGACCGAGGCGCGGCTCGCCGAGCTCACCAACCGCCTGCGCACCGTCACCGGCGGCAAGGCGAACGCCCCGGCGGTCGCCGCCGCGCGGGTCGCGACGGTGGAGGCCCGTGCCGCCGCTGCGCTGGAGGCCGATCTTGCGCCCGTCGCCATCGCGGCGGTCGAGCCGATGATGGGCGACTATCACCACGCGCCGGCGCACCTCGACGCGGCGATCGACGCCCACGGCGAGGAAGTCCACTACGAGGACGAAGAGCCGGAGGTCGAGCCCTATGTGCCGCCGGTGGCGGAGCGTCCGGCCGGCGTGTCGCCGCGCATGCCGCGCCTCGAGGATTTCCCGGCCCACACGCAGGGAGCGATTCGCGGCGCCGAGCGCGAGGAGGCGCACGAGGAGGACAAGCGTCCGATGAGCCTTCTTCGGCGCATCGCGAGCGGCCTGTCGCGCCACGCCGATCACGATGACGAGCCGCCGGTCCGCGCTCCCGTCGCCCCGCCGGCGGCCCCGCGCCGGGCTCCGGTCGCGGAAGCCGCCCCGGTCGAGCCGGTCCGTCGGGCCCCCCCGCGCGCCCCGCAGGCCGATCCCTACCAGCGCGCCCGCGCCCCGGAGCAGGAGCCGCAGCGCCAGGCTCCGCGCGGACATCACGACGATGACCAGCTGGAGATCCCGGCCTTCCTGCGCCGCCAGGCGAACTGACACGGAACCGGCCGCCGGCGCCCCCGCGGGGGCGTGCGGCACCTCCTTCACGGCGCCCGCCGATCCATCGGCCGGGCGCCGTGTTCGTTAAGGGATTCAAAAGGGTGGTTGTTGTTACAAACGGTAAGGAAGCGTGATTTTGCTGGGTCGGCCGCTCTGGCTAGGTTCCGCCTACGAGATCGCCGCGCCCCCTGCGAGGGGCGGGTGCCGAACCGAGGCGATCCGGGGTCGAGCGTATTTCGACCGAGTGGCGTAAGGGCGGGTCGCACTTCGGCGGCGACCGGAAGGGACGGACGATGGCGCGGGCTGGGCACGCTCTTCAGAAGACTCTCGCCGACAGCGTCTGCCTTTCGGGCATCGGCGTCCACAGCGGCGAGCCCGCCACCGTCGTCCTCTACCCCGCCGAGCCTAACACCGGCATCGTCTTCATCCGGTCCGATCTGGAAGACGGTCACGCCGGCATCTCCGCCACCTTCCGCGCCGTCACCGCCACCGAGCTCTGCACCGTCGTCGCGGACCGCTCCGGCGCCTCGGTCTCCACCGTCGAGCACCTGATGGCGGCGCTCGCGGCCTACGGCATCGACAACGCCGTGATCGAGGTCGACGGCCCCGAAATGCCGATCATGGACGGCAGCGCCGCCGCCTTCGTCGAGGCGTTCGAGCAGGTCGGCACCGTGACGCAGTCGTCCGGCCGCCGTGTCCTGCGCGTGCTGAAGCCGGTGCGGGTCGACTCGGGCGATGCCTTCGGCGAGCTCGAGCCCTGGCCGACCGCCCGCTTCGAAGTGACGATCGCCTTCGACACCGACCTCATCGGCACGCAGTCGATCGAGTTCGAGCTCTCCCCCGGCCTGTTCCGCCGCGAGCTGTCGCGGGCCCGCACCTTCGGCCGCATCAGCGACGTCGAGCGGCTGTGGGCGATGGGCTTCGCCAAGGGCTCCTCGCTCGACAACTCCATCGCCATCGCCGGTGACCGCGTCCTCAATCCCGACGGCACCCGCTGGGAAGACGAGTTCGTCCGCCACAAGGCGCTCGACGCCGTCGGCGACATCGCGCTCGCCGGCTATCCGATCCAGGGCCTCTACCGCTCCTACAAGGGCGGCCACCGCATCAACGTCGCGGTGCTGAAGGCGCTGTTCGCCGACCCCTCGGCCTACGAGATCGTCGAGCTCGACACCCGCCGCGAGACGGTGCGCGAGGTTGGTCACGCCGAGCTCGGAGCGGCGGTCGCCGCCGCCGCCTACGGCCCCGAGCGCTCCTGAGCGCCGGAGCGACGACGCTCCCGCCGACCGCCCCCCAGCGCGACGAATTCGCCGTCGCTTCCGGGACGTCGGCCGCGGCCGCGCCATAGTTTCGCTCCAAACTCCCGCGCATCACAGCGACCGTCGACAGCCTCGCTCCACATCCGTGGCGTCTGTTCGCTGATTCGGTGTATGCGGAACGTCGCGCAGCCGCACCACGCCCCGGTCTGCCGCTGCGTTAGTCGAGCCTGGAGGGACGCTTGCCGGAGCCCATTTTCTCGAAGCGGACCGCGTTCTCCACGCGGGTCGCCAACTCGAGGCGGACCGTCTGGCGCCGCTCCGGCGTGCTTGCCGCCGTCGTCGCCTGCGGGCTCGCGCTCGCCGCCTGCGCCGACAAGGAAGACGACCTGTTCCTCGACGATACGCCGGCCGACCAGCTCTACAACGAGGGCCTCGCCTACATGCAGCGCGGCGACCTCCGCGAGGCGACGCGCACCTTCGAGAAGCTCGACCAGCTGCACCCCTATTCCGAGTACTCCCGCAAGGCGATGGTGATGACCGCCTATGTCGAGTACTCGCGCGGCAACTACACCGAGGCGATCAACTCCTCCCGCCGCTTCCTGACGCTGTTCCCGGGCAGCCCCGACGCCGCCTACGCGCTCTTCATCATCGGCCAGTCCTACTATCATCAGGTCCCGGACGTGACGCGCGACCAGGAGATGGCCGCCAAGGCGATGGGCGCCTACGAGGAGGTCGTCCGGCGCTATCCGGACTCCGAGTACGCCGACGAGTCGCGCAAGCAGGTCCTCGCCATGAAGGACCAGCTCGCCGGGAAGGAGATGGAGGTCGGCCGCTTCTATCTCTACAAGAAGGACTACATCGCCGCGATCAGCCGCTTCCGCATCGTCATCGTCGACTACCAGACGACGCGGCACGTGGAGGAGGCCTTGGCGCGCGTCGCCGAGGCCTATTACGCCATGGGCGTCGTCAAGGAGGCGCAGACCGCCGCCGCCGTGCTCGGCCACAACTTCCCGGACAGCCCCTGGTACAAGAGCACCTACACGCTCCTGCAGACCGGCGGCTATGGCCCGGAGAACGACAGCGGCAGCTGGATCAGCAAGGCCTTCGCCAACATCCGGCTGATCTGACGCCGGGGGCGCGGTCCGCGAGACGCGGGGTCGGTTGATGCTGGTCGAGCTGGCGATCCGCGACATCGTGCTGATCGACCGCCTGGAGGTCGGCTTCGGGGCGGGCCTCACCGTGCTGACCGGCGAGACCGGCGCCGGCAAGTCGATCCTGCTCGACGCCCTCTCCCTTGCTCTCGGCGGCCGCGGCGACGCCGGCCTCGTCCGCCACGGCGCCGCCCAGGGCCAGGTCTCGGCCGTCTTCGATCCCGCGCCCGACCATCCCGCCCGCGCCCTCATCGCCGAGACCGGCGCGGACGCCGGCGGCGAGCTCATCCTGCGCCGCGTCCAGAGCGCCGACGGCCGCACCCGCGGCTTCGTCAACGACGAACCGGCGAGCGCCGGGCTGATGCAGAAGCTCGGTGCGCTGCTGGTCGAGATCCACGGCCAGCACGACGCCCGCGCCCTCGTCGATCCCGGCGTCCACCGCGCTTTGCTCGATGCCTTCGGCGGCCACCGTCCCGCCGTCGCCGCCGTCGCGGAGGCGTGGAAGGCGCGGCGCGAGGCGGAGACGGCGCTCGAGCGCCACGTCGCCCGCGTCGCCGCCGCCGCCCGCGAGGGCGATTTCCTGCGCGCCAGCCTCGAGGAGCTCGACGCCCTCGCGCCCGAAGTGGGCGAGGAGGCATCGCTCGCCGAGACGCGCGCGGCGATGATGCGGGTGGAGAAGGTCGCCGGCGATCTCGGCGACGCCTTCGAGGAGCTGAACGGCTCCGGCTCGCCGGTGCCCGGCGTGGCGAGCCTGATGCGTCGGCTCGAGCGCAAGCGCGCCGAGGCACCGGAACTCGTCACGGCGCCAGTCGACGCCCTCGGCCGTGCCCTCGACGCCCTCGAAGAGGCGCGCTTCGGCCTCGAGCAGGCGCTCGCCGCCACCGCCTTCGACCCGAAGGTGCTGGAGCGCACCGAGGAGCGGCTGTTCGCGCTGCGCGCCGCCGCCCGCAAGCACCACGTGCCGGTGGACGAACTCGCGGCCCTGCGCGCCCGCATGACCGCCGACCTCGCCGACATCGATGCCGGCGAGGAGCGCACGGCGGCCCTGGAGCGCGCCGTCGAGGCGGCCCGCTCCACCTACGCGGCGGCAGCCGAAACGCTCACCACGGCCCGCCGGAAGGCCGCCGCGGCGCTTGCCGAGGCGGTGGAGAGGGAATTGCCGGCCCTCAAGCTCGAGCGCGCCCGCTTCGAGGCGGTGGTGACGACCGATCCGGGCCAGCCTGGGCCTTCCGGCATCGACGCCGTCGAGTTCCACGTCCAGACCAATCCGGGCACCCGCGCCGGTCCGCTGGCGAAGATCGCCTCGGGCGGCGAGCTGTCGCGCTTCCTCTTGGCGCTGAAGGTGGCGCTCGCCGACCGCGGCTCGGCGCCGACCCTGATCTTCGACGAGATCGACACCGGCGTCGGCGGTGCCGTCGCCGAGGCGATCGGCTTGCGGCTCGCCCGGCTGTCGGAGCGCGTGCAGGTGCTCGCCGTGACGCACGCCCCGCAGGTGGCGGCGCGGGCGGCAGGTCATCTCCTCATCGCCAAGCAGGCCGTCGGCGCCGATGCGGTCGCGACCCGCGTCGACCCGCTCGCCGGCGGCGACCGCCGCGAGGAGATCGCCCGCATGCTGGCCGGTGCCGTCATCACCGACGAAGCGCGGGCGGCGGCGGACCGGCTGATGGCGGGAGTGGGGTAGGGCGATCCCCGCGAGGGAAGGGTGGGCCGCCCGGCGAGAATCAGGCCAGAACCCCACCATCGTCATCCCGGACAAGGGAGCGCGGCCGACCGCCGATCAGGGACGTGAGCGTCAGACCTCGCGCTGCAGGCGGGGCGCGAGCGTCGCGCGTCCCGCGCGACCAGGCTCTCCTGACCCCCGGATCAGGCGCTCGGCTCCGCCTCGCTGGTCCGGGGTGACGCCGAGGATTGGGGAGCGGTCCGCACCTACCCGTAGGGGCTTTCCGCCGGCCTCCCCGCGCCGTCCGTCCAGATGTCGTCCGGCAGTGACCGGTCGCGGTGGCAGACGCGGTCGTGGTCGGGGTAGGTGATGACGTCGACCGCCGACCGCGTGCCGACCACGAGCAGCCGCGCCGGCGCGGCGCCGCGGTTGTCGAGGCAGTGCCCGACCGCCACGCCCGCCCTGAACGTCGCCGCATCGCCGGCCGACAGCAGCGTCTCGGCATCGCCCTCGACCAGCGTGATCGTGCCCTCCAGCACGAACACCATCTCGTCCTCGCCGCTGTGCCAGTGCTTGATCGACGTCTTCGAGCCAGGCGGCACGCTCTGGATCATCGCCCCGAACTGCGTCAGCCCGCCGGCCTCGCTGATCCACTCCTCCCGCATCGGCCCGCACGGCCCACCCGCCGGCACCTCCTCGACGATTCGTCGCTCGGGCGTGATGGCGGGCATGTGCATCTCTCCTCTCGTCGATCTCCGGCGCCGCACCGCCGTCGGTTGCCGCCGCCGGCGGCCCTCCCCCGGTCCGCTCCGCGGCCCGACCCTCCCACAGGGGGAGGGTGGGTGCACGCCGCCGCCGCATCCACCCCCTCCCCACCCGTGGGGGAGGTGGCCGGCGAAGCCGGCCGGAGGGGGCCGCCGCGCGCAAGCGCGGCGGTGCGGCGTCGGAGACTGCCGAGCCGCTGCGCCGCCGCCGGCTGGCGCCGCCGGCGGCCCTCCCCGGTCCGCTCCGCGGCCCGACCCTCCCACGAGGGGAGGGTGGGCGCACGACTTCGGCGTCGCGTGTTCGAGGCGCGCTGGAAGCCGCTCGAAGCGCAGTACTGTTCTCAGCTCATCACGATCGACGGGCACAACGGCGGCCGCCTCCACCCCCTCCCCACCCGTGGGGGAGGTGGCCGGCGAAGCCGGCCGGAGGGGGCCGCCGCGCGCAAGCGCGGCGGTGCGGCGTCTCAGGCCGGACGCGGCCCGAGCAACCCCCATATCATTCCCGACCGACCTTCACGTGCGGGGCCGCTCCGAGTTTTCTGAACTCTCCGTCCTTGATTTCACCGGTCTGGGGAACACGCGACAGCCCCTTGCAACCATAGCGAGCCCGAAGACGAGCCAAGGTACGACGATCCACTCCGTGTCGGGCGTTGGATACCAGGCTGGCGGTGGCGGGTTGTTCAAGCTTCCGTTTCCGAATCCGGAAAGAATCACCAAGGCGGCAAAGAATGAAATCTGGCTCCTGACCTGCCACCGACCTTGGAATGGGTACGCTCCCACTTCGCCCCAGACGAACAGGATGCCGAGGCCGACGACGCAGACGACAGGGCCGAGCTCGCCGAACATCTTCAGCCTGAAGAGAAAGATGAAGCAGAGGACGAGCGCGACGAGGAAGACGAGAAACGGGATCTTGCGGGCGAAAGTCATCGCTCATCCCTGCCATACGGATCGCCGGTCCTTACACGCCGGCTTGTGGGGAGTGCAACCAGAAAGGGCGTGACCGGGCGCTGCTCGACGGTATTGCCTACACCCCCAACCCCGCCAGCGTCTCCGCCGCCACGCGCACCTCGCCGGCCTGCTTCTCCCGCCGCGTCCGGATCGCCCGCTTCGCCCACGTGTCGAGGAAGGTCCGCTCCTCGTCGTCCTTTGCCACGAAGCGCTGCAGCACGGCGGCCATCAGGGCTTCCGACGCGCGCGTGCCGCCGTCGTCGACCTTCAGCGCCACGCCGAGGCCGCGCTCGGGGAGGATGGCGCAGAAGACGCCTTCCGCCCCTGTCTTCACGTAGGCGCGCTCGCCGAACCGCCCCATCACCTCGGTGCAGAAGCGCCCGGTGCCGGCCACCATGAACGGCTCGGCCGCCGCCGCCTGCCGGAGCCGCCACGCCGCCGTGGCGCGCGCCGGCGCGAGCCCCGTGCCGGTGCCCATGCGGGCGAAGCCGCGGGCGACGCGGGAAAGCGGGATGGCGTAGGTCGGGATCGAGCAGCCGTCGATGCCGCGCACCGACGCGTCGAGCGGCGTCTCCGTCATCGCCGACAGGGCCGCGGTGATCTCGCGCTGCACCGGGTGGTCGGGCTCGACGTAGCCGGCGGGGTCGACGCCCATCGTGCAGGCGAGGCAGAGGAAGCCGGCGTGCTTGCCGGAACAGTTGTTGTGGAGCGCCGTCGGGCGGGCGTTGGCGCGGATGAGCGTCGCCATGTCGTCCATGCGGTCCGGCCACTGGGTGCCGCACTCGAGCGCGTCGGGCGAGAGCCCGGCCTTCGTCAGCATGGCGCGGGCGGTGTCGACGTGGGCCGGCTCGCCATTGTGCGAGGCGCCGGCGATCGAGAGTTCCGACACCGTCAGCCCGAGCGCATCGGCCGCCCCGGATTCGATGAGCGGCAGCGCCTGCATCAGCTTCACCGCCGAGCGCGCGAACACCGGCCGCTCGACGTCGCCCATCGCCACCACCGCCGCCCCGTCGGCATCGACGACCGCGAGAATGCCGCGGTGGCGGCTCTCCACCACCGGCCCGCGCGTCACCTCGACGACGGCTTCCCTCATCGACATGCTGTTCCCCGTGTTCTGTCCGGCGACCCTTATAGCCGACCCCTGAGGCGGCGGCCCGCTCGCGATGCTATCCCCACCCACTGAGTCATTCCCGGCCTTGTGCCGGGAACCCATCTTCGCGCCACGCACCTCGGCTGCATGGGTTCCCGGCACAAGGCCGGGAAAGACTCCTGAGAGGCAGTGCGCAGAGCGGTGGCGGGTCGAGGGAGCGACACTCCGCGTGAGCAGAAGCGCCCATGCCCGCCCGCCCGCCCCCCTCACCGCAGCGGCCCGGTCGACAGCACCGCCGCCGTCAGCCCGCCGTCGACCGGCAGGATCGTGCCGGTGACGAATCCGGCCTCTTCCGAGAGCAGGAAGGCGATCACCGCGGCCGCCTCCTCCGGCAGGCCGTAGCGGCGCTGCGGCACGGCGGCGAGCCAGCGGGTGCGGGTGGCGGCATCGTGACGGCGCTGGATCTGCGGCGTCTCGACGGCGGCGAGCGCCACGGCGTTCACCCGGATCGCCATCGGCGCGAGTTCGACGGCGAGCGTGCGGGTGAGCGCCGCAAGCCCGCCGCCGGCAGCCGACAGCACGGCGCCGCCCGGCAGCCCGCGCAGCGCCGCCGCCGGCACGACGTTGACGATCGCGCCGCCCTCCGCCATGCGCCCCGCCGCCGCCTGCGCCACCACGAAGGCGGCGACGAGCCCGTCCTCCAAGGCCTTGCGCAGCATCGACACGTCGGTCGCCTCGAAGGCGAGTTCGGGTCCGGCGGCCACCGCGTTGACGAGCCCCGCCGGCGCGCCCCATTCGGCCACCACCCGGTCGATCGCCCGCTCGACGACGACGTCGTCGGTCAGGTCTGCCGGCTCGCCCATCAGCCGCTCGCCGGCATCCGCCGCCATCGCGTCGACCGCCGCGTCGACGGCGTCCTCGTCGGCGTCGAGCACGGCGACCCGCCAGCCGTCGTCGAGCAGGCGCCGCACCGTGGCGAGCCCGATCCCCGTCGCCCCGCCGGCGACGATCGCCACGCGGCCATTGCGGCCATGGTCCATGGGTCAATCCTCCGTCGGGGCGACGGTCGGTGAATCGGACGGGAAGGGCAAGGGAGGATCGGCAGTAGGCAGTCGGCAGTCGGCAGTCGGCAGTGGGCAGTGGGCAGTGGGCAGTGGGCAGTGGGGCGGGCGGGGTGCCTACTCCACGAACACCGTCACGCTGTCCGCCGCCCCGGTCGGGTCGATCACCGTCAGCCTCACGAAGCCGCGCTGCGGCACGGCGAGCGATCCGGCGCGGCGGTGGGCGGGGATCGGCACCGGCTTGCCGTCGACGAGCAGGCTGACGGCCGCGCCCGCCCCCTCGATCCGCCAGGCGAGCGGTTGGCGGGTGCCGCCGGAATCCAGCGAGACGCGGGCGCCGTCGGGCGGGTAGGCGAAGCGCAGGCGCGAGGCGCCGGTGTTGGCCTCGCCCGCCGCGCCGTCGCCGCCGAGGCGGACGAGGGTAGGCGGCAGCGTGCCGGTGGTGGCGATCAGCGCCCCGCCCGGGGCCCGCGGCAGCGGCGCGCGGCGGGGCGAGACGCGGGCGAAGGCGTCGAACAGCAGCGGGGCGGCGGCGGTGCGGGCCACGAGCCCCGGCACGGCGGCGCCGTCCGGCCGGCCGACCCAGACGCCGACGACGTGGCGGCCGTCGAAGCCGATCGCCCAGGCGTCGCGGTAGCCGTAGGAGGTGCCGGTCTTGAAGGCGATGCGGTGGCGGGCGGCGTTGGCCGGTGGCGGCGTGCCAGCGAGGATGTCCGCGACATACCAGGCGGCGACCGGGTCGATCAGCCGCCGCGCCGGCTCCTTCGGCGCATCCGCCACCTCGAACGGCACCGGCGCGACGCCGCCGCCGACGAAGGCGGCATAGAGCGCGGTGAGGTCGACGAGGCGGATGCCGACGCCGCCGAGGCCGATCGCCAGCGTCGGCGCCTCCGGCCGCGGCAGGGCGAGCTCGACCCCGACATCGGCGAGGCGCACCGCGAGCCGCGTCGGCCCGACGGCCTCGAGCAGCTTCACCGCCGGCACGTTGAGGGACTGGCGCAGCGCTTCCCGCGCGGTCACCGTGCCCATGAAGCTCTGGTCGAAGTTCTTCGGCGCATAGGCGCCGAAGGCGCTGGGGCGGTCCTCGATCAGCGTCTCCGGGTGGGCGATGCCGGCCTCGAAGGCGAGCGCGTAGATGAACGGCTTCAGCGTCGAGCCGGGCGAGCGCACCGCCAGGCTCATGTCGACGTGGCCGTTGCGGGCGTCGTCGAGGAGCTCCGGCGAGCCGACGCGGGCGGCGATCGCGCCGGTCTCCGCGTCCATGACGACGATCGCCGCCGACAGCTTCTGGCCGAGCGCCGCCGTGCGCTCGCGGGCGAGCGCCTCGAGCGAGGCCTGCAGGTCGCGGTCGATGGTGAGGCGGAGGATGCGCTCGTCGGGCCGCGCCTCCGCCGCCGAGCGCGACGCGTGGGCGGCCAGCCGCGGGAAGGCGAGGCGGGCGGTCGGCACGCCCTCGCGCTTGCCGGCGGCGGCCTCGTCCTCGGTCAGCACACCAAGTCCGACCATGCGGTCGAGCACGCGGTCGCGCGCCTTGCGGGCGGCTTCCGGGTGGCGGTCCGGTCGCCGCCACTCGGGCGACTGCGGCAGCGCCACGAGCAGGGCCGCCTGGCCGATCGTCAGCCGGTCCGGCTCGCGGCCGAAATAGGCGAGCGAGGCGGCGCGCACGCCCTCGAGATTGCCGCCATAGGGGGCGAGCGCGAGATAGAGCGAGAGGATCTCGTCCTTCGACAGCCGCCGCTCGAGCTGCAGGGCGCGGGCACTCTCCATCAGCTTGCGGGACAGCGTGCGCTCCGGCCGGCCCTCGACGAGGCGGGCGGTCTGCATCGTCAGGGTCGAGGCGCCGGAGACGATGCGGCCGTAGGCCACCGCCTGCAGGGCGGCGCGGCCGGTGGCGAGCGGGTCGACGCCGGCGTGCTCGTGGAAGCGCCGGTCCTCGTAGGCGACCAGCATCCTGAGGTAGCGCGGATCGACCGAGGCGACGTCGGCCGGCAGCCGCCAGCGGCCGTCGGCGGTGGTGTAGGCGGTGAGGAGCCGGCCGGCGTGGTCGACGACGATGGTCGAGGCCGGCGCGGCGGGCACCGTGCGCGGCGGGTAGGCGCGGTCGAGGGCGAGGAGTGCCACCGCGCCGCCGCCGGCGACGAGCGCCAGCGACACCACGGCCGCCCCCGTCCAGGCAAGGAGGCGGCCGAGCCGCCTGCGGCGGCTGCCGTGATCCCTGATCACGGTCGCCGTCGCTTCGGGGGCCGCGACCGCGTCGTCGCCGCCGTCGTGATCACGGATCACGGTCGTCTCCGTCTCGTGCCGCCTACTGCGACGGCGACACGGTGAGCGTGCCCGGCGCCGTGCGGGCGTAGATGCCGGGGCGGTACATGTCCTCGGCGCTGGCGCCCGGATGGGCGAAGGAGCCCGGCGACACCGCCCGCACCATGTAGGCGACCGTCAGGCCGACGGTGGCGTCGGTGCCGGGCTCGTAGGCCGCGACGAAGCGGTCGTCGCGGAACTCGGTGTGGGCCGGCTGGTTGTCCTGCGACAGCCAGGGGAACGCCACCAGGTCGCCGCTCGTCATCAGCGCCGGGTTCTCGATCTCGAAGCCCGCCGGCAGCATGTCGACGACGAGGAGCCGCGCCTGGCTCTGCTCCAGTGCCGTCAGCGTCAGGACGACGACGAAGCGGTCGTTCTGACCCACCTGGGCGACATCCACCTCCTCGCCGTCGAGGCCGAAATACTGGCGCTGCAGCGTCAGCCCATTCGAGCCTTCCGGCTGCGGCGTCAGCGGCGTGCCCTCGGTGGTGATCGCCACCAGCGTCGTGGCGTCGCCGCGGTTCACCACCTCGAGCGGCGCCTGTTCGAGCGTCGCGCCGGTCATCGCCCGGTAGAGCGCGCCGGCGTGCGGCAGGCCGTCGACCTCCAACGCGAGGCCGGAGGAGCGCTGGTCGGTGAGCGCGTTGGCCGCCACCACCATCCACGCCGCCTCCTGGGTGGAGGGGCCGGTGTCGCCGGAGATGTCGTTCTCGATGATGTTGAGGACGGCCGGGATCGCCTGCCGGTCGAGGCCGGATTCGGCGATCAGCGCCGCGGTGGCGGCGGCGTCGCGCAGGCCGGTGCCGAAGTCGGTGCGCGACATCGCGATGCCGTCCTCGCCGCCGAGCGAGCGCGTCGCGACGGCAAACGTCGCCGCGGCGCGCGCCTGGTCGCCGTAGAAGGCGAGGCCGGCGGCGATCTGCGCCTGGGCGAAGCCGGAGCCGAAGTCGCCGATGCGGTCGTCGGCGAAGTAGCGCAGGTCCGCGATCGAGGCGCGGCCGTTGCGCGCCAGCACATAGAGCGCATAGGCGACGTCGAGACCCTCGCCGGCCTGGAAGTTCGAGGCGTAGGAGAGGTCGTTCTGCATGCGGTCGAGGGCCTGGGTGAGCACCTGGTCTGGCACCGGGTAGCCCTGCGCCTTCGCCCGCGTCAGGAAGTCGGTGACGTAGGCGGTGAGCCAGAGGTCGCCGCCCTCCGGCCCCCAGAGGCCGAACGAGCCGCTGGAGGACTGGAACTGCAGGAGCCTGTCGATGGCGCCCTGCACGCGCTCCTTCACCTCGGCGTCCGAGCCGAGGCCGACGGAAGCCGCCACCGTCTCGAGATAGAGCAGCGGCAGCGCCTTCGACGTCGTCTGCTCGGCGCAGCCATAGGGGTAGCGCGACAGCATGCCGACGAGGCCGGGCACGTCGATTCCGGCGGTGTCGGCGACCGTCACCGAGACCTTCGCGGTGCGGGTGTCGAAGCCGTCGAGCACCTCCGGGCCGATCGAGATGTCGGCGCCCGCCGTCAGGGGATCGAGGCTGCGGACGCTCATCGGCGCCGCCGCCGGCCGCACGCCGAGGCGCAGCGTCTGGGCGAACGTCTCGCCGTCGGGAGCGGTGAGCGCGATCTCCAGCGTGTCGGAGCCGACGTCGTTGGCGGTCAGCGGCACCTCCAGCGCAGCGTTGCCGCCGGCCGGCAGGGGCACGGTGTCATCGGCGTCGCCGACGCCGACGAAGCCCTCGCTCGACACCGCGAGCTTGTAGTCGCCGGCGGCCCCCGAGACGTTGGCGAAGTCGAGATAGAGCCGGCTCTGGTCGCCCGGCGCGAGGAAGCGCGGCGCGGTGGCGGTGACCACCACCGGGTCGCGGACGATGACGTCCGCCGAGGCATTGCCGACCTTGCCGGCCGCCCACGCCACCGCCATCACCTTGACGGTGCCGTTGAAGGCGGGGATCTCGAACGTCGCCTCGGCCTTGCCGTCCGGGCCGACCTTCAGGATCCCGGAGAACTTCGCGACGATCTCCTGCGCCGGCGGGGCGGATTCGCCCATGCCGCCGCCGCCGTCGCCGCCGGTGCGCAACTGGCCGCGCGTCGCCGACAGGCTGTCGATCAGGGAGCCGTAGAGGTCGCGGATCTCCGCCGAGAGCCGGCGCTGGCCGAGATAGTGCTCGGCCGCATCCGGCGGCTCGTAGCCGGTGAGGTTGAGGATGCCGACGTCGACCGCCGCCACGGTGACGAACGCCTCGTCGCCGGGGGCGAGGCCGGCGAGCGTCAGCGGCACGGTCAGCGGACCGCGCGGGCGCACTTCCGTCGGGGCGTCGAGGGTGACGGTGAGCGTGCGCTCCTCGCGACCGACGCCGAGCCAGGAAAGGCCGAGGGCGCGGGTCGGCATGCGGCCGGCGGCGACGTCCATCGGCCGGTAAAGAGTGGCCGTGACGTAGGCGCCGGGCGACCAGTCGTCGCCGACGGTGAGCGGCACGGTGAGGCCTTCGGCGGGCACCTCGACGGACTTCATCTCGACGAGGCCGTCGCCGACCACCGCGATCAGCGCGATGCCGGGGAACTGCGGGGTGAGGCGCAGGTTGGCGGTGTCGCCGGGGGCGTAGCCGGGCTTGTCGAGCGAGAGCTCCAGGAGGTCCGGCGTCTCGGCGGTGGCGCCGACGGTCGACCAGCCGGCGGCGAAGTCGACGCTGGTGGCGGCCTGCGGCTCGGCCTCGGCGATCACCTCGAGGCGGTAGCTGCCCCAGTCGGCCGGTGCGGACACGCGGGCGGCCTCGCCGGGGGAAAGCTCCAGCGTGCCCCCGCCGACGCGACTCGTCGAGGCGATCGTCTCGAACGACCAGCGGCCGTCGCGGTTGTACCACTGGTAGCGCCGCTCGACCTTGAGGAGCTCCCACTTGACGCCATTGAGCGACGTGCGGGCGCCGGCGGGATCGATCGCGACGATCTCGAAGGTGGCGGTCTCGCCCTGGCCGACACGGTCGTCGGCGAACAGCGGCTTGACGCCGATGCGGGTGCCCGTGGGCGTCACCGGCAGCGTCAGCGAGCGCTCGACGGCGCGGCCGCCGGCCTCGCGGACCCGCAGGAGGATCTGGGCCGACAGCGGCTTCGTCGTCGGCTCGAGCTCGGGCAGGCGCACCGTCACCTCGGCCTTGCCGTCGGCACCGGTGCGCGGCAGCTCCAGCAGCGGCCGGCGCAGCGGCGTCGCCGGGTCGTCGAAGAGGCCGAAGCGGTAGCCGGCATAGCCCTCGACCTCGGCGGTCGGGCTGATGACGATGTCGCCCTCGAGCGCGAGGTCGGCGGCCGGGGCGCCGTAGAGGAACTGAGCATCGACGGCGAGCACGGCCGGATCGTTCGGTCCGATCGCTGGCGCGTCGGTCGAGAAGGCGAGCTCGATGCGCTCGGGCACGAAGTCCTCGACGAGGAAGGTGGTGCCGCCGATCGGCGCCGCCTTCGGGTCGGCATAGGCGTCGAGGCGCCAGGTGCCGGACATCGCCGAGGAGACGAGATCGACCGGCAGCGTGCGGCCACCGAGACCGCCGTCGGCGGTGGTGGCGCGGGCATACTCGACGCCGTCCGGGCGCGACACCACCAGCGTCAGCGGCAGCGAGGCGACGGCATCGGCACGGGCGTTGCGCAGCAGCGCGGTGGCGTAAACGGTCTCGCCGGCCCGGTAGACGCCGCGCTCGGTGTAAACGAAGGCGTCGAGCGGGCCCGGCGCGGTGCGGCCGTCGACGCCGCGATCGGCGAGGTCGAAGCTCGCGGCGGTGAGGTCGAGGAAGGCGTAGTCGCCGTCGCCCATCGCGGCGGTGAGGATGGTCGGCGTCATGCCGCCACGCCCGGCGGCGAGGCCGGCGGGGAAGACAACGTGGCCGGCCGCGTCGGTCGTGGCGGTGCCGAGGATTTCGTCGTTGCGGGCGACGAGGCGCACCTCGGCTCCCGCGACGGGCTTGGCGGTCGCGAGGGAGCGGACGAAGGCGTGGACGCCATCGGTGCCGGAGAAGCTCGCGAGGCCGAGATCGGAGACGATGAACCACTGCGTCGCGCGGGTGTTGCCGGACCAGCTCGGCTCCTCCTCCGGCCGGGCTGCGAGCACGTAGACGCCGGGCTCCAGCGTCTTCACGGCCTCGTCGACGGGGAAGGCGGTGGTGACCTCCTGGTTCAGCACCCGCTCGACCGGCATCGTGCCGGACCAGACGAGAGCGCCGTTCGAGCTCGCGAGCTGGTCGACCTCGTAGGGCTGCAGCTGGCGGCGGAAGCTGCCGTCGGCCACCGAGCGGGCGAGCGCCCGGTCGCCGACGCGCAAAAGGTCGAGGACCACGTCGGCAGTGTTGACGCTGACCACCGGCACGCCGGTGGCACCGGTGCGCGGCAGCACGTAGGCGGCTGACGGGAAGCGGACGGACGGCTTGCGGTCGCGGACATAGACCGTGTAGCTCGCCGGGTTTTCCAGCCGCTCCTCGACCGTCGACGGCACGCCGGCGCGCACGGTGACCTCGTAGCGCTCGCCGTGCGTCAGGCCGTCGACGCAGAGTTCGTTGCCGTTGGCGGTGACCACCGGCGAACGCTGGCCGAGCACCGTCACGTACTTGGAGAAGTCGGTACGGTCCTTGGCGAGCGGCTCGGAGAACTGCACGCATAGGCGCGGCGCGGCGGCGTCGGAATCGACCGAGTAGTCGAGGATGCGGAAGCCGTGCTCGGCGCGCGCCTGCTCGTAGAGGGAGCGCACTTCCGGATCGTCGACGATCGCGAGGCTCGCCTTCAGGCTCTCGATCGCCGGCCGCCAGGTCTCCCGGCGTTCGAGCGACCGGCCGAGCAGGGCCAGGGATTCCGCCTGCTCTCCCGGTGTCGAGGCGAGCGTCAGGGCGAGGTAGGAGGCCGACAGCGCCGCCTGTTCGATGGCGTAGTTGGTGCTCCAGTCGTTGTCGGTGCGGGAGACGAGGCGATAGGCCGTCGCCAGCCATTCCGTCGCCCCACCGCCGGCAAGGCCCGCGGTCTCGGCGTAGTTGAGCGGGTCGAGGGTGCGGTTCAGCCGCGCGGCGGCGGCGACGCGGGCGCGGAAGCGCGAGGCCTCGGTGATGACGTCGGAGGGCAGGAAGGAGAGGTCCGGCAGCGGCAGCGGCGTCGCCGCGGGACGCGCGGCGGCGGCGACGCGGATGCGGCCGGAGGCGGCACCCGAGAACGTCTTCGGGGCGCCGACGTCCGACTTCAGGAAGCACCAGCCGGCCTTCAGGTTGTAGGTGTAGGCGCGGCAGACGCCGTCGGCGATGCAGGCGTTGGCGCAGTCGTCGAGGCTGACGCCGCGGAGGATGTCGTAGTCGAAGCCGGGGAGATCGGTGGCGTCGAGCCGCTCGATCGAGCGTGATCCTCCGGCCTGCTGCGCCGCCGCCGGCGGAGCGGCCACCACCACGGCGGCGAGGCCGGCAAGGCCCAGCATCGCGGCGCGCAGGAACGGCGCGGCCCGCAGGACGGGCGCCGCGCGAAGGGCGGCCACGGAGCGGAAACGATCGGCGAACGGCATGTCGGACTCCCCACGCAATGGCGGCGAGGATAGCACCGATCGCCCCCTCACCGGGAGGGCGGGCCGACC
This sequence comes from Pseudoxanthobacter sp. M-2, assembly GCF_046156265.1. NCBI lineage: Bacteria > Pseudomonadati > Pseudomonadota > Alphaproteobacteria > Hyphomicrobiales > Segnochrobactraceae > Pseudoxanthobacter > Pseudoxanthobacter sp. M-2. Next base: position 106,066 of record NZ_JAWDIR010000011.1, read on the forward strand.
GAAATCGCTTCACGTTCCGATGTTTGGCCGCCACCGAAAGGCCGCGATGCGGTCACCGTGCCGCCGCGGGCCGCCAGCCGTAGAGCCAGTCGAAGCCGGCGAGCAGCAGCCCCGGCGGGGCGAGCGACAGGGCCGTGTCGCGCGCCGCGGCGGCGACGCCCGAGAGGTGGTAGATGTCGCCGTTGCGGGCCGCCCCCGCCCAAACCTGCCGCACCCGCTCGCGCCGTGCCCGCCCGTAGGCCGCGAGCGCCGCCTCGGTCTCGTCGGCGCGCGCGTCGGCCAGATGGTCGGCGAGCACCACGGCGTCCTCGATCGCCATCGCGGCCCCCTGTGCCAGGAACGGCACCATGGCGTGGGCGGCGTCGCCGATCAGCACCGTCCGGCCGTGCCACCAGAGGCCGGCGGGATCGACGGTGGAGAGCGGCCAGCGCCGCCAGTCCTCGCCGGCGGCGAGCAGCGCCCGCACCGCCGGTGGAAAGCCCGCGAAACGGGCGAGCACCGCTTCCGCGGCGGCGGCGTGGTTCCACTCGCCGCCGTTGCCGTTCGTCCCGTTGCCGTTCGGACCCTCGTCGGCGGTCGCCTCGGCGACGGCGACGAGGTTGAGGCGGGCGCCGCCGTGCATCGGGTAGTGGACGAGGTGGGCGCGCGGCGACAGCCAGATCCAGGCGTCCTCCGACAGCCGCACGCCACCGATCGCCGCGGCCGCCTCGACGGGTGCCGTGGCGCGGAAGGCGACCTTGCCGGTCGGCACCGCCGACGTGCCGCCGATCGCCGCCCGCACCGCCGAGCCGACACCATCGGCGCCGACGAGGGCGCGGGCGACGATCTCGCCCGCGGGCGTCGCCACGCGCACGCCGCCGGGCTCTTCATCGAGGGCGGTGACGGGGCAGGAGAGGGTGAGGCGGATGTTGGGATCGGCCGCGGCGGCGGCGAGCAGCACGGCCTGCAGGTCGGCCCGGGCGACCAGCCAGTAGGGCGCGCCATGGCGCCGTGCGGCGCCGTCGCCGAGCGGCACGCGGGCGATCGGCTGGCCGCGGGCGACCGAGGCGATGCGCACCGCCTCCGGTGCTACCGCGACGGCCGAGACGGCCTCGCGCAGCCCGAGGCGGTCGAGGGCGTGGACGGCGTTGGGGGAAAGCTGCAGGCCGGCGCCGATCTCGGCCAGCCGGGCGGCCCGCTCGATGACCTCGACGGCGATGCCGCGGCGCGCCAGCGCGATCGCGGTCGCGAGCCCGGCGATGCCGGCGCCGGCGACGACGACCGGCGCCGTCCCGCTCACGGCAGCGTCCGCGGCGCGGCCCGTGTCACGCGGCGAGCGGCTCCCACAGGCAGCCGGCCGGCTCCGAGCGGCGCGCGCCGAGCGAGGGGTCGTAGCGGTAGAGCGTCGAGCAGTACGGACAGACCTTCTCGTCCTCGTCGCCCATGTCGAGGAACTCGTGCGGGTGGTCGAACGGCGGCGTCGCGCCGATGCACAGGAAGCGCTTCGAGCCGACGCGGATCACCTCGGCGCCGATGTCGTTCTGGAAGTGGGGAACGACGGTGTCTGACATGGGGCGGGTCCCGGGACTGCTGATGATTGCGGAGGACCATAGCGGGGCGCGCGGGGCGAGGCCAGAGACGGGGCCGGCGCCACGCTGTCGCGTTGGCGGGCGCACCGGCTGCCGGACGCCTGATCGGTTGTTCGGCCGGCCGCGGCCGACGAGCCGTCCGCTTGCGGTGCGGGTCGCAGAGCCGTCCGGCCGTTTCTGACCGATGAGATGATCTGAACATCTTCCGAATACTGTTCGAAGTGCCGTGCTCGATGTGCGTTGCGTGCAAGTGTCTTTCCAGCACGAGGTGCAGCCGATGGCAATTTACACTGCGACGTTCCGCTTCGAAATCTTCCTGAAGGGCCCGGACACCTACAGTGTCGGGTTCGGCCCCTTTGCCCTGAGCGGGTCGGTCAGCGGGGGATCCTCGGACTCCTTCGCATTCAACGATCCCGTGAGCGTCATCATCGATTCGACGACGACGACGCAGACGTTCGTGGGGAGTTTCGACGGTGGCATCGTCGTGTTGGACGCGGTCGGCAAGTACACCTTCCTGTTCAACACCTCGACGCTTCAGACGAACGACGCCTTCGTCGTCAGCACGGACCCCTTTACCGTCTGCTTCCTCGCCGGGACCCGCATCGCCACCCCGGGCGGGGAGAGCGCGATCGAGGACCTGACCATCGGCGATCTGGTCGTCACGTCCGACGGCCGCACCGCGCCGGTGCGCTGGATCGGTGTGCAGTCGGTGGTGACGGTGTTCGCCGACCGGTTGCGCACGGTCCCCGTCCGCATCATGGCCGGTGCGCTCGGCGACGGGCTGCCGGCCCGCGACCTGTTCATCTCGCCCGACCACGCGCTGATGCTCGACGGCGTGTTGGTGCAGGCCGGCGCGCTCGTCGACGACACGACGATTTCCCGCATGACGAACGTGCCGGAGCGCTTCACCTACTACCATGTCGAGCTCGAAGATCATGCGTTGATCCTGGCCGAGGGCGTGCCGGCGGAGACCTTCGTCGACAACGTCACGCGGCGGCGCTTCGACAACTTCGCGCAGTACGAGGCCTTCTACGGGAAGGCGGACGCGACGATCACCGAGATGGACGTGCCGCGTGTGAAGTCCGCCCGTCAGCTGCCCGCGGCGCTGCGGGACCGGCTGGTGGCCAGGCGAAGGGGCGTCGCCGCGTGAGATGGTCGATCGGCGCACGGCGCCGCGAGCCGACGCTCTCTCCGGCAGTCGGATTCGATCGCAAGGGCACCGTTCCCGAACGACAAGGGAGGGTCGACCGATGGCAGTTTATGAAGCGTTGTATGCCTACGAGGTCATCGTCAGTGACGGGATCATGCAAATCGACTTCGCGCGCTTCGGCGGCGAGATTACGTACATCCTGGACGACTCTGACGGCAGCAGTCATTCCTTCGAGATCAATGAATCCCTTCTTGTCGATTCCGACAGTCTGTATCGGTTTATTGCATACACGGTGTATGGCCCCATTACCGTCATCGAAGGTGACGGTGGCTCGCCATTCACGGCCGTGCTGTGGACAAACAACGGAACACTCAACGAAGGCGATCTCGCCCCGTACTTCGAGACTGCCTTCACCGTCTGCTTTCTCGCCGGGACCAGCGTTGCAACACCGGCGGGCGCGTGTCCGGTCGAGACGCTGGCGATCGGCGACCTCGTGCTGACGGCGGACGGCCGGGCGGCACCGGTGCGGTGGGTAGGGAGGCAAAGCGTCGTGAGGATGTTCGCCGACCCGCTGCGCACCTTCCCGGTCCGCATCACGGCCGGGGCGCTGGGGGAGGGCCTGCCGGTGCGCGATCTGCTCGTCTCGCAGGATCATGCGCTGATGCTCGATGGCGTGCTGGTGCAGGCGGGCGCGCTCGTCAACGGCGCCTCGATCCGTCGCGAGACGGCGATGCCCGAGCGCTTCACCTACTACCACGTCGAGCTCGACGACCATGCGCTGATCCTCGCCGAGGGAGTGCCGGCGGAGACCTTCGTCGACAACGTCACGCGGCGGCGATTCGACAATTTTGCGGAGTACGCGGCTCTCTACGGGGAGACGGCCGCGCCCCTCATCGAGATGGACGCGCCCCGCGTGAAATCCGCCCGCCAACTGCCGAAGGCGCTGAGCGCGCGGTTCGCCGCGCAATCGGCGCTGGTCGAGGGCGGCGCGGCATCCGCGGCCTAGCGGATACTGGAGCCGGCGGGCCGGCGCGTCGCCCGCGGTCGGGCTGGAATGCAGGGTGCTCGGCTTGATCGCGGGGAGGCGGCGGCTATGGTGCCGGCGACCTTCTCGCTGCCAGCCGAGTGCCCATGCCAGAATTCGATTCCGCCGGCGTGCCGATCGCCTTCCTCGACGAAGGGGAGGGCGAGCCGATCCTGCTCATCCACGGCTTCGCCTCCAACCGGGAGGTGAACTGGGTCGGGCCCGGCTGGGTGGAGACGCTGACGCAGGCCGGCCGGCGCGTCATCGCACTCGACAATCGCGGCCACGGCGAGAGCGGCAAGCCGCGCGATCCGGCGGCCTATTTCGCCCCCGTCATGGCGGAAGACGCGGGCCGGCTGCTCGACCATCTCGGCCTCGAGCGGGCCGACGTCATGGGCTACTCGATGGGCGCCCGGATCACCGCGTTCCTGGCGCTCGCCCACCCGGGGCGGGTGCGCAGCGTGATCTTCGGCGGGCTCGGTCTCGGGCTCGTCGACGGCACCGGGCCGTGGGAGCCGATCGTCGCGGCGCTGGAGGCGCCGTCGCTGGAAGGAATCCAGCACCAGACGGGCCGGATGTTCCGCCGCTTCGCCGAGCAGACCGGTGGTGATCTCGAGGCGCTTGCGGCCTGCATGCGCTCGTCGCGCCAGACGCTGTCGCCGGAGGAGGTCGGCCGCATCGACGTGCCGGCGCTGGTCGCCGTCGGCAGCCGCGACGCCATCGCCGGCTCGGCGGAGGAACTTGCGGCGCTGCTGCCGCAGGGCAGGGCGCTCGTCATCCCGAACCGTGACCACATGCTCGCCGTCGGCGACAAGGTCTACAAGGCGGGCGTGCTGGAGTTCCTCGCCGCGCGGCCGTGAGCGCCGGCAGGAGCGCAGGAAGAACGGGCAGCCGTCCTCACATCATGTAGGCCGTCCGGAAGCCGCCCCAGTGGCGGCCGGCGACGTGGATCGGCACGTCGACCTCCCGCATCATCACCACCCGGTCGCCGAGGTCGCGGGCATAGGCCTGGACGAGGTGCGGACGCGTGTTGCGGGCGGCCAGCAGCCCGGCGCGATCGTCGAAGATGCGGCGGTTGCGGCAGTTGGCGATGTTCCAGGTGCGGTCGCCCGGGCGCTGCGGCTGCGAGTAGCGGGCGTTGTGGACCGGCAGATAGCCGTTGATGTCGACCGCGCAGGCGAAGGAGAGCTTGGGGTCCTCGGTGAGAACCGGCTCCTGCAGGGCCGGCAGGACGGCGTCGAGGATGGAGAGGGCCCGGGTTTCGTACTGCTGCGGGTCCGTTCCGGCGATCGCCCGGTATTCGGTGTCGAAGAGGTCGGCGATCGCGACACGCCCGGACGCGACCGCCCCCTCGAGCGCCTCCTCCACCCGCCCGGCGACCCGTGTCGCGCGCTCGAGCAGCGGCCGGTTCGCCTCCGCCACTTCGGCGACCTTGGAGGCGACCGGCGGTGCGTTCTCGTGTTCGAAGGCGAGGTGGCAGCCGAGCGGGCTGATACCGACGATGCGGCAGCGGAAGGAGCCGAGGCCGGAGAGCTCGAGTTGCGCGTACAACCCCTCGGTGGCGCCCTCGACGGGTGCGACGAGGGCCCCGCCGAGCGACAGGTCGATCGTCTTCGTCGGCTTCGCGACACTGCCGATGAGGAGCCGGCCGAAGATCTCCACCGGCCAGCGGTCGTGGCGGCGGCGGTCGCCCATCGGCGTCTGGCGCAGCACGGTGACGAGGCGCCGCGTCATGTCGTCGAGGCCGTCACTCATCGCCGCTGTGGTCTGCGCGATGGCGGCGCAGGTCTCGGAGGCGCGGCCGGCGGCATCGCGGATCGAGCCGGCGCGGCCGGCGACGTCGTCGGCGAAGCGTTCCGCCTCGCCGGCCGTTCGGCGGAGGTCGGCGATGGTATCGACCTGCGAACCAACCGCCGCGGCGACGGCGGAGGCGACGGGACGGATTTCGCCGATGATGCCGATGACGCGCTCGACGGCACCGGTGCTGTCGCCAGTGACCGCGTGCAGGCGCTCGATGCGCCCGGCGATCGCCGTGGTGGCTGACTGGGTGCGTGCGGCGAGCGCCTTCACCTCGGAGGCGACGACGGCGAAGCCGCTTCCGGCGTTGCCCGCCCGCGCTGCCTCGATCGAGGCGTTGAGGGCGAGGAGATTGGTCTGGCGGGCGATGCCGGCGATGAGGGCGATGGTGGTCTCGATCTCGCCGATGGCGGTGCGCAACTCGCCGATGGCGCCGGTTGCCTCGGCCGCGGCACCCTCGGCCGCACTGACGAGCCGGTCGGAGGATTGCGCCTTGCGGCCGATCTCGAGGTTGGCCTCGGCGACCTCGTCGAGGGCGGCGGCGAGGCGATTGGCCCCGTCGTGCGCCTGCACCGTCTCGGCGGCAAGGTGTTCGCTGTCGGCCCGGATGACGCCGATCTGTGCGATGCCGGCGGCGGCGACCGCCTCGACCTCGCGGGCGGCCCCCGTCAGCCGTGTGCGGACACGCCGGACATCGGATTCGAGGTTGGCGATCAGTTCCGCCGTCGATGCGGCATTGAGGGTCGCCGGCGTTGCCGGGGCGACCTCGGGCTGCGCCGTCACGACACTCTCGGCCGACGCTGCGCGTCGGCCATTCGATGTCAGGAACCCCATCGCTCTCCACCTTCGACGGATGAGGGCCGCGGCGGACGCGACCGACCTTCCGACTACCGGCGTGAGCTTGCTCGTGGGTTGCGTTGGCGGCCCCGCGACGGGCGTGGCCACGATGGAGACTGGAAACGTCGTCAATCTTGCGCGGCCGAGGCCCGCGGGCGGACGCTCGGCCGGATGCTGGCGCGCCGGCGGTCGGTCTGCGGGGGCTGCCGCCTCAGGACCGGGGCCGTGCCTAGTCGACGGTCTCGCGCTCGCGCCAGAAGCGGGCCCGCATGCGGGGCGCCATCATCCAGGCGATGGGCGGCGTCAGGACGAAGCTGAGAATGATGACGACGGGCAGGTAGAAAGCCGCGTCCGCGTTCAGTGAAGGCACCGACAGCACCGTGATCGCGCCGATGCCGAAGAGCACGGAGCTGATCATCAGGGCCAGCAGGGCGGCGATCTGCAGTCTCGTGGGCATCGGGGGGTCCTTCCTCGGTCTCTACCGTAGGAAGGTCCTGCGCGCGCCAAAGGTTCCGCCGCCGGCGCGCGGAAGCGCCGGCGGCAGGGTCGGTCAGGTCAGGTTGGCGGTGTAGAAGTCGAGCGTGCGCTGCCAGGCGGTGGCGGCGTCGGCGGCGTCGTAGCGCGAGCCGGTCGGGTTCGCGAAGGCGTGGTCGGCGTCGTACCAGTAGACCGTCAGGCTGTCCGCCTTGCCGGCCGCCGCCATGTTCTTCTCGAAGCCCTCGACCATCTCCTTGTTGATCGACTGGTCGAGCGTACCGAAGTGACCGAGCACCGGGCCCTTGAGGTTTTCCAGCTGCGACACCGTGCGGGTGACGTTGCCGTAGTAGATGACGGTGGCGTCGACCGGCGCGGCGATCGAGGCGTTCAGCGACCAGGCGCCGCCGAAGCACCAGCCGACGGTGCCGACCTTGTCGGTGGCGTCCTGCAGGTCACGGGCATAGTAGACCCAGGAGGAGACGGCGTCGGTGGCGTCCTCGGTGTTGAGAGCGGCCATCTGCGCCTTCGCCTCGTCCGCCGTCGTCGCCGGCTCGTCCTTGCCGAACAGGTCGATGGCGATGGCGATGTAGCCCTTGTCGGCGAGGTCGGCGGCGACCGCCTTGATCTGGTCGTTGAGGCCCCACCACTCGTGGATCAGCACGATCGCCGGCGCCGGCAGCTGCGCCGGCTTGGCGATGAAGCCCTTCGCCGGCTTGCCCATCACGGTGGTGATCGACACCGGCGTCACCTTGGCGGCGGCGGCCTGGGCGAGGACGGGATCGGCCAGCACGGCGGCGAGCGGCAGCGCCCCGAGGCCGGCGAGGAAGGCGCGGCGGTCGGTTGCCGAAACGAAGATCGGCGGCATGTCCGCGTGGCTGCCACATCCGTCGAGCGTGCACATCGGTCGGTCTCCTCGGCTCGTGTCGGTCCGCCGCCCGGGTCCCCCGGCGGCGCGTGCCGCCAAACTATCGTACCCGGCCTTTGCGACAAGCCGTCTTCGTCGCGGCAGACGCCGCGGGCCGCGTTTGACCGCACCGGGGCTGCCGCCTAAAACCGGCGCGCATCGGGCAAGGCAAGCGGACGGGCGGCGGACGGGCATGTCTCACAACACCTTCGGCCATCTCTTCCGCGTCACCACCTGGGGCGAGAGCCACGGGCCGGCGATCGGCTGCGTCGTCGACGGCTGCCCGCCGGGGATCGCGATCAGCGAAGCCGAGATTCAGCTCGATCTCGACCGCCGCCGGCCGGGCCAGTCGCGCTACACGACGCAGCGCCGCGAGCCCGATGCGGTGCGCATCCTCTCGGGCGTCGTGCCGGCCCGCGACGGCGAGGGTTTCGTCACCACCGGCACGCCGATTTCGCTGCAGATCGAGAACGTCGACCAGCGCTCGAAGGACTACTCGGAGATCACCGACCGCTACCGGCCGGGCCATGCCGACTTCACCTACGATGAGAAGTATGGCCTGCGCGATCCGCGCGGCGGCGGCCGCTCGTCCGCGCGGGAAACCGCCATGCGGGTCGCTGCCGGTGCGATCGCCCGCAAGGTGCTGGGCGGCGTCGTCGTGCGCGGGGCGCTGGTGCAGATCGGTGACATCGCCGTCGACCGCTCGCGCTGGGACTGGGACACCGTCGGCGACAACCCGTTCTTCTGTCCCGACCCCGGCACCGTCGAGCGCTGGACGGCGCTGCTCGACGGCGTGCGCAAGCGCGGTTCGTCGATCGGCGCGGTGGTCGAGGTGGTGGCCGAGAACGTGCCGGCCGGCCTCGGCGCGCCGATCTACGGCAAGCTCGACGCTGATCTCGCGAGCGCGATGATGTCGATCAATGCCGTGAAGGGCGTCGAGATCGGCGCGGGCTTTGCCTCGGCGGCGCTGTCGGGCGAGGAGAACGCCGACGAGATACGCATGGGTAACGACGGCCGGCCGCTGTTCCTCACCAACAACGCCGGCGGCATTCTCGGCGGCATCTCCACCGGCCAGCCGGTGGTGGCGCGCTTCGCGGTGAAGCCGACCTCGTCGATCCTGATCCCGAAGCGCTCGATCGATTCGACCGGCCAGGAGATCGACGTCGTCACCAAGGGGCGGCACGACCCCTGCGTCGGCATTCGCGCGGTGCCGGTGGGCGAGGCGATGATGGCGATCGTGCTCGCCGATCACCTCCTGCGCGACCGCGCCCAGGTCGGCGAGCGACCGGCCTGGCGGGCGTTCTGACCAATCGACCCGTACTATCTCGCCGCCATTCTACCTTCTATGGCCGGGCTACCTGACCATAATCTTGTAGCTGTATTTCTGTCGTCTATTTCCGAAATATGAAATGTAAGCCAAATCCACCTCCCCTTTGTATTTTCGATCTGCCCGATAAATTACTTGTGTTCCGGGCGCGGGGAGGCCGACGCATTTCGGATCAGGATCACGTCCGTGACCGGCGCGGGCCGGAATTTTTGAGGGAACAATTTTGATAACAACTTTTCCGTACTTCGGGGCTTTTACCAATTCCACTTTCACTTCACCGGTCGTGCAGTCCCTATCCCAGCTTCTATGGATGCCGATATTCAGTGTTCCACCAGGCTCTACTTCCATATTGTAATGCCGCGCAGACTGTGCGGTTGCAGTCTCAGGCGCGGCGCCGGTGATCAGGAGTAGCAAGGGAAGATATTTAATCAAAGTTTTCGCCCTTTGTAATGAATTTGGTAAGATAAAAACACATTCCTAGATTCTTATTCATTGTTTTAGCAGAACGCCATCGTAAAATTTGCCCTTGCGGTTCAAGCGAAATACCATCTTTGTTTTACTAACAAGGGTATAAACCATCAACGATCCGTCGCCCCATCGCTCCTGCGTCAATGAATTCCCGTCGACTGTCGCAAATTTATAAGACTGCCCGCCTTTCCATGCGTATATTGTCTTTGCCGATCCATTCGGCCTCACATACCAGACAATTAATTTGCTATAATCTTTGCCGTCTGACCATGTCCCAACCCACGTTCCGACAAAATCATCGCTTTTTGCTTTGAATTCTGCAGCTTTGAGCGGGGAAGACGCCGCGAAAGCGACCCACGCAAACGCCACGAGCGCAACGACAGCACTACCCCAGGCTCGCATGGCGTTCCCCTCGCCCACACAGCTTTTCCGGTCAGATTAACACACTGCAAGACAACGACAAGGGAAACTACTGAAAATCCGTCTATTCGGCGGCGGCGGGAATGCTGCCTAGAGACCACAGCCCCGTAGTAGCTCCCGTCAACTTGACCAATTGGAGCAGGCAAGCTCGTCGCGACACTGCCGCAGCGAATGCCCACGCATTCAACGCTTTGCAGCAGCAGACTGTCTTTGCTATTCCAAAAAAGGAGTCGCCGTTGGAAGTATCTGTACCTCAGCTTCCGACGATGGTCTTCAACTTCTCCACCGCCTTCTCCTGCGGATCGCGGTAGTCGACGGTGCCGGAGAAATCGCCGTTCTTGTCGAACAGCAGCACCGCGGCCGAGTGGTCCATGGTGTAGTCGCCGCCCTCGAGCTCGACCTTGCGCGCATAGACCCGGTAGGCCTTGGTCACCGCGGCGATCTGCTCGGGCGTGCCGGTGAGGCCGACGATGCGCGGGTCGAAGGCGGAGAGGTAGCTCTTCATCAGCTCCGGCGTGTCGCGCTCGGGATCGACGCTGACGAAGACGATCGAGAGATCATCGCCCGCCGGGCCGAGCGCCTTCAGCCAGCCTTCGGCCTCGGCGAGCGTCGTCGGGCAAACGTCCGGGCAGTGCGTGAAGCCGAAGAACATGGCGCGTGGCCGGCCGGCGAAGTCCGCCTCCGTCACCGTCTGGCCGTCGGTGCCGATGAGGGCGAACGGCCCGCCGACGGAGGCGGTCGTGCCGGTTCCGCCGGTCTCGCGCTCGAGCACGCCGGTGGCGAGCACGACCACCACCACCGAGGCGATCACCGCGATCGACCAGGCGATCACGCGGGTCCAGAACAGCGCTCGCATCGCTCACTCCTCGTCGGTTCGGGCGGGAACCTGCCCGCGCCGGGGGCTCGGCGCAACCGGTGTCGTCGCCGCAGTCCCGTCAGCCGGCGGACGGCCGTCCGGGTTTCGGCGCTGACGCGGCGGCGGCATGGCCGGCGAAGGCCGGACGCTCGTCGGTGCCGGGCGGGATGACGGTGCCCATCGGCGCCGTCGAGGCGGCGGCGAAGCCCGTCTTGTCCGCGCTCGCGGTGCCGCTGCGCACCCGGATGCGCACGATGATGAAGAGGAACAGCAGCGTCTGCACGGCGGCCGTCATCACGAACAGCGCGTGCGGCCCGCCGCGGGCCATGGCGAAGGCGGAGATCAGCGGCCCGCAGACCGAGCCGAGGCCGTTGAGGAGCAGCACGCCGGCCGCCGTCTCGACATACTCGCCGGGCGCCGTCTTGTCGTAGGCGTGCGCCGCCGCCAGCGAGTAGCCCGGCAGCGTCAGCACGCCGAAGACGAAGCCCATCGCCAAAAGCGTCGGGGTATTGACCGTCAGCAGCCCGAGCGCCAGGCCCGCCAGCGCGGAGCCGACGAGCATCGTCGCCAGCACGATGCGGCGGTCGATGCGGTCCGACAGCCGCCCGACCGGCCACTGGCCGAGCGCGCCGCCGGCGACGGTGGCGCTGACGAACAGCGCCGCCTGCTCGACGGAAAGCCCGATGCTGGTGGCGAAGACGGCGCCGAGCGCCCAGAAGGCGCCGTTCGAGACGCCGATCAGGAAGGCGCCGACGAAGGCGACGGGGGCGGTGGCGAAAAGCCGGCGGGGGCGGAAGCGGACGAGCGAGATCGGTGCCGGCTGCGCCGAGCTCGTCAGCGCCACCGGCAGGGTCGCGAGCGAGATCAGGATGGCGGCCAGCACGAACGGCGCAATCGCCGTCACCGGGTAGATCGACACCATCATCTGGCCGACGGTGAAGGCGGCGAAGTTGACGACGATGTAGGCCGACATCACCGTTCCGCGCGTCGTGTTGCTGGCGCGGTCGTTGAGCCAGCTCTCGATGACGAGATAGAGGGTGGCCAGGCTGAAGCCGGTCATCGCCCTGAGCCCGTTCCAGACCAGCGGATCGCGCATCAGCGCGTGGCAGAGCACCATCACGGCGGCGGCCGAAACCATCGCCGCGAAGGTGCGGATGTGGCCGGCGCGCAGGATGACGTAGGGGCCGAGCAGGCAGCCGGCGACGAAGCCGACATAGTAGCTCGAGCCGAGGAAGCCGAGCATGACGGTGTCGAAGCCGGACGCCTCGCCCGACAGCGGCAACAGCGTGAACTGCAGGCCGTGGCCGATCAGCAGGAAGCCGATGCCGAGGAGCAGCGAGAAGACGGGACGGAGGGTCTTGAACATCGGTGGGGGCGGAGGCGGGCGGCGAGAGCGGATGGTCCGTCCGGCACCGCCTCGCTGCGCGGGCCGCCCCGTGCTTCGATCCGTCCGGATAAGGCGAAAAATCCGGTGCGTCCGCCGATCGGGAGGCGTCGCCCGTCGGCTGGAAGGTGCACCAAGGCAAAGGACTTGAGCAATAACGGCGCCCGCATCCTGGAGACGCGCGCGCACGCCGCTCTAGGAGACGGTCGTGGCGAAACCGTGTCGGTGGCTTTCGCCGGGCTAGCTGCGCTTCGGAGCCCCGGCGAGCCGCTGCACGGGGGCGATTTCCAGGCCGAGGGCGCCGCGCACGGTGGCGACGATGCCGGCGGCATCGAGGCCGGCCAGCGCGTACATCACCTCGGGCTTGTCGTGGGCGAGGTAGGTGTCCGGCAGCACCAGCGTGCGCACCTTGAGGCCGCCGTCGAGCAGGCCTTCCTCGGCGAGTGCGGCAAGCACGTGGCTGCCGAAGCCGCCGATCGAGCCCTCCTCGACCGTCACCAGCACGGCGTGCTCGCGGGCGAGCCGGCGCAGCAGGTCGCGGTCGAGCGGCTTCAGGAAGCGGGCGTCGGCCACCGTCGTCGACAGGCCGGCGGCGCGCAACTCGGCCGCGGCGCGCTGGCACTCCTGCAGCCGGCCGCCGAGGGACAGGAGTGCCACCGACGTGCCCTCCTCGACGACGCGGCCGACGCCGATCTCGAGCGGCGGGGCGGGCGAGGGGATGTCGAGCCCGACGCCCTCGCCGCGCGGGTAGCGGAAGGCGATCGGGCCATCCTCAAAAGCGGCCGCTGTCGCCACCATGCGGGCGAGTTCGACCTCGTCGCCGGCCGCCATCACCACCATGCCGGGCAGGCAGCCGAGGAAGGCGAGGTCGAAGGCACCGGCGTGGGTCGGCCCGTCGGCGCCGACGAGGCCCGCGCGGTCGATCGGGAAGCGCACCGGCAGCCCCTGGATGGCGACGTCGTGCACCACCTGGTCGTAGGCGCGCTGCAGGAAGGTGGAATAGATGGCGCAGAACGGCTTCAGGCCGTCGGCGGCGAGCCCCGCCGCGAAGGTGACGGCGTGCTGCTCGGCGATGCCGACGTCGAAGGTGCGCTGTGGGAACTCGGCGCCGAACAAATCGAGGCCGGTGCCGGACGGCATCGCGGCGGTGACGGCGACGATGCGCTCGTCGCGGCGCGCCTCCTCGATCAGGCTGGTGGCGAAGACGCGCGTGTAGGCCGGCGCGTTCGCCTTCGCCTTCGCCTGCTCGCCGGTGACGACGTCGAAGCGGTTGACGCCGTGGTACTTGTCCGCCGAGGCCTCGGCCGGCGGATAGCCCTTGCCCTTGCGGGTGACGACGTGGACGAGCACCGGGCCGGGCGCGGTATCGCGGACGTTCTTCAGGATCGGCAGCAACTGGTCGAGGGCGTGACCGTCGATCGGGCCGATGTAGTAGAAGCCGAGCTCCTCGAACAGCGTGCCGCCCATGGCGAGGCCGCGGGCGAACTCCTCGGCCCGCGCCGCGCCGCGCTCGACGAACTTCGGCAGGTGGCGGGTCAGTCCCTTCACCGCCTCGCGCAGCGTCACGTAGGTGCGCCCCGAGACGAGGCGGGCGAGGTAGCCGCTCATCGCGCCGACCGGCGGGGCGATCGACATGTCGTTGTCGTTCAGCACGACGACCATGCGGGCGTGCTGGGCGCCGGCGTTGTTCATCGCCTCGTAGGCCATGCCCGCCGACATCGCGCCATCGCCGATGACGCAGACGACGTTGTGGCGCTCACCCTTGAGGTCGCGCGCCACCGCCATGCCGAGGCCGGCGGAGATCGAGGTCGAGGAGTGGGCGGCGCCGAACGGGTCGTACTCGCTCTCGGCGCGGCGGGTGAAACCCGACAGCCCGCCGCCCTGGCGCAGCGTGCGGATGCGGTCGCGGCGGCCGGTGAGGATCTTGTGGGGATAGGTCTGGTGGCCGACGTCCCAGATCAGCCGGTCGGTCGGCGTATCGAAGACGTAGTGCAGCGCCACGGTCAGCTCGACGACGCCGAGGCCGGCGCCGAGATGGCCGCCGGTGACGGAGACGGCGTCGATCGTCTCGACGCGCAGCTCGTCGGCGAGCTGCGGCAGGCTCGATTCCGGCAGGCGCCGCAGGTCCGCCGGCGTGGCGACGAGATCGAGCAGGGGCGTCTTCGAAGCGGATGTCACCGCGGGTCTCCCTCGCGACGGGGGTTGGGCCGCGCGAAAGGGCAGACCACTAGCGGCAGGCGATCCATGTTGCAACGCGGCACGGTCGTCACCGTTCCGGCAGGGGGATGAACTCGTGCTCCCCCGGCACGGCGGGGAAGCGCCCGGCCTTCCAGTCGGCCTTCGCCTGCTCGATGCGGTCGCGCGAGGAGGAAACGAAGTTCCACCAGAGGTGACGCGGCTCGTCGAGGGTCGCGCCGCCGAGGAGGACGACGCGGGCCTCCGTCAGCGCCGTCACCGTGATCGCGTCGCCGGGCCGCAGCACGAGCAAGCGGCCCGCCTCGAAGCGGTCGCCGGCGATCTCGACGGCGCCGTCCACCAGGTAGAGGGCACGCTCCTCGGTGGCGGCGTCCACCGGCAAGCGCGCACCGGCCGCCATGCGGGCGTCGACATAGAGGGTGTCGGCGTGGGTCGCGACCGGCGAGGTGGCGCCGAAGGCGCTGCCGACGACGATGCGGGCCGACAGGCCGCCGTCCTCGACGACTGGCAGGGCGGCGGCGCCGTGGCTGGCGAAGAACGGCTCGTCCTCCTCGTGGGCGCGGGGCAGGGCGACCCAGAGCTGCAGCCCGTGCAGCCGGCCGTCGCCGCGGCGCTGGTCGGCGCCCGAGCGCTCCGAGTGGGCGATGCCGCGGCCGGCGCTCATCCAGTTGACGGCGCCCGGCGCGATCGTCTGCAGCGAGCCGAGGCTGTCGCGGTGCACGATGGCCCCATCGAAGAGGTAGGTGAGGGTGGCGAGCCCGATGTGCGGGTGGGGCGCGACGTCGATGCCCTCGCCGATGCCGAAGGAGGCCGGCCCCATCTCGTCGAGGAAGACGAACGGCCCGACCGTGCGCCGGCCGGCGACCGGCAGGGCGCGCCGCACCAGAAAGCCGCCAAGGTCGCGTGTGCGCGGCACGATGACGGTCTCGACCGCCGGCGCCAGGGCCGGCTCTGACAGCGCGGGGGCTTCGGCGAGGGCAGGGTCTTCGGCGCGAGGCAGGCTCATCGTCGACGGTCTCCAGTCCGGCCGGGCGACGACCGCCTCCGGCTCAGGGGCGGCGTGCGAGGAGAGTGCCGACCGCAGCCGAGAACCTTGCCGTCAAATGGGGCGCCGTCACGCCGCGTCCAGCGGCTCCGTGCCCGTGGGCGCTCCGCCGGGGCCGAGCTGGATCTTCTCGACCCGCATCTCCGCCCGCTTCAGGAGCGCGTCGCAGTGCTTTTGCAGGAGCTTGCCGCGCTCGTACTTGGCGATCGACGCCTCGAGCGCGACCTGGCCGCGCTCCAGTTCGTCGACGATCGTCTCGAGCTCGCCCATCGCCGCCTCGAAACTGAGAGCGGCGACATCCTTCGGCACGTCCTTCGGTGAATCAGCCACGCGGCTTTCCCTGCCTCGTCGTTGTGGATGGTCAGGCGTTCCCGAAGATGGGGACCCTCACAGCGGCCGTGCGGTTGCGCGGGACGTCCATGATCGGGAACGCGTTGATGCCGCCACCCTACAGGAGCAGCGGCCCGTTCGCATCCGGCCTCACGCCTCCATCAGCGTGCCGACGTGGACCGCGACCGAGCGCGACAGCCCCTCGAGATCGTAGCCGCCCTCGAGCAGCGACACGACGCGGCCGCCGCAGCGGCGGGCGGCGATCTCGAGCAGGCGCCGGGTGATCCAGGCGAAATCGGACTCGATCAGCCGGATCTCGGCGAGCGGATCGCGCACATGGGCGTCGAAGCCGGCCGAGATGATGACGAGGTCCGGCCCGAAGGCGTCGAGGGCCGGCAGCACCACCTCGTCCATCGCGGCGCGGAAGACCTCGCCGTCGTCGCCGGCCCGGAGCGGCGCGTTGACGATGTTGCCGACGCCGGTCTCCGAGCGCTCGCCGGTGCCCGGATAGAGCGGCATCTGGTGCGTCGAGCCATAGAAGACGCTCGCGTCCGACCAGAAGATGTCCTGGGTGCCGTTGCCGTGGTGGACGTCGAAATCGATGATGGCGACGCGCTCGGCGCCGTGGGTGCGCTGGGCGTGGCGGGCGGCGACGGCGGCGTTGTTGAACAGGCAGAAGCCCATGGCGCGGTCGTGCTCGGCGTGGTGGCCGGGCGGGCGCGAGGCGACGAAGGCGTTGGCGACGCGCCCCGTCATCACCTCGTCCACCGCCATCATGGCGCCGCCGACGCCGCGCAGCGCCGCCTCGAGGCTGCCGGGCGACATCGTCGTGTCGGCATCGAGCCGCACCAGCCCCTCGGTGGGTGCTGCCCGGGTGATCACGTCAACATAGGCGGCGCGGTGCGCGAGGCGCGCGTCCTCGAGCCGGCCGAGCGGCGTCTGGTCGCGCTCCAGCGTCTGGAAGCGCTCCGCCTCCATGACGCGCTCGATGGCGCGCAGCCGGTCCGGTCGCTCGGGATGGCCGAGCGGCGTCTGGTGCTCGAGGAAGGCCGGGTGGGAGAGATAGAGGGTCGACACGCTTCCTCCGGATGTCGGTTGCCTGCCGAGGGTTCAAGCCCTCGCATAGACGTCCTCGAGGCGGACGATGTCGTCCTCCTCGAGATAGCTGCCGGTCTGCACCTCGATCAGCTCGAGCGGGATCTTGCCGGGGTTGGCCAAGCGGTGGACGGCGCCGAGCGGCACGTAGACCGACTGGTTCTCCGAGAGGACCCGTACATCGTCGTCGATCGTCACCTCCGCCGTGCCGCGCACCACCACCCAGTGCTCGGCCCGGTGCATGTGCTTCTGCAGCGACAGCCGCGCCCCCGGCTCGACGACGATGCGCTTCACCTGGAAGCGGTCGCCGCGGTCGATCGATTCGTAGGAGCCCCACGGACGGTAGCAGCGGGCGTGCGAACTGACCTGGTGGTGGTTGCGGGCGCGCAGGCGGTCGACCAGCGTCTTCACCTCGCCGGACAGCGACCGCCGCGTCACCAGCACCGCGTCCGGCGAGGCGACGACGACGACGTCGTCCAGCCCGATGACGCCGACCACCGGCCCGTCCGAGCGGATCAGGCTGCCGGCGGTGTCGACCGCCTCGACCGGGCCGTCGAGGACGTTGCCGGCCGCATCGGTGCCGCCGAGATCGTAGATCGCCTCCCAGCTGCCGACATCCGACCAGCCGAAGGAGGCCGGCACCACGGCGATGCGGTCGGTCTTCTCCATCACGGCATAGTCGATCGAGATCACCGGGGCGGCGCGGAAGCTCTTCGCATCGAGGCGCACGAAGCCGAGCGCCGAATCCGTCTCGGCGCCGGCCGCCGCTGCCCGCGCCGCCTCGGCCACGGCGGGGGCGTAGCGGTCGAGTTCGGCGAGGAGCACGTCGGCGCGGAACAGGAAGTTGCCGCTGTTCCACAGGCAGCCTTCGGCGAGGTAGCGCGCCGCGGTGGCCATATCCGGCTTCTCGGCGAAGGCGGCGACGCGGCGCGCGCCGGTGTCGCCGATCGCGTCACCCGGGCGGATGTAGCCGTAGCCGGTGGCCGGATAGGTCGGCGCCATGCCGAAGGTGACGATGTCGCCGGCCGCGGCGACGACGGCGGCCGCGTCGACGGCTGCGAGGAACGCCGCATCGTCGAGGATGACGTGGTCGGCGGCGAGCGCCAGCACCAGCGCCGCTGGATCCGTCCTGGCGACGAAGGCGGCGGCGGCGGCGAGCGCAGGGGCGGAGTTCCGCCGCTCCGGCTCGAGCAGCACGGTGACTTCGGCGCCGACGTCCTTCGCCTGGTTCTCGGCGAAGAAGCGCAGCTCGGCGTTCGTCATCACCACCGGCTGCCCGAAGCGCGCCGGGTCGGCGACGCGCTTCAGGGTCTGCTGGTAGGTCGACAGCGGCCCGACGAGCCGCTGGAACTGCTTCGGCAGGCTGTCGCGCGAAACCGGCCACAACCGCGTGCCGGCTCCGCCGGCGAGAACGACGGGGGTGATCGGTCTGCTCATGTCTGCTCCCGGGGGCGTGTCACTCTGGGGCGTCTGTGGCGTGTCCGGCCTGTTCCGAAAAGACGATGTGCGCCTTCAGCACCGCCGCGCAGGCCTCGAGCTCGGCCGCCAGGACGTGCATGTTGGGCAGGTCGATGATCAGCTTCTTCAGGCCCTTGGTGCCATCCTCGCCGAACAGGCCGACTTCGTAGCAGTGCTCGTTCGTCTCCGGATCGATGCCATACAGCACGCGCATCCGCGACAAGCGGACGAGTGACTTCGCCTCCATCAGCGCCATCTGAGCCTTCCCCTGCAAGGCCGGCCCGTTCGGGCCGCGCCTGTTTTCCCCGTTTGCCTGCGGCTCGTCGCGGCCACCCCGGCCGCCCCCCGCCGCGGGAGGGGTCGGAGACCATGCCCCGACCGCCCCGCAACGCGAGCCCGGAGGACCTTAGCGCCGCGGACGCCGCCGCGCGAGGCCCCGCCGTGGCGGCTCCGGCCGGGGCGGTCGGCGGGCTTCGAGGGTCGCCACATCTGGCGTAGGGTGAGCCGGTGCGGGATGCGACGACGCAAGGTCCGCAGGCGCCGGGGCAAGTCGTGGCGGCTGGGGAAGAATGGCGCGGCGGCGGGTCGCCCGCCCGTGAACACGAGGTGCCTGAGATGATCCTGATCGGCCAGTACGATTCGCCCTTCGTCCGCCGCGTCGGCATCGCCCTGACGCTCTACCGGATGCCATTCGAGCACCGGCCGTGGTCGGTGTTTGGCGACGCAGACAAGATCCGTCCCCTCAACCCGCTCGTTCGGGTGCCGACCCTGGTCCTCGACGACGGCGAGGTCGTGATCGAGACCCACGCCATCCTCGACTGGCTCGACAGCCTGGCTCCGCCGGACGCCGTGCTGCTGCCGGCGGGCCAGCCCGACCGGCGGCGGGCCCTGAAGACGATCACGCTCGCGACCGGCATCGCCGACAAGGCGGTGAGCCTGTTCTACGAAAAGCGCCTGCACGAGCAGGTCTCCGACGTCTGGGTCGAGCGCTGCCGCAGCCAGATCCTCGGGACGCTGGCGCTGCTGGAGCAGGACCGTGCCGTCCGCCCCGGTGCGGTCTGGTTCGGCGACCGCATCGGCCATGCCGACATCGCCGTGGCGGCGACGCTGCGCTTCCTCGGAGAGGCCCATCCCGGTCTCGCCCCGCTCGCCGGCTATCCGGCGCTCGCCGCCGACGCCGCCCGCCTCGAGGCGATGGATGAGTTCCGGGCGATCAGCCAGCCGTTCATCCCGCCGGCGTGAGGGCGGGGGTGAAGCGCCTCAGGGCGTGAACGGGTTGACGATGACGAGGCCATCGACGCGCTGGCCGTGGTTGAGGTCTTCGGTGAACAGCGTCCGGCAACCCGCGCGCAGGGCCGCCGCGACGATGAGGCCGTCGTAGACGGAGATCTGGTGCCGATAGGCGATGGCGACGCCGTTCTCGTGCAGCGGCAGATCGACCGGCACCACCTCGCAGACCGCCTGGAACGTGTCGACGAACGCGCTGACGTCCGCCAGATCCAGCCCGAGCTTGCGCCGGCAGACGGAGGCGAACTCGTTGAGCACCTGGACGCTGATGGTGCCCCCCTCGGCCAGGAGCGCCTCGGCCCTTCCGGCCTTCGCCGGGTCGCCGGACAGGAGATAGAGCAGGACGTTGGTGTCGAAGAAGACCTCAGCGCTCATGCGCTTCGAGCCGGTCGAACCGGAAGCCGGGCGGCAGCCGGCCGCGGTATTTCCGCAGCCTGGCGAGGAGGTCGGTGCGCGATGGCGCCCGGCTCACCTCGAGGGCGCGCTCGCCGGCCACCTGGATCTCGATGCTGTCGCCGGGCTTGAGGTCGAGGGCCTCGACGACGGCACTCGGCAGCCGGACGGCGAGGCTGTTCCCCCACTTCGCGACCTGCATGGCGTGACCTCGATGCTATACGATGAGGCGATGTATATCACCCGCGGGCACGCGGGCGTCAAACGCCGCAGACGCCCCTGCCTCGAGACGACGCCGGTCCTTCCAGCGGATCAGATAGCCCCCAATCCTGCAGGCGTAAGGGCGGGGGCTACGCCGCCTCGCCGGTCGCGCGGGTCGGGAGAGCTGCAAGCTCCGGCCCCAGCCCTTCCTCGGCGAGGCGCAGATCGTAGGTGCTCTGCAGGTTGAGCCAGAACTGCGGCTCGTTGCCGAACCAGTGGCCGAGCCGCAGCGCGGTGTCGCCGGTGATCGCGCGCTTGCCGTTGACGATCTGGCTGATCCGGTTGGCCGGCACGCGGATCTGTCGCGCGAACTCGGTCGGCGTGATGCCGATCTCGGCGAGTTCGTCGGCGAGGATCTCGCCGGGATGGATGGCGGGTCTCGGCATGGCTGAACGCAATCATAGCGGCCAGTCCCGCACGACCCCAAAAGAAAACGGGCCCGGAGGACCGGGCCCGCTCGTCGGCGGAAGGCGAAGGGGCGGGCGGACCCGCCCTCGCGCTCACATCCCCTTGACGATCTCCTCGGTGACCTTCTTGGCGTCGCCGAACAGCATCATCGTGTTGTCTCGGAAGAACAGCTCGTTCTCGACGCCGGCGTAGCCCGAGCCCATGCCGCGCTTGATGAACAGGACCGTCTTCGCCTTCTCGACGTCGAGGATCGGCATGCCGTAGATCGGCGAGGACTTGTCGGTCTTGGCGGCCGGGTTGGTGACGTCGTTGGCGCCGATGACGTAGGCGACGTCGGCCTGGGCGAACTCGGAGTTGATGTCCTCGAGCTCGAAGACCTCGTCATAGGGCACGTTCGCCTCGGCGAGCAGCACGTTCATGTGGCCGGGCATGCGGCCCGCCACCGGGTGGATGGCGTACTTCACCTCGACGCCCTCCTTCTTCAGCTGGTCGGCCATCTCGCGCAGCGCGTGCTGGGCCTGGGCGACCGCCATGCCGTAGCCCGGCACGATGATCACCTTCGAGGCGTTCTTCATGATGAAGGCGGCGTCCTCGGCCGAGCCCTTCTTCACCGGCCGCGCCTCGACCGCGCCGCCGGCGGGGCCCGCCGTCTCGCCGCCGAAGCCGCCGAGGATGACCGAGATGAACGAGCGGTTCATCCCCTTGCACATGATGTAGGAGAGGATCGCACCGGACGAGCCGACGAGCGCACCGGTGATGATCAGCGCCGAATTGCCCAGCGTGAAGCCGATGCCGGCCGCAGCCCACCCCGAGTAGGAGTTGAGCATCGACACGACGACCGGCATGTCGGCGCCGCCGATCGGCACGATGATCAGGCCGCCGAGCACCAGCGAGACGATGACGATGAGCCAGAAGATCGTGTGGCTCTCGGTCATCACCAGGGCGACGACGAGCACGACGAGCAGGATCGCGAGGCCGGCGTTCACCACGTGGCGCCCGGGCAGCATGATCGGGCGGCCCGACATGTTGCCGTTGAGCTTCAGGAAGGCGATCACCGAGCCGGTGAAGGTGATGGCGCCGATCGCGACGCCGATCGACATCTCGATCAGCGCCTGGGCGTGCACCGCGCCGCGCGCCCCGATGCCGAAGGCCTCCGGCGCATAGAGCGCGCCGGCGGCGACGAACACCGCGGCGAGGCCGACCAGCGAGTGGAAGGCGGCGACGAGCTGTGGCATCGCCGTCATGGCGATGCGCCGAGCGATCACCGCGCCGACCGCGCCGCCGACGACCAGGCCGAGCACGATCAGCGCCAGCGCGCCGGGCGACGGCCGGGCGACGGCGAGCGTCGTCAGGATGGCGATGGCCATGCCGGCCATGCCCATGTAGTTGCCCCGCCGCGACGTCGCGGGGCTGGAGAGCCCACGCAGCGCCAGGACGAACAGGACGGCGGAGACGAGATAGAGGACGGCGGCGAGATTGGCGTTCATCGCCTCAGCCCTTCTTCTTGTACATGGCGAGCATGCGGCTCGTGACGAGGAAGCCGCCGAAGATGTTCACGGCGGCCATGACGAGCGCGATGAAGCCGAAGCCGCGGGCCCAGACGGCGCCCTCGCCGGCGGCGAGATCGACGCCGACGGCGAGCAGCGCGCCGACGACGATCACCGAGGAGATCGCGTTGGTCACCGCCATCAGCGGCGTGTGCAGCGCCGGCGTCACCGACCAGACGACGAAGTAGCCGACGAAGATCGCCAGCACGAAGATCGACAGGCGGAAGACGAAGGGGTCGATGGCGCCCCCGGTCGCCGCGTGGGCGGCGGCGGCGAGCATGTCGCCGCCGCCGTGCAGGGCGGCGTCGACGTAGTTCTGCGCCGCGTCGGCGGCGTGCTTGGCGGTCTCGGCGGCGGCGCGGGCCGCATCGGCGGCTTCCTGCGCGCGCGTCAGCGCCTCGGCGGGAGTATCGGTCATCGTGGCCCCCTCAGCTCTGGAAGGACGGGTGGACGATGGCGCCGTCGCGCGTCAGCACGGTCGCCCTGACGAGTTCGTCCTCGTAGTTCACGGCGAGCGCCTTCTTCTCCTTGTCGATCAGCGTCTCGACGAAGGCGTAGAGGTTCTTGGCGTAGAGCTGCGAGGCGGAGGCGGCGATGCGGCCGGCGACGTTGAGGTGGCCGACCACCTTGACGTGGCCGATGTCGACCACCTCGCCGGGCACCGCGCCCTCGACGTTGCCACCGCGCTCGACCGCGAGATCAACCAGCACCGAGCCGGGCTTCATCGTCGCGATCATCGCCGCGGTGACGAGGCGCGGCGCCGGGCGGCCGGGGATCAGCGCCGTGGTGATGACGATGTCCTGCTTCTTGATGTGCTCGGCGACGAGGGCCGCCTGCTTCGCCTGGTATTCCGGCGACATCGGCTTGGCGTAGCCGGCGGCGGTCTCCGCCTGCTTGAACTCCTCGTCCTCGACGGCGACGAACTTGCCGCCGAGGCTTTCGACCTGCTCCTTCGAGGCCGGGCGCACGTCGGTCGCCGAGACCACCGCGCCGAGACGGCGGGCGGTGGCGATCGCCTGCAGGCCGGCGACGCCGGCGCCCATGACGAAGACGCGGGCGGCCGGCACGGTGCCGGCGGCGGTCATCATCATCGGCATGGCGCGATCGTAGACATAGGCCGCGTCGAGGACGGCCTGGTAGCCGGCGAGGTTCGCCTGGGAGGACAGCACGTCCATCACCTGGGCGCGGGTGATGCGCGGCATCAGTTCCATCGCCACCGCGACGAGGCCGGCGTCCGCCAGCTGCTGCAGCGCGTCACGGTTGCCGTAGGGGTCCATGATGCCGACGACGAGGGCGCCGCGCTTGATGTGGGCGGCGAGCTCCGGCGTCGGCCGGCGCACCGTCAGCACCACGTCGGCATCCGCCAGCGCGCTGCCGGCGTCAGGCGCGATGGTCGCCCCGGCGGCGACATAATCCTCGTCGAGGATGCGCGAAGCGACGCCCGCTCCGGCCTCGACCGCGATTGTCGCGCCGAGACCGACGAGGCGCTTCACCGTATCCGGGGTCGCGGCGACGCGTGCTTCCCCGCCTGCCGTCTCGCGCGGCACTGCAACCTTCATGCCCTGCTCCCTGGGTGCTGCCGCGGTGCCCCGTCACGAGGCCCCGGCGCGGCAAAGTTTGGCCCCCTCCGGCGGGCACCGGAGAGCGGGCGGACGTCCGGGTCGAACCCCGGCCGCGTGCGATGTCAGGTGAGGAAGAAGCCCATGAGCGCGAGCAGGATCACCAGCGCCACGGTGGTCCACTTCGCGAGCGTCAGGAACCCGCTGTAGGTCCGCTCGTGCTCGGCGTAGTCCATCTTGGACATGTTATCGTGCGTCATCAGCTCGTGCGTGTCGGCCATGGTGCCTCCCGGCGGCAATCGGCAATGTCCCATCTACGCGGTACGCGGCGAGCGGATCGACCGGCAGTGCCCCCGCCGGCCCGGCATCCGCGCGCCTGCACGGCCCGCGCGTTCTCTTTAGTGACCGCCTGCCCGTGTCGCAAGCGTACTACCGTCATACTCGGAAGCCGTAAAGCCGTTTCCGTGAGGGCCGTCGGCCGGGGCGCCCGGAGAGCGGGGACCGCCGCGCGCCCACCGAGGGCGGACGGCTCTTCCGGGTCGCCGCGCCTAGGGCCGGTTGCGACGGTCAGCGGCATGAGGAGACCATTGAGGGGCCTGCCCACGACGGTGCGCCCACGGGTCGCGACGAAGGGTCGTGGCGACCTCCGAGCGGAGGCGATTGAGAGCGGCGGGCGATGCCGCTAGAACAGCGCCGCCGAGGCCCGCTCTGCGGGCCGTCGCGGTGATGGGGCGTAGCCAAGTGGTAAGGCAGCGGATTTTGATTCCGCCATTCCCAGGTTCGAATCCTGGCGCCCCAGCCAAGCCGGCTTCCGGCATCAGGGCACCTGAGTGAACGGACATGTCCCGAAACCATCCGGTGTCGTTCAAGTTGCGGTGGAGGCGGGCCATCTCGGCGCTCACCGGGCGGCTGCTGCTCTGGTCCGTAGCCTTGTCGGGCGCGTTCCTCGGCGCCATTGGCCCTGTCCCTCCACGCGCGGAGGAGGCCGCTGCCTGCAGAGAGGTCCGCGCGGCGGACGGCGAGACGGTCTTTCGGTCGGCTGTCCTGCCGGCCATGTTCGTCGATCTCTCATTCAAGTGTTCAAAGGCGTCCTGCCGAGCGTCGGTCACCCATGCAGATCAAACGCTTAGGATTTTCGAGATCGAAAGCGGAAAACTGATCGAGGTCTGCACACGGGAATATGTGCCCAGCGGCAGACCGACCTTTGCTGACTGCGGCGACAGCATGAGAGCCTTCGAGTTCCAGATGAAAACTCGTCTCGGCGCCGGGTTCGACCGATATTTCGAGGCCGACTTTGTCTGGCTCGCGGGTGGAGTGCGACAGGCTACCCACTGCATCAAGTTGATCGATAGCCGCTTCGAATTCGACGGGTCAGAAAACGCGCTTCAACCCCAAAAATCATGGATCGTCGAGCCGTTCAGAATAACAATTTACGAGTTCGACAACGCAAAGAAATTCTAACCGAAGCAACATCTATACAGACGGCTGTCGTTGATGAAGTCGAACCCTCACTCCGCAATATAGATCGCATCGACCAGCGCGATCGAGGCGCGGGGGTTGCCGGCCTCGTCGGTGCGGACCGGCGAGACGAAACCCAGCACGCCGTAGCCGAAGGGCTCGAGGAACGCCGTCATCTTCTCGAAGGGGCAGGCGCGGGTTTCGCCGGGGGCGAGCGCCGTCACCACCTGGATGGCGCGGATGCGCTGCGATGCCAGGTAATCGATCATGCCGACGAGCACGTCGAGGTCCCAGCCGTTGGTGCTCGACTTCCAGAGATCGATCATCTCGACGCCGCGGGCGCGGAAATAGGCGTCGCCGCGCAGCATCGGCACCACCTCGGTGTTGCCACGCACCTCGCCCTCGGCGACGATTCGGTTGCCGTTGGCGGTGCCGCGGGCCGTCATCAGCACGTTGCCGTCGATGCTGCCGAGGCACGCCTGTTCGGCGACGACGCCGCCCCCGAGCTCCGTCACGGCATCCTGAAGCTGCTGAAAACTCTTGGTGACCGGCTCGAAGGCGAACACCGTCGCCTCCGCGCCGGCCGCCTCGACGAGCTCGCGCGTCGAGCGGCCGACATTGGCCCCGACGTCGACGAGAATACGGGGCGCGAAGGCCGGAACGACCTTCGCGATCTCTCGGATCGCTTTCGACACACGCGTCTCCGTCGGCTGAGCAGGCCGCGGTGGGAGGAAACCGCGAAAGCTGTTGAGACTTGTTCCAACTTTCAACTTTAAGGATAAAATCTCGCGCGCCGGCCGTCCAGACCCCGCGGCGCCGCGGTCCTCGAAAAATGTGGGTCGCGGCAGCGCGTCCAGACGGCGATCGCGAGGAGCGCGGTCTCCCGCGCGACGGCCTTCGCGCCAGCCGCTCCACCCCCACCGGATGACGGCCTCGCCACGATCCGCTAGCGTGACCGCCATGAGCGGCGAACACCCCCATCACGGCCACCCGCACCACGGGCACCCAGGCCACGCCCACGCCCACGACCATCCGCACGGCGAAGGCTCCGAGCTCTCGCCGATCGAACTGCGCGTGCGGGCGCTCGAGAGCCTGCTGGTCGAGAAGGGCTACGTCGATCCGGCAGCGCTCGACGTGCTGATCGACACCTACGAGACGAAGGTCGGGCCCCGCAACGGCGCCCGCGTCGTCGCCCGCGCCTGGAGCGACCCGGCCTACCGCGACCGCCTGGCCACCGACGCCACCGCGGCGATCGCCGAGCTCGGCATCACCGGGCGCCAGGGCGAGCACATGGTGGCGGTGGAGAACACGCCCGCCGTCCACAACCTCGTCGTCTGCACGCTCTGCTCCTGCTACCCGTGGTCGGTGCTGGGGCTGCCGCCGGTCTGGTACAAGGCGCCGCCCTACCGCTCGCGCGCCGTCGCCGAGCCGCGCGCCGTGCTTGCCGAGTTCGGCGTTGAGCTTCCCGCGGGCACCGCCGTCCGCGTCTGGGATTCGACCGCCGAGATGCGGTACCTCGTCGTGCCGATGCGCCCCGCCGGCACCGAGGGCTGGAGCGAGGAGGCGCTCGCCGACCTCGTCACCCGCGACAGCATGATCGGCACCGGCCTCGCCAAGAGTCCGGCGGGCCAGTCGGCGGACCAGCCGTGAACGGCGCCCAGGACCTCGGCGGCCAGCATGGATTCGGCGCGATCGCGCCCGAGGTGGACGAGCCGCTGTTCCACGCGGCGTGGGAGAAGCGGGCGCTGGCGCTGACGCTCGCCATGGGTGCCACCGGCTCGTGGTCGATCGACACGTCCCGCCATGCCCGCGAGCGGATGCCGCCGGCCGACTATCTCTCGTCGAGCTACTACGAGATCTGGATCGCCGGGCTGGAGCGCCTGCTCGTCGAACAGGGCCTCGCCACGGCCGAGGAGATTGCGGCGGGCCGGGTGCTCGCGCCGGCCAAGCCCGTGAAGCGCGTGCTCGCCGCCGCCGACGTGCCGGCCGTTCTCGCCCGCGGCGGCCCGACCGAGCGGCCGGCGACCAAGCCGGCGCGCTTTTCCGTCGGCGACGCCGTCGTCACCCGCCTCGCCAACCCGCACGGCCACACGCGGTTGCCGCGCTATCTGCGCGGCCGCCCGGGCGTCATCGAGCGGGTGCAGGGCGTCCACGTCTATCCCGACACCAACGCTCACGGCGCCGGCGAGGCGCCGGCGTGGCTCTATGCGGTGCGCTTTGCCGCCGAAGACCTCTGGGGTGCCGATGCCGAGCCTGCCACCGCGATCGTCGCCGACCTCTTCGAGCCCTATCTCAGGCCCCGCTGAGGCGCCCTTCGACGAGCCCTGGCAGGCGCAGGCCTTCGCGATGGCGGTGACGCTCGCCGACCGCGGCGCCTTCACCTGGGGCGAGTGGGCCGCTACCCTCGGCGCCCGCCTCGCCGCGGCGCCGGACGAGGGCTACTGGCAGTCTTGGCTGTCGACGCTGGAAACGCTGTCGGCCGGCAAGGCGCTCGTCGGCGCTGACGAACTCGCCCGCCGCCGCGACGCCTGGGACCGCGCCGCCCGCGCCACGCCGCATGGCGAGCCGATCGTGCTCGGCGCCGAGCACCACCACGCCCACCATCATGGACACGCCCACATGACGACGCTGCACGAGGGCTATTTTTCCCGCGGCCTCGAGGCCGATCCGGTGCTCGCCGCGGCGATCGAGGGCGAACTCGCCCGCCAGCGCGACGGCATCGAGCTGATCGCATCGGAGAACATCGTCTCGAAGGCGGTGCTCGCCGCGCAGGGCTCGGTGCTCACCAACAAGACCGTCGAGGGCTTTGCCTATCACCGCTACTACGGCGGCGCCGAGTTCGCCGACGTCATCGAGGCGCTGGCGATCGAGCGCGCCTGCGCACTGTTCGGCAGCCGCTTCGCCAACGTCCAGCCGCACTCGGGCTCGAACGCCAATGCCGGCGTCTTCCTCGGGCTTCTGAAGCTCGGCGACACCATTCTCTCGATGAACACCGCCGCCGGCGGCCACATCAGCCACGGCCACCCGGCGACGCTCACCGGGCGCGACTACCGCATCGTCTCCTACGGCGTCGCCCGCGACAGCGAGCGCATCGACCTCGACGAGGTGCGCGACCTCGCCCGCGAGCACCGCCCGAAGCTGATCGTCGCCGGCGGCTCGGCCTATCCGCGGATCATCGACTTTGCCGGGCTGAAGGCGATCGCCGCCGAAGTCGGCGCCCTGTTCATGGTCGACATGGCCCACTTCGCCGGCCTCGTGGCGACGAAGCTGCACCCGGACCCCTTCCCCCACGCCGACGTCGTCACCACGACGACCTACAAGTCGCTGCGCGGCGCCCGCGGCGGCATGGTGCTGTGGAACGACGAGGCGCTGTCCGACCGCATCAACTACGGCATCTTCCCCGGCGTGCAGGGCTCGGTGATGATGCACGCGGTCGCCGGCAAGGCCGCCTGCCTCGGCGAGGCGCTCCGGCCCGAGTTCGTCGCCTACAACCGCGCCGTCCTCGAAAACGCCCAGGCGCTGGCGGCCTCTCTGCAGGATGCCGGCTTCCGCCTCGTCTCCGGCGGCACCGATACCGGCCTGATGCTGGCGGACACCGCCGTGCGCGGCGTCACCGGCGACGTGGCCGCGAAGGCGCTCGAGAAGGCCGGGCTGGCGGTCAACAAGAACCTCCTGCCTTTCGACCCGCGCCCGCCGGAGGCCCCCTCGGGCCTGCGGCTGTCGAGCAACGCCGGCACGGCCCGCGGCTTCGATGCAGACGACTTCACGGCGATCGGCGGCTTCATCGCCCGCGTGCTCGCCGACCCGACTGACGCGGCGACGATCGCCGCCGTTCGTGCCGAGGTGCAGGCGCTCTGCCGGGCGCATCCGATCTACTGACGCGGCTCGGGCGGCGCCTGCCGGCCACCAATCACTCCATTTCTGGTGCCTAAATCCGCGGGTCGCTCGCGAAACGGAACCGCTTCCGATCGCTTTCCCTGCCGCCGCCCGACACTCTGCCGTCTTGTGAACGGCCGAGAAGGGCCGGGCGCCGGCGGCTCGTCGGCGGATGGGCGTGGGGCATCGCTCCAAAGCGGGGGACTATCGTGATCGGACGCATTTCAGCGGTGGCGGGCACACGCCTGCACCGGGGCCTCGTGCTCGGCCTGTTCCTGTCCTTCGGCCTCGCGCCGGCGACGAGCGTCGCGGCGGCCGAGAAGGTCGTCTACACGGCGGTCGTCGACGCCGGCTCGAGCGGCACGCGGCTGCGCCTCTACAAGGTGAAGCCCGGCCCCTATCCGGCCGTGAAGGAGATAGCCTCCTTCGAGAACGACGATGCCGAGGACGGCATCGACGACTTCATCAACGGCGTCGGCGGCCAGTGCCGCTGCCTCGGCCCGAACGAGGTCGGCGAGACGGTGTTCAAGCCGCTGCTCGCCTCCGCCAAGGCCGAGCTCGCCAAGCACGGCGTGAAGCCCGCCGATGTGGCGGTCGACGTGCTCGCCACCGCCGGCATGCGCCGCGTCCAGAAGCCGATCGGCACCCACACGGCCAAGGAAGTCACCGCCTTCTACGACGGCATCCGCACCTACATCGCCGGCCGCGGCTTCGTCGCCGGGGCGGCGCGCACCACCGACGGCAGCGCCGAGGAGGGCGTCTGGACCTGGGTCGACCTCAACGACAACTATCGCCAGTCGTTCACGACGAAGACGACGCCGGTCGGCATCGTCGAGGTCGGTGGCTCGTCGATGCAGGTGAGCTATCCGACGACGAAGCCGGTGGACGCGGCGAAGAACGTCTATGCCATCACCCTCAACGGCAAGACCTTCAACGTCTTCAGCCGCACCTTCCTCGGCCTCGGCCAGGACGACACCCGCCGCGAGATGCGGGTCGCCAACCCGCCGGCGAACGGCGGCGCCTCGTGCTTCCCGACGGGCCTGACGCCTGAAGAAGACGTCGGCGACTTCGTCGACGGTGAGCTCGTCAAGATCACGACGACCGCGAAGTTCAATATGGCCGCCTGCGCCAACACCTACGCCGGCATCCTCGACGGGATCTTCGCCCGCGACGGCAACCCTCGGGTGGCGCGTTCGACCGGGGTATTCTACGGCGTCTCGGCCGTGCGCTTCACGCTCGAGGGGATCGGCGTGCCGCCGGATGCGCCGACGCAGAAGGCGCTCAACACGGCGATCCGGGAGAAGTGCGCCCCCCCGGGCGCGGTGGAAAACTTCGACCTCGCCAACCGCTACGACGTGCAGCTCTGTGCCAGCGCCACCTACCAGAAGGCGCTGCTCTACGGACCGTCCGGCCTGTTCCACGCCGACCCGCGCCGGCTCGTCAAGGCGGCGGCCGGCGAGATCGTCGAGAACGGCAAGAAGCGCACGATGGTCAGCTGGACGCGCGGCTACCTGCTGCTGAAGTTCAGCCGCTGAAGTCTGCTCGCGCTCCCTGCCGGGGCCGCGCCGCACGCGCCCGTCGACGCCAGTCGGCGACGCGTGCGGCCGCACAGAGGAGGTAAGAGTCTTGACCAACATCGATCGCCGGACCTTCAGCGGGCTGATGGGCATGATGCTCCTCACGCCCGCCGCTATGGGGTTCCACTGCCAGCCTGTGGAGGCGGCGACCCGGCGCGACCCGAAGGCGACCGAGCGCGACACGATCTTCAGCCTCGCCGTGCTCGACATGGTCTATCGCGACTGGCAGTCGCGCCCCGGTGGCCGCGGCCACAACATCGGATCGATCCTGGTCGACAAGGACCACCGTCCGGTCTTCTGGGCCCGCAACTCGGTCACGGTCACCGACAACGCCACCCAGCATGGCGAGGTGAGGCTCATCCAGGCCTTTCTCGACTGTCCCGGCGTCGACAAGTACATGTCCGGCTACACGATCTACACGACGCTCGAACCGTGCGCGATGTGCACCGGCATGATCGCGATGACGAAGGTCGACCGCGCGGTCTTCGTTCAGGCGGACCCGGAGTTCGGACACGCCCTGGAAGGGCTGAAGCACGTCCACTTCCCGAGGCTCTTCAAGCAGTCGACGGTCAAGACGCTCGGTGAGAAGCGGCGGCTCGAGAAGGGCTGGGTGGCCTATCGCACCGCCCATCCCGGCTCGGCGATCACCGACTATCTTTTGACCGACGAGGCCCGGCAGATCTACGCGTCGGCGTCGGGCAAGATCGATGGCCTCAGCCTCCGACATCCGGAGAACGAGGAAATCCGCACGCGAACGCTGGCGTTCCTGCGGAAGGTGGGACCCGAGACCTTCGGCGAGGCGATGGCGGACCGCTGCCCGGTCCGCACCTGAGACCGGACGGCGGCCGGCGGGGCGCCTGGGCGACGGGCGGGCCCCGGGCTCGGCCCGCCGCCGTATCGTCCATCCGCCTCAGCGGGCGAGGGCGGCCTCGGTGTCCACCACCGCGCCGTAAGCATCGGAGAGCGCCGCCATGATGGCGGCGTGCACCTGGCCCGCCGGCACGCTCGCGCCGCCGAACTCGAGCGCCATCGTCGCGCAGGCATCGTGCACCGTCGTCGTGCCGTAGCCGAGGTCATTGGCGGCCCGCACGGTGGCGTCGATGCACATGTGGCTCATGGCGCCGACCACCACGACGTCCTCGACGCCGTGGCCGTCGAGCAGGGCCTCGAGTTCCGTGGCGCGGAAGGAGCTCGGGAAGTTCTTGGTGATCACCGGCTCGCCCGCCGCCGGCGCGACGACGGCATTGATCTCCGCCCCGTGCGAGCCCGGCGTGAACACCGCTTCGCCCGGCATTTCGTGACGGATGTGGACGACGAGATCGCCCTGCGCCCGCGCCGCCGCGACGACGCGCGCCGCATTGTTGGCGGCGGCCTCGATGCCCACCAGCAGCAGCTTGCCGCCGGGGAAGTACTCGTTCTGCAGGTCGACGACGAGGAGGGCGCGGCGGGTCATGGCGAGGCCTTTCGAGGATTGCTCCGACGACGGCCTTATGGCCCGCCGTCGTGCGCCGGGCCAGAGCCCCCGTCCGGCGGCGTGATCACGGCGCCGGGATCGGCCAAGCGAGGGCATGCGGCCGGGCTCTGGGCGCGGAATTGCGGCCCCGCCGCCGCCTGGTACCGCCGCTGCGGCCACGCTCCGCCTTGCCACCGTGGCTCCGAGCGGGCATGACCCGCCGGCGTGCCGCCGTGTTGCGGCGCACCCTTTCCCGCCTGCGCCGCGAGTGTCCCGTTGTCGAAGCCCCCGATCCTCATCCTCAAGGACATCGCGCTGACCTTCGGCGGCACGCCGCTGATCGTCTCGGCCGAACTGTCTGCCTCGGCCGGGGATCGCATCTGCCTCGTCGGCCGCAACGGCTCGGGCAAGTCGACGCTGCTCAAGATCGCCGCCGGCCTGATCGAGATGGACGGCGGCAGCCGCTTCGTGCAGCCCGGCGCGACGCTGCGCTACCTTCCGCAGGAGCCGGACTTCTCGGGCTTCTCGACCGTCGAGGCCTACGTCGCCGCCGGCCTCGCGCCGGGCGACGACGCCCACCGCGCCCGCACGCTGCTCGAAGACCTCGGCCTCACCGGGGAGGAGGACCCGAAGCGCCTCTCCGGCGGCGAGGCGCGCCGCGCGGCGATCGCCCGCACGCTGGCGCCGGATCCCGACATCCTGCTCATCGACGAGCCGACCAACCATCTCGACATCGCGGCCATCGAGTGGCTGGAGACGACGCTCGGTCAGATGAAGGCGGCGATCGTCACCATCAGCCACGACCGGCGCTTCCTGTCGAACCTGTCGCGCGCCACCGTCTGGCTCGACCGCGGCCGCACCCGGCGCATCGAGCGCGGCTTCTCCGCCTTCGAGGCCTGGCGCGACGAGGCCTATGCCGAGGAGGAGACGCAGAAGCACAAGATCGACCGCAAGCTCGCCGCCGAGGCCGACTGGCTGCGCTACGGCGTCACCGCCCGGCGCAAGCGCAACGTCCGCCGCCTCGGCGACCTCTACGCGCTGCGCGAATCCCGCAAGGCTATGCGCGGCCCGACCGGCAAGGTCGAGGCGACGGCCTCCGAGGCGTCGTCGTCCGGCGCGATGGTGGTGGAGGCCGAGGGGCTGTCGAAGGCCTACGAGGGCCGGCCGATCGTCCGCGATCTCGCGATCCGCATCCGCCGCGGCGACCGGCTCGGCTTCGTCGGCCCGAACGGTGCCGGCAAGACGACGCTGATCAAGTTGCTCACCGGCCAGCTCGTGCCTGACGACGGCCGCATCAAGATCGGTACCAACCTCGAGATCGCGACGCTGGAACAGGGCCGCGACAGCCTCGACCCGGACAAGTCGCTGGCCGAGACGCTCACCGGCGGGCGCAGCGACAGCGTCATGGTGAACGGCGCGCCGCGCCACGTCGTCTCCTACATGACCGACTTCCTGTTCGCCCCCGAGCAGGCGCGCACGCCCGTCTCGGCGCTGTCCGGCGGCGAGCGCGGCCGCCTGACGCTCGCGCGGGCCCTGGCGCGACCCTCCAACCTCTTGGTGCTGGACGAGCCGACCAATGACCTCGACCTCGAGACGCTCGATGTGCTGGAGGACATCCTCGGCGGCTATGCGGGCACGGTGTTCCTCGTCAGCCACGACCGCGACTTCCTCGACCGCGTCGTCGGCTCGGTGATCGCGCCGGAGGGCGACGGCCGCTGGACCGAATACGCTGGCGGCTATTCCGACATGCTCGCCCAGCGTGGCGGCGACCTGACGCGGCGGAAGGTTGGCAAGGCGGGGCGGGGCGGTGGGCGCGACGGCGGCACCGACCTCGGCGACGGCACCTCAGCTGCCGCGGCATCGGACCCCGGCGCCGCCGCGTCCGCAGCCTCCGGGGCGGCGGGGGGCGCCAGATCGGCCAAGCGCCGCCTCACCTTCAACGAGCAGCACGCCCTGAAGACGCTGCCGCAGACGATCGCCAAGCTCGAGAAGGAGATCGCCGCCCATCGCAAGGTGCTGGAGGACGCCAACCTCTACACCCGCGACCGCGCCCGCTTCGACAAGGTGACCGCCGCCCTAACCACCGCCGAGACGGCGCTCGCCGAGGCGGAAGACCAGTGGCTGGCGCTTGAGATGCTGAAGGAAGAGCTGGCGGGGTAGGGGGCAAGAATGGCCCCCACGGGCGCGACGCGTCCTCCCCCTGCCAGGGGGGAGGACAGCCGGCGAAGCCGGCAGGTGGGGGCCTGTCAATCAGGTGCGCGACGCCGGCTGTCTCATTCCGGATTGACGCGCCCCACCCTGGCCGCTTCGCGGCCTGTCCCTCCCCCTGGCAGGGGAGGGACGCGCCGCATCCGCCACCGCCCCGCTCAAAACAGCCTGAAATTCCGGTAGTTGCTCACCCCGCACCCGGCGATCCCGATGAACACGATCTCCCGCCCCGTGCCGTCGATCGTGCCCACCTTCACCGGCGGCGAGCCGTCGGCGCACTCGAAGACGATCTCCGCGGCACCGCCGACATTCGCCGACAGCGCCCGGAAGCCGAAGCTCGCCGGCACCTCGATCACGTTGCCGCTGCCGACCTTCACCACCCCGCCCGGCGTCGGCTGCGAGATGACGAACACCATCGTCGGCCAGAACCACATGTAGACGAGGAAGGCGACGACTGCCGTCGCCAGCGTGATCAGGATGGCGCGCAGCGGCGGCCCCTCGGCCATCGGGTCGAAACGGTCTCTCGGGGCGAAGGGATCGCGCAACGCATACTCCAGGCGGTTGATGTCACTGCGGGGTGGCGGCGGATCCGGATCACGCTCGCCGCTTCGTGTTGCTCATACGCGGCGAACGGCGCCCACGGCGGCCTGCTGCCAGGCTGGTACGTCCGCCGCGCCTCAGCCGATCAACTCGAACCGATCCACATCCACCACCCCCATGTCGGTGATCTTCAGATGCGGGATCACCGGCAGCGGCAGGAAGGCGAGCGCCAGGAACGGTTCGGCGAGCGGGCAGCCCATGGCGCGCACCGCCGTGCGCAGGGCTTCGAGCCGCTCGCGCACCGTCTCGTAGTCCTCGAGCGACACCAGCCCCGCCATCGGCAGCGCCAGTTCGCCGACCACCTTCCCGTCCACCACCGCGACGAAGCCGCCGTGGAGGTCGATGATGCGGTTCACCGCCGCCGCCATGTCGGCGTCCGACGCGCCGACGACGCAGACATTGTGGCTATCGTGGCCGACGGAGGAGGCGAGCGCGCCGCGCTTGAAGCCGAAGCCGCGGACGAAGCCGCGGCCGATGTTGTCGTTGATGCCGTGGCGGGCGAGCACCGCCACCTTCAGCACATCCTCGTCCGGCGCCGGATGGCGCTCGCTATGATGGAAGGGCAGGTCCATCGACAGGTGGTCGGTGATGATCGAGCCCGGCCGCACGCCGATCACCGGTCCGCCGCCACCGGACGCCGGCACCCGGAAGGCCTCGGCCGTCACGGGCTTCAGCTTCATCGACGACAGCCCGACCGGCGCCGGGGCTGCGCCGCGCGCCGCGAACAGCTCCGGCGTCACGATCCGCCCGGCCGAGATCACCTGCCGCACGCGGCACTCTTCGAGGTTCTCGACCAGCACGATGTCCGCCCGCCGCCCCGGCGCGATCAGGCCGCGGTCGCGCAGGCCGAACGCCTGCGCCGCCGACCAGGTGGCGGCGCGGTAGGCGTGCAGCATCGGCGCGCCGTTCGCGATCACCGTGCGGATGACGTGGTCGATGTGGCCCTCCTCGTGGATGTCGAGGGGGTTGCGGTCGTCGGTGCAGAGGCTGCACAGGCACGAGCTCTCGACCGTGATCGCGGGCGCGAGGCGGGCGGCGTCCTTGGAGGCGGTGCCGTCGCGGATGAGGAGCTGCATGCCCTTCGACAGCTTCTCGCGCGCCTCGTCGAGCCGCGTCGTCTCGTGGCAGGTGCGCACGCCGGTCGAAAGATAGGCGTTGAGGTCGCGGCCGGTGACGAGGGGGGCGTGGCCGTCGATGTGGCGGTCCTGGAAGGCGGCGAGCTTGGCGAGGCAGCCGGGGTCCTTGTTGAGCACCCCCGGCACGTTCATGAACTCGGCGAGGCCGATCACCTTCGGGTGATCGCGGTAGGGAACGAGGTCCTCCGCCTCGAGACGCGCCCCGGAGGTCTCGAGTGCTGTGGAGGGCACGCAGGAGGAGAGCTGCACGCGCAGGTCCATCACCGTCCGCTCGGCTGAGGCGATGACATAGTCGAGCCCCTCGCGGCCGAGGACGTTGGCGATTTCGTGCGGGTCGCAGACCGCCGTCGTGGTGCCAGCCGGCAGGACGCAGCGGTCGAACTCGAAGGGCGTGACGAGCGTCGATTCGACGTGGACGTGGGTGTCGATGAAGCCCGGCACGGCGAAAAGCCCGCGCCCGTCCACCACCTGCCGGCCCTCGTAGGTCGCGTAGGTGCCGACGATGCGGTCGCCGGTGATGGCGATGTCGGTCTCGGTGATCTCGCCGGTGACGACGTTGAGGAGCCGCACGCCCTTGACGACGAGGTCGGCCGGCTCGCGCCCGAGGGCCTGGTCGATGCAGGCCTCCAGGAAGGGGATGTCGGTGCGGGTCGTCGCGGCTCGGGTCGTCATGGGGTCCTCCGTCGGGCGAGGGTGCCCCGTGGCGGCGGCGACGTCCAGCGGCCGCAGACGGTGCCCCGTCAAGGGACTTGCGGCGCACCCCGCGCCACCCGCTAATGAGCGGGGGGAGGTCCTGAAGGGAGCGAGCGGGTGGCTGGACGACGTGGTTGAAGACCTTCCCCCGGACGTCTGGTTCGATGCGGTGGCGGCGGCGCTGCTGCTCCTGTCGCCCGACGGTGCCACCGTGCTCGCCTGCAACGCCGCGGCCGGCGTCCTGCTCGGCGGACCCGATGCCCCCTGCCGGACGTCGCCGCCGGCGCCGCTCGCCCGCGTGCTGGGCCCGGAGGCGGCCGCCGCCGTCGCCGCCCATGTCGCCGGCCCGGCCGAAGCGCACGGCCAGTTCCTGCCGCTCCTGCGCACGGTCGGCGGGCCGCCCACGCCCATCGCCGTTGCCTGCCGGCCGCTCGGCTCGCTCTGGCTCGCCACCCTCGAGGCCCACGACCGCGCGACCGGCGTCGAGATCGAGGACGGCGTCTTCCGCCGCGTCGTCGACGCCATCCCGCTCGGCATCGACCTCTTCGACCGCGATTTCCGCGCCGTCTTCTGCAACGACTACGTCCTGAAGACGCTCGGCTACTGGGCGGCCAACACCGCCTCCGACTTCAACGACTGGTTCGCCTACGCCTATCCCGATCCCCTCTACCGCGCCGAGGCGGAGGCGACCTGGAACGCCGCCGTCGCGGCCGTCCGCGCCGGCGAGCCTTTGGTCGACCAGGGCGAGTGGTGGGTGCGCTGTGAGGACGGCCAGACGCGCCGCCTGCGCTTTATCCTGCAGCCCTTCGGCCGCTACAGCCTGCAGATCACCCTCGACATGACGGAGCGCTACCGCGCCGACGCCGACCTCATCCGCCTCGCCTTCTTCGACGAGCTGACCGGCGCCTCCACCCGCGTCCACTTCCGCGCCGAGGCGGAGAAGCTGCTGGCCGAGGCCCGCGCCGACGGGGTCCCGGTGACGCTGCTCGTCCTCGACGTCGATCACTTCAAGTCGGTGAACGACCGGCACGGTCACGGCGGTGGCGACACCGTGCTGCGGGAAGTGGTGACGCGCTGCCGGGCGGTGGTGGGCGAGGGGGGGCTCGTCGCGCGGCTCGGGGGCGACGAGTTCGTGCTGCTGCTGGCGCCGTCCGACGGGCGCTGTGGCATCGAGGTGGCCGGTGCCCTCCTCACCGCGGTGACCGGCGAGGCGATCGGCGTCGGCCCCCTCGCGGTGGCGGTGACGGCGAGCATCGGCGTCTTCGTCGGCGATCCGCGCGAGCATACGCTCGACGGCATGATGGAGCATGCCGACCGCGCCCTCTACGAGGCCAAGCAGGACGGCCGCGGCCGCGTCCGCGTCGCCGAGGTCTGACCCCGCCGCGTCCGGCGGAGCGTCAGTCCGGCGGCCCCTTCAGCTCGATGACGTTGCCCTCCGGATCGCGGACATAGAGCGAGGGACCCTCGCCCTCCGCCCCGTAGCGCGGGCCGGATTCCACCACCGCGACGCCGTGGCGGGCGAGGTGGGCGGTCAGCGCCGCCTCGTCGTAGGGCCGCACGCCGACGCAGACATGCTCGACATTGTGCCCGTCCGGCCCCGGCGCCGGTCCGCCGCGTCGGCCGAGCACGCCGTCGACGGTGACGAGGTCGATCAGCGCGGTGCCGGCGCGGATCTGCACGAGGCCGAGTTCCGGCTGCTCGCGCTCCACAGGACAGCCGAGCACGCCGCACCAGAAGCCGAGCATCCGCTCGACGTCGACGACGCGGAAGACGACATGGTCGAGCCCGGTGAGCGCGAAGGGCGGGGCAGGGGCGAGATCGGAACTCATACAGCACTCCCGGGGCCATTTTTTTCGCGCGGGGATGCGTCGGGGCCGCTTTCGCGAGCCCCGGTCGCTCGAGCCGGATGCCGTGGCCTCTGCGACAGGGACCCGGAACCCGTCAGTGCACTCGAATCTGCGGCCGACGGCAAGGGTTGTGTCTGCGGCCTCTGCTCGCGACGCGTGCCGTAACGGGGGCGTGGCGACTACAGTTTCTCCACCGTCCCCGTCAGCGTGCAGACAGCCTCGACGTCTCCAGCCTCGGCGAAGCGGAGGAACAGGACGAGAAGCTCGCCTTCCCTCACGACCACCTGAACGGGCCCGCCGACGACAGCGAACTCGCCCCCGCCGACAGCAGTCCGCGACAGCACCGGCAGGATCGCGAGGGCGGTTTCGTCATCCTGGCTCTGGTCCAGGATGGCGCCGAAGGCGGTTGCCGTGCCGTCCGCCTCCACCAGGCAGCTCATGTGGGTGAGGACCACCTGGCGGTTCCTCTTGCCTCTGACCGTGCCGACGCAGTTGGTCAGTTCGCTGCAATCCATGTCTTCCGCGATCGACAGGAAGGAGGTGCCTTTCGGCAAAGCCGCCGGCGTCGTCATCTCACCGCTTCTGAAAGGAAATCCGGTTTCAGCAGCCGATGCGACCATGGGAGCGCTGGCCGCGAGCGTCATGGAGATGAGAGTCGTAGCAAGAAACTGGGTCATTGATAGTTTTCCCCGGCTGTGCATGCGAGCTATTCGTCGATGCGTGACGTTGCGATGCAAGACGAATGCGGGGAAGGGGTGATGTCAATTCAACATCGATCAAGTATTGGTGCGGGGGGTGTGATCGCAGCCGGTCGATAACGTCTCAGCCGGCGGCGCGGGCCGGAGCCGCCTCCAGGCTCGCGGATGCACCCGCGCCGCCCGCGCCGACCACCCGCAGCACGGCCGCCGTGATCGTCCCGGTCCGCTCCGCAAGCCTTCCCTCCAGCCGGCCGTAGAGGTGGAAGACGGCCGGCTGCGCGACGGTGCCCAGCGCCAGCGCGGTGGCGAGCACGGGGTCCTGCGGCGGGATCTCGCCGGACGCGACCGCATCGACGAACACCCGCTCCAGCGCCGACACGACGTTGCCGGCGTCGTCCTGGCGGTCGACGAAGCGCAGGTGGTCGTGCTGGTTGAGCAGCAGGAAGCCGAACAGCGTCGGCTCCTCGTCGAACAGCCGGCAGAAGTGGCCGACGAGGGCTGAGACGCGGCCGGGAAAGTCCGGGATCGTGGCGCAGAGGGTTCCGATGTCGGCGGCGAGCCGCGCGTAGCCGTCGAGGAAGAGGCTGCGGGCGAGCGCCTCCTTCGAGGGGAAGTGGCGGTAGAGCGCCCCCTCGGCGATGCCGGCGGCGCGCGCGATGTCGCGCACCGAGGTGCCGTCGAAGCCCTTCTCGGCGAACAGCTGCAGCGCCGCCGAGGAGATGCGCTCGCGCGTCGGCCGCCCGTCGCGGCCGCGCTTCGGCGGCAGGTAGTAGTTCGGCGTCATTCGGCCGCCCCCGCCGCCGCCGTCGCGCCCGCGCCCGCCGCCTGCTCCTGCCGCTCTGCGGCGAGCCGGGTGATCGACACATAGTCGGTCTTGCCGGAGCCGAGCAGCGGCAGGTGCTCGACGACGATCACCTCGGCCGGGAACATCAGTTCGGCGGCGTGGGCGGCGCGGCCCGCCTCCAGCACCGCCGCGCGGGTGAGGCCGGGCTCGGTCGTCACCAGCACGATGCGCTCGCCCTTGCGCGGGTCGGGCAGCGCCACGGCGGCGTGCTTGTGCTCCGGGAAGGCCGCCTGCACGAAGCGCTCCACCGCCGAAAGCGACACCATCTCGCCCGCCACCTTGGCGAAGCGCTTCAGCCGGCCCTTGATGGCGACGAAGCCCTCCTCGTCGATCGCGACGATGTCGCCGGTGTCGTGCCAGCCCTCCGGCGGCGCCTCGAGGACGCCCGGCGACTCGACGCGCAGGTAGCCCAGCATGACGTTCGGCCCGCGCAGCATCAGCCGGCCGCCGACATCGACGCCGTCGACCGCGTCGAGACGATGCTCGAGCGCCGGCAAGAGCCGCCCGACGGTGCCGGCCTTGTTGAACATCGGCGTGTTCACCGCCACCACCGGCGAGGCCTCGGTGATGCCGTAGCCCTCGAGGATGCGCAGCCCGAAGCGCTCCGACCACACCTTGCGCGTCTCCGGCTTCACCGGCTCGGCACCGGCGACGACGAAGCGCAGCGAGCGGAAGTCGTAGGCGTTGGCCGAGCGGGCATAGCCGGTGAGGAAGGTGTCCGTCCCGAACAGCGCCGTGGCGTTGGTCGCGTAGACGAGCTCCGGGATGATCCGGTAGTGCAGCGGCGAGGGGTAGAGATAGGTCTTCACGCCCGAGACGAGCGGCAGCATCAGCCCGCCGGTCAGCCCGAACGAGTGGAACACCGGCAAAACGTTGAAGATGATGTCGGCCGGGCCGAAGTCGATGCGGGCGGCGACCTGTGCGCAGTTCGCCAGGATGTTGCGGTGGGAGAGCACGACGCCCTTCGGCGTGCCCTCCGAGCCGGAGGTGAACAGCACCACGGCCGGCGCATCCGGGTCGCCGCGCGGGATCGACCGGGCGCCCAGGAAGCCGCGCAGCTTCTGCATGGTGCCGATCCCGGCGCGCAGGTCCTCCAGCATGACGACCCGCACCGCCTGGCCGAGGGCGGCGATCTCCTTCTCGAGCCGCGCCTTCTCGACGAAGGCGCGCGACGAGTAGACGGTGCGCACCTCCGCCGCCTTGCAGGCGGCGACGAGGTTCGCCGGCCCGGCGGTGAAGTTCAGCATCGCCGGCACGCGGCCGATGCGCTGCAGCGCGAGCAGCACCACGGCGACGCCGGCCGAATTCGGCAGGAGGACGCCGACCTTTTCGCCGGCCACCGTCTCCGTGGCGAACTTCTGGGCGAGCACCGAGGTGCCGAGCAGGAGCTTCGAATAGGAAAGCTCGGCCCCCATCGGGTCCTGCACGGCGATGCGGCCCGTGCCGTACTTGGTCGCGGCGGCGGCGACCGCCTCCGGCAGGGTGCGGTCGATCGGGGTGGTGCGGAAGATCGCGTCCGCCATCTCGTCGGTCAGCGCCGAGCCGGCGGCGTGACGGCGACGGCGGCCGATCAGCGTCTGGTCGACCTCGAGCCGGCGGGAGGGGAGGATGGTCACCGTCACCTTCGGGAACCAGGCCTTGTTCGCCTGCTTGGTGCTGAGGTGGGAGAACGGCGTGCGCTCCAGCCCGTCGATGCGCACCGGCACCACCGGCGCCTCTGCCTTGTCGGCGATGAGGGCGGCACCGTCGTAGATCTTCATCAGGGAGCCGGTGACCGTGATGCGGCCTTCCGGGAAGATCACCAGGCTGTCGCCGGCCTTCACTTGGTTGATGAGGGCGCGCGTCGCCATCGGCTTGGTCGGATCGAGGGCGTAGGTGCGGGCGAGCTTCAGGAACGGCTTCACCCACCAGCGGGTGGCGATCGTCTTGTCGATGGCGAAGACCGGGTCGGTGTCGAGCAGCGCCATGACGAGCGGCGCGTCGAGGAAGCTCACGTGGTTGACGGCGACGACGGCGTTCGGACCGGCGTTGCGCAGGTGCTCCTCGCCGTGCACCTCGAGGCGGAAGGCGAAGCGGAAGATCAAAAGCACGATGTCGCGCAGGAAGCTGCCCGGCAGGATCTTCGCGATCACGACGGTGGCGACGAGGCAGGCGGCGCCGGTGAGCACGAACAGCGTCGCGGCGCCGAGGCCGGCGGCCTGCAGAGCGACGATGATCACCGTCGCGGCGACCATGAAGGCGGCGTTCAGCACGTTGTTGCCGGCGATGACGCGGGCGCGCTCGTCCTCGCCTGAGGTCGCCTGGATCCAGGCGAACACCGGCACGATCAGGAGGCCGCCGGCGGTGGCGAGGCCGACGAGGTCGAAGGCGGCGCGCAGGCCGCCCGGGGCCTGGAAGAAGGTGTCCCAGGTGACGCTGTTCGGGGGCGGAGCGGCACCCAACAGCATCAGCCCGAGATCGAGCCCGAAGACGCCCATCAGGACCGAGCCGATCGGTGCCAGCGACAGGATGATGCGGCCGCGCGAGACGCGGGCGGCGAGCAGCGAGCCGAAGGCGATGCCGACGACGAAGCAGGCGAGGAACAGCGTCGTGACGCTCTCGTCGCCGCCGACGTTCTCCTTCACCAGCGTCGGCAGCAGCGACAGGACGATGATGCCGACGGCCCAGAACCAGCTGACCACCAGCGC
Organism: Pseudoxanthobacter sp. M-2; assembly: GCF_046156265.1. Classification (NCBI taxonomy): domain Bacteria; kingdom Pseudomonadati; phylum Pseudomonadota; class Alphaproteobacteria; order Hyphomicrobiales; family Segnochrobactraceae; genus Pseudoxanthobacter; species Pseudoxanthobacter sp. M-2. Next base: position 148,934 of record NZ_JAWDIR010000011.1, read on the forward strand.
GCCGCGGAAGAGCTTCGGCTGCGCGTAGAGCTGCTTCAGGACCCGCAAGGTGCTGCGGGCGATGTTGGGGTCGATCTTGAGGTCAGGCGCGCGGCTGCCGGTGTGCGGGATGAAGGCCGCCGAGATCCAGCTGATCACCCCGAACCCGATCGTGATGACGGCGATCAGTTCGTGGTTCAGATGGTGGATGGCGAGGCCACCGCCGACGGTGCCGCCGAGGATGGCGAGGAAGGTGGCGGTCTCGACCAGGGCGTTGCCGGCGACGAGCTCGTCGCGGGAGAGGTGGTCGGGCAGGATGCCGTACTTGATCGGCCCGAACAGCGCGCCGAGGACGCCCATGCCCGTCAGCGCGGCGAGCAGGATGTTGACGTCGTGCAGCAGGAAGCCGACGCCGGCGATCGCCACCACGAAGATCTCGGCGAACTTCAGCCGCCGCGCCACCACCCCCTTGTCGAAGCGGTCGGCCATCTCGCCGCCGAGGCTCGAGAGCAGGAAGAACGGCAGCATGAACAGGCCGCCGGCGAGCGTCACCAGCACCGGGCCGTTCTCCAGCGCCAGCGTGTAGAGGATCAGCAGGGCGAGCGCGTTCTTGACGAAATTGTCGTTGAACGCACTGAAGAACTGGCACCAGAACAGCGGCACGAACCGCCGCGTCGTCATCAGCCGGCCGAACATCCGTCTCTCCTCCCGCACGCCCAGCACGAGTGTTGGCGTGAACGTTCACTCACATAAATGAGCGAGGGGACGGCGTCAACGGAGATTGGGGAGGGGAGCGGCGTGAATGTGTGCAGGGAAGAGTCAGGCCGTGGGGGGCGGGGCGGACGGGCGACTCCCCTGCGCCCGCCCTCTGCGCCGACCGAGGCGACACCGCTGCTCCTCTGGTACGCGCCGGCGGACGGGGGATCGCTCGCCCGTCGGCCCGATCGAAGCGCTTCGGGCTGCGACCTCGTCAGGCGGCCCGAGGCTCGGAGAAGTAGCCGGCGTCCCGGATGTCGGTCAGCAGGTCCGGGCCGGTGGGGCTCCAGCCGAGTTCGGACCGGGTACGGTCACTGGACGTCGGCTGGTCGATGGACGCGAAGCCATGGAACCAGCCGAAGTGATCGCGCGCTTCCTCGTCCGACAGCGACACGCACGGCACCGCGATGCCGCCCGCGATCGCCTCGGCGATCCGCCGGAACGGCACGCCCTGTTCGGCGACGGCGTGATAGGTGCCGCTGCCCGGGCCGCGCTCGATGGCGAGCCGGAAGGCGCGTGCGGCATCTCGCACGGCCACCGCCGGCCAGGCGTTGCCGCCCTCGCCGATATAGGCCGAACGGCCCGTCCGCCGGGCGATGTCGATGAGCATGGGCACGAAGCCGTGGTCGCCGGACCCGTGTACCGAGGGCGGCAGCCGCATGACGCTGGTCGGGATACCGCGGCCGGACAGCGCTTCCGCGGCCGCCTCGGACGCCCGGGGATAGGCGTCCGAGGGCGGGAAGCCGCGATCGGCTTCGACGGCGACCGTGCCCTGCGCATCCAGGAAGGCGACGCCCGCGGTGACGATCAGCGGCTTGCGCGTCCCCTCGATCGCCGCGCCGAGCGTCTCGATGGCGGCGCGGTCGATCGCGCAGGCTGCGGGAAAGCGCGAGAAATCATGCACGAACCCGGCGTGAATGATCGCATCTGACGTCTCCGCGCCGTCACGGAGGGTCTCGGGTGCCTCGAGGTCGCCCCGGAGGACGGCTGCACCCGCCTTTGCGAGCGTCGCCGCGCTTCCGTCGGACCGGGCCAACCCCAGCACCTCGTGCCCGTGCGCCAGCAGTTCTGCGACGACGGCCGTGCCGACAAAGCCGGTGGCACCCGTGACAAACACCTTCATGACCAGTCTCCTTCTTGCTCGGAAGGAGGATATCGGCGAAGCTCTATCCAGTTAAATTAGTGAGTTTATCCTGGTATAATGACTGACAGGCCGGACCCTCTCGACGACGGCAACCGCTTCGGCGCGTTCCTGCGCGACCGCCGTCAGCGGCTGGATGCGGCCGCCCTCGGATTTGGCGGCCGCCGGCGGACTCCGGGTCTTCGGCGCGAGGAAGTCGCGCAGCGCGCCCACATCAGCACGACCTGGTACACTTGGCTCGAGCAGGGCCGCGGCGGCGCCCCGTCGCCGCGCGTGCTCGACAGCCTCGCCGAAGCGCTGATGATGACCGAGGCGGAGCGGGAGCATCTGTTCCTGGTCGCCATCGGGCGCCCGCCGAAGGCCCATGCACCGGGGCGCGAGGGCATCTCGCCGCGGTTGCAGCGGCTACTCGACGCCATGACGATGATCCCGGCGACGGTGGCGACGTCCGCCTGGGACATCGTCGCCTGGAACCGCGCGGCGACGCTCACGCTCACCGACTACGAGGCGCTGCCGCCCGGCGAGCGGAACATCCTCCGTCGGATGTTCCTCGACCCGGCGACACGTGCGGCGCAGAGCGACTGGGAGAGCGTCGCCCGCTTCCTGGTCGCGACCTTCCGGGCGGAAACGGCGCGCGCGGGCGAGACCGAGCGGTCGGCGGCGCTCCTCGCCGAACTCAACGCGAGGAGCGCCGAGTTCGCCCGCCTGTGGACGGACAACGACGTCCGCACGACGGGGGAGGGGGCGAAGACGATCCGGCACGCCAAGGTCGGCGAGATCACCTTCGAGTTCTCCTCCTTCGCCATCGACGGCCGGCCGGACCTCAAGCTGATGGTCTACAATCCCGCCGAGGCGGTGGACGCGGAGAAGATGCGCCGGCTGTGTGGCGGCTCCTGACAGCGTCCCCGCGACAGGGCCGGCCGGAGGATTGCTGCCTTGTCCGCGGCGCCGATCCGCCTGCAAAACCGGCCGACCGGATAGCCATGCGCTCTTGACGGGCGCCGGCGCGTCCGCGACAGCATCGCGGCAATGGAGAGACACCTCAGACTGATCGAAGACCTCGCGACGACCGGTGCAGGGACGATGAAGTGTCACGGCAGCTCGATGCTGCCCATTCTGGAAAATCCGTCGACCTGCACCTATGAGCGTCAGGACGCCTATGCCGTCGGCGACATCGTCTTCTGCAAGGTGAACGGCCGCTTCATCGACGCTCACAAGATCGTCAAGGTCGGAGCGGACGGGCGCTATCTCATCGCCAACAACCGCGGCCACGAGAACGGCTGGACGCGCACCGTCTACGGCCGGGTCGTCGAGGCGGCAGGTGCATCCGGCATCCGGCACTTCCGCTAGCAGCCGTCTGAGCCACCGAACGCAGAAACGCCGACCCAGGCTGCCTGCGCAGCGTGGATCGGCGCTCGTGGACGCATCCGTGACGAAGCCGGCTGGCGGCCCCGATGGCCTCAGAGCATGAAGTCGAGCCGCGTCAGGTCGGCGTCGTTGCCGATCTCGATGACAAAATCCGCCTTGCCGTCGCCGTCGACATCGCCGCGGACCAGACCCTCGAAATAGCGAAGCTCGCCGGCTTCCGAGGAGAACTTCGCCGAGCCGATGAAGTCGAAGGCGTCGTTGTCGACGGTGTTGATGTTCGCATCGATCCTGCTGAGGTCGATTTCGTCGATCCCTGTCTCGAAGTCGCGGATCAGGTCGTAGCCGGCGCTGGTGCTGGCCTCCGCGATGTTGCGGAACACGAACAGGTCGTTTCCTTCTCCGCCCGTGAGAACGTCCGGACCCCGGGCGCCGCGGAGGACGTCATCGCCGTCACCGCCGAACAGGCGGTCCTCACCACCACCGCCGACGAGCTTGTCGTCGCCGACGCCGCCGCGCAGATGATCGTCGCCGGTGCCGGTCTTCACCGTATCGTCGCCGCTGCCGGTGGTGATGCGGAACTCTTCCACGCCCTCGAACCCGACGGAACTGCCGACCAGATCAGCGATGTTTCCGACATAACCCGTCGTGCCGTTGCCGCCGGTGACACCGCCGGTCACGGCGGTCGTCATCGCCGAATAGTCGACGACCAGGCGGTCGTTGCCTTCGCCCGCATCGACGGTGTCGGCCCCGCCAGAGAGAAAGATGCGATCCGCGCCGCCGCCGGAGACGATCGTGTCGGCCCCCACGCCGGCATGGATGAAGTCGACGCCGCCGCCGGTCGTCACCGTGTTGGTGCCGTCGCCCGCCTTGACGATGTTGCCGCCATCGAGCGCGGTGATCGTATCGGCATTGGCGCCGCCGATGATCTTGTTGGCGCCCTGGCCCGCCGTCACGGTGGAAGCGCCGGAGCCGGTCTTGATGATGTCGTCGCCGTCACCGGTGGTGATGGTGTCGGCACCGTCGCCGGTCATGATCTTGAAGCTCTCGAAGGTGCCGTCGGTGATCGTCACCGACCGTCCGGCGCCGCCGGCCTCCGTGAAGTTGGAGGTGCTGTCACCGGTGACGGCGTTGGTGGCGCCGCGGTAGTCGACGATCAGGCGGTCCTCGCCGGCACCACCATCGACGGCGTCGATGCCATCGGTGACGGTGATGCGGTTGTCGCCGTCGTTGCCGACGATGCCGTTGCCGTCGCTGGCGTCCAGCACGTCGATCGGTGCCGTGCCCGAAAGCGTCACGGTGGCGATGCCGATGCCGAGATTGAGGACGATGCCGGTCGAGCCGGCGCCGCCGGTGATCGTCATGCCGCTGAACGAGACGGTCGCCGTCTCGTTGCTGTAGCCGGCCTCCAGTTCGATCGTGTCACCGGGTCCGGCCGACTGCATGGCAGCGGCGATCGAGGGGAAGTCGGAATTCGGTCCGACAGTGCGTACGGCCATAACAGGCTCCAGTCGTTCTTGTAATTTTTATGCTCGGAGGTCAGATGACCGGCGAAGGTGCATTTGCCGGGATTTCCGCACGCTTTAGTGTTCGCGGATCGGCACCCGACATACTAACATATCGACGCTAGTTTTTGTTCCATAAATACATGAATAACATGAAAATCGACTACCGTCGGTGCGACGGTAATTACAAGACACGAACCACGTCTGCGACGAATTGGCGGAATAATTTCGGAGGCGCAGACAGGCTGCGCGCGTCGTCCGGCCGGTTCGACCGGACGGGGACGACGCGGATGGACCAGACGGGGGGACCAGGATGCAAGGGCCGGCGCGACCGGACGCGGACGCGGCAGAAGGGGGCCGCTACCGCCCGAACTTCGCCGGACCGATCGTGTCGGCAACGACGGCGCCACGGCGGCCGAGCGGCTTCTCCGGACCGGTGGTGGTGTCGCGGGCCGTCTGCCGCTCCGCCTCGGCGTTGACCTCGCCGCCGAAGAGCACGACGAACACCGACAGCCACAGCCAGATCATGAAGGCGATGACGGTGGCGAGCGAGCCATAGGTCTCGGTGAAGTTGGCGAGCGACGACAGATACCAGGAGAACGCCGCCGAGGTCGCCACCCATCCCAGCGCCGCCACGACACTGCCGATGGTGATCCAGCGCCAGCGCGCCTCGCGGCGGCTCGGTCCGTAGCGATAGAGCAGGCTCAGCGCCGCGAGCAGGATGACGAGCAGCACCGGCCAGCGGACGATCTGCAGCGTCCGCTCGGCGGTGGTGGCGACACCGAACGTGCCGAGCACCAGCGGCAGCACGACGAGCGAGCCGACCGCCAGCGCCGTCAGGACGATGGCGCCGAGCGTGAACATCAGCGTCTGCAGGTTGAAGGCGACGATCGAGCGCTTCTCGCGTTCGCCATAGACGACGCCCAGCGCCTCGAACATCGCCTTCATCGCGGCGTTGGCGCTCCACAGCGCCACCAGAAGGCTGACGATGAAGGTGAGCCCGAGGGTCGAGCCGCTCTTGGCGGCGACGCGGGCCGCCTGGTCGCCGACGATCTCGACGCCGGCCGGCGGCAGGAAGAAGGAGAGCGTCTCAAGGTGCTGCGAGATCGTCGCGGTGTCGGCGAACAGTCCGTAGAGCGACACCAGCGCGGCAATCGCCGGGAAGGTCGCGAGCAGCGTGAAGAAGGCGACGCCGGCGGCCACCGACAGCAGCCGGTCGTTGATCACCGCCTCGACGGTGCGCCATGCCACGTCGAGCCAGCCGCGAAAGGGAATGTGATGGGGCGTGGCGGCGCCGCGACCGCGCGCCGGCTCGTCGGCCGCCGACAGGGGCGCGGTGTCCTTGCCCTCGATGCACGGCGGCGGCGCCTGGATGGACGCGGCCGTCCCGGCGTGCTTCTCCCCCTCGGCCATCGTCGCTCCCCGCCGCACGCTCGGCCCCACTTCCGTTCATCCGCGATCGTGCGTCAACGGCCGTCCCGCCGGTTCGTTCCCGTCTCGCCGTGCCGCTGCCGGTGATTGCGCATTGACGCGCCCCGGTGCAACGGCTTGAGTGTCGCCGGGGTGATTATGGGGAATTTCACAATGTCGGATGCTGCTGCAGCCGGCGCCGGGCTCTTGTCCGGCGTGACGGTCGTCGATCTTTCGCGCGTGCTCGCCGGGCCGTTCTGCACCATGACGCTCGCCAATCTCGGCGCCCGCGTCATCAAGGTCGAGATCCCGGGAACGGGCGACGACAGCCGCGCCTTCGGGCCGTTCGCCAATGGCAAGTCGCTCTATTTCTCCTCGATCAACTGCAACAAGGAGAGCATCGCGCTCAACCTGAAGGCACCCGAGGACCGGGCGATCTTCGAGCAGCTGCTCGCCAAGGCCGACGTGCTGGTCGAGAACTATCGGCCCGGCACGATGGAGAAGCTCGGCTACGGCTGGGAGACGCTGCACGCCCGCTTCCCGCACCTGATCTACGGTGCGGCTTCCGGCTTCGGCGACAGCGGCCCGATCTCCAAGCGCGCCGCCTACGACATGGTCGTCCAGGGCATGGGCGGCATCATGAGCATGACCGGCTATCCCGGCCAGCCGGCCGCCCGCGTCGGCATCTCGATCGGCGACATCACCGCCGGCCTCTACCTGACGATCGGGCTCAACGCCGCCCTCTATCGCCGCTCCGTCACCGGCGTCGGCGACAAGATCGACATCGCCATGCTCGACTGCCAGGTGGCGATCCTGGAGGATTCCGTCACCGTCTACGCCAAGACCGGCGAGATCCCCGGGCCGCTCGGCACCCGCCATCCCTCGATCGCGCCCTTCCAGGCCTTCGAGGCGAAGGACGGCCACGTCATCATCGCCGCCGGCAACGACCACCTGTTCGGCCTGATGGCGCAGGCGCTCGCCCGGCCCGACCTCGCCACCGACGCCCGCTTCGCCTCGAACGAGCTCCGCCACGAGAACGTCGACGCGCTGCAGGCCGAGATCGAGAAGACCCTGAAGACCGGCCCGGTGACGACCTGGCTCGACGCACTGAACGGCAAGGGCGTCCCGTGCGCGCCGATCAACGACGTGCCGCACATGATGGCCGAGCCGCAGGTGGCGGCACGCAACATGATCGTCACCGTCGCCGATCCTGTGGCGGGCGAGATCAAGGTCGCCGGCAACCCGATCAAGGTCGTCGGCCACGCCGACGCACCGACGTTCCGCCCGCCGCCCGAGCTCGATGGCGACCGGGCGGAAATCCTCGCCTTCGCGGCGGTGAAGTAATGACCGACGCCCCCGCCACCCCCGCCGCCGCGGCCGCTCCCGCTCCGCCGATCGTCACCTCCGAGGTGCGCGGCCGCGTCGGCATCGTCACGCTCAACCACGTCGCCCACCGCAACGCGCTGAGCGCGGCGCTGGTGAACGGCCTGATCGACGCCATCGCCGGCTTCGAGAAGCAGAAGCTGATGGCGGTGGTGCTGCGCGCCGCCCCCGGTATGTCTGTCTGGTCGGCCGGCCACGACATCAAGGAGCTGCCGCGCGGCGACGCCGACCCGCTCGGCTATTCCGACCCGCTCGAGCGGGTGCTGCGCGCCATCCGCCACTATCCCGGCGCCGTCATCGCCATGGTGCACGGCACGGTGTGGGGCGGCGCCTTCGATCTCGTCGCCTCCTGCGACATGATCATCGCCGACGAGACCTCGGGCTTCGCCATCACGCCGGTGAACCTCGGCCTGCCCTACAACACCACCGGCCTCCTGCACTTCGTCGACCGGCTGCCGATGAACCTCGTCCGCGAGATGTTCTTCACCGCCGCGCCGGTGAAGGCCGAGGACGCGGCGCGCTGGGGCATCGTCAACCACCTCGTGCCCTCCGCCGACCTCGAGACGTTCACGCTGGCGCTCGCAGACGGCATCACCAAGAAGGCGCCGCTGGCGCTGGCGGTGATCAAGGAACAGCTGCGCATCATCTCCGACGACCGCCCGATCGCCGCCCAGACCTTCGAGCGCATCCAGGACATGCGCCGCGTCGTCTACGAGAGCAAAGACTACGAAGAGGGCATCAACGCCTTCTTCGCGAAGCGCAAGCCGGTGTTCAAGGGGGAGTAGTCCCTCCGCATTCACCTCCGGCCGGGCGCGCCGGCCAGCCCGCCATCGCGGTCTCCGCGATGGCCATGAGCTCCGCCTCGCTCGCGCCGTCGCGGGCGTGCACCGACATCCCCTGCAGCACGGCCGTGTAGAAGGCGGCGAGGCGGGCGGGGTCGACGTCGGGGGCCACATCGCCCTCGCGCTGGCCGCGGGCGATGCGGGCGGCGAGGGCGTCGGTGCCGGCGCGGCGGCGCTCGGCCAGCACCGTGCGCACCGCCGCGCTCTCGGGCGTGCCCACCACCTGCGACAGCACGATCAGGCACCCGCGCGGAAAACCCTCTCGGGCGTAGACGCGGGCGTTGTGGCGCAGCGTGGCGGCGATCGCCTCGCGCGCCGTCGGCGCCTCTTCGAGCAGCCTGTCGAGCGGCGCCCCCTCCTGCCGCTCGTAGAGGGCGAGCGCCTCGGCAAACAGCGCTTCCTTGTTGCCGAAGGCGGCATAGAGGCTCGGGCGGTTGATGTGCATCGCGGCCGTCAGGTCGGCGAGCGACGCGCCCTCGTAGCCGTGCGTCCAGAACACGCGCAGCGCCGCGGCAAGCGCGGCGTCGCGGTCGAAGCCGCGCGGACGGCCGGGGGCGGGCACGGGCCTCTCCTCTTCTGTACCGATCGATAAATAACCGATTGACCCGCGCCCGCAATGGCCTCAGTTTCTTACCATTCGGTACAGAACGGAGGATGCGATGCGGGATCTCGAGGGCAGTGCGGCGCTGGTGACGGGCGGCAGCCGCGGCATCGGCGCCGCGGTGGCGTGCACGCTCGCGGCGCGCGGGGCGTTGGTGGCGATCACCTACCGATCCGATGAGGCCGCGGCCGACGCGGTGGTCGCCGACCTGCGGGGGCAGGGGGTGAACGCGGTGGCGATCCAGGCCGACCACGCCGACCCGCAGAGCGCCGAGGCCGCCGTCGCAGCGTCGCTCGCCCGCTTCGGCCGCCTCGACATCCTCGTCAACAACGCCGGCGTCTTCCCCTACGGCCCGATCGGGGAGATGGCCGACGTGGACATCGAGCGGACCCTCGCGCTCCACGCCGCCGCACCCTACCGGACGATCCGCGCCGCCCTGCCGGCGCTCCCGGAGGGCGGCCGCATCGTCTCGATCGGCTCGTCGCTCGCCGTCGCCACGCCGGCGCCGGGCGTCAGCCTCTATGCGACGAGCAAGGCGGCACTCGTCGGGCTGACGAAGTCGCTCGCCCGCGAACTCGGCCCGCGCGGCATCACGGTCAATCTCGTCAACCCCGGTTCCGTCGACACCGCCATGAACCCGGCCGACGGCCCGCAGGCCGACGCCGAGCGCGCCCTCATCCCGCTCGGCCGCTACGCCCGCCCCGCGGAGATCGCCGAAGTCGTCGCCTTCCTCGCCAGTCCCGCCGCAAGCTACGTCAACGGCGCCGTCATCGCCGTCGACGGCGGGGCCACGGCCTGAGGCGGGGCGTCCCCGGGAAAGGCGCGTCCGCCGGTTGCAACCATCACTGTGGCCCGCCTGCACTAGACGCGCCGCGCCACCTGGGGCAATTCCCCGCCGTCTGCTCCATTCCCGGAGCCTCGAGGCAGAAGGAGACGGCCATGTCCGCTCGTTTCGCCCGCAAGGGCCAGAGCTCTTAAGCCCATCGGCCTCTTCGGCCCGATGACCTTGTGACGCGCGCCCGCCCGAGGGCGGCGCGAGTTCGAGACTATTTCCCCATGTTCAATTCGATGAGCGGCGACGCGCGCCTGCGCGTGTTCGCCTCCGCGTCCTCGTGGATCGAGGGCGCCGCCGTGCGCCAGCTCGAGCAACTGCTGGCGCGGCGCGGCGTGATCGCCGTCGCCGGCATGCCGGACCTCCACCCCGGCCACAAGGGCCCCGTCGGCTGCGCGGTGCTGACAGAGGGCATCGTCCATCCCGACATCGTCGGCACCGACATCGGCTGCGGCATGACGGCGTGGCGGCTCGGCGGCGAACTCCGCCGGCTCCGCCTCGACAAGGCCGAGCGGGCGCTCGCGAGACTCGGCGACCGCGGCGGGCTCGATCCCGACGAGGCCGTTGCGCGGGGCATCACGCCGGCAGCGGCGGCCGCCCACGCCGACGCGCTCGGCACCGTCGGTGGCGGCAACCACTTCGTCGAGCTGCAAGCGGTGCACAGTCTCGTCGACGAGGCGGCCCGCGCGGCGGCGGGGCTGGCCGTCGGCGACCTGACGCTGCTCGTCCACTCCGGCTCGCGCGGCCTCGGGCCCGAGGTGCTGGCCCGCCACCCCTACGCCCACGGCGAGGGGCTCGCCCTCGATGCCGGCGGCCGCGCCTACCTCGCCGATCACGACGCGGCGGTGGCCTTCGCGTCCCTCAACCGCGCCGTGCTGGCCGAGCGGGCGGCGGCGCTGCTCGGCCTCGACGGCGCACCGTGGCTGGACGTGCCGCACAATCACGTCACGATGGACGGCGATCGCATCCTGCACCGCAAGGGCGCCGCCCAAGCCGATCTCGGCCTCGTGCCGGTGCCAGGCTCGCGCGGGGCGATGACCTACCTCGTGCGGCCGGACCCGACGATCGCCGGCGCGCTCGCCTCGCTCGCCCACGGGGCGGGGCGCAAGCGCGACCGCGCCTCGATGCGGGGCCGCCGCGACGAGAAGCGCGAGCGGCCGAACCCGGTCGGCAACCGCGTCATCTGCGCGGACCGCCGGCTCGCCGAGGAGGAGGCGCCGGAGGCCTACAAGCCGATCGCCGACGTCGTCGCCGACCTCGAGGCCCACGGCCTCGCCCACACCGTCGCGGTGCTGAAGCCGGTCGTCACCTTCAAGACGGCGAGGGCATGAGGATGGGCAGCGTGAACAGGGCTGAACGCGCCGGCGACGGCGCGGGCGGCAACACCACCGCGGAGGAGACCATCACGCTGATGGTGACGGCCGGCCGCGGCCCGGCCGAGTGCCATGTCGTCGTCGCGCGCGTCGCCCGCCGCCTCGCCGAGGAGGCCGGCGCCGCGGGGCTGTCCGTCGGGCTCGACCTCCCCGAGGGCCGCACCGCGGCGCCGTCGGTGCTCGTCTCCCTCGGCGGCGCGGGCGTCGCCACCTTCGCCGCCGGCTGGACCGGCACGGTGCTGTGGATCGACGGGGCGCTGCGCTCGGGCAAGGGCCGGCGCAACTGGTACGTCGCGGTGCACCGGCTCGACCCGTCACGGTCCCCACCCGTCGCCCTCGACCCCGCCCATATCCGCTTCGAGACGATGCGGGCGGGCGGGCCGGGGGGCCAGCACCAGAACACCACCGACAGCGCCGTGCGCGCCGTCCACGTCCCGACCGGGCTCGCCGCCACCGCCCGCGACGGACGCTCCCAGCACCAGAACCGCAAGCTGGCGCTCGACCGGCTCGCCGCGCTCCACGCCGCGGTCGCCGATCAGGACGCCGCCCGCGCCGAGCGCGCCGCCTGGCTCGACCGCATCGCCGTCGAGCGGGGCAACCCGAAGCGCACGTTCCGGGAGAGATAAGGGTTGCGGCACCAAAATGGGCCGCTTCTAGCGTCGCTCCTTCGCGGTCATGCGGCTATAATGTCATCGAAGATCAACGGGGCATTGCATGTTCGGTCGCAGTTTCATAGCAGTGGCTGTAGTCGGAACTATTATCACTTTCTCCCCCGTTTCAGCTATGGGCGCTGATATCGAGCTTCGCCGCACGCCTGCTGGAAGCATCCTCTATGTCAATGGGCGGTTTGAGGCTGGAGATGACAAAAGGCTGATACGAGCGCTTCTGGAAACTGAAGATGCGGTTGTGTCGCTCAACAGCGCTGGCGGGAGCCTCATGGTCGGCCTGAGTATGGGGCGTGCTCTACGCCTTCAGGGTGTGACCACCGTTGTCGAAGCCGGGCAAACTTGTGCCTCTGCTTGCGGGCTGGCTTGGTTGGGCGGATCAAGACGATTGCTGGACCCTTCGGCGCAAGTCGGATTTCACGCTGCATACTTTATCGACGACAATGGTCTGGCAATTGAGACTGGCTCCGGGAATGCCCTTGTGGGTGCTTATCTCAATCAATTAGGGATGAGCAGCGAGGCGGTTTATTATATAACTCGATCGTCTCCCGCGGAAATGCAATGGCTGGCAATAGATGATGCTGAGAAATTTGGGATTCAGCTGAAAATACTGGCAGCGCCAACCGCGGTGGATCAACAGCCATCAAGGGCGGCCGCAAAGGAAAACTGCCAAGTGGCGGACGTACGGCCGCCGGATGCATTCCTGGCTCTACGCTCCGAACCAAGCGAGCGAAAGGGTCGCCAGCTCCGGCGGCTCTTGCCAGGGCAATCATTTGAAATGCTGGGGGAACAGAGCCACGAGTGGCACCGTGTCCGTCTGCCGGACGGAGTGGTGGGTTGGGTTTCCTGGAAAGTGCGACGGTGGATCGCTTGCTAGTGCTTCAATGAGGTCCGTTCCCCCACCATTCCCGCTTCCGCTCCGCCAACACACGTCGTAGAACCGCTGCGCCTCGACCTTCACCGATGCGACCCGCGGTTTCTGCCGCCGCCCTGCCGAAGCGGACGCGACCCGATGCTGTTCACGGTGCCGACGCTGTTCCTGTTCGTGGGCGTGTCGCTGCTGGCGACCGGCATCGCGTGGCTCGTCGCCGCCTTCGCCTACCGCAGCCTCGTCTCGGCCCGCTACTGGGGCGCGGCGATGATCATCGGCGCCATCGGCACCGCCATCGGCGTCCTGCGCGGCCAGGTCGATCCGCTCATCCCCGTGGTGCTCGCCAACGGCATGATGCTGTTTGCGGTCGGACTCTGCTGGGCGGGCATCCGCCGCTTCCAGGGGAGGCCGGCGCCGTGGGTCGCCATTGCGGCGATCGTCGGGTTGGCGATGGCGCTGCTCGCCGTCTTCCTCGTCGTCCACGACAGCATTACCGTCCGCGTCGTCGTCTTCTCGGTGGCGAGCATCGCCATCGTCGGCCCCGCCGGCGTCGAGCTCCTCGACCGCCGCTACGGCGCGCCCACGCCCGGCACGCGGCTGACGGCGGTGGCGACCCTCGCCTATGGCGCCGCCCACGCGCTGCGCATCATCGCGACTGTGTTCGAGATCGGCGGCGCCATCGACTTCGCCACCTTCAACAACGTCCAGGCGCTGCTCCTGCTCTTCACGGTCTTCGGGGCACAGATCTGGAACGCCGGCTTCCTGATGATGGCGATCGACCGGCTGCGCGCCGAGGTCGCCGACCTCGCGGTGCGCGACGACCTCACCGGCATCGCCAATCGCCGCCAGTTCTTCGAGCGGGCCCGCCAGGAATGCGCCCGGTCGATGCGCTCGGGCGCGCCCCTGGCTCTGATCTGCCTCGACGTCGACGATTTCAAACCGATCAACGACGGCCACGGCCATGCCGCCGGCGACCACTGCCTGCAGCGCTTCGCGGCGCTCGCGGCCGCCCGCCTGCGCGAGCCGGACGTGCTGGCGCGCCTCGGCGGCGACGAGTTCGCCATCCTCCTGCCCGACACCACCGCCGAGGAGGCGCACCGGATCGCCGAGGACATCCTGGCGGCGGTACGGACCGCGCCGATCACCTGGCGGAACACGGCCCTCGCCATCACCTGCAGCGCCGGCGCAGCGGAGTGGACGCCCGACATCGGCCGCGACGCCTCCGAGCTCGCCGCCCGCGCCGACGGTGCGCTCTATCTGTCGAAGCAGGCCGGCCGCGACCGCGTCACCACCATGGCGCGGCCGGAGGGGGCGGACCGGCCGGCGCCGGACGACAGCGAGCCGGCCGCCGCCCCGCATTTCGGCAAGCTGAAGCTGCGGCCGTGACGCCGTCGCCGCATGGGCTTCGTGTCGGCGGCGGCGCGTTCCGCAGCCGCTCCTCCTTCGTCGCGCCGGTGCCGCTGCTTTGAGGCCATCGCCTCATGCGCGGGCTTGCCTTTGCGCGTGCGACGTTGCATTTGCGCTCAGCCACGGGTCTTGGTTCAGGGTCTCCCCGGTACGCGGGCGCGGGCGAGGGCAGGAAAGGGCGGTCTGAATGACGAAGTGGGTGTACGCCTTCGGCGACGGCACGGCCGAGGGAACCTCCGGCATGCGCAACCTGCTCGGCGGCAAGGGGTCCAACCTCGCCGAGATGTCGAGCCTCGGGCTGCCGGTCCCGCCCGGCTTCACCATCACCACCGAGGTCTGCACCTACTACACCCAGAACGGCGACACCTATCCCGACGGCCTGACCGCGCAGGTCGAGACGGCGCTCGACCGCATCTCGGCGCTGACCGGCCGCCGCTTCGGCGACCAGGAGAACCCGCTGCTCGTCTCCGTGCGCTCCGGCGCCCGCGTCTCGATGCCGGGGATGATGGACACCGTCCTCAATCTCGGCCTCAACGATGCGACCGTGCAGGCGCTGGCGAAGTCCTCCGGCGATGCCCGCTTCGCCTATGACAGCTACCGCCGCTTCATCCAGATGTACGGCGACGTCGTGCTGGGCGTGGAGCACCACGCCTTCGAGGAGATCCTCGAGCACGAGAAGGAGACGAAGGGCTACGTCCTCGACACCGATCTCACCGCCGCCGACTGGCAGGGGATCATCGAGCGCTACAAGGCCGTCGTCGAGGCCTCGATCGGCAAGCCCTTCCCGCAGGACCCGCACGCGCAGCTGTGGGGCGCCGTCGGCGCCGTCTTCGGCTCGTGGATGAACCAGCGCGCCATCACCTATCGCCGCCTGCACACCATCCCCGAGACCTGGGGGACGGCGGTCAACGTGCAGGCGATGGTGTTCGGCAACATGGGCGACACGTCGGCCACCGGCGTCGCCTTCACCCGCAACCCGTCGACCGGCGAGAACGCCCTCTACGGCGAGTTCCTGGTCAACGCCCAGGGCGAGGATGTCGTCGCCGGCATCCGCACGCCGCAGTCGATCACCGAGAAGGCCCGCATCGAGGGCGGCTCCGACAAGCCGTCGATGGAAACCGTCATGCCGGCGGCGTTCACCGAGTTCGTGGCGATCTGCGACGTGCTCGAGCGCCACTACAAGGACATGCAGGACGTCGAGTTCACCATCGAGCGCGGCAAGCTGTGGATGCTGCAGACGCGCTCGGGCAAGCGCACCGCCAAGGCGGCGCTGCGGTCTGCCGTCGACATGGCGAACGAGGGCCTGATCACCCGCGAGCAGGCGATCGCCCGCATCGACCCGGCCTCCCTCGACCAGCTCCTCCACCCGACCATCGACCCCTCGGCCGAGCGCACCGTGCTCGCCTCCGGCCTGCCGGCCTCGCCGGGCGCGGCGACGGGCGAGATCGTCTTCTCCTCCGACGAGGCAGAGCGGCTGAAGGGCCTCGGCAAGAAGGTCGTCCTCGTCCGCGTCGAGACGAGCCCGGAAGACATCCACGGCATGCACGCCGCCGAGGGCATCCTCACCACCCGCGGCGGCATGACCAGCCACGCGGCGGTGGTCGCCCGCGGCATGGGCAAGCCCTGCGTCTCGGGCGCCGGCGGCATCCGCGTCGACTACGCCAAGGCGACGCTGACGGCGGCCGGCCGCACGCTGAAGGCCGGCGACCAGATCACCATCGACGGCGCCTCCGGCCAGGTCTTCCTCGGCGCCCTCCCGATGGTGAAGCCGGACCTGTCGGGCGACTTCTCCAACCTCATCGCCTGGGCCGACGACGTCCGCCGCATGAAGGTCCGCGCCAACGCCGAGACGCCGGCCGACGCCCGCGTCGCCCGCGAATTCGGCGCCGAGGGCATCGGCCTCTGCCGCACCGAGCACATGTTCTTCGACGAGGGCCGCATCGTCGCCGTGCGCGAGATGATCCTCGCCGACAACGAGCAGGGCCGCCGCGCCGCGCTGGCCAAGCTCCTGCCGATGCAGCGCTCCGACTTCGTCGCGCTGTTCGAGATCATGGCCGGCCTGCCGGTGACGATCCGCCTGCTCGATCCGCCGCTGCACGAGTTCATCCCGCACGGCGACGAGGAGATCGCCGAGGTCGCCGCGGCGATGGGCGTGCCGGCCGACCGCATGAAGGAGCGCGCCGAGGCGCTGCACGAGTTCAACCCGATGCTCGGCCACCGCGGCTGCCGGCTCGCGATCTCCTATCCGGAGATCGCCGAGATGCAGGCGCGCGCCATCTTCGAGGCGGCGATCGAGGCGGCCGAGAAGACCGGCGCCCCGGTCGAGCCCGAGGTGATGGTGCCGCTCGTCGGCCTGAAGGCCGAGCTCGACCTCGTCAAGGCGACGATCGACGCCACCGCCAAGGCCGTCGAGAAGGAGACCGGCAAGACGCTGGTCTACAGCGTCGGCACGATGGTCGAGCTTCCGCGCGCGGCCCTCCGTGCCGCCGAGATCGCCGAGGCGGCGGAGTTCTTCTCCTTCGGCACCAACGACCTGACGCAGACCACCTTCGGCATCTCCCGCGACGACGCGGCGAGCTTCCTCGGCGCCTACCAGACGAAAGGCATCATCGAGCGCGACCCGTTCGTGACGCTGGACGTCGACGGCGTCGGCGAGCTCGTCAAGATCGCCGCCGAGCGCGGCCGCACGACGCGCCCCGACATCAAGCTCGGCATCTGCGGCGAGCACGGCGGCGACCCGGCCTCGATCACCTTCTGCGAGACCGTCGGCCTCGACTACGTCTCCTGCTCGCCCTTCCGCGTCCCCATCGCCCGCCTCTCGGCCGCCCAGGCCGCGCTGAAGGCGAAGGGCTAGCCCCACGCGAACCCTCCCCCTCGCGGTCGCCGAGCCGGCGCCGACAGCGGGCAGATGGCAGCTCCATCCTCGACGCGAACCCTCCCCCCTCGCGGGGGAGGGCAGGGAGGGGGGGAGCCGCGGTCTCGACGGGGACTTGTGACCCGGGCCAGTGGCCAAGCCCGTCCCGTGCCGCACATTGAGTGTTCTTTCGCGCCGCTGCCGCGGCGCCCCCCCTCCCGTCGCGCCTGCGGCGCGACGACCTCCCCCGCGAGGGGGGGGGAGGGGTCACGCGGCCGCCGGCCTCACAGCACCGCGCCGCGCACCTTCGCCGACACCCACTCCGACAGCACGACGGTCGCGAGGATCACCGCGAAGATCACCGTCACCTCCGCCCAGGCGAGGCGGGCGAGCGAGGATTCGAGCTGCACGCCGATGCCGCCGGCGCCGACGAGGCCGAGAATGGTCGACTCGCGGATGTTGATATCCCAGCGGAACACCGTGATGCCCGCAAACGCCGGCAGCACCTGCGGGACGATGGCGTAGTCCATCACCTGCATCCGCGAGGCGCCGGTGGCGCTGACCGCTTCCACCTGGCTCTCGTCGATCTCCTCGATCGCCTCGTAGAGCAGCTTGCCGATGAAGCCGATCGAGCGCAGCGCGATGGCGAGGATGCCGGCGAGCAGCCCCGGCCCGATGATGGCGACGAGCAGGAGCGCCCAGATCAGCGAGTTGATCGAGCGCGAGGCGACGATGATGAAGAGCGCCAGCGGCCGCAGCACCGCCCGGCTCGGCGTCGTGTTGGAGGCCGCCAGAAACGCCACCGGCACCGCCATGACGACGCCGAGCAGCGTCCCCAGCGTGGCGATGTTGAGCGTGTCCCACAGCGGCCACCACAGCCGGTCGAGATAGCCCCAGGCGGGCGGCCACGCGCGGGACAACAGGTCGCCGGCCTGCCTGGGCGCGTCCTCGACGAAGGCCCAGATCGTGCCGCGGTTCATCACCTGCCAGCAGAAGACGGTGATCGCCACGAGCGCGAACCAGCCGGCGAACACCGCCCACTGCTGGCCTTGAGTGCGCCGCTGCCAGACGCGCCGTCCGTCGGCCATCGCCACCGGCATCACTGCAGCCTCTTGCGCAGCTGGCTCGAGGCGTACTCGGCCAGCATGACGATCAGGATGATCATGATCAGGATGGCGCCCGCCGTGTCGTAGTCGTAGCGGTCCATCGCGGTGTTCAGCGTCGCGCCGATGCCGCCAGCGCCGACGATGCCGATGACGGCGCTCTCGCGGAAGTTGATGTCGAGCCGGTAGAGCGACAGCCCGAGCAGCCGCGGCATCACCTGCGGCTGGACGGCGTAGTTGAACACCTGCCACCAGCCGGCGCCGGTGGAGCGGATCGCCTCCACCTGGGCGGCGTCGATCTCCTCGATGTCCTCCGCGAGCAGCTTCGACAGGAAGCCGATGGTGGCGAACGAGAGCGTCAGGAAGCCCGCCAGCGGACCGAAGCCGAACATCGCCACGAACAGGATGGCGATGATGATCTCCTGGAACGAGCGCGACACCGCGATGATCGCCCGGCAGACGGCATAGATCGGCAGCGGCGCGATGTTGCGGGCGGCGCCGATGCCGATCGGCACCGAGATCAGCACGCCGGCCACCGTCGAGGTCACCGTCATCGTCAGGCTCTCGATCATCCCCTGCTGGATATCGCGGCCGCGGGTGGTGAAGTCGGGCACGAGGAAGCCCTGGACGAAGCGCAGCCCGCGCTCGAGGCCCTCCGCAATGCGTGTCCAGTTCACCTCGACGGTGGAGATCGCCAGCACGAGATAGACGAGGATGCCGCCATAGACCGCCCACCGCAGCCCGGCGCTGGCAATGAACAGCGGCGGTCGGCGCCAGCGGCGCGGCGCCGGGGCAGCGGTGCTCACGCGAGCCCCGCCAGCCGCTCGCGGCGCGCCTGCAGGGCCTGCTCCGCCTCGTCCTCCTCGGCCGCGTCGTCCTCGGCGGCCCGGTGCATCGCCGCCCAGTCCTCCTCGCCGTAGATCGACGTCAGCGCCGCGTGGTCGAGCCTGTCGGGTGGCGCGTCGAAGACCACGACGCCGGCACGCAGGCCGATGATGCGGTCGACGAACAGCTGCGCCAGCGCCACGTCGTGGATGTTGATGACGGCTGGCAGGTCGCGCTCGCGGCAGATCTCGACGATGAGCCGCATGATCTGGCGCGACGTCTTCGGGTCGAGCGAGGCGGTCGGCTCGTCGATCAGCAGCAGTTCGGGGTTCTGCTCCAGCGCCCGGGCGATGCCGACGCGCTGGCGCTGGCCGCCGGAGAGCGCGTCGGCGCGCTTGTCGGCGTGCTCGCTGAGCCCGACGCGGTCGAGCAGCGCGAAGGCCTGGTCGACGTCGGCTTGCGGGAAGCGGCGCAGGAACGAGCGCCAGAACGGCACGTAGCCGAGCCGCCCGGACAGCACGTTCTCCATTACCGTCAGCCGCTCGACGAGCGCATACTCCTGGAAGATCATGCCGATGCGCCGGCGGACACGCCGGAGGTCACCGGCACCGGCGCCGATCTCGGTGTCGTTGAGGTAGACCTTGCCGCCGGTCGGCTCGACCAGCCGGTTGACGCACCGGATCAGCGTCGACTTGCCGGCCCCCGACGGGCCGATCAGCCCGACCACCTGGCCGGCGTCGACCGTGAAGGACACCCCCTTCAGCGCGTGGTCGCCGGTCTTGTAGCGTTTGTCGAGTGCTTCGACCCGCAGCATCGGCCCTCACAAAATCGAACGCGGCCCCGCCGCGAGGCGGAGCCGCTCGTCGGTCAGACAGAGCTCACTGGCAGTTGTAGGAAACGCCGGTGGCCGCGTCGATCTGCCGGATCACCGCCCAGTTGTCCTTGAAGGTGATCGGGATGAACTTCTCCTGCGGCGGCTCGGAGGTCTCGAACTCGGCGAGAAGCTTCGAGCCTTCCCAATCGAACGAGAAGAACGCCTCCTTGATCTTCTCCTGCAGCTCGGGCGTCAGGTTGTAGGCGAGGCCGTAGCCGGTGGTGGGGAAGGTCTCGGACTTGTAGATCACCACAAGCTGGTCGTCCTTGACGACGTCGCGGGCGATCATCCGCGCCTTCACCGAGTTGGCGATCGAGGCGGCCGGATAGTCCTTGTTGGCGACGCCGAGGATGGAGTTGTCGTGCTTGCCGGAGAACACCGGCTCGAAGTCCTTGCCGGCTTCCATCTGGAACTCCGCCTTCAGGATCGCCGACGGCGCCTTGAAGCCGGAATTGGACGTCTCGGAGGTGAAGGCGAGCTGCTTGCCCTTGATGTCCTCGACCTTCTCGATGCCGGAGCCCGGGTAGGTGATGATCTCCATCTCGTAGCCGTAGAGGCCGTCCTTCGAGGCCATCATGGCGAACGGCCGGAAGCCGGCGCAGGCGACCGCGAGCGGGTTCGAGCCGGTGTTGAAGCCGGCGATGTGCAGGCGGCCGGCCCGCATCGCCTCGATCTGCGCGGCATTCGACTGCACCGGGAAGAACTGCACCTCCTTGCCGGTCACCGTCTTCAGGTGATCGAGGAAGCCCGCCCACACGTCGGCATAGACCGCCGGGTCCTCGACGGGGGTGTAGGCGAAGATCAGCGTGTCGGGATCGACAAGCTGCGACGGATCGGTCGGCACGTCGGCGATCAGGTCGCCGTCGGCGTCCTGGTAGCGGCTGTCGAGTGCGAATTCGGCGAACGCCGGTCCGGCGATCAGGCTGGACATCAGCAAAGCTGCCACGAGCGTCTTCATCGGCCACCTCGTCGGTTGAGAGCGTGAAGGCCTGCCTAGTCGGCCCAGATCACAGTCGTGTGACACGCGCCAAGACGACATTTTACTGTCATGCTCGGCCGCCAACAGGAAAATCTTTCGGGATCGCTGCGCATGGCGCCATCACCGCTCGATACACCGGAAGTGAGGCGCCGCGCCGTGCGAACGTTGCTGTTCGTTTCGCCGTTCGCCTTCGCGCTCGCCTATGGGCTGGCAGCCGTGCAGGGAGCGGAGCCGCGCCTCGCGCTGCTGCTCGCTGGCGTGATGCTCGCCGGCACGCTGGCGGCCGCCGCGCTGATCCACGTCGCCGGCTCCAACGCCCGCTACGCGCTGGTGGCGATCGCGATCGTGCGCCTGCTCACGCGGCGGTAGGCGGCCGCCCACCCTCGGCGCCACTGCGATAGGCGGAATTCCGGTGCTGTTCCGCACCCTGGTCCCATGCCAGACTGCCGGTGCGCCGCTGCTGGTCTGCCGGACGGACCCGCTTCGGCGCACGGGGGCGCGGATCGGGGGAGTTCCAGCGCAATGACGACGGTAGCCTTCGCGTATCACTACGTCATCGACTACACCGGCAGCGGCCAGATCACGGAAGTTCGCGGTAGTGGCGTCCTAGACTTCGACAGCTCTGATCTCGCCGTCGGCGACCCGGTGCTCTTCGTCGACAACCCCTGGATCTATGCCGGCCAGAGCAACCTCGGCGAGCCTTACCTGACGGACACCCTTGAGAACGCACCGCTCTTTCTCCTGTCGAACACCGTCTACCAGGTCGGCGACTACCCGGACGGCTTCAATCAGACGACCTACGTCCCCTGTTTCCTCGCCGGCACCCGCATCGCCGTCCCGGGCGGCGAAGTGGCGGTGGAGACCCTGCGGCCGGGCGACCTCGTGCTCACCGCCGACGGGCGATCCGTGCCGGTGCGCTGGATCGGCCGACGGGCCCTCGCGACGCCGTTCGTCCCGGAGCCCCGGCGCCCGGTGTGCATCGCCGCCGGCGCCCTCGGCGACGGCCTGCCCACCCGCGATCTCCGCCTGACGCCCGACCACGCCCTCTTCCTCGACGGCCTCCTCGTGCAGGCCGGTGCGCTGGTGAATGGCGCCGCCGTCCGCCGCATGAGCGCGGGCGAGCTCGGCCCCCGCTTCGAGGTCTTCCACGTCGAGACGGCCGCCCATGAGCTGATCCTCGCCGAGGGAGTGGCCGCCGAGACCTTCGTCGACAATGTCGCGCGCCAGCGCTTCGACAACCATGCCGAGGCCATTGCGCTCTGCGGGGACAGCCGCGTGGTCATCGAGGAGATGGCGCTGCCGCGCATCAAGTCCGCCCGGCAGTTGCCACGGTCGCTCCGCGCCCGCCTTCGGCACGCGGTGGCGGGTGAGGCCGCGTGACGGGAGCACGCGACGCCCGCGACGGCGCTTCGGAACGGCCGGCCGCGTCGACCCGTCCCGCGGCGCCGCGCGCGACGGGGCTTGCGGTGCCGCCGTCCGCCGTGCCCCTGTTGCGGTTGGTCCAGCCACCGCGAGCCCCTGCATGATCCTCACCGACCGCGAGATCCGCCACTCGATCGACACCGGCTCGATCTCGATCTCGCCGATGCCGGGTGACGAGGCCTTCGCGCCGACGACGGTGGACCTGACGCTGCACGGCCGCCTCAAGGTGTTCCGCCCCGCCGCCCCCGACGACGATGCGCCTCTCGACCCCGCCGGCCCCGGCTACGTCTTTGCCGAAGTGGTCGAGAAGATCGCGGAGGACGTCGAGATCGGCGACCAGGGCTTCGTGCTGGCGCCGCAGCAACTGGTGCTCGCCTGGACGCGCGAGCGCGTGCTGATCCTGCCGAGCGGCCGCGTCGTCGGCCGCCTCGAGGGCAAGAGCGCGCTGGCCCGCCTCGGGATGGCCGTGCACGTCACCGCGCCGACCATCCACGCCGGCTCCTCCGGCCAGATCCAGCTCGAGATCGTCAATCACGGCCCGCGGCCGATCCTGATGCGCGCCGGCATGCGCGTCTGCCAGATCATGTTCGAGCAGACGCTGGGCGTCCCCGAGAAGGGCTACGGGGGGCAATTCCGCGGCCAGCGGGCGTGAGGGGAGGGAGCGCAGTCGGTGTGACGTCACCGGCGGGCGCCGACCGGCGGCGCCGTCGGCCGGCATCGCCTGCCACTGCCGCCCGGCGCCGATTGCCCGTCTGTCCTTGGCAACCGCCGTTTGGCCGCCCCGCCGCTTTTGTCGTATCCTGCCCGCCTCGGCCAAGCCCGCACCCCGAGGAGCGGCGATGAACGCCCCCGCGCTGAAGATCGAGCCCATCACCATCGACGCCTTCCTGGCGCTCCTCGACCGCTGCCCGGAGACGGAGCGGTGGGAACTGGTCGACGGCATGATCGTGCGAATGATGGCCGGCGGGACGGGCCGGCACGCCGCGATCTGGGTGAATTTCGCTTCCGCGCTGCGGGCGGCGGCGCGCAGACGCGGCTGCTGGGCGCTCCCTGACATGCTGCTTCGCCATTCGGAGGTCGACGACACCACCGTTGCGCCCGACGTGCTGGTGCGTTGCGGCCCTGAAAGTAAGAACTCCGAGCGTGTGATCGACGACCCGCTCGTCGTCGTCGAGGTGCTCTCCCCCTCGACGATGGCCTACGACCGGGCCACCAAGTTCACGTTCTACCAGTCGATCCCGTCCATCGCGCACATCGTTCTCGCCTACCAGGACGAGAGGCGGGTGGAGGTCTGGACACGCGGGCCGGCGAACGATGACGGCACCGCCGACTGGTCCTACACCGCGCTGACCCATCCCGCCGACGTCGTCGCCCTGCCGGCGCTCGACTTCGCCATGACGGTGGCCGACGTCTATGACGGCGTCACGCTGCCGGAGCCCGGCACTCCCGCCGCGACCGGAGCCGCCGCCGCGTGAACGCCGGCCCGTCGCCCGCCGAGCGCCTCGCTGCCGTCCGCGCCGGCGGCAAGCCGGCACTCGCCCGCGCGCTCGCCGCCATCGAGACCGACGGCGACGGCGCCGCACTCGCCGCCCTCCTCGACGCCGCCGCGGCGGCTCCCGGCGGCCACGTCATCGGCCTCACCGGCCCGCCCGGCGTCGGCAAGTCGACGCTGACGGCGGCGCTGCTGAAATCCTTCCGCGCGGCCGGCGAGAGCGTCGGCGTCATCGCCGTCGACCCGTCCTCGCGGCTCACCGGCGGTGCGCTGCTGGGTGACCGCACCCGCATCCGCACCGACCCCGCCGACGACGGCGTCTTCATCCGCTCGATGGCCGCCCGCGACCGCCTCGGCGGCCTCTCCGACCACGCGGTGGCGGCGATCGTGCTGATGCGCGCCGTGCGCGACCGCGTCGTGGTGGAGACCGTCGGCGTCGGCCAGTCGGAGGGCGATGTCGCCGCCGTCGCCGACACCGTCGTGCTGTGCATCCAGCCGGGTTCCGGCGACAGCCTGCAGTTCATGAAGGCCGGCGTCATGGAGCTTCCCGACATCGTCGTCGTCACCAAGGCCGACATGGGCGCCCCCGTCCGCCGCGCCCGCGCCGACGTCGAGGGGGCACTGTCGCTCGGCCACACCAGCGGCCCGCCGCCCGCCGTTGTCCTCGTCTCCGCGGCCACCGGCGAGGGCCTCGACGACCTCGCCGCTGCCATCGCCGCCCACCGCGGCCACGCCGCCGAAAACCCCGGCGCCGGCCGCCGCGCCGGCCAGCCACGCCAGTGGCTCGCCGACGCCGTCCGCACCCGCTTCGGCACCCGCGGCCTGGCCGAAACTGACCTCGGCGCCGCGCTCGCCGCCGGCGGCCCGTTCGCGGCGATCCGCGCCGTCAGTCTCGAGCTTGCCGCCCGCCTCGCCCGCGGCCCGGCCGGGGAAGGGACGCGTGACTGACGAGACCCACACCGGCGGCTGCCACTGCGGCCGCGTCCGCTTCACCGCCCGCGGCGCGCCGCTCTCCACCGGCTGGTGCCACTGCACCATCTGCCGGCGCACCACCGGCGCCCCGGCGCTCGCCTGGGTCACCTTCCCGCGCGCCGCCGTGGAGATCACCGGCGAGCCCGCCCTCTACCGCTCGAGCCCCGCCGGCGAGCGCGTCTTCTGCCCCGTCTGCGGCGCCCAGATCGCCTATCGCGGCGATGCTTCGCCCACCATCGACCTCAACGTCGGCGTCTTCGACCACCCCGAGCGCCATCCGCCGGCCGCCCACGGCTTCCACGCCGACCGCATCCCCTGGTTCGACGCCGGCGAGGGCCTGCCGACGGTCGAGAACGGGGACTCGCCTTGACGCCATCAATGTTGAAGATCCGGATATCCCTTGAATGAGAGTGGTGATCGCCCGTGACACCGGCCTGTCCGGCGAGGAATTCGCCGACCTCGTCTTCCGCTGGGGCACCCGCGGCAAGTACGAACGCCGCGAGAGCCTGCACATGCCGAGCCTCGAATACTTCCGCGCAGATTTCTTCGGCTTCAGCGCCCATGTCTGCTACGTCGACATGACGGACGCTGCCTGCACGGATTATTATTTCTTCGTTTGGGGACCCGGGGGCAATAGCGAGGCGATCGAAGACGTCATGATGTCCAAGGCCCTGGATTTCCTGCGAAAAGGCGGCTATCGCGCCGACTGGGACACCCTGGGCGGCGAGAGCGTGCAGTAGCCGCAGCGACCCTCCGCCCGGTCACGCCGCCGCATCCCCTTCGCCGGTTAACCCTCCTTCAACGCTGTTCAGCACATTCTCCGCGGAGTGTTCGCCGGGTGACAGGTCCCCCCGGCCCGGGTCGCGTCGGGAGTGGCGTAAGCATGAAGCCGGTCTCAGAGCCCCTGACGAAGCCGCCGGCCGCCGCCGGCCAGGCGACACGGCGCGCCGCGCTCGCCGCCGCCGACAGCGACGCCGCCTCCGATCGCCCCGCCCGCCTCTTGCCGCCGCGGCCCGCCAGCGCCGCCGCGCCGAAGCTCCGCGTCGCCGACTCCGGCGGGACCGATTTCGCCCTCACCGCCGCCGAACACGCCGCCGCGCGCCTCGCCGCCTCCGCCGCGCTCGGCCCCGCGGTCGCTCACCCGAATGCCGCGGCCCCCGCCGCCTCCACCACGCCCCGGCCCCGGCCTCCCCAGCCGCGCCAGGCCGACCGCCAGCCGACCGAACCGGTCGCCCTCGTCGCCACGGCCGCCGAGCCCCCCGCGTCCCGCCCGCCCGCCCCCGCCCAGTCGGCCACGCCCGCCGCCGCCGCTGACGCGACCGCCGCCGACCCCGCCGCCCGCGACCGTCTCGCCGCAGCCCCCGCCCGCCCCGAGCTCACCGGCTCTGCCCAGCACTGGATGCGGCTCGCCCCGCGCCGCCGGCGCCGCCGCAGCGCCGCTGCGATCGCCGCCGGCGCCGGCCGCCTCGCCCGCGCCACCGCCGTGCGCGCGGCAGCGCTGGCCGCGTGCGCCGTCCTCCTCGCCGAGCCGGTGGCCCAGCAGGACATCGCCGCGATCCTCTCGGCCGATGCCGCCGCGTCGCCGCGCTGGATGGCGCGCCTCGTCGGCACCGCCGGCGGCAGCGAGGCCGCCCCCAGCTTCACCTTCGCCGGCGCTCCCGAGCGCGGCGAGGCCGCCACCGTCGCCCTCACCAGCGGCGCCGGCACCGTGACGCTCGCCGGCTTCCAGCCGGCGCCGCGCGAGGACCTGCCGGCGCTGCGCTTCGACCGCTCCGCCAAGGGCGGCCGCCAGATCACGGTCGCCGCCTCCACCGGCGAGATGCCGCTCGCCGCCGGCACGCTGATGGCGACCGCGAGCGTCGTCGACGACGACATGGCCCAGGCGGCGCTGCGCGTCGCCTTCGTCAAGCTGCCGCCGGTCTCCTCGCTGCGCGAGCGCGCCCTCATCGCCCGCCACGACGGCACGCCGGGCGACAACGACCCCGCCACCGTCCGCGCCCGCCTGCAGTTCGCGCAGGCCGCCGCCGCCACCAGCGCCTCGATGGTCTCGGCCTATGCGCAGGAGGGCGACTTCGACATCGAGGCGCCGTTCCGCGCCCTGTTCGCCGATCCGGCCGTCGCTACCGGCCTCGGCGAGGAGGAGGTGACGCCGGAGGAGCTCGCCGTCGACCCGCACGCCTGGGTGGGCAAGCCGCTGCCGGCGAGCGTGCTCCTCAACAGCGAGCAGCGCTGCCTCGCCGAGGCGATCTATTTCGAGGCGCGCGGCGAGAGCTACAACGGCCAGGTCGGCGTCTCGCAGGTCGTTCTCAACCGCGTCCGCAATCCGGCCTACCCGAACACCATCTGCGGCGTCGTCTACCAGAACCGCAAGATGCGCAACGCCTGCCAGTTCTCGTTCGCCTGCGACCTCGTCCCGGACCGCGTCGTCGACGACCGCCACTGGCGCCAGGCCCAGGAAATCGCCCGCGAGACCACCGCCGGCCGCCTGAAGATCCCCGAGATCGAAGCCTCCACCCACTACCACGCCACCTACGTGAAGCCCCGCTGGGCGAAGTCCATGCAGAAGCAGAAGCAGATCGGGCTGCACATCTTCTACAAGACGTATGGGGGTGGGTGGAGTTGAGAGGTGATAAATCCAGTTTAACTCGGTCTCATTGCTTAACAATTTCTCATCAAGGATCTAAAAGAGATTTGAATGCATCCAGAACACGATCTTCGTTAAAGTCATGCTTCTGGACATAGACCTCGAGTCGTGGGATGCGCTCATCATGCGACCAGCTTTTTATGCTCCCATTTTTGTCCTTTCTGCGCCCTTCCTCAAAAAGAGTTCGGTAGCGATACGGAGAAATACCGAGAAAAGGCGAAAATAGCACTTTGTTCTCAGCGCTTTCTTCTATAGAAATAGAGTCACTGTGTAAGGCTCTTGCGTAACTTTTTGCATATGGTTCTATGTAAACCACGCGCGCTATTCCGGATGCTACAATATGTTTTGCGCAAAGGTGACAGGGAAAAGTTGTGCAGTATAGCGTTGCTCCGGCCACCGCTCTACCGACCCTCGCGGCTTCTGTCAGCGCGTGCATCTCTGCATGAATGACGCGACCAAATTCAATAATGTCCATCAGTCGAGAGTCGCGAATTGTCAATATGTCATCTGAATCTAGAGCATCTGCTAATATTTGGTCTAGATCTTTATTGCCCAATCGAGCGTCATTTAATAGGTTTTCGTGCTTTAGTCTTGAAATTAAGTCATGAAGAACTCTTCGTTTTTCGCGTTCATTCGGATCGTAGCCCATTTGAAAATCGCGTTTGTCGTTGGTATCGCCATCGCCATAAATCCCTCCTTTAGCCTTCGGGACCTCATTACAGCCTAGTGAGACAATGGAGCCATCGCTTCCAATAATAGCAGCTCCGACCTGGCGAGACAGATCGAGGGATCGTAGGGAAGCAGCTTTGGCAAGATACATTCCATATTCGTCTTCTGCGGGAGAAGTTCCTTTAAATCCAAAGAAAACCTTAAAAAATCTCTTTATTGCTTCATCGGAATTTGATGAGACAAAGACCTCACCTTTCGGAAATGTATCAAGTATATTCTGTCCGAATTTTGTTTCGACATATCTTTTTGAAGATTCATCAGGTTTACTTTGCGGGCGTTCAGGGGGATTTGTTTCTTTTAAATCGCGATTGATAAGTCTAGTTATACTTTGGTCAAGGACGTCTTCGTTGTAGGATCCCGGTCCCTTCTGAATAGTTTTGCTCTTAAGGTACTCAACCTGACCGTCGTGGGTTGTATGAATCGCGACGAGGATAAACTGATCCCCATAGACATTTCGAAGTAAATCAACTTCTTCCGGGCGTTTAAGTTGTCTTATAATATATACTACACCCTCAAGTGGTGGTACTTGAGTAACACCCGTCGCATCATCAAGGGCATTCTGCAGCCTGTATCGGGCAAGTCGTTCTCTTCTTATTGCTGAAATAGCAAGAATTGCAAGCATCTCTGGCGTTTTTGTCTTTATTCTTACTTCATTCGCGTAGTCTATTAAATCATTGTAGCGTTGTATGTAGTCGTCATCTGATATGTCTATGCTAGTCTGAATTATCTGCATTTCATCGGTTAGCTTGATGGTTACCGGATCATAGCCATAAAGCCGCATTTCATTTTGTATATACTTATTGGCCTGCTCGATGTTTACGCCGATTGGGCCAGTTAGGCCAATGACGAGTTCCGGACGTCGGACTGCAACAAGGTGCGACACCATATCTTCCCCCTGAGCGGCAACCTTGCGTTCGTGAAACGTTAGGTGATTGGCTCGCACGGTAGCTTGGATTGTAAGGTGGTAACGAATCAAGAGGGCAAAACTAGCCCGCTGCACGCTTTGGGTGTGGCCAAACGCGGAGGGGAGAATCCAGTGGCAGCGATCAAGAGCGAATGGATAAGGGGTACGAGTTGGTTTGCTCAGGACATCGCAGCAGCTTCTGCAGCCGTGAGGACCTGGGCTCCGGGCCGGCTAACTGGTGCTACCGGTGTCATGGCCGGTGACCAAGACTCAAGCGGTCGCTCAGGCACGACATTTCCTGCGAAAAATAGAGATGCAACTTCGAACGACCAGACGCGCGGTTAGCTAGTCGGCTCTACCTGAGATAACCGTTCGTTGCGCTTTACGCTGTCACTCGACGGCGCCTTGCGGCGTGAACTCTCCCCTGGCTCCCGAACGGGCGTTTGGGTTCGCCTCGCTGGTCCGGGATGACGACGGTGGCGTCGCGCGCCTCCTCCCCCCTCGTGGGGGAGGTGGCCGGCGCAGCCGGCCGGAGGGGGCCGCCGCGCACGAGCGCGGCGGTACGGCGCCTGAATTTGCGGAACCGTCGCCCGCCGACGGCTGCGCCGCCGGCGGCCCTCCCCGGACCGCTCGCGCGGTCCGACCCTCCCACAGGGGGAGGGTGGGTGCCTGCTTCGACAGTGGTGCCGTTCGGCATCAACGACCAAGGCCCCCGGTGACCGCTGCCGACCCCACGCCCGGCGCTACGGTCCCCGACCCCGCCGTGAAACCCGTCCCGATCCGTGGCATGCTCGCACCACCCGGACGCGCAAGCGCCCCACAGGCGGCCTCGCCCATGCCGATACGCCTCGTCGCCGCTTCCCTCGCAGCCCTGCTCCTCGTCCCCAATGGGGCCGGGGCGGCGGAGGTGTTCCGCTGCGAGCTGCCCTCGCTCGTCGGCGGCGAGGCGCAGGCGTCTGTGTTCGACCTCGCCGACGGGGTGGTGCGGCGGCGCGGCGGGTCGGCCTATGAGGTGCTGGCGGACGACGGCGACACGGTGTTCGCGGTCGCCGCCGACTTCGCGCCGGACGTCGCCGTCCTCGTGCTGGTGCGCTCCACCGGCCTGCTGAAGATCATGGCCGTCACCGACGACCGCGTGCAGGACCCCGTCTATTTCGGCACCTGCGAGCGCTGAGACGCCGGGGCGCGTCCCTCCCGGTGCGTCACCCCGCACAAGCGAGCCAAAGGCGAGCGCCGATCCGGGCTTGGCGCCACGGCGGGCTTTGCGCCTCCTCCCCCCTCGCGGGGGAGGGTAGGGAGGGGGGGAGCCGCGGGGTGTGCCGTCGAAGGCGGGCGGAGCGTCGACGCCCGGGCGGTTGCGTGGTCGTTGTCGGATCGTCGGCCGCGGTGCCCGTGTCCCCCCCTCCGACCGGCTTCGCCGGCCACCTCCCCCGCGAGGGGGGAGGGTTCGCGTTGAAACGCGGGGCGCAGGCGTCCCGCCACCTGCTGCAACCGCTGTCCGCCCACTGCCGCCGTCCACCGCCCACTGCCCACTGCCCACCACGCCCGACCAACCCACGATAGGAATAAAACCCTTGACACGGATACCATCCCCATCCACACTGCTGTCGTCCACTCGGAGGGGCGCAGCCGGGGGCGTACCGGTGCCCGCGGGGTGGACGGCGGTGACCCGCGGCTGGAGAAGACGCGCAAACTCCTTCCCCGGGGGGATCGTGGGTAAAGCCTCCCGCCGCCACCACGAGCGGCGTCCCGGGCCTCCGCGAGGGCGGCGGCAGTGCTGGTCCCTCGGGGCCAGCGCCAGGGAGTAGCGCCTGCGGCGACCTAGGCGAGGAAAGCGCGCCGGCCCGCAGACCGCCAGGGGGAGCACCGGGACCCAGGCAACACCGCAGATACGGGGCGCCGACAGGCGCGGGTGCCGCAAGGCACCCTGCGGCGGGCAACCGCCGCCACCACTACGGATTGCGCCTTTCGGCGCCCCGTCCCCTCCACTGGAGGGGGAAACCACGGCCAAAACCCCGGCGGGAGACCGCGCGGGGGTGGCGGTGTTTCGTCCCCTCCGAGGTCATTCCCGGCAGGTCCCGGGAACCCATGCGACGGAGCCGCCGAGAAGGCACTCCGGGAGACGTGTCTGGGCGGGTAGCCATGGCGAGTTGCCGGAGCGCAGTGCCTGAGGGGAGGGAGGGCTTTGCTGCAGCATCGCTGCAGCAGGTGACCCATCGCCGGACAGCACGTCGTTCCCGCGCATTCAACGATGCCGCCACCCGCCCCTCGAGGGGGCGGGTCGACGCGCGGAGCGCGGCGGGGCGGGGTGACGGCGGGCGGGAGCCCGCGCACTACCCTCGCCTCGGCCACCGTTGCTGTCGTTCCCGCCGCCTCCCGGCGGCGCCACCCCGCCCCGGCGACCTGCGGTCGCCGACCCTCCCCCTCAAGGGGAGGATGGCTGTCCTACCGCCGACCTACCACTGCCTACTGCCTACTGCCCACGGCCCGCGGCCCACTGCCGACGGTCTCCCCCCTCACACCCCCCAGCGCAGCCCCGCCGTCTTCACCGGGGCGTCCCACAGCCGCGTCGTCTCGGCATCGAGCCGCGTCACCGTCAGCGAGCAGCCGGCCATCTCGAGCGAGGTGACGTAGTTGCCGACGAGCGAGCGGACGACGCGGAAGCCGCGCGCCTCCAGCCGCGGCCGGGCGGCGTGGTACATCAGGTAGAGCTCCATCAGCGGCGTGCCGCCGAAGCCGTTGACGAGCAGCAGCACCTCGTCGCCGCCGTCCGTCGCCGGACCGCTGGTGGCGGGCGCGGCCTCGGCCGCCGCCGTCGCCGCCACTTGCGCCTCCCCCGCGCCGCCGCCGGCGCCGGCGCTTTCCGCGAAGTCGCCGGTGATCGCCGCGATCATCTCCTCAGTGATCTCGTCGGCCGTCATCGTCTTGACGCGTCGCCGGCCGGGCTCGCCGTGGATGCCGACGCCCATCTCCATCTCGTCGTCGGCGAGCGTGAAGGTCGGCGTGCCCGCCGCCGGCACGATGCAGCTCGACAGCGCCACGCCCATCGAGCGGGTGGCGGCGTTGACGCGGGTGCCGAGGGCGGCGAGGTCGGCGAGCGCCATGCCCTCCTCCGCCGCGGCGCCGACGATCTTTTCCACCACCATCGTGCCGGCGACGCCGCGCCGGCCGATCGACCAGGTCGACTTCTCCACCGCCACGTCGTCGTCGGTGATGACGGTGGCGGTTCCGCCGGCGACGATGTCGGCGGCCATTTCCGAGGCCATCTCGAAGTTCATCTTGTCGCCCTCGTAGTTCTTCACCACGAAGAGCACGCCGGCGCCCTGGTCGACGGCCTGGGCTGCGGCGATCATCTGGTCCGGCGTCGGCGAGGTGAACACCTGGCCGGGGCAGGCGGCGTCGAGCATGCCGAGGCCGACGAAGCCCGCATGCAGAGGCTCGTGGCCGGAGCCGCCGCCGGAGATGATCGCGACCTTGCCGGGCGTCGGCGTGGCGCGGCGCACGAAGGCGCCGTTCTCGCCCAGCGTGACGATGTCGGCGTGGGCGGCGGCAAAGCCCGCGAGGCTCTCCGTCAGAACGTCGGCCGGGCTGTTGATGAGTTTCTTCATCGTGGGGCTCCCTCCGTCTTGTCGTGTCGCGCTTGGCTGTCGGATCGCGCTTCGGGTCTCTGTCGGTGGCCCGTTCGCCGGCGCCTCAGGCGGGCGGCTCGGCGAGGCGGGCGAGGCGGGTGACGAGGTCCTGCACCAGCCGGTCGAACTCGCGGTTCTTCGCCTCGTGGCCGAGGTCCGGCACGCGCAGGGCGAGCGGTCGCGTCCGCGCCGCGGGCCCGTCGCTCGCCGACGCGGCGCGGCGCGGGTGGGCGCTGGCATATGCCGCCAGGAACGAGGCGCGCTCGGTCGGTGAGAAGTGGCAGATGTCGAGGATGGCATCGATGTGGCCGGGCGGGATCGGCGTCGGATAGGCGGGGTTGGCGATCTGGCTGACGAAGGAGCGGTTCTTGCCGAGCGCCTCTGCGAGGCGCTTGCGCATGCCCGACGGCCGGCGGTCGAGGGCGTCGCGCAGGATCGTCTTGTAGGCCGCAATCGCCGCCGGCGTCTGGCGGGGCGGGCGCAGGGCGGGCGCGGCGCTCATCGCCGTCTCATCCCCGCGCCGCGGCAGCGACAGAGAGACCGGCGATCGTCTGCTTGACCCGGCCGACCGCCGACGGCGCCATCGACAGCGAGCGCAGGCCGGCGGACAGCAGCAGCGGCACCAGCCGCGGGTCGCCACCGGCGTCGCCGCAGAGCGACACGGGCACGCCGCGCGCGTCGGCCGCGGCCACCGTCATGGCGATCAGGCGCAGCACCGCCGGCTCGGCGGTGTCGGCGAGCTCGGCGACCGACGGCTCGTCGCGGCCGGCAGCGAGGGTGTACTGGGTGAGGTCGTTCGAGCCGATCGAGACGAAGTCGGTGTCGAAGGCGTCGAGGGCCAGCGCCGCGGCGGGAACCTCGACCATCATGCCGATCGGCGGCACGCGGAACGGTGCGCCGCGCGCCGACAGCGCTTGCGCCGCCTCCGCCACGGCGGCGCGCACGCGCACCATCTCGGCCGGCACCGACACCATCGGGATCATCACCTTGAGGTCGCCGTCGGTGGCAGCGGCGAGCAATGCCCGCAGCTGCACCGCGAACACCTCCGGCCGGGCGAGCGACAGGCGAACGCCGCGAAGGCCGAGGAAGGGGTTCATCTCGCCGTCCAGCGTATAGCCGGGGATCGGCTTGTCGCCGCCGGCGTCGAGGGTCCGGATCGTCACCGGCCGACCGTCTGCCCAGGCGAGGATGCGGCGGTAGACGGCCGTCTGCTCCGCCTCGTCCGGCAACCCGTCGCGGGCGTGGAAGAGCAGCTCGGTGCGCACCAGCCCGATGCCGTCGCAGATCGCCGGATCGAGGCGGTCGAGCTCGGCCGGATCGGCGACGTTGATGTGGACGGCGATGGCGACGCCGTCGGCGCTCACCGCGGCGCCCGTGGCGGCAGCGGCGGCGTGGGCGGCGGCCGCTTCAGACGCACGGCGGCGGGCGGCGAAGGCGGCGGTGGCGGCGGCGTCGGGCGACAGCACCAGCGTGCCGGCCTCGCCGTCGAGCAGGGCAGGAGCGCCGGCGAGCGCGGCTGCGGCGCCGAGCGATCCGAGGCCGGTCACCATCGGCACGCCGCGGGCGCGCGCCAGCATGGCGACGTGGCTGGTGGCGCTGCCGGCGGACAGCGCGATGCCGCGACCGCTCCAGTCGGCGGACAGGAAGCGTGACGGCGCGAGGTCGGCGGCGAACAGCACCGCGCCCTCGGGCAGGGTCAGTCCGGCCTGCGCCTCGCCGGACAGCGCGGTGGCGACGCGCTCGGCGAGGTCGCGCAGGTCGGCGGCGCGGGCGCGGAAATAGTCGTCCTCGGTCGCCTCGTAGTCGGCGATGAGCACGCCGATCGCGTCGGTCCAGGCGCGCTCGGCCGGCGTGCCGCCGGCGATCGCATCGAGCGCCGGGCCGGACAGGGCGTCGTCCTCGATCAGCGCGATCTGGAATTCGAGGATGTCGGCGGCATCGCCCGAGGCCTCGGCCGCCAACGTGGCGAGGTCGGCCGCGGCGGTCGCAAGCGCCGCCTGCAGCGCCGCCCGCTCCTCGGCCGGCGTGCCGGCGCGGCGACGGCCGCCGGTGCGCTCGGCCTGGACGACGAGCGGTCCCGCGGCGAAGCCCGGCGATGCCGGCCGGCCGCTCAGGATCACCGGGCGCGCGGGCGCCGGCGCGGCGGGGGCGGCGGCGCTCACCGCGCCGCGCTCTCCGAGGGCTGCTCGGGGAAGTCGCTCTGGACAAGGTCGATCAGCGCCGCCACCGCCGCCTCGGCGTCCGGGCCCTCGGCGCGGAAGTGCAGCACCGTGTGCTTCGGCGCCTTCGCCGCCATCACCTTGACGATCGACTTCGCGTCGATCCACGGCCCGCCCTCGGCGGCGGCGAGCTCGATCTTGGAGGAAAAGCCCTTGGCGAGCTTGGTCAGCTTCACCGACGGCCGCGCGTGCAGGCCGACCTCGTGGGTCAGCAGCACCGATCCGTTCACAGGCGCCCCGTCAGTCATGGTCCCGTCACCCGTTTGTCGTGCCGTGGAGCGGTGCGCTCACGCCGGCGAAAGCTCCTCGGCGGTGCGGCGCACCTCGTCCAGCGTGGCGCCGCCCCACGCTTCGGTCGCCGCCATCACGGCGCCCTCGACGATCGGGGCGTTGCAGACGACGACGCGGCCCTGCCGGTCCTCCGGCAGCATCTCGATCGCCATCTCGCTGTTGGTCTCAGCGCCGCCGAGGTCGACGAGGATGGCGACGCCCTTCTCCGACCAGGCGCGATCGATCGCGGCCAGGATCGTCTCGACGCTGGTGCCGAGGCCGCCGCCGGGGTCGCCGCCGGTGAAGGCGAGCGGCACCTCGTTGCCGACCATCTGGCGCACCATGTCGGCGGCGCCCTTGGCGACGTCGGGCGAGTGCGAGACGATGACGATGCCCACCTTGTCGTTCATGCCGCCGCTCCGCTGCCGCCGCCGGCGATGCCCGCCAGGGCTGAAATCAGGATTTCGCTCGACCGCGCACCGGGGTCCATGTGGCCGATCGACCGGTCGCCGAGGAAGGAGGCGCGGCCGCGGATGGCCTTCAGCGGCACCGTGGCGGCGGCCGCCTCGTGGGCGCAGGCGGTGATCGCCGCTGCGTCGGCGCCGTCTGCGAGCGCCGCCTGCACCGGTGCCAGCACGTCGAGCAGCGTCTTCTGGCCGACCTCCGACTTGCCGCGCGCCTTCACGGCGACGATCGCGGCCTCCAGCGCCGCGGCGAGCGCGGCGCGGCTCGGCACGGCGTCGGGGGCGAGTTCCGCGAGGCTCTTGCCGAGCTGCAGGAACAGCGTGCCGTAGAGCGGGCCGGAGGCGCCGCCGACCTTCATCACCATCGTCGTGCCGATCTGCTTCAGGCCCTCCGGCAGGGGCTTTGCGGCGATGGCGTCGAGATCGGCGAGCACGGCCTCGAAGCCGCGCTTCATGTTGAGGCCGTGGTCGCCGTCGCCGATCGCCTGGTCGAGGGCGGTGAGCTCGTCGGCGCGGGCGATGACGGCGGCGGCTACCGTCTCGATCAGGGCCCGGCGGCCGGCGGCATCGAGGGTTGTGGTCATGCGGGTCTCCCGGCGGTCGTCATGCTTTGCCTCTCACGCCGCGATACGCCGGCCGTCGGGGCCGAAGAACAGCGCGCCGTGGACGTCGAGGTCGACGGGGTCGCCGACATCGAGGGCGACGTCGGAGTCCGTCAGCGTCACGAGGTGGTGGCCGGCGACGTCGACGTGCAGGTGGTTCTGGTCGCCGAGGTGCTCGATGCGCGCGACGGTCCCGATCCCGCCGCCGCTAACGCGGCGGATGTCGAGGTGCTCGGTTCGGGCGCCGATGGTCGCCGTGCCCGGCGGCGTCGCCACCTGCGGCAGCACGGACGGCGGCACCAGGTTGATCGCCGGCTGGCCGAGGCGGGTGGCGACATAGACGGTCGCCGGGTTCTCGTAGATCTCGCGCGGCGTGCCGACCTGCACGAGCCGGCCTTCCTCCATGACGCCGACGCGCGAGGCCATCGTCATCGCCTCGATCTGGTCGTGGGTGACGTAGAGGATGGTGACGCCGAGCTCCACCTGGATGCGCTTCAGCTCGAGGCGCAGTTCGCCACGCAGCTTCGCGTCCAGCGAGGAGAGCGGCTCGTCCATCAGGTAGATCGACGGGCGCCGCACCAGAGCGCGGCCGATGGCGACGCGCTGCATCTCGCCGCCGGAAAGCCGCGTCGCGCGGTTCTCGAGCTTGTGGGCGATGCGCAGCATTGTCGCGATCCGCGTCACCGTCGCCTTGATCTGGTCCTCGGGCACCCGCCGTGTCGGCGAGCGCAGCGGGAAGGCGAGGTTCTCGTAGACCGACAGGTGCGGGTAGAGCGAATACTGCTGGAAGACGAAGGCGACGTCGCGCTCGGCCGGCGGCAGGCCGGTGACGTCGCGGCCGCCGATGGAGATGCGGCCGTGGTCAGGCTTCTCGAGGCCGGCGACGAGGCGCAGCGTCGTCGTCTTGCCGGCGCCGGTCGGGCCGAGCAGCACGACGAACTCGCCGTCCGCCACCGTCAGCGACAGGTCCTCGACCGCCTGGATGGTGCCGAAGGCCTTCGAGACGAGATCGATGCGTACCTCAGCCATGCGCAGCGGCTCCCTCATAGAGCGCCGTGCGCACGGCGCGGCCGTCCTGCTTGTCGAACACCGACAGCCGCGCGCTGTTGAAGGCGAGGCCGAGCTGCTCGCCGGCCGCCACCGGCACGGTCGCCGGCACGCGCGCCTTCACGGTGCCGCCGGCGGTGCGCACAGTGACGATCTGGGTGGTGCCGAGATATTCGGCGCCGAACACCTCGCCGCGCACGCCGCCGTCACTGACGAAGCGGATGTGCTCCGGCCGGACCCCGAGGACGAGGTCGGCCTCGGGCCGCGCCTCACGGGCGGCGGGCACGGGAACCTCGACGCCGTCCACCGTCACCGCCTGCTGGCCGGGGGCCAGCGCGCCGCGGAAGCCGAGGAAGTTCATCGAGGGCGAGCCGATGAAGTCGGCGACGAACATCGTCGCCGGGTGGTCGTAGATCTCCTGCGGGGTGGCGAACTGCTCGATGACGCCATGGTTCATCACGGCGATCTTGTCGGCCATCGCCATCGCCTCGAGCTGGTCGTGGGTGACGTAGACGGTGGTCGCCTTCAGCCGGTCGTGCAGGCTGCGGAGCTCGTGGCACATCAGCGTGCGGAACTCGCTGTCGAGCGCGCCGAGCGGCTCGTCCATCAGGAAGCACATCGGCTCGCGCACGATGGCGCGGCCGAGGGCGACGCGCTGGCGGTCGCCGCCGGACAGCCCCGACACCGACTTGTCCAGCAGCGGCGTGATCCTGAGGATGCGCGCCGTCTCCTCAACCCGCCGCTTGATCTCGGCCGCCGGCGTGCCGACGCATTTCAGCGGGAAGCCGATGTTCTTGCGCACGCTCATGTGCGGGTAGAGGGCGAACAGCTGGAAGACGAAGGCGATGTCGCGGTCGGCGGCGCGCTTGAAGGTGACGTCCTCGCCGCCGAGCAGGATTTGGCCGGAGGTCGGCAGCTCCAGCCCGGCAATCATCCGGAGCGTCGTCGTCTTGCCGCAGCCCGACGGGCCGAGCATGACGAAGAACTCGCCGTCGTGGACGGTGAAGCTCGAGTCCTTCACGGCGGTGAAAGTCCCGAAGCTCTTGTGCAGGTGCTCGACGCGGATCTCGGCCATCTACGCCACCCTCACGCCGGGAACTTCGAGACGATCATGAACATCACCGTGCCCGTCAGGATGGTGGCGAACGACCAGCCGTAGAGCCACAGCGACAGCGGCTGCATCAGCATGACGACGCCGATGCCGATGACGGCGATCGCGATGTTCTCCATGATCCCGCGCCGGGCGAAGCGCGGCCAGCGCGAGGGGGCGGCGGCGGTGCGGCCGCGCCGGGCGGGGGCGTCGGTCTCGCCGCTCATTTGCGCACCGCTCCGAAGGTGATGCCGCGCAGGAGGTGCTTGCGGAGCAGCACGGTGAACACGACGATCGGGATGAGGAAGAGCGTCGTGCCGGCGGCCACGGCTGGCCAGTCCATTCCGCCCTCGCCGATGATGATCGGGATGAACGGCGGCGCCGTCTGCGCCTCGCCGGAGGTGAGCAGCACCGCAAAGGCATACTCGTTCCAGGCGAAGATCAGGCAGAAGATCGCGGTCGCGGCGATGCCGGTCGCCGCCTGCGGCAGCACTACCTTGCGGAAGGCCTGCAGCCGCGTGTAGCCGTCGATCATCGCCGCCTCCTCGTATTCGCGCGGGATCTCGTCGATGAAGCCCTTCAGGAGCCACACGGCGAGCGAGACGTTGACGGCGGTGTAGAGGATGATCATCCCGAGCCGCGTGTCGGACAGGCCGAGCTCGCGGTACATCAGGTAGATCGGGATGGCGACGGCGATCGGCGGCATCATCCGCGTCGACAGGATGAAGAACATCAGGTCGTCGGCGAGCGGGATCTTGAACCGCGAGAACGCGTAGGCGGCCAGCGTGCCGAGGAAGACGGCGAGGAACGTCGAGCCGAAGCCGATGATCAGCGAGTTCATGAAGCGGGCGCCGAACTTCGACGGCCCGACGATCACCATGTTCTGCTTGCGGACGAGCTCGTCGTACCAGGTCTCCGGCGCCGGCAGGCTCGCCATGTATTCGGGCGTCTGGCGCGAGCGGGTGGTGAACAGGTTGACGTAGCCCTGCAGCGACGGGTCGGCGAACACCTTCGGCGGATAGGCGATGGCGTCCGACTGCGACTTGAAGCCGGTGGCGAAGATCCACAGGAGCGGCAGCATCGTGATGACCGCATAGAGGATCACGATCGCCCCGGAAATGCGCCGCGACACCGTCGACGGCGCCACGACGGAATGGGCTTGGGTCAGACCGGACATTCGCTCGCCTCCTTCCGCGCGGCGCGATGGGGGGAGGGTTTGCGTTGCGTGCGGGAAGATTGATCGCCATGCCCATCACCGGTTCTTCACCGCGTTCAGCGCCTTCACGTAGATGTTGGCGGCGCCGAAGATCGTCACGAACAGGATGATGGCGAAGGCGGAGGAGTAGCCGGTGCGCCACTTCTCGAACGCCTCGCGCTTGAGCGTGATGGAGGCGAGCTCGGTGGTCGAGCCCGGTCCGCCGGAGGTGAGCAGCGCCACCATGTCGAACATCTTGAAGTTCTCGATGGCGCGGAACAGCACCGCCAGCATCAGGAACGGCAGCACCATCGGCAGCGTGATCGACCAGAAGGTCCGCCACGACGAGGCGCGGTCGACCTCGGCCGCCTCGTAGATGTAGTCCGGCACCGAGCGCAGGCCCGCGAGGCAGATCAGCATCACGTAGGGCGTCCACATCCACGCATCGACGATGACGATCGCCCACGGCGCCAGCGCCACCGAGCCGACCATGTCGAAGGAGGAGGGCGGGATGCCGGTGAAGAACGAGACGACGTAGTTGAACGGCCCGATCTGCGTCTGGAACAAAAGCTTCCAGAAGGTGCCGACGACGGCCGGCGACAGCATCATCGGCAGCAGGATGACGGTCGTCCAGAACGAGTGGCCGCGGAACTGCCGGTTGATGAGAAGGGCGAGGCCGAAGCCGAGCAGCACTTCCAGCACGATCGTCCAGACGACGAAGTGCGCGGTCGCCTGCATGCGCTCCCAGATGTCGGGGTCCGACAGCACGCGCGAATAGTTGCGCACGCCGACCCAGGCGACGGTCGCGTTCAACTTGTTCGCCGCATAGTTGGTGAACGACAGATAGACCGCCCAGATCAGCGGGAAGATGTTGATCGCCAGCAGAAGGACGATGGTCGGGCCGATGAACAGCCAGGCGATGGTGCGGTCGGAGAAGCCGCTCACCTTGCGGGCAAGGCCGTCCGGCGTCGCGGCGGCGACCCGTTCAGCGACGGTCCTGTGGTCTGGGATGTCGGTCATCGGGCCCGTTTCGCGACTGGCGGTTTTCGGGCGCCGTCCCGGCGCGGGGCGGCGAGGGGAGCGCGGGCGCGAGGCGCGCGCTCCCGGTTCGGCGTGGTGTCACTCCGAGAGCCGACCCCCGGCCCGGCGAACCGGGCCGGAGGCGGCTCAGGGCTGGACCCGTGTCAGAGCTTGCCTTCGTCCTCAAAGATCTCGGTCCAGTCGCCGACCAGAAGATCGAGGGCTTCCTTCGCCGTGCCCTTGTTGGCGACGACGTAGTCGTGCACGCGCTCCTGCATGGCGAGCAGCAGCTGCGCATAGGCGGGCTCCTGCCAGAAGTCCTTCACCTGGCCCATGGCGACCAGGAAGTCGGCCGCGAACGGCGCGGTGTCGGCGAAGCCCGGCGCTTCCAGCACCGACTTCGCGCAGGAATAGCCGCCGAGCGACCACCACTTCGCCTGCACGTCGTTCTGCGCGAACCACTTGATGTACTGCAGTGCGGCGTCCTGCTTGTCGGAATAGGCCACCACGGAGATGCCCTGGCCGCCGAGCGTCGAGCCCTTGACGATCTCCTCGGGGTTGACGAAGAAGCCGATCTTGTCGCCGCCGACGTTCTCGTTCTTGTAGAGGCCGGGGAAGAAGGCGAACCAGTTCATCATCATGGCCACCTGGCCGGACGTGAACGCGTCGAGGTTCTCCTGCATGTAGGCGTTGGTGTAGCCCGGCGGCGTGCAGCAATCGTACATCGCCTTGTAGGCCTCGAGACCCTTCACGGCGTCGGGGCTGTTGACGTAGCCCTCCATGTCGTAGGGCTTCTCGGGGTTCTCGTACTTGAAGTCGTAGGGATAGAGGGCGTTGGTGACGCCCATGGTGATGCCTTCCGAGCCGCGCTCGGTGAAGATCGCCGCGCCGTAGACGGTCTTGCCGTCGATCTCGCGCTTCTGGAAGAATTCGGCGACCTGCTTCAGCTCGTCCCAGGTCTTCGGCGGGGCGAGGTCGCGGCCGTATTTCTCCTTGAACTCGGCCTGCAGCTCGGGCCGTGCGAACCAGTCCTTGCGGTAGGTCCAGCCCAGCGCGTCGCCCATCGCCGGCAGCGCCCAGTAGTTGTCGGAGCCCTTCGGCCAGGTCGAGTAGGCGTAGACCGTCGCCGGCAGGAAGCTGTCCATGCTGATGCCTTCTTTGGCGAAGAAGTCGTTCAGCTTGACGTAGTGTCCGTTCTCGGCGGCGCCGCCGATCCACTGGCTGTCACCGATGACGAGGTCGCAGAGCTTGCCCTTGGAGTTGAGCTCGTTCTGCATGCGGTCGGTGTAGTTCGGCCACGGGATGAACTCGAACTTCATGTCGATGCCGCTCTGGGCGGTGAAGTCCTTCGAGAGCTCGACCAATGCGTTCGCCGGGTCCCAGGCCGCCCAGCAGAGCGTCAGGGTTTCGGCCTGCGCGCCGGTGGCGCCGACGAGCGGCGCCCCGACGACGACCGCGGCGGCCGTCGACAACAATACTTTCCTCATTGCCTTGTCTCCTCCCCAAGCGCCCGCGTGTGCGCCGGCCGGCATGTCCGGCGCGTCGCCACCGTCGCCGCGTGTCGCGGCGCCGTCGATCTGGGCTCGTTCGACCGAAAACTGCGTTCCCTCGGGCGCCCTCGTGTCGGGGCGTCCCTTGTTTAGTGCTTCGGAATACTAAGCATCAAACACTAAACTGCGCAACAGCGCTTTTCGGGGTCGCTCACACCTTTTCCCAGCTGCCACCGGCGGCGCTGGAGCGCACCGCCGCCTCGATGAAGGCGACGCCGGCGACGCCGTCGTCGACGGACGGGAAGGTCACTGCCGGATCGAGCGGTTCACCCGTGCGGGCGGCGCGGATCGCCCGCGCCGCCTCGGTGTAGATGGTCGCGAAGCCCTCGAGGTAGCCTTCCGGATGGCCGGACGGGATGCGCGTCACGCGGGCGCCAGCGGCG
The DNA here is from genome assembly GCF_046156265.1 of Pseudoxanthobacter sp. M-2. Lineage (NCBI taxonomy): Bacteria > Pseudomonadati > Pseudomonadota > Alphaproteobacteria > Hyphomicrobiales > Segnochrobactraceae > Pseudoxanthobacter > Pseudoxanthobacter sp. M-2. The sequence continues at coordinate 191,331 of NZ_JAWDIR010000011.1, forward strand.
TTCACCGCGCCGGTGCCGCGGGTGAGCTTCACCGTCGGCTGGCCGAGCGGCGACCACCACAGATCGTTCGGCTGCTCCTGCTCCCAGTTCAGTCCGCCCTTCTCGCCATAGACGCGCAGCTTGAGCGCGTTCTCGTTGCCGGGCGCGACCTGGCTCGCCCACAGCATCCCCTTGGCGCCGTCCTTGAAGCGCAGCAGCAGGTTGGCGTTGTCGTCGAGCCGGCGACCGTCGACGAAGGTCGACAGGTCGGCGCTCAGGCTGTCCAGCGTCAGGCCGGTGACGAAGCAGGCGAGGTTGTAGGCGTGCGTGCCGATGTCGCCGATGCAGCCGCCGGCGCCCGAGCGCGCCGGGTCGACGCGCCACGCCGCCTGCTTCTGTCCGGAGTCCTCGAGCTTCGTCGAGAGCCAGCCCTGCACATATTCCACCTGCACGACGCGGATTTTGCCGAGCTCGCCCGCCTCGATCATCGCGCGGGCGTGCCGGATCATCGGGTAGCCGGTGTAGTTGTGGGTGACGGCGAACACCTTGCCGGTGCGCTTCACCACCTCGGCCAGCGCCTTGGCGTCTTCCAGTGTCGTCGTCAGCGGCTTGTCGCAGATGACGTGGAAGCCGGCCTCGAGCGCCGCCTTCGCCGGGGCGAAGTGCATGTGGTTCGGCGTCACGATGGCGATCGCCTCGGCGCGGTCGGCGCGCTTGCCCTCGCCGGCGATGAGCTCCTCCCAGCTGCCATAGGCGCGCTCAGTCGGGATGCCGAGTGCAAGGGCGGAATCCTTCGCCCGCTGCGGCTCGGATGACATCGCGCCGGCGACGAGGGTGAACTCGTCGTCCATGCGGGCGGCGAGGCGGTGCACCGCCCCGATGAAGGCACCCTGGCCGCCGCCGACCATGGCGTAGCGGATGCGGTCCGGGCCCTTCGCTTCGTCGCGTCCGGTGATCGACATCTTCGTTCCTCCCCGGTGCGGCTCAGGCGATGCCGAGCATGCGCTTGTTGGCGGCGTCGTCGGTGCCGGCACCGGCGAAGTCGTCGAAGGCCTTCTCGGTGACGCGGATGATGTGGCTGTCGATGAACATCGCGCCCTCCCGCGCCCCGTCTTCCGGGTGCTTCAGGCAGCACTCCCACTCGAGCACCGCCCAACCGTCGAAGCCGTACTTGGTGAGCTTGGAGAAGATGCCGCCGAAATCGACCTGGCCGTCGCCGAGCGAGCGGAAGCGGCCGGCGCGGTCGGCCCACGAGGCGAAGCCCGAATAGACGCCCTGGCGGCCGGTCGGGTTCAGCTCCGCGTCCTTGACGTGGAACATCTTGATGCGCTCGTGATAGATGTCGATGAAGGCGAGATAGTCGAGCGCCTGCAGCGCGAAGTGCGAGGGATCGTAGAGGATGTTGCAGCGCGGGTGGTTGTTGACGCGCTCGAGGAACATCTCGAAGGTCGTGCCATCGAAGAGGTCCTCGCCGGGGTGGATCTCATAAGCGACGTCGACGCCGGCGGCGTCGAAGGCATTCAGGATCGGCGTCCAGCGGCGGGCTAGCTCGTCGAAGGCGGTCTCGACGAGGCCGGCCGGGCGCTGCGGCCACGGATAGACGAACGGCCAGGCGAGCGCGCCGGAGAAGGTCGCGTGCGCCGTCAGGCCGAGGTTCTGCGAGGCCTTGGCGGCGTGCATCAACTGCTCGACCGCCCACGCCTGCCGCGCCTTCGGATTGCCGCGCACTTCCGGTGCCGCGAAGCCGTCGAAGGCCTCGTCATAAGCCGGATGGACGGCGACGAGCTGGCCCTGCAGGTGGGTGGAGAGCTCGGTGATGACGATGTCGTGCTCGGCCGCGATGCCCTTCACCTCGTCGCAATAGGTCTTCGACTCGGCCGCCTTCTTCAGGTCGAACAGGCGCGCGTCCCAGCTCGGGATCTGGATGCCCTCGTAGCCGAGCTCGGCCGCCCAGGCGGCGATGGAACTGAGCGAATTGAACGGTGCCGCATCGCCCGCGAACTGCGCGAGGAAGATCGCCGGCCCTTTGATCGTCTTCATGCGTGTCCTCCCGGGACGTTGTTGGTGGTGAGTGTGGGTGACGTTGTTGTTGTTGATGAGACGGTTGTTGCTGTTGCCCTGAAGGGACGCAGCGGACTGCGACGCGTCCTCCCCCTGCCAGGGGGGAGGACAGCCGCGCCGCAGGCGCGGCAGGTGGGGGCCCGTCAATCCAAACGCGAACCTGAGTTTGGATTCACAGGCCCCACCCTGGCCGCTGCGCGGCCTGTCCCTCCCCCTGGCAGGGGAGGGACAACCGCCGCCGCCGGACGCCTCCCCTCAGAGATACGAGTTCAGCAACCCCTCCAGATATTCCTGCCGGCCCGACTTCGGCTGCGGGTCGAGGCCGGCCTTGTGGACGCGGGCGGCGATGTCCTCGAGCGACCGCTCGCCGGCGAGCATCGCCTTGCCCTCGGCGCCGTCCCAGCCCGCATAGCGGTCGGCGACGTGGCCGGAAAGCGTGCCGTCGGTGATGATCTTCTCAGCCGCCAGCAGCGCCCGCGCGCAGGCGTCGATTGAGCCGACGTGGGCGTGGATGAGGTCGTCCGGGTCGATCGACTGGCGGCGGATCTTGGCGTCGAAGTTGAGCCCGCCGGTGGTGAAGCCGCCGGCCTTGAGGATCTCGACGCACATCATCGTCAGCTCGGTCACGTCCATGGCGAACTGGTCGGTGTCCCAGCCGAGGAGGTTGTCGCCGCGGTTGATGTCGATCGAGCCGAAGATGCCGAGCGCCGAGGCCATGGCGATCTCGTGCTCGAAGGAATGGCCGGCGAGGATCGCGTGGTTCTGCTCGATGTTGACCTTGACCTCCTTGTCGAGGCCGGCGCGGCAGAGCAGGCCGTACACGGTGCCGACGTCGAAGTCGTACTGGTGCTTGGTCGGCTCCTTCGGCTTCGGCTCGATGAGGATGGTGCCGGTGAAGCCGATCTTGTGCTTGTACTCGACGACGAGGTTGAGGAAGCGGCCGACCTGGTCGAGCTCGCGCTTGAGGTCCGTGTTGAGCAGCGTCTCGTAGCCCTCGCGGCCGCCCCACAGCACGTAGTTCTCGCCACCGAGCTCCTTCGTCACGTCCATCGCCGTCTTCACCTGCGCGGCGGCGTAGGCGAACACGTCGGGGTCCGGGTTGGAGCCGGCGCCGCCCATGAAGCGGCGGTTGGAGAACAGGTTCGCCGTGCCCCACAGCAGCTTCGGGCCACCGGCCTCGATCTTGGCGGCGAGCAGGTCCGCGATGGTGCGGACATTGCGGTCGGATTCGGCCAGCGTCGCGCCTTCCGGGGCGATGTCGCGGTCATGGAAGGTGAAGAACGGCACGCCGAGCAAACGGAACAGCTCGAAGCCCGCCTCGACCTTCTGGCGCGCGCCCTGCATGGGGTCGCCCTTGAACCACGGCCGGTCGAACGTCTCGCCGCCGAACGGGTCGGTGCCGGGCCAGCAGAAGGAGTGCCACCAGCAGACGGCGAAGCGCAGCTGGTCCTCCATGCGCTTGCCGAGCACCATCCGGTCGGGATCGTACCAGCGGTAGCCGAGGCCATTGCCGGCCTTGCCGGCGGGGCGGACGGGGTCGGCGAGCGTGAAGAAGCCGCCGGGTGTGCCGAGCGTCGTCATCGAATGGAGGCCTTTCGACGATAGGGATGGGACGGGCCGGACGCATCGCGGGCAGGCCCGCGAGCGATGTCTGAGGGGCGTACCTCAGAGACGGGCGAACGGCAAATGGGGGGGCGGCTTGGGCGCATGGCGGCGATCAGGGAACGTTGTCGCGGATGAAGATGTCGATGCGGATGCGTTCCTGCGACGTCACGATCGGGGTGCCGTCGGCGTGCGCGGTGAGCACGCGGATGGCGCTGCGCACCTCGTGGCCGGGGTCCTGGTTGATGATCGCATCGACGGTGCCGCGCACCAGTCCGCGGCGGGTGAACTGGGTGAGCTCGTGCGCCACGTAGACGATGTCTCGGCCGCGGCCGGCGGCCTCGAGTGCCGCGATGACGCCTCGGTTGCCGGCGCCGGCATTGTAGATGCCGACGAGGTCCGTCGTCTCCTCGAGGAGCTGTGCCGCCACCTCCTCGTTGCGCAGGTAGTCGTCCCGCCCCTCGCGCACCGGCAGCACCTGCAGCTGCGCGAACTCGCGGTGCATCACCTGCTCGAAGCCGTACTGGCGCTCGGCGTGGTCGCGCAGGAACAGCGAGCCGGCGATCAGCCCGACCTTGCCGCGGCGGGCGCCGACGAAGCGGCCGAGCAGCGTCGCCGCCGTCCGGCCGGCGGCGGAATTGTCGATGCCGACGTGGTGGATGCGCCGCGCGTTCGGCACGTCGGAGACGAGCGTCACCACCGGGATGCCGGCGTCGGCGAGCGCGTTCATCGCCTCGCGCACCATCGGGTGGTCGAGGGCGACGACGCCGACGCCGTCGGGTCGCGTCGTGCCGACCTCCTCCAGCGCCTCGGCGAGCTTCTCGGCGTCGAAGACGTCGACGGAGACGAGCTCGACGATCACCCGTTCGGAGACCATCCGCCCGGTCGCGTCCTGCACCTCGGCGGCGAGGTTCTGCATGAAGGTGTTGGTGCCCGACGGCAGCACGAAGACGAAACGGTAATCGCGCGAGCGCGCCAGTCTGGCGGCCAGCCGGTCCGGCTGGTAGTTGAGCCGCCGGATGGCGTTCTCGACACGGGCGACGGTCGAGGGACGGACCCCCTCGCGGCGGTTCAGCACGCGATCGACGGTGGCGGCGCTCACCGCCGCCTCGCGTGCCACGTCCTGGATCGTCACCCGTGCCACGCTGGCAAATTCCTTCCGCCGCTCGCCTCGGCGCCCTGCCGTCGCGATCGGCTGAGGAGCGAACATCAAATTTTGACGGTGGCCAATCACCAATCGACGATGCGGTGCAGCAATTGTGTGATGCGGGTGCACAGGGGGCCGGCTGCTGCGGCAGAGCCGGCCCTTGCGGCCACCGCTGAAGCACGAAATGCTGGGCGCGCGTCTTCGTTGAAAGCCTGGAGGGTATCGGGGTGCAGCAGGAATCGGCGGAGAACATCAAGAACGGTGCGGGCGAGCGGGTGCGCTCGGCGATGACGCAGTCGTCCTCCATCGTCGACCAGGAGGCGTGGCGCTCGCGCATCGTCGCGAAGCTCTTCTACGAGGTCGGCAAGGACCCGGAGCACGCGGAAGAGCACGACTGGTTCGTCGCCACCGCGCTCGCCGTGCGCGATCGCATCATCGAGCGGTGGATGGATTCCACGCGCAAGACCTATCGGCAGCAGCAGAAGCGGGTCTACTACCTCTCGCTCGAGTTCCTCATCGGCCGGCTGCTGCTCGATTCGATCAGCAATCTCGGCCAGGTCGAGCCGGTGACGGACGCGCTCGCGAGCCTCGGCATCGACTTCGAGAAGCTGCGCCGCCTCGAGCCCGATGCGGCGCTCGGCAACGGCGGCCTCGGCCGGCTCGCCGCCTGCTTCATGGAGAGCATGGCGACGCTGGGCGTGCCAGCCTTCGGTTTCGGCATCCGCTACGAGAACGGCCTGTTCCGCCAGCTCATCCACGACGGCTGGCAGGTCGAGCTGCCCGAGGACTGGCTCGTCAACGGCTGCCCGTGGGAGTTCAAGCGGCCCGAGGTCACCTATGACATCGGCTTCGGCGGCACCGTCACCGCCGAGCCGGGCGACGAGGACCTGCACGCCCGCAAGTGGAACCCGGGCGAGGTGATCGAGGCCGTCGGCTTCGACACGCCGGTCATCGGCTGGCGCGGCAAGCACTGCAACACGCTCAGGCTCTGGTCGGCGAAGTCGAAGGAGACGATCCGCCTCGACGAGTTCAACCGCGGCAACTATGTCGGCGCCCTGTCGGGCACGGTCCGGGCGGAGACGATCTCCAAGGTGCTCTATCCGAGCGACCAGACGCCCGAGGGCCTGGAGCTCCGCCTGCGCCAGGAGTTCTTCTTCACCTCCGCCTCGCTGCAGGACATCATCCGTCGCCACACCCAGCAGGACCTGACGCTCGACCAGCTGCCCGACTATGTCGCAGTGCAGCTGAACGACACCCACCCCTCGATCGCCGTCGCCGAGTTGATGCGGCTCCTCGTCGACGAGCACGCCGTGGAGTGGGAGCGGGCGTGGGCGATCACCCGCGCGACGCTCTCCTACACCAACCACACCCTTTTGCCGGAGGCGCTCGAGACCTGGCCGGTGCCGCTGATGGAGCGGCTGCTGCCGCGCCACATGCAGATCATCTACCTGATCAACGCCGGCCATCTCGACGAGGCCCGCACCGAGGGCCACGACGACAACCACTTCCTGTCGTCGGTGTCGCTGATCGAGGAGGGCAACGTCCGCCGCGTCCGCATGGGCAACCTCGCCTTCATCGGCTCCCACAAGGTCAACGGCGTCTCGGCGCTGCACACCGAGCTGATGCGCCAGACCGTCTTCGGCGACCTGCACAAGCTCTTCCCGGACCGCATCACCAACAAGACCAACGGCATCACCTTCCGCCGCTGGCTCTACCAGGCGAACGCCCCGCTGACGGAGCTGATCGCCGAGGCGATCGGCGAGCGCTTCCTCGACGACTACGAGGCGCTGTCCGAGCTGAACAAGTTCGCCGACGACGCCTCGTTCCAGGAAAAATATGCCGCCGCGCGCCGCGCCAAGAAGGTCATCCTGGCGGAGCGCGTCAAGAAGCGCCTCGGCGTGACGCTCGACCCCGACGCCATGTTCGACGTCCACATCAAGCGCATCCACGAGTACAAGCGGCAGCTGCTCAACATCCTGGAGACGGTGTCGTTCTACCAGGCGATCCGGGCGCAGCCGCAGCATGACTGGCGGCCACGGGTGAAGATCTTCAGCGGCAAGGCGGCCGCGAGCTATCACATGGCGAAGATGATCATCAAGCTCGCCAACGACGTCGCCCGCGTCGTCAACTCCGACCCGACGGTGCGCGGCCTGCTGAAGGTCGTCTTCCTGCCGAACTACAACGTCTCGCTCGCCGAGATCGTCATCCCCGCCGCCGACCTGTCGGAGCAGATTTCCACCGCCGGAATGGAGGCGTCGGGAACCGGCAACATGAAGTTCGCGTTGAACGGGGCACTCACCATCGGCACCCTCGACGGTGCCAACGTCGAAATCCTCGAGCGCGTCGGAGCCGACAACATCTACATCTTCGGACTGACAGCGGAGGAAGTGGCGGAACGACGGTCCCAGGGCATCGATGCGACGGAGACGATCGCCTCAATGCCCTATCTCGAGGAAGTCATCGAGGCGATCGGCTCGGGCGTCTTCTCGCCGGACGAGCCGACCCGCTACCACGGGCTCGTCGACATGCTGCGCCACCACGACTACTTCCTCGTCACCGCCGACTTCGAGGCCTATCGCAAGACACAGGTCCGCGTGTCGCGCGACTGGCGGGATCCGAGCGGGTGGTGGCGGCGGGCGATCACCAACACCGCGAGCGTCGGCTGGTTCTCGTCCGACCGGACGATCCGCGAGTACGCGACGGAAATCTGGAACGCGATGCCGTCGCGCTAGTGCGAAAACTGTAGTGTGATGCCGTCGCGCTGAGCGACGGCCAGGAAGGGAGTCCCATGCGTTTGCCCGACGACGAGATCGCCTTGATCGCATCGGGCGAACACGGCGATCCGTTCGCCGTGCTGGGGCGCCATCGCCTGGAGCGCGGCCGCACGCTGGTGCGCGCCTTCGTTCCCGGCGCCGAGCGCCTGGCGGTGATGACCCCGGACGGCGAGCCCCTCGGCACTCTCGAGCGCCGCCACGACGGCGGCGTCTTCGAGGGCGTCCTCACCCGCCAGTACGATCTCGGCCGCTACGTTCTGGCCGCCGGCAACGCCGGCGGCGACTGGACGGTGGAGGACCCCTACGGCTTCGCCCCCGTGCTGGGCGCGATGGACGACTGGCTGATCGTCGAGGGCACCCACGAGCGCCTCTACGACAAGCTCGGCGCCCACGAGATCGAGCACGAGGGCGTCGACGGCGTGCACTTCGCCGTCTGGGCCCCGAACGCCCGCCGCGTCTCGGTGGTCGGCGACTTCAACGCCTGGGACGGCCGCCGCCACGTCATGCGCCGCCGCGTCGACACCGGTGTCTGGGAGATTTTCGTGCCCGGCCTCGGCGAGGGCACCGTCTACAAGTACGAGATCGTCGGCGACAACGGCGCGCTCTTGCCGCTGAAGGCCGATCCCGTCGGCTTCGGCGCGGAGTTCCGCCCGGGCACCGCCTCGGTGGTGCGGCGCACCGACGACTTCGTCTGGACCGACGAGGCGTGGATGGAGCGGCGCGCCGCCCAGGAGCCGCGCAAGACGCCGATGTCGATCTACGAGGTGCACCTCGGCTCGTGGCGCCGCGCCGACGGCTGGCGCTTCCAGACCTATGACGAGATCGCCGACAGCCTCGTCCCCTATGTCGCCGACATGGGCTTCACCCACGTCGAGTTCCTGCCGGTCAACGAGCATCCGCTCGACGATTCGTGGGGCTACCAGCCGATCGGCCTATTCGCGCCGACGAGCCGCTTCGGCGAGCCGGCGGGCTTCGCGCGCCTCGTCGACCGGCTGCACAATGCCGGCATCGGCGTCATCCTCGACTGGGTGCCGGCGCACTTCCCGACCGACGTGCACGGCCTGTCGCACTTCGACGGCACGGCGCTTTACGAGCATGCCGACCCGCGCCTCGGCTTCCACCCCGACTGGAACACGGCGATCTACAACTTCGGCCGTGTCGAGGTGGCGAACACCCTCTACGCCAACGCCCTGTTCTGGCTCGACCGCTACCACGTCGACGCGCTGCGGGTGGATGCCGTCGCCTCCATGCTCTACCTCGACTACTCGCGCGAGGCCGGGCAGTGGCTGCCGAACAAGTTCGGCGGCCGCGAGAACCTCGAGGCGATCGACTTCCTGCGTCGCCTCAACGAGGTCGTCTACGGCCGCTTTCCCGGCACCTTCACGGTGGCGGAGGAATCGACCTCCTGGCCCGGCGTCTCGCGCCCCGCCTACCTCGGCGGCCTCGGCTTCGGCTTCAAGTGGAACATGGGGTGGATGCACGACACCCTCGACTACATGAAGCACGAGGCGATCCACCGCCGCTGGCATCACAGCGAGATGACCTTCGCGCTGGTCTACGCCTTCGCCGAGAACTTCGTGCTGCCGCTCTCCCACGACGAGGTCGTGCACGGGAAGGGCTCGCTCTACGGCAAGATGTCGGGCGACGACTGGCAGAAGCGGGCGACGCTGCGTGCCTACTACGGCGCCATGTGGGGCTTCCCTGGCAAGAAGCTCCTGTTCATGGGACAGGAGTTCGCCCAGATCCGCGAGTGGAATTTCTCGGCCGAGCTCGACTGGTGGCTGCTGCACGACGAGCGCCACCGCGGCATCCAGAGCCTGGTGCGGGATCTCAACACCCGCCTCGTCGCCGAGCCGGCGCTGCACCGCCTCGATTCCGAGCCGGATGGCTTCCGCTGGGTGGTGGTGAGCGACAACGAGCAGTCGGTGTTCGCCTGGCTGCGCTTCGGCGGTGGCGATTCCCGGCCCGTTCTCGTCGTCTGCAACTTCACGCCGGTGCCCCGATCCGGTTACCGTGTCGGACTGCCGTGGGCGGGGCGCTGGAGGGAAATCCTCAACACCGATGCAACCCACTACGGCGGTGGGGGTTGGGGAAATCTCGGTGTGATCGAGGCACGCGAGGAAGCGGCGCACGGTTGGCCGGCGAGCGCCGATCTGACGTTGCCGCCGCTGTCGACGCTGTGGCTCGCGCCCGCGGAGGACTGAGCGGATTTGAATGACGAGCGCCGGTCAGAGAACCGGCGCTAGGGAGGATGGATGTCGGAAAAGCGACAGCATGCGCCGCTCGCCCGTTCGGCGATGGCCTACGTTCTGGCAGGGGGGCGCGGCAGCCGCCTGCTCGAACTGACCGACAACCGTGCGAAGCCCGCGGTCTATTTCGGCGGCAAGACGCGCATCATCGACTTCGCGCTGTCGAACGCGCTGAACTCCGGCGTCCGGCGCATGGCGGTGGCGACGCAGTACAAGGCGCACAGCCTGATCCGCCATTTGAACCGCGGCTGGAACTTCCTGCGCCAGGAGCGCAACGAGGGGTTCGACATCCTGCCGGCGAGCCAGCGCGTGTCTGAGGACCGCTGGTATGCGGGCACGGCGGATGCGGTCTACCAGAACCTCGACATCATCGAGGGCTACGAGCCGGAATATCTCATCATCCTGGCCGGCGACCACGTCTACAAGATGGACTACGAGAAGATGCTGGACCAGCACGTCGCCGAGGGCGCCGACGTGACGGTCGCCTGCGTCGAGGTCCCGCAGGCCGAGGCGACGGCCTTCGGCGTCATGCACGTCGACGAGAACGACCGCATCATCTCGTTCCTCGAGAAGCCCGCGAACCCGCCGGAGATTCCCGGCCAGCCGGGGCTGTCGCTCGCCAGCATGGGCATCTACGTCTTCTCGCGGAAGCTGCTGTTCGACCAGCTGCGCCGCGATGCCGAGGACCCGAACTCGGCGCACGACTTCGGCAAGGACATCATTCCCTTCCTCGTCGAGAACGCCACCGCCGTCGCCCACCGCTTCTCGAAGTCGTGCGTGCGCTCGCCCTCCGAGCCCGGTTCCTACTGGCGCGACGTCGGCACCATCGACGCCTACTACGACGCCAACCTCGATCTTACAGAGGTGGTGCCGTCGCTCGACATCTACGACCGCGACTGGCCGATCTGGACCTATTCGGAGATCACCCCGCCGGCGAAGTTCGTCCACGACGAGGACGGCCGCCGCGGCATGGGCGTGTCCTCGCTGGTGGCCGGCGGCTGCATCATCTCCGGGGCGCGCATCCACAAAACGCTGCTCTCGACCGGTGTGCATCTGCATTCCTATGCCGACGTCGACTACTCGGTGATCCTGCCGAACGTCGATGTCGGGCGGGGCGCGCGCCTGCGCGGCTGCGTCGTCGATGCCAACGTCAAGATCCCGGACGGTCTCGTCGTCGGCGAGGATCCGGAGGAGGACGGCCGGCGCTTCCGCCGCACCGAGCGTGGCGTCGTGCTGATCACGCAGCCGATGATCGATCGGCTCGGGGTCTGATAGACTGGCGTCGACAGCCGACCGCACCAACCCCCTCCGAGCCCTCGCCGTGAGCCCCTCGCCATGAGCCTGTCCGTCATCGCGGTGTCCTCGGAGATCTTCCCGCTGGTAAAGACCGGTGGGCTCGCCGACGTCGTGGGCGCGCTGCCGGCGGCGCTCGCGGGGGAGGGCGTGTCGGTGCGCACCCTCGTGCCGGGCTACCCCGCCGTCATCGCCGCGCTCGAGCGCACCCGCAAGGTGGTGCCCTTGGAGGGCCTCGTCGGCGGGCCGGCGCGGATCCTGCTCGCGCGCGCCGGCGATCTCGAGCTCGCCGTCCTCGACAACCCCGCCCTCTACGATCGGCCCGGCGGTCCCTACGCCGACCCGACCGGCGCCGACTGGCCCGACAACCCGGTCCGCTTCGCTGCGCTGGCGCATGCCGCCGTCCAGCTCGCGCATGGTGCCGGCGACGAGCCGCCGGACCTCTTCCACTGCCACGACTGGCAGGCGGGCCTCGTGCCGGCGCTGTTCGCCTTCACCGGCGTCCGCATCCCGACCGTGATGACCATCCACAACCTCGCCTTCCAGGGACAGTACCCGGCCTATCTGCTGGGCGAGCTCGGCCTGCCGGCGAGCGCCTTCCACATCGGCGGGCTGGAGTACTATGGCGACATCGGCTTCCTGAAGGCGGGCCTCGCCTATGCCGACCACATCACCACCGTCTCGCCCGGCTATGCGCTCGAGATCATGACGGCCGGGTACGGCATGGGCCTCGACGGCCTGCTGCGCGACCGCGCGGCGACCGTCACCGGCATCCTCAACGGCATCGACACGAAGGTCTGGGACCCGACGTCCGACGACCACCTCGTTGCCGCCTACAGCCGCCGCCACCTCGGCAAGCGCGAGCGCAACCGCGCGGAGCTGCAGGCGCGCTTCGGGCTGGAGGTGCAGAGCGACACGCCGGTCCTCGGCGTCGTCAGTCGCCTCACTTGGCAGAAGGGCATGGACATGCTCGCCGAGGCGCTGCCCTTCGTTCTTTCCCAGGGCATGCAACTGGCCGTGCTCGGCTCCGGGGAGCCGGCGCTCGAGGCCGCCTTCGGCCATGCCGCCAGCCTGCATCCCGGCCGCGTCGGCTGCCGGCTCGGCTACGACGAATCCCTCGCCCACCTGATCCAGGGCGGTGCCGACGCCATCCTGGTGCCCTCGCGCTTCGAGCCGTGCGGGCTGACGCAGCTCTGTGCGCTCCGCTACGGCGCCCTGCCGCTCGCCGCCCGCGTCGGTGGCCTCTCCGACACCATCGTCGACGCCAACGAGATGGCGCTCGCCGCCGGCGCCGGCACCGGCATCCTGTTCTCGCCGACGAGCCGGCCGGCGCTGGAGATGGCGCTGTTGCGCCTCGCCGCCCTCTGGCGCGACCGCGACGCCTGGCGCGGCGTGCAGCGGGCTGCGATGGCGACGGAGGTCGGCTGGAGCGGCCCGGCGAAACGCTATGCCGGGCTCTTCCACGACGTCCTCGAGCGGCGCTCCAGAGGCTGAGGCTGGCAATCCCGATGGTGCAGCGTGGACGCTTGGGCGAAGGCCGCCCGGAGCCGCTCGGAGTGACGGCAGAGGACGGCGGCGTCAACGTCGCCGTCGTTTCGCAGAATGCGACCCGCATCGAGCTCTGCCTGTTCGACGCCGACGGCGAGATCGAGACCGACCGCATCGCGCTGCCCGAGCGTACCGGTGACGTCTTCCATGGCTTCGTGCCGGATGTGCCGCCCGGCACCCGCTACGGCCTGCGTGCCGACGGCCCGTTCGATTTTGCGAACGGCCACCGCTTCAACCCGGCGAAGCTCCTCGTCGACCCCTACGCCACCGCCCTCGATCGCCCCTTCCGCCTCGACCCGGCGATGTTCGACCGCACCGTCGACGGCCGCGTCGAGCGCGACGACGCCGACAGCGCGGCCGTCATGCCGAAGGCGATCGTGCAGGCGGGCGGTTCGGATGAGCTGCCGTCGCGGCAGGGCCGGCGCAGCGCCAGTGACGTCGTTTACGAACTCCACGTCCGCGGCTTCACGAAGACCCATCCGGACATCCCCGAGCCGATCCGCGGCACCATGGCGGGCCTCGCGCATCCGGCGGCGATCGATCATCTCGTCAGGCTCGGTGTCGGCACCGTCGAGCTGATGCCGCTGTCGGCGTGGATCGACGAGCGCCACCTCGTCCGGCTCGGACTGACGAACTACTGGGGCTACAACCCCGTCGCGCTGCTGGCCCCCGATCCGCGCCTCGCCCCCGGCGGCATGGTCGAGGTGCGCGCCACGGTCGACGCCCTGCACGCGGCCGGGATTTCGGTCATCCTCGACGTCGTCCTCAACCACACCGGCGAGGGCGACGCGTTCGGGCCGACGGTGTCGCTGCGCGGGCTCGATTCGGCGCTCTACTTCCGCCACGGCGGCGACCGTCCCGGCGGCCTGATCGACGATACCGGCTGCGGCAACACGCTCGCCCTCGACCGGCCGGCGGTGTTGCGCCTCGCCATGGACACGCTGCGCCACTGGGCGGTGGAGGCCGGCGTCGACGGCTTCCGCTTCGACCTCGGCGCCACCCTCGGCCGCCGCGCGGACGGCTTCGATCCGGCGGCGCCGCTCTACCAGGCGATCGAGCAGGACCCGCTGCTGCGCACCCTGCGCATCGTCGCCGAGCCCTGGGACATCGGCCCCGGCGGCTACCAGCTCGGCAGTCTGCCGGCGCGCTGGGGCGAGTGGAACGACAAGTACCGCGACACCGTCCGCCGCTTCTGGCGCGGCGACCAATGGACCGTCGGCGAGCTCGCCACTCGCCTCGCCGGATCCGCCGACGTCTTCGCCGGGCGGCATCGCCGGCCGTCCTCGAGCGTCGACTTCCTCGCCGCCCACGACGGCTTCTCGCTCGCCGACCTCGTCTCCTACGAGCAGAAGCACAACGCGGCGAACGGCGAGGACAACCGCGACGGCCACGGCGAGAACCATTCCTGGAACCACGGCGTCGAGGGCCCGAGCGACGACCCGGCGATCGGTGCGGCCCGCAAGGGCGACGTGCGGGCGCTGCTGACGACGCTGCTCGTCTCCCGCGGCGCGCCGATGATCGCGATGGGCGACGAGCTCGGCCGAACACAAGGCGGCAACAACAACGCCTATTGCCAGGACGGGCCGCTGTCGTGGATCGACTGGGGAACCGCCGACCACGGCCTCGCCGCCTTCGTCGGGCGGCTGGTGCGGCTGCGCGCCGACAACCCGGCGCTCTCCGCCGACCGCTTCCTCACCGGCGCGCCGGTCGACGACAGCGGCATCGTCGATGTCGAGTGGCGCACCCCCGCCGGCGCACCGATGGCGCCGTCGGACTGGGAGAGTGGTGACAACCGCACGCTGATCGCCGCCTATTATGCGCCCGCCACAGACGGCCGCGCCGCCGACCGTGCCGTCGTGGTGCTGCACGCAGGCCCGGAGCCCCTCGATGTGGTGGTGCCGGACGTCGACGAGGGCTCCATCTGGTGTGTGGCGGCCGATTCCGCCGCGCCGGATGAGGCGTCCATGGCGCGCCGCTACGACGGGCTCGCGACGGTGCCGGTCGCCGCGCGCAGTGCCGTGGTGCTGCTTGAGAGCGTGAAACAGAGTGAAACCAGGGCCTTGGAGCCGTTGACCGTGGTCGCTCCGGTGACCGCGGAAGAGGCCCCGTCGGAGGCTCCAGTCGCGGCGCCGGAATCGGGATCATTGATCACAGATCACGATCTGCCGTCAGCCTCCGCTGTGGCAGGGGAGGGCGCCTCGCCCGAGCCGACTGCGCCGGATCCCACTCCCGAGCGGGGCGCCGGGGAGGGTGGTGAAGCCGCCACCCCGCCCGCTCCTGCCCCTCCGCCCGCCCCGCCGGCGCCCACCATCGTGCCCGCCCGCATCGAGACCGGCGTGCTCGACCGGCTCGCGGCGGCGGCCGGCCTTGCGCCGTTCTGGTGGGACGTTTCCGGCAACCGCCACGTCGTCGGCGTCGAGGCGAAGCAGGCGATCCTCGCCGCCATGCGCCTGCCCGCGACCTCCACTGCCGACGCACGAGCGAGCCTGGCGCGGCTCGCCGAGCGCCGCGACCGCCGCCGGCTGCCGCCGGTCGTCGTCGCCCGCGACGGTGAGCCCGCCACCCTCACCATCGCCGCCCCGGCGCCGCGCGCGCTGGTGCTGGAGCGCGCCGACGGCGTCACGCAGCCGCTGCTGATCGGCCTCGACGCGCCGCGCATCACCGCGCTCGCCGCCGACGGCCGCGGTGTCGAGCGTGTGCGCGTGCCGCTGCCGCCGCTGCCGGTCGGCGTCCACCGTCTCGTCACCGAGGACGGTGCGGTGTCGTGCCGGGTGATTATCGCCCCGCGCCGCTGCTACCTGCCGCCGGCGCTCGCCGGCGACCACAAGGCCGTCGGCCTCGCCACCCACCTCTACGCCGTCCGCCGCAACGGTGACGCCGGCATCGGCGACTTCACCGCGCTGTCGATGCTCGGCCGGCTCGCCGCCGGCGCCGGGGCGGTGACGGTCGGCATCAACCCGCTGCACGCGCTCTCGGCCGTGCAGCCGGACCAGGCGAGCCCCTATCACGGCAACGACCGCCACTTCCTCGACTGGCTCTATCTCGACCTCGCGAAGGTGCCGGACGCCTCGGCGCTGCCGGCCGTGCCGGCCGCCCCGCTCGTCGACTATCCGGCCGTGCGAGCGGCCAAGCGTGTGGCGCTGGAGGCGGCCTACCAGACATTCCGCCGACGGCCGGTGGAGGACCCGCTGGTGCGCGAACGCGCCGCTTTCGTCGCGTCCGGTGGCGAGGCGCTGCGCCGCTTCGCCGTCTTCGAGGCGATCGCCGAGAGCCGACCGGACGCGGGCTGGCCGGCGTGGCCGGAGGCGCTGCGCCACCACGCGAGCCCGGCGGTCGCGGCGTTCGCCGCCGCCAATGCCGACCGCGTCGGCTTCGCGCTGCACCTGCAGTGGCTCGCCGACCGCCAGCTCGCCGCCGCGACCGCCGAGATGCGCGCCGCCGGCCTCTCCTGCGGCCTCTACCGCGACCTCGCCGTCGGCTCCTCGCCGGCGGGAGCGGAGGCATGGGCGGCGGCCGACGACCTCGTCACCGGCGTCTCGGTGGGCGCGCCGCCGGACCCCTTCACCGAGGACGGCCAGGTTTGGGACCTGCCGGCGCCGGACCCGCTGCGCATGGCCGAGACCGGCTATGCCGGCTTCCAGGCGCTGCTCGCCGCCAACATGCGCCACGCCGGCCTCCTGCGCATCGACCACGCGATGGCGCTGACGCGGCTGTTCCTCGTGCCGGAGGGCATGAAGGCGATGGAGGGCACCTACGTCGCCTATCCGGTCGATGACCTCCTCGGCGTGCTGGCGCTGGAAAGCGTGCGGGCGCAATGCGCCGTCGTCGGCGAGGACCTCGGCACCGTGCCGGAGGGCTTCCGAGAGAAGCTCGCGGCGAGCGGCGTGCTGTCCTACCGGGTGGTGCCGTTCGAGCAGGACGCGACCGGCTTCCGGCCGCCGTCGTCATATCCGGTCGACGCGGTCGCCTCCGCTTCCAGCCACGACCTGCCGCCGATCCCGGCGCTGTGGACCGGCTCCGACCTCGCGATCGACGTCGCCATCGGCCGCATCACGCCCGCCGACCTGCCGGCGGCGCAGGCCTTCCGGGCACTCGAGCGGCTCCGGCTCGCCACCGCACTGGAAGACGCCGGCGTCGAGGGCGTCACGGCCGAGACGACCGACACCGCGGCGGTGGTCGACGGTGTGCACGCCTTCCTCGCCGAGACGCCGTCGCGGCTCGTCACCCTGCAGGTCGACGACCTCACCGGCGAGACCGAGCCGCTGAACAAGCCCGGCACCGATCGCGAGCGGCCGAACTGGCGCCGGCGGCTGTCGATGAGCGTCGAGGACATGGCCGAAAGCACCATCCCGGCCCGCATCGCCGCCGTCGTCTCCCGGCGCGACGGTGTGAAGGGCGACGCGGGGCCATCGTGACGACGCCGTCCCGGCGGGCACCGACGCAAACGTCGGCTGAAGCCGCGCCGGACGAGTCTCGCGCGCCCGGCCAGCCATCCGCCGGGCCCCGCGCGCGCTTCACCCGCGAACTGCCGGAGGTGCGCCGCGCCGAGATGATGCGGGCCGCCGCCGCCTGCCTCGCCGAGGACGGCGTCGGAGCGGCCACCGTGCGCGCCGTCGCGGCGCGGGCGGGGGTCACGCCCGGGCTGATCCGCCACCATTTCGGCGGCATCGACGGCCTGATCGCGGCGACCTATCGCCATGTCGGCGAGACGGTGTCGGAAGCGATCGAGACGGCGCTCGCGCAGGCGCCGGCGGACCCGCGCGGGCGGCTCTCGGCCTTCGTCAAGGCGAGCTTCGCGCCGCCGCTGCTCGACGGCGACCTGCTGGCGACGTGGCTGGCGTTCTGGGGCCGGGTCCGGCGCGATCCGGAGATCCGCGCGCTGCACGGCGAAATCTATTCGGCCTACCGGTCCCGCCTCGCCGCCATGCTCGCCGCCGCGGCGGTGTCAGAGGGCCGGTCGATCGAGGCGGAGCGGGCGGCGCTGGCGCTGACGGCGCTCCTCGACGGCTTGTGGCTGGAGCTCTGCCTCGACCCGACGACGTTCTCGGCCGAAGAGGCGATCCGCATCGTCGAGGCGTTCGTCGATGCGCTGCTCGCCGGGGCGGTGGAGCCACGCGTGCGCGCCTGAGGGCGGACAGGATCGGGAGAGGCGCCCGCTTGCACGGTCGCCGCCCCGGCCGAGTGCAACGGCACGGGCGCCCCATACGAAAAAGGGCCACCGGATTTCTCCGATGGCCCCTTCGCGGATCATTCGATCCGGATGTTCATCAGGCGCGGTCGACAGTCTTCTTGATCGCGTCCTTGGCATCGCCCTTCAGCTGCTGAGCTTCGCCCTTGCGCTCCTGCAGCGCGCCTTCGACTTCCATCTTCGGATTGTCCATGGCGCGGCCAGCGGCCTGCTTGACGTTGCCGACGGCCTCGTTGGTCATCCCTTTGACCTTGTCGCCAGTGCTACCCATGATCAAAACTCCTCTCGAAAAACGCGCCCCGTTGCGCTCGGTATAAGAACGGCGGAGCCGGCGGGATGGTTCCAGCGTCGCTGTTGCGATCGACCTCGCTCGCCGCCTCAAGCCGGGGACGGGTGCTCCGTCGTGCAGTCGGGCTGAACACGGACGCAGTTCCGGCCGGCGGACTTGGCGAGGTAGAGGGCTTCGTCGGCGCGCCGCATGGCGTCGGAGATGGAGGTATCGCCGGGGCAGACGGCGCCGACGCCGATGCTCGCCGTGACGCTCAGCGTGTCCTGGCCGACCTTGATCGACAGCTGCTCGATCTCCAGCCGCAGCTTCTCGGCCGCGACCCGAGCCCCCGCGGCGTCCGTGCCGGGCAGCAGGCAGACGAATTCCTCTCCCCCGATGCGCGCCAGCGCATCGCAGGCGCGCAGCACATGGAAGCCGACCATCGCGACCTTGCGGAGCACCTCGTCTCCGGCAGGGTGGCCGTTCTCGTCGTTGATGACCTTGAAATGATCGAGGTCGATCATCAGCACGGACAGCGGCTCACCGAACCGCTGCACGCGCGAGAACTCGATCGCCGAGAACTCGTCGAAGAAGCGGCGGTTCGGAATGCCCGTCAGGGCATCCGTCGCCGCCAGACGGGCGACGTCCAGTTCGACGAGCTTTCGGTCGGTGATGTTCATGTGGGAGACGACCGCCCCTTCGGTCACCGGGGAGTCCCGGCGGCGCAGGGGGCTGACGCGCGCCAGGAACCAGCGCAGTTCCGTCGGGGAGTGACAGGGGTACTCGATCTGGAAGAGCTCGTCGTCGCCCCGCAGCACGGCCCGCAGCCCCTTCAGAAATTCCGGCGCCTCGAGCGCGGCGAGCCCCGTCGAGGATCGGCAGACGTCGAGATAGCTGACGCCGATGTGGTCGATCGTCTTGCCGTTGGAATTGGCCGCGGTGAAATCCTTCCACGTCTGGTTCACCGCGACGATGACGCCGTCCCGGTCCACGACGCAGATGTGGGAGGTGAGTGCATCGATGACGGCGACTGCGAAGCCGCCGTCCAGCATGGCATCCCTCATTCAGCAGTCCCCCAGTTGACGCTGACAGCAAGTCCGGTTGCGGAAAATCGATAATGCCCGCACAAGGACGCGATACCCCGGCGTGACCCATGCAATGCCGAGCGCAGATGGGATATGACCAAAATTTAGTCAAGTCGATCTTGCGGCAAGAATCCCGATAAAGCAGGGAAATAATCTAAAATCGGCATAATTTATATTTTTGGAACGATAAAACGTCTCGCGCGTTGTAACGCAATTATTCTAGCAATGTTCCATTTTATTCGATTTTTATTGGCGTCCTGCGCTGCAACCGGAGACGGGCGCCGAGCGCCGTCGCAGGACGCCTGGCCCCGCCCTCAGGTGTTCCAGTGTCCGGGGCCCCGCGCCGTTGCGCCGGCCGCCGTGCCTCGCTACTCAGGCCGCGACCGTGGGCCGGCTCCGGCTGCGGAGGGCAGTTCCGTGGCGCGCATTCAGATCACACCGAAGATCGACCTCGATGAAGGCGAACTCACCGAGCGCTTCGTGCTGGCGGCGGGGCCGGGCGGACAGAACGTCAATAAGGTCTCGACGGCGGTGGAGCTGCGCTTCGACGTGGCGCGCTCGCCGTCGCTGCCGGAGCGGGTGCGCGACCGGCTGCTCGTCCTCGGCGGTCATCTGCTGACGCAGGACGGCGTCCTCATCATCAACGCCCGCAGCCACCGCACCCAGGAGCGCAACCGCGCCGATGCGCGGGCACGGCTCGCGGCACTGATCGAGAAGGCCTCAGAGCCGCCGCCGCCACCCAGGCGCAAGACGCGGCCGACGCTCGCCTCCAAGAAGCGGCGCCTCGAGACGAAATCCGCCCGCGGCACCATCAAGAAACACCGCGGCCGTCCGGGCGAGGAATGATCGCCGGGACGGCCGGTCGTGAGGGGTCGAGGTGCCGGGCGGCCCCCGCGCCGCCCGTTCTTCCTGCCGGGCGGCTCCCGCGCCGCCCGGTCCCGTCGATGCCGGTCAGTCGTCGAAGAAGAAGTCGCTGGTGCCGAGCTTGCTCTTCGCCACGTCGATCAGGGTGATCGAGGAGTCCGGGTCGCCCCAGCTGACGACGGCGTCGCCGTCCTTGTTGTTGCGGATGGTCAGGTCGTTGAAATCGCGCACGCCGTTGACGTCGATCTCGATGCGGTCCTGGCCGGAGAAGTCCTGAATGACGTCGTTGCCGTCGCGGTCGTCGAAGATGAACAGGTCGGAGCCGCTGCCGCCGATCAGCTTGTCGTTGCCGGCGCCGCCGTCGAGCTCGTCGTTGCCCTTGCCGCCATTGAGCTTGTCCTTGCCGACGTCGCCGTCGAGCTCGTCATTGCCGTCGTTGCCGAACAGCTTGTCGTTGCCGCGCTCGCCGTCGATCTCGTCGTTGCCGCCGAGGCCCTTGATCTTGTCGTGGCCGAAGGTGCCGTCGATCTCGTCGTTGCCGTTGGTGCCGCGGATCGCCGCCATCGCCTCGATGTCGGAGGACATCGGCTGGTAGACGGAGGCCGTCGGGATCACCGGGGCCAGAAGGTCGAGCTCGTCGTCGACCAGGAAGCTGTCGGATAGCGCCATCGCATAAACCCTCGCTCGTTCGCCGCCCGGGGGAGCAGCCGGCCGCTCTGGCCGTCAGGAGGGCATATGGGAAGGCACGGTTAGAGGTCGGTAAGAGAGGGATTAGATGTTGGAGAGACGCGCGCGCCCCGTCTCGCGGGCGCTGGGATGGTTTCCGCCCCGGTCTCGCGTGCCCGGGCCTCAGGCCTCGTCGAGGGGCGCCGGCGTGGCGGTGAGCTGGTAGCCGACGCCGCGCACGGTGCGGATCAGCGAGCCGCCCTCGGTGTCGATCTTCTTGCGCAGGTAGCGGATGTAGACGTCGACCACCTTGGTGCCGGGCTCGAAGCTGTATTCCCAGACGCTGTTCAGCAGTCGCTGCCGGCTCACCACCTTGTCGGCGTGCTGCATCAGGTACTGCAGCAGGCCGAACTCGCGCACGGTGAGGGCGAGCTCGCGGCCGTCGCGGGTGGCGCGGTGCGTCGCCGGGTCGAGCTCGAGCGGGCCGACGCGCAGCACCCCGTCGCCCGCCGCCTCGCCGGGCAGCCGCCGGCGCAGCGCGGCGATGCGGGCGAGCAGTTCGTCGAAAGCGAAGGGCTTCGTCAGGTAGTCGTCGGCGCCGCCGAGCAGGCCCTCGACCTTGTCCTGCAACTCGTGCTTGGCGGTGAGCATCAGGATCAGCACCGGCCGGCGCTCGGCGCGCACCAGCCGGCAGACCTCGAGGCCGTCCACATAGGGCAGCATGCGGTCGAGGATGACGAGCTCGAAGCTCTCGGTGCGGATGCGCGACAGCGCCGCCCGCCCGTCCTCGGCCACCGCCACCTGGAAGCCCTCGGCGACGAGCCCGCGCTTCAGGAACTCGACGATG
Organism: Pseudoxanthobacter sp. M-2; assembly: GCF_046156265.1. Lineage (NCBI taxonomy): Bacteria > Pseudomonadati > Pseudomonadota > Alphaproteobacteria > Hyphomicrobiales > Segnochrobactraceae > Pseudoxanthobacter > Pseudoxanthobacter sp. M-2. The sequence goes on from NZ_JAWDIR010000011.1 coordinate 212,902, forward strand.
CGGCGGTCGTCCTCGACGAGCAGGATCCTCACGCCACCCTCCCGCCGGCTGCCGGCAGCACGATCCTCAGCACCGCGCCGCGTGGCGCCCCGTCCTCGAGCGTCAGACGGCCACCATGGCGCTCGACCAGCGTCTTGGCGATCGACAGGCCGATGCCGAGGCCGGCGACGGCGCGACCTTCGCCGTCCTCGCCGCGGTAGAAGCGCTCGAAGACGAAAGGCCGCTCCGCCTCCGGCACGCCCTCGCCCTCGTCGGTGACGGTGATCTCGACGCCCACGTCGGCCGCCCGCGCCGCCAGCGTCACGGTGGAGCCCTCGGGGGCGTACTTCACCGCGTTGTCGATGCCGATGAGGAGAACCTGCTTGAGGCGCTGCGGGTCGGCTTCGACGACAATAGGAACCCCTGGTGGCTCGACGTCGATGGCGATGGCGCGCGGGTCGGCGAGCGTGCGCCCTTCCTCGCCGGCGAGCACGAGGAGGCCGCCGACATCGACCGGCTGGCGCGCCAGCGGCAGGTCCCCGTCCTCGGAGCCGGCGAAGGCGAGAAGGTCGCCGAGGAGGCGCCCCATGTCGACGGCGAGCATCTGGATGCGCCTCAGCGTCTCCTGATAGGCATGCGCGTCGGCGCTGCCGCGCAGCGCCACTTCCGCCTCGCCGCGCAGGATGGTGAGCGGCGTGCGCAGTTCGTGGCTGACGTCGGCGAGGAAGCGGGCGCGGCGACGGTCGATGTCGGTGAGCTTCTCGTTGGCGCGGCGGAGCTCGCCGGTGCGCTGCTCGACCTCCGCCTCCAGCCGGTCGCGCGCGGCGACGAGGCCGGCGCGCTGAGCCTCCAGCGCGCGGGCCATCTCGTTGAAGCTCCTGGCCAGCGCCGTGAACTCGTTGTTGCCGGTGACGGCGACGCGGTGGTCGAGCTCGCCGCGGGCGACAGCCGCGGCACCGGCGGCGAGCCGCCCGACCGGGCCGACGATCGAGCGGCTCAGCACCCAGCCGAGCGCGCCGCCGGCGATCAGCGCGATCGCCGAGAAGACGCCCGCGCCGATGAACAGCCGGTTCTGCATGCGGCGGACGTCGGCGAGCTCGCCCGCCACCTCGTCGCGCTCGTCCTGCAGCGCCGCCTCGATCTGGTTCTCGAAGTCGTTGGCGAGGCGGTACTCGACGTCGCGGCGGAAGACCTCGACGGCGGCGTCCATGCGGCCTTCCGCCTTCAGCCCGAACACCTGCTCGGCCGCCCGGTCGATCGCGCGGTAGAGCTCGCGCAGCGTCGCCAGTTCCTCGACGTCGGAGAGCTCGCGACGCACCTCCTCGACGCTGTTGAAGGTCGAGACCTCCGCCCGCGTCACCTCGGCGAGCAGCGCGAACGCCTCGTCCATCTGCCGGCGCGCCTGCTCGAAGTCGGCCATCTGCTCGGAGCCGAGCAGCAGCACCTCGGCGATCTGCTCGGCGTAGTTGTTGGCGTGGCCGTCCAGCATGGCGATCGCCTCGAAGCGGCGATGCACGCCGTCGATGCGCTCGACGAAGTCGTCGGTGATGCGCAGCGTGAACACCATCACCGCCACCATCAGCACCGCGCCGACGACGACGATCGCCTCGAAGGCGAAGATGCGCGCGCGCACGGTCATGGGGGCAAGGTCGCGGGCAGGAGGGCACCCCGTCGCTCGGCGGACGGCGCCGCCGCGGCGACGCTCCCGAACGCCTCTAGCGTGCAATCGCCACGAAGGCGAGCGCCGATCGGCGATCGGATGCGGCGGCGACGGACCTCAGCGCTTGCGGTCGCGCAGGATCTCGCGGGCGGCGTTGTGACCGGGTGCGCCGGTGACGCCGCCGCCCGGATGGGTACCGGAGCCGCACATGTAGAGGCCGGGCAGCGGCGCCCGGTAGTCGGCATTGCCGAGCACGGGGCGGGCGGAGAAGATCTGGTCGAGGCCGAGCTGGCCGTGGAAGATGTCACCGCCGACGAGCCCGAAGGTGCGCTCGAGCTCGAGCGGGCTCATGATCTGCCGGCCGAGCACCGAGGCCGCGAAGCCCGGCGCCGCCTGGTCGACGGTGGCGATCATCAGGTCGGCGACCTCGTCGCGGTGGTCGTCCCACGAGGCTCCGTTGGGGAGCTGCGGCGCGACGTGCTGGCAGAACAGGCTGGCGACGTGCTGGCCCGGCGGAGCGAGGCCGTCGTCGAGCGTCGAGGGGATCAGCATCTCGACGATCGGCGCCTTCGACCAGCCGTGGGTGCGGGCGTCGAGGTAGGCGCGGTCCATGTAGGCGAGGCTCGGCGCCATGATGATGCCGGCGGTGTGGTGGTCGGCCACCGTCCGCCCCGGCAGGCAGGCGAAGCTCGGCAGCTCCGACAGCGCGACGTTCATGCGGAAGGTGCCGGAGCCGTTGCGCCAGCCGCTGATGCGGCGGCGGAAATCCTCCGGCAGCACGGCGGGATCGACCAGCTTGCCGAAGGTCAGCGTCGGGTTGAGGTTGGAGACGACGATCGGCGCGCGGATGCTCGTGCCGTCCGACAGCACGGCGCCGACGGCGCGGCCCTTCTCGACGATCACCTCGCGGACGCCGGCATCGACGCGGATGTCGACGCCCTTCTCGGCGCAGGCCCGCGCCATCGCCTGGGTGATCGCCCCCATGCCGCCGATGGCGTGGCCCCAGACGCCCTTCTTGCCGTTCACCTCGCCGAAGCAGTGGTGGAGGAGCACGTAGGCGGTGCCGGGGGTGTAGGGGCTCGCATAGGCGCCGACGACGCCGTCGAAGCCGAGGGCCGCCTTGATGGGGGCGCTCTCGAACCAGCCGTCGAGATAGTCGCCGGCGGACTTGGTGAAGATCTCCAGGAGCTCGCGGCGCATCGTGAGGTCGAGCCCGCGCATGCGGTTGCCGATCTTGCCCGCCTTGATCAGCTCCGGCAGCGCCGACAGCCAGCCGCCTTCCACCACGTTCGGCGGCGTTTCCAGCACGAGGTCGCGCAGGAGGTCGGCGACGATGTCGAGCCGCTCGCCATACGCGTCGAGGCGGGCGGCGTCCTTCGCCGAGAAGCGGGCGACCTCCGCCTTCGTGCGGCCGGGGCCGACGCAGAAGTGGCCGCCGTCTTCGAGCGGCAGGAAGTTCGACATCCGCCGCTCGACGACCTTGAGGCCGTGGCGGGAAAGGTCGAGGTCGCGGATGACCTTGGGGTTGAGGAGCGACACCGTGTAGGCGGCGACCGAGTTGCGGAAGCCGGGGTGGAACTCCTCGGTCACCGCCGCGCCGCCGACGACGCCGCGGCGCTCCAGCACCGTCACCTTCAGGCCGGCGGAGGCGAGGTAGTAGGCGCAGACGAGCCCGTTGTGGCCGCCGCCGATGATCACCGCGTCGGTCATGGACCGCCCACCTGTCCCGAGAGTGTCGCCGAAAACGTCGAGAGGATCAGCCGAGCACGGCTGCCCGATGCATGCTCCAGCCCCGCGCCGGCTTGCGGTCGAGGCGCGTCTCGGGGATCAGCGCCCGCATCTTGCGGGTGAAGTTCTTGAGGCAGACCTCGCCGGAGCCGAGCGGGCCGACGGTGTAGCTCGACGAGCCCATGCCGGCCTGGACGCGGTTGATGAGGTCGGTGTCCTCGGCATTGACCTGCCGGTTGATGCGCCAGTTGAGATAGCGCACCGCCTTCATCTCGCGGCGCTCGTCGGGGAGCGCATAGGCGATCTCGCGGATCATCGTCTCGGTCGGCGAGATCGGGATGAACTGCATGAAGTCGATCTGGTCCGGGTAGATGTCAAAGGCGACGTTCGGCCAGAGCTTGAAGTAGGTCCACAGCCGCTTGCGCTCCGCCGGCAGGTGGGCGACGTCGGGCATGAAACGCTGGTAGGCGCGCTCGGAGCGGTTGCTCGACGGCTGGTCGCGCAGCTGCCCCCACATCTTGTCGACCCAGTCCTCCGCCTCGATGCCGTAGCCCTTGCCGAACAGCCGCGTCAGGCCGGGATGGGCGACGGTGATGTGCAGGCCGTCGGAATAGTTGTCCGCGACGTTCTTCCAGTTGACGGTGCGCGGGCGCAGCGTCACGCGGCCGAACGGCACGAGTTCCTCCATCCGGTAGGGCTCGAGCTCGTGGGCATAGGGCTTCATCATCTCGGCGACGCTCGGGCCGCCGCCCTCCAGCCGGACGAAGATGAAGCCGAAGAAGACTTCGAGCTCGACCGGCGCGAGCCCGTGCTTCGCCGGGTCCATGCCCTCGAAGCTCGCCCGCTGGGGAATGCCGAGGAGCTTGCCGTCGAGGCCGTAGCTCCAGGCGTGATAGGGGCAGTTGAGGCGGCCGCCGCAGTTGCCGGAGGGGCCGTCGACGATGCGGGCGGCGCGGTGGCGGCAGACATTGTGGAAGCCGCGGATGCGGTCGTCCTCGCCGCGCACCACGACGATCATCTCGCCGAGGAAGTCGAAGGTGTGGAAGTCGCCGACCTTCGGGATGTCGTTCAGATGGCAGACCACCTGCCAGGAGGGGCGGAACACAGCCTCCTTCTCGACCTCGAAGAACTCGTCGTCGGTATAGAGCCAGGCCGGCAGGCTGGTGTCGTCGGAGGCAGCAATCCCGGTGTTGGATCCCGCCCCGTGACGCGACAGGGTCCGCGCGAACGCCGCTTCCGTCATGACGATTCCTCCCGCCGCGGCGAACCCGCCGGTGCAGCCGAGCTGTAACTATACAAATGTATAGCAAACGCCGGGGGAGGGGGTCAATCGAGGCAACGGGAAAGGGGAGGGGCGTGGCGGCGGTGTGCCGCCACGCCCCGGGGCCTCAGATGGTGCCGGGCCTCAGATGGCGTTCTTGCCCATCTGGTCGGCGATGTACTCGGCCTGGCGGGTGGCGAGCGCCACGATCGTCAGCGTCGGGTTCTCGGCGCCGCCGGTGGTGAACTGGCTGCCGTCGGAGACGAAGAGGTTGGGGATGTCGTGGGACTGGCCCCACTTGTTGACGACGCCGTCGCGCGGCTTCTCGCTCATCCGGTTGGTGCCGAGATTGTGCGTCGAGGGGTAGGGCGGCGTCGGGAAGGTGCGCGTCGCCCCGACGGCCTCGTAGACCGCGCGGCCGGCCTTGTAGGCGTGGTCGCGCATGGCGATGTCGTTCGGGTGGTCGTCGAAGTTCACGTTCGGCACCGGCAGGCCGAACTTGTCCTTCTCCGTCGGGTGCAGGGTGATGGCGTTCGTCTCCTGCGGCATGTCCTCGCCGACGATCCACATGCCGGCCATGCGCGAGTAGCCGTCGAGCGCCGAGGTGAAGTCGCGTCCCCAGGCGCCGGGATCGAGGAAGGCGGCCATGAAGGGCAGGCCGAGCGCCAGGGTCTCCATCTCGTAGCCGCCGACGAAGCCGCGGCTCGGGTCGTTGCGCACCTCGTCGGAGATGATGCCGGCCATCGTCGTGCCGCGGTACATGTGCACCGGCTTCTCGAAGACGCCGTAGACCGAGCCGGTGAGGTGGCGCATGTAGTTGCGCCCGACCTGGCCGGAGGAGTTGGCGAGTCCGTCGGGGAACATCGACGAAGCGGAGTTCAGCAAGAGCCGCGGGCTCTCGATGGAGTTTCCGGCGACGCAGACGACGCGGGCCTTCTGGCGCTGCTCGACACCGTTCGCATCGGCATAGACGACGGCGGTGACCTTGCCGGAGGCGTCGTGCTCGATCTTCAGCACCTGGCTCTCGGGCCGCACCTCGAGATTGCCGGTCGCCTCCCCCTTCGGGATCTCGGCGATCAGCGTCGACCACTTCGCCCCCGACTTGCAGCCCTGGAAGCAGAAGCCGATCTGCTGGCAGGCGCCGCGGCCGTCACGCTCGGCGGAGTTGATCGCCATGCGGCCGGTGGAGAAGTCCTTGTAGCCGACCGTCTCGGCGCCCTTGGCGAAGACCTTGTAGTTGTTGTTGCCAGGCAGGCCCGCGATGCCGTTGGTGCGCGTCACGCCCATGCGGTCCTCGGCGCGGGCGTAGTAGGGGTCGAGTTCCTCGCGGGTGATCGGCCAGTCGAGCAGGTTGGCGCCCGGCACGTGGCCGTAGGTGGTGAGCGCCTGGAACTCGTGCGGCTGCAGGCGCAGCGACGCGCCCGCCCAGTGGATGGTGGAGCCGCCGACCGCCTTGACGATCCACGCCGGCAGGCCGGGAAAGTCCTTCGCCACCCGCCAGCTGCCCGAGGTGGTGCGCGGGTCGAGCCAGGAGATGTCGACGAAGCTCTGCCACTCGTTGTTGACGAAATCGTCCATCTCGACGCGCTTGCCGGCCTCGAGGATGACGGTCTTGATGCCCTGGCGGGCGAGGTCGGTGCCGAGCGTGCCGCCGCCGGCACCGGAGCCGACGATGACGACGACGCTGTCGTCGTCCTGCGAGAATGGGGCTGCCATGGGGCTTCCTCCGGGGAATTTCTGGTTCGTTGCGTGAGACGGGGAGGGGACGGACGCGCCGGCGTCAGAGCCAGGCGATGTCGTCGAAGCCGCGGTCGATGTAGCCGCCCTTGCCGGCGGATTCGCCCTCGTAGCCGAAGATCGGCCACACCTCCTCGTTGTTGTAGAGGCCGGTGACGAGGTTGCCGCGCACCTTCTGGAAGAAGGTCCCGTCCTCGATCTCGCGCAGCAGCGCGACGCGGTCGGCCTCCCAGCCGACGTCGACATAGGCGACGCCCTGCTTGGCGTTCGCCAGCGTGTCGAGGGCGACGACGCCGTCCTCCACCATTGCCTTGAAGGCGGCGTCGCTCGCCGCCTGGGTGTCGAACGACTTCATCGCCACGGCGTAGAAGCGGTCCGGCACCTGGTCGTGCGGGTAGACGTCGCGCGCCATCTTGACGAGCGTGCGCATCGTCTCCGGCTTCAGGGCCGTCGCCTCCACCGCCCAGCCCTCGCCGGGATGGACGAGCACGCCGGAGCTCACCACCACCGCCGCCGCGCCGAACGACTTCAAGAGATCACGCCGCGACAGCCGCGGCCGTGTCTGCGTCTCCATCTCGTGTTCCTCCTCGGTTTCCTCGGATATTTTCTTTTGTTTTATTATCTTTTGTACTGCGCTGGCTCAGGTGTAGCGGCCGCGCCGCTGCAGGACTTCGATCTTGTAGCCGTCGGGATCGTCGACGAAGAAGAACTTGGCGAGGGGTTTGCCTTCGAAGCCCATCTCCTTCACCGGCTTCGGCGACAGGCCGAGGCGCTCGAAGCGGGCGTGCTCGGCGTCGAGGTCGTCGACGACAAAGGCGATGTGGCCGTAGCCGTCACCGAGCTGGTACGGCTCGGAACGGTCCTTGTTGACGGTGAGCTCGACTTCGAAGTCGGCATCGGGGCTGCGCAGGTAGATCAGCACGAAGCCGCCGAAGTCGAAGCGGTCCGCGACCTTCAGCCCGAATGCCTTGTCGTAGAACTCGACCGAGCGGGCCTCTTCGAACACCCGGATCATCGAATGGATCGCCTTGGCCATCGGCGGCGGACTCCTCTGCTACTGGAACGACGGAACGAGCCCGGCGGCGCCGGGCGGATGCGATCGGAGGACGGCGGCCGGCGACCGGCGCGCCGCGACGCGCCGGCAGGCCGTGGCCGACCGGTCGGTGCCCGAAGTCCTCACCCGCAGCCGCATCCTGGTCCCCGCTCCGGCATCGTCCGAAAACGGTAGCCGAGCGCGGCGGGGGGCGGGTGGTAGGTCGCTACTACAGGGCCGGAGACGATGCCGGCCGATCTTTGCTCGGGCGGAACGGCGGCGCCGTCGGGCGTCGTCGGCTATTCGGCGGCGACGAGCGCCGGCATGGAGCGGGGTGAGCCGCTCGCGGCCGTGTGGGCCGGCGCAGCCTCACCCGAACAGGCGGGCCGCGTCCGCAGCTCGGTCGCGTAGACGAGGCAGGTGCAGCGGAGCAGCGAGGCGAAGTTCGAGACCTCGCCGTGCAGTTCCAGCACCTCGTCGTGCAGGGTAGAGGCGAAGCGGGCGACGCTCATGCCCTGGCTCGCGGCGATCTCCTCGAGCATCGCCCAGAAGGCGGCCTCGAGGCGGATCGAGGTGGAGTGGCCATTGAGGCGGATCGAGCGCGTCTGGCCTTCATAGGAGGCCGGATCCTGACCGGCGAAGATGCGGCACACGGGGTTCCCCTCCCTCGGCTTTCCGTTTTCGGATTATTCCAATTCCACGCCCGGCAGCGGCATTTGTAAAGCCGCAGCGCAGCACGACGACGGGCGGCCGGATCCGTCTCGTGGCGGCACCCTGTGCGCCTCGCTGCACGTCCTGCGACGGTTGGTTGCGGCAATGGCTCCACACGGCCATTGCCCGACGGTCGCCGATGGTTATATTGCGCCGCAAAACAGGCAGCGGACCCGACGCATCCCCGGGCCCGCCTTTTGGTGTTTTCATGGACATTCGCAACATCGCCATCATCGCCCACGTCGACCACGGCAAGACCACGCTGGTCGACAAGCTGCTGCAGCAGTCGGGCACCTTCCGCGACAACCAGCGCGTCGCGGAGCGCGCGATGGACTCGAACGATCTCGAGCGTGAGCGCGGCATCACCATCCTCGCCAAGGTGACCTCGGTCGCCTGGAAGGGCGCGCGCATCAACATCGTCGACACGCCGGGCCACGCCGACTTCGGCGGCGAGGTCGAGCGCATCCTCAACATGGTCGACGGCGCCATCATCCTCGTCGACGCGGCCGAAGGGCCGATGCCGCAGACGAAGTTCGTGCTGTCGAAGGCCCTCAAGGTGGGCCTCCGGCCGATCGTCGCCATCAACAAGGTGGACAAGCCGGACAGCCGTCCGGACGAGGTGCTGAACGAGATCTTCGACCTGTTCTCGGCCCTGGACGCGAGCGCCGAGCAGCTCGACTTCCCGATCCTCTACGGTTCGGCCAAGAACGGCTGGATGGCGGAATCGCCGGAAGGGCCGCAGGTCGACATCGGCCCGCTGCTCGACCTCGTGCTGAAGCACGTGCCGGCGCCGACGGTGGACGTCGGGCCGTTCCGCCTGCTGGCCACGACGATCGAATCGAACCCCTTCCTCGGCCGCATCCTGACGGGCCGCGTGCTCTCGGGCACGGCGAAGCCGAACATGGCGATCAAGGCGCTGTCGCGCGACGGCAAGCAGATCGAGACCGGCCGCATCACCCAGGTGCTCGGCTTCCGCGGCCTCGAGCGCGTGCCGGTGGACGAGGCCCAGGCCGGCGACATCGTGGCGATCGCCGGCATGACGACGGCGACGGTGGCCGACACGCTGTGCGAGCCCTCGGTAACGACCCCGGTGGCGGCGCAGCCGATCGATCCGCCGACGCTGTCGATGACCTTCCGCATCAATGACGGCCCGCTCGCCGGCACCGAAGGTGACAAGGTGCAGAGCCGCGTGATCAAGGACCGGCTGTTCCGCGAGGCGGAGGGCAACGTCGCGCTGAAGGTGACGGAAGGGGCCGACCGCGATTCCTGCGAGGTGGCCGGTCGCGGCGAACTTCAGCTCGCCATCCTGATCGAGACGATGCGGCGCGAGGGCTTCGAGCTCACCGTCGGCCGTCCGCGCGTCGTCTTCGAGAAGGCCGAGGACGGCTCGCTGCTCGAGCCGATCGAGGAAGTCATCATCGACGTCGACGAGGAGCACGCCGGCGCGGTGGTGTCGAAGCTCTCCGAGCGGCGCGCCGACATGATTGAGATGCGGCCGTCGGGTGGCGGGCGCATGCGGCTCGTCTTCCACGCGCCGACGCGCGGGCTGATCGGCTACCAGTCGGAGCTCCTGTCGGACACCCGCGGCACGGCCATCATGAACCGGCTGTTCCACGGCTATGCGCCGCACAAGGGCGACATCCCCGGACGCACCAACGGCGTGCTGATCTCCAATGGTGGCGGTGTCGCCGTCGCCTTCGCCCTGTGGAACCTCGAGGATCGCGGGCCGATGATGATCGAGCCGGGCTGGAAGGTCTACGAGGGCATGATCGTCGGCGAGCACACGCGGACGAACGACCTCGAAGTGAACGTCATGAAGGGCAAGCAGCTCTCCAACGTCCGCTCGGCCGGTAAGGACGAGGCGGTGCGGCTGACGCCGCCGATCCGCATGACGCTGGAAAAGGCGCTCGCCTACATCCAGGACGACGAGCTCGTCGAGGTGACGCCCGACTCGATCCGCCTGCGCAAGGCGCTGCTCGACCCGAACGAGCGCAAGCGCGCCGACCGCCGCAAGGAAACCGACGCGGCCTAAGCTGCGGCTTCTGTCGGAAAGACCCGGAGACTTTGGACGGCGGCCCCAGTGGCCGCCGTTCTGCTTTCAGGGGTGCGCGCGGCGTCGCGGACAGAGCTTCCCCGTCAGGTCTTCCGCCGCCGCACCATCGAGCCCACCAGGGCCGTGACGAGGCGGCGTGGCAGCAGCCGCGGCACCACCGAGGCGACGGCAGTCGTCGTCTCGGCGAAGGCGATGCGGCGGCCGGCGAGCATCGCGGCGTAGCCGGCCTCGGCGACCATGCGGGCATCGTGGCCACCGGGGATGGTGCGGCCGTCGGCGACGTAGCCGGCGGCGCTGTGGAATTCGGTGGCGGTGAGGCCCGGGCAGAAGGCGGTGACGGTGACGCCTGAGCCGGCGAGCTCCTCCGACAGCGCCTCCGAGAACGACAGCAGGAAGGCCTTCGAGGCGGCGTAGACGGCCATGCCGGGGCCAGGCGCGAAGGCGACGATCGAGGCGACGTTGAGGACGCGGCCACGGCCGCGCGCCCGCATCGCCGGCAGGAAGCGCCGGCAGAGCGCCACCGGCACCTCGGCGTTGAGCCGCACCATCGCCGCGTCGAGGCCCGCCGGGCGGGCATCGAAGGCGCCGCCGCCGCCGAAGCCGGCGTTGTTGACGAGCACGTCGACAGCGAGCCCATGTGATTCGATGGTTTCGGCGAGCGTATCGACGGCCCCGGGGGCGGTGAGGTCGAGCGGGACGGTCAGCACGCGGATGCCGTGCGCGGCTTCGAGTTCGGCCGCGAGAGCCGCAAGCCGGTCGGCGCGGCGGGCGACGAGCACGAGATCGCCACCGCGGGCGGCGTGAATGCGGGCGATCTCGCGGCCGATGCCGCTCGAGGCACCGGTAACGAGGGCGGTTCCGACATCGCGGCTCGGCATGGACATCTCCCGCTTTCGGTCCCCATCGCCATGCCTCTTTACCCGCTGCCGCGACGCACCGTAATCTTCCCCCATGAAGACCGGCGCCCTCGCGATCAGACGTGCGTCGCCCGACGATGCGGGCGCGGTCGCCGACGTGCACGATTCCGCCTGGCGCACCGCCTATCGCGGCATCCTGCCCGGCACCGAGCTCGAGCGGATGATCGCCCGGCGCGGGCCGAACTGGTGGGAGCGGGCGATCCGTCGCCGCGTGCCGGTGATGCTGCTCGAGCACGGCCGCGAGGTGGCGGGCTACGTCACCTACGGCCAGAGCCGGGCGCGGGCGCTGCCCTTCCGCGGCGAGATCTACGAGATATATCTCCGGCCGGAGTACCAGGGGCTTGGCTTCGGCCGCGCGCTTTTCGCCTCGGCGAAGCAGGAGCTCGCGGCGCAGGGACGGCGCAGCGTCGTCGTCTGGGCGCTCGCCGACAACGAGCCGGCGGTGCGCTTCTACACCTCGCTCGGCGGCCGCGCCGTCGGCCGCTCGATGGACCGCATCGGCGAGAGCATCCTGCCGAAGCTCGCCTTCGGGTGGGCGCCGGCGCGGGGCTGAGGGCGCGCGGCGGCGGCCGCCCGCGTGCGACATCTCGGCGGCGAACCGGACGGCGAATTGCCCCGTAGCGGAACGTGCGCTAGACGCGCACGGCCATTGTGCGGCGCACGCGCCCGGGCGCCGTGCCGCCGACAGACCCCGACACCGACTTCAGGCGAGGATCTTTGATGCGTATCGACGCCGTTGCCACCGGCAACAAGCCGCCCAAGGACATCAACGTCATCGTCGAGGTGCCCGTCGGCGGCGAGCCGATCAAGTACGAGATGGACAAGGAGGCCGGCGCGCTGGTCGTCGACCGCTTCCTCTACACGCCGATGCGCTATCCAGGGAATTACGGCTTCGTCCCGCACACGTTGTCGGACGACGGCGACCCGATCGACGTGGTGGTGGCGAGCACGCGGGCGATCATCCCCGGCGCCATCATCAACTGCCGCCCGATCGGCGTGTTGATCATGGAAGACGAGAAGGGCGGCGACGAGAAGGTCATCGCCGTGCCGTCGAACCACCTGACGCTCCGCTACGAGAAGGTGCGCTCCTACGAGGATATGCCGGAGATCACGATCAAGCAGATCGAGCACTTCTTCGAGCACTACAAGGATCTCGAGCCCGGCAAGTGGGTGAAGATCGTCAAGTGGGCTGGCGTCGACATCGCCGAGCAGATGATCGTCGAGGCGATCGAGCGGGCGAACGCGGCCAAGGCCGGGAAGTAGGGGCCGGCAAGCAGGCCGGTTGCCAACGAGGCGGGTGGTTCAGTCGCCCGCCTCGATCGCCTCCATGTCGTCGTCCGACAGGCCGAAATGGTGGCCGATCTCGTGGACGAGGACGTGGGTGACGATGGCGCCCAGCGTCTCCTCGTGCTCCGCCCAGTAGTCGAGGATGGGGCGGCGGTAGAGCCAGATGTGGTTGGGCATCCGCCCCGTCGGCAGCACGGCGGCGTCGTGGGCCATGCCGACGCCGACGAACAGGCCGAGGAGGTCGAACTCGCTCTCGAGACCGACCGCCTCCAGCGCCTCGGCGTCGGGAAACTCGTCGACGCGGAAGGTGATGTCGCCGGCGAGCCGCCGGAAGTCCTCCGGCAGCGCGGCGAAGGCCTCGGCGGCCAGCGCCGCGAGGTCGTCGAGACCCGGCGCCAGGCGTTCGCTCCAGGCGAAGGCGGTGCCCGGCACGCGCGGCACGCGGATGCTCATTGTGCGGCACTCCGGCGCTGCAGGCCGACGAAGGCGCCGGCGAGGGTGAGGAGGACGAGGGCTGCCGAGGCGACGGCGTTCCAGCCGGCGAAGGACAGCCCGAACATCCGCCACGAGGCCTCGGTGCAGCTGACGAGCTTCGTCGACTGGATCTGGGCGAGCAGGTTGCCGGCGCTCGTGGTGGTGGCGACGCCGCCGCCGCAGTCCGTCGGGCCGGGCCAGAACGCCCACTCGGCGCCGGCCTGGTAGACGCCGAGCGCCAGCCCGTAGGCGAAGACGCCAGCGGCGAGCACCAGCGCGATGCGAAGCACCGATAGGCGCGCACCGAGGCGGTGGGCGATCAGGCCGGCGGCGATCAGCGGCAGGCCGACATAATAGGGCACGCGCTGCTCGAGGCAGAGCGCACACGGGGCATAGCCGCCGATGAGCTGGAAGCCCCAGGCGGTGGCAATGGTGACGACGCCGAGGGCGAGGGCGAGCGCCCCGGCCAGCACCGGCACGGCGCGGCCGGAGCGGGCGCGGGGGGCGCTCTCGCCGGCGAGGGTGGTCGACATCGGTGTCCTCCGCGGGCCCGAAGGGGCCTCAGAACAGGTAGCGCGCCGCCACGAGGCCGCCGATCAGCACCAGGGCGACGATCGTGGTGACGAGCTTCAGGCGCCGCTCGATGAAGGCGCGGATCGGCTCGCCGTAGCGGCGCAGCAGCGCCGCCTCGAGGAAGAAGCGCGCCCCACGCGTGATGATCGACAGCGCCACGAACGCCAGGAAGTCGTAGCCGGCAAATCCGGACGTGATCGTGACCACCTTGTAGGGGATCGGCGTCAGGCCCTTGATGAGGATGATCCAGGCGCCCCACTCGGCATAGGCGTGGCGGAACGCCTCGACCTCGCCGCCATAGCCGTAGAGCTCGATCAGCCAGGTGCCGACGGAATCATAGAGCAGATAGCCGATCAGGTAGCCGAGCATGCCGCCGAGGACGGAGGTGATCGTGCACCAGGCGGCGAGCGCCCAGGCGCGTGCCCGGTCGGCGAGCACCATCGGGATCAGCAGCACGTCGGGCGGGATCGGGAAGAACGAGCTCTCGGAGAACGAGATGACGCCGAGGGCGGCCTTGGCATGACGGTGGCCGGCGAAGCTCATCGTCCAGTCGTAGAGGCGGCGCAGCATCCGATTCTCCGCGAGCCCCCGGCCCCAGGCGCGCCTGTCTAGACGAGCGGGACCAGCCTTGTCCACGCGGCGCGGCCGGGTGCGGGCACTGGTCGGCGCCCGCCGGAGCGCGCGGCCGTGATTTGACCCGCGCCCGCCGAAGCATCACGGTGCGCGCCGGCTGATTCAGGGGGATTTTATGATCAAGCGCATCGTGATGGGATTGCTGCTCGGACTGGTGCTGGCGACGCCGGCGCTTGCCCTCGACCGCGGCGACTGGGTGCTCGGGCGGTGGCAGGGTGGCAAGTTCTGGTTCCCCGGCGTCGTCCAGCAGGCCGGCGGCGGTCAGGTCACCATCAAGTACGACGACGGCACGCGCGAGACGCTGCCGCGCAAGCTCGTGAAGCGCTACGACTGGTCGATCGGCACCCGCGTCGAGTGCGACTGGAAGGGCGGCGGCACCTGGTATCGCGGCAACATCGTCAAGCTCAACGGTGGCAACCTGACGGTCGCCTACGACGACGGCTCGCGCGAGCGCACGGTGACGGGGCGCTGCCGGTCGCGGTGAGGGGCGGGGGTGGTGGCCACGGCTACGCTGCCCTCCCCATCCGTCTCATCATGGGTGGTCCTTGTCGGGAACGCGATAGCTGAGTCCGCGAAGATGCCGTCGCGGGCACGCCTCGTCGACTGGGGCGCGTAGCGCGGGGCAGCAGGGCGAGACGCGGGACACCGGAAGGCGAGATGCTCAAGCGCTGGCTAGAAAGGCTCCTCCCGCCCAGGCAGCCCTGTGACGCAGAGGATCGGATAGCTCCTGCCGTCCGGCTGCTTGACCGTTCAGGCTACCCGGAGGGGGACATCATCTTCCTCGACGCCAGCGCAAGCGATGTTGCCCGTGCCGTCGAAGCTTGGGCTTGGCTGCTTCCGGATCAAACCACAATCATTGCTGCTTCGGCGTTGGGCGACATCGTATTTGAAGACAAGGCCGGGGGCATCAAGCTGTTATCGCCTTCCCTGGATGCGGAAGTGTCGATGATCGCGCCTGACATGGGCGCATTCGATATATTGATGCTCGAAAAGGATTTCCGGGACGAGTGGTTCTTGACGGGCCTAATGGTCGGCGCGCGAAGGGCGGGGTTAACTTTGCAGCCGGGGGAATGTTACTCTTTTCAGATCCCGCCAGTCCTGGGCGGAGAAATCTCCGTAGCCAACATGGTGAAGCTGCCGCTCGTGGCGCAGATGGCTGTCGCCAGCCAAATCCACAGGCAAGTGAGCGAGATGAGCCCCGGTGATGAGGTCGCGGGAATCCGGGGAGTCGACTAGCGGGAAGTGCTTGCGCCGGCCGATGGGCTGCAACGCCGGCAACCTAACGATCGCCTACGACGACGGCTCGCGCGAGCGGACGGTTACGGGACGCTGCCGGTCGCGGTGAGGGGGCCGTGCGGGGCCCCCTATCTCGGGTCATTCCCGGCCTTGTGCCGGGAACCCATGCAACGCCGGCCAAATCACCGGCGCCGAGGCCGGGAGAGGGATGGGTTCCCGGCACAACGCCGGGAATGACTGCGGAGGGGTGTGCGACGGGAGGGTTTGCGACAGCAGCCTCAGGCGCGTCGCGCAGTTCTACCGACGGACTGCCGGCAGTAGAGACCAGCAGCCGGCAGCAGAAACCCGCAGAGAACGGCCTCGCCGTTCCCTTACCTCGGCGCGCCCTCGCGCTCCTCACCGCGGGGCGCGTTTGGCCAGGATGCGCTGCAGGGTGCGGCGGTGCATGTTCAGGCGCCGGGCGGTCTCCGAGACGTTGCGGTCGCAGAGCTCGTAGACGCGCTGGATGTGCTCCCAGCGGACCCGGTCGGCCGACATCGGGTTTTCCGGCGGCAGCGCCTTGTCGTGCGGGTCGCGGTTCAGCGCCGCGACGATCTCGTCGGCGTCGGCGGGCTTGGCGATGTAGTCGATGGCGCCGAGCTTCACCGCGGTGACGGCGGTGGCGATGTTGCCGTAGCCGGTCAGCACGATGATCTTCACCTCCGGCCGCCGCTCGCGCAGGCGCTCGACGACGTCGAGGCCGTTGCCGTCGCCGAGCCGCATGTCGACCACGGCATAGTCCGGGGGCGAGGCGTCGACCTTGGCGATCGCTTCGGCCACCGATTCGGCGATGTCCGTCTCGAAGCCCCGCTTCTCCATCGCCCGTGCCAGTCGCTGCACGAACGCCTTGTCGTCGTCGACGATGAGCAGCCGGCCTGCGCCGGTCGCCGTCTCGCCGACCGCCTTCGGGGCAGGGGCGGCCGTCTCCATCACTCGATCCTTCGTCCCGTCGAATATTTGCCGACGTTATAGGGTGTCGATCCCGCCGGGGGAAGCGCCTGCGACGCCGAGTCTTCTTGCGGTCTCGCCGTCCGGCCGCGCAGTGCGCTCGACTTCGATGGCGTCGCGGGGCCAGGCGACGCGCACGACGGCCCCATGCGCGGGCGACGGGCGGTTGGTCAGCGACAGGCTGGCGCCGGTGCGCTCGAGCAGCGTCTTGGCGATGAAGAAGCCGAGGCCGAGGCCGCCGGCCTCGCTGGCGTCGGTCTCCTCGCGGGCGCCGGCGGGCCGCGAGGCGCGGGTGGTGACGTAGGGGTCGCCGAGGCGCTCGATGATCTCCACCGCAAAGCCAGGCCCGTCGTCGCGCACCGTCACGACGATGGTGTCGTCGGTCCATTCGGCGGTGATGTCGACGGCCGTTTCGGCGTAGTCGACGGCGTTCTCGACGAGGTTTCCGAGGCCATAGAGGATGGCGGGATTGCGGGTGACGGTCGGTTCGCCGCGCATGCCGGCGGCGCGCTCGATGCCGATGGCGACGCCGAAGTCGCGGTGCGGCGAGGCGATCTCCTCGAGGAGCTGCGTTACCGCCATGCGGTCGAGCGGGCTTTCCGGATCGTTGCCGAGCGAGGTGAGCTTGCGGAGGATGTCGCGGCAGCGCTCGGACTGGGTCGACAGCAGGTGGACGTCCTCGGCGCGCGGATCGTCCGGCTCGAGCTCGCGCTCGAGCTCGCGGGCGACGAGCGCGATGGTGGCGAGCGGCGTGCCGAGCTCGTGGGCGGCGGCCGCCGCCATGCCGTCGAGGGCGTTCAGGTGCTGCTCGCGGGCGAGCACGAGCTCGGTGGCGGTGAGCGCATCGGCGAGCTGGCGTGCCTCCTCGGAGACGCGGAAGGCGTAGACGCTCATGAACACGAGGCTCGAGGTCAGCGCCACCCAGACGCCGGCGACGTAGAGGAGGGGCATCCTCAGTGTCTCGTCGGGCCACCAGGGGAGCGGCTGGTGGAAGAAGACGAGCAGGGTGGCGACGATGACCACGAGCGCGCCGAGCGCCAGCGTCTTGCGCGGCGGCAGGGCGGTGGCCGAGATCATCACCGGGGCGATCAGCAGGAAGGCGAAGGGGTTCTGCAGGCCACCCGTCAGATAGAGCAGGGCGGCGAGCTGCAGGATGTCGTAGCCGAGCAGGACCGCGGTGACCTGGGCGGTGAAGCGCCGGCTCGGCGGGTAGCGCAGGCGCAAGATCAGGTTGAGCCAGGCCGAGACCGCGATCAGCGCGAGGCACCAGCCCATCTGCACCGGAAAGTCGAGGCCGAAGGCGACGGAGACGACGGCCGCCGTCTGGCCGGCGACGGCGAGCCAGCGCAGGCGGATCAGCGTGTCGAGACGGACGCTGCGGCGTCCGAACGGCGGCGAACGATCGAGGGGAAGCGACATGGGCGGGTCTCCGGCCGCCGACAGATACAGTATCCACAGGCGGCGGGCGAATGCGGCGCCGGCGGACCGTGCAACGGCCCGCGCTTGCTGCGCTGCGAAGATTCTCCTTTGTCGGCTTTGCGTTAGCAGGTCGCGACGTGGCGCGCGCCGCAGGTCTGGCGTCAGACTTTCGGCCAGTTTTCGAGCCCCGCGCCGAAGCCAGCTTGATGCAAGCGAAACCGGGGCCTATGGTTTTGCGTTGCAATATGCGCGACGGAGACCACCGTCGGCGACGGGCAAGGCGGGGTAACCCTGCGTGTACTATCAGCTCTATGAGATGAACCACGCCGCGATGACGCCGATGCGCGCCGCGGCGGACGCCACGCGGCTGTCGTTCAAGAACCCGCTCAATCCGCTCAGCCACACCGTCTTCGGGCGCAGCGTGACCGCGGCGTGCGAGGTGTTCGAGCGGGCGACGCGACGCTACGCCAAGCCGGAGTTCGGCCTCGACAGCACCCAGGTTGGCGGCGTCCGCGTGCCCGTGCACGAGGAGATCGTCTGGTCGCGGCCGTTCTGCAATCTCGTCCACTTCGAGCGGGTGCTGCCCGATCCGTCGCGGCGCCACCCGAAGCTCCTGATCGTCGCGCCGATGTCGGGCCACTACGCCACGCTTCTGCGCGGCACGGTGGAGGCGATGCTGCCGCGCCACGAGGTCTACATCACCGACTGGGTGGACGCCCGCCAGGTGCCGCTCGCGGCCGGTCGCTTCGACCTCGACGACTACATCGACTACGTCATCGCGATGATCCACCACCTCGGGCCGGACGTGCACGTGATGGCGGTGTGCCAGCCGGCGGTGCCGGTGTTCGCCGCGGTGGCGCTGATGGAGGAGGCGAACGATCCGCTCGCGCCGTCCTCGATGGTGCTGATGGGCGGGCCGATCGACACGCGCGCCAACCCCACCGCCGTCAACACGATGGCGCAGGAGCGCGGGCTCGAGTGGTTCGAGCGGCACGCCGTGATGATGGTGCCGTGGCCGCTGCCGGGCTTCCTGCGCCGGGTCTACCCGGGCTTCCTGCAACTCGGCGGGTTCATGGGGATGAACCTCGATCGCCACCTCCTCGCGCACCGCGAGTTCTACGACCATCTGGTGCAGGGCGACGGCGATTCGGCCGGCAAGCACCGTGATTTCTACGACGAGTATCTCGCGGTGATGGACCTCACCGCCGAGTTCTACCTCGACACGGTCGACAAGGTGTTCGTCCGCCAGGCGCTGCCGAAGGGCGAGTTCATGCATCGGGGCCGGCGCGTCGATCCGTCGGCGATCCGCCGGACGGCGCTCTTGACCATCGAGGGCGAGCGCGACGACATCTCCGGCGTCGGCCAGACCGAGGCTGCGCACCGGCTGGCGGTGAACCTGCCCGACGACAAGCGCTACCACTATCTGCAGATGGGCGTCGGCCACTACGGCGTCTTCAACGGCTCGCGCTTCCGTTCCGAGATCGCACCGCGGATCTCCGACTTCGTCTGGACGCATGATCGGCGGCCGCGGCGGGCGTCGCCGGCCAAGGTTGTCCAGGCAGCGCCGGCGAGTGCCGAGGCGCCGAAGCCGCCGTCGAGCAAGGCTCCGTCGACCGGGACCGCGCCGGCGAGAGCGTCCGTCGCCGAGGCGAACGGCGCGAAGGCCCATGGTGCGGCGGCCAACGGTGCGAAGCCCAACGGTGCAATGCCCAACGGTGCGACGGCCAACGGTGCAAAGGTCGCGACGACCCGGGGCGCGGAGCGCAAGCCATCGCCGGTGAAGGCCTCACCGAAGGCGGAGACGGCCAAGGCCGCGCCCGCCAAGCCAGCCGCCGAGCCCGCTGCCAGGGCCGCCGCCAAGCCTGCCGCTGCCAAAGCGGCCGCCGCCAAGCCTGCCAAGGCCGCGGCAGCGAAGCCTCGTGCGGTGAAGGCGGCGACGCTGTCGGAGATCGTGCTGAAGAAGCCGGCCGGAAACCCGGACGACCTCACCCGCATTCGCGGCATCGGCGCCAAGCTCGCCGAGACGCTGCACGGGCTCGGCATCTTCCACTTCTCGCAGCTGTCGGCGCTGAGCGCCAAGGCGGCCGAGGAACTCGATGCCAAGCTGTCGTTCCCCGGCCGCATCCGGCGCGACGACTGGATCGGCCAGGCGAAGGCGCTCGCCGGCGGCGCCTGAGGCCGCGCCGTCCCTGCGAGGCGGACACGCGGCTACCCCGCGCGTCCGATTTCGATGGTCGCTCCTCTTGTAGAGGAGCCGTGGCCTTCCCAAATCCTTGCCTGTATTCGTGAGGAGGACCACAGAGACCATGACCAACACTCTTGCACTCCGGCCGGGTTGGACGCCGCTCACCATCGGCTTGATGGTGCTCGGGTTCATCGTGTTCTGGCCGCTCGGATTCGCCATGCTGGCCTACATCTTGTGGGGCGATCGCCTGCACAGGATGGCGAGCGATGCCGGCGAGAGCTTCCGGGCGAATGGTTGGGGCTGCGCGGGCTCCCGCTCGATGCGCACCGCCGCAACCAGCTTCTCGGCCACCGGTAACGTCGCCTTCGACGAGTATCGCAAGCGCGAGATCGAGCGGATCGAGGCCGAGCGCCGCAAGCTCGACGAGATGCGCGCGGAGTTCGACAGCTACCTCGCGGAGCTGCGCCGGGCGAAGGACAAGGAAGAGTTCGACCGCTTCATGTCCGATCGCGATCGGCGTGAGCGCGAGGGCGGCGCGGCCTGATCAGGCGCACACCCAGGTCGAACGACACCGGACGAAAACGACGCGGGGCGCCCCATGGGGCGCCCCGTTTGCATTTCGCCGCGGCTTAAGGCGGGGGAGGCGGGCGGACGGCCCTCAGCGGACGGCGGCGGCGGCGAACTGGTCGTCGAAGGCGTAGCCGGAGCCGCGGACGGTGCGGATCGGGTCCTTCGACTTGCCGCGGTTGACCGCCTTGCGCAGCCGGCCGATGTGGACGTCGACGGTGCGCTCGTCGACATAGACGTCGTGGCCCCAGACGCCGTCGAGGAGCTGCTCGCGCGAGAACACGCGGCCGGGCGACTGCATCAGGAACTCGAGCAGGCGGAACTCGGTCGGGCCGAGGTGGATCTCGCGGCCAGCGCGGCGGACGCGGTGGGTCTCGCGGTCGACCTCGATGTCGCCGCCCTTCAGCACCGTGCTGACCACCTCGGGCTTCGCCCGCCGCAGCATGGCGCGGACGCGGGCCATCAGTTCGGCGACGGAGAACGGCTTCACCACGTAGTCGTCGGCACCGGTGGCGAGGCCGCGGATGCGCTCGGCCTCCTCGCCGCGCGCCGTCAGCATGATGATCGGCAGCCGCGCCGTCTCCTCGCGGGCGCGCAGGCGCCGGCAGAGCTCGATGCCGGACAGGCCGGGCAGCATCCAGTCGAGCAGCAGGAGGTCGGGCTGCACCTCCATCAGGCGCACCTCGGCCTCGTCGCCGCGGTCGCAGGTCTCGACCGCGAAGCCCTCGGATTCGAGGTTGTAGCGGAGCAGCAGCGTCAGCGGCTCCTCATCCTCGACGATCATCACCTTCGGCATCGCCGCCATGCTGCGTCGGTCCAATCGGGGGTGGGCGGTCATCGCGTACCGAAGTCGGCGGGCGTCAGGCTCGATTCGTCGAGCTTCGGACGATCGTCGGCGAGCTGCTGCCCGGTCACCTGGTAGTAGACGTTCTCGGCGATGTTGGTGGCGTGGTCACCGATGCGCTCGATGTTCTTCGCGCAGAAGAGCAGGTGCGTGCAGAAGGTGATGTTGCGCGGATCCTCCATCATGTAGGTGAGGAGCTCGCGGAACAGCGAGGTGTACATCTGGTCGATCTCGTTGTCGCGGTCGCGGATGGCGAGCGCGGAGGCGGCGTCCTTGCCGGTGTAGGCGTCGATGACGGCCTTCACCTGCTCGAGCGCGATCTCGGAGATGTGCTCGACGCCGAGGGCGAGCCGCTTCGGGTGGAAGTGGCCGTCGATGGCGGCGACGCGCTTGGCGATGTTCTTGGCGAGGTCGCCGATGCGCTCCATGTCGATGGAGACGCGCAGCGCGGTGACGACGTCGCGCAGGTCGCGGGCCATCGGCTGGCGGCGCGCGATCAGGCTGATGGTCTCCTCCTCGACCCGCCGCTGCAGGGCGTCGAGGCGCAGGTCGGTGGCGATCACCGACTGGGCGAGGTGGGTATCGACCCGCACCAGCGCGGTCACGGCATCGACGAGCATGCGCTCGGCGAGCCCGCCCATCTCGGCGATGGTGCCGGCGATGCCGGTGAGCTCGTCGTCATAGGCTGCAACGATGTGCTCGGACATATCTGTTTACTCCCCGCGCCCGGACCCGTGCGCCGCCGGCTCAGCCGAAGCGGCCCGTGATGTAGTCCTGGGTGCGCCGTTCCTTCGGATTGGTGAAGATCATGTCGGTCGGCCCCTCCTCGACGAGATCGCCGAGGTGGAAGAAGGCCGTCTTCTGCGAGACGCGTGCCGCCTGCTGCATCGAGTGGGTGACGATGACGATGGTGAAGTTCTCACGCAGTTCGTCGATCAGTTCCTCGATGCGGGCGGTGGCGATCGGGTCGAGGGCCGAGCAGGGCTCGTCCATCAGGATCACCTCGGGGCCCACCGCGATGGCGCGGGCGATGCAGAGGCGCTGCTGCTGGCCGCCCGACAGGCCGGTGCCGGACTCGTTCAGCCGGTCCTTCACCTCCTCGAACAGGCCCGCCTTGCGCAGGCTCGAGGCGACGATGTCGTCGAGCTCGGACTTCGAGGCGGCGATGCCGTGGATGCGCGGGCCGTAGGCGACGTTCTCGTAGATCGACTTCGGGAACGGGTTCGGCTTCTGGAACACCATGCCGACGCGGGCGCGCAACTGCACGACGTCGAGGCTCGGATCGTAGATATCGAGGCCGTCGATGGCGATCTTGCCGGTCACCCGGGCCGAGGCGATGGTGTCGTTCATGCGGTTGAAGCAGCGCAGGAACGTCGACTTGCCGCAGCCGGACGGGCCGATGAACGCCGTCACCGAGCGCTCCGGAATGTCGATCGTCACATGCTTCAGGGCCTGCTTCTGGCCGTAGTAGACGTTGACGTCCTGGGTGACGACCTTGGCGGGCTTGAAGCCTTCGGACGGCACAGACCGGATGGTGCTGCTCGTCCGGGCGTCGGCAACCATGGCTTCCATGGGAGGAGAGCTCCTGAGACTGCGGGCGCGCGCGCCCTGAAGGGTTACCAGCGGCGCTCGAAGCGCTTGCGCAGGATGATGGCGATGCCGTTCATCAGGAAGAGGAACAGCAGGAGGACGATGATGGCGGCGGAGGTCTTCGCCTGGAAGCCGATCTCCGGCAGGTCGGACCACAGGAAGATCTGCACCGGCAGCACGGTGGCGGCTTGGGTGACCCCCTCCGGCACGTCGACGATGAAGGCGATCATGCCGATGAGCAGCAGCGGCGCGGTCTCACCGAGAGCATGCGCCATGCCGATGATCGTGCCGGTGAGCACGCCGGGCATGGCGAGCGGCAGCACGTGGTGGAAGACCGCCTGCTGGTGCGAGGCGCCGACGCCGAGCGCCGCCTCGCGGATCGACGGCGGCACCGCCTTCAACGCCGCGCGGCTGGCGATGATGATCGTCGGCAGCACCAGGAGGGCGAGCACGAGGCCGCCGACCAGGGGCGAGGAGCGTGGCAGGCCGAAGAAGTTGAGGAAGACGGCGAGGCCGAGCAGACCGAAGACGATCGACGGCACGGCGGCGAGGTTGTTGATGTTGACCTCGATGAGTTCGGTCCAGCGGTTCTTCGGGGCGAACTCCTCGAGATAGATCGCCGAGGCGACGCCGATCGGCAGGCAGATGATCAGCGTCACCAGCATCGTGTAGGCGGAGCCGACCAGGGCGCCGAGGATGCCGGCGAGCTCCGCCTCGCGGCTGTCGCCGGTGGAGAAGAACAGGAAGTTGAAGCGCTCGGAGACGAGGCCGTTCTCCTCGAGGCGCTGCAGCCAGGCGATCTCCTGGTCGGAAAGCTTGCGGTTCGCTTCCGGGGTGTCGAGCACCAGCGTCCGCCACGTGCCGGGCTGGGCGCCGTCGGTGGAGGTGAGCGGGATCAGCACCTCGCCGGTGATGCGGTCGTTGCCGATCTCGGTCGCCTTGATGACACCGCCGTTGATCTCGACGAGCACGCTCGGCGCCGTCGCGTCCAGCGTCTCGGCGCTGCCGGCGGTGTCGAAGCGGCCTTCCAGGTCGGCAATGCGGGCCGACAGGCCGTCGATCGAGTTGCGCAGGCTGGCCTCGTCGGATTCGAACTTGGTGACGGCGCCCTCGAGGGCGGCCACACCGGCACCGCTGGCGCGCGCTGCGGTGAGCTGCTCGCGGGCGGCGACGAGATCGGCGGCGTTGGTCTGGTCGATGACGCGCAGGCGCTCTCGCTCCCGCCGCAGCACCGCCGCCTGGTCCGCCAGCGACGCCTTCACACGAACGAGCTCGTCGGAGAAGTCGTTGGCGGAGGAGAGAAGCGTCACCGCTCCGGTGGTGGCGGAGGGGGAGCCGATGCCGCGCGCCGGCAGCTCTTCAACGTGCGTCACCAGCCCCTTGTAGTAGAGGTCGGCGTCGTCGGAGACGAGCACCGGCACCGTGACGCGGGTGCCGATCACCGCGGGATCGGCGAGCACGGCGTCGCGCAGGCCCATCGAGGCATCGCTCGACAGGAGGCCGAACAGCGCCTGGCGCTGGCGGCGGTTCTCCGCGACACCCGGGAAGATCGCCAGCAGCGCGTCGCGGACGGGCTTGGTGAAGTCGCCGCGGGCGAGGACCGCCGGGTCTGACGAGCCGGTGGGGTCGATCGCCTCGGCGCTCGCCTCCACCTGCATCGTCAGTTCGGCGATGGTGAAGGCGGGGATCGACTTCACGACGATGTCGGCGATGAGCACGACGAGGGCCAGGGCCGCAAAGCCGATGGCGGCGATGCCATAGGCGCGGAAGCGCGCCTCCGCCCGGTAGCGCCGGCGCACGTGGGCGCGCGCGGCATCGCTGGTGAGATCGAGGACCCGGCCCCGGACGACCGCTGCGTCAGTCATATTGCTCTCGATATCTCTGGACGATCTTCAGGGCGATGACGTTGAGCATCAGCGTGAAGAAGAACAGCACGAAGCCGAGCGCGAAGGCCGACAGCGTCTTGGCGCTGTCGAACTCCTGGTCGCCGACCAGCAAGGTCTTGATCTGCACCGTCACCGTGGTGACGGCGGCGAGCGGGTTGAAGGTGAGGTTGCCGGTGAGGCCGGCGGCCATGACGACGATCATCGTCTCGCCGACGGCGCGGCTGATCGCCAGCATGAAGGCCGAGACGAGGCCCGACAGGGCGGCCGGCAGCACCACCTTCTTGATCGTCTCCGACTTGGTGGCGCCCATGCCGTAGGAGCCGTCGCGAAGCGACTGCGGCACAGCGTTGATGACGTCGTCGGACAGCGAGGAGACGAAGGGGATGATCATGATCCCCATCACCAGGCCGGCGGCGAGCGCACTCTCGGAGGCGACGTCGAGCCCGAGTGTCTGGCCGACCTGGCGGATGAACGGCGCCACCGTCAGGGCGGCGAAGAAGCCGAACACCACCGTCGGCACGCCGGCGAGGATCTCGAGCACCGGCTTCACCACCGAGCGGACCCGCGGCGAGGCGTACTCGGCCATGTAGATCGCCGAGAACAGGCCGATCGGGCCGGCGACGCACATGGCAATCAGCATGATCAGCGTCGTGCCGACGAACAGCGGGACGGCACCGAAGGCTCCGGACTGGCCGACCTGGTCGGTGCGGATCGCCGTCTGCGGGCTCCACTGCAGGCCGAACAGGAAGTCGTACCAGGGGTAGCGTGCAAAGAAGCGCATCGTCTCGAAGAACACCGAGAAGACGATGCCGATGGTCGTCAGGATGGCGACCGCCGAGCAGGCGATCAGCACGACCTTGACGATGACTTCGAAGCGGTTGCGCGCCCGGAAGTGTGGCGACACGGTGCGCAGGCTGAGGGCCATGCCCGCGAAGCCCGCGACAATGCCGAGGGCGAGCGCAAGCCAGCCGGCGATCGACCGCCATGCCGCGTAGCTCTCGCCAGCCACGACGACCGGATCGGCGACGCTGCCGGCCGGCGCGCTGCCGTCGGCGACCATCATGATCTCGCGCAGCCGCGTCGCCTTGGCGAGCTCGTCGGCCGGCTGCAGATCCAGCGGCAGCAGGCCGAGGGCGTGCGCCTCGACCAGACGCGGGATCAGCGGCCCGAGCACGATCGCGATGAGGAACATCGGGATCACCGCCGCCGAGGCGGCGAAGAGGCCGTGATAGACGGGGAGGGAATGGAGTTGCCGCGTACCCCCGGGCATCGCCGCGGCGCGCTGGCGGCCCATCAGGAACGCGATCACGGCGAGCGCCGCGATGGCGATGAAATAATAAGAGGTCATGCCCCGCCTCGAGGTTGGAACCGAGAGCCCCGCTCGGCTCTCCCTGCGGCCGGCGGCCGGAGGGAAGACGGCGGCCGGTCGAAACCGGCCGCCGACGTCAGCTTTGGGGAGCGATCAGGAGCTCGGAGCCTGGATGGTCTCGAGGTCCTTCGCGGCGGCCTCGGCCTTGGCGGCCTCGGCTTCCGGCAGGGCGACAAGGCCCTTGGAGGTCAGGTAGCCGTCCTCGCCCATCGCCTTGTCGGAGGCGTACTCGACGATGAACTCCTGCAGGCCGGGGATGACGCCGACGTGCTGCTTCTTGAAGTAGACGAACAGCGGGCGGGCGACCGTGTACTCGCCCGACGCGATGGTGTCGAAGTCCGGCACGACGCCGTTCACTTCGGCGCCCTTGATCTTCGCGGCGTTCTCTTCGAGGAACGAGTAGCCGAAGATGCCGACGGCCTTCGGGTTGGCGTCGAGCTTCTGGACGATCAGGTTGTCGTTCTCGCCGGCGTCGACATAGGCGCCGTCTTCGCGGATCGACTTCCAGACGTTGCCGAACGCCTTGGCATCGGCCTTCTTCATCGCCTTCAAGGCCTCGAACTCCTCGGCGCCCGGCTCCATGACGAGCTCGAGGAAGGAGTCACGCGTGCCGGACGTCGGCGGCGGGCCGAGGACCTCGATCTTCTCCGCCGGCAGCGAAGCGTCGATGTCGTTCCAGTTCTTGTAGGGGTTCGGGATCAGCGTGCCGTCCGGGCCGGGGACGTCCTTGGCGAGCGCCAGGAAGACCTGACCCTTGGTCAGCTTGAAGTCCGGGCCCGACTTGGCGTTGGCGATCGTCAGGCCGTCGAAGCCGACCTTGAGCTCGATGATCTCGGTGACGCCGTTCTTCTGGCAGTCGTCGAACTCGCTCTTCTTGATCGCGCGGGACGCGTTGGAGGCGTCCGGCTGATCGACGCCGACGCCGGCGCAGAACAGCTTGAAGCCGCCGCCCGTGCCGGTCGACTCGACGACCGGAGTCTTGAACTGGCCCATCTTGCCGAACTGCTCGGCGACGGCGGTGGTGAACGGATAGACCGTCGAGGAGCCGACGATGCGGATCTGGTCGCGCGCCTCGGCGGCGCCGGCGACGAGCGCGCCGGTCATGGCGAGCGTGAGAACGCTGGCGAGCGTCTTGGTCTTCACCGGGACTCTCCCTGTGGTTTGAACTTGGCGGCCCGCGGAGGCGCGGCGGCCGGGTGACCCGTCCATCGGGGACGGGCCTTGCGTGCGGTGGCGACGAGTGCCGCCTCCATGCCCCCTTCTATGACTCGCCGATGATCCTTTTATGACTATCCAAGCCATTGAAATCATTGAGTGCGTCTGCTGAGCCGGATTCGCTCTGTGAAGGCGGCAAAGCATCGAGTCGAACGCTGAAGAGGGCGCCGCCGCCGGCCGGGCTCTCGATCGAAAGCCGCGCCCGGTGGCGGTTCAGGATGTGCTTGACGATGGCGAGGCCGAGGCCGGTGCCCTTGCGGGCGCGGCTCGCGCCGACATCCACCCGGTAGAATCGCTCGGTGAGGCGCGGGATGTGCTCGGCGGCGACGCCCGGGCCGTAGTCGCGCACGGCGACGACGACGGCCGGCCGCTCGGCGGTGCGGTCACAGCGCGCGGTGACGACGACGCGGCCGCCGGAGGCGCCGTAGTTCACGGCGTTTTCCACGAGGTTGGCGAACACCTGCACGAGTTCGTCGCGGTCGCCGCGCACAGGGAGCGGCTTCTCCGGGATGTCGCTCTCGATGGCGACGCCGCCGTCGGCGGCGACGGGAGCGAGGGTCTCGACGACGTGGCGCAACAGCGCGCCGACGTCGACGTCGTCGGTGAGCGGCACGTGGGCGCGCATCTCGATCCGCGACAGAGACAGGAGATCGTCGATCAGCCGCCGCATGCGCGCCGCCTGCTCGCCCATGATGGCGAGGAAGCGCTCGCGCGCCTCCGGGTCCTCCCGCGCCGGGCCGCGCAGGGTGTCGATGAAGCCGGTCAGGGAGGCGAGCGGCGTGCGCAGCTCGTGGCTGGCGTTGGCGACGAAGTCGGCGCGCATGCGCTCGACCATGTGGCCCTCGGTGAGATCGCGCACCAGCACCAGCACGAGATCGCCGCCGCGCGGCGTCCGGGCTTCGCCCGGAGGTGCCGCGAGCGGTGCGATGAAGGCTTCCAGCCAGCGCTCCGTCGGCACCTTCTCGGCCCAGGCGATGCGCTCCTGCGCCGCCCCGGTGGAGACGCGGTCGAGCGCCTCCAGGAAGGAGGGGGCGCGCAGCCGGAACGACAGCGGGTCGCCCAGGTGGAGCGTGCCGAAAGCGGGCGCGGCGGCGCGGTTGGCGAAGCGCAGCCGGCCGCGGCGGTCGACGACGAAGGCGGGCTCGGGCAGCGCGTCGAGGGCCGCCTTGACGCCGGCGTCGGGGAAGCGGGCGTGGGCGTCGCGCGGCCGCGACGTCACCGTGCGCGGTCGTGCCCGGTTGAGGGCGACGGCGGTGGCGACGCCGGTGGCGCACACGGCGATCGCCGCGGCCGGCCACGGCACGGCGAAGGCGGCGCCCAGCGCGATGATCGACAGCGTGCCGACGGCGAGCGGCACCAGCACGACGGCCGTCGTGCTCGGCGCGGGGGCCGCGGGCGGCGGATCGTCGTCTGGATCGGGGATCGGTTCGCTCGTCGACATCGCCTCGGCCGCCGGGTCGCGAGGCCACCCGTCATGGGCAAATCACCTCGGATCAGCCGGCAGACTAGCGCGCCCCGCTTCCGTTCGCATGACGGCCGCGCGACGGCGCGGCGGCGCCCCTCAGTTCGGCCGGGGCGGCTGGTATCCGGGGCCGGTCGTCAGCGGCGCCTTCGGCATCACCGACTGGTCGATGTTGGAGGTGAAGCTCGTCTCGAGGCGGCCGATCTCCTCGCCCTCCGGGCTCAGCATGCGCACCGTCACGG
The DNA here is from genome assembly GCF_046156265.1 of Pseudoxanthobacter sp. M-2. Lineage (NCBI taxonomy): Bacteria > Pseudomonadati > Pseudomonadota > Alphaproteobacteria > Hyphomicrobiales > Segnochrobactraceae > Pseudoxanthobacter > Pseudoxanthobacter sp. M-2. Next base: position 241,950 of record NZ_JAWDIR010000011.1, read on the forward strand.
CGTAGGGCTTGCCAGCGACGACGCCGTCCACCGGCGGCGACTTCAGCACGAGCTTCGTCAGGCCGACGCGGGCGACCTGTTCCTCGACGATCGGCGGGCCGCCGGCGGGGTCGTCGAAGGCGGTGATGATGCGGGTGCCGGCGGGAATGGTGCGCTCGACGCGGGCGACGAGGCCGTAGGTCGCCTCGGCGATGCGGTAGTTGAAGACGAAGCCGCCGCCTTCCAGCGTCAGCATCGGGCCGTCGCCGCCGCGCTGGGCCAGGGGCGCCAGAAGCAGCACGCCGCCGGCGACGACGAGAGCGGCGGCGAGGCCGAGGAAGAGCGCGCGCGACCGGCCGGGCCGGCGGGCAGGAGCGGTCATTGCCGCGCCGAGCGGAGCGGTCGCCGTGAGGGTCGTCATCGCCGTCACCTCCTCGCCGGCGGATCGACGACCGCCGTTCATTGAACCGTCCGGATAAGTTACCATCGACGATCCACCCCGGCAAAGCACCGGGAGTTCGGCTAAACCGCCGGCCGCGTCCTCGCGGCCGTCCCCGAGACCAGCGGCGCCCCGACGGGCAAGCCGCCCCGCGAACGGAGACGGCCATGCCGGTGCAGGTGTCCTTCGAGGTCGCCTATTTCCTGCAGCAGCTGCTCAACGCCCTGCAGATCGGCGCCTTCTATGGCCTGCTGGCGGCCTCCTACGCCCTCGTCTACGGCATCACGCGGCGCATCAACTTCGCCTTCGGAGCGATCGCGACCTTCGGCGCGGCGGCGTGCTTCAACGTCGTCGTGCTGGTCGGCTTCCTGTGGCCGCTGCCGACGGTCGCGGCGATCCTGATCGCCGGCGGCTACGCCATCGCTGCGGCGGCGCTGCTCGGAACGGCGATGGAGCGGCTGGTCATCCGCCCGGTGGCGCAGGCCGCCAACCTCTCGATGCTGGTGACGACGATTGCGGTCACGATCGTCATCGAGGAGGCGATCCGCATCGCCAACGGCTCCTACGAGCGCTGGCTGCCGCCGATGATGCTCGCCTCGGTGACGGTGGCGGAGGCGCCGGGCTTCCCGGTCCGTGTCACCTCGAGCCAGACGATCGTCGTGCCGATCGCGCTCGCCGTGGCGCTGGCGCTGGTCGTCTTCATCGCCCGCCATCCGTTCGGCCGGCTGTGGCGGGCCTGCGCCGAGGACCCGAAGGCGGCGGCGATGCTCGGCATCGACGTCGCCGGCGTGCGGGCGGTGACGTTCACCATCGCCGCTGCCGCCGCCGGGGCGGCGGGCGTTCTGATGCTGGTCGCCTACGGCAACGTCAATTTCCACACGAGCTTCATGGTGGCGCTGAAGGCGCTGCTCGCGGCCATCGTCGGCGGCATCGGCTCGGTCGGTGGCGCGCTCGTCGGCGGGCTGGTGCTGGCGGCGATCGAGGTCGGCTGGACGACGGCGTTCGGGGCGAACTGGCGCGACGTCGCCGTGCTTCTGGCCCTCACGGCGCTGTTCGCGATGCGCCCGCAGGGCATCGTCGCGCTGCCCGGACGGCGCGACCATGACGCCTGATTTTCCCGGCTTTCATTGATCCGCCGCATCCGAGGGGGCATGCTCCGCCCAAATTTCGCGCACGACGGCGTGACGCGACGGGAGAGTGTGGATGCTCGAGCGCTACGAGAGCGAGAAGGCCGACCGGCTGGCGGTGGTGCGGCAGCGGCTGGAGGCCCGCCGTCCGGACGGCCCCGAGCGTGCCCGCTTCGCCGAGGCGATGTTCGGCCACACCGCGGCCGAGGACCTCGTCGCCTACCTGCCCGACGACCTGATCTGGCTCGTCGACGACGCCTGGGCGGCGTTCGCCGGGCGTGAGCCCGGCAAGCACCGGCTGCGCTTCGTCGACCCGCCCTTCGAGCCGAATGGACGGGCGGTGACGGTCGTCGAGATCCTCAACGACGACATGCCGTTTCTGCTCGATTCGGTGATGGGCGAACTCGGCGACGCCGGACTGGTGGTGCGGCTCGTCTCGCACCCGATCCTCGCCCTGAAGCGCTCGGCCGACGGCAGGCTCGAGAGCTTCCAGGGCCTCGCCGACGCCCGCTCGGGCGAGCGCGAGAGCCTCATCACCATCCACGTCGACCGCATCCCCGCCGCCGACGACCGCGTGCAGATCGCCCGCCGCCTCGACGCGACCCTGTGGGACGACCGCCACGCCGTCGCCGACTGGCAGGCGATGCGGGCGCGTGCCCGCGCCGTCGCCGCCGAGTGGCGGGCGGCCCGCCTCACCATCAGCCCGGAGACGCTCGCGGAAGCCGAGGCCTTCGTCGAGTGGCTGGCGGACGACAACTTCACCTTCCTCGGCGTGCGCGAATACGAATACCGCGGCGACACCGCCGACGGCATCCTGGAGCGCACCGACGAGCCCGGGCTCGGCATTCTGCGCGACCCGGACGTGCGCGTGCTCCGGCGCGGCGGCGAGCTCATCACCACGACGCAGGAGATCCGCGAGTTCCTGCTTCGGCCCGACCCGATCATCATCACCAAGGCGAATCTGCGCTCGCGCGTCCATCGCCGTACCCACATGGACTATGTCGGCATCAAGCGCTTCGCGCCCGACGGCAGCCTGGCCGGTGAGGTGCGCATCGTCGGGCTGTTCACCCACGACGCCTACACGCGCTCGGTGATGTCGATCCCGCTGGTGCGCCGCAAGGCGGAGATGGTGCTGGCGGGCGGCGGCTTCGCCCCGGCGAGCCATTCCGGCAAGGCGCTGACCAACGTGCTGGAGTCCTATCCGCGCGACGAGATGTTCCAGCTCGAGGTGGAGACGCTCGCCGCCCACGCCTTCGCCATCCTGGAGCTCGGCGAGCGGCCACGTATCCGCGTGCTGGCGCGCCGCGACGAGTTCGACCGCTTCGTCTCCGTGCTCGTCTATGTGCCGCGCGAGCGCTACTCCACCACCGTCGACCACCGCATCGGCGAGCTTCTCGCCGATCGCTACGGCGGTCGCGTCTCCTCCTCGGCGATCGCCTTTCCCGAGGGTCAACTCGCCCGCCTGCACGTCATCGTCGGCCTGCGCGCCGGACCGCGCCCGGACCCCGACCGCGAGGAGATCGAGGCCGAGATCGGCGAGATCGTCCGCACATGGTCGGACGACCTGCGCCGTGCCTTTGCGGCGATGCCCGACCGCCAGCACGCCCGCCACCTGCTCGATCGCTACGGCGAGGCGTTCAGCATCGGCTACCGGGATACCTATGCGGCCGACGATGCCGTCGACGACGTCATGGTGCTGGAGCGGCTCACCGGTGAGCGGCGCACTGCCATCAACTTCAACCGCCGAGAGGGCGACCCGGCGAGCCGGGTGTCGCTGAAGCTCTTCAACCGCGAGGCGCCGATCCCGCTGTCGGACCGCGTGCCGGTGGTCGAGGCGATGGGCTTCCGCGTCGTCAACGAGCGCACCTTCCGCATCCGCCCCGGCGACGAGCGCGGCCGCGTCTACCTGCACGACATGACGCTCGAGCGCGCCGATGGCGGCGCCGTCGACCTCGAGCGCCTCGATGCACCGCTCGAGGCGATGTTCATGGCGGTGTGGTTCGGCCACGCCGAGAGCGACGGCTACAACGGACTGATCCTGTCGGCCGGCCTCGGCTGGCGCGACATCGCCATGCTCAGGGCGCTGTCGCGCTACCTCAGGCAGGCGCGCATCCCCTATTCGCAGGACTATCTCTGGGGCGCGCTCGGTCGCTATCCCGCGGTCGCCGCGGCGATCGTCGAGTTCTTCCACGTCCGCTTCGGCGTCGACCGGCCGGACGAGGGGAGGGCGGAGGCCGAGGCGGCGGTTCGCGGGCGCATCGAGACGGCGCTGGAGGCCGTGGCGAGCCTCGACGACGACCGCATCCTGCGCCGCTTCCTCAACGTCGTGACGGCGTGCGTTCGCACCAACTTCTTCGCCGATGGCGAGGACGGCCGGCCGCCGGAGACGCTCGCCTTCAAGCTCGATTCCAGCGCCGTGGAAGAACTGCCGGCGCCGCGGCCCTATCGCGAGATCTGGGTCTACAGCCCGCGCGTCGAGGGCATCCACCTGCGCTTCGGCAAGGTCGCGCGGGGCGGACTCAGGTGGTCCGATCGGCCGCAGGACTTCCGCACCGAGGTGCTCGGCCTCGTCAAGGCGCAGCAGGTGAAGAACGCCGTCATCGTGCCGGTCGGCGCCAAGGGCGGCTTCGTGCCGAAGCTGCTGCCGCCCCCCTCGGCCGGCCGCGAGGCCTGGCTTGCCGAGGGCACCGGGGCCTACAAGATCTTCATCTCGACGCTCTTGTCGATCACCGACAACCTCGAGGGTGACGCGGTCGTGCCGCCGGGGCGCGTCGTCCGCCATGACGGTGACGACCCCTATCTCGTGGTCGCTGCCGACAAGGGCACCGCCACCTTCTCCGACACGGCGAACGCCATCGCGCTCGAGCGCGGCTTCTGGCTCGGCGACGCCTTCGCCTCGGGCGGGTCTGCCGGCTACGACCACAAGAAGATGGGCATCACCGCCCGCGGCGCCTGGGAGGCGGTGAAGCGCCACTTCCGCGAGATCGACGTCGACATCCAGACGACGCCGTTCACGGTGGCGGGCGTCGGCGACATGTCGGGAGATGTCTTCGGCAACGGCATGCTGCTGTCGCCGGCGATCAAGCTTGTCGCCGCCTTCGACCACCGCGACATCTTCCTCGACCCCGAGCCGGATGCCGCAAAGGGCCTCGAAGAGCGGGCGCGGCTGTTCGCGCTCGCCCGCTCGAGCTGGCAGGACTACGACAAGGCGCTGATCTCCGAGGGTGGCGGGGTATTCTCGCGCCAGGCGAAGTCGATCCCGCTGTCGCCGCAGGTGCGCCAGCTTCTCCGCCTCGACAAGCCGCACGCGACGCCGGCGGAGGTGATCTCGGCGATCCTGCGGGCACCGGTGGACCTCCTGTGGTTCGGCGGCATCGGCACCTATGTGCGGGCGCAGACGGAGAGCGATGCCGACGTCGGCGACCGCGCCAACGACGCGGTCCGCATCGCCGCGGCCGACCTGAAGGTGAGGGTGATCGGCGAGGGCGCTAACCTCGGCATGACGCAGCGCGCCCGCATCGAGGCGGCGCGCGGTGGCGTGCGGCTCAACACCGACGCCATCGACAACTCCGCCGGCGTCAACACCTCCGACGTCGAGGTGAACATCAAGATCGCGCTGTCACAGCCGGTGCGCGACGGCCGCCTCGACGAGCCCGGGCGGCTCGCGCTGCTGGCCGAGATGACCGACGACGTCGCGGCCCTGGTGCTGCGCAACAACTACAACCAGACGCTGGCGCTCTCGCTCGCCGAGAAGCGCTCCGCCGACGATCTCGGCTTCTCCCACCGCCTGGTGCGCTCGCTCGAGGCGCGCGGCCTGCTCGACCGCGCGGTCGAGCTGCTGCCGGACGATGCCGCCTTCGCCGAGCTCGGCCGCGCCCGCGCCGGCCTGACCCGGCCGGAGCTCGCGGTGCTGCTCGCCTACGCGAAGATCACGCTGTTCGACGATCTCGTGGCCTCCGGCGTGCCGGACGATCCCTATCTCGGCGCCGAGCTGTTCGACTATTTCCCGACCGCGATGCGCGAGCGTTTCGCCGACGCCATCGCCGGCCACCGGCTGCGCCGCGAGATCATCGCCACGATGATGGCGAACGCGCTGGTCAACCGCGGCGGCCCGGCCTTCGTGCTGCGGCTCGCCGACGACACCGGCGCCGAGGTCGGCACCATCGCCGCCGCCTTCGCGACGACCTTCGACAGCTACCGCATGGGCGAGCTGAACGGCGACCTCGACGGGCTCGACAACCGCATTCCCGGTGCGCTGCAGCTCGACCTTTATTCCCTGGTGCAGGACGTGCTGTCGTCGCGCACGGCCTGGTTCCTGCGCAACGTCGCGCTCGACCGCGGGCTCGAGGAGACGATCGGCCGCTTCCGCACCGGCATCGACACGGTCGCCTCCGCGCTCGAGACGGTGCTGCCGGCCGCTTTCCAGCAGCGTCGCTCGCAGCGGGCGATGGAACTCGTACAGCGCGGCGTGCCGGCCGACCTCGCCCAACGCCTCGCGAGCCTCGCGGCACTGGCGCTCGCCCCGGACGCGGTGCTGGTCGCCGAGCGCAGCGGCGTCGCCATCACCGATGCGGCGTCGTCGCTCTATGCTCTGGCCGAGCGGCTGCGCGTCGACGAGATCGCCTACGGCGCGCGGGCGCTGCCGGTCAGCGACCACTTCGAGCGTCTCGCCATCGACCAAGCGGTCGACCGGGTGACGCTCGCCGTGCGCGAGCTCGCTGGCGCCGCCTGTCGGCTCGGCTGCGGCGCGGCGTCGGTGGAGGCGTGGTTCGCCGCCAACCCGCAGGCGGCGCGCATCGAGCGGGCGGTGGCCGAGATCAGCGCCGGCGGCCTCAGCGTCGCCAAGCTCGCGGTAGCGGCGAGCCTGCTCTCCGAGCTTGCGGCGAGCGGGGACCGCGCGGCCGCGTGAGCCGCCCGGTCTTCCGCTTCGCGCCGAGCCCGAACGGTCGGCTGCACCTCGGCCACGCGCTGTCGGCCATCGTCAACTTCGAGCGGGCGCAGGCGGCCGGCGGGCGCTTCCTGCTGCGGTTCGAGGACATCGACACCGAGCGCTGCCGGCCGGAATACGAGGCGGCGATCCGCGAGGATCTCGCCTGGCTCGGCATCGCCTTCGAGGAGCCGGTGCGGCGGCAGTCGGAGCACTTCGACGCCTACCGTGCGGCCCTCGCCGACCTCGACGCGCGCGGCCTTGTGGTGCGTTCGTTCGCCACCCGCCGCGAGATCGCCACGGCCGCCGCGGCGGCTGCGGCTGCGGGTGCGCCGTGGCCTCTCGATCCGGACGGCGTGCCGCTGTTCCCGGGCGACACGGCGCTACTGCCGGCAGACGAGATTGCCCGACGGGCGGCGGCGGGCGAGCCGGCGGCGACGCGGCTCGACATGGCGACGGCCATCGACGCTGCTGGCATGCCGCTGACGTGGATGGAGACCGGGGAGGGGCCGGCGGGCGAGACGGGCACCGTTCTCGCCCGGCCGGAGACGTTCGGCGACGTCGTGCTCGCGCGCAAGGAGACGCCGACGAGCTATCACCTGTCGGTCGTCGTCGACGACGCGCTGCAGGGCGTCACCCATGTGGTGCGGGGCGCGGACCTGTTCGCGGCGACCGCCGTGCACCGGCTGCTGCAGACGCTGCTCGGTCTGCCGGAGCCGGTCTACCATCACCATCGGCTTGTGCTCGGGCCCGACGGGCACAAGCTCGCGAAGTCGAACCGCGACACCAGCCTCGCGGAGTTGCGCGCCGGCGGCGCCACGCCGGCGAATATCCGCCGGATGGTCGGCCTGCCGGCCTGATCAGCCGGTACCGACGACCCACATCCAGAATGTCGTCGTCACTACCGCGACGAGCGAGCCGATCGTCATGGTGTTCGAGGCGATGCCGTGGCCGGCGCCGTGGCGGGTTGCGAAGAGATAGGGGTTCACGCCCGTCGGCGACGCCGCGCAGACGGTGGCGACCGCGATCCACAAGGGCGGCATGCCGGAGACGCGGGTGGCGAGGAAGAACACCACCGTCGGCAGCACCGCCACCTTCACCGCCGTCAGCATCAGCCCGGCGGTGAAGTTCTCCCGGATGCCGTAGCGCTTCAGCCCGAGGCCGAGGGTGAACAGCGCGCACGGCACGCCGGTGTTGGCGATCTGGTCGATGACGGTGCCTGGGATCCCCGTCAGCGGCAGGCCGGTGAACTTGATGGCCAGCCCGCCGTAGATGCCGATGATCAACGGGTTCTTCAGCATGTGCTTGAGGGTGGAGAGGATCAGGCGCCGCCAGTCGGTGGCGCCGCCGCGCTCGGCTGCCTCGATGCCCTCGAAGCGGGCCGCCGTGACGATCGCCATCACCGGCAGGTGCACGGCGATGATGAGGAGGAGCGGCACCGCCCCCTCGTCGCCATAGACGGTGAAGGTGATCGGGATGCCGAGCAGCACGAGGTTGGAGAACGAGGCCGACAGGCCGCCGATGACGCCCGAGCGCGCGTCGCGGCCGAACAGCTTGCGGACGATGAACTCGCCGGCGAGCCAGGCGGTGATGACGCCGGCGAAATAGGTAAGCCACAGCGGCCACGGCGAGACGTCCGGAAACTCGACCTTGGCGAGGGTGCGCACCAGCAAGAGCGGCAGCGCGATGGTGAAGACGTAGCTGCCGAGCGCGTCGCCGACCGGCTCGGCGAGAATGTTGAAGCGGCCGGCCGCCCAGCCGGCGAGGATAATGCCGAAGGACGGCAGCACCAGGAACAGGATGTCGGCGGGGCTCATCGCTCCGGCAGTGCCGGCACGGGCTCGTCCGGGTCCGCCCCGATGGCGTGCAGGCGGGCGCCCTCGCGCTTCAGCCACGCCCGCGCTGCCCGGTGCGCCGGGAACAGGCGGTCGACGACGCGCCAGTAAGCGGGCGAATGGTTCATCTCGACGAGGTGCGCGACCTCGTGGGCGGCGAGATAGTCGAGCACGGCCGGCGGCGCCATGACGAGGCGCCAGGAGAACGACAGCGCGCCGTCGGCGGAGCACGAGCCCCAGCGGCTGACGGTGTCGCGGACGCGGATCGAGGTGGGCCGCGTGCCGAGCGCATCGGCGTGGCGGCGGACGGCGGCCTTGAGGTCCTCGGTCGCCTCGGCGCGCAGGAAGTCGCGGACGCGGCGACCGGTGTGCTCGGTCGCGCCACCGACGACGAGCGCCGGCGTGCCGTCGTGGAGCGCAATGCGCGTGCGGCCGCGTTGTGCGCCGTCGCGGACGATCAGATGGTCGACCCCGCGCACGGGCACGACGGCGCCTTCGCGGAAGGGCACCGGTTGCGGGCGGTCGGCGAGGCGGTCGGCGAGCCAGCCGCGGTGGGCGGAAAGGAAGGCGTCCACCGCCTCGCGGCGGGTGCGGGCGGGCACGGTCAGCACCGGCGGCTCGCTCGCCACCGGGATGCGCAGCGTCAGCCGGCGGGCCCGGCGATCGCGCTTCAGCCGCACCGCCGCGACGCGCTCGCCGATGTCGAGCCACAGCGTCTCGGTCTCGGGCGGCGCCGGCACGGGCCGGCCGCGGGGCAGGGTGAAGAAGGCGGTCATCCGGGGCGGGGTTCTCGGCTTCGGGCGGAGTGCGGGACGAATCAGCAGCTTGCGCCGATTGTGCCCGCCCGCGCCCGTCGCCGCGAGCCGTTCCCGCCGCCGGTCAGAACCCGACGGCGAGGAAGGTGTTGATAGCCGGCAGTGTCAGCAGGCCGGTGACGGCGAGCCAGATCCACATCGAGACCGGCGTGCTGGTCCTGGCGCCCGTGACCCGCTCATAGAGGGCGGCGGGTATGCCGGCGACCATGATCGTCAGCGTCGACAGCACCAGCGAGGACATGAAGAACAGGATCGGCGGGCTCGGCGAGAAGAAGCCGGGGGCAAGCACGATCATCGCCGCCACCACCTGCGGCAAGAGCGGCGAGAACAGGCCGTTCAGCGCGCCGAAGGCGGCGATCGGGATGGCGTAGGGCTGCAGGTTCATGGTGCTCCCTCCGGCCGTCACGTCGGCGACGCCATCGTGCCGAGCAGCATCGCGAGAAGCGCGAAGCGCAGCACCAGCAGCCAGAGGGTGGCGAACACCAGCACGAGCAGGAACGGCACGGCGTGTGGCGTGATCGGCCGCACCACGGCCAGCACCGGGTCGGTCAGGCGCACGAAGGCGCGGAAGATGTAGTTGCGCGACTCCGGCGGGAAGAAGAACGACAGGAGCAGGCGCCCGAGCATCGAGTACATCAGGGCGGCCAGGAGATAGTTGGGGACGTGGAAGTACCACAGGTCCCAGAAGCCGGCGTCCGTCACGTGGGTCGTGTCCTCGTCGGCGGGGGCAGGTCGGTCCGCTTGAAGCACGCGGACGCGGCGGCGGCAATGCCGGCGGTGGAAAAGTGGCGGGGCCCGTGAGGGCCCCGCCGGTCGTCGGTTATCTGTCGGAAGGCAGCCGTCAGGCCGTCTTCTCCTGCATCACCGTCGGGCCGCGCGGGCGGCGGACGTCGTCGATGAAGGCCTGCATCTCCTTCGACGGCGCCGGCGTCAGCAGGCTGACGACGATCATCACCAGGAAGCCGACCGGCAGGCCGAACAGCGCCGAGGAGATGTTGTTGACGCCGAACCAGCCGATCTTCGAGTGCAGGGCCGCGAAGGCGGTCTCCGGGTTGGCGAGGGCCGCCGCGACGTCGACCACCGGGGCGCCGGTGAGCGCGTTGGTGAGCGACGTCATGCCGAGCACCTCGACACCGAACACCGGGTAGTAGCGGGTCACCAGCAGGTAGAGCAGCGTGATGCCGAAGCCTGCGATGATGCCGGCGACGGCACCGGCCGACGTCGTCCGCTTCCACCAGACACCCAGCACCAGCGCCGGGAAGTTGCCAGCGGCAGCGAGCGAGAACGCCCACGACACCATCGCCAGAATGTCCGCCGGACGGGTCGAGGCGACCCAGGCGGCAGCGATGGCGACGATCACCAGCAGGATGCGGGCGATCAGCAGCCGCCGGTGCGTCGGCGCGTTCTGGTCGATCATCTTGTAGTAGATGTCGTGCGACAGCGCGTTGGCGATGGCGAGCAGCAGACCGTCGGCGGTCGACAGCGCCGCCGCGAGGCCACCGGCGGCGACGAGGCCGGCGATGACATAGGGCAGGCCGGCGATTTCCGGTGTGGCGATGACGATCGTGTCGGCGTTGATGGCGAGATCGGAAAGCCGCAGCACGCCGCCGTGGCCCTCGAGCGCACCGCAGGCCGCGGTGATCGCTTCGACCGTCGAGGCGTCGACGCCGCAGACCTTCACCAGGCCGATCTTGCCGTAGGTGTAGATCCACTGCGGCAGCGTCTCGAGGCCCGCCCCGATGACGTTCTGGTAGACCTCCAGCTTCGCGAACGCCGCGTAGGCCGGCGCCGTGAAGTAGAGCAGGAAGATGAACAGCAGCGACCAGGCGACCGACTTGCGGGCGGCGCGGACGCTGGGCGTCGTGAAGTAGCGCATCAGGATGTGCGGCAGCGAGGCGGTGCCGACCATCAGGCAGAAGATCAGGCCGAAGAAGTTCAGCGGCGTGTAGTTGGTGAACGGCTCGACGTGAGCCTTCAGGCCAGCGACGGTCGCAAGGCCGTTCTGCAGCATCTGCTGCTCGAGCCCGTTGATCTCCTGCAGGGCCTGGCCGTAGGTGAACTGCGGGATCGGCAGGCCGTAGCGCTGCGCCGACAGCCACACCACCGGGATCAGGTAGGCGATGATCAGCACGATGTACTGCGCCACCTGCGTCCACGTCACGGCACGCATGCCGCCGAGCATCGAGCAGAGCAGGATGCCGAGCAGGCCGACGAACACGGCGATCTCGAAGGAGATGCCGAGGAAGCGCGAGGCGATGATGCCGGTCGCGTAGATCTGCGCCACCACGTAGGTGAAGGAGCAGCAGAACAGCACGATGATGCCGAGGAAGCGGGCAAAGTTGCCGCCGAACCGCGCCGACAGGAAGTCGGGGACGGTGTAGGCGCCGAACTTGCGCAGATAGGGTGCGACGAGGGTCGCCACCAGCACGTAACCGCCGGTCCAGCCGAGCACGAAGGCGAGGCCGTCATAGCCGAGCAAATAGAGCGTGCCGGCCATGCCGACGAACGAAGCGCCGGACATCCAGTCGGCCGCCGTCGCCATGCCGTTGTAGAGGGCGGGAACGCGGCGCCCGGCGACGTAGTATTCCGACACCTGCATGGTGCGCGAAAGCACGCCGATGCCGGCATAGACCGCCAGCGTGAAGAAGACGAACAGGTATCCGATGATCTGATTCGGCAGCCCGAACTGTTCGAGGACCGCGAGCAGAATGACGAAGGCGGCAAAGCCGCCGGTGTAAAGGCCGTAGACTTTGCCGAGGTTGTCGACGAAGTCGCCGCTGCCGGATTGCGTAGCCATGCGGATGTTCTCCCCTCGCTCAGTCGTCTTCGGCGACGCCGAACTCACGATCGATCGAATCCTGACGTGCCGAGAACCAGAAGATCAGCACGACGAAAACGATCAGCGAGCCCTGCGCTGCCATGTAGAAGCCGAGCGGGAAGCCGGCGATGACGATTTCGTTCAGCGGCTTGACGAAAGCGTGGATGACGAAACCGAAGATGAACCAGATCACCAGGCTGGTGATCATCAAGCCCTTGGTCTTCGACCACCAGGCTACATCGTTGCTGCTTGACATCTGCAGTCACCCCCTTGCGCTCGGGCGCGCCAATGCAACCTGCCAAGAGCAGGTGACGGCCGCTTCCTCCGGGACCGGGATCCCCAGAGCGGGGATCCTCATTGTTGATTCGCGCGCACACGTCGTCACGCTGCTGTGAAAGCTAGCATCGCTCGGACGAGGGGTCGTCCTAGACTTTGGACGGACGGACCGAGGACTGTTGCACTGCAACAAGTAGAAGCGCGGGGGGCGGGCGCCGGTTCGTCGGGCGCCGCGCCGCGGCGGCGCCCGACGCAGGGGGCTCCGGCCTACTGTGCCGCCCAGGTCTCCTGGCCGATCTGGGTGCCGCCGCCATAGGTCCAGACGCCGTCCCACTGCTCGCCGTCCCGGATGAACAGCGCGACGCCGAAGTTGTCGCCGGACTTGTAGCCGACCGACAGGAAGTCGTCGTCGCCGACGGCCGTGCCGATGGCCTGGTTGTTGCCGATCGACCACTTTAGGGAGAAGACGTTCTCGCCGACCTGCTCCACCGTCACCGTGCCGGAATAGCCGCCCTGGCCGCCCGGATTGGTGCCGATGACGTTGTAGGTGCCTTCGGCGCCGGCGAGGGCCGCCGTCGAGAACGCGAGGGTGGCGGTGAAGGCGAGCGAGGCGATGAGGCGCATGGTGGTTTACTCCGGATGTTCCCGCGTTGGCGTGTCGGCCCGGCGCAAGCGGGATCTGCGTCCGGTCGAACTTCTGTGATGGCGGTGAGACGGGGGAACCCGCGCAAAAGGTCGGCGCCCCGTTAGGGGCTGCCTCGCTACCGTCTTCCGTCTGACTGGCTGGTCCCGTCCCCTCGCGCCCCGCCCAGGGGGCGGCGGCGGCGTCGGTTCCGATCTCAAGCGGCGCGTCGCGCCGCGCATCCCCCCGCATGCCTTGGCGTTCGCCCCGATCCTACAGCGAATCTGGGACGGGCAACGCTAAAGAGTGTGGCGATCACGCGGACGGGATTTGGCTCTGCCTCGAGCGGCGGTGGCGGCCCGTCAAGCGAGGATGATGGCGTCGCTGTAGCGGGCGACGGTCCGGTCGCTGGTGACGAGGCGCATCGGCTCGGTCATCGCCTGGGCGACGATGATGCGGTCGAACGGGTCGCCGTGCAGAGGCGGCAGGTGCTCGACCGCGGCAGCGTGGTCGGCGGTGACGGGCAGAAGCAGGAAGCCCGAGCCGAGGGCGAGGTCGCGCGCCTCGGCCGCCGTCACGGGCATCAGGCTTTCACCATAACGGGCCCGCTTGATCGCGATCTCCCAGATGCTCGCCACGCTGACCGCGACCGTGTTTCCCGGGTCTAAAATCAGCTCTCGAGCCACCTTGGGCAAGCGCTGGGAGTTGGCGAGGGACCAAAGCAAGAGATGAGTGTCGATCAGAAGGTTCACGGCTTCTCGCCGTGGAAAAGCTCGGCAATCTCGTCGTTGTAGGCGTCGATATCGTCGGGAACGACGAACTTGCCCTCGGCGATGCCGATACGCTTGCTGACGTCGACCGGAGGCGGCGTGAGCGGCACAAGCTTCGCCGCAGGCCTGCCGTTGCGGGCGATTATGATCTCGCGCTCGGCACCGCTCTCGATCGCCTCGACGAGGCGCGACAGCTGCGTCTTGGCGGCGAGCATGTTGACGGTGGTCATCCTGACCTCCTTGGCTAATCCTGACCAAGATAGGGGTACGGCTGCCCGCACGCAATCGACGAAACGCAGAAGGGGCGGCCTCGCGGCCGCCCCTCCCGGTCTTCATTCGCACTGAAGCGGATGGACTTCCTCAGAAGTCCATGCCGCCACCGAAGCCGGGCTTGCCCGGCTTCGGCCCTGGTTCAACTCGGGCGAATGGACTTCCTCAGAAGTCCATTCCACCCATGCCGCCACCACCCGGCATCGCCGGCGCCGCGTCCTTCTTCGGCAGCTCGGCCACCATCGCCTCGGTGGTGATGAGCAGCGAGGCGACCGACGCCGCGTCCTGGAGAGCCGTGCGCACGACCTTGGTCGGGTCGATGATGCCCGACTTGATCATGTCGACGTAGGCCTCGTTCTGGGCGTCGAAGCCCATGGTCTCGGCCGACTCCAGCACCTTGCCGACGACGATCGAGCCTTCCACGCCGGCGTTCTCGGCGATCTGGCGGATCGGAGCCTCGAGGGCCCGCAGCACGATCTTGATTCCCGCCTCGACGTCCGGATTGTCGGACTTCAGCTTGGCGACTGCCTTCTTGGCGCGCAGCAGGGCGACGCCGCCGCCCGGAACGATGCCTTCCTCGACCGCCGCGCGGGTGGCGTTGAGGGCGTCGTCGACGCGGTCCTTCTTCTCCTTCACCTCGATCTCGGTGGCGCCACCGACGCGGATCACCGCGACGCCGCCGGCGAGCTTCGCCAGCCGCTCCTGCAGCTTCTCGCGATCGTAGTCGGAGGTCGTCTCCTCGATCTGCGCCTTGATCTGCGCGACGCGGCCCTCGATGTCCTTCTTCTTGCCGGCGCCGTCGACGATCGTCGTGTTCTCCTTGGTGATGGAGATCTTCTTCGAGCGGCCGAGCATGTCGAGGGTGACGTTCTCGAGCTTGATGCCGAGGTCCTCGGAGATGACGGTGCCGTTCGTCAGGATGGCGATGTCTTCGAGCATCGCCTTGCGGCGATCACCGAAGCCCGGCGCCTTGACGGCCGCGACCTTCAGGCCGCCGCGCAGCTTGTTGACGACGAGCGTGGCGAGAGCCTCGCCCTCGACGTCCTCGGCGATGATGACGAGCGGCTTGCCCGACTGCACGACAGCCTCGAGCACCGGCAGCATCGCCTGCAGCGACGACAGCTTCTTCTCGTGGATGAGGATGTAGGGGTCCTCGAGCTCCGCGATCATCTTCTCGGCATTGGTGATGAAGTAGGGCGACAGGTAGCCGCGGTCGAACTGCATGCCCTCGACGACTTCGAGCTCGGTGTCGAGCGACTTCGCCTCTTCGACGGTGATGACACCCTCGTTGCCGACCTTCTGCATGGCGTTGGCGATCATGTCGCCGATGTCGCGCGCGCCGTTGGCGGAGATGGTGCCGACCTGCGCCACTTCCTGCGAGGTCTTGATCTTCTTCGAGCGCTTCTCGAGGTCCTTGATGGCCTCGAGCACGGCCATGTCGACGCCGCGCTTCAGGTCCATCGGGTTCATGCCGGCGGCGACCGCCTTGGCACCTTCCTTGACGATCGCCTGGGCGAGAACGGTCGCCGTCGTGGTGCCGTCACCGGCGATGTCGTTGGTCTTCGAGGCCACTTCGCGCACCATCTGGGCGCCCATGTTCTCGAACTTGTCCTCGAGCTCGATCTCCTTGGCGACGGTGACGCCGTCCTTGGTGATCCGCGGGGCGCCGAACGACTTGTCGATGATGACGTTGCGACCCTTCGGGCCGAGGGTCACCTTGACGGCGTTGGCGAGAATGTCGACGCCGCGCAGCATCTTGTCGCGCGCGTCGGAGGAGAACCTCACGTCCTTGGCTGCCATGGATGCGGTCCTTTATGTCTGGGATGTCAGCAGATTGGGGAAAGGCGACCGGGGACGTCGGCTCAGCCGACGATGCCCATGATGTCGCTCTCCTTCATGATGAGGAGGTCCTGGCCGTCGATCTTGACCTCGGTGCCCGACCACTTGCCGAACAGGATCTTGTCGCCGGCCTTGACGTCGAGCTTCACGAGCTCGCCCTTGTCGTTGCGCGCGCCGGGGCCGACGGCGACGACTTCGCCCTCCTGCGGCTTCTCCTTGGCGGTGTCGGGAATGATGATGCCGCCCTTGGTCTTCTCCTCGGACTCGAGGCGACGGACGACGACGCGATCGTGCAGCGGACGGAACTTCATCGCTGGATCTTTCTCTGCGTTCGATTTGCAATCCGGATCCGGCCCGGCCGCTCGTCCGCGCTTGCCGCGCCGAGCCGGTGGATGGCCGAAACCCCCGTGCTGCTAGCACTCACTTCCGGAGAGTGCCAGCGGCGCCGTGGATTTAGGGACGGCGGGTGCGGCTGTCAACGGTCGGGCTGACACCGTCATCGCATCGTCAAACGATGTCGAACCGGCCGCCGGCACTGTTGCGTCTGCGGTGGACAGTCCGTTCACCCACCTGCGCGGGCGACGCCGGCACCTTAAGTCGTGGCGAGACCGCCGCTTCCTCCCATGCGGCGTGACCGGAAGGACCGACTGCGATGACGAAGGTGCTCGTTCTCTATTATTCCAGCTGGGGCCACATGGAGCAGATGGCGAACGCCGCCGCCGAAGGCGCGCGCGCCGCGGGCGCCGACGTCACCGTCAAGCGGGTGCCGGAGCTGACGCCGGTCGAGGTCGCCAAGCAGTTCCACTACAAGCTCGACCAGGCGGCGCCGATCGCCGACCCGAACGAGCTCGCCGACTACGACGCGATCATCTTCGGCACGCCGACCCGCTACGGCATGATGGCCGCGCAGATGAAGAACTTCCTCGACCAGACCGGCGGCCTTTGGGCGAAGGGCGCCCTCGTCGGCAAGGTCGGCTCGACGATGTCGTCGTCGGCGACCCAGCACGGCGGCCAGGAGGCCACCAACTTGTCGTTCCACACCGTGCTCCTGCACCACGGCATGGTGGTCGTCGGCCTGCCCTACGCCTTCCAGGGCCAGATGGGCGTCGACGAAGTGAAGGGCGGCACGCCCTACGGCGCCTCGACGATCGCCGGCGGCGACGGCTCGCGCCAGCCGAGCGAGGTCGAACTCGCGGGTGCCCGCTTCCAGGGCGAGCACGTCGCCAAGATTGCGGCGAAGCTCTCCGCCTGAGGCGAGCGGCCGGCGGGCTGACCGCCGGTCCTGGAGATCAGACGACGGCGCGGGCTGCTCAGCGGTCCGCGCCGTCGCTCGTTTCGGGGGAGGCCTTCGCCTCGGCGCCGGGGTCGCGGCCCGCGGCGATGGTGCCGCGCGCCGAGGCGCGGCCGCGGGCCGACGTGCCGGGCGGCTTCAGCGCGACGAGGCAGGCGCCGATGATGATGGCGGCGCCGGCGATGGTCGACACCGTCGGGATCTCGTCGAAGGCGAGCCAGCCGAACAGCGCCGCCCACAGGAACGAGGTGTATTCCAGCACCGCGAGGCGCGAGGCGGGGGCGTGCGACAGCGCCCACGCCATCATCAGCTGCCCGCCGGTGCCGAGCAGGCCGCAGAGCGCGAACAGGAAGATGTGGGAGAGCTCGACCGGCTGCCAGAAGGCGATGCCGAACGGGATCAGCACGATCGCCGCCGCCGTCGTCTGCAGCATCACCATCGCCTCGACCGAATCGTGCATCGACTGGCGGCGCACCAGCACGTTCGACAGCGCATAGGTGACGGCGCTCAAGAGCGCCGCGGCGAAGCCGAGCGGCGCGTTCTCGCGCTGCGCGAGCACGAACTGGCCGTGCAGGATGACGAGCACGCCGATGAAGCCGATGCCGAGGCCGACCAGCACGCGCGGCGGCAGCGGCTCCTTCAGCATGGTGCGGCCGAGAATGGCGATGAAGAACGGCGCGAGGAAGCTCACCGCGATGACGTCGGCGAGCGGCAGGATCGTTACCGCGAAGAAGAAGGAGGAGGCGACGACGACGATGAGGCCGCCACGCAGGCCGTTCGCCACGATCGAGCGGGCGCCGAGGCGCTGCGGCCGGCGCAGGAACACCGCCCAGACGATCGGCGTGCCGGCGACATAGCGCAGGAACACCGCCATCAGCACCGGATAGAAGGCGACGAGGCCCTTCATTACCGCGTCCATGCCGATGAACACGCCGATGCCGGTGGCGGCGACGGCGAGCGGCACGAAGGAGACGTCGTGGCGAAGCGGTTTCACAGGGGCACTTTCCCTCAGCCGAGCGCGCGGGCGTAGGGAAACTCCCACGAGGAGGATTGGTCGCCGAGGAAACGCACGCCGGGTACGCGGGCAAAACCGTTCACCGCGTAGAACCGGTGGGCGTCAACGAAGCGGGTGTCGGTCCACAGCCGCACGCTTCGGGCGTTCTGCGTCCGGGCATGGTTGAGGGCGAGGCCGAGCAGGGCCTTGGCCAGGCCGCGGCCGCGAACGGGGGCGGCGAGATAGACCTTGGCGATCTCGAACACGGCCGGATCGGTCGTCGCCGCCACGGCGAACGAGCCGATGATCGCGCCGTCCTCCTCGACGACCCAGATGGCACCGGCGCGGGCCCCGTAGTGGGTTGCCGGGTGGGCGAGCTCGGGGAACTCGGCGTCGACGTAGAAGCAGCCGGGATACTCGGCGAAGACGCCGGCGATCAGCCGGGCGATGCCGGGGCCGTCGCCATCGCGGGCGTGGCGAATGAGGTCGGATGGGGCGGGGGACATCGGGCAGCCGGGAGGCGGACGGGGAGGCCGAGGCTTAGCTGATCCGCGCCGGGGGTGGAAGGGTGGGTGGTGGGCGATCAGGGCGACGGCGTCCGCGCAATTTCGAACCTGGCCGCGACCGCCCAACGTCGGAGGTAGTCCGGGATGTCGGTCGCTGAATTCCTATCCATCCACGCCAGGAACCAGCTCGTCATGCCGTCCCACCGCGCCAGCGCTCCAGGCGGGAAGATGTTCCATCCAAGTTCTTCCAAGGTGAAGTTCGCCTTGGCAGCGTTGCGGAGCATCGAGGTCGTCACCCAGTTGGAGGCGTCGTCGGCTCCACCGCGCGATACGGGCACGATGTGATCGATGGTCGGGAAGAGCTCATAGAACGCAAAGTGACAGACGTCCGACTTCCAATTCGGGTGGAAGGGAAACTCAGTCGGCAGTAGATGCGACAGCAACCTCAGGGCACCAGGGAAGACGAGGCGCCGCCCGGTGTAGCGATCGATGAAGCCGTCCCGCACGAACAGTCGCATTGCCTGCCTGTCAGAGCAGCGACGTGCCGCGTTGGCGAGTGGCGTGAACGGATAGTCTCTCCGAACGATCGACGCCGCGTGATCGAGCCGATCAGACGCGAGCGCCGCGCAGACCTCGGCGATCGTGGCGGCCTTGGTGTCCGACGGCGGAATGGCGATCTCTTCTTGCCGATCACAGTTTGGAATTGTGGCGCTGGTAGTCAGATGGGCTGGCAGTTTCGCCAGCCGCGCTACATCGGTAATGGCCGCAGCGAGGACGGCTGAATCACCGTCCTCCACCGCTGCTGCGACATACGCGGCGACGGCCTCCTCGCTGTCGAGGTGGTCGATGGAGTTCCAGACAGAGGTTGGGGTCTTCATGGCCACGCTGCCTTCTGCCGATCTCACAACAGAGACCAGCCTCAGCTTCATAAAGTAGCCGATCTCTCCGACGGCTACCAAGGCGTGTCACACTTCCGGCGCCTTCCCCCAGCGACCGCCCGCCACCCCGCGCCTGCGTTTCTTTGCGGCGCTGATCCTGATAAAAGGGATGACCCGTGACCCAGGCCGAGCGACCGCTCAGGAGAACATGATGGACCGCGCAACGGACGTGGACGCCGGCTTCGAGCCGACACCGAACAATCTCGAAGCCTTCTTCATGCCGTTCACGGCGAACCGCTCCTTCAAGAAGCGGCCGCGCATCGTCAATCGCGCCGAGGGCGTCTACTACTTCAAGCCCGACGGCTCGCCGGTGATGGACGCCTCGGCCGGTCTCTGGTGCTGCAACGCCGGCCACGCCCGGCCGCAGATTGTCGAGGCGATCCGCTCGCAGGCGCAGGCGCTCGACTTCGCGCCGGTGTTCCAGTTCGGCCACCCGAAGGCGTTCCAGCTCGCGAGCCGCATCGCCGCGATGGCGCCGGGCAATCTCGACCACGTCTTCTTCGGCAACTCCGGCTCGGAGGCCGTCGACACGGCGCTGAAGATCGCGCTCGCCTATCACCGCGTCCGCGGCGAGGGCCAGCGCACGCGCCTGATCGGTCGCGAGCGCGGCTATCACGGCGTCGGCTTCGGCGGCATCTCGGTCGGCGGCATGGTCGCCAACCGGCGCATGTACGGGGCGATGCTCGCCGGCGTCGACCACCTGCCGCACACCTATGACCGCTCCAAGCAGGCCTATTCGCGCGGCGAGCCGGAATACGGCGCCCACTTCGCCGACGAGCTCGAGCGCATCGTCGCGCTGCACGGCGCCGACACCATCGCCGCCGTCATCGTCGAGCCGATGGCCGGCTCGACGGGCGTGCTGCCGCCGCCGAAGGGCTATCTCAAGCGCCTGCGCGAGATCACCGCGAAGTACGGCATCCTGCTCATCTTCGACGAGGTCATCACCGGCTTCGGTCGCCTCGGTACGGCGTTTGCCGCCGAGCGCTTCGGCGTCACGCCCGACCTCATCACCTTTGCCAAGGGCGTCACCTCCGGCACCGTGCCGATGGGCGGCGTGCTCTGCTCGAAGCCGATCTACGACGCCTTCATGCAGGGCCCGGAGCACGTCATCGAGCTCTTCCACGGCTACACCTACTCGGCGCACCCGCTCGCCTGCGCCGCCGGCCTCGCCGCCCTCGACGTCTACCGCGACGAGAAGCTGTTCGAGCGCTCGGCCGCGCTCGAGGCGCCGTTCGCCGACGCGCTGTTCGACACCATCAAGGGCCTGCCGCTGGTCGAGGACATCCGCACCATCGGCCTCGTCGGCGCCGTCGACCTCGCGCCGATCCCCGGTGCGCCGGGCCTGCGCGCCTACACGGCGCTCGAGAAGGCGTTCCACGACGTCAACCTGATGATGCGCATCACCGGCGACACCATCGCCATCTCGCCGCCGCTCGTGATCACCGAGAGCGAGATCGACGAGCTGATGGGCAAGCTGAAGAAGACGATCGAGCTCGTCGCCTGAGGCGACGGTCCTGAACACGGCCGGCGCCTGCGCCGGCCGTCGAAACTCAAGCGCGGCGGCCCATGGCCGCCGCGATGCGTTTCAGCGGCCGGCCGTCGATCAGCGCCAGCCCCAGGCCGATCAGGGCGATGCCGAGGAAGTGCTCCGGCGCCAGCCGCTCGCCGAGCACCAGCGTGCCGAGCAGCATGGCGCTCACCGGCACCATGAAGGTGACGAGCGAGATCGACGTGGCCCCCGAGCGGGCGAGGATGCGGAAAAACACGATGTAGGCGAACGCGGTGGAGGCGAGCGCCAGTGCCACCACCGAGCCGATCGCCGGCAGGCTCGGCACCGGCAGCGTCCACGGCGCCGCGAAGACGAGTGCCATCGGCACCATGATCAGCGTCGAGGCGGTGAGCTGGCCGGTCGCCGTCTGCACCGGCGACAGCCCGAGCCGGCGGAAGCGCCGTCCGAACACGGTGGCGAGCCCGTAGCAGAGCGCAGCACCCAGGCAGGCGAGCTCGGCGAGCACATCGGCCTCGACGCCGGCGAGCGCGCCGGGGCCGATCATCGCCACCACGCCCGAAAATCCCACCAGCACGCCGGCGATGCGGCCGAGCGTCAGCCGCTCGTCGGTGGTGGCGACATGGGCGACCAGCACGGTGAACAGCGGCGTCGTGGCGTTGAGGATCGCCGCCAGCCCGCTCGCGATGTGGCTCTGGCCCCAGACCAGCAGCGTGAACGGTATGGCGTTGTTGACCACCCCCATCAGCGCGAAGGCGCCGATCGCGGCCGCCGTCGTCGGCAGCCGCTCGCCGCCGAGCCGCAGGACGAGATGCAGCGCCAGCGCGGCGATCAGCACGCGCGCCGCGACGATGACGAGCGGCGGCAGTTCGACGACTGCGATCGCCACGAAGAAGAACGAGCCGCCCCACAGCAGCGACAGAAGCACGAGCAGCCCCCAGTCGGAGAGGCTGAGCGGGCGCAGGGCTGGCGATGGAGGGCGGGGAGGGGACACGGAACCGGCCGGCGAACGGGACGGCCGGGACCCTACAGGCTCGCCCCCGCCGGCGCACTCCGCATTTTGCGGCCGTCTTCCGGCCGCGGAAAAGGGAGGCCCGAACCCCTTCGTCGGCCGCCTACTCCAGCAGCGCCACGTCGTACTTGGCCGTCAGCCGTTCGATCGTCGCGCGATCGTGGTCCGCGACGCTGTCGACCTCGATGAAGTAGTTGCCGAAGCGGCCCGGTATGATGGTGAGCAGGAGTTTTCCCGGCGTCGTGCCGACATTGCGGAAGGTGTGCGGAATGTCGCGCGGGCCGACGACGTTGGTGCCGGGGCCGGCGACGAAGCGGTCGCCGGCGACGCGGAACTCGAACTCGCCCTCGATGACGTAGAAGATCTCGGTCTCGTGGCGGTGGGTGTGCAGGGGCGGTCCCTTGCCCGGCGGGATCGTCTGCTCGAGCATCGCGTAGGCGTCGTTCACCGCGTCGGGGCGCACCAGCACGCGCGAGCGGCCGTCGAGCACGTTGACGCCGTCGGTCGACGGCAGGCTGACGATCGGCACGGTGGTTTCGGTCTGTTCGAGCATGGCCAACGGTCCCTGTGGCGGATGCCAGCATTCGGCGAGCATCGCGTCAGCCCCGGCGCCAGTGTCGCGGCGCGCCCCCGCGTGTGCAAGACGGGCCGGTGCCCGGTGCGGTTCGCGCGGGCCGCCTTGTCGCCCGCGCGCGAACGGATCAAAGATGCGCCGCAACCAACGGTCCTCCTCCGCGATTGGGGGAGGCCGACGACCTCACCCTGGGAGCGCTCATGCAGCGGACGGCGATCTATCCGGACCTTGCCGACAAGACCGTGTTCATCACCGGCGGCGGCAGCGGCATCGGTGCCGCCCTCACCGAGGGCTTCGCCGCCCAGGGCGCCCGCGTCGCCTTCGTCGACATCGCCGAGGCGCCGAGCCGGGCGCTGGTGGCGCGGCTTTCCGACAGCGCCGGCGGCGTGCCGCTGTTCATCCCCTGCGACATCCGCGACGTGGCGGCCCTCAAGGCGGCGGTGGAGCGGGCGGGGACGGAGCTCGGCGACGTCGCGGTGCTGATGAACAACGCCGCCAACGACGAGCGCCACGCCGTTCTGGATGTCACGCCCGAGTACTGGGACGGGCGCATGGCGATCAACCAGCGGCCGATGTTCTTCGCCGCCCAGGCGGCGATCCCGCAGATGAAGCGGCGCGGCGGCGGCTCGATCGTCAATTTCGGCTCGATCTCCTGGCGGCTCGGCCAGGGCGGCATGCCCGCCTACACGATGGCGAAGGCCGCCGTGCACGGGCTGACCCGCGGCCTCGCTCGCGACTTCGGCCCCGACCGCATCCGCGTCAACTCGCTGCTGCCGGGCTGGATCCTGACGGAGCGGCAGAAGGAGCTCTGGCTGACGCCGGAGGCCGATGCCGAGCGCCGCAAGGGCCAGTGCCTCGACCTCGAGATCGGCCCCGCCGACGTCGCCGAGATGGCGATGTTCCTCGCCTCCGACGCCGCCCGCGCCATCACGGCGCAGGAGTTCATCGTCGACGCCGGCTGGGCGTGAACGCCGGCCGCGCCGGCGAAGGCGCGGCCGTCTGCGGCGGTGCCGCGTCGCCGAACGGCCCCGCTCGCCGCGATCCGGGGCGATCAAGGCCTCGTTGAGACTCGGCCGTGTAGTATCTGACCCTGAGCCGCCAAGCCCATTCCGGAGGTGCCGTGCCGACGCGTTCCGATCCCCCTCGTCGCCTCGCCAGCGGCCTCCTCGCCGCAACGGTGGCGGCGACGCTCGCCGCCTGCACCACCACCGGCGAGGTCGGCGGCCGCGACGACGCGATCTGCGTCGGCCAGGGCTTCCAGGCGGGCAGCGCCGACTACGTCAACTGCCGCACCGTGCTCGCCAACCAGCACCGCGACGACGCCCTCGTCGCCCGCAGCGAGTATTTCGGCAACGACTGAGCGCACCGGCGCCGGCCTCTTGCCTTCGCGGGAGAACCGGAGCTTGCTCCGCTGCACACCTCATGCGGAGCCCTTCCGATGTCGCTCGAGCTCTGGCTCGCCTTTGTCGCCGCCTCGGCGATCCTGCTCGCCATTCCCGGCCCGACCATCCTGATCGTCGTCTCCTACGCCCTCGGCCACGGACGGCGGGCAGCGTTGTCGACGGTCGCGGGCGTGGCGCTCGGCGATTTCACCGCAATGACCTGCTCGATGCTGGGCTTGGGCGCGCTGCTCGCCACCTCGGCGATGCTGTTCACCGCGCTGAAGTGGCTCGGCGCCGCCTATCTCGTCTGGCTCGGCATCAAGCTCTGGCGCGCGCCGCCGACGCTCCCTGCCGCCGGGGCGGAGGGCGAGACCGGTGCGGCGTCCGAGCTGCGGCCGTGGCGGATGTTCGGCCACGCCTATGTGGTGACGGCGCTGAACCCGAAGAGCCTCGTCTTCTTCGTCGCCTTCCTGCCGCAGTTCCTCGACCTATCCGCCCCGCTCGCCCCGCAGATGATCGTGCTGGAGGCGACCTTCGTGACGCTCGCGGCCCTGAACGCACTCGCCTACGCGCTGGCCGCCTCCGCCGCCCGCACCCAGATCCGCCGCCCGTCGGTGCAGCGGGCGGTGAACCGGGTCGGCGGCACGCTGCTGATCGGGGCGGGCGTCGCGGCGGTGACGTGGCGGGGCGGGTCGTGAGACAGGTGGGGCGCACCCCCAAAATCCGCGACGCCGCTACGAGGTCGGTCCCAGAAGTTGTCGACGGTGTGGACAGGCTCCCATGGTCCACCCTCGCCAGCCTCCGCCATCGCCCTCACCGCCCGAGCATGTTCGCTTCGACGCTCTTCAGGTGGGCGTGCATGGCGGCGCGGGCGGCGTCGGGGTCGCGACGCTTGAGGGCTTCGACGAGGGCGCC
Source organism: Pseudoxanthobacter sp. M-2 (assembly GCF_046156265.1). Taxonomy (NCBI): domain Bacteria; kingdom Pseudomonadati; phylum Pseudomonadota; class Alphaproteobacteria; order Hyphomicrobiales; family Segnochrobactraceae; genus Pseudoxanthobacter; species Pseudoxanthobacter sp. M-2. The sequence goes on from NZ_JAWDIR010000011.1 coordinate 266,786, forward strand.
GTGCTCGGCGCAGTAGGCGAGGCGGCGGGCCTCGCTGAAGGAGCGGCGCTTCATCTCCTGCCAGGGCGTCTGGTGACGCAGCACGTTGAGGAGGTTGTGCAACTCCTTGAGGAGCTCGTTGCGGCAGCAGGCGAAGATGCGGTGGTGAAGCTCGGCGTCGCAGGCCTCGAACCCTGGCATGTCGGTAGCAGCCTCGGCCGCGCGGTGCGCCTCCTCGACGGCTGCGAGCTCGGCGAGTGAGGCATTGAGGGCAGCGACGGCAGCCGCCTGCGGCTCGATCAGGAGGCGGATCTCCATCATGTCGGCGGGGCTGGTGCCCTCGATGCGCTCGACGATGGCGGCGACGGACGGGGCGACGCCGCCGTTGACGAAGGTGCCGCGGCCGACGTGGCGGGTGATGGCGCCGGTGTCGGCGAGCATCTCGACGGCACGCCGCACGGTGTTGCGGGCGACGCCGTAGTCGGCCGCGAGCTCGCGCTCCGGCGGCATGCGGCGGCCGGACCATTCGCCAGCGTCGATACGCTGGCGCAGCGAGCGGGCAAGGTCCTCGGCGACGGCACGGGGCATGGAAGGTCCGTTGTTGTTCTGAACCGTTAGTGAGCCAATTAGCATCGGCTGGGCGGGGCGTCTAGGGGGATTGGCAGTGGGCAGTGGGCAGTAGGCGGTGGGGTGGGCAGTGGTCGTGGGCGGCGGGGACTAGCGGGTGGGGATTGCGGATTGAGTGGTGGAGTGTCGAGCATGCCTGGAGGCTGCCGCCACCCCCTCCGTAGTCATTCCCGGCCTTGTGCCGGGAACCCATCCGGCGCAGCAAATGCGGCGCTACGGTCCCGCGTTGAGTGCCTGTGGCAACCGTTGCATGGGTTCCCGGGACAAGCCCGGGAATGTCTACGCAGAGGGGGGTGATCGCGGCAGAGGAGAGGTGAGTCCGCGGAGACGGTGGGTGGTCCGCACGGAAGGCGCCGCCGATTGTCGCCGCCGCGGCGGCCGCCCGCACCATGCGGCAGGCGGGTGGGCACTCCCATCGATAATCCCCGCACGCCCCCTTGCAGATGAACCAGATTGGTTCTAGCGTGGCTCAACTAAGGGGCCGCGTGAGACGGTCGTGTCGGGAGGAAGACGATGAAGGTAGCGACCTTCCGGTTCGCTGGCGAGAGGCATGTCGGCGTCGTCGACGATGCCGGCCTGACCATCGCCCCCTTCGATCTGACGCAGGACGAGGCCGAGCAGGGGATCACCGCGCTGATCGGGCGGTCCCTGCCGGGCCAGCGCTCGCCGATCCCGCTGGACCGCGTCACGCTCGAGGCGCCGATCCCGCGGCCGCGCCGCAACATCTTCTGCGTCGGCAAGAACTATTTCGACCACGCCCACGAGTTCGCCAAGTCGGGCTTCGATTCCTCCGCCGCCAACGGCGCGGTGCCGAAGGAGCCGATCATCTTCTCCAAGGTGCCGGAGACGGTGATCGCCGATGCCATGCCGATCCACATCGACCCCGCGGTGTCGGCGGCGATCGACTACGAGGCCGAGCTCGCCGTCATCATCGGCACAGCGGGCCGCGGCATCACGAAGGAGAACGCCCTCGACCACGTCTGGGGCTACACCATCGTCAACGACGTGACGGCGCGCGACCTGCAGGGCCGCTACAGTCAGTGGCTGATCGGCAAGTCGCAGGACACCTTCTGCCCGATGGGGCCGTTCGCCGTGACGCGCGACGACCTCGACCTCGCGACGACGGGCATCCGCTGCTTCGTCAACGGCGAGCTCCGGCAGAACTCCAACACCGGCCTCCTGATCTTCGACGTGCCGACGATCATCGCGACGATCTCGGCCGGCGTGACGCTGCAGCCCGGCGACGTCATCGCCACCGGCACGCCGGCCGGCGTCGGCATCGGCTTCCAGCCGCCGAAGTACCTGAAGGACGGCGACGTCGTGCGCGTCGAGATCGATGGCATCGGTGCGCTGCAGAACGCCGTGCACGAGGTGCACCCGTGACGACGATCCGCCTCGGCCAGCTCGTGGCGGAAACGGCCGGCGAGGGGCCGGCGGTGATCCTCGTGCATGGCCTCGGCGGAACGTCGAACACCTTCCAGCCGCTGATGGGGGCCCTGTCGGGCCACCGCGTCGTCCGGCCGGACCTGCCGGGCTCCGGCCGCTCGCCGGTGCCGCACGCCGCCCCCTCGATCGAGAGCTATGTCGAGGCGCTGGTCGGCATGGCGAAGGCGCTCGGCGTCAGCCAAGCCCATTTCGTCGGCCACTCGCTCGGCACCATCGTCTGCCAGCATCTCGCGGCTGCGCACCCTTCGCTGGTGACGTCGCTGACGCTGTTCGGCGCGCTGATCGAGCCTGCCCAGGCGGCCCGCGACGGGCTCGCGGCGCGGGCGCGCACGGCGCGCGCCGAGGGCATGGAGGGGATCGCCGAGACGATCGTCGCCAACACGCTGTCGTCGGCGACGCGATCCGGCAATCCGGCGGCGGTGGCCTTCGTGCGAGAAAGCCTGATGCGCCAGGACGGCGAGGGCTATGCTCGGACCTGCGAGGCGCTCGCCAAGGCTGTGGCGGCGGACGCCCGCCTGATCTCCGCGCCGACGCTGATCGTCGCCGGCTCGGACGACCCCGTCGCACCGGTGAGCGTCGGCCAGACGCTGGCCGAGCGCATCCGCGGCGCCAGGGCCGTCGTGCTCGACGGCTGCGGCCACTGGATGACGATCGAGAAACCCGCCGAGTGCGCGCGGCGCCTCGGCGACTTCATGAGGACGAACGACCGCGGGTGACCGGCCGCGCCACCCGAAATGGGTGGACGAGAACAAGCGGTGGCCGGCACCGACAGGGAGGACCGACGATGGCCGACAACGGCATGTACGGCGCCCGCTGGGGCGCGAACGGGCGTGAGCCCGACAGCGTTCTGTTCACCAACGTTCGCATCCTCGATGCGACGGGCGAATATCCCTACACTGGCGAGGTGCTGGTGCAGGGCAACCGCATCAAGCAGGTGAGCCGCAGCGGCGGCGCCCGCTTCGGCGGTGGCATGAGCGGTTCGGGAATGTCCGGCTCGGGCATGAGCGGCTCCGGCCTGTCGGGCGGCGGCGCCACTGTCATCGACGGTGCCGGCGCGACGCTGATGCCGGGCATGATCGACGCCCACCTGCATCTCTCCTGGAACAACGCGCCGGGCATCGACCCCATCCAGATGATGGAGGTCGAGGAGCACATGCTCGTCACCATGGAGATGGCGAAGCTGGTGCTCGACGCCGGCTTCACCGCCGGTCGCGGGGCGGCGGCGGCGAAGCCGCGGCTCGACGTGGTGGCGAAGAAGTTCATCAATCAGGGCCGCTTCCCCGGTCCTCGCTACCTGGCGGCCGGCCCCGAGATCACCACCGTCGGCGGCCTCGGCGACGCGGCGCCGTCGCACATCCCGCACGAGGGGCTGAACCTCGGCATCGTCGTGTCGGGACCGGAGGAGATCCGGCGGGTGGTGCGCACGCTGATCAAGTACGGCGTCGACTCGATCAAGTTGAACCTCTCCGGTGAGGAGATCACCGGCATGGGCGCTGAGGAGACGCCGATGTCGGAGGAGGAGGTGGCGATGGCCGCCTCCGAGGCGCGCTGCCGCAACAAGGTCTTGTCGGCGCACGCCCGCTCGTCGGGCTCGGTCAAGCAGTGCGTGCGGCACGGCATCCAGAACATCTACCACGCCTCGTTCGCCGACGAGGAGGCGCTCGACATGCTCGAGGCCGTCAAGCACAAGCACTTCGTGGCGCCGGGCCTTGCCTGGCTCATCAACACGGCGCGCAATGCCGGCGACTACGGCATCAAGCCGGGCTCGCCGGTCACCGTCCTCTACGAGCGCGAGCTCGAGATGGCGGTCGAGACGATGCGCAAGATGCACAAGCGCGGCATCAAGGTGCTGATCGGCGGCGACTACGGCTTCGCCTGGACGCCGCAGGGCACCAACGCCAAGGACATCGAATACTTCGTCGACCTGCTCGGCTTCTCGCCGATGGAGGCGATCATCGCCGCGACCCGCTACGGCGGCGAGATCATGAACATGGGCAACGAGCTCGGCCAGATCAAAGAGGGCTACCTCGCCGATCTCCTGCTCGTCGACGGCGACCCGATCGCCAACGTCCGCATCCTGCAGGAGAAGGACCGGCTGCTCGCCATCATGAAGGATGGCAAGTTCCACAAGCGGCCGCAGGTGCAGAGCGAGCGGCGGCGGCTGATCGCATGAGCATCGCCGGCGAGACGGGAGCGGCACCGCGCGTGATCACGCGCGGCCAGGCGTGGGGCATCGTCGCGTTCTTCGCGGCGGCGCTGTTCGCCTGGCTGCTGTTTGCCGTCTGGCCGGCGTGGCTCAACGCCATCCTGATCTCCAAGAAGGCGTTCTTCTCGTCGATCTTCAACGGCATCACGCTGGCCGGCCTCTACTTCCTGGTGGCGAGCGGCTTCACCCTCGTCTTCGGGCTGATGCGCAACGTGAACCTCGCGCACGGCTCGCTCTATCTGCTCGGCGCCTATCTCGGCTACGAGGTGACGCGCATCACCGGCTACTGGCTCGTCGGCGTCGCGGCCGGCTTCGCCGTGCTCGCGGTGCTCGGGCTCTTGATGCAGGTGTTCGTGTTCCGGCGGCTGGAGGGCGACGACCTCCGCCAGACGCTGGTCACCATCGGCATCTCGATCGTCGCCGCCGACCTGATGCTGTGGATGTGGACCGGCGCCACCTACCAGATCGCCACCCCCGCCTGGCTCGACGGGGCGGTGAAGCTGCCGGTCGTCACCGCCTACCGCTCCAGCGGCGACGCGGTGTTCCTCACCTATCCGTTCTACCGGCTCGTCGTGCTGGCGGCGGCGATCGTCATCGGCATCGGGCTGTGGCTGCTTCTGAACCGCACCCGCGTCGGCATGATGATCCGCGCCGGCGTCGATGACCGGGCGATGCTGGCCGCTTCGGGCGTCAACGTGCACGCGGTGTTCGCGGTGGTGTTCGCGATCGGGGCGGGGCTTGCGGGCTTTGCCGGTGTCGTCGGCGGGTCGGCGCTGTCGGTGGCACCCGGCGAAGATGTCCGCTACCTGCTCGCCTCGCTCGTCGTCGTCATCGTCGGCGGCATGGGCTCGATCACCGGGGCGGCGATCGGGGCCCTCCTCATCGGCCTCGCCGAGCAGGTCGGCCTCGTCTACTTCCCGACCTACGGCATCGTGCTCACCTTCGTCATCATGGTGGTGACGCTGGCGATCCGGCCCCAGGGCATCATGGGGAAGGCGCGATGAGCCTCGCGCTGCCGACCTCCGATCCGACCCGCGCCGCCACCCCGGCGTTCGCCGGCGGCGGGCTCGCCCATCTCGTGCTGGCGGCGGGGCTGGTGCTCTATCCGGCGGTGGCGTCGGACTTCTTCCTGACGCAGATCGGCGCCTACTCGCTGATCCTCGGCATGGTGGCGCTGTCCCTGATGCTGCTCGCCGGCTACGGCGGCATGGTCAGCCTCGCGCAGCTCTCCGTCGCCGGCATGGCCGGCTATGCGGTGGCGATCTTCGGGCTGAACAGCTCCGGCGTGCACGGCTTCGGCTGGCCGTGGTGGATCGTCGTGCCATTTGCCGTCCTGATCGCCGGCGTCGCCTCGGCGCTGATCGGGGCGATCTCGTCGCGCACCGATGGCATCTACACGATCATGATCACGCTCGCGATCGCCACCGCCACGTTCTACTTCACCCAGCAGAACTACGCGCTGTTCAACGGCTTTCCGGGTTTCGCCGGCATCCGCGCGCCGGAGTTCTGGGGCGTGTTCTGGCGCGACCCGGTGCCGTTCTACTACGTCACGCTCGCGGTCGCCGCGCTCTGCTACGCCGCCGTGCTCTACGCCGCCCGCTCGACGTTCGGGCTCGCCCTGCAGGCGATCCGCGACAACCCGCGGCGGATGCGGGCGATCGGCTTCGACGTCACCGCCCACAAGATCGTCGCCTACTTCTATGCCGGCCTGATTGCCGGGCTCGCCGGCGTGCTGCTCGTCTGGTTCAACGGCCGCATCTCGCCCGGCACGATCAATGTCGCGGCCGCCATCAACATCCTGATCATCGCCGTCATCGGCGGCATGCGGCACCCGATCGGGCCGTTCCTCGGCGCCCTCGTCGTCGTCTTGATGCAGACCTTCGCCATCGACCTGATCGGGGCAGAGCGCTTCAACACGCTGATCGGTCTGTTCTTTCTCGTCATCGTCTTCGCCTCGCCGGATGGCCTGCTCGGCCTCTGGGGCCGCTTCAAGCCCCGCCTCGGCCAGGAGTCGATCGGACGGTTGCCCTGAACGAGGGGCGGTCGTCGGGAAACGTCGGATACAAAAGGGAGGAAACAAGAATGACCATCAACCGTCGACTGCTGCTCGCCCTCGCCGTCGCGAGCGGGCTCACCGCCCCGTCGCTCGCCATCGCCCAGGACGACACCATCCGCGTCGGCCTGCTCGCCACCTTCGAGGGGCCGTTCACCGTGCTCGGTGAGGATAGCTTGCGCGGCGCCATGACGGCGCTCGAGGAAGCCGGCGGCATGGCCGCCGGCAAGAAGGTCGAGTTCGTCCGCGGCTCCTCGGACGCCTCGCCGGACAGCGCGGTGCGCGCGGTGCGCAAGCTCGTCGAGCAGGACGGCGTCGACATCGTCATCGGCCCGCTGTCGGGCGACGAGGGCATCGCCGTCAAGGACTACGCCAAGACGAAGCCGAACGTGACGTTCATCAACGGCTCGTCGGCGGCACAGGACACCACGCTGCGCGATCCGGCGGACAATTTCTTCCGCTTCTCCACCGACGGCGCCCAGTGGATGGCCGGCCTCGGCACCTACGCCTTCAACGAGAAGGGCTACAAGACGGTGGCGACCGTCGCCGAGGACTACTCCTTCCCCTACACGCAGGTGTTCGGCTTCATGGCCGAGTTCTGCAAGGCGGGCGGCAAGGTGCCGTCGAAGTCGTGGGTGCCGATCGGCAACAAGGACTATTCCTCGGTAATCGCCGCCATCCCCGATGACGTCGACGCCATCTACGTGGCGCTCGGCGGCGCCGACGGCGTCAACTTCCTGACGCAGTACCAGCAGGCCGGCGGCCAGGCGCCGCTGATCGGCGGCTCGATCACCGTCGACCAGACGGTGCTGTCGTCCCAGGGCAAGATCCGTGAAGTCGTCATCGGCACGCCGTCGGCGGGCCCGATCGCCGACACCAACGACACGCCCGAGTGGAAGAAGTTCGTCGAGGACTACAAGAAGCAGCCGGGCGCCTTCCCGTCGCCGTCGCTGTTCGCCCACGCCTACTATGTCGCGACCGTCGCGACCCTGAAGGCGCTCGACGAGGTCGGCGGCGACACCTCCGACGACGGCGCAAAGCTCCGCGCGGCGCTGGCGAAGCTCTCCTTCGACACGCCGACGGGCAAGGTATCGCTCGACGAGAACCGCAACGCCATCGCCGACATCTACCTGACGGAAGTGAGCGAGGGGCCCGACGGCAACCTCTACAACAAGCTCGTCAAGGTGGTGCCGCAGGTGAACCAGACGCTGGGCATTCCGGTGGACGAGTTCATGGCGCTCGGCGCGGTCTCCCGCGAGAACCCCAGCTGCGAGTGATCGCGGCACTTAGTGAAGGCATGAAGCGATGACCGACGCGATGGCCACATCGTTGAGCGACACGGGGGCGAACGCCCTCGAGCTCACCGGCGTCGGCCGTCGTTTCGGCGCGCTCGTGGCGCTCGCCGACATCACCGTCAAGGTGCGTGCCGGCGAGCGTCGCGCCGTGCTCGGCTCCAACGGAGCCGGCAAGACGACGCTGTTCAACACCATCACCGGCGACTTTCCGCCGACCGAGGGGCAGATCCGCTTCTTCGGCGAGGACGTCACGGCGTTCCCTGCCCACGAGCGTATCCGCCGTGGCCTCAGGCGCACCTACCAGATCTCGCAGCTCTTCAACGGGCTGTCGGTCCTCGACAACATCTTCCTCGCCTGCCGCGGCGTCTCGCGGCGGCGCTATTCGCTGATCCGGCCGCGCCGCGACGACGCGACGATGCAGCAGGCCGAGCGGATCATGCAGGCGGTGAAGCTCGAGCGCGAGCGCGACCGGCCGGTGGGGGAACTCAGCCACGGCCAGCAGCGCCAGCTCGAGATCGCCATGGCGCTCGCCGGCGCGCCGCGCTTCATCCTGTTCGACGAGCCGGCGGCCGGACTGTCGCCGACCGAGCGGCGCGACCTCGTGGCGATCCTGAAGTCGCTGCCGGCGCACATCGGCTACATCATCATCGAGCACGACCTCGACGTGGCGCTGCGCGTCTCCGAGCGGGTGACGATGATGCACAACGGCCGCATCTTCAAGGAAGGCACGCCCGACGAGATCGAGCGCGACCCGGAAGTGCAGGCGATCTATCTCGGGGGCGGGCATGGCTGAGAACGGCTGGTCCCGGCACGAAAACGGCGGGCGCGACGGCGGCGGGCGCGAGAAGGGCGGCAAGGGCGCCATCCTGCGCATCCGCGACCTGCACGTCTATTATGGCGAGAGCCACGCCATCCAGGGCATCGACCTCACCTTGCCGTCCGGCGTGCTGGCGATCGTCGGCCGCAACGGCATGGGCAAGTCGACGCTCTGCAACACCATCACCGGGCTGAAGCGGGCCCGCTCCGGCTCGATCGCGGTGGCTGGCCGCGAGATCTCCGGCCTCGAGCCGCACGAGATCAGCCGCGTCGGCGTCGGCTACGTGCCGCAGGGCCGCCGCGTCTGGCCGAGCCTCACCGTCGACGAGCACCTGAAGCTCGCCGCCCGCGGCGGCCGCGACGCTGCCTGGACGGTCGACCGCGTCTACCAGACCTTCCCGCGGCTCGCCGAGCGCAAGTCCAACGGCGGCTCGCAGCTCTCCGGCGGCGAGCAGCAGATGCTGGCGATCGGCCGGGCGCTGCTCGGCAACCCGCGCCTCCTCGTCATGGACGAGCCGACGGAGGGCCTCGCCCCGATCATCGTCGACCAGGTCGAGCGCATGCTCGTCGAGCTCGGCGAGGAGGGGGAGATCTCGATCCTCGTCATCGAGCAGAACATCGGCGTCGCGACGCGGGTCGCCGCCGAGGTCGGCGTCATGGTCAACGGCCGCATCGCCCGGCTGATGCCGGCGGCCGAGCTCGCCCACGACCGCGACCTGCAGCAGCGCCTGCTCGGCGTCGGCCGCCACGCCGACGATCCCGAGGAGAGCCTCGCACCGGCCGCCGTCGAGGCGGCGGAGGAGCGCCTCGCCGAAGTCTACCGCATCGTCCGCCCCGGCGCGGACGAGGGGACGTCCGGCGGCTCCGACTGGCGCACGGCATCCTCGGTGCCGAACCGCTGGGACCTCACCGACGCCGAGCTCGGCCGCAGCGTGCGGACCGCGCCGCGCCTCGTCGCCTCGGCCGAGCCGGAGACGGCCAAGCTCTTCGACGTGCCCGTCGGCGAGCGCTACGGCCGCACGGCGCTCGTCGCCGGCACCTTCGACACCAAGGGTCGTGAACTGGTCTATCTGCGAGACCAGTTGCGGGCCGTCGGCATCCGCACCCGCACGGTCGACCTCTCCACCTCCGGCAAGCCGTCTTCCGCCGACGTGCCGCCGCAGCAGGTCGCCGGCGCCCATCCCCGCGGGGCGAGCGCCGTCTTCAACGGCGACCGCGGCCGCGCGGTGGCGGAGATGGCGGTCGCCTTCGAGCACTGGATCGTCCGCCAGCGCGACATCGGCGGCATCATCTCGGCCGGCGGCTCGGGTGGCACCTCGCTCGCCACGCCGGGCATGCGTCGACTGCCGGTCGGCGTGCCCAAGGTGATGATCTCGACCGTCGCCTCGGGCGACGTCGGCCGCTATGTCGGGCCGTCCGACATCCTGATGCTGCACTCGGTCGCCGATATCCAGGGCCTCAACTCGATCACCGAGCGGGTGCTGGCGAACGGCGCCTTCGCGCTCGCCGGCATGATCGCCCGCCAGCCGACCGCAGCCGATCGCGCCAAGGCGGCGCGCACCGCCAAGCCTGCCCTCGGCATCACCATGTTTGGCGTGACGACGCCCTGCGTGCAGCAGCTGACGGCGCGCATGTCCGCCGACTACGACTGCCTCGTCTTCCACGCCACCGGCACCGGCGGCCGGGCGATGGAGAACCTCGCCGACTCCGGGCTTCTCGCCGGCGCCATCGACACCACCACCACCGAGGTGGCGGACATGATCGTCGGCGGCGTCTTCCCGGCGACCGAAGACCGCTTCGGCGCCTTCATCCGCCGGCCGCTGCCCTATGTCGCCTCTGTCGGCGCCCTCGACATGGTGAACTTCGGCCCGCGCGACACGGTCCCGGAGGCCTTCCGTCGCCGCAACTTCGTCATCCACAATCCGCAGGTGACGCTGATGCGGACGACCCGCGACGAGAACGTCGCCTTCGGCCGCTTCATCGGCGAGCGGCTGAACGCCATGCAGGGCCCTGTCCGTTTTCTGCTGCCGGAGGGCGGCGTGTCGCTGCTCGACCAGGCGGGCAAGCCCTTCCACGATCCCGACGCCGACGCCGCCCTGTTCGAGACGATCGAGAAGACCGTCACACAGACCGGCAACCGCCGGGTCGTGCGCGTGCCCGGCAACATCAACGACCCGTCCGTTTCCGAGGCGCTGGCGCGCGCCTTCGAGGAGATCGCGACGCCCTTGAAGATGAGGGCCTGAGGCGCGCCGCGGCGTGCCGAACGCCCTTGAATGAACGAGACGCCCGGCCGCCGCTTCGGACCGGACGATTGGGGAGAGCAGGACCATGACGGCGGATGTGTTCGGAGCCGTGATCCTCTGGCTGATCGTGCTGGCGATCGTCGTGGTGATCGCCGTCTATCTTCTGCGCTGGCTCTATCGCCGCTCCACCAAGGAGACGGCGTTCGTGCGCACCGGCTTCGGCGGCGAGAAGGTGGTGATCAACGGCGGCGCGCTGGTGATCCCGGTCGTCCACGAAGTGACGCCGGTCAACATGAACGTCATGCGCATCGAGGTGCGGCGCGGCCAGCAGACGGCGCTGATCACCAAGAACCGCATGCGCGTCGACCTGATCGCCGAGTTCTTCGTGCGCGTGCAGCCGAACCGCCAGGCCGTCGGCCTCGCCGCCCAGACGCTCGGCCGCCGCGCCATGCAGCCGGAAGGCATCCGCGACCTGTTCGAGGGCAAGTTCGCTGCGGCGCTGAGGACGGTGGCCGCCGAGATGACGCTCGAGGAGATGCACGAGCAGCGCGGCGCCTTCTCCGAGCGGGTGAAGCAGAGTGCCGCCGACGCGCTCGCCAACAACGGGCTGGAGCTCGAAAGCGTCGCCCTGGTCGACCTCGACCAGACGGCGCTCGAGTTCTTCGATCCCTCCAACGCCTTCGACGCCGAGGGCCTGACGCAGCTGACCGAGATGATCGAGGTGCGCCGCAAGATGCGCAACCTCATCGAGCAGCAGACGATGGTGGAGATCCGCACGCAGAACCTCGATTCCGAGCGGCGCGTGCTGGAGATCGACCGCGAGGGCGAGTACGCCCGCCTCGAGCAGGAGCGCGAAGTCGAGGTGCGCCGCGCTATCCAGCGCGCGGACCTGACGCGCGAGCGGGCCACCCGCGAGCAGGAGGCGCAGCAGGCGCAGATCTCCTCGAACGAGCTCGTCGAGAAGTCGCGCATCGCCCAGGAGCGCTCGCTCGCCGAATCGCGCATCGCCAGCGAGCAGGAGATCCAGACCCGCGAGATCGCCCGCCGCCGGGCCCTTCAGGAAGCGGAGCTGAAGAGCCGCGAGCTGACCGAGCGCGAGGAGATCGCCACCGGCCTCGCCGTCGAGCGCGAGCGCATCAACCGCCAGCGCGAGCAGGAGGAGCTCGAGGTCGGGCGGCGCAAGGCGGTCGAGCTCGCCGAGCGCGAGCGCGAGATCGCGCTGTCGGCCAAGCAGATGGTGGTGACGCAGGCCGAGGGCGACCGCCGCCAGGCCGAGATCGCCGTCGAGCTGCAGCTCGAGACAGCCCGCCTCGACCGCGACCGCGCCCTCGACCAGGCGCGGCTTGAGCGCGAGCGCATCCTCGAGGCGTTGGAGATCGAGAAGCGGCAGTCGTCCGAGCAGGCCGAGATCGTCGCCCGCGACGCGGTGGAGCGCTCGCGCATCGTCGCCGAGCGCGACGTCGAGCGCGAGCAGATCGCCGCCGCCCTGGTGCTGGAGACCGACCGCATCGCCCAGCGGCGCGAGCAGGAGGGCTTGGAGGTCGACCGCCGCAAGTCGCTCGAGCTCGCCGAGCGGGAGCGCGAGATCGCGCTCGCCCGCAAGTCGCTGGAGGTGGTGGAGGCCGACACCGAGGCGCGGCGCGCCGAGGTGGTCGCCCGCATCGATCTCGACCGCGCGCGCATCGCCCAGGAGCGCAAGCTCGACGAGGCGCGCATCGACCGCGAGAAGGCGCTGCAGGGACTGGAGATCTCCCGCCGGCAGGCGTTCGAGGAGGCGGAGATCGTCGCCGGCGAGGAGGTCGAGCGCGCCCGCATCGCCACCGACCGCGGCCTGGAGGAGGCACGGCTGGTGCGCGACCGCGACCTCAGGAAGCTCGCCATCGAACGCGACAAGGCGGTCGAGGGCGCCGAGATCGACAAGGCGATCGAGCTCGCGGAGAAGTCGCAGGCCCGCTCGGCCGCCGTGGCCGCGGCGGAAGCCGCCCGCGCCAAGGCGGTGCTCGCCGAGGAGCAGTCGTTCACCGTGCGCGAGCGGGAGATCGCCGAGCGCCGCAAGGCGATCGACCTGATCGGTACGGCCCGCGACGCCGAGCGCGAGCGGCTGCGGCTCGTCTCCAAGGCCGAGGCCGAGAAGGACTCCGCCAAGGCGTTCGCCGAAGCCCAGACCATCGCCGCCAAGGCCGAGGCCGACGCCGCCCTCATCCGCACCGGTGCCACCGCCGCCCAGTACAAGGTCGACGCCGACGGCGCCCGCCAGCTCAACGAGGCGGAGAACCTGCTCACCGAAGAGGCCCGCGCCGGCCGCCTCAAGCAGGCTTTGCTCGAGCGCATCGAGGGGATCGTGCGCGAGAGCGTCAAGCCGATGGAGAAGATCGAGGCGATCAAGATCCTGCACGTCGACGGGCTCACCGGCGGCGGTGGCGGCGGCGGGTCTGGCAAGAACGTCACCGACGAGGTGATCGACTCGGCGCTGCGCTACCGCGTGCAGGCGCCGATGATCGACAGCCTGATGAAGGAGGTCGGCATCGAGGGCGGCTCGGTCGGGCGGATGACCGACGTGTTGCGCGACGCCAAGGACATCGACAGCCTGACACGGGCGCGCAAGGGCAACGGCAAGGCCGCGCGCAAGGACGACGACGATCGCGACCGCGATCGCGACCAGAACTGAGCCGGATCGCACCGGCCGGGCGGGGAGAGAGACGATGGCGAAGGTGTTCGTGTCGACGGTGATCGGCGCGCCGGTCGGCCAGGTGTGGCCGGTGGTGCGGGACTTCAACGGCCTGCCGGCGTGGACGCCGTTCGCGGCGGAGAGCCGCATCGAGATGGGGGCGCCGGCCGACCAGATCGGCTGCGTCCGCAACTTCTCGCTCAAGGACGGCGCCCGGCTGCGCGAGCGGCTGCTCGCCTTGTCGGACTACGACTTCTCGATGACCTACTCGATCCTCGAAAGCCCGATGGGGGTCGAGGACTATGTGGCGACGCTCTCGCTGAAGCCCGTCACCGACGGCGACCGCACCTACATCGAATGGACGGCGGAGTTCCGCGTGCCGGCCGGCAACGACCAGGAACTCGTCACCTTCATCGGCGAGAACGTCTTCCACGCCGCCCTGCAGGCGCTGAAGCAGCGCTTCGGGGGCTGAGGGCTTCGTGGCGGCGAGGGCATCGTGACAGTCGTCCGCGTCCGGCGCAGTGCCGTCATCGATGCGCCCGTCGCCACCGTCTGGGCGCTGCTGCGCGACTTCAACGCCCACGACCGCTGGCATCCGTCCGTCGCCACGAGCCGCATGGAGGGGAGCCGGCCGGTCGACCAGGTCGGCGGCGTCCGCGCCTTCCGGCTGAAGGACGGGGCGTTCCTGCGGGAACGGCTGATCGGCCTCGACGACCGCGCCCGCCGGCTCACCTACTGCATCCTCGACGCGCCGCTCAGGCTCGACGGCTACGTTGCGACGCTGACCGCGACGCCGGTGACCGACGGCGACCGGACGTTCGTGGAGTGGGAGTCCCGCTTCGATCCGCCGGCGGCCGAGGCGGGGCGGCTGATGCGGCTCGTCGCCGAGGAGATCTACGAGGCCGGGCTCACAGCGCTGCAGCGGCGGTTCGCGGGCGCGGGCGGTGCGGTGCGACCGGCGACGGCGATGACACGACCGGCCGCCGCCGTCGTGGCACCGATAGCGCTTCGTCCTCTGACGGCAGCGGGACCGCAGCACGCGGCCTTCGAGACGGTGCGGACGGAGGCAGCACCGCCGGTGGCGCCGGTGACGCAGACGGCCGTGGCGGCTCCGAACAGCGCAGCGACGGGCCTGCGGGATGCCGGTGCGGCGCGACCCTGGGACGATGGTGAACCGTCGCCCCAGTGGGGAGCGCGCCCGGGGCGCGAGGAGGATGGCATGGACGTCTTCACCGTCGTGCGCCGGGCGGAGATCGAGGCGACTGCGGTCAGCGGCGGCCGGAGCGCGGACGACGGGCCGCGGGCGCTCGCGGTCGCCCGGTCGGCCGAATCGCTGCCGATGCAGGGTCGCGGAGAGGGGCAGGGACAGGGGCAGGCGCGGGCGCTGCCGTCTTCCGGCCGCCCCGTCGCCGGCGCCATCGAGGCCGAGGCGATCGTCGTCTCCCGCCACGGCGGGCCGGAGGTGCTGGTGCCGGCGACGGTGAGCGTGCCGCCGCCGGGGCCGGGCGAGGTGCGGCTCCGCCAGACGGCGATCGGCGTCAACTACATCGACGTCTACTGCCGCACCGGCTTCTTCGACCTGCTGACGCCGCCCGCCGTGCCGGGCATGGAGGCGGCGGGCGTCGTCGTCGACGTCGGGCCGGGGGTGACGCACCTCGCCCCCGGCGACCGCGTCGCCTACGCCTGTCCGCCGGTCGGCGCCTATGCGGCGGCGCGGACGATGGACGCGGCGCTGGTGCTGAAGCTGCCGTCCGCCATCGACGACGAGACGGCCGCCGCCGTGCTCCTGAAGGGGCTGACGGCGGAGTTCCTGCTCCACCGGGTCCACGCCGTGCGCCCCGGCGAGGTGGTGGTGGTGCATGCCGCCGCCGGCGGCGTCGGGCTGCTGCTCTGCCAATGGGCGAGCGCGCTCGGGGCGGCCGTGATCGGCACGGTCTCGACCGACGAGAAGGCCGCACTCGCCCGCCGCGCCGGCTGCGACCTCGTGGTCGTGCACGGCCGCGAGCCGTTTTCGGAAGCCGTGCTCCGGGCGACCGGCGGGCGCGGCGCCGACGTCATCTACGACGCCATCGGCCGCGACAGTTTCGCGGCCTCGGTGGCCGCACTCGCCGTGCGCGGACACCTCGTCAGCTTCGGGCAGGCGTCGGGGCCGGTCGGCGCCCACGACATCGGCGCCTTCGCCAGCAAGTCGGCGACGATCTCGCGGCCGAACTACGGCCACTACACCTCGGACCCGCAGGAACTCCGGGCGATGGCGGCACGGCTCTTCGCCGTGCTCGCCGCCGGCACCGTGCAGCCGATGATCGGCGCGCGGCTGCCGCTCGCCGCCGCCGCCGAGGCGCACCGGCGCCTCGAGGGGCGGGAGACGGTCGGCTCGACGGTGCTGACCGTCTGAGGCCCAGTCCGTCAGGCCTTCCAGGCGTCCGCGTGGTCGCGGGCGTAGGTCGAAAGCGCGATCGGCTTGCGGCCGGTCAGCGTCTCGACCGCATCGGACACGCCGGCGGCCCAGCCCTGACGGACGGGGTAGAAGATCGTTGCGAGGAACGTCGCGTAGGCTTCCGGCACGCCGAAGCTCGTCAGCATGGCGATGAAGACGGCGTCGTCGATCGCCTCGTAGGCGACGGGCCGGCCGATCACCTCCGACAGGATCGCGGCGGCCTCAGCGTAGGTCAGCGCCTCCGGGCCGGTCACGGCGAAGGCCTGGCCGTCGAAGCGGTCGGTGGTCAGCACCGCGGCGATGCTGGCGACGAGGTCGCGCAGGTCGATGAAGCTCGTGGCGCCGTCGCCGGCCGGCAGGCCGAAGTGGCCGGCCGAGACACCCGCCTTCCAGAAGGTGTGGAAGTTGTCGGCGAACCAGTTCGGGCGGACGATCACGTAAGGTGCGCCGGACGTGATCAGCTTCAACTCGACCTGACGGTAGGGAATGTTGTCGTCGGCATCGACGCCGAGCGCCGTCATCAGTACCACCTTGGCGCCCTTCGCGGCGGCCGCCTCAACGATCGGCGACAGCATGGCGACGGGGTCGGTGTAGCCGGCGGCCAGCATGACGAAGACGCGGTCGACGCCCTCGAGGGCGGCCGGGATCGTCGACGGATCGGCATAGTCGAAGCGCACGCCCTCGGCGCCGCCGACCGGCGCGCCGCCCCGCGACGCCGCCTTCACCGCCTCGCCCTTCGCCACCAGCGCATCCACCAGCGGCCGGCCGACATTGCCGGTGGCGCCGAGCACGAGAATCTTGCCAGACATCGTTCGTCTCCTTAGTATCCAGCAGATACCTGCTGCCGAGTGGGTACATACTGCGGTGAGGAAACGCGCGAAAGAGAGCACCTTGCGGTGCGATGGTTTCCGAGGGGAAACCGGGGCGGGGCGGAGGGATGGAAACGTCCACGCGAGCGCGACGCGTCCTCCCCCTGTCAGGGGGGAGGACAGCCGGCGAAGCCGGCAGGTGGGGGCCCGTCAATCAGGAGCGCGACGCCGGCCGTCTCAATCCGGATTCACAGGCCCCACCCTGAGCGCCTTCGGCGCTCTGTCCCTCCCCCTGTCAGGGGAGGGACGACCCACCGTCGTCCTGCCGCGAGGATGTCCGAAACGACCGCTGCCTTTGCGAGATAATGGCGCCAATGTCTTGGAGTACCCGCGATGTTTCAGCCCGACGTCTACGAGGACCGCTGCCCGACCCGGCTGGTGCTCGACCGCATCGCCGACAAGTGGGCGGTGCTGATCCTCGACCGGCTGCGCGGCGGGCCGGTGCGGTTCAACCAGCTGCGGCGCACCATCAAGGGCATCTCGCAGAAGGTGCTGTCGCAGACGCTGAAGAAGCTCGAGCGCGACGGGCTGATCTCGCGCGCCGTCTTCGCCACCGTGCCGGTGACGGTCGAGTATGCCCTGACGCCCCTAGGCCGCACGCTCACCGACACCATCGCGGCGCTGGCGCACTGGGCCGAGCACAACATCGAGGCGGTGCTGGCGGCCCAGCAGGCCTATGACGCGGGCAGCACTGGCTCAGCCGCGCCGGCTGCTTCCGGTGCCGCCGGGGCCGGCATGGATCGCGCCGCCTGAACAGCGGCGCAACCTCGCTCACCACGCCCGGCCGGGCGGGTGGACGGCCTGCCGACGCGACGACCCGGGCGTCCGACGGACGCGCCAAGGCCGGTCCGCGAGCGCTAGTGTGAGATCAGAACCGGCATCCGCAGTCCGGCCAGAACGCCCTTCGTCGCGCCGCCGAGGACGAAGTCCCGGATACGCGAGTGGCCGAAGCCTCCCATGACGAGCAGGTCCGCTCCCGCTTCGAGGGCAGACGTCTGCAGAACCTCGGCGATCGGGCGGCCGCCGAGGGGGACGGAGAGCGCGGTGGCGGTCAGCCCTCGCCGCCGGAGGGATTCGGCCAGCGTCTCGGCGATGTCGACCCGCTCGAGCTGCTTCTCGTCCACGACCGTCAGCGCCGTGAGGCGCGTGCCCGGCCCGATCAGCATCATCGCATCGGCAAGCGCCCGGGCCGCCACGCGACTGCCGTCCCATGCGACGGCGATGTGGGTTATCGGCGCCCAGTCGCCGGAGGGTGGCACGAGGACCGTCGGGCGACCGGCGCCGAACACGACCGCCTGCGCAAGGTCCTGGACGACCGGCTTGTCCTCCGCCCACGGCAACAGCGACAGATCGAAGTAACGCGCCTCCGTCGCGGCGGCATCTCCCGTCAGACCCGGTACGGACTCGCGGCTATGGCAGCCGACCTTGGTCGAGCGGCCCGCGTGGCTCCGGACCAAGTCCTGCAGATGCTGGCACTGGTTCCGGCTGTTCTCCTCCGTCACGCGGATCATCCCGGGCACGTCGAGGAGAAGCGCGCCGAGTGGCGTCGACACGCGCGGGATCTTCGCCGAAAACGTGGTGACGTGAAGCTCGTGGTCGAGCGAGAGCGCGAGGCGCACGGCAGCCGCGACGGCTTCGTCTGAGACAGTATCGGGATAGGTGATCAGCGGCAGATAGGCGAGACGGGCTCCGGACATCTGTCACTCCTCGGCATTCAGCAGGCCGCGACCGGGCGCGACCTCTGACGACAGCCTCCTCCGGATCGGAAATCTCCTGCCTCGATCCCGGGTCCCCACCCATCCGGCATCCTAGACGCGCGGATGCGACCACCCTTGATGTGCATCAAGACCGGGACGGAAGCGCATGGCCGTCGGCCTGCGTTGTCGAGGAGCATCGGGATGGTGGCTCAGCGGAGCGGCCCCGTCCCGCAGACCCTGGCGACTGACACGGCCGGGGGTCACGCCCGAGAGCGCTCAGAACCGCTCCAGCCGGTAGGGCGAAAGGTCGATCGAGGGGGTCTCGCCGCGGGCGATCTCGGCGACGAGGCGGCCGGTGACGGCGCCGGCGATGAGGCCGGTGTGGCCGTGGCCGAAGGCGAAGATGAGGTTGCGGTGGCGGGCCGCGCGGCCGAGGACGGGCAGCGAATCCGGCATGCCTGGCCGGTTGCCCATCCAGCGGGTGACCTCGCCGACCTCGAGGTTCCGCACCATCTCGCGGCCCATGGAAAGCAGGATGTCGGCGCGGCGGTAGTTCGGCGGCCGGCCGAGGCCGGAAAGCTCGATGGTGCCGGCGAAGCGCAGGCCGCCCTCCATCGGCGAGGCGACGAACTTGCGCTCCGACCAGATCGTCTGGGTCCGGAGGCCGACATCGGCGCCGGTCACCTGCACGTGGTAGCCGCGCTCGGCCTCCATCGGCACCCGGTAGCCGAGGGACTTCGCGAGGGCCTTCGACCAGGCGCCGGCGGAGAGAACGACGGTGTCGGCCGCGCGGCGGCCGGCATCGGTGCTGACGGCGGCGATGCCGTTCGGACCGGTCTCGAAACCGGTGACGCGGGCGCGGGTGAGAGTGCCGCCGTTGCGGACGAAGGCCGCCGCGAGGCTCGCCACCAACCGGCCGGGGTTCTTGCACTGGCCCTGCTCGGGCAGGAACACCGCACTCTTGAAGCGATGGGCGAGCGCCGGCTCGAGCTGGCGGATCTCGTCCTCGTTCAGGAACTCGATCGCCACGCCGCGCTCGCGCCGGAGCGTCAGGCCGAAGTCGGAGGGCGAGACGGCGTTGGCGCTCTCGTGGACGAAGAGCTGGCCGCGGCGGGCGAGCAGGACCTCGCAGCCGGCCTCCTTGAGGAGCGGCGCGTAGGCGTCGTAGGTGCCCTGGTGCAGCGCCCGCATGGCGTCGGCGATCGCCGGCACCCGCGAGCGCCGGCCGGCCGAGAGGAGGCGGAGAATCCACGGCATCGCCTGCGGCAGGTAGCCGAGGCGGACGAACAGCGGCCCCTCGGGGTCGAGCAGCCACTCCGGCACCTTCTTCAGCATGCCCGGCATGCCGATCGGCACGCACGAGCCCGGGCAGATGCCGCCGGCGTTGCCGTAGCTGCACTGGTCCTCGCTGCCGGGCTCGGCCGGGTCGATCAGTTCGACGTCGTAGCCCGCGCGCTGCAGGTACGACGCCGAGCAGACGCCGACGATTCCGGCGCCGACGACGATCGCGCGCCGACGCGAGGCCTCGGTGCCGGTCATCGGTTACACTCCTGTCTCGCCGAGGCTCAGGGCGTGTTGGCGGCCGGCGTGCCGGCGCGCAGCGCCTTGAGGCCGTTGCCGGCCACCCACTGCAGCATCCGGAAGTCGGAGAGGTAGGAGATCAGCCGGTAGCCGGCGTCGATCATCTCCTGGCCGTAGGCGACGGAGCCGACGTGGATGCCGGGCACCACGCCGTGCCGGTTGGCGGCCTCGGCGATCTTGACGATCGTCTCATAGACCTTCGGGAAGCGCGGATCGAAGCCCGGCGCGTGGCCCATGGAGACCGAGAGGTCGGAGGGGCCGATGTAGACGGAGTCGAGGCCGGGCGTGGAGAGGATCTCCTCGAGGTTGTCGACGGCCTGCTGCGTCTCGATCATCGCCATCGTCAGGATGGTCTCGTTCGCCTTGGCGAAATAGTCCGGCCCGCCATAGAGCGAGGCGCGCAGCGGGCCGACGCTGCGGTGGCCGACGGGGGCGTAGCGGCAGGCGGCGACGAAGGCCTCGGCCTGGGCGCGGGTGTTCACCATCGGGCAGATGATGCCGTAGGCGCCGGCGTCGAGCACCTTGCCGATCATGCCGGGCTCGTTCCACGGCACGCGCACGAGCGGCGTCGCGTTCGTGGTGGAGATCGCCTGCAGCATGGTGACCATCACCTGGTAGTCGATGGCGCCGTGCTGCATGTCGATGCACAGGCCATCGAAGCCCTGCACGGCCATCGCCTCGGCGGAGATCGAGGAGGGGATGGCGAGCCAGCCGTTCATCACGGTGCCGCCGGCCGCCCAGATGGTCTGGATCTTGTTCTCGCGCATGGAAGTCCTCTTTGGCGTGGCCGTCAGGGGTTGAGGATGAGGTCGGACGCCTTCTCGGCGATCGCGATGGTGGTGATGTTGGTGTTGGCCGAGCAGATCGACGGCATCACGGAGGCGTCGACCACCCGCAGGCCCTCGACGCCGCGGACGCGCAGGCGGCCGTCGAGCACGGCCATGCGGTCGTCGTCGCCGCCCATGCGGCAGGTGCCGGAGACGTGCCAGCCGGACCAGACGGTGGACTTCACCCAGTCTGCGATCGCCTCGTCGTCACGCGCCATCGCGTGCAGGCGCTCGGCCGGGCCGAAGCGGCTCCGGTACAGCCAGTCGCGGGTGAGCGGGCTCGCGTCGAACAGGAAGGCCGCAGCGGCGGTCTTCAGCCAGTTCGACGGCTTGCGGACCGACATCGCCCGCACCTCGTCGGTGTAGCCGGCGAGGAACCACATCGTCGTGGCGGCCTTCACCTCAGGCGACTCGATCGTGCGGTAGATGAGCTTGAACGCCTCGACGAGACGCTTCAGGTCGCGCCCGTCGGCGGCGAGGTTGAGGTCGACGACGGGCTCGGTACGGAAATCCGGGCTCGCGAGGCGGAGCGTGCCCTGCGAATAGGACTTGTTCACGCAGACGCCGAGCGAGCCCATGCGCTTGCCGAGCGGGTGCCAGCCGGTGCGGTTCGCCGGCATCAGCAGCATGTCGCCGGGCGTGCAGCCCTCGACGCCGGAGGAGTAGCGCAGCCCCATGAAGATGTGGCGGCGCTGGCCGGCGGGGAGGCGCGCAGCGGGGCGCAAGTGCGTGCCGATCGAGATGTGCGGGTGATCGGTGAGGTTCTCGCCGACGCCGGGGACGTCGGCGACCACCCCGATGCCGAGGTGCTTCAGGTGGCCGGCCGGGCCGATGCCGGCGCGCATCAGGATCGCCGGCGAATGCAGCGCGCCGGAGGAGACGATGACTTCTCCGGCCGCGACCGTGTGGACAGAGCCGGCAACGTCGACCTCGATGCCGGTGACGCGGCGGCCTTCCGTCAAAAGCTGGCGGACGTGGGCGTGCGGGACGATCGTCAGGTTCTTGCGAGCCCGCACCTCGCGGGAGAGGTAGCCGAGCGCAGTCGAGACGCGGCGGTCGTTCTCGTTGGTGAGCGGCAGCGGGAAGCAGCCGTCTGGCAGCGAGCCGTCGTTGATGTCCGGCCGGTAGGGGTAGCCCTGCGCCTCGAGGGCGGAGAGCGCGGCCTTCGTGAACGGCGCCCACTCCTTCGGGAACAGACGGCGGATCGGCAGCGGGCCGTCGCGGCCGTGCTCGGGGCCATCGAAATCGAGGTCGCGCTCGAGGCGCCTGAAGTAGGGCAGCAGCCCCTCGAAGTCCCAGCCGGGCAGGCCCATCGCCGCCCAGGCGTCGTAGTCCGCCGGCATGCCGCGGATGGCGAACTGGCCGTTGATGCTGGAGCCGCCACCCATCACCTTCGCCTGCTCGAGCTTCGAGGGCTTGGCCGTGGACGAGTTGAGGCGGGGCGAGCGGGTGTAGACGCGCAGGTCCTGCCAGTGGAAGCGCGGATCGAAATAGGAGAGGCCGGGATAGCTGTCGGCGATGACGTCGGGCACGTCGTCCGGCGGGGTGTCGGGGCCGGCCTCGAACAGGCCGACGGTGTGGCGGCCGCTCGCCGAGAGGCGATTCGCCAGCACGCAGCCGGCGGAGCCGCCGCCGACGATGACGAAGTCGAAGCGCGGGGGGAGGGCGTCAGGCGGCATAGTCGATCCACACGGCTTTCTGGCGCTGGAAGCCCTCGATGCCGGCGCGGCCCATGTCCTTGCCGAAGCCGGAGCCGTTGAAGCCGCCGGCGGGGAAGGTGAACTCGGGGGCGCGGCCGTGGTGGTTGACCCACACCATGCCGGCGGCGATGCGGTCGCTGGCGCGGAGCGCCTTGCCGATGTCGGCGGTGTAGACGCTGGCAGCGAGGCCGTAGACCGGGTGGCCGGCCATGGCGATGCCCTCGTCGACGTCGTCGAAGCGGTGGACCGACAGCACCGGGCCGAAGAACTCCTCGCGGAAGCCGGTCATCGCCTCGGTGACGCCCTCGAGGATGGTCGGCGCATACCAGGCGCCGGCGTTGCGAGCCTCCAGCGGTCGGCCGCCGATGCGGGCGGTGGCGCCCTCGGCGATGGTGGCGCGGACCAACTGATCGATGCGCTCGGCCTGGCGGGCGCTGACGATCGGCGAGAAGGTGGTGGCGCCTTCCCAGGTCGGGCCGGCGCGGACAGCGGCGCAGGAGGCCTCGATCTTCTCGATCAGCGGCTCGGCGACCGAGCGCTGCACGACGAGGCGCGAGCCGGCGGTGCAGACCTGGCCGGCATTGCCGAGGAAGCCGCGGGCGACGTGACCGGCGACCGCGTCGAGATCGGCGGCGTCGGCGAAGACGAGCTGCGGGCTCTTGCCCCCGAGCTCCAGCGTCACCGGCTTGAGGCCGTTGAGGGCGGCTTCCGCCATGAGCTTGGCGCCGGTGGCGGTGGAGCCGGTGAAGGAAATCTTGCGGATGTCCGGGTGGCGGACGATGGCGCTGCCGGTGGTGTGCCCGAGGCCGTTGACGACGTTGAGGAGGCCCGCCGGCAGGCCGGCCTCTGGGGAGAGGACGGCGAGGGCGATCAGCGAGAACGGCGTCAGCTCCGACGTCTTCATCACCACGGCGTTGCCGGCGGCGAGCGCCGGGGCGAACTTCCACGCCGCGGTGATCATCGGGAAGTTCCACGGCACGACGGCGCCGACGATGCCGTAGGGCTCGCCCTTGACCAGCGACAGCACGCTGCCCTCGGTGGCGGTGATGTCGCCCTCGAGCTTGTCGCAGAACTCGGCGTAGTAGCGGATGACGCCGGCCGTGCGCACCGCGTCGCGGACGCTCGTCTCGGCGATCGGACGGGTGGAGTTCGCGGCTTCCAGGCGGGCGAGGGCGGGGGCGTTCGCCTCGACGACGTCGGCGAAGCGGTGCAGCACGCGGGCCCGCTCGCGCGGCGAGACGGTCGCCCAGCGGCTGGCGGCGAGGCCGGCCTTGGCGGCGGCGACGGCCTCGTCGACGACGGCCTCACCGCCGTCCGAGAGCGTGCCGATCGGCTGGTGGTCGGACGGGCGCAGGACGAGGATCGCCTCGCCGGGCCGCTCGACGAGGCGGCCGCCGACGAAGTGGCCGGCGGGGACGTCGAGGGTGTTCGGATCGAAGTCGAGGCTTGCGGCAGCAGTCATCGCGTCAGGCCACCTTCATGTAGACGGAGCGCCACTCGGTGTAGAACTCGAGCACCGGGCGGCCCTGCTCCTTGACGCCGGTGCCCGACGCCTTGGAGCCGCCGAACGGGGCGTGCAGCTCGACCCCGGCGGTCGGCAGGTTGACGGAGGCGACGCCCGTCTCGGCGCGGGCGACGAAAGCGTGGGCGCGGCCGAGGTCGCGGGTGCAGATCGAGGCGGAGAGGCCGTATTCGGTGTCGTTGGCGAGGGCGACGGCGGCGTCGAAGTCGGCCACCTCGAAGAGGGCGACGACCGGGCCGAAGATCTCTTCCCGGGCGATCGTCATCTCGGGCGAAACGCCGTCGAAGATCGTCGGGGCGACGAAGTAGCCGGCGGGATTGACGCCGTCCGGGCCGCCGGTGAGGAGCCGCGCACCCTCCGCGATGCCCTTGCGGACGTAGTCGCGCACCTTGTCGTACTGGCGGGCATCGACGACCGGGCCGACGAAGGTGTCGGGATCGCGGGCGTCACCGACCTTCAGTGCTTTCGCCTTGGCGACGAAGGCCTCGGTGAAGGCCTTGGCGATGGGCGCCTCGACGATGACGCGGCTCGTCGCCGTGCACTTCTGTCCGGCGTTGCGGAAGGCGCCTTCGATCGCCGTGGTGGCCGCGAGCTCGAGGTCGGCGTCGGCGAGCACCACCAGTGGGTTCTTGCCGCCGAGCTCGCACTGCACTTTGCCGAGGCGGTTCGAGACGGCGCGGTGGACGCGCTCGCCGACGGCGCGCGAGCCGGTGAACGAGACGGCGGCAACGCCCGGATGGCCGACGATCGCCTGGCCGACGTCGAAGCCGTCGCCGTGCACGAGGTTGAAGACGCCGGCCGGCACGCCCGCCTCGACGAGAATCTCGGCCAGCATCTGCGAGGTCAGCGGCGAGTGGAGGCAGGGCTTCCAGACGACGGCGTTGCCGGTGACGAGCGCCGGACCGAACTTCCAGGCGGAAATCGAGGCGGGGAAGTTCCACGGCGTGATCTGGCCGACCACCCCGACGGGCTTGCGCACCGTCCAGGCGACGACGCCCGGTCGGCCGGAGGGCAGGGCATCGCCGGCGAGCCGCGGCCCCTCGGCGGCGTAGAACTCCAGTACCTTGGCCGAATAGAGCGCCTCGCCGCGCGCTTCGCCGATCGGCTTGCCGACCTCGCGTGCCATCGCCTGGGCGAGGTCCTCGACCCGGGCGCGCAGCAGCGCGCCGGCCTTCACGAGGATCTCGCCGCGGGCGACCGGCGAGGTGGCGGCCCAGCCCGGCTGCGCGGCGCGGGCGGCGGCGACGGCGTCCTCGACATCGTCGACCGACGACAGCGGGTACTCGACGATGACGTCGGCGACATCGGACGGGTTGATGGCGCGATAGGTGGCGCTGCCGCGCGGGGCGCGCCAGGCGCCGCCGACGAGGTTGCGGGGGGTGGTCATGGGGAGAAGTCCTGGTGTGCGAGCGGGTGGGATCAGCGCTGCGCCGCCTCGAGGAAGGGGCGGAGCATGTCGGCGGTCTCGTGGAAGCGGCCGACGAAGGCCTTGAGGCGGGGATGCTCGGGCTTCAGGAGCACGTCCTTCGGCGCCCCGTCGGCGACGACGATGCCCTCGTCGAGGAAGACGACGCGGTCGGCGATCTCGAAGGCGAAGCCGAGCTCGTGGGTGACGACGACCATCGTCATGCCGGAGCGGGCGAGCGCCAGCATCGCCTTCAGCACCTCACCGACGAGTTCGGGATCGAGCGCCGAGGTCGGCTCGTCGAACAGCATCACGGCCGGGTTCATGGCGAGCGCCCGGGCGATGGCGACGCGCTGCTGCTGGCCGCCGGAGAGCTGGGCGGGATGCTTGTGGCGGTGGTCGGCGAGGCCCATCTGGTCGAGGAGTTCGCAGCCGCGCTTCTCCGCCGCGGCCCGCTCGATCCCCTGCACGATCACCGGCCCCTCGATGACGTTGCCGAGCGCCGTCATGTGCGGGAACAGGTTGAACTGCTGGAACACCATGCCGGTCTTGGCGCGGATGCGGTTGACCTGCCGCTGCGGCAGCTTCAGCCGGTCGCGGCCGTTCTCCTCGACGTCGAAGATCGGCTCTCCGGCGATGGTGATGCGGCCCTGGTCGGGAATGTTGAGGAGATTGATGCAGCGCAGGAGCGACGTCTTGCCGGAGCCGGAAGCGCCGATCAGGACCACGACTTCGCCCGCCTTCACGGTGAGGTCGATGCCGCGCAGCACCGGACGGTCGCCGAAGCGCTTGTAGATGCCGTCGAGCTCGAGGACGGTCTCGGATCCTTCGCGCTTCACAGCGACAGCCCTCCGCGCTTTTCGAGCCTGCGGGCGAGCAGCGTCAGCGGCGTCAGCACGACGACGTAGATGATGCCGATCGCCGTGTAGATCTCCATCGGCCGGTAGGTGAAGCTCGAGATGTAGCTCGCCTGGTAGAGCAGATCCGGCACCGTGATGATCGACAGGAGCGTGGTGTTCTTCATCTGGATGATCGACTGGCCTGCGAGCGGCGGCACCATGCGGCGGAACGCCTGCGGAAGGATGATGCGGCGCATGCGCTGGCTGTAGGACATGCCGATGGCGGTGGCGGCGTCGGTCTGCCCCGGCTCGATCGACTGCACGCCGGCGCGCAGGATCTCGGCATAGAAGGCGCCGACATAGCAGGAGAGCGCGACGAAGCCGGCCCAGCCCTTGGTGATGTTCAGCCCCATGAAGATCGGCAGGGCGTAGTAGGTCCAGAGCAGGATGACCAGCAGCGGGATGTTGCGGAAGAATTCCACATAGACCCGACCGAGCCAGACAAGAATGCGGTAGGGCGTCAGCTGCATCAGGCCGATGGTGAGGCCGATGATCATGCCGGCGACGATGGTGATGATCGTGTAGTAGACGGTGATCAGGAAGCCCTGCCAGAGCAGCGGGGCGTTCTGCGTGATCACCGAGAAATCGAAGGACATGCGAAAGCTTCCGTCTGTTCGGGCGGGCTCTCGGAGGGCGGGCGTTCGGGAACATCCGCGCGGGGAAGTCGGCCGGAGACCGGCGGCAGGGGGGAGTGCGCCGCTGGGGTCTCCGGCCGTGGCGGGTGGCTAGAAGCTGAAGCCCGCCGGGAGGATCGAGAGGTCGATGCCGCGGTCTTCCCAGGCCTTTGCGAGGCGTGCCTGGGCGAGGCCGAGCGAGCGCTGCTGCTGCACCCAGTTGGTCAGGAAGTTGATGTAGCCGGCATTGCCCGGCTGGCGGGCGACGGCGAGCGTCGCCGGATTGCGCAGCACCGGCTCGGGCAGCGACACGTCGCCGACGCCCTTCAGGTCGATCTGGATGGCGTCGAAGATGGCGAACACGACGGCATCCGCGCGGCCGGCCTGCAGCTCGAGGAGGGCGAGGTTACGATCCTCCACGGGCACGATGTTCGCCTTCGGCAGCAGCGCCTCGGCGACCACCTGCATGGTCGAGCCCTTCTGGGCGACGACGGTCTTCGACGGGTCGTTGAGTTCCGCCCACGTCGCGACCGGCTTGCCGGGAGGCGTCAGCACCGCCCAGGCGTCGGTGAACAGCGGCTCCCACAGATAGTCGACGACGAGGCCGCGCTTCGGGTTCGGGTTGACGCCGATGGCGACGTCGATCTTGTTCGACTGGAAGTCGGCGGCGAGGTTGCCCCAGGTGGTCTCGACCGGCTCGACCTTGACGCCGAGCAGGGTTGCGACGTCGGTCAGGTAGTCGACATAGAAGCCGGTCCACTCGCCCGTCGTCGGGTTCTTGATGTAGCCGGGCTCCTCGCCGACCATGACGGGGATCTTCAGGACGCCCGACGCTTTGATCTTGTCGAGCACGGCAGACGGGTTGTTGTCGTCGGCGCGGGCAGGCTGCGCGACGGCGGCGACGACCAGGGCCAGAAAGGCCAGGATCGAAGTCATGGTAACGGATCGCATGCTGTTTTCCCTCTCGTTAGGCGGACTTGTCTCGTCCGCCGTCCTCTCCCCGCCGCCTCGCCCCCGGGCTCAGCGGCACAGGAATCCCGTCGGCAACGGATCGCCGCGCTCGCGGACGATCGTCGAAAAGGCGGTGATGTGGGCGTTGCCGGCGATCTCGACGATCACGGCCGGCCGGCCCGCGGCCTCGGTCTCGGCCACGACCGTCGCCGCGAAGGCGACGCCCAGGATGTTCTCGGCCCGGTAGGTCCCGCCGACAGGGAGGCGGCCGTGCCGGACGAGCTGCGCCGTCCGCGCTGCCGTGCCCGTGCCGCAGGGCGAGCGGTCGAACTTGTTCGCCTCGAGCACGAGGAGATGCCTGGCCGCGGCCGGCTCGCCGGGTGCGTCGGCGTAGAAGAGCACGCTCGCCTTGTCGGCGGGCTCGATCAGGCCGCGGTCGTGCAGGACCTCGTTGAAGGCCGTCTTCAGGCGGCTGCCGAGCGACAGCGCCGCGACGACGTGGTCGGTGTCGAGGCTGAGGCCGAGCGGGCCGGCGTCGACCAAGAGGTACCACATGCCGCCATAGGCGAGGTCGGCCCGCACCGCGCCGACGCCATCGAGCGTAACGGTGACGTCCTCGGCGGCGAGGTAGGAGGGCACGTTGCGCAAGCGGACGCCGGCGAGCGCTCCATCCGATGCCCAGTCGAGACGGACGTCGACGACGCCCGCTGGCGTCTCGAGCGTGAAGCCCTCCGGCGCGGTCTCGCGCGTCAGGGCGCCGGTCGCGGCGAGCGTGCGGGCGTAGCCGATCGTGCCGTGGCCGCACATGTCGAGATAGACGTAGGAGGAGATGAAGAAGGCGCCGTAGTCGGCGACCGCCGAGGGCACCGGTACCAGTCCGACCATCGCCGCATGGCCGCGCGGCTCGTGCAGCAACAGCGGCCTGAGGTCGTCGTGATGATCGCGGAAGTGGTCGCGGCGGGCGCGGACGGTGTCGCCGGGCAGCGGCGGAATGCCGGACAGGACGACGCGCGTCGGATGGCCGGCGGTGTGGGAATCGACGACGGAGAAGGAGGCGTCGAGACCCAGCATTGCCTCACTCCGCGGGGATTTCGGCGGCCATGGCCGGCCGGATGTCGCGCCAGATGGCGCCGATCAGGGCTTCCGTCTCCGCCTTGGCTCGCAGCGCGTCGCCGGCCAGGATCGCGGCGTAGATGGTCGCGGTGCCCTCGACCGAGAGGCGCACCGCGCCGGGCGCGCGGGCGTAGATGAAGTAGCGGTAGCGCAGCGCCTGCTTCTCGAGGCCGGCGAGCAGGCGGCGCAGGGTGACGTTGCCGCACAGCCGATAGATGACCGTCGAGCCGCGCACGTCGGCATCGAAGAAGCGCTGCACGTCGCCGTCGCCGTGGGCCGCGCGCATCGCCGCCAGGATCGCCGGCAACTCGTCCTTCAGCGCCACGTCCGTCGAGGCGGCCGCCTCGGCCGCGGCCAGCGCCTCGAGCGGGATGCGGCAGGCATAGACCTCGTCGAAGTCCTTCAGCGTCAGCGGCGCGACCCAGATGCCCCGCCGCGGCGCCTTCAGGACGAGCCCGTCGCGCTCGAGCAGGCGCAGCGCCTCGCGAACGGGCGAGCGGCTGACGCCGTAGGCCTGCGCCACTTCCTCCTCGGTCAGCCGCGTCGTCGGTGCCAGCCGGCCGGAGATGATCTCCTCCTGCAGGAGCCGGGCGAGCTCTTCCGGGATGACGAGCGAGAGACGGGTGCGGGCGACGTCCATGGGTCTACTCCATGCTGTATACAATGTTCAGGGTCAACGATCCGGTGATCGGCGGGCACGTTTTCCACTGCCGTTTCGGATGGCGGAGGCGGAGTTCGGAGGGGAGGCAGCGGCGCGCGGCCGCGCCTGCAGGCGGCGACCCCTGATGAGGGACGTCGCGCGGATCGCCGGCGGGGCCGCAGGCGGCCGGATCGCGAGTGGGAGCGCACAGGGTCGCTGCCGGTCGGGTTCGCCGGAACTTTCGGATGCAACCCGTCTGAACGGCGTCGGCCCTGGCCGATCAAGCCGACGGGAGCAGGCGCGGCGGCGCCGGGTTCAGCCGTGGCCGGGGGGAGCAGCGGATGGCGGCGCGGGGCCACCTTTCGCCGGGGGTGCGTTCTCGCGGCCGAACTGCGAGTGCTCGAACACCACCACGACGATCAGCGACAGCGCCAGCGGGAGGAGCAGGTAGAACAGCCGGAAGACGATCAGTGCCGCCAGCACATCGGCGGGATTGGCGTCCGGCAGCACCGTGAGGAAGACGAGCTCCAGCACGCCGAGCCCGCCCGGCGCATGCGACAGCAGCGCCGCCGAGAACGAGGCGAGAAAAGCGCCGAGCACGATCAGGAACCCCGGATTGCTGTGCTCCGGCAGCGTGAAATAGATGATCGCGGCAGCGCCGATCAGTTCGATCGGGGCGGCGACGAGCTGGCGGGCGACGATGCCGCCCGACGGCCGCGGCACGAGCAGGCTGCCGATGCGGAAGGGCCTGAGCGGCAGCCGCGTGAACAGCACGTAGAGCGCGACGGCGCCGAGGATGACGAAGCCGAGGATACGGACGAGCTCGTGCGGCAGTTCGGTGATGTGGTCGGCGACGTGCGGCTCGAGGACGAGGACGAGCCCGGCGAGCATCACCGTGCCGAGCGCGAAGGTGAACGAGCAGAAGGTCACCAGCACCGCCACCTCGCCGGCGGTCAGTCCCTGGCGCGAGTAGGCGCGGTAGCGGATGACGGCGCCCGACAGCACCGAGGCGCCGATGTTGTGGGAGAGCGCATAGGTGGTGAACGAGGTGACGGCGATATAGAGCCACGGCACCGTCTTGCCGAGGAACTGCAGCCCGATGCGGTCGTACCACGCGAGCGCCGCGTAGGCGACGAGGGTCGAGGCGGCCGCCAGCAGCCATTGGTGCCAGCCGATCGCGGCGAGGCTGTCGACGAGATCGTCGAAGGAGAGGCTGCGCAGTTCGGAATAGAGCAACCAGCCGGACAGCACGACCGCGGCGAGGCCGATCACCGGCCATCCATATTTCTTGAGGACCGTCCGCATTCCCTCTCCCGGTCGCGCCGACCCGACGCCGTCGACGTTGATCTCCCCCCAGCCGGCACGGCCGCTGGCGCCGAGGGCGGCACGCCGAACCGTCGCCCGCGCGACCGCGCCGAACCCTGCAACGGATGTAGCCCACCGGAGACGGCGGTGCGAGCCCGGTTTGCTGGCAGCGCGCCGCGAACAGCCCGATCGTGCCGCACGCATCCGCCGGGGAGCCCTCGCTCACGATTCCATGGAAGCCGTTGACTCGAACAAAGAGGGATATTAAAAAGAACAAACAAGGTACAGAAACGAGGAGGCCAGCATGACCCGTCCCGCACATGACCTCGCTGCCCTGATCGCCCTGACGCTCTTTGTCGCCACCCTGGTCGTCTGGCTCGATGCCTTCGGCCGGCTCGCCTGAGCTGTTGATGGCGGTCGGGAGGCGGTCGACAGCGCCGTCTCCCGGCTGCAACAGTCGCGGCTCCCGCGCCGCCCGGACCGGCGACGGCGGGACGGCTTCCCGCTAGCGGGCTGGAGAGTGCGGACATGGCGGCAGATCCCGGTTTCGTGCACCTGCGCGTCCACTCGTCCTATTCGCTGCTCGAGGGCGCCATCCACATCAAGGGCCTGGTCGGACTCGCGAAGGCCGACAAGCAGCCGGCGCTCGCCGTCACCGACACCGGCAATCTCTTCGGGGCACTGGAGTTCTCCGAGAAGGCGATCGAATCGGGCATCCAGCCGATCATCGGTTGCGAACTGCTCGTCGACTTCCTCGACGACGCCGGTGGCCGCCGCACGCCCGGTGGCCGCGACGGCGCCGGGCCGCTCGCGCCGCTCGTGCTGCTGGCGGCGACCCCGCCCGGTTACGACGCCCTCGCGCGCCTCGTCAGCCGCGCCTATCTCGGCGGCGAGGCGGGCGAGCGTCCGCACCTCGCCATCGGGACCCTGCTCGACGATGCCGACGGGCTGATCGTGCTCACCGGCGGAGCGCGCGGCCCGATCGGTGCGGCGTTCGCGGCGGGTGGCGAGGCCGCCGCCCAGGCCCGCCTGGAGCGTCTCGCCGCCGCCCTGCCGGACCGGCTCTATGTCGAGCTGCAGCGGCACGGCCTCGCCGAGGAGGCGGCGACCGAGGACGGGCTCATCGACCTCGCCTACCGGCTCGGCCTGCCACTCGTCGCCACCAACGGCGTCTTCTTCGCCAGGCCCGAGGACCACGAGGCGCACGATGCGCTGCTTGCCATCGCCGACGGGCGCACCCTCATCGAGGACGATCGCCGCCGGCTGACCCCGCAGCACCATTTCAAGAGCCGGGCGGCGATGCGGGCCCTTTTCGAGGACTTGCCGGAGGCGGTCGACAACACGGTGGAGATCGCCCGGCGCTGCGCGGCGCGGGCGCCGAAGCGCAAGCCGATCCTGCCGCGCTTCGCCGCCGCCGACGCGGCGACGGCCGACGACGCCGAGGCGGCGGAGGCGCGGCTCCTGCGCCAGACCGCCGAGGACGGCCTCGCCGACCGCATCCGCCGCCACGGCCTCGCGCCCGGCTTCGACGAGGCGGCCTACCGCGACCGGCTGGACTTCGAGCTCGGCGTTATCGAGCGCATGCGCTATCCCGGTTACTTCCTGATCGTTTCCGACTTCATCCGCTGGGCCAAGACGCAGGGCATCCCCGTCGGCCCCGGCCGCGGATCCGGCGCCGGCTCCCTCGTTGCCTATTCGCTGCTGATCACCGACCTCGATCCGATCCGCTTCGGCCTGCTGTTCGAGCGCTTCCTCAATCCCGAGCGCGTCTCGATGCCGGACTTCGACGTCGACTTCTGCCAGGACCGCCGTGACGAGGTGATCCGCTACGTGCAGGAGAAGTATGGGCGCGACCGCGTCGCCCAGATCATCACCTTCGGGACGCTGCAGGCGCGCGCCGCGCTGCGCGACGTCGGCCGCGTGCTGCAGATGCCGTATGGCCAGGTCGACCGGCTCTGCAAGCTCGTGCCGCAGAACCCGGCGAACCCGGTGACGCTCGCCCAGGCGATCGACGGCGAGCCGAAGCTGCAGGAGGCGCGCGCCTCCGAGCCGATCGTCGATCGCCTGCTGTCGATCTCCCTGAAGCTCGAGGGCCTGTTCCGCCACGCCTCGACCCACGCCGCCGGCATCGTCATCGGCGACCGGGCGCTCGAGAACCTCGTGCCGCTCTACCGCGACCCGCGCTCCGACATGCCGGTGACGCAGTACAACATGAAGTGGGTCGAGCAGGCCGGGCTCGTGAAGTTCGACTTCCTCGGCCTGAAGACCCTGACGGTGATCGACGTCGCGGTGAAGCTGCTCGCCCGGCGTGGCGTCGCCGTCGACATCGGGGCGCTGCCGATCGACGATCCCGCCACCTTCGCTCTGCTCGCGCGCGGCGAGACGGTCGGCGTGTTCCAGCTGGAAAGCCAGGGCATGCGCAAGGCGCTCGCTGGCATGCGCCCCGACCGCTTCGAGGACATCATCGCGCTGGTGGCGCTCTACCGCCCGGGCCCGATGGACAACATCCCGACCTACAACAGGCGCAAGCACGGCCAGGAGGAGCCCGACTGGCTGCACCCGCTGCTCGAGCCGATCCTGCGCGAGACACACGGCGTCATCATCTACCAGGAACAGGTGATGCAGATCGCCCAGGTGCTGTCGGGCTACTCGCTCGGCGAAGCCGACCTGCTGCGCCGCGCGATGGGCAAGAAGATCCGCGAGGAGATGGCGGTGCAGCGCGCCCGCTTCGTCGACGGAGCCGCCGCGCAGGGCGTGCGGCGGCCGCAGGCGGAGACGATCTTCGACCTCGTGGCGAAGTTCGCCGACTACGGCTTCAACAAGTCCCACGCCGCCGCCTATGCGCTGGTCGCCTACCAGACGGCCTGGCTGAAGGCGAACCATCCGGTCGAGTTCCTCGCCGCCTCGATGGCCCTCGACATCGGCAACACCGACAAGCTGAACGACTTCCGCCGCGAGGCGCAGCGCATCGGCATCGAGGTGGCGCCGCCCTGCGTGCAGCGATCCGGCGCGAGCTTCGACGTCGCGGGCGGCCGCATCCTCTATGCGCTCGGTGCGGTGAAGGGCATCGGCCGGCCGGTGGCCGAGCACATCGTCACCGCGCGCGGCGACCGTCGCTTCGCCGACCTCGGCGACTTCGCGCGCCGCATCAACCCGCGCCAGGCCCCGAAGCGGGCGCTCGAGAGCCTCGTCAACGCCGGCGCGTTCGACGCCCTGGAGGCGAACCGCGCGAAGCTCGAGGCCGGCCTCGACACCATCGTCGCCGAGGGCAACCGCGTCGTCGACGCCGCGAGCGGCGGCCAGGACGAGCTCTTCGGCGGCGGTGCCGTGCCGATCCGTCTCGCCGACCGCCCGCCGTGGCCGCCGGCCGAGCGCCTGCAGCGCGAGCACGCCGCGGTCGGCTTCTATCTCTCGGCCCATCCGCTCGACGAATACCGTCCGGTTCTTGCCAGTCTGCGCGTGCAGATGTGGTCAGAGTTCGCCGAGGGGGTGAAGCGCGGCGCCGCCGCCGGCCGCCTGGTCGGGACGGTGACGGCGCGCCAGGAGCGGCGGACCCGCTCCGGCAGCCGCATGGGCATCGTCAGGATGTCCGACCCGACCGGCCAGTACGAGGCGATCGCCTTCGCCGACACGCTCGCCGAATACCGCGATCTTCTCGAGACCGGCAGTTCGGTGGTGCTCGTCGTCGCGGCGGAGGAGCGCGAGGAGGGCCTGAGCGTCCGCATCCAGTCGGTCGAGAGCCTCGACGCCGCGGCACTGCGCGTGAAGCGCTCGCTGCGCGTCTTCGTCCGCGACGCCGCCCCGCTCGAGCCGATCGCCCGGCAGCTGCAGCCGGGCGGCGACGGCGAGGTGTCGATGGTGCTGATGCTCGACGACGGCGGCCGCGAGGTGGAGATCGCGCTGCCCGGCCGCTACCGCCTGTCGCCACCGGTCGCCGGTGCGCTCCGGACGGTGCCGGGGATCGTGCAGGTGGAGTTCGCGTGAGGCGTTTTCGGTGCAGCGCTGGCGCGGGAGGCGACGGTGTGGGAAGGGGGCGCGAAACGACCGGTTCGTAGGATCGCCACGTGGCTCGCAGTCCGCTGGCGCGCCGTTGTCGCAGGGCTGGGTGCGTTACTCTGCCGCCTCTCTCGGCGCGTAGCCAAGTTGGCGGGACAGGGCGGCGACGAGCGACACCGCCGCCTCGGCGATGACGGTGCCGGGCGGGTAGACGGCGGTGGCGCCGGCGGCAATGAGGGCCGGCACATCCTGCGGCGGCACCACGCCGCCGACGACGATCATGATGTCGGGCCGCCCCTCGGCGGTGAGGGCAGCCTTCAGCGCCGGCACCAGCGTCAGGTGGCCGGCGGCGAGCGAGGAGACGCCGACGACGTGGACGTCGTTCTCCACCGCCTGGCGGGCGCACTCTTCCGGCGTGGCGAAGAGCGGCCCGATGTCGACGTCGAAGCCGAGGTCGGCGAAGGCCGAGGCGATCACCTTCTGGCCGCGGTCGTGGCCGTCCTGGCCGAGCTTCGCGACGAGGATTCGCGGCCGGCGGCCGTCATCGCGCTCGAACGCCTCCACCGCCCGCTGCACCCGCCCGACCGCGTCCGACATAAGGCCGACCTCCCGCTTGTAGACGCCCGAGATCGCCTTGATCTCGGCGCGGTGGCGGCCGAAGGCGGTCTCCATCGCCGCCGTGATCTCGCCGACCGTCGCCTTGGCGCGGGCCGCCGCGACCGACAGCGCGAGCATATTGCCCTCTCCGCTGGCCGCTGCGCCAGCGAGTGCGGCCAGCGCCGCCTCGACCGCCGCCGGATCGCGCTCCGCCTTGAGGCGCCTCAGCTTGTCGATCTGGCTCGCCCGCACGGCGGCGTTGTCGACCGAGCGGACGTCGATCGGCTGCTCGCTCGTCGGCCTGTGGCGGTTGACGCCGATGACGGCCTGGGTGCCGGAATCGATGCGCGCCTGGGTGCGGGCCGCCGCTTCCTCGATCCTGAGCTTCGGCAGTCCGGCCTCGATCGCCTTCGCCATGCCGCCGAGCGCGTCGACTTCCGCGATGTGGGTCAGCGCGCGGGCAGCGAGGTCGTGGGTCAGCCGCTCGACATAGGCACTGCCGCCCCACGGGTCGATCATCCGCGTCGTGCCGCTCTCCTGCTGCAGAAGAAGCTGGGTGTTGCGGGCGATGCGGGCGGAGAAGTCGGTCGGCAGCGCCAGCGCCTCGTCGAGCGAGTTGGTGTGCAGCGACTGGGTGTGGCCCTGGGTGGCGGCCATCGCCTCGATGCAGGTGCGCGTAACGTTGTTGAAGACGTCCTGTGCCGTGAGCGACCAGCCGGACGTCTGCGAGTGGGCGCGCAGCGACAGCGAGCGCGGGTCCTGCGGCTGGAAGCGCTCAGCCATCAGCTTCGCCCACAGGAGGCGCGCGGCGCGCAGCTTCGCCCCCTCCATGAAGAAATTCATGCCGATCGCCCAGAAGAACGACAGCCGCGGCGCGAAGCGGTCGACCGGCTGCCCGGCTTTGATGCCAGCCGCGACGTATTCGAGGCCATCGGCGAGCGTGTATGCGAGCTCGAGATCGGCCGTCGCGCCCGCCTCCTGCATGTGGTAGCCGGAAATCGAGATCGAGTTGTACTTCGGCATGTTGGCCGAGGTGTAGGCGAAGATGTCGGAAACGATCCGCATCGAAGGTCCTGGCGGATAGATGTAGGTATTGCGGACCATGAACTCCTTGAGGATGTCGTTCTGGATGGTGCCCGACAGCGCTTGCGGCGCGACGCCCTGTTCCTCGGCGGCGACGATATAGAGGGCGAGCA
The DNA here is from genome assembly GCF_046156265.1 of Pseudoxanthobacter sp. M-2. Classification (NCBI taxonomy): domain Bacteria; kingdom Pseudomonadati; phylum Pseudomonadota; class Alphaproteobacteria; order Hyphomicrobiales; family Segnochrobactraceae; genus Pseudoxanthobacter; species Pseudoxanthobacter sp. M-2. Next base: position 303,468 of record NZ_JAWDIR010000011.1, read on the forward strand.
CCGGCAGCACGGCGCCATTCATCGTCATCGACACGCTCATCCTGTCGAGCGGGATGCCGGAGAACAGCGTGCGCATGTCGTAGATGGAATCGATCGCCACGCCGGCCATGCCGACGTCGCCGGCGACGCGCGGGTGATCGGAATCGTAGCCGCGGTGGGTGGCGAGATCGAAGGCGATCGACAGGCCCTTCTGCCCCGCCGCGAGGTTGCGGCGGTAGAAGGCGTTCGAATCCTCGGCTGTGGAGAAACCGGCATACTGGCGGATCGTCCACGGCTGCTGCACGTACATCGTCGGATAGGGCCCGCGCACGAACGGCGGCAGGCCCGGCACGCGGTCGATGAAGTCGAGGTTGGCGCGGTCGCGGGCACCATAAGCGGGGGCGACGGCGATGCCCTCGGGCGTCTCCCACGCCGGCCCGGTCGCTGGTGCGGCGGAGGAGGGCGGCGTCCAAGGCCGCTCGGAGAAGTCAGGCACCCGCGCCATCACGGCTTTCCTCGTATTCCCTCGCGCAAGTATCCCGCGCGCGTCCTCGGGCGGCAAGCCGGCCAGTTCGCCGGCCGGCGAGGGTTGCTGCGCCCTCTGCTCCGGCGCTCAGGTCGCCAAGCTATCGGCCCCCACGCCGAGCCGGTCCTGCACGGCGGCCAGAGCGGCGGCGGCGTCGGCCCCCGCGAACAGGAAGCCGGCCGTACCCGCCGCCGCCCATGTCTCCGCGAGCGAGCCGGGCCGGCCGGCGACGAACACCGCGACACCCGCGGCCGACAGCGCTGCCGCGACGGCCGGTCCGTCGCGCTCGTAGGCACCGTCGCTGCCGCTGAGGCAGGCCACGGTGAGACCCTCGGCCCGGCTCGCGGCCAACGCTGCTGCGGCGGTGTCCGCCCCGTCATCGAGGTCGACCGCGGCGGCGTCGATGCCGCCGGCCGCGAGCAAGCCCTTCGTCCAGGCGGTCCGGGGCGCCCGATCGGCCCATGCACCGAGGCCGACGATCAGCACGCGCGGCGGCCCGCCGTGCGACGCCGCGAAGGCGTCGGCCGCGTCGCGCAGACGCTCGAACGGGGCGGCGAGACGGTGCGGCTCGAGGGCAGGGGTGGCCGTGTCGGCGGGGCCCACCGGGGGGGCGGCGGGCGCGGGCGCCAGCACCGTGACGGGGCGCTCGCCCGGCAGGGCGAACTCGGACGTGCCGATGATCGGCCGCTTGCGTGTCGCGACCGCCGCGGCCCGGGCGGCGGCCGCCTTGGCAACGGCGGCCTGCGGTGCGCCGGTTGCGAGTGCGGCTGCGAGGCCGCCGACCTTCTCGATGTCGCGGAAACGGTCCCACGCTTCGCCGCAGAGCGCGTCCGTGAGCGCCTCGACACTGCCGGACCCGGCGGCCGGGTCGGCGACGCGGGCGAGGTGCGCCTCCTCCATCAGCACGGCTTGCGTGTTGCGGGCGAGGCGGCGGGCGAAGCCGTCCGGCAGGCCGAGCGGCAGCGTGAACGGCAGCACCGTGACGGCGTCCGCCCCGCCGACGGCCGCGGCGAAGCCGGCGACGGTGGCGCGCAACAGGTTGGTGTAGGGATCGCGGCGCGTCATCGAGCGCCACGCCGTTTCGGCGTGAACGCGGGCGCCCGCATCGGCCACGCCGCAGTCCTCGCAGACGCGGCGCCACAGGAGCCGGATGGCGCGCAGCTTCGCCATCGTCGCGAACTGGTCGACGTCGGCGGCGAGCGAGAAGCCGATGCGCGCCGCCGCGGCCTCGAGCGGCATCGTCTCGCCGAGCGCGCGCAGATAGGCGAGGGCGGCAGCGAGGGCGGCGGCGAGCTCCTGCGCCTCGGTGGCCCCGGCGGCGTGCCAGGGCCGGCCGTCAGCCAGCGCGATGGTGCCACCCGCTCCCCGCGCCGCCGCCTCGTGGGCGAAAGCCGACAGCTCCGCGCCCCAGTCTGCCGCAACGCCGGTGCCGGCGACTGCCGCCGTCCCCAGCGGGTCGAGACCGAGCGAAAGGTCGAGCGCGGCGAGGTCGAGGCCGCGCTGGTCGGCGAGGTCGAGGAGGGCGCGGGCGGCGGCGGGCGCGGCGGCGCCGGCCTCCAGCCGTACGGCGACGCCGTCCAGGAAGATGCCGTCAAGGGCAGCAGCCAGCGTCGCCGCGCGCGCGTCCGGCAGCCCGAAGCCGTGCGACGACGGTGCTCCGGCGACGACGATCGCGAGCCCGGTGGCGCCGCCGGCGAGGTCGTCGAGGGCGAGCCGGTTCGCTTCGGCCGGATCGGGATGGTCGAGACGCTGCACGACTGCCCATGGCGCCGGCGCGAGCCCGAGCCCGGCGGGCGGGCGGGCGGGCTCGAGCGGCCGGATCTCAAGGCCGTCGTCGGTCCGCGAAACGAGGCTGTCGAGCGGCTTACCCTTCAGGGCCGCCAGCGCCAGCCTCTCCCAGTCCGCCTCAGTCGCCGGCGGAAAGCCGCCGGCCAGCGCGATCGTCTCGCCCATATCCGCCGTCCCCAAGCCCGCCACGATGCAGGTGCCACCCGGGCCGACGGCCGGGCGGAGGTCACCCAATCGCTGATAGCGACGGGAAGAGATTGCGACAACCCCGTGGAAAGACGGAGACGGCCTCTACGCCACCACCACGCGACGACCGTGTCGATTGATGCGTCGGTCACCTCCGTCCACAGTTGTCGTATTCGGGTAGACAGTGGCCATTGGCCGACCGCCCCTTTCGCCAAACCGGATCCGAACGGATGTGTCGCGACGAAGGATCATCCGCCAGCGATCAACCCTTTCGGCCGGCGACGTCCGGCTCTCTGCCGGAGAGAATGGGTCAACGAAATGGGGCGATTGCGGTGACGACGGCACCAGTGTCTCTCGCGGAGGCCGTCACGTCGAACGGGATCCGCTCTGTCCTCGTCCTGCTCAGCCGCTTCTCTCGCTACGCCGGTCCCTCGCTCATCGCCGTGGACATCGCGGGCGCGCTGGCGCCGCTCGGTGTCACCGTCACCGTCGCGGCCCTCGGAACGACCGGAGCCTTCTCGAGCGGCTTCGATTGCGTGGCCGAAGTCATCGATCTTCGCCGCGACCCGGGTCCGCTGCTGTCACGGCATTTCGACGTCGTGCTGACGCAGTCCTGGTCGCCTGCATGCTTCGGTCTCCTGGAGTGTGGTGTCCGGTACCGATACCTGGTGCTGGGCTCGTTTTCCGGCCTGACGGCGGGCGAGGCCATCTTCGGTCTCGAGGACGAGGCGGACGTCCTGCTCTTTCACTCCGCGCGAAATCGCGAGTTGCAGGCGCCGAGCCTTCCGGGCGCTGCCGCCCCCATGCTGGTCTACGGCAACGCCGTGCCTTCCTGCTGGTTCGAGGACGTCCCGCCACCCCCTGGCGCCCTCCGCCGGATCGCCGTCATCAGCAACCACGTCCCGGAGGAACTGCGTGAGGCCGCCCACGCGCTGGAGGGCAACGGCATCCGGGTCGACGTCATCGGCTCCGACGACGAGCCGCGCCTCGTCACGCCTGCGCTCGTGGACGACTACGACTGCATCGTATCAATCGGTCATACGGCGCAGAAGGCGATGGCAAGGCAGAGGCCATACTACTGCTACGATCACTTCGGAGGGCCGGGCTACATCACGCCGCTGAACGTGGAAGACGAGCGGACCATCTGTTTCTCGGGCCGCAGCGATCGGCGGAAGAAAAGCGGTCGTGAGATCGCCGGAGAGTTGATGCGGGATTTTGATGCGGTCGTCGCGTCGAGCGGACAGCTGAGAGAAATCGTCGAGCGCGATCATCGCCTGGAGACCGTCCTCGCCTGCATCCTGACAGCCGGCATCCCCTCTGAGCCACGGACGTGCCGGACGCCGCGAAACCGCAATCTCAGAAAGATCTTCCAGCACAGCTTCGCTCAGGCCGAGACGACGCCTTTCGTCCGCAACATCGGCTTCGATTACGAGGCGGCTCCGGTCCTGCTTCATTCGCGCGCGACCCGCCTCGACGGCGAGTTCGCCGAGCGTCTGACGGTAACCCGGCTGCCGCCTTTCATCTTCGGCTCGATGGAGCCGTCACCGCTCGCGATCGGGCTGCAGATCGTTTTCCGACCAGGCGTCACCGACGCGGAGATCGTCGTCGATCACCGGGTCGCGGAAGGCCGCGACGGGGCCTCCGGCGACGCCGTGATCACATCTTCCAGCGGTCGAGTCTCGAAACGGCGGCAGCATTGCACGGTCGGCGTCACCCTCCTCGTCGGGGTCGAGCCGATGGCCGTCACGCTGTCGGCTCGCCTCGGCGAGGCGATCGTTCCTCTTCTCTCGCTCGGCTTCGAGACGGCACCGTCCGGGAGCGTTGTCGCCCGAGCGGGCGAGGGGTAAAGGCTCCCGCCGCCGTCGACTGCTTCCCGAACAGGCTCCGGCCGCCTTTGGCCGGCGTCACCGCCGCAGCCTCAGTAGGTCAGCATCGGCGCCAGTGTCTTCGCGCCGTCGATCCAGCGGGCGACGAGCTTCGGGCCGGGGACGGCGCGGACGAGCTTCTTCGCCGCGTTGGCCTCGGCGATCTTCGCCGCGAGGTTCTCGGCCTTGCGGGTCCTCAGTTCCTTGACGGTGTCGATCCCGGCAGCTTCAAGGAGCTCGGAGTATTCCTCGCCGATCCCCTTGACGCGCATCAGGTCGGCCATGTTGGCCCATTTCAGGATGCGCGCCTCCTCGAGGCCGGTCTCGGCCGCGAGCGCCCTGCGCCCCTTCGCATCGCGCGCCCGGTCGAGCAGGCCGCGGGTGGTGGTGATGCCGACGGCGGCGAGTTTCTCGGCATAGGCCGGACCTATGCCTTCGATCTTGGCGATCGGATAGGACGACATGGCTGCTTCCCCCGCACGGAGGCGCAGCCGGCGCCCCCGCGACGTCGGGACAGCGCGCTCCGTTGCGACGGAAATTATAGGGGCGGTGCCGCTGCCGGACGAGGTCGCCGCGGCCGCTGGCACGACAAGTTGTCCGCAGCCCCCGCGCTCTGCTCGCCTCAGACGAACTGCGACAGGCCGGGGATCTGGCCGATGACCTGGTCGACGGTCTCTTCGCCCGCGTGCTCCTTGGCGAAGTCGACGACGAGGCGGGTGACCTGCTGCACCTGGTCTAGCTCGAGGCCGGCGTCGGTGAGCTCGTTCAGCGCCGCCATCGCCCCCATGCCGCCGCCAAACAGGCCGGCGAGCTTGCCGCCGAGGAAGCCCTTGGCGCCACCCTCGCCGTGGTCGCGCAACAACGCCTCGGCGCCCGGGAACTTGCCGATCAACTCGCCGACCATCGGCTGCGGACCGTCGCGGTGCAGGAAGTTGATGATGATCTCGACCGCCTTGCGGGCGAGCGCCGGGTCGATGCCGACCTCGGTGGCGATGCGCTGGATGAGTTCTTCCATCGGCTCGTCCCCGGCGCGACCGGGCCGAGGGGGCCACCGCGCACGTTCGTGTGATCGCGCCGCCCTCGCGCGCCGCGGCTTCCTTGTAGGCCTGCACGCGCCCGCCGCAAGCCGTGTGTGGCGAGACGCTCACGGCGGCGTGCAGTCGGCGGGCGCGCGAGCCCATTTGCGGCCGTCGGGCACCCGCCTATAACCGGGCGAGTGGCGGGACACGAGGCACGGCATGCTGGTCGACGGCAAGATTTTCATCGGCACGAGCGTCAAGCCGGAATATCTCGAGCTGAAGCTCGCCAACCGCCACGGCCTCGCCACCGGCGCCACCGGCACCGGCAAGACGGTGACGCTGCAGGTGCTGGCCGAGGGCTTCGCCGCCGCCGGCGTGCCGGTGTTCTGCGCCGACGTGAAGGGCGACCTCTCCGGCATCGCCGGCAAGGGCGAGCCGAAAGAGTGGATGGTGAAGCGGGCCGAGGAGATCGGCTTCACAGACTATCGCGGCGAGACCTTCCCGGTCGTCTTCTGGGACCTGTTCGGCCTGCAGGGCGCGCCGATCCGCGCCACCGTGTCGGAGATGGGGCCGCTTTTGCTGTCGCGGCTGATGAACCTCAATCCGGTGCAGGAGGGCGTCCTCAACATCGTCTTCAAGCTCGCCGACGACGAGGGGCTCTTACTCCTCGACCTCAAGGACCTGCGCGCCCTGCTCGGCCTCGTCGCCGACCGCGCCGACGTGCTCGCCAAGACCTACGGCAACGTCTCGAAGGCCTCGATCGGGGCGATCCTGCGCCAGCTCCTGGTGCTCGAGAACCAGGGCGGCGACGCCTTCTTCGGCGAGCCGGCGCTCGAGATCGCCGACCTGATGCGCACCTCCTATGATGGCCGCGGCTTCATCAACGTGCTCGCCGCTGACAAGCTGATGTCGAGCCCGCGGCTCTACGCGACCTTCCTGCTCTGGCTGCTGTCGGAGCTGTTCGAGCAGCTGCCGGAGGTCGGCGACCCGGAGAAGCCGAAGCTGGTGTTCTTCTTCGACGAGGCGCACCTGCTGTTCGACGAGGCGCCGAAGGCCTTGATCGACAAGGTCGAGCAGGTGGTGCGGCTGATCCGCTCGAAGGGGGTCGGCGTCTATTTCGTCACCCAGAACCCGCTCGACGTGCCGGACGCGGTGCTCGGCCAGCTCGGCAACCGCGTGCAGCACGCACTCCGCGCCTTCACGCCGCGCGACCAGAAGGCGGTAAAGGCGGCGGCCGACACGTTCCGCCCGAACCCGGAGCTCGACACCGCGCAGGTGATTACCGAGCTCGCCGTCGGCGAGGCGCTGGTCTCGACGCTGGAGGGCAAGGGCATCCCCACGGTGGTGCAGCGGACGCTGATCCGCCCGCCGTCGGCCCGCGTCGGGCCGCTGACGCCGGAGGAGCGCGCGGCGGTGATCGCCGCGAGCCCGCTCCGGGGCAAGTACGAGACGCTGGTCGACCGCGAATCCGCTTTCGAGATTCTCGCCGCGCGGGCGGAGCAGGCGACCGTGCCGGCCGGCGGTGCGGCAGGCGGAGCCGCTGGCGGCGCGGTCGCGACCGGGCAGCCCGCCACGCCCGGCGGCCCGCCGATGGAAGCGCCGGCCGAGGGAGGGATTCTTGGCGGCTTCGGCTCGATGCTCGGCTCGCTGTTCGGCACGACGAACACGCGTGGCCAGCGCCTGTCGCCGACGCAGGCGGTGGCGCGCGATGTCGCCCGCTCGGTATCGGGGCAGGTGGCCGGGCGCATCGGCAAGCAGGTGGCCGGCCAGCTCGGCTCGACCGCGGCCCGCGCGATCGTCCGCGGCGTCCTCGGCGGGATGTTGCGGCGGTAGGGGGGGCGGAGGCGGCGGATCGTGGGCTCTTCCTTCTCCCAGCGGAGCTGGGAGAAGGTGCCCGAAGGGCGGATGAGGGCCCGCGCGAAAGCGCGGGTGCTGCTTGCGCAAGCATCCGCGCCGCTTCACGGCGCGCCCTCATCCGGCGCTTCGCGCCACCTTCTCCCCGCCTGCGGCCGGGAGAAGGGAAGTACGGCACCGCCTCACTCACCCACGCTGATTTTCCGCCAGCACGAACGCCACCCGCTCCGCGACCCTCGCCTTCGGCAGCTCCACGACCTCGTAGCCGTAGTCGCCATAGACCGTCCGCATCGCCTCGCAGGTGCGCACCGCCTCGGCGAAATCCTGCCGGCGCTCCGTGTCGCCGTGGAAGATCTCCGGCCACGGTGGGGCGAGGAAGACGCGGGGGTGGTAGCGGTGCCGCCGGGCGGCCGCGTCGAGGGCTGCCGGCACCGGCAGTCCGACGAGGCGGCGATAGCCGATGACGTCCGGCACGCCGCGGTCGAAGAAGATGGGGCCGTCGCATTCTTCCGCCACCCTGCAAACTGTCGTGTAGGTGCGCACGTCCCGGTCGAGCATACGCTCGGCGAACGCTTCCCGGTCGCCCCAGGGCAGGGCGTCGCCGCCGGCGGCGACCTCATCCCGGATGATCGCGCGGCCCGCCTCGACCGTGCGGTCGAAGCCTGCCGCCTCCAGCGCGTCGATCAGCGTCGTCTTGCCCGAGCCAGGCCCGCCGGTGATGACGACAAAGCGGTCGATAAACGGGTGGTTCATGGCCGCGCCACTGGGCAGGGTGCGGACGGGAGCGTCGATTCGCGCCGGTGTCCGGCCGGACCGATGCGCCGGCGTTGTCCCGTGCCCCGCGGCGACCCCTCGCCGGTCGCCGTGCGAACGTGCGACAAGCGCCGCACGCGACGTCCCTCCGTCCGTCGCCGCGCCTCCGCGGCCAGAGACAGCCCCATGCTTTCCGCCGAAGCCCTCCTCGCCCTCACCCTGTTCGCCTTCGTCGCCTCGATCACGCCCGGGCCGAACAACCTGATGCTGCTCGCCTCCGGCGTGAATTTCGGCCTCGCCCGCACGGTGCCGCACATGCTCGGCATCGCCATCGGCTTCGTCCTCATGATCGTCCTCGTCGGTCTCGGCTTCGTGCAGCTCTTCGTGCTGCTGCCCTGGCTGCATCCGGCGATGAAGGTTGCCGGCATCCTCTACATGCTGTGGCTCGCCTGGCGGATCGCCAATGCCGGCGAGGTCGGGTCCGGTGCGGCCCCGGGCAAGCCATTCACCTTCCTGCAGGCAGCCGCCTTCCAGTGGGTCAACCCGAATGGCTGGGCGATGGCGCTGACGGCGATCGCCACCTACTCCGACCCGGCGCACCTTTTGACCGGCGTGCTGATCGTCGCGGCGGTGTTCGGTGTCGTCGGCACGCCGAGCATCGCCGTGTGGGCGCTCTTCGGCGTCGGCCTCCGGCGCTTCCTGTCGAGCCCGCGCACGGTGCGCGTGTTCAACATCGTGATGGCGCTCCTGCTGGTGGCGAGCCTCTGGCCGGTGGTGGCGGACCTCGTGCCGGCGTGACGGCCGCGCCGGCTGCGGGCGTGACGGCTGCCGCGGGCGGGCCTATTGTCCGGCCCGCCGCTGCCGCCCCGGCCTGATACGGGCGGCACGTTTCCGGAGCCTCTCGCCATGCTCGACGCCGTTCTCGCCCGTGCCGACGCCAATCTGGAGGCGAGCCTCGACCGGCTCTCGGCGCTGATCCGCATCCCGTCGATCTCGACCGATGCGACTTACGCGGCCGAGTGCGCCCGGGCGGCGGAGTGGTGCCGGATGGAGCTTGCGGCGCTCGGCTTCGAGGCTACGGTGCGCCCGACGGCGGGCCGGCCGATGGTGGTCGGCCACCGCACCGATCCCGGCGCCAAGGGACCGCGCGTGCTCTTCTACGGCCACTACGACGTGCAGCCGGTCGACCCGCTGAGCCTGTGGAAGACCGACCCCTTCGAGCCGACGCTGCAGACGCGGCCGGACGGGTCGCGCGAGATCGTCGCCCGCGGCTCCTCCGACGACAAGGGCCAGCTCCTCACCTTCGTCGAGGCCTGCCGGGCGTGGGTCGAGGCGACCGGCGGCCTGCCGGTGCCGGTCAGCGTGCTGTTCGAGGGCGAGGAAGAGTCCGGCAGCCCATCGCTCGGTGCCTTCCTCGACGCCAACGCGGACGAGCTGAAGAAGGACGTCGCGCTCGTCTGCGACACCAACATGTTCGATTCGGACACCCCGGCGATCGCCATCTCGCTGCGTGGCCTCGTCGGCGAGGAGATCGAGATCCGCGCCGCCGACAAGGACCTGCACTCGGGCTATTTCGGCGGCGCGGCGCGCAACCCGATCCACGTCCTCGCCGACATCCTCGCGGCGCTGCACGACGCCGACAATCGCGTCACCGTGCCGGGCTTCTATGCCGGTGCCGACGAGCCGCCGCCGGAAGTGGCCGAGCAGTGGGCGTCGCTGCCGTTCTCGGCCGAGAAGTTCCTCGGTGGCGTCGGGCTGAAGATCCCGGCGACCGAGCGGGGCCGGAGCGTGCTGGAAGCGATCTGGTCCAGGCCCACCTGCGAGGTGAACGGCATTTTCGGCGGCTATACCGGCGCCGGCTTCAAGACGGTGCTGCCGGCGGTGGCCTCCGCCAAAGTGTCGTTCCGTCTAGTCGGCACGCAGGATCCCGCGGCGATCCGCGAGGCCTTCCGCGCCTTCGTCCGCGCCCGGGTCCCCGAGGACTGCTCGGTCACCTTCCACCCCCACGGCGGCAGCCCGGCGCTGACCATCCCGATCGACAGCCCGGCGCTATCGAGCGGCCGGCGGGCGCTCGAGGCCGAGTGGGGCAAGCCGGCCGTGATGATGGGCATGGGCGGCTCGATCCCGATCGTCGGCGACTTCAAGCGCCGGCTCGGCATGGACACGCTGCTCGTTGGCTTCGCATTGGAGGACGACCGCATCCACGCGCCGAACGAGAAGTACGACCTGAAGAGCTTCCACAAGGGCATCCGCTCGTGGGCCCGCATCCTCGGCGAGCTCGCCGCCTGATGCGCGCGGTCTGCGTCTATTGCGGCTCGAACGCCGGCGTCCGCGAGGACTATGGCGTGCTCGCCCGCGCGCTGGGCACAGAGATCGCCCGCCGCGGCATGGGGCTCATCTATGGCGGCGCCCGCGTCGGGCTGATGGGACAGGTGGCGGACGCGGCGCTCGCCGCCGGCGGCCGCGTCGTCGGCATCATCCCGCAGTCGCTGGTCGACAAGGAGATCGCCCACTCCGGCCTGACGGAGAGCCACATCGTCGGCTCGATGCACGAGCGCAAGCGGATGATGGCCGACCTCTCCGATGGCTTCGTTGCTCTGCCCGGCGGCATCGGCACGCTGGAAGAGATCTTCGAGATGTGGACGTGGGCGCAACTCGGCTACCACGCCAAGCCCTGCGCCTTGATCGACACCGCCGGCTACTGGACGGGCCTCGCCGCTTTCCTCGACCACCAGGTGCAGGAGGGCTTCGTGCGTGCCCCGCATCGCGAGATGCTGATGATCGACGACGACCCGGCGCGGCTGCTCGACCGCATGGAGTCCTACGAGGCGCCGGTGGTGACGAAGTGGATCAAGGCCGGGGAGCGGTGAGGGGGCGGGGTGGAGCCTATGACCCCGCTTGCCACGTAAATGGATCGAGCGTCCTGACGCCGAAGGCTGCGAAGTCCCCGACATTGCGGGTGACAACGATCAGGTCGTTCTCGATCGCCGTCGCGGCAATCATGGCGTCTTCGATCAGATGGGCCGGCTTGCGGTGCATGAGGCGCGCGTAGCAGCGGAAGGTGCGGGCGTCCATGTTCAGAAGGTTGTAGGTCTCGGCGAGCCGCTCCAGCCATGCCTCTATCTCGGACGCCTTGGCGTCGTCTTGTTCTCTCGCCCGTTCGATTCCCGCCTGTATCTCACCGATCGTCACGGTCGACAAAAACAGGTGACGGTCGTCGACGCCTGCGATCCAGGACAGCACCGCCCCATGGGGGCGGGCTCTTCGGAGTTCAGACACGACATTCGTGTCGAGCAGATACATGCTTCAGGTGAAGGTCGGAGGCTCGCGGCGGTGCGCGTTACCGCGAGCCGGAACGTCGAGGTCGACCCGCGGGGTGTCTGCGAGCAGCAGTTCCTTCAGCGTCGGTTTCGCGGCACGCTTCAACTGCTGCCACTCTGCCACAGGAACGAGGACAGCGGTCTCGGCGCCACGTTTGGTGACCATCTGTGGTCCCTCCTGAAGGCAGGTCTCGAGAAGTTCACTGAAGCGCGCCTTGGCGTCCTGAACAGGCCAGGTCTTCACATCCAGTCCCTCGGAAAATGACTAGTCAGATATCTAGTCAGGTGGACCGCGCTTGGCAACCGCGCTTCGCCTCTATCACCCGAGCCCCAGCAGCCCCTCCAGGTTCGGCAGCACCGCCGCCGGCGGCAGGTCGGCGTATTCGTCGGGCTGGCCGGTGCGGTTGAGCCACACCGTCCGGAAGCCCGCCACGGTGGCGCCGGCGACGTCCCAGCGGTTCGACGACTGGAACGACACCGCCTCGGGAAAGACGCGGAACCGGGTGGCGACGAGGTCGTAGACGGCCGGCGCCGTCTTGAAGGTTCTGACCTCGTCGACCGAGATGATCTCGTCGAGGATGTCGTCGATCTTCGCCGAGGCGGCGGCGCCGGCGAGCATCTTCGGCGAGCCGTTCGACAGGATGGCGAGACGCACGCCGGTCGCCTTCAGGGCGGCGAGCACTTTCGGCACCTCAGGGTAGACGTCGAGCCGGCGGTAGGCGTCGAGAAGCGTCTCGCGCATGCCGCGGTCGGCCGACGGTACGGCCGCCAACGCGAAGTCGAGCGCCTGCTCGGTGAGCGTCCAGAAGTCGAGGTAGCGGCCCATCAGGCTACGCACCCAGGAGTACTCGAGCTGCTTCTGGCGCCAGATTTCGGACACGCGCGCCGCATCCGGGCCGACGGCGGCGGCGTGGCGGCGCACCGCGGCGTGGACGTCGAAGAGGGTGCCGTAGGCGTCGAAGACATAGACCGAGCAACTCATCGCTCACCTCCCGCCGCCGCGATCCCGAGCGTCCCGCATGCCGACCCGGCTCCATACGCCCAAAGGGCGCACGCTGCCAGCCGCGGTTGACGTGCGACCCGATCGGCGCGAGTGATCCGCTCGCGCCGCGGAGGCTCCGCGGCCGTTGCGGCGTGTTCGTGCCGACGGTGATCGATTGGAGTGCCCGAGATGGCGGAAGGATCGACGACGCTGCGCCTGCCCGAAGGCTTCGGATCGCAGCGGCCGGAGACGGAGACCTGGTCGTGGATCGACGGCGGCTGGCATGCCGGCAACGTCGCCATCATGGGCGTGCGCAGCCACGGCGCCTGGCTCGGCAGCACAGTGTTCGACGGGGCCCGCGCCTTCGAGGGCGTGATGCCCGACCTCGACCGCCACTGCGAGCGCGTCAACCGCTCGGCGGAGGCCCTCGGGCTCGCACCGACGATGCGGGCGGAGGAGATCGCCGAACTCGCCGCGGAGGGCCTCGACCGCTTCCCGGCCGGCACCGCCCTCTACATCCGGCCGATGTACTGGGCGGAAAGCGATGGCCTCAGCGTCGTCATGCCCGACCACGAATCGACCCGCTTCTGCCTGACGATGTACGTCGCCGCGATGCCGCAGCCGACCGGCAGCGCGCTCACTTTGTCGCGTTTTCGCCGGCCGACGATCGAGTGCATGCCGACCAACGCCAAGGCCGGCTGCCTCTATCCGAACAACGCCCGGGCGTTGCGCGAGGCGAAGGCGAAGGGCTTCGACAACGCCATCGTCCTCGACATGCTCGGCAACGTCGCAGAGACCGCGGCGTCCAACATCTTCCTGGTCAAGGACGGCGTGGTGGCGACGCCGGCGCCGAACGGGACGTTCCTCGCAGGCATCACCCGCACGCGCGTCATCGAGCTCCTGCGCGGCGCCGGCAAGCGCGTGGAGGAGCGGGCGCTTTCCTATGACGACTTCCTCGGCGCCGACGAGGTGTTCACGAGCGGGAACTACTCGAAGGTCGCGCCCGTTACCCGCATCGATGCGCGGGATTTCCAGCCCGGGCCGGTGGCCCAGCTCGCGCGCGGCCTCTACTGGGAGTTCGCCCACCAATGACGATCGAGGGAGACCGGCGCGATCGCCGAGCACCCAGCCGGCGCGACGCACTCGCGCTGCTGTCCGTTGCCGCCGCGACGCTCTCCCCCTATGTTGCCGCGCGAGCCGACACTGCGGGCGCCGGAGCCGGCGCCCGGACCGATCCGACCGAAAAGGAGACCCCCATGGCCTTCGAACTGCCGCCGCTGCCCTATGCCTACGACTCCCTGCAGCCCTACATGTCGGCGGAGACGCTCGAGTACCACCACGACAAGCACCATCAGGCTTACGTCACCAACGGCAACAATCTGCTGAAGGGAACGGAGTGGGAAGGCAAGAGCCTCGAAGAGATCGTCAAGGGCTCCTATGGCAAGAACGCCGGCCTCTTCAACAACGCCGGCCAGCACTACAACCACATCCACTTCTGGAAGTGGATGAAGAAGGGCGGCGGCGGCAACAAGCTGCCGGGCAAGCTGCAGGCGGCGGTCGATTCCGACCTCGGCGGCTACGACAAGTTCCGCGCCGACTTCATCGCCGCCGGCACGACGCAGTTCGGCTCCGGCTGGGCCTGGCTCGCGGTGAAGGACGGCAAGCTCACCATCACCAAGACGCCGAACGGCGAGAACCCGCTCGTCCACGGCGGCTCGCCGATCCTCGGCGTCGACGTCTGGGAGCACTCCTATTACATCGACTACCGCAACGCCCGGCCGAAGTACCTCGAGGCCTTCGTCGACAGCCTGATCGACTGGGACTATGTGCTGGAGATGTACGAGAAGGCCGCCTGAGCGGCGCTCCTCGAAGAGTGGCATCGAATACCGAAAGGGCGCCTCGCGGCGCCCTTTCTGATTCTCGGGTGAGGCTGTCGAAGCGGCTGCCTACTGACGCTGCTCGCAGCTGTTCTGGACGATGCGGTCGTCGATGAGGCCGCTGCCGCGCTCACGCCAGGCGTTGCACTCCGCCTCGGTTGCGAAGCAGCCGACGAACGACACCGGCTCGGTGTTGTCGGTCGGGTCCTCGTCGCTCTCCCCGGAGACGCGACCGATCCACGGCAGGGTCGGGTTGGCGTCGCACGACGGCGACGCCTCGCGGAAGCTGTTGACGTCTTCCTGGGCGAAGGCAGCGGCGGGAAGGGCGAGGGCGGCGGCGAGAACGGCGGCGGCGATCCGACGCGAAAGGGTCATGGCTCGGGCTCCCTTATGAGCGGGTCAGGTACCGGTTTCGGTGCCTGAAGCCACTCTAGCCCGCCCGTGGCCCACGCGGCACCCCGCGCGAACCCCGATGTGATCCTCGCTTCAGCGCGGCCGGCAGGAGTTCTCGACGATGCGTCCGTCGATCAGGCCGATGCCGTGGCCCAGCCACTTCCGGCACTCGGCCTCGGTCGCGAAGCAGCCGACGAACGACACCGGCACCATCAGGTCGCTCATCAGCGACGTCGTCTGGCCGGAGGCCCGGCCGATCCAAGGCAGGTTCGGGTTGGCCTCGCACTTCGGCGTCGCAGCGCGGAAGGCGATCACCCGGTTGTAGTCGGCCGCGGCCGGTACTGCGGAGAATACCATCGCCACCGCGGCGGCGGAGAGGGCGGCGGCTAGGCGGGGGAGACGGGGCGTGGCGGCGAGCATCGGAGAACTCCCAGGTGGCGCCAGCGCCCGGCTCAAAGGGCCGGTCGCAGCGCACCACAACAGCGATGGCCCGGCACAGCGCCAGAGCCGATGCTGCCGAGATAGGGCTGCGCAGGCGTGGCACAACCACCGCCGGCCTCACGCCTGCGTCAGGCGGTGCGGCACTCGTTGTAGATGATGCGGCCACTCACGGCGATGAGGGCGAAGCGACGCCAGGCGTTGCACTGTTCCTGGGTCGGGAAGCAGCCGACCAGCGAGACGACCTTCGTGCCCGGCATCAGCAGCATCTGGCCCGAAACGCGGCCAACCCAGGGGCCGGTGTTGACGGCGTCGCAAGCGGGCGTCTCGGCCTGGATGCGCGCCAGCGTGAACGGGCTCGCGTCGAGCACGGGGGCACAGGATGCGGTCAGCAACGCGCCCACGGCAGCGACCCCGGCGATCACCGGGAGCCGGCGAACTCTCGACACGTCCTTCACCATCGACCCGGCCCTTTCGCGAATCACGCTCGCCACTCGTCGTCCCGTCGCCGCTCAAACTAGGCGCAAATGCCCGAGCGGAAAAGGCGGAGCCTGCCCGACTGCTGCCGCGCGCCAAACGGCACGGCATCGCTGGAACAGGAAAGGGGCGGCTCCGTGGAACCGCCCCTTGTTCGACCCGCATCGGCTCGTGGCCGACGCGTCGGTTCAGGCGTCGACGGCGCATGGTCTCCGTCGATTGCCGGGTCTCTCAGCGCGTCACTTGCCGCGGCGGCGCTGCTGGCCGAGGCCCATCTTCTTGGCGAGCTCGGAGCGAGCGGCCGCGTAGTTCGGGGCGACCATCGGATAGTCGGCCGCCAGGCCCCACTTCTCGCGATACTCTTCCGGCGTCAGGTCGTAGTGGGTGCGAAGGTGCCGCTTCAGCGACTTGAACTTCTTCCCGTCCTCGAGGCAGACGATGTAGTCGGGCGTCACCGACTTCTTCACCGGAACGGCCGGCTTCAGCGGCTCCGGCGCGGCCTCGACCTCACCGGTGTTCGTCTTCTGCAGCGCGGCATAGACGTCCGAGATGAGGGCGGGCAGATCGGCGGCCGGCACCGTGTTGTTGCTCACATAAGCCGAGACGATGTCGGCGGCGAGATCGATCAGATCGGCGTTGTCATTCAGTTCGTTCATCGCAGGTTCGCTGAGTTCGTTGTTTCTGATTGGATCGGATGGAATCGCGTCGCAGTCGTGGGTGCGTCGTCCGCGTCGAGAAGAAGCATCGTCCGGCTGCGATGGGCCCGAAAAGTGGCCACCGAGGGTCGGCAGTCGCGGCAAACGTATAAATGTATTCCGAGAGAATACAAGTCTTCTCGACCCTGCGGCTGTGGGTCATCACCAACTGTCATGCTGATGCAATTCGCCGCTGGGCGCGGGGGCACTTCCCCCGCAGACCTTTGCAGCCCTGCCGTCAATGCGCTGGGCTTCCGGCGGGTGATTCTCCGCCGGCCGCCGGTGGCGGGCTGCTGGTGTCGGCGGGCGGGGCCGACGCGAGCGCATCGACGTGGGTGGCGGCGCACGGTCGGTAGCCGACCTGATAGGAAGCGCGGGCAAGCAGGTGGGCCGAGATCGGCGCCGTCAGCATGAAGAACACCACGCCGGCGATCGCTCGCGTCACCACGTCGAGCTCCAGCGAATGCACCGCCACCGCGATGAGCGCCATGCCGGAGCCGAGCGTGCCGGCTTTGCTCGCCGCGTGCATGCGCATGTATACGTCCGGGAGACGCAGGATGCCGATCGCCGCCACCAGCGTGAACAGCGCACCGCCGATCAGCAGCAGCCCGACGACGACGTTGAGAATGTCGATCACGGCGCGCCTCCCTCGATCCGGCGGTCGCTCGCGTCGGGTCGGCCGTCCGCGCCTTCGCCGCCCTCCTCTCCGGCCCGGCCCCGCGACAGCACGAAGCGGGCGAGCGCCACCGTCGACAGGAACCCGACGAGCCCGAGGGCGATGGCGATGTCGACGTAGAGCGTGAAGCCCGCCTTGACGCCCATGGTGGCGATGAAGCCGATCACGGCCGCGATCAGCATGTCGAGGGCGAGGATGCGGTCGGGCAGGGTCGGTCCACGCACGATGCGAACGACGATCAGCACGAGGGCGGCCGACAGGACGAGCAGCGAGGCGTCGGTCGCCATCGACAGGAAGCTCTGGCTCCAGCTCATCGGAACACCTCCCGGATGCGCCGCTCGAAGCCGTCGCGGATGTCGGCGATCGCCGCATCCACATCCGGAACGTCGATGCAGTGGACGTAGAGCGTCTTGCGGTCCTCGGAGACGTCGATCGACAGCGTACCGGGGGTCAGCGTGATCAGGTTGGCGAGCAGCGTGATCTCGATGTCCCGCTCCAGCGACAGCGGGAAGGCGATGATCCCGGGCTTCAGGTCGAGGCGCGGCGTCAGCACCGTGACCGCCACCTTCACCGCCGACTTCACGAGCTCCTTGAGGAACAGCCAGATCAGGCCGATCACGCGGTAGCCGCGGCCGAAGTAACCGTCGGTCCCGAGCTGCTCGCGGATCAGCGCCAGGCAGAAGGCGCCGAGCACGAAGCCGAAGGTGAGATTGAGGACGTCGAAGGAGCCCGTCATGGCCCCCCAGGCGATGGCGAGCAGGATGTTGGCGAGGAACAGCGTCATGGTCGCGCCTCCGGGAAGACGGAGGAGAGATAGCCGGCGGGATCGATCAGCCCCCGTGCTCCTTCCGAGGCGACGGCGACGAGCGGCTGCGGCAGGACGCCGAGGACGGCGATCGCGGCAGCAAGCCCGACGCCGACCAGCGGACCGACAATGCCGGCCGTGCCCGCGGCCGGGCGGCCCTCCGGCGCGTCCCGCCAGACGGCGAACAGGAAGACGCGGCCGAGCGCCAGCGTCACCAGGAAGCCCGAGACGAGGATGGCGGCGGCGATCCAGCCGGCGTCGGCCGAGAGTGCCGCGCGCACCAGCATCGCCTTCGGCCAGAAGCCGGAGAACGGCGGCAGCCCGGAGGCGGAGAGCACCATGATGAGGAAGAGCGCCGCGACGAGCGGGCTCGCCCGCCAGATGCCGCCGGCCTGGTGCAGCGACGAGGTGCCGGCGATGCGCTCGGTGAGGCCGAGCGTCAGGTAGATCGCGGTCATCGCCAGCATCGAGTGGACCGCGTAGGCGATGGCGCCGGCGTAGCCCGCCTCGCTGCCGAGCGCGAGCCCGGCCAGCATGTTGCCGATGCCGGCGATGACCACCCATCCGAGGGTGCGGCGGATCTCGCTCTCGGCCAGCGCCGCGAGCGCCGGCACGAGCAGCGTCAGTGCCGCCACCCACGTGATGACGTCGGCGAGCATCAGGCGTTCGCCCGGCATCAGCATGGCGAGAACCCGGATCAGCGCATAGACGCCGACCTTGGTCAGGAGGCCGGCGAAGATGGCGCCGACGATGATCTTCGGTGTGTGGTAGGACGCCGGCAGCCAGAAGCCGAGCGGGAAGGCGGCCGCCTTCATGGCGAAGGCGAGCAGGAAGAGCATCGCGATCGTCGTGATCGCGCCGCCCTCCGGCAGGGCCGCCACCCTCGCCGTGATGTCGGCCATGTTGAGTGTGCCGACGAGGCCGTAGAGCGCGCCGGTGGTGATCAGGAACAGCGTCGTGGCGATCAGGTTGAGGACGCCGTACTTCACCGCGCCGTCGAGTTGGCGCGGCTCGCCGCCGAGCACGATCAGCCCGAACGACGCGATCAGCAGGACCTCGAACCAGACATAGAGGTTGAACAGGTCGCCGGTGCAGAAGGCGCCGGACACGCCGGTGACGAGCAGCAGCAGCAATGGATAGAAGCCGAAGCGCCGGTCGCCCACCGTCACGTCCGTCGCCGAATAGACGGCGACTGCCAGCCCGGCGACGCCGGCCGTCAGCGCCAGCACGGCCCCGAGGGCGTCGACGGTGAAGGCGATGCCGAAGGGCGGCAGCCACCGCCCCATCATCATGGTCAGCGGGCCTTCGGCGAGGACGCGGGACAGCAAGGCCGCCTCGCAGGCGACGAGCAGCGCGAGGACGACGATCGCGATCACCGGCTGGAGCCTGGGCAGGTTGCGCAGGAACAGCGACAGCGCGCCGCCGATTAGCGGCAGAGCCACCGGCGCGACGATGAGCAGGTCGGCAAGGCGCGTCGGCGCCGTGACCATGGCGCGGGTGAGATCGACGGCGGTGGCGTCGACGGCCATCAGTAGCCTCCCGGCGGTGGCGGCTCGTGCGCCGGTTCGGCCAGGCGCATCTCGTCCACCGCATCGGTGCCGAGTTCCTGGTAGGCGCGATAGGCGAGCACCAGCAGGAAGGTGAAGAACGAGAACGAGATGACGATGGCTGTGAGGATCAACGCCTGCGGCAGCGGATTCGCCGTCTCGACGAGCGGCACCATCGCATCCACCGGAACCACCGGCGGCACTTCCCGCACGAGCCGTCCCGCCGTGAAGATCAGCAGGTTCACGGCGTTTCCGAGGATGGCGATGCCGAGCATGATGCGGATGATCTGCCGCGACAGCATCAGGTAGATCGCGGCGGTGAAGAACAGCCCGATCAGGACGGCGAAGACGTCCTCCATCAGTGGTCCTCCCCCTGGTCGATGTCGCGCTCCTCGAGACTGAGCAGGATCGAGGTGATGGCGCCGAGCACCACGAGGTAGACGCCGATGTCGAAGACGAGCACGGTCGACAGCGGCAGCTCCGTGCCGAAGACGGTCGGGTAGGTCCACAGGGCCGTCAGGTACGGCAGGCCGACAGCCAGCGCCGGGAGGCCGGAAAGTCCCGACAACAGCAGGCCCAGCGCCGAAATCGCCACCGGGTGCAGCACCATCGCCCGCCGCACCGGCGCGACGCCGCAGGCGATGCCGTAGATGGCCAGGGCCGAGGCGCCGATCAGCCCGCCGATGAAGCCGCCCCCCGGCTCGTTGTGGCCGCGCAGCAGCACGAACACCGAGAACACCATCATCAGGGCGGTGAGGAACGGGGCAATGGTGCGGAAGATGACCGTGTTCACGAGCCGACCTCCGTCGTCGCCGCGACCGGTGCCGGCGTGGGTGTTGCTGCGACGGGCCGGCGTCGGGATCGCAGGCCGATCACTGCCAGCACGGCGAGGCCCGTCACCATGACCACGGCGATCTCGCCGAGGGTGTCTAGGCCGCGGAAGTCGACGATGATGACGTTGACGATGTTGCGCCCGTGAGCGATCGCCCGGCTGTTTTCAGCAAAGAAGTCCGACAGCGCGCTGTTGAAGGGCTGCCCGACGACGGCAAGCAGCAGCACTGTGAATCCGACCCCGGCGGCGCCGGCGATGACAAGGTCGCGCGCTGCGGTAAGCGGCGGTCGGTGGTCGCTCGGCGTGAGATCGAGCCGCACCATCACGAGCGCCAGGATGACCACCGACAGCGTCTCGACCATGAACTGCGTGAACGACAGGTCGGGCGCACCGAACAGCATGAACAGCACCGCCACCGCAAAGCCCTGGATGCCGAGCGCGATGATCGCGACGAGCCGGCTCGCGGCCGTCATCACGACGATCAGGCCGAGCACGGCGATGCCGAGGATCGCCCACTCGTAGATCGCCACGTCCGGCCAGACGGGAGCGCGGACGGTGACGCCGAGCAGCAGCGGCGGCGCCAGCAGGGCCGCCACGACGAACAGCATCGTCGTGGTGATGTAGACCTCGAGGCCGCCCGGCTGCACGAGACGGCGCACCACGGTGGCGAGGCGGACGAGACCGGAGACGGCCTGGTCGAAGCAGCGGTCCGGGCCCCAGCCGACGGCCGTGGTCACCCCGGCGACGGCCGCACGCAGGCGGGCGAGCCCGAGATAGGCGACGATGCCGAGCGCGATCGTCACCAGCGACAGGATCACCGCCGCGCCGATGTAGGTCGGGATCAGGTGCAGGTCGGTCTCGAACGGCCGGCCGAGGATGCTCGACACGATCGGGCCGGCGACGTTGGTGCCGGTCCAGGACGTCCAGATGGCCAGCGCGGGTGCGGCGAGCGCCAGCACCATCGGCCCGAGCCACAGCGACGGTGGCGCCTCGTGGGCGTGCTTCGGCGTATGCACCTCCGGTCCGGCGAACGGCTTCAGGGCGACGGCGAAGGCGATGGCGAACATCAGCACGTTGCCGATCACCGCGGCGGCGACGAGCATCGTCGCGCCGTCGAGATTGGCGAGCCCATCATAGAGCACTTCCTTGGCGAGGAAGCCGATGAACGGCGGCAGCCCGCCCATCGACAGCGCCGCCAGCATCGCCGCGACGAAGGTGATCGGCATCGCCTTGCGCAGGCCGCCGAGCTTCGTCACGTCGCGCGTGCCGGCCTCGTGGTCGATGCCGCCGGCGACCATGAACAGCGCGCCCTTGAACAGCGAATGGGCGACGAGATAGAGCGCCGCACCTTCGATGACGCGCGCGTCGCTGGTGCCGATCAGCATGACGAGCAGGCCGAGCGAGGCGACTGTCGTCTGCGCCAGCATCAGCTTGAGGTCGGTCTGCCGGACGGCGAGCAGCGCACCCGTGAGCAGCGTCAGGCCGCCGAAGAGCGGCAGCACGGTCGTCCACAGTGCCGTGTCGCCCAGCGCCGGCTGCATGCGCATCAAGAGGTAGACGCCGGCCTTCACCATCGTCGCCGAATGGAGATAGGCCGACACCGGCGTCGGCGCCTCCATGGCGTTCGGCAGCCAGAAGTGGAACGGCACCTGCGCCGACTTGGTGAACGCGCCGGCGAGCACCAGCACGAAGATCGCCACGTAGAACGGGCTCTCCTTCAGCCCGCCGCCGAGCGCCAGCAGCCCCGACATCGAGGTGACGCCGCCGACCCAGCCGGCGAGCAGCAGGCCGGCGAGGAGCGCCAGTCCGCCGCCGCCGGTGACCACCAGCGCCTGCAGGGCGGCGCGGCGGGCCGCGGCGCGCGCGTGGTCGAAGCCGATCAGCAGGAACGACGTGATCGACGTCAGTTCCCAGAACACGAACAGCGACAGAAGGTCGTCGGCGAGCACGAGGCCGAGCATCGCGCCCATGAACATCAGCATGAACGAGAAGAAGCGCCCCTGCTGCGGATGCCCCTTCAGGTAGCCGCCGGCGTAGACGATGATGAATGTGCCGATGCCGGTGATCAAAAGTGCGAAGATCAGCGACAGCCCGTCGATCAGCATCTGGTAGCGGACGCCGAGGGATGGCACCCAGTCGACGCCGAAGACGAAGCGCTGGCCCTCGGAGACCGGGCCGAGATAGCCGAGGAAGTGGACGAACATCGCCGCCGGCACCAGCGCGAGCAGCCAGCCGGCATTGTGGCGCAGCACCGCCGTCAGCAGCGGCGCGAGGAGGGCTGCGACGAACGGCAGGAGAGCGACCGCGAGCGTTGAGGCGTTCGCGGCGTCCTGCATGTCCGGTCGGCTCCGTCGCTGTGGGCGGTATGGTCGGGCAGTTCCCCGCCGACGACACGCTCGGGTCATAGCGGCGCCGTCCGGTCCTCGCAAGCGTGCAACCGGTCGCGCCCCCGGGTTATCGCCAGGAGTGTGCCGGTTGCCGCAAGTCGATCGGAAGCCTATCTCTGGCGGCGAAGGCTTTGTTCCCGTCAGCAGTGGAGAACACGAGATGACCGCGCCCGCAACGTCCGCGCCCAAGGTCGTGAAATCCGACGACGAGTGGCGCTCGCAGCTGACACCGGAGCAGTTCTACGTCACGCGGCAGCACGGCACCGAGCGCGCCTTCACCGGCCCGCATCTCGACGAGAAGCGCGACGGCACCTACGCCTGCATCGCCTGCGGCACGCCGCTGTTCTCGTCCGAAACGAAATATGATTCCGGCTCCGGCTGGCCGAGCTTCTTCTCGCCGGTCTCGAAGGATGCGGTGCGCGAGATCGAGGACGTCTCGCACGGCATGCGCCGCGTCGAGATCCGCTGCGCCACCTGCGACGCCCATCTCGGCCACGTCTTCCCCGACGGCCCGGGGCCGACGGGGCTGCGCTACTGCATGAATGGCACGGCGCTCGACTTCGACCCCGAGAAAGGCTGATACCGCCTCCATGCTCGTCCGCCACACCCCCGCCCGTCCGCCCTTCGCCACCGCTCCCGCCGACCCGCGTCCACCGTCGGCGGAGCCGCGGCCGGTGGAGGCGACCGTCCACGGCGACACCCGCATCGACCCCTACGCCTGGCTGCGCGCCGAGGACTGGCGCGCCGTCATGCGCGATCCGGCGGCGCTCTCCGGGGACATCCGGACCTATCTCGAGGCCGAGAACGCCTATGCCGACGTGATCCTCGCCGATCGCGCCGAGCTGCGGGCGCGCCTCGTCGCCGAGCTGCGCGGCCGCATCAAGGAGGACGACAGCTCGGTCCCGGCGCCGGACGGGCCGTTCGCCTACGCCATGAAGCACCGGGAAGGGGGAGAACACCCGCTGCTGGTGCGGACCGCGCGCGACGGCGGCCCCGAGGAGGTCCTGCTCGACGGCGACGCCCTGGCGGAGGGGAAGGCCTATTTCCGGCTCGCCGCCGCCGCGCACGCGCCGAACCACGCCTTCGTCGCCTACGCGGTCGACGAGACCGGCGGCGAGGCCTTCACGCTGCGCATCCGCGACGTCACCACCGGCGCCGACCTCGACGACGTCGTCCCCGACACGTCCGGCCGGGCCGTCTGGTCGGCGGATTCCCGGTTCGTCTTCTACGTCCGCCTCGACGAGGAGCACCGACCGGCGCGGGTCTACCGGCACCGCATCGGCACGCCGGCTTCCGACGACGCACTCGTCTACGCGGAGGCGGACCCCGGCTTCTTCGTCTCGGTGTCGCGCACCCAGTCCGGGCGCTTCGTTCTCGTCGACGTGCACGACCACGAGACGTCCGAGGCGCACCTCATCCCCGCCGACGAGCCGGAGACGGCGCCGCGGTTGGTGGCGCCGCGCAAGACCGCCGAGCAGTACTCCGTCGACCACGGCGGCGGTGTCGCGGACGACCGTCTGTTCATCCTGACGAACGCCGGCGACGCGGAGGACTTCAAGGTCGTCACCGCCCCGGTTGAGGCCCCGGACAGGGCAGGGTGGGTCGACCTCGTGCCGCACGAGGCGGGCCGTCTGATCCTGTCGATCACCGCGCTCGCCGGCCACCTCGTCCGCCTCGAGCGCCGCGACGGCCTGCCGCACATCGTCGTCCGCCGCCTCGCCGACGGCGCCGAGCACGAGATCCGCTTCGACGAGGAGGCCTATTCGCTCGGCGTCGTCGACGGCTACGAGGCCGAGACGACGACGCTGCGCTTCACCTACTCGTCGATGACGACGCCGGCGCGCGTCTACGACTACGACATGGAGAGCCGCGAGCGGGTGCTGCGCAAGGAACAGGAGGTGCCCTCGGGCCACGACTCCTCGCTCTATGTGACGCGCCGCCTGCACGCCGTTGCGCCCGATGGCGAGGAAGTGCCGGTGTCGCTGCTGCACCGTCGCGACACCCCCCTCGACGGCTCGGCGCCGATGCTCCTCTACGGCTACGGCTCCTACGGCATCTCGGTGCCGGCGGCCTTCCTGACGAACGCGCTGTCGCTCGTCGACCGTGGCTTCGTCTACGCCATCGCCCACGTCCGCGGTGGCAAGGACAAGGGCTGGCGCTGGTACCGGGAGGGGCGGCGGGAGGGCAAGGAGAACACCTTCACCGACTTCGTCGCGGTCGCGGAGCATCTGATCGAGGCCGGCTACACCGCGCCCGGCCGCATCGTCGCCCAGGGCGGCTCGGCCGGCGGGATGCTGATGGGGGCGGTCGCGACGATGCGGCCGGACCTGTTCGCCGGCGTCGTCGCCGAGGTGCCGTTCGTCGATGTGCTGAACACCATGCTCGACCCGACGCTGCCGCTGACGCCGCCGGAGTGGCCGGAGTGGGGCAATCCGATCGAGGACGCCGAGGCCTACCGGCGCATCAAGCGCTACGCCCCCTACGAGAGCGTCGGTGCACAGCCCTATCCGCCGCTCCTCGTGCTCGCCGGTCTCACCGACCCACGCGTCACCTACTGGGAACCGGCGAAGTGGGTGGCGCGCATCCGCGCCGAGCGCACCGACGACGCGGTGCTGCTCTTGCGCACCAACATGGAGGCCGGCCACGGCGGCGCCGCCGGGCGCTTCGGGCGCCTCGAGGAGATCGCGCTCATCCAGTCCTTCGCCCTCGGCGTAACCGGAGTGGCCTGAGCGCAAACCTGCCAAACCCACGGCGGGCGCATCGCCGGCCGGCTTCGACGACACCCGCCGAGGAGGACCCTGATGCGCCAGCCCCGTCTCGCCGCCGTAATCGCCGCTCTCGCCGCCCTGTTGATCGCTGCGCCCGCCGCGGCCGAGCCCGTCGACGTCGAACTGGTCCTCGCCGCCGACGGCTCGGGCTCGATCGACAATGACGAGCTCGCCTTCCAGCGCCGTGGCTATGCCGAGGCGGTGATGAGCACCGAGGTGCTGAACGCCATCCGCGACGGCATCCACGGCTCGATCGCCGTCGCCTATATCGAGTGGGGGGGACCTGCCTCGCAGCACACCATCGTCGACTGGATGGTGATCCGCGACGAGGCCTCCGCCTCCGCCTTCGCCGAGGCCCTGGTGACGCGGCCGCGGGCGGCGTGGGGCTACAATTCGATCTCGGCGGCGATCGACTATTCCGTCCACAAGCTCGAGACCAACGCCTACGAGGGCATCCGCCGCGTCATCGACGTCTCCGGCGATGGCCCGAACATCGGCGGCCGCTCCATCCACGCCGCCCGCGACGACGCGGTGGCGAAGGGTATCGTCATCAACGGGCTGGTGATTCAGCGTCCCGGCGGGCAGCCGCGCATCGTCGGCGGGCGTCCGCTGTCGCTCGTCTACGAGCAGGACGTCATCGGTGGCCCGGCGTCCTTCGTCATGGTGGCCGACGAGAACGTCTCCTTCGCCGACGCGGTCCGGCGTAAGATGGTGCTGGAAATCGCCGGCCGGCTTCCGGACGCCCCGACCCGGGCGGCGGACGCGCAACCGGATGGCATTCCGACGGTTAGGTAGCGAGCCGGTCGGCACGCGCCGGCGACGCGCAGGGAGTGGCGTTGATGTCTCGCAGTCGTATCCGGGGTCGCGGCGCACTCGCCCTATCAGCGACGCTCGCTCTGGCGCTTGCATCCGCGATGCCGGTCGGCATGGTCGGGGCGCTTGCCGCCAACGCGCCGCCGCCGATCAAGCCGCGCCCGACGCCGCTCGAGTGCAAGGCGGCCGCCGCCGAGTTCGGCGCTGCCAACCTCTGGTGGGGTCAGTTCGCCGGCCGCCGCGAGACGCTGTTCGACATGTTCAACACGACGTCGCAGTGGGCCTGCTTCCGCACCGAGACGGACTGCCGTAATTGGCTCTACTGGATGAACTCGACTTGGCAGGACTGGCAGTGGGTCAGCCGCTGCGACAAGGGCTACAGGCCCTGAGCGGCTTTGCCTTCGCCCGCCCCGGGCGGGGCGGGCCTCCGGTTCGGGGCCGGGAAGCCCGGCCCACCGCGCCTCAGCGCTCGGCGCCGATGACGCGCTGGTAGTCGACGACGAACAGCTTGGGGTCCGCCTTCACGCCGGTCTGGACGTTGTAGATCGCCACGGTCGTGTCGAGCCCCTGGGCATCGGTGACGATCCATTGCTTCAGCTCGCTGGTGGTGCTGTCGAAGAACAGCGTCAGCTTGCCGTCGCCGAAGACCGTCGATTCCTGGATGACGATGACGGTGGTGTCGCCCTCGGTGCGGACGTCGGTGACGTTGGCGTCCTTCAGGAGGTCGATCTTGTCGGCGAGCAGGAAGCGCAGCGGCGTCTTCGACAGCGGCCAGACGTCCTGGGTCGCACGCCGGCGGTCGCGCACCACCACCGACTTGCCGTCGGCGACGATGTCGATGCGTGCCGGCGGCGAATAGTCGAACCGCACCTTGCCCGGCCGGGCGATGACGAACGAGCCTTCCGCCCGCCCGCCCGTCGGTCCGAACTGGATGAACTCGCCCGACATCGTGCGGATGCCGTTGAAGTAGTCGTTGATGCGCGCCAGCGCCTCGCCGCTCGTCTCGGTGGCCGCCTGGGCTGCGACCGGCATCGGGGCGAGCACCGTCATGCCACCGGCGGCGAGGGCCACCGCGGCGACCGCCCCCAGGGCAGCGCGACGAACAGCGGCGCGGCGGAACGGATGGGGCATCTTGCTTCTCCTTCGGTCGGCGCGCCGGCACCGCGGCACGCTTCGAGCGCATCGATCACTGGCCTCGGCGATAGCGTGCGCCTGTGGCCGGGTGAAGGCGCGGGCTGGGCCGCGGCGCGGCCGCGGTCAGGCGGATCGTGGACGTCCGGGCAAGCACCCGGCCGGCGCACGCTGGTCGGTCAGGCCGCCTCGCTGTCGCCACCGACAAGGATCTCGCGCTTGCCGGCGTGGTTGGCCGGGCCGACGATGCCCTCGCGCTCCATCCGCTCGACGATCGAGGCGGCGCGGTTGTAGCCGATCTGCAGGCGGCGCTGGACGTAGGAGGTCGAGGCCTTGCGGTCGCGCAGTACCACGGCGACGGCGCGGTCGTAGAGGTCGGCGGATTCTTCCAGGCCGTCGAGGCCCGTGGACCCGCCACCCGCCTCGCCATCCTCCTCGTCGTCGCCGACGGTGATCTGGTCGAGATAGTCCGGGGCGCCTTGCGTCTTCAGGTGGGCGACGATCGCCTCGACCTCCTGGTCGCTGACGAACGGCCCGTGGACGCGCTGGATGCGGCCGCCGCCAGCCATGTAGAGCATGTCGCCCTGGCCGAGCAGCTGCTCGGCCCCCATCTCGCCGAGGATGGTGCGGCTGTCGATCTTCGACGTCACCTGGAAGGAGATGCGGGTCGGGAAGTTCGCCTTGATGGTGCCGGTGATGACGTCCACCGACGGGCGCTGGGTGGCGGTGATGATGTGGATGCCGGCGGCGCGCGCCATCTGGGCGAGGCGCTGCACGGCGCCCTCGATGTCCTTGCCGGCGACCATCATCAGGTCGGCCATCTCGTCGATGATGACGACGATGAACGGCATCGGCTCGGAGGCGATCTCCTCCTCCTCGAAGATCGGCTCGCCGGAAGTGCGGTCGAAGCCGGTCTGGACGATGCGCGACAGCACTTCGCCCTTCTCCGCCGCCTCGGCGACGCGGGCGTTGAAGCCGTCGATGTTG
This sequence comes from Pseudoxanthobacter sp. M-2, assembly GCF_046156265.1. Classification (NCBI taxonomy): domain Bacteria; kingdom Pseudomonadati; phylum Pseudomonadota; class Alphaproteobacteria; order Hyphomicrobiales; family Segnochrobactraceae; genus Pseudoxanthobacter; species Pseudoxanthobacter sp. M-2. Next base: position 331,566 of record NZ_JAWDIR010000011.1, read on the forward strand.
CGCACGCCGAGCTTCGACATCTTGCGGTAGCGCTCCTCCATCTCGCGCACGGTCCACTTCAGCGCCACCACCGCCTTCTTCGGGTCGGTGACGACGGGGGCGAGGAGGTGCGGGATGCCGTCATAGACGGAGAGCTCGAGCATCTTCGGGTCGACCATGATCAGCCGGCACTGGTCCGGCGTCATGCGGTAGAGCAGCGAGACGAGGAAGGTGTTGATCGCCACCGACTTGCCCGAACCGGTGGTGCCGGCGACGAGCAGATGCGGCATGCGGGCGAGGTCGGCGATCACCGGCTCGCCGCCGATGGTCTTGCCGAGGCAGAGGGCGAGCTTCTGCTTGGTCTTCTCGAACTCGGCCGAGGCGACGAGCTCGCGCAGGAACACCGTCTCGCGCTTCAGGTTCGGCAGCTCGATGCCGATGGCGTTCTTGCCGGGGATGACGGCGACGCGTGCCGACACCGCGCTCATCGAGCGGGCGATGTCGTCGGCGAGACCGATGACGCGCGACGACTTGATGCCGGGCGCCGGCTCGAGCTCGTAGAGGGTGACGACCGGGCCCGGGCGGACATTGACGATCTGGCCGCGCACGCCGAAGTCCTCCAGCACGCCCTCGAGCATGCGGGCGTTGTTCTCGAGAGCGGCGGTGTCGATCTGCGGGTTCTTCGCCGCCGGCTTCGGCTCGGCGAGCAGGCGCACCGGCGGCAGCTCGAACGGCCCGTCCTTGAGGAGGGAGGGCTGCGCCTCCTGGGCGATGCGTCGGCCGGGCTTCGGTGGCGCCGCCGGGGGGGTGACGCGGCTGCCGGCGGTCGGCGTCGGCGCCTGCACGGCGGCGGCAGGCGCGGTCCGCCGGACGATCGCCGGCTGCGGCGCCGGCTCGAAGTCGCCCGGGTCCATCTCGTCGATCAGGGCGTCGTCGAAGGGCGCCTCGTCCTCCTCGTCCTCCGGCAGCTCGTCGGTTGCGCCGTAGGCCGGCTCGATGCGCAGCGGCGGGCGATCGCCGCCGAAGCGCGGCTCGGTGCGGGCGCGCTCCATCGCCGGCTCGCGGCGGCGCGCGGCGGTGGCGGCCACCTCGATGCCCATGTCGTCGAAGCCGTCGTCCTCGTCGTCGCGCCGCTTGCGGGCGAACAGCCGCGACAGCCAGGCGGTGATGGTGAGGCGCCAGTGGGCCGCCGCGCCGTGCAGGATCGCGAGCAGCCCGGGCTTGTCGTCCTCGTCGTCATCCTCCTCGGCGACCGGCACGCGCGGGTCGGCGCTGCGGCGGAGCGTCCGGCGCACCGCCAGCGGGTCGGGCACCGCCTCGGGCAGGGGCTCCGCCGGGGCCGGCCAGCCGCCGGCGAAGACCAGCAGCGCCAGGCCGAGGGTGCCGAGGATCACCTCGGCGACGATCGAGCCTGCGCCGAACAGCGAACCGGCGACGGCATGCGGGAACAGCGCGACGCGGTCGCCGGCGACGCCGCCAAGGCCGGTCGGCAGCGGCCAGGTCGCCGGCGGGACGAGCGCGGTGGCGGCGCCGCAGAGGAGGGCGGCGGCGACGAGCCAGGCGATCAGCCGGCGGCGGGTGATCCGCGCCGGCTGCGCAGCCGACAGGCGGATCGCCCACAGCGCCGGCGGCGCCAGGAGCGCGACGACGGCGACGCCGAACATCTGGACGAGAAAATCGGCGAGCGAGGCGCCCGCATAGCCCATCAGGTTGTGGACCTCGCCGAACGAGGCGTGGCCGAGGCTCGGGTCCTCCACCGTCCAGGTGGCGAGCGCGATGACGGTCACCGTCAGCGCTGCCAGCAGCGTCAGGCCGAGCACCCGCCGGAGATTGCGGCGCAGGAAGCCCGCTTCCGAGGAAGGCGGAGCGGAAGTCGGGGCGGTCGCGAGGGTGCGCATGGCGCCGATCTTTCTGTTCAGCCGAGCAGGCGGGCGAGACGGTCGAGGGCCGTCCCGGTGGTGGCGAGGTCGTCGACGAGGGCGAGGCGCAGGTACGCCTCGCCGGGATTGCGGCCGTCCGGTCCCGGAACGGCGAGGTAGCCGCCGGGCACGGTCCGGAGCCCCGCCTCGCGCCAGAGGCGCAGCGCCGCCGCCTCGCCGCCGCCCCAGGCTGAGACGTCGAGCCAGAGGAAGAACCCGGCCGGCGGCACGACGTCGCCGAAGCGGGCGGCGAGCCGCTCGCGGGCGAGGCCGTACTTGGCGTCGTAGAGGCGGCGGTTCTCGGCGACGTGGCGCTCGTCGCCGTAGGCGGCGACGGCGACCGCCTGCAGCGGCGTCGGCACCTGCGGCGCCGCGGTGTTCCTGAGCCGCGTCCAGCGGGCGAGGAAATCCGGGTCGCCGGCGGCGAAGCCACAGCGCAGGCCCGGCAGGTTGGAGCGCTTCGACAGCGAGTTGAAGGCGACGATGCCGTCGAGCCCGAGCCCGTCGCGGGCTGCCTCCAGCACGCCGGGCGGCGGCGCCGTGGCGGACCGGTAGAGCTCCGAATAGCACTCGTCGGCGAACACCATGAAGCGGTGGCGGCGGGCGAGCTCGATCAGCCCCCGCCAGTCGTCGAGGGACATCACGGTGCCCTGCGGGTTCGACGGCGAGGCGAGGTAGATCGCTATGGTGCGCTCGAGCAGCGCCGGGTCGAGGGCCGCGAGATCGGGCAGCACGCCGCCGGAGGTCGCTGGCGACAGTGCCACCGCCTCGGCGCCCGCCGCCTCCGCTCCGGCCGCGTAGGCCTGGTAGAGCGGGTTCGGCATCAGGATCGCCGGCCGCCCGGGCTTGCCGCTAGCGCTGTCGCGGGCCTCGATCGCGGCGAAGAACAGGCCCTCGCGGCTGCCGTTCAGCGGCAGCACGCCCGTCTCCGGGTCGATCAGGGCGGCCAGCGCATAGCGATTGTCGAGCCAGTCGGCGACGGCGCGGCGGAAGCCGTCTGTGCCGCGGATCGCCGGATAGCGGCCGAAGCCGTCGAGGTTGGCCGACAGCACCGGGCCCACGAAGGACGGGATCGGATGACGCGGTTCGCCGACGGCGAGGTCGATCGAACTCGCCCCCGGCGTGATCCCGGAGATCAGCCGGGCGAGCCGTTGGAAGGGAGACTGGAACCGGGCCGGCGACAGGGCGGCGGACATGCGAACGCGACGGCCTCGCAGCAGAGGGAAATCCGCAGCGAGGCTAGCGCGGCTATGGTTAAGCCGCGCTTAACCCGTGCCGCCTCTCCGGGGCCGGTCCTCAGCTTTCCGCGCTGCCGACGCCTGCCGCGATCAGGCGGTCGAGGCGGCGGGCGAAGTCGGCCGGATCCTCCGGCAGTTCGCCCTCGAGGATGCGCGCCTGGGCGTAGAGGAGGTGCGCCGCGTCGGTCACCGCTTCGCCGGCGCCGCCGGCCGCGGCCCGCTTCGCCAGCGCCTTGACGAGGCCGTTGCGCGGGTTGAGCTCCAGCACAGGCTTCACCGTGCAGGCCTGCGAGCGGCCGCGGGCCAGCAGCTTCTCGAGCTGGCGGTCCGGACCGAACTCCGGCGCGACGAGGCAGACCGGGCTCTCGGCAAGCCGCGCCGAGGTGCGGACGTCGCTGACGCGCTCGCCGAGGCGCTCCTTGAGAAGCGCCACCAGCACCGCCACGTCGGCCGGCCGGGCGGGATCGTCGTCGGCCGCCGCCTCGCCGGTGAGCGGGATGAGCTCGAGATCGGCGGCGCCCTGCGTCACCGAGCGGAACGGCTTGCCCTCGTAGCCGAGCGCCGTCTGCACCCAGAAGGCGTCGACGGGATCGGTGAGCAGCAGCACCTCGATGCCGCGCGCCCGGTAGCCTTCCAGATGCGGGCTTGCTTTCACCCCCTCGGCGCTGTCGCCGAGCAGGTAGTAGATCGCCGTCTGGTTCTCGCGCGCACCGGCCAGCACCTCGGCGAGGCTGCGCCAGCCGTCCGGCGTCGAGCTGGTGCGGAAGCGGGCGATCTTGAACAGCCCGTCGCGCCGGTCCGGCTCCTCGTAGAGGCCTTCCTTGATGACGGCGCCGAAGGCCTCCCAGATGCCGGTGAAGCGCTCCGGCTCCTTCTCGGCGAGCTTTTCGAGGTCGGTCAGGATGCGGCCGGTGAGCCCGCGCCGGATCGCCTCCAGCACCGGGTTCGACTGCAGCATCTCGCGCGACAGGTTGAGCGGCAGGTCCTCCGAATCGACGACGCCACGGACGAACCGCAGCCAAGCCGGCAGAAGCGGCGCCTCGTCGGTGATGAAGACGCGCCGGACATAGAGCTTGATGCGCCCGCGCCGGTCGGGGTCGAACAGGTCGAACGGCTTCTGCGACGGCACGAAGGCGAGCACCGAGTACTCGGTGCGGCCCTCGGCGCGGAAGTGCACGGTCAGCGCCGGCTCGGCCGGATCACCCGACACGTAGGTGTAGAAGTCGCGGTACTCGGCCTCGGTGACGGAGGCCTTCGGCTTCGTCCACAGCGCCGAGCCGTCGACCAGCGTGCGGCGCGCGTCGGCGCCGGCCTTCAGCACGGCGATCGGCACGGGGATATGGGCACAGTGGGCGCGGACGATGCGCTCCACCTCGTCCTCGTCGGCAAACTCGCGGGCATCGTCGGCGAGTTCCAGGACCACGCGGGTGCCGCGCGCCGGGGCGTCGTCGCCAGCGGGGGCGATGGTGAAGGAGCCGGAGCCGTCCGACGACCACGTCCAGGCTTCGTCCGAGCCGGCGCGCCGGCTCGTCACCGTCACCGTCTTCGCCACCATGAAGGCCGAGTAGAAGCCGACGCCGAACTGGCCGATCAGCGCGCTGCTCTCCGACTTGCCCGCCGCCTGGTCGGCGATCGCCTCGACGAAGGCGCGGGTGCCGGAGCGGGCGATGGTGCCGAGGTTGTCGACGAGTTCGTCGCGGCTCATGCCGATGCCGTTGTCCGACACGGTCAGCGTGCCCGCGTCAGAATCCACCGCCACGATGATCTCGAAGGCGGCGTCGTCGCCGAGGAGGCCGGCGTCGGTCAGCGCGGCGTAGCGCAGCTTCTCGCAGGCGTCGGCGGCGTTGGAGACAAGCTCCCGCAGGAAGACGTCGCGGTTGGAATAGACCGAGTGCACCATCAGCCGCAGAAGCTGGGCGACGTCGGCGGAGAAGGGACGGGTTTCGGGCGAGGCGGCCGCGGCGGCCGGTTCGGCTTCGACGGTCATGGCGAGCTTCCGGGCGTCGATTTCAGGGTGTGCCGGCGGGCGAGGCGCCGCACCGGCTGGCCGCTATATCGGCGCACCGGCCACCGTGATCAAGGCGGTGACATCCGGGTCAGGCCGAGGAATGTGCAAAGGGCGGGAGAATTCTGCAAAGGCGGACAACGCCACGCGCGCGCCGCTCGAAAAGAAAACGGGCCGACCCCCAAAAAGAAACGGGCCGACCCCGGAGGGTCGGCCCGAATGTCGCCTCGGATGGGACTTGCGTCCGTGCGCAGGACCAGACCTCGGGGGGCTGGGGGGCTGACTGAAACCAAAGGCCCGATCAGCGCTCCGTCATCAGCGACACCCTGGATCATAAGGCCCAAAGTGACGCTGACAGGGCCGCAATAGGGCAACTTCGTGATGCCCATCGATTGCGCCTTCGGCCTGGATTCAGGCTTCGCCGCCATTGCCCGATCTGCGGGCAATGCGCGGGAATTGCATGCAACCGGCTGGTCAGCGCGGCTTTCCGCTGCGCGCGTAGGCAGGAAGATCGCCGTAGTCGCACGGACCCCAGCCGGCCTTCGCCGCATCGGACAGCAGCGCCTGGGTGGCGGCGGCGACGGGCAGCGCGGCACGGTGCTGGGCGGCGAGGATCAGCGCCGCGCTGGCATCCTTGAGGAAGAGGTCGATGTCGGAGGCGGGGACGGCGTTTGGGTCGCCCTCGCCCTTCAGGATCGCCATCTTGCCCTTCAGGATCGGCGTCGCCATCGGCCCCTCGGCGATGACGTCGTAGACGGCATTCGGATCGACGCCCTCCAGGGCGCAGAGGCGCGTCGCCTCGCCGAGGAAGGCGGCATAGGTGGCGATGCCGGTGTTGACCGCGAGCTTCAGCGCCGCCGAGGAGCCGACCGGGCCGAGGTGGAAGAGCTTGCGGGTGAACGCCTCGATCACCGGCCGTGCCTTGTCGAGCGCCGCCGCGTCGCCGCCGACCATCGCGAGCAACTGGCCCTTGCGGGCGGCGTCGGCGGAGCCCTGCACCGGGCAGTCGAGCATGACGGCGCCGGTCTTCGCCACGGCCGCGGCCAGCGCGCGGGCGGTATCGGGGCTCGTCGTCGTCGTCTCGACGAACAGCGTCTTCGCGGAGGCACCGGCGAGCAGGCCGTCGGCGCGGTGGAAGCACTCCATCGCTGCCTTGTCGTCGGTGAGCGAGGTGATGACGACGTCGGCGGCTTCCGCGAGCGCCTTCGGCGAGGCCGCCACCGTCGCACCGGCGGCTTTCAGCGGCTCCGCCTTCGCGGCGGAGCGGTTCCAGACAACAACGGTGTAGCCCTGCTCGAGCAGATGCAGGCCCATCGCGCCGCCCATGCGGCCGAGCCCGGCGATGCCGACAGTGGTCATGGTGATCCTCCCGAAATGATGTTCGTTCAGCCGCGGCGCGCCGGTCGCAGCACCTCGAAGACGGCGGCGGTGTCGTTCTCCGGCCCGACCTGGTCGATCGCGGCCTCGTAGACGGGAAGGCTTGCGGAAAACAGCGGCGCCTCGACGCCGCCTTCCGCGAGAAGCTCGCCGATCACCTTCATGTCCTTCATCCAGACGTCCAGCTTCATCGTCGCCGGCGTGTAGCGCGTCTCGGCCATCAGCGGCGCGCGCAGCGAGAAGATGCGTGAGCCGCCGGCACCATCGGAGACGACGTCGATGACGTCGGTGAGCGACAGGCCGCAGCTCTCGGCGAGCGCCATCGCCTCGGCGGTGGCGACGTTGTGGATGGCGACGAGGAGGTTGGCGACGAGCTTCATGCGCGTGCCGTTGCCGAAGGCGCCGACGTGCACCACCCGCCGCGAGAAGTCGCGCAGAGCCGGCTCGGCGATCTCGAAGCCGGCGCGATCACCGGACGCGTAGACGACGAGGTCACGCGTCACCGCCTGGGCGCCGGTGCCGGAGAGCGGGCAGTCGAGGACGACGGCGCCGGCGGTCTCGAGGCGCTTTCGCGCCGCCTCCTTGGCGGGGATCGGCATGGTCGAGAGTTCGCACACGACCGTCCGCGTGCCGCTCTTGGCGATCGCCTCGGCGAGCTCCGCCGACACCGCCGCGAGTGCCGCCTCGGACGGCAGGCTCGTCAGCACCACCGCGCAGTCACCGACGAGGGCGGCCGGGCTCTCGACGAGGCGTCCGCCGGCACCGGCGAACGCCTCGCGGCGCGCCGGGTCGAGGTCGACACCGGCGACCGCGTGGCCGCGCTCAAGAAGATTGCGGGCGATCGAGCCGCCCATGATGCCGAGACCGACGATGCCGACGTCCATGCCCATTCCTCTCCCCGGCGGGCCTCTGCAGGCGCCGCCGTCCGTCTGTCCGAGTCTCCTTGGTTCAGGCCTTCGCGGGTGCCGGCTCGTGGCCGGGAAGCCGGAAGCAGCGGATCGCCACGGCGAGCATCGAGTAGTAGCCGACGACCGCCGATAGCTCGACGAGAGTCTGCCGTCCGAAGCGGTCGAGGGCGGCGGCAAACAGCGCGTCCGGCACGTCGTGGTCCTGCAGCAGGGCGTGGGCGACGTCATGGACGAGGCGCACGTCACCGTCCTCGGTTTCCGGCGACCTTCCGGCGGCGATCGCATCGATGACGTCGGCGGGCAGCCCCGCCTTCGCCGCCTCCGGCGCGTGGATCGCCCACTCGTAGGTGGCGCCCCAGTGGTGGGCCGTCACCAAGATGGCGAGTTCGGAGAGCTTCGGGCCGAGGCTCGTGCGGTAGCGCAGTTCCGCGCCGAGCGCCTGCGCCTTGCCGGCGACAGCGGGCGCCTCCAGCAGCAGGTGGAAGATCGCCGGCACCGACCCCCGCGGGCCTGAGGCGATGGCGTCGTAGATCGCCCGCCGCTCGGCATCGAGGGCGGCGGGGTCGTGGATCCGGTAGCGTTCGGTCATGGGGAGGAGGGCCGGGTCTGGCGGCCTGTCGCAGCGATCTCGGCGAGGAAGTCCTCGACGGCGGTGCGGAAGGCGGCGGGCTGTTCGAGATTGGCGAGGTGGGCGGCACCCTCGAGGGTGACGAGCCGGCAGTCTGGCACGAGCGCTGCCATCGCCGCCATCTCCGGCGGATGCACGCCGTCCTCGGCGCCGACAATCATCCGGCAGGGCACGGTGATCTCCGCGAGCCGGCGCTTGTAGTCGAGGCCCTCGATGAGTTCGGTGATCGCCCGGTAGCCCGCCGGCGGCGTCGAGACGATCATCGACCGCGCCGCCTCGACGAGGTCCGGCCGGTCGGCACGGGACGCTGCCGTCAGCCAGCTCGCCATCGTGCCCTCGGCCACCGCCGCCATGCCGCCGTCCTCGAGCATCGCCCGCCGCGTCGCCCACATCTGTCGGAACGGCGGCGGGGCATCGGCCCGGCAGTCAGCGGCGACGATGCCGGTGAGACGTTCCGGGTGGGCGAGGGCGAGGCCGAACGCCGTCATGCCGCCGAGCGACAGCCCGACGACGGCGGATGTCTCGATGCCGAGCGCGTCCCAGACGGCGACGACGTCGGCAACAAGGTCGTCGAAGCTGCCGGCGGGTTCGATAACATCGCTCGCCCCGTGGCCGCGCGTGTCGATCGACACCACGCGGTAGCGGTCGGCGAGTGCCGCGGCATCCCCGCGCCAGAGGTCGGCGTTGGCGCCGAGGGCGTGCAGGAAGGTGACGACAGGGGAGTCGCGCCGCCCCTCGTCGATCACGCCGATGCGCCGGCCGCCGATCTCGACGGGCCGGCGGGCGACCGCGAGCCCGCTCACGCGACGGCGGCCCGCGGTGTCGTCGCGCCGTGGTTGACCTGCGGCACCACCTTCTCGGCGAGTAGCTCCATCGAGCGGATCGCGAGGCCGCGGTCGGCCCAGTCGTGGCCGGCATAGAGCAGCGTGCCGAACTCGCCGACGTTTTCGCGGAACGCCATCAGCTCGTCGGCCACCTTGTCGGGCGTGCCCCAGATGACGAGCTGGTCGACGACGCTCTCCGCCGTCACCGAGGAATCCGGCGCCGACTGGTCGGCCTTGAACAGATTGGCGCGGCCGTTCTTGACGAGCTTGTGGGCGAGCGACTTGTAGTAGGAGAAATAGGGGCCGGACGGGTCGGTGGCATAGCGCTTGGCGGTCGCGAGGTCGTCGGCGACGAAGATGCTTTTCGCGACGCGCCAGTTGGCCGGATCGGCCGGGCGATTGCCGGCCGCGCAGCCGTCGACGTATTTCGGCCAGTGCGTCTTCACCCACTGCGGCAGCAGGAAGTTCGCCGAGATCGGGTCCCAGCCGCGCGCCGCCGCCTCGGTGACGCCCTTGGAGAACGGCGCCACCGCGGTGACGACGATCGGCGGGTGCGGCGTCTGGTAGGGCTTGTGGATGGTGCCTTGGCCGAGCTCGGAAATGGTCGTGCGCTCTGTCGATACGGTCCAGTACTTGCCCTTCAGGTTGTACGGCGCCTCACCCGCCCAGATGTCCAGCACCATGTTGATGCCTTCGAGGAACATCGCGGTGCGGTCGTTGTCGAGGTTGCCGTAGAGCTCGGCGTCCGAGAGCAGGCCGCCCGGGCTGATGCCGAAGATGAAGCGGCCCTTCGCCATCTGGTCGACCATCGCGACCTCGGCGGCGACCGTCGCCGGGTGCCGGTTCGGGATGTTCACCGTGCCGGTGCCGAGCTTGATGTTCTTCGTCTCCTCGAGCAGCCAGGCGATGAAGATCAGGCTGGAGGTGATCGTCTCGGCGGCGTCGGTGACGTGCTCCCCGAAGTAGCCCTCGACGAAGCCGAGCCGGTCGGCGACCAGCGTCAGCTCGCGATCCTCCCGCAGCGTCTCGTGCAGCGGCCGGTGCAGCGGGTGGATCGGCATCGTGAAGAAGCCGACTTTGAGGGGAACGGGCACGGACGGTTCCTCGGGGTTTTCGACGGCGTGCGTCGGGCGTGTTGAACGGGGAGGGGTCAGGCGGCCGCGGCGAGCACGTCGGCGATGCACAGACGCCCGTGCGAGAACAGCAGCGGCGGGCCGTCACGGTGTGCGGCCCATTCCACCAGACCGACGAGGATCACGTGGTCGCCGCCGTCGACGGCCTGGGTGACGTGGCCCTCGAAGCGGGCGAGGCAGCCTTCGAACAGCGGGCAGCCGCCACGGCCGATCGTGTAGGCCACGCCATCGAACTTGTCGGCCGCCGGGCGCGCGAAGCGCATGGCGAGATCGCTCTGATCTGCTGCGAGGATGTTGACGGCGTACTTCGCGCCGACGCGGAACGCCTTCAGCGAGGGCAGGTGGCGCTGCATGCTCCACAGCACCAGCGGCGGCGCGAGCGACAGGGCGGAGAAGGAGTTCGCGGTGAAGCCCGCGGGCCGGCCGGCGTCGTCGATCGTGGTGATCACCGTGACGCCGGTGATGAAGCGGCCGAGCGCGGTCCGGAATTCGCGCATCCCGCCCTCCGAGCCGAGGTCGACATGGCGTTCCGTCATCGCGCTCTCCGCCTCCCTCGTTCCGTCCACGGTTAACTAGGCCGACCTTAGAGGCTGGCTAGCCCATCACGGAAATGATGAGTATTTATGCTTCCAAGACGATTTCCTAATGAGGGGCTGCCACCGTGACCCTGCGCGCCGATGCCAGCCTCCAGGACATCCGTCTGTTCGTCGCCGTCTACGAGGAGCGCTCGTTCACCCGCGCGGCCGAGCGCGAGAACGCCACGCAGTCCGGCGTCTCCCAGCACGTCCGCAAGCTCGAGAGCCGCTACGGCGTGCGCCTGTTCGAGCGCGGGGCGAATGCCGTCGTGCCGACCCCGGCCGGTGACCGCTTCTACCGCTCGTCGATCGATGTGCTGCGCCGCTACATCGCCGCCGACCGGGAACTGCGCCAGCACGGCCGCGGGCTCGAAGGCACGGTGAGGGTCGGGCTGATGCCGTCGATGACGCGCTGCATCCTGGCGCCCGCGCTGGTGCGCTTCATGGAGGCGCACCCGAACGTTTCCGTCCACACCTTCGAGGCCTACAGCCGCGTGCTTGCCGACCGGGTGATGGCGGGCGAGCTCGATTTCGCCGTCGTGCCGGCGCTGGAGAGCACCGTCGGCCTGCGCGGCCGGCTGCTGCTGCGCACGCCGGAGACGATTGCGCTCAAGGCCGGCTCCGGCCGCATGCGGCACATGGAGCCGGCACGCCTCGCCGACTTCGGGCCGCTCAAGGTGGTGGTGCCGGGCCTCGCCAATGCCCGCCGCCGCTCGCTCGACGCCTACTTTGCCGCCTGCGGCGCCGAGATCGTGCAGGTGCTCGAACTCGACGCGATGCTCGCGACCCTCGACTTCATCGAGCGCACCGACTGGGTGGCGATCCTGCCGGGGGTCCTGACCGCGCCCGACATCGACGGCCAGAGGCTATCGATCGCGCCGCTCGCCGATCCGCCGCTGTGGCTCGACCTCGTGCTGATCGAGCCGCTGCGCCGGCCGATGTCGCCGGCCGCCGAAGCCTTCCTCGAGGTGCTCTCGGAGGAATCGGCGCGGGTGAACCGCGTCTGGCTCGATGTCGTCGCCGAGACGGCGCGCTGAAGCTCTGAAACGAGGCGCACGAATCGAAGCGGCGGCCCGCAGGTCCGGGCCGCCGCGACGACTTGCAGACGAATGGACGTCAGCGGATCTGTTCGACCGCCTCCTTCAGGATCGGTGTCAGCGCGCTCGCTCCTTCGCCAATCTGCTTGGCCTTCTCCTGGTCGCTCTCGCCCGACACCCAGATGATCGGGCGCTGCTGATCTTTGGCAAGCTGCTGGAGCTCTGGATCCTCGAGAGCCGCCTTGATACCGGCGCGCATCGCCTCGACCGCTTCCGGTTCCATGCCCGGAGGGCCGATGAAGGCGCGACCGGACAGCTGCACGTTCATGATCGTGCGCAGCGCCGTGGTGTCGGTGCCCTCGGGCACGAGGCTCAGCACGCTCGGTGCATTCGGCACCTGCGGGATCGGCTCCGGCGCCATGGCGAGCAGCATGTTGATCTCGCCGTTCTCCATCGCCGCGCGCTGGTTGGTGTAGGATGACATGTAGCCGTCGCTGTCGCCCTTGATCGTCGCGAGGAAGATGTCGGCCTCGCCCTCGTAGCCGGTGATGAACTTGATCGGGAAGTTCAGCGTCTTGGCGATGACGTTCATGGCATAGAAGTCGTCGTCGGTGCCCTGCGAGGCGGAGCGGAACTCCTCCGTCGAGTTCACCAGCGCCTTGGCGTCCTGGAACTTCGAGTCCTTGCCGACCCAGATCGCCTTCGGCTCCTGAATGGCGTTGCCGAGGAAGACGAAGTCCGGGAAGTTGTACTGGACGCCGGGGCTCTCGGCGAGCTGCGCCATCGCCGGAGCGGCGGCGACGACGAAGCCGATCGTCGAGCCATCCGGCCGGGCCTTCCAGATCAGATTGGTCCCGAGCAGGCTGCCGGCGCCTGGGTGGAACTCGAGGCGGACCTCCTTCGCCTTCAGGTGTTTCTGCAGGAACGGCTGGATCATCCGCGAGTAGTGGCCGTGGCCGCCGGCCGGGGTGTGCGGCAGGATCACCGTCACTGTCTTGCCTTCGTAGAAGTCCTGCGCCATCGCGGTCGGCACCATGGCCGTCATCGAAAGCGCCGCACCGAACGCCAGCGCGCCGTAGAGCATCTTCATGGTCGCTTCCTCCTGTTCCACTCTTGTAGGTGGTCGATTCTATTCGGCGTCAAACATCGTAGAAATTGCTCGTGTCTTTCTTAGCGTTGCTACTGAAGGACAAGCATGTACATCAGCCCGTAGCCAAAAATCGTCCGATCTAGTTGCACCCCAAGGAGTTCTCCGAAGAGAATCCAGATGCTGCCGGTCAGTGCAATGGTGATCAGCACCGTGTTGCGCCAGCTGTAGCTGGCAAGCGCACGGAAATAGATCAGCCCAAAGACGATCGATGTCGGAATCGGGCCAACCAGCATGCATGAGATGATCAGCGCGACGACCATCGCGAGCCCGGTCCACTCGCGGCGGCGCAGCGTCGCCGGATCAGTCCGCGATTTCGTCTTGCCGGTGGCAAGGAGGTCCTCAACGGTATCCTCCTTGCGGCCGGTGAGAAACTCGAAAACGTCGATGTTCAGGTCGTCGGCCGGACGGCTGTTCTGCCAGTAGAGTTGGAACAACAGCAGAAGGATGCCGATCGTCGCGATCGGAATCGGTACCAGCCGGGCGCGGGGCCCGAAGTTGAAGCTCTCCCAGATCACCGCGACGAGGACCGCGATGAGGATGGCGACGAGGATGTTTTCCTGGAGACGGCGGGTCATTGTCGGAACTCCTTCGCCAGGTCAGCGCGTCGCGGGAGTGACGGCGGCACGGCTGTTTCGCCACTTCTTGTAGAACGGCCAGCACGTCGTGAAGACGATGAGGGCAAACATGATCGTCGTGATCGGTCGCGTGAAGATGAACCACTCGCCATAGAGGGTGAGAGAAAGGTGAAGATTGCGCTCGATCATCGTCGCCAGCACCATGCCAATGACGAAGGTAGCCCTTGAATACTTGTACTTTTCCATGAAGTAGCCGAGGATGCCGAAGAAGCCGGCGATCGCCACGTCGTCCATGCGGCTGTCGGTGGCATAGGCGGCGACGAAGCAGATGATCAGGACTGACGGGATGACGAGGTTCGGGTCGAGCCGCGTCAGCTTCGACAGATAGGGGGCGATGATCAGGCCGATGATGGTGATCAGCAGGTTCGCCAGGATGATGATCCAGACGAGGCCGAACACCAGGTCGAGCTGCGTGGTCAGCATCTGCGGGCCCGGCACGATCCCGATTGAGACGAAGGCGACAAGCAGGATCGCCATCGCCTCGCCGCCGGGGATGCCGAAAGCGAGTGTCGGCAGCAGGCCGCCGCCCTCGTTGGCGCCGAGCGTGGCGTCCGGCGCGATCACACCCTCGATCGACCCCTTGCCGAACTCCTCGGGATGCCGGGAGGTCTGCACAGCCTGCGCATACGCGGCGATACCGCCGACGTTGGCGCCGATGCCCGGCAGCACGCCGATCCACACGCCGAGGGCGCTCGCCCGGACCAGCAGTCCCCAGTGGATGAAGACGTCCTTCACCCCCTGCCAGACCTGACCCCGCTTCTCGACCGCGCCGCTGGAGGAGATCGGCGTCTGCTGAACGAACAGCTTCAGCATCTCCGGGATCGCGAACATGCCGATCATCGCCACCGGGAAGTGGAAGCCGTCGAGCAGCGTGTCCATGCCGAAGGTGTAGCGCGGCGTCGCTGTCACCGGGTCCATGCCGACGAAGGCGAAGAGAATGCCGAAGCAGGCGGCGATCAGACCTTTGACCACCGAGCCGTCGCTGAAGGATGCGATGATGGTGAGGCCCCACAGCGCCATCATCAGGTATTCGCTCGGCCCGAGCGCGAAGATGATCGGGCGCACGAACGGAATGGAGATCGCGAGGAAGATTGCCCCGACGATACCGCCCATGAGTGCGGCCACGCAGGAGGCCGAAAGGGCCCGTGTCGCCTCGCCCTTCTGCGCCATCGGATAGCCGTCGAACACCGAGGCGAGGTTCTTTCCGGAGCCCGGTACCTTGAAAAGGATCGCCGTGACAGTGCCGCCCCAGATCGTGCCGATGTGGGCGCCGAGGAGCAGCGACAGGATTGCCGCCGGTTCGTAGCCGAAGGCGAACGGCAGCAGCAGCGCCATCGCGACGATGCCGCCGAGCCCCGGCAGGAAGCCGATCAGCAGCCCGTAGAGCGTGCCGATCGTCATGAACATCAGCGACTGGAATGTCAGGACGGACATCAGTCCGTCATAGATGGCCTGCAGCATCGGCAATCACCCTGGAGCCGGTCAATCCGCATCGCTGGGCGCGCGCGAACGCGCCCTCGAAACCGCGCGAGGTCGTCGCCGGAAGTCTCCGGCGTCCGCATCAACGGTCGCTGTCGGTCCGCGGCCCGTTGGCCGCGCCGAGATCAGGGTCGCCTGGGCACCATTACAATGGGTGGCATCGGCGTATCCTCCATTTGTATTCTTGGTCGTGGCGGCGCATCTTCGGCGCCGCTTTGGAAGTCCTCTGAGGACTAGAAGTCCATCTCCAGCACGTAGAGGCCGCCGACGTGGCGGTCGACGGTGTAGACGATGCCGCGCTCGTCGATGAAGACGTCGTTGAGCTGGCAGGCGCCGGTCGGCGCGTTCGGCTCGGCCGGCGGCGCGAAGTGCGCGACCTCCACCGGCGCGTAGGGATTGCGGATGTCGTAGGCGCGCAGGCCGCCGCCGAAGAACGAGCCGACGATGAAATCCTCGGAGTTCCAGGCGGTCGGCACCGGCACGTTCTCATGGAGGTTGTGGGCGCCGTAGCGACCCCGCATCGGCCCGTACTGCTCGCGCGTCGGCGTCGGGCAGGTGGCGATCGGCACCGGGCGGCCCTCGTCGCGGTAGTCGACGATCCAGATCAGCTTCGGCCAGTCGATCGCCTCGTCGTGGATCGATTCATCCGTGACGACGAGGAGGTTGCGGTCGAACAGCGGCAGGACGGTGTGGGTGAAACCCTTGTAGGGGGGCGAGTTGT
Source organism: Pseudoxanthobacter sp. M-2 (assembly GCF_046156265.1). Lineage (NCBI taxonomy): Bacteria > Pseudomonadati > Pseudomonadota > Alphaproteobacteria > Hyphomicrobiales > Segnochrobactraceae > Pseudoxanthobacter > Pseudoxanthobacter sp. M-2. The sequence continues at coordinate 347,174 of NZ_JAWDIR010000011.1, forward strand.
CCCACTGGCAGAGCGGCTTCGGGTTCGCCTTGTCGGAGATGTCGAGCACGAACATGCCGGCATCGAGGTAGCCGAGATAGCAACGGTCCGGCCGGCGGGCATAGACGTTGGTGTTGTGGGCGCGGAAGCCGCCATCCCACTGCGGATCGTGGCGAACCGGGGGAGGGGCGTCGTCGCCCTCGTGGGTCCCGGGCAGCCACCAGCGGCCGACCTCCTCCGGCTTCGACGGGTTGCGCACATCGATGATCCGGTAGAACTGGTCGTCCAGCGGATGGGTCGGCACGAAGTCGCCGGAACCCGCCGCCATGTGGACGTATTCGCCGTCGCAGAACCACAGCTGGTGTACGCCGCGCGAATGCGGCCCGGAGGCGTCGAAGAAGCCGATCGACTTCGGCGTCTCGGGCACCGAGACGTCGAAGAGCTCGAAGCCGGCGGGCTGCATGCCCACCTTCGTGCACTGGTAGGCGACGGCGAGGATATTGCCGGAGCACTCGAGCGAGTTCGACCGCATCGAGCCGTGCGGAAGCTCGGTCTGCACCACCACCTTCGGGTTGCGCGGATCGGTGACGTCGACGCCGGTGAAGTTCTTCGGAGCGCTCTCGTGGGCGCACCACAGGATGCGGCGGCCGTCGCCGGCGATCGAGATCGACAGGCCCTCGCCCATGCCGCCGAAGCCGGCGAGCAGGTCGTGCGACAGGAGGCGGAAATTCTTGATCTTCATGGAATGTCGCCAGTCTCGGTGGACGGACGCGGCGACCCGGAGAATTGACCGGGCGCAGCACACGCATCGACCAGTTCATACGAGCGTACAATGCAGGGGCAGCGCATCAAATTATAAGAGCCGATCCCTCGCAGTACGGAAGCTGATGCAGGCGGCGGTCCGCCGCCCGCCCTCGGACGGGCGCTACGCCCTCGGAATCACCGGCAACAGCAGCGACGGCTGTCGGTCGGCGCCGAAGTGGATCGTCGTCTTGCCACCGAAGATCTCGGCCGGCCGATCCTCGGGATCGTCGTGCAGGAACGGTCCGCAGCCGAGCAACTCGTTCTTGAAGTTCGACAGCCGGCCGCCGCTCTTGCCGTTGTACTCGTAGTCCTTGCCGCGCACCGTCAGGCCGATGCGGTAGCCCGCCGGGATCACGAGGCAGGTCGGCCAGATCTCGACCGCGCACTCGACGGGCGCGCCGGGCGTCAGCGGCTGCGCCTCGTCATGGGAATGGTAGGGGCGGTAGGGCTCCGACAGCGCCGGGTCGAGCTTGCGGTGCGAGGCGCGCAGCCAGCCCTGGCCGACCGGCGTGTGCGGGTCGATCGCGCCCTGGAACACCACTTCGTCGAGGTCCGGCGAGAACACGCGCAGCACGACGAAGAGGTCGGCGTCGCTGGTCGACGAGGAGATGGTGAGCTTCACCGACGAGGGGCCGGTGATCTCGGTCTCCTCCGTCAGCGGCGCCGAGAGGAAGGTGACGCCTTCGCCGAGCGCGTCGAACGTCACTGACCCGTCGGCCCCGCTGCCGTCCTTCGTGAGCGCGCCGTCCGGCGTCAAATGCAGCGTCGTCCAGTTCGTGCGGGCGATCGGCCACTCGCTCTCGCCGCGCTCGACGAACGTGCCGTCGACGTGGCGGACCTGCAGGCGCACCCGCGGCTCGCGGTCCCAGCCGTTGTCCTCGCCCTTCAGGAAGTGGTCGAAGAAGCGCAGCTGCAGTCGGCGGCCATAGTCGGTGTAGAAGTGCGTCCAGTGCTCGATGCCGTGGATCTCGAGCCACTTCTGCTCGGTGGCGGCGCGCACGAAGCCCTCGACATTGCCGCGCAGGTGCAGCCCCTGGCCGCCCCAGTTGCCGGCGGAGAGGAACGGCACGTCGGTCTTCGCCCAGTCGACGCTGCGCTTGCGGTAGTAGTCGCCGTCGAGCGGATGGGAGGCGATCTCGCCGCCGAAGTCGACGCGGTTGGCCGTCAACTCGTCGTCGGTCAGGAGTTCCGGCCCGCAGACGAGCTGTCCGTGCACCGGGCTGCGCTTGCCACGCTCGCCGGCGCCGAACTGCACCGTCTTCACCTGCATGTCGTACCAGTTCTTCCAGAACGTCGACAGGATGCCGCCGTGGTGCGTCATGTCGCGGTAGAAGTCGGCCGCTCCTTCCCAGGTGCACATCGCCGCCAGATATTTCGGCTTGTGCTTGGCGACGTGCCACTGGTTGGTGGCGAAGTAGGAGATGCCGTTGAGGCCGACCCTGCCGTTGCTCCACGGCTGCTCGCCAGCCCATTCGATGGCGGTGACGAAGTCGCTCTGTTCGTCCGGCGAATAGGGGTCGACGACGCCCGGCGTCGTGCCGCAGCCGCGCCCGTCGACACGCACGCAGACATAGCCCTCCGGCACCCACTTCTCCGGATCGACGACTTCCCACGCCTGGTACTTGTTGGAGGACCCGGCCGCGACGTCGGGATGCAGGCGCACCATCCGCTCCCAGGCGCTCGGATAGCCTTCCTGGAAGGACAGGCCCTTGGCGTAGGGGCCGTAGGTGAGGATCACCGGATAGCGCCCTTCGGCCTCGGGGCGGAACACGTCGGCGCGCATGACCAGGCCGTCCTTGGCCGTGATCGGCACGTCCCAGTCGATGCGCATGGCGTCGCGCACTTCGCTGCGGCTCCTGATGCTCGAATCCAGTTGCCGGCGCGGCGCGGTCTGAGCCGTCATGTCGCTTCTTCCCTTGTTGTCGCGGCCCGGCGTCGCCCCCGTCAGAACGGAGCAGGCGCGCCTCTCCCGTGTCACCCCAGCCCGGGGGCGACGCTTGACTGACAGGACCCTAGTGGGGGGAGGGACGCGACGGAAATTATTCGCGGCGATGAAGTGCAGTAGCGATCCTGATGCCGGTCAAAGCCGGCGTCACCTTGCGCCTGCGCGTCAGGATTCGGCGTCGGAGGGCCGAAACAGGCTGGTCGGACAGCCCCGGCCAGCCTGGCTTCAGCGACGAAACGTCAGGCCGCCGACGCCTTAGCCGGCACCGCCGCGAGCTGCCGGTGCACGTCCGCGGCGATCTCGTAGGAGCGCAGGCGTGCCGCGTGATCGTAGATGTGGCCGGCGATGATGAGCTCGTCTGCGCCGGTCCTCTCGATGAAGGCGGACAGTCCGCGCCGCACCGTCTCCGGCGAGCCGACGACGGCGGCCGCGAGCGCCTGGTCGATGCCGGCGCGCTCCATCGGCGAGGCGTAGTCGTCGATGTCGTCGATCGGCGGCGGCAGCTGGCCGGGCGTGCCGCGCCTGAGGTTGACGAACTGCTGCTGCACCGAAGTGAAGATCCGCCGCGCCTCGGCGTCGGTCTCCGCCGCGACGACGTTGAGGCCGACCATCGCGTGCGGCCGGTCGAGCTGGTCGGAGGGCTGGAAGCGCGTGCGGTAGATCTCGACGGCCTGCATCAGCATCTCGGGAGCGAAATGCGAGGCGAAGGCGAACGGCAGGCCGAGCATGGCGGCGAGCTGCGCGCTGTAGAGGCTCGAGCCGAGCAGCCACAGCGGCACGTTGGTGCCGGCGCCCGGCACCGCGCGCACCACCTGGCCGGGCTGCACGGGGCCGAGGAGGGCCTGCAGTTCGAGCACGTCCTGCGGGAACGTGTCGCCACTGGAGGCGAGGTTGCGCCTGAGCGCATGGGCGGTGCGCTGGTCCGTGCCCGGCGCGCGGCCGAGGCCGAGGTCGATGCGGCCGGGATAGAGGGATTCGAGCGTGCCGAACTGCTCGGCGATGACGAGCGGCGCGTGGTTCGGCAGCATGATGCCGCCCGAGCCGACGCGGATCGTCTTCGTGCCACCGGCGACGTGGCCGATGACTACGGCGGTCGCCGCGCTGGCGATGCCGGGCATGTTGTGGTGCTCGGCGAGCCAGTAGCGATTGTAGCCCCAGGCTTCCGCGTGGCGGGCGAGGTCGAGGGTGTTGCGGAAGGAATCGGATGCCGTCGAGCCCTGCGGGATCGGCGAAAGGTCGAGTACGGAGAACGGGATCATCGGCTTTCCTCGTCGGATCGCGGCCCCGCCACCCACGAACCCGCTCGGCGGATGTGGGGGATCGCGGCGCCGGGGGCAAGGCCGCGTGCACGGCGCCGTCGCCGCCCGGCTGCGAAACCGCGTATGAATCGCCGCAACGCCGCCCGAGACGGACGCCCCGCCATGACCGCCGATCCGACTGCTCCCTCGCCGTTTCCCGACTTCGGCCTTTCCGCCGAAGAGCGCCGGGAGGCAGTCTTCGGCCACTGGTACGAGTGGCCCGGCATGGACGGCGCCCGCGGCGAGATCTGGTGCTACAGCGACCGCCTGTCCTACCGCCCCGGCGAAACCGTCACGCTGTTCATCTCTTCGACCGCGCCGCGCTGGCGCCTTGAGGTCGTCCGCGACGGCGCCGTCGAGACGCCGATGTTGTCGCTCGCGGGGGAGGGCGCCCGCTGGCAGGAGACGCCGGACCAGTGCTCCGTCACCGGCTGCGGCTGGCAGGCGAGCCACGCCTTCGCGATCCCCGCAGACTGGCCCTCCGGCGCCTACCGCCTGACGCTCACCGCCGAGGGGCGGGACGGCGCTCCGATCCGCTCCCACCACCTGATCGTCGTCCGCCCGCCGCCGGGCCGCCGGCCGGGGCGCATCCTGCAGGTCGCCGCCACCGGCTCGTGGACCGCTTACAACACCTGGGGCGGCTCCAACCACTACCAGGGCATCACGGGTGCGAACCGCGACCAGTTCTCCCCCGTCGTCAGCCTGGAGCGGCCATGGGCGCGCGGCTTCGTCGTGCTGCCGCCCGAGGCACCGCGGGTGCCGCTGATGGTCACGATGCCGCCGGCCACCGTGCCACGCTACCCGCACATGGAATGGGCCTACGCCACCGGCCACAGCAAGAAGTACGCGTCCGCCGGCTGGGCTTCCTACGACGGCCACTTCTTCCGCTGGGCGGAGCGGGCGGGCCTCGCGATCGACCTCGCCACCCAGCACGAGCTGCATTTCGAGCCGGAGCTTTTGGCCGGCTACGACTGCGTCGTCATGGTCGGCCACGACGAATACTGGACGTGGGAGATGCGCGACGCCGTCGACGCCTATGTCGAGGCAGGCGGCCGCATCGCCCGCTTCGCCGGCAACTTCATGTGGCAGACGCGGCTGGAGGACGAGGGCCGCCGGCAGGTCTGCTACAAGTACCGCGCCCGCGCCGAGGACCCGGTGTTCCACAGCACCGACCCGTCCCGCACCACGACATCGTGGGAAGCGGCGGAGGTCGGCCGGCCTGGCGCCGCCACCTTCGGGCTCAATGCCACCCGCGGCCTCTATGCCGGCTGGGGCGGCTGCGCCCCGCGCGGCGTCCGCGGCTTTCCGGTCTACCGGCCGGACCACTGGGCCTTCGCCGGCACTGGCCTGTTCTACGGCGACGTCCTCGGCGCCGAGGGCCACGTCTTCGGCTACGAGGTCGACGGCCTCGACTACGTCATCCGCGGCGGCCTGCCGGAGCCGACCGGCATCGAGGGCACGCCGGACGGTCTCACCATCCTCGCCCTCGGCCTGTCGTCGCTGGTCGAGGAGAGCGCCGACCTGCCGGCCGAGGGCCGCTTCCTCTCCGACGAGGACGGCCGCTTCTGCGCCGAGGTGCTGATCGGTAGCGACGACGCGGCGGCACTCGACAAGGTCAAGCGCGGCGCCGGCATGATCGTCACGTTCCCGCGCGGCCGCGGCGAGGTCTTCCACGCCGGCAGCTGCGAATGGGTGGCCGGACTGCTCCGCCGCGACCCGATGGTGGAGCGCGTCACCGAGAACGTGCTCAGGCGCTACCTGACGCGCTGAGCCGCGCGTCCGGCACCCGCCGTCAACCGAGCGCCGTCAGCGGCGCCACCGCCTTGTCCGCCGCGAGCTTTGCGAGCTTGGCGAACAGCGGCGCTGCCACCGGGACACCGTCGGCGAGGTTCGCCTCCCTGAGCGCCAGGCTCCGCTCGCCGGGAATGCGCACCGCCTCGAAGCCGGGGCGCGGCGGCGAGCTCTTCATCTGGTCGATGACCTCGTCCACCTCGCCGCGGATCACGTCGGGGTCGCCGAAGGCTTCAAGGTCGATGGCGCAGATGAACTGGCCGGTGTTCGACGCCGCCGAGGGATCGTTCGGGCTGCTCGACTTCGGCCCGTTGAAGGCCGCCCCGTTCAGCGTGCCGGCGATCAGACCGATGGCGAGCGCCAGCCCGTAGCCCTTGGCGCCGCCGATCGGCAGCAGCGAGGCGCCGGCCATCTTGGTCGGATCGGTTAGCGGCAGGCCGTCCGGCCCGATCGCCCAGCCTTCCGGGATCGCCTCGCCGCGGTCCGCCGCCACCTTGATCTTGCCGAAGGCAGCGGTGCTCGTCGCCATGTCGAGCAGCATCGGCGGCCGCGCACCGGCGGGCACGCCGATCGCCAGCGGGTTGGTGCCGATGAACGGCGTGATGCCGCCCCACGGCGCCATGTGGCGGACCGGTCCGACGGCCCCGTAGAGCCCGATCATGCCCTCCCGCACCGGCATCATCGCGTAGATGCCGGCGGCACCCGCGTGGTTGCCGTGGTGGCAGCCGACCCAGCCGATGCCGAACTCGCGCGCGATCGCGATCGCCTCCTCGGCGCAGCGCTTCATCACGAGGTGGCCCATGGCGTTGTCGCCGTCGACGAGCGCCACCGCGCCCTTCCGACGCTCGACGCGGATGTCCGGTGCCTTGTTGATGGCGCCGGCTGAGAGCCAGTCGAGATACTGCGTCAGGCGGAACACGCCGTGGGTGTCGACGCCGAGCAGGTCCGCCTCGACCATCAGCCCCGCCACGGTACGGGCATCGTCAGCGGGCAGGCCCGCCTCGGTAAGGACGGCGGCGGTGAAGCGGACGAGATCCTCGGCGGCGACACGCACGAAGGAGCCGGTGGTGGTCATCGTGAGGTCCTTCGGCAAGGCGGCGGTTAGCCGTGGAGGGAGCGCGAGAGTGTCGATCCGGCGGCTGGAGATCAAGCCCGAGTACGAGCGTATGAACCGGCGGGCGCCGGAGATTTCCGTCACGCCCGCCCGAACGCATTTCCTGGTGCTGCATTCTGCGGTGGACGGCGGTCGCTCGTCGCACGCGAGCGGTTGCGCGACGGCACGGCCGGAGCGGATGCTGCCGGCCGGCCGGGCAAGGAGATGCGGACATGGCGAAACGAGCGGCGGCGGGCGAGATCCGCGTCGGCATCGGCGGCTGGACCTTCGAGCCCTGGCGCGACAACTTCTATCCGAAGGGCCTGAAGCAAGCCCGCGAACTCGAGTTTGCGAGCCGCCAGGTCACGGCGATCGAGATCAACGGCACCTACTACGGTGCCCAGAAGCCCGAGAGCTTCGCCCGCTGGCGGGAGGAGGCGCCGGATGACTTCGTCTTCGCCGTGAAGGGCCCGCGCTTCGCCACCAACCGCAAGGACCTGTCGCTGTCGGCGGCCTCCGTCGAGCGCTTCCTCACCGGCGGCGTGCTGGAGCTGAAGGAGAAGCTTGGTCCGATCAACTGGCAGTTCCTGCCGACGAAGGCGTTCGTGCCGGAGGACTTCGCGGCGTTCCTGAAACTGCTGCCGGCCGAGCTGGACGGTCGTGCGCTGCGCCACGCCGTCGAGGTCCGCCACCCGAGCTTCGTCACGCCCGATTTCGTCGCCCTCGCGCGCCAGCATGGCGTTGCGATCGTGGTCGCCGATTCCGAAGAGCACCCGCAGATCGCCGATCTCACGGCCCCGTTCGTCTACGCGCGCCTGCAGCGGGCGAGCGAGGCGGAGGAACACGGCTATGCCGCCGCCGACCTCGATGCCTGGGCCGAGCGCGCCCGCACATGGGCGGGCGGCGGCGTGCCCAAGGACCTGCGCACGGCGGTTGCCGCCCCAGCAAATCACAAGCAACCTGAACAAAAACTGAAAGCGGAATCTCGCGATGTCTTTATCTTCATGATCAATGGTCACAAGCCGAAGGCTCCATCCGCTGCAAGGGCGCTGCTCGAGCGTTTCGGTTCGACGTTGCGATGATCGAAGTCTGTCGCGCCGACATTACAAAAGCCTAATGATTGCCTTGAAAAAGCAAAGTGTGACGCGCAACACAGTGTTGAATACTGGAGAGTGGCAATTTCAACCTCGCTGCCTACACACCCTATCTCGGGATGCGGCAGACGAGGTGATCTATCATGAAGATGCTGAGTGCTTCCGCTGTCGCGATGTCCGTCGTGCTCGCGACCACCGCCGCCCAGGCGGACATTCTCGCCACGGCGACGAACGTCGAGCCTCAGGGTTTCACGGCAGGAGAGCCATCTCTTGTCGTTCTGGATGGCAATGACGACAAGTCGACCATCAGGTTCAAGACGTCGAAGGCCGGCCCGGTGGTCGTGGCGTTCTACGCCGAGTGCAGGATCGCAGGTGCCCCTGAGGCCTATGTGGACATCGACATTCTCGTCGACCCGGCCGGCAGCGGCGGCTTCGCGCCGATCCCGCCGACCAACGATGACAACGCGATGTGCACCGGCCACGAGGGCTTCCCTGGTCCCGGTGCCCGATCGGTCAGCGCCGTGACGGCGGGTGTGATCAACCTGCCGAAGGGCAATCACAAGGTGCGCGTCAGCGCCAAGTACGTCGGCGGCGAAGGCGCCGCGCTTCTCGACGACCTTCTGCTCGTTGTCGAGAATTGACCGCCGCCTGACAGCAGAGCGCGCCTTCGGGCTCGCAACGCCCGGCCCCCGGTGGGGCCGGGCGTCTGCCGAGGCGCCGGGAGTGGTCACCAACGCTCTTCGCAACCGCCGGCGGCAGAACGCCGCCCGCGGAACGCATCCCGCCCGCCACTGTTACGTCTCACGGTGATCAATGCGCGAGAGGCGGACATGGCAGAGCGAGCGACCTATCGACCCTATGAACAACCGACAGGTGGCTGGGGGTCGGTCAAGTCGCTGATCAGGCATTCCACCCGCCAGCGCGCCGTCGGCGCCGTCCCGGCCCTCGTCCGCCACCACAACAAGCCCGGCGGCTACATGTGCACCAGTTGCGCCTGGGCGAAGCCGGCCGAGCCGCATGCCGCCGAATTTTGTGAGAACGGCGCCAAGGCGACGTTCTGGGACGTGACGGCGAAGCGCGCGACGCCGGACTTCTTCGCCGCCCACACGCTCACCACGCTGCGCGGCTGGTCCGACTACGAGCTCGAGAGCGCCGGCCGGCTCACCCACCCGCTGCGCTACGATGCCGCCGCCGACGTCTACCGGCAGACGAGCTGGCAAGAGGCGTTCGAGGCGATCGGGGCCAGGCTGAAGACCTACGAACCGAAAAGCGTTGTCTTCTACGCCTCGGGCCGCGCCTCGCTCGAGACCTCCTACATGTACCAGCTGCTGGCGCGCCTCTACGGCAACAACAACCTGCCGGACAGCTCCAACATGTGCCACGAGACGACGTCCGTGGCGCTGCCGCAGAGCATCGGCACGCCCGTCGGCACGGTGCTGCTCGACGACTTCGACCACACCGACTGCATCCTCTCCTTCGGCCAGAACGTCGGCACCAACGCGCCGCGCCTCCTGCACAGCCTGCAGGAGGCGAGCGAGCGCGGCGCCGCTATCATCGTCTTCAATCCGCTGCGCGAGCGCGGCTGGGAGGAATTCCTCAACCCCCAGCAGCCCGTGAAGATGCTGACGAACAGCCCGACCCGGATCGCCTCGGAGTACCATCAGGTTCGCGCGGGCGGCGACATCGCCGCGATGGTCGGCATCGCCAAGGCCCTCATCGCGCTCGACGCGGAGGCGTTTGCGAAGGACGGCGAGCCGGTGCTCGACGCTGCCTTCATCGCCGAGCACACCCACGGCTTCGACGCCTTCCGCGACTACGTGGAGGGGACCGCTTGGTCGGATATCCTCGACGCGTCCGGCCTGCCGCGCGCCGCGATAGAGGGCGCCGCCGCCACCTACGCCCGCGCCCGCGCCACCATCGCCATCTACGGAATGGGCCTCACCCAGCACAAGCTTGGCGTCGACAACGTGCAGATGCTGGTCAACCTGCTGCTGATGCGCGGCCAGATCGGCAAGAAGGGCGCCGGCATCTGTCCGGTGCGCGGCCATTCCAACGTGCAGGGTCAGCGCACCGTCGGCATCGCCGAGAAGACCGACCTCGTGCCTCTCGACCGTCTCGCCGAGCAGTACGGCTTCGAGCCACCCCGCGAGGACGGTCTCAACACCGTCGACGCCTGCCACGCCATCGTCGCCGGCGAGATCCGCGCCTTCATCGGCCTCGGCGGCAACTTCCTGCGTGCCATCCCCGAGAAGGAGCTGATGGAGGAGCGCTGGCGCGGCCTCGACCTCTCGGTCCAGATCGCGACCCGCCTCAACCGCACACAGCTCGTCCCGGCGGCCGGCGACACCTGGCTGTTGCCGACGATCGTCCGCTCCGAGATCGACCAGCAGGCCGGCGTCCCGCAGATCGTCACGATGGAGGATTCCACCACCTGCATCCACGCTTCCCGCGGCCAGTGGGAGCGGCCGGATGGCGACCTCCTGTCGGAGCCGGCGATCGTCGCCGGTCTGGCGGAAGCGTCGCTGCCGCCGAACCCGCTGGTGCCGTGGGACGCGTGGGTGGGCGACTACGGCCTGGTGCGCGACGCGATCGAGGTGACGTTCCCCGAGGACTTCCGCGACTTCAACCGACGCATGGACACGCCGGGCGGCTTCCCGCGGCCCGTGCCGGCGCGCGACCGCGTCTGGGAGACGGACACCGGCCGGGCGAACTTCAAGCTGCCGGCCGCGCTGTCGGCGAGCTTCGACGACGATGACGACGCCGACGTCCTCCGCCTCGTGACGCTGCGCTCCAACGACCAGTTCAACACCACCGTCTACGGCTACGACGACCGCCTGCGCGGCATCCATGGCTCGCGGATGATCCTGATGATGAACCGCGACGACCGCGTCCGCCTCGGCATCGCCGAGGGCGGCGACGCGCGCCTCACCACCGTCGCCGGCGACGGCATCGTCCGCACCCTCGACGGCCTGCAGGTGATCGACTATCCGCTGCCAGCCGGCACCTGCGCCGGCTACTACCCGGAGCTCAACGTCCTCATCCCGCTCTGGCACCACGACGAGCAGAGCAAGACGCCGGCGGCGAAATCGGTGCCCGTGCGCGCCACGGCCGACGGCGCAGGACCTGTGTAGCGACGCGCTGCGCCGGTGCGGAGAGGCCCGAGCCGGAGTTCACCCCGGCGTTAGGGGCCGGTTGACATCTAGTTCAACGTCGAACTATAACGTTCAACGTTGAACTAGATGAGGTCGCGGTCATGATGTCTCGTCGTCGCCTGTTCGCCGTCGCTGCCGGCGCGCTCGTCGCGGTCGGCGGCGGTGCTGCCGCCTTCCTTCTGACCCGCGAGCCGCACGCCGCGCGGGCACCCTGGGACCCGGCCGCCGTCGCCGACCTTCCCGACGACGCCCGGCTGCGGGCGTTGGCGCTGGCGATCCTCGCGCCCAATCCCCACAACCGCCAGCCGTGGCTGTTCGAACTCGTCGGCGACGACACGATCGCGGTCTACTGCGATCTCGATCGGCGGCTGCCGGAGACCGACCCCTTCGACCGCCAGATCACCATCGGCTTCGGCTGCTTCCTGGAGCTTCTCGCGATGGCCGCCGCGGCCGACGGCTACGCCGCGGAGATCATGCTGTTCCCAGAGGGCGAGCCGCAGCCGCGCCTCGACGGGCGCCCGGTCGCGGTTGTGAGGTTCGCGCGCATCGGTGCGCCGCCGCCCGACCCGCTGTTCGGCCACCTGCGCGACCGCCGCTCGAACAAGGAGCCGTTCGATATGACCCGGCCCGTCCCGGCCGAGGCGCTCGCCGCCCTCGTCGCGGCCGCGCCCGATCTCACCCGCGCTTCCGCCGCGCCCGACCTCGTCGACGCCCTGCGCGCGCTCACCTTCCGCGCCTTCGAGATCGAGGCGGCGACGCCGCGCACGCACCTCGAGAGCATCCGGTTGCTGCGCATCGGCAAGGCCGAGATCGAAGCCTCGCCGGACGGCATCGACATCGGCGGCGCGGTGCCGGAGCTGCTCGCCACCGCCGGGCTGCTCACCCGCGAAGCCGCCGCCGATCCGACGTCGACGGCGTTCGCCCAGACGACAGCGATGTACCGCGAGATCATGCACACCGGCATGGCCTATGCTTGGCTGGTGACGCCGGGCAACACTCGAGCCGACCAGCTCGCCGCCGGTCGCGCCTGGGTGCGCGTCAATCTCGCCGCCGCCGCCACTGGCCTGTCAGCGCACCCGGTCAGCCAGGCCCTGCAGGAATATCCGGAGATGCAGGGGGAGGCGCAGGCGCTCACGACCCTGCTCGGCGTTCCCGCCGACGCGACCCGCGTGCAGATGCTTGCCCGCATCGGCTATGGTCCGACGGTGCCGCCGAGCCCACGCTGGCCGGTCGAGACGAGGATGCGCCCTGCGTGACCACCGCCGACCCCGTCGTCTTCGCCGTCTTCAACGAGATCGCCATCATCGATCAGCTGGCGCAGGCGCGCCTCGCCAAGGTGCTGCCGGACGGGTTGCTGGTGCCGCACTTCACCCTTCTCAACCATCTCGTGCGCGTCGGCGACGGCCGCAGCCCCGTCGACATCGCCCGTGCCTTCCAGATCACCAAGGGGGCGGTGACGAACACGCTGCAGCGCCTCGAAGCCCGCGGCCTTGTCCGGCTCGCGCCCGACCCCGACGACGGCCGGGCGAAGCGCGTCTTCCTGACGCCGGCGGGACGGGCCGCCCGCGAGCGCTGCATCGCCGCGGTCGCCGACCTGTTCGCCGATATCCACGGCCCCCTCGGCGACGGGCCGTTCGCGGCGGCCCTGCCGTTCCTGCGCGACCTGCGCCAAAGGCTGGACAAGGCACGCGATTGAGCGGCCGCCAGCGGATCCGGTCCCGCGCCGGCACACGGGCGGCTTGATCCTCGCGCGCTGCGATGCGTGGATGGCCGGCGCCCGCGACCGCGGGCCTCGCCAGCCGGGGGCCTCATGCACGCCGAACTCGCCGACACCCACATCGCCGTCCTCGGAGCGGGCCTCGTCGGCGCCGGATGGGCGGCGCTGTTCGTTCACCACGGCGCGACCGTTACCGTCTGGGACCCCGTGGCGGGCGCGCTCGACGCGGCGGAGAGCCGCATGGCCGCTCCCCTCGCGGCGCTCTCGCGGCTGTCGCCGGAAGCCGGGCCACGCGGACGGCTGTCGTTCACGCCATCTCTCGCCGAGGCCGTGGCGGACGCCGATCTGATCCAGGAGAACGCCCCGGAGAAGATCCCGCTCAAGCATGCGCTCTACGCCGAGGTCGAAGCGGCCGCACCGGCGGCGGCGATCATCGCCTCCTCGACCTCTTCGCTCACCTGGTCGGAGCTCGCGCCGGGACTGCGGCGGCCGGAGCGCTTCATCACCGCTCATCCGTTCAACCCGCCGCACCTGGTGCCCCTGGTCGAGCTCTACGGCATCGACGATGCCGTCCTCGACCGTGCCGAGGCGATCTACCGGGCGGCCGGGCGCCGGCCCGTGCGGCTGAAGAAGGACGCCACCGGCCACATCGCCAACCGCCTCGCCTCGGCGCTGTGGCGCGAGGCCGTCAACATGGTCGCCGAGGGCATCGCCGACGTCGAGGCGATCGACGAGGCCCTCGTGCACGGGCCGGGGCTGCGCTGGTCGGTGATCGGCGCCCACATGGCCTACCACCTCGGTGGCGGCCCCGGCGGCATCGAGGCCTATCTCGAACACCTCGGGCCCAGCCAGGAGCGGCGCTGGGCGAGCCTCGGCAACCCGCGCCTGACGCCGGCGGTGCGCGCCGCCCTGATCGAGGGCGTCGCCCGCAAGGCCGCCGGCCGCGACATCGCCACGCTGGAAGCCGAACGCGACGAAGCCCTCATTCGCGCCCTGCGCGCCCGGGGAGGGGAGGCGCAAAGCGGATAGCGCCGGCCCGCCGGGCGCCTGATGCGCGCCCTCTGAAGCCGCCTTCAAGGAAACGTGTCGCACCTGCGGCGATCGACACGCTGGATTCGCCACGCCGGGGATGCTTGTCTGCCGGTGTGCAGTTCGTCCATGGCGTGTTGTGACGACGTCGGGCGCCGTGCGATGCGGCCGTGACGCCGGCGGGATTTCGGGAGCACGAAGACATGCCGATCCTCGTCCGCTTTCTGATCCGTCACGCCCTGATCGGCTTCGCTGTGGCGTTCGTGTTCGTCGGGGCGCTCCTCGCCTTCGACGTCGCCCGGCTCGGCACCCTGGTGTGGGCGTCCTCCACCGGTGGCATCGCCGTGGCGGCGCTGACCTTCGCTCTCGGCCTCACCTTCGGCAGCGTGCAGATGGGCGTCGCCGTCATGCTGCTTGGCGAGGACGCCGATCCGCCCGCCCGCGGCGGCGGCCGCCGCATGGCTCTCGCGCCCCTCGTCCACCGGCTCGCACCGGTCGTCGCGCGCCGCCGGTGATCGCGCGGCGCCTCCGCTGACCTCGATCTACGGCCTCCGTCACACCGCCGTGCCGACGAGGGCGCCGATGGCGGCGGTGGCCGCCCTTGCCGACGCCCCCGGAACGCCACCCGGAGCGCCACTTCACCACTTCGGCGCCGCCTGCCCGGGCGCCGCACCGCAGGCGGTCGGTCCGGGCACTTCATCGGCGGTTCGGATCAGAGGCGGTAGTCGTCCGGAGCGCCGGCGGCCCATGGGCAGGGCGCTCATTCAGCGCCCGCGCTAAGCTCAGAAAAGGAAATCCGAGTCGTCGATGTCGCGAGCCTTAACGCCGTTGAGCCGAATTTCCATGTCCTCGTAAGATACCACTGAACCTGCTTTGGTTCGCGTGATGGTAAGATCGTCGAAATTCAAATCATCTCCGCGGAATTTGATGTGATCTTTGCCTTGCTTGAAGTCTCGAATGACGCTTTCCGTTTCCCGGCCAACAGTGAACTCAAAGTTATCCTCACCTCTTCCGCCGGTCAGAATATCGCGGCCGCCCCGCCCCTGTATCTGGTCATCACCATTACCACCGAATATACGCTCCCCATCACGGCACCCTCGTATTAGATCGTCGCCACCGTAGCCATATATTTTATCTCTTCCGCCCAAGTTCAATACGACGTCATCTCCATCTCCAAGCTTGATGACGTCATTATTTTTGGTTGTGGTGATTCCAAAATTTGAATCACTGTCGCGGATATTGATATATAGACTATCAATATGCTTATTTACAATGTCAAGATGACCGTTTTTGTCGATCGTGTATACAGTTTTATCATTCTTATCAGGACTATACTGCAACAGATATTTTCTGTTGTCATAGAAATATAGTCCAAAATCTTGATCTTTGACGAACAAGTCCGCTAGAGAGACGTATCGGCCGTTCGACTCAACGTACAGATCCGCGCCGGTATCTTTCAGTTCGAAGCGTGCTTTCACGGATGTCTCTCCCGGTGGGTGCCTGGGTGGGACTTGTCTACTCGCACTACCAGAGCGAGTGGAGGAGCACAATGTTGAGTAAGGCATCGTCGAAATCGGGAGTGACCTGCGCGCGGTGGGGGCGCGCTGGTTCATTCCCGGTTCGACGACGAAGTCGCACGCTGATGCCGGACACCTTCGCGTGACGCTGTGCACCGGATTGTAGTCACCGGGCCCCGTGCGCCGGACCCGGCGCGCCCCGGCTCTCTGCGCGTCTCACGGTGAGGAGCCGCCGGCCGCCCGCCGGCGCCTCAGACCGCCGTGCCGACGAGGGCGCCGATGGCGGCGGTGGCGGCCATTGCGAGCGCCCCCCAGAAGGCCACCCGCAGCGCCGCCTTCACCATGCCGGCGCCGCCCGCCCGCGCGCCGACGGCGCCGAGGAGGGCGAGGAAGGCGACCGAGGCGGCGGAGACCGCGGGTGCGAGAAGGTCGGCCGGCGCGACCACCGCGACGACGATCGGGAAGGCGGCGCCGACCGCGAAGGTCCCGGCCGACGTCAGCGCCGCCTGCACGGGCCGGGCGCTGACGATCTCCGAGATGCCGAGCTCGTCGCGGGCGTGGGCGGCGAGCGCGTCGCCCTTCATCAGTTCCTCCGCGACCTGCCGGGCGAGCCCCGGCGACAGTCCGCGCTCGACATAGATCTGCGCGAGCTCGTCGGTCTCGAAGGCGGGGGAGGTGGCGAGCTCGAGGCGCTCGCGCGCGAGGTCGGCGTTCTCGGTGTCGGACTGCGACGAGACGGAGACGTACTCGCCGGCGGCCATCGACATCGACCCGGCGACCAGCCCGGCGATGCCCGCCACCAGCACGTCGGAGGGCGCGGTGGCGGCGGCGGCGACACCGACGATCAGGCTGGCGGTCGAGATGATGCCGTCGTTCGCGCCGAGCACGGCCGCCCGCAGCCAGCCGATGCGCTGGATCATGTGTCCTTCGGTATGGCTGCGGCCCATGCGTCGCTCTCCTTCCCCGGCACGGAGAGGCGGGGCGCGTTCGACCGCGTCACCCGCCCCGGCGTGCCCTGCCCAAGGCCCCCGAGCCCGTTCAGTCGGGCTCACTCGCTCGTCTTGGCGCGCTTGCGTCCAGTGATCATCGCCGCGACGAGATTCTCACCGTGCGCCAGGCTGGCGACGAGGACACCAGCAATATGCAGCCCGACGAGCAGCAGTGTGACATTGACGCTGATCTCGTGCGCCTCCTCCACCCACTCGACGCCCCAGAAGGCGTCCGTCGTCATCAGGATGCCGGTGCCGCAGATCACCGACAGCATGACCAGGAGCGCCAGGATCATCGCCCCGCCGGCCGGGTTGTGGCCGAGATGGCGCCGCGCCCGCAGTCGCGCGGTGTCGAGGATGTGGCGGACCACGACCGACGGGTGGTGGACGAAATCGGTGAAGCGGGCGTGGGTGCTGCCGAACAGGCCCCAGAAGACGCGGAAGACGAGGAGGCCGACGATCGTGTAGCCGGCGATCTCGTGGACCGTCTGGAGTTCGTCGCCGGTCGCCCACGCCGTCACGAAGGCCGCGACGAGTGACCAGTGGAAGATGCGGACGAGCGGGTCCCACACCCGGACGGTGCGCGGTGACCCGGTCTGGCCGGAGGACGCCGGCGGCAGGACGCCGCCGGCTCCGGCCTTCTCGGATGAGAAGGCGTCCATCAGTCGTCCGCCTCCATCTTCACGACGGCGCCGGTCACCGGGTCGACGTCGGCCTCGAAGCGCTTGCCGTCCTTGTCGAGGGCGTAGACTTCGTAGCCGTTGTCCTCGACCTTGACCTGGCGGACGTCGTAGCCCTGCTTCGTGAAGGTCTCTTTGACCTGCTCGACGGTCATCCACTGGTCGCGGGGCGCCGCCGGCGTATCGTCGGAAGCGAAGGCGGTGCCGGTGGAGACGGCGAGGGCGGCCAACAGAGCGGCGGCGCTGGCGGTGGCGATCAGGCGCTTGTGCATCGGGAATCTCCTGTCTGTTCGAACGGCACCGGCCGTCCGATGCCGCAGACACTGCCCGAGCCGCCCTGACGCCCCGCTGATCACCGCCGTCAGCGAGTTGTCAGCCTCTGGCGCGCAAGAGGAGACCGAGACAGGACCGCCCATGACCCGCCGCTCCGTGACCCGCCGCTTTGCCCTCGTCCTCGCGCTGCCACTCGCCCTCGTTCTCGCGGCGGGCGGCGCGGCGCGGGCCGACGACGACGGCGACCACGACCACGACGCCGCCCGCCGCGCCCTCGAGGCCGGCGATGTGCTGCCACTGGCCACCCTGCGCGACCGCGTCGCGGCCGAACTCGGTGGGCGCATCGTCGGCGTCGAGTTCGAGCGCGAGGACGGCCGCTACATCTACGAATTCAAGCTCCTGATGCCGGACGGCCGGCTCCGCGAGGTCGAACTGGACGCGCGCACCGGCGACCTCACCAGCGGCGAGGCGGACTGATGCGCATCCTCCTCGTCGAGGACGAGCCCCGCATCGCCGCCGATGTCACGGCCGCTCTCGCCGCCGCGGGCTTCCTCGTCGAGACGGCGACCGACGGCGAGGACGCCTGGTTCTGCGGCGACACCGAGGACTACGACCTCGTCGTGCTCGACCTCGGCCTGCCGCACATGGACGGGCTCACGGTGCTGAAGCGCTGGCGGGCGGCCGGTCGCGCCATGCCGGTGCTGGTGCTGACGGCCCGCGGCACCTGGGCCGAGCGCGTCGAGGGCATCGACGCCGGCGCCGACGACTACCTGCCGAAGCCGTTCCGCATGGAGGAGCTCGTCGCCCGCGCCCGCGCCCTCGTGCGCCGCGCCGCCGGCCACGGCGCGCCGGTGATCGAGGCCGGCCGGCTGCGCCTCGACGCCCGCCAGATGCGGGTGACGGCCGACGGCGTGCCGGTGCCGCTGTCGCCGCTCGAATACCGCCTCGTCGCCTACCTGATGCACCACAAGGGCCGCGTCGTGCCGGCACCGGAACTGCTCGAGCACCTCTACGGCGACGACGACGCCCGCGAGGCGAATGCGCTGGAGGCGGTGGTGACGCGGCTCCGCCGCAAGCTCGGGGCGACCGCGATCGAGACGCGCCGCGGCTTCGGCTACCTGATTTCAGACGGCGCCCCATGACGGCGGGACGCCAGCGCCAGGGCTCGCTCCGCCTCCGGCTGCTCGTCGCCGGCGCGCTGTCGATCCTCGTCGCGCTGGCGCTCTCGGCGTTCGGGCTGACGCTCCTGTTCGAACGCCATGTGGAGCGCCGCGTCGCCGTCGAGCTCGCCGTCTATCTCGACCAGATCACCGCGGGCCTCGACCGCGGCCCGACCGGGGCGCTCGTGCTGACGCGATCGCCGGCCGATCCGCGCTTCGACGCGCCGCTCTCCGGTCTCTACTGGCAGGCCGGTGTCGGCGACGAGCGGCTGCGCTCCCGCTCTCTGTGGGACGAGACCCTGGCGCTGCCCCCGGACATCCTCGCCGACGGCGCGGTGCACGAGCACCGCGTCGCCGGCCCGGACGGCACCGTGCTCCTGGCGCTCGAGCGCAGCGTCACGCTGCCGGCCCGGCTCGGCGGCGGGGCCCTGCGCGCCGTCGTTGCCATCGACGCCGCCGACATCACCGCGGCGACGCGCGCCTTCGCCGTCGATCTCCTGCCCTATCTCGCCCTCCTCGCGCTGGTGCTGATCGCGTCGGCGGCTGTGCAGGTGACGGTGGGCCTCCGCCCGCTCGCTGTCGTGCGGGCGCGCCTCGCCGGCATCCAGGCCGGCACGGAGCGGCGGATGGGCGATGCCTTCCCCGACGAGATCCGTCCGCTCGCCGCCGAGGTCGACGCCCTGATCGCCGCGCGCGAGGCGCAGGTCGAGCGCGCCCGCGCCCGCGCCGCCGACCTCGCCCACGGCCTGAAGACGCCGCTGCAGGTGCTGTCCGGCGACGTCGCCCGTCTGAGGGAGCGCGGCGAGGGGGCGATCGCCGCCGACATCGAGCAGGTGGCGGCGGCGATGCGGCGCCACGTCGACCGCGAGCTCGCCCGCGCCCGCCTCGCCGCCGGCGGTGGCGACGCGAGCGCCGACGTCGCGGCGGTGGTGGACGCCGTCCTCGCGGTCGTCGTCCGCACCCCGTCCGGCGCGGCGCTGGCGTGGACCACCGACATCCCGGAGGGCTCCATCGCCCGCATCGATCCTGACGACCTGGCCGAGGCGGTCGGCAACCTCGTCGAGAACGCCGCGCGCCACGCCACGAGCCGCGTCGCCGTGACCTGCCGGGTGGCGGGTGAGTGTCTCGTCCTCGCGGTCGCCGACGACGGTCCCGGCATCGCGACCGACCGCATCGAGACCGCGCTCGCCCGCGGCGGGCGCCTCGACGCCGGCGGCGACGGCGCCGGCCTCGGGCTCGCGATCGTCGGCGACATCGCCGAAGCGTGGGGCGGACGGCTGTCGCTTGCCGACGCCGCGCCGGACACTGTCACGGGGGGAAGCGCGGCTGCGACCGCGGGCGGAATCGCGGCTGCGAACGCTGAGGGCGAAAGCGTCCCGCGGGGCACGACGGCAACGCTCACGCTGCCGCGCGCCTCGCCAGTGACGCAGCGCGGCGAGGCGCCTTGACACCGTCGCCGGCGCCTCCGTATATGCCGCCTGCCGACCGGGGCGGAGTAGCTCAGCTGGTTAGAGCAGCGGAATCATAATCCGCGTGTCGGGGGTTCGAGTCCCTCCTCCGCTACCACCCCTCGCATCTGCCATCCGCATCAGAAGACGCCGGCGCCCCCTCAGCCGGCGCCTTCGTCGAGCGTGAAGCCGACCTTCAGCTTCACCTGGTAGTGATGGACGCGACCGTCCTCGATGTGGCCGCGCACCTCGCTCACCTCGAACCAGCGCAGGTTGCGCAACGTCTTGGCCGCGCGCTCGACGGCGTTTTCGATCGCCGCCTCGATGCCGTCCGTCGACGAACCGACGAGTTCGACGATCTTGTAGACGTGCTCGCTCATGGTGCTCTCCCTCTCAGGGCGCCGTCCGACGTGACGGTCCGAAGCGGACAACGCCGCGGGCGCCGCCGCGTTCATCCTACGCCATCGGCCGACCGCTCACGGCGGCGCGTGACGGCGTGCCGACGAGCCGCCCCACTGTCGTCAGATCGCATCGCGGCGGCCGGGCCGCGGGGCCTTCCGATTCAGCGTTTGCACGGTGAGGCGAATGCGGCCACGCTGGTCGGCGTTACCCGTGGTTCCCGGGGGCGGTCGCAGGGCCGCGCCAGGGCCGCTTCGCCGAGGACGAAGCGGTGCTGCCACGGTCAAAAGGCCGTCCGACAAGAGCCAGCGAGAATACGGAGGGGACGAAGCGTCCCTTCGCGCGTTCTGACATCGCCGCCGGTCGCGCCGACCGGCGGCTCCGATCCTCCCCGGCGCCCCGGAGGCACGATGCGCATTCTTGTCGGCTGCGAGATGACCTACGAGTTCAGCCAGCCCACCCCGCTCATCGCGGTCCTCAACGTGCACCCCTCGCGCGTCTCCGACCTCGAGCGGCCCGACTACCTGCTGACCGATCCGGCCGTCCCGGTGCAGGGCTATCGCGACGGCTTCGGCAACTGGTGCAACCGCCTCACCGCGCCCGCCGGCCGCTTCACGCTGCGCACCAACACCGTCGTCCGCGACGCCGGAAACTGGGATCCGGTGACGCCGGGCGCGCGGGAGACCCCGATCGACCAGCTGCCGTCGGATGCGCTGGAGTTCCTGCTCGGCAGCCGCTACTGCGAGACCGACAAGCTTTCCAACACCGCCTGGAACCTGTTCCAGAACACGCCGCCGGGCTGGGCCCGCGTGCAGGCGATCTGCGACTTCGTGCACAACCACATCACCTTCGGCTACCAGTTCTCGCGCCCGACCCGCACGGCCGCCGAGGCCTTCGAGGAGCGCCAGGGCGTCTGCCGGGACTACGCGCACCTGGCGCTGACCTTCTGCCGCTGCATGAACATCCCGGCCCGCTACTGCACCGGCTACGTCAGCGACATCGGCCTGCCGCCGCCCTATGCGACGCAGGACTTCGCCGCTTGGATCGAGGTCTTCCTCGACGGCGCCTGGCACATGTTCGACCCGCGCAACCATTCCCCGCGCAAGGGACGCATCCTGATCGCCCGCGGTCGCGACGCCACCGACGTCCCGCTGACGCTGACCTTCGGTATCTCGACCCTCGTCAACATCACCGTGACGACGGAGGAGGCGCCGGACTAGGACGCCGGGCGGCGCCGTACGGAGCACCCGCTCCGTCGCCTTCGGTCGCCAAAGTCGACGCGTTGGGCGCCGGTCTGGACAGCGCGGCCCCCCGCGCTATCCTCCCGCCCTGCAAACGATTGCGCGCCGCATTGCACGGCGCCAGCAGGGATGGGGGCCGCCATGAGCGTCGAAGCCGATGTCGTCGTCGCCGGAGCCGGCCACAACAGCCTGATCACCGCCGCCTATCTCGCGATGGCGGGGCGCCGCGTCGTCGTCGTCGATGCGCGCCCGGTCGCCGGCGGCGGGGCGGTGAGCGAAGAGCTGCTGTTGCCCGGCTACCGCATCGATACCTGCTCGACAGGCCACACGCTGATGATGGGCAACCCCGTCATCGCCGACGACGAACTCGGCCTGATCGCCGAGTTCGGCCTCGACTACATCGATCCCGATCCCGTCGGCCACGTCCGCTTCCCGGACGGGGAGGGCTTCACGATGTGGCTCGACGTCGACCGGACGGAGGCCGAGTTCGCCCGCTTTTCGCAGAAGGACGCCGCCGCCTACCGCAAGCTGCTCAAGGACTGGGACGAGGTGAAGGGCGCCTTCTCGGCCGCGACCTTCAACCCCGTCGGCGGCGAGAGCCTCGACCAGCGCCTGCTGGCCACGCCACAGGGGAAGATCTGGCTGCGCCGCAAGGCGCTCAGCGCCTGGGACGTGGTCCGCCACACCTTCGAGAGCCGGCACGTGCGCGCCTTCGTGATGTGGCAGGCGTTCCAGACGATGGTCTCGCTCGACCAGCCGAGCTCCGGCGCGATGGCCTATTCCGTCATCGCCGGCCGCCAGCGCCGCAGCTGGACGATGCCGCGCGGCGGCTCGGGCAAGCTCACCGATGCGCTGGTGAAGCGCATCGAGACGCTCGGCGGCACCGTCGTCACCAATGCGCGTGTCGTCCGCCTGATCGTCGAGGATGGCCGCTGCGCCGGCTTCGTCACGGAGGACGGCGAGGAATATCGCGGCCGTGAGGCCGTCGTCTCGACGATCCACGTCAAGCACCTCGTCGAGATGGCGCCGGAGACGTGCTGGGACGAGGCCTTCCGCTACGGCGTCGAGACCTTCGATCCCGGCATCTCCGCCTTCGCGCTCCACCTCTGCACCACCGAGGCGCCGCTGTTCTCGGGCGTCGGCGAGCCGCGCTCGGCGGTGTCGGCCGGCATCGCGGCCTGGCCGGAGGACCTCGTCAAGCTGTCGCGCCAGATCCGCGACCGCGAGCCGACGCCCGAGGCGCCCTGGATGATGATCGCCACGCCGACCCTCGCCGACCCTTCGCGCGCCCCGGCGGGACGTCACACCGTGAAGATCGTCGCCGCCTGCAGCGCGGTGGCGCCCGGCGGCTGGGCCGCAGCGAAGGAGGGCTACGCGGCCATGCTCGTCGAGCGGCTCAGGCAGGCGGCGCCGAACATGACGCCCGACACCATCCTTGCACAGCTCGCCAAGAGCCCCGAGGACATCGAGGCGGCGAACGCCCACATGATCGACGGCACCTTCCACGGCGGTGACCGCGGCTTCGCCTTTGCCGGACCGCTCCGGCCGGCGCCGGGCTGGGCGCAGCACCGCATGCCGATTCCCGGCCTCTACCAGACCGGCGGCACGACTCACCCCGGCGGCTCGATCACCGGCGCCCCCGGCCGCAACGCCGCGAAGATCCTGCTCTCGGACCTCGGCACCTCGCTGGAAGCCGTCGTGGCGGCGCACAAGTCCAGGATGCGGGCGGCGTGAAAGGGGCCGTTGCGACAGCGCGTTCGGGTGGCCCGCCACGCCATCTTCGGTCGCGTCGCGCAGGAGTGTTGCGTTCCGGGCGGGCAGTCCTTATAGGAGCCACGTCCGCGCACGGCCGCCGCGCCGCTGCCACCGGATCGGGTGTATAGCTCAGTTGGTAGAGCAGCTGACTCTTAATCAGCGGGTCCCAGGTTCGAGCCCTGGTACACCCACCAAATCTCCAAATCTTTCCAAGGGGTTAGCGTGGGCCATCTTCGCGCCGCCCCACCGAGCCCGAGCGCCGGCTAACGCTGGGCTAACATTTTCGTGATCGGCGGCAGATGGTGAAAGGGCGGCCCTCGCGGACCGCCCTCCCCTTCGCGTCTCTCCGATCTCACTGCCGACGAGGCAGCACCCACGTTGCGAGCGTAATCAGCTTGCGGGCGAGCCACATGCGGATCGTCTCGCCAGCCGCCCGGCGAAGCTGCCGCCAGCCGTCGCGGCGCCGCGGGCGCACCGTGGGGACGCTAACCGGCATTGCGCGGCACCACGCGGTCGCACGCCGCCCGCTGCCGTTGATCGGCGTTAAGCCGCTCCTCGGCGCGACGGACGAGGTCGAGGGCCCATAGGTTCGCGAGCATGACGGCGGTGACCTGCTCGGCGTCGAGCGGGTCACCGTCTCCCATGGCCATGTTGATGAGCACGAGGAGGTCGCGCGCCTCGGCCATGAGGTCTTCGGCCCTGTAGCTGTCGTGTAGCGCCACCTCGGGGATCTGGCCTCTCATGCCGCCCTCCTATGGCCGGGGCCGTACTCTTGGCCGCCGTGTTCGTCGGTGCCGTGATCGTCCTCGTCCTCGCGATCGTCGCCGCCGATAGACGGCTCAATGTCGCTGTCGCCGTCGACGTCGTCGAGGAAGGCGATCAAGCCCTCGATCGTGTTCTCGATCAGGGGCCGCATCGACGGCCGGTAGGACGCGAGGGTGGGGATGGGACAGAGCGTCCGCGGCCGAATCGCCGGCAGGATGCCGAACGAGGCGTTCATGCGCCGCCCTCGCCCACGAGGGCGGCCACGTTGGCGTGGAAAGCCCCGATGCGCTCGCGACACCACTCGTCTTCAGGGTCCACGAACACGAGGCGGGGTTCGGTGCCGATCTCGATCAACATTGCGTCGAGCTTCGCGGCGAGGCCCGCCGCAGTCGTCGCAGCGATCGCTCCCATCGCCGTGGTGACAACATCAACGGCTTCGCCGGCGCGGTTGTTCGCCTCGCCGAGCTGTTCCACGCCACAGAGCCGTCGCAGTTCGAACAGCTTGTTGACGTTCGCGACCTTGGACACGGAACAGCCCTGCTCGGCCAGCCATTCGACGAAGGCGTGCTCGGCGCGGTGCCAGTTGTCGGCCGCCTTGCCATAGGCGAGTGCCAGCGGCCGGAGCTCGGCGTGCAACCGAAGCAGTTCGGCGTCGTCGCCCGGCGCCGCGAGCGCTGGCAATGCCGCGAGGGGGGCGGCTGCAGCCGCCATGCCGACGAGGAACGTGCGGCGGGATGTGGTAGTCGTCTCGATAGCCGTGGGCATGGGATGCTTCCTAGCCTGGGGTTAGGGCCGCGCAGGGTGTTCGCGCATCTTGCCGGCCCGCGCTTATTGGCTTAGCCTAAAATGATGACTGAGACAATATCGGCTAAACCGAAAAAGCGCGGCCGCCCGGCAACGGGCCGCGATCCAATGGTCGGCTTCCGGTCGCCGCCGGAGGTCACAGCGGCCCTCGACGCGGCCGCTGCCGCCCAGCCGGATCTTCCCAGCCGGTCGGAGATGATCCGGCGGATCGTGGTCGAGTGGCTTCGAGGTCGCGGCTACCTCCAAAAGGGAGGCGTGCTCCCTAAAGGGAAAGCAGAAGGCGAAGACTGACAGGCGCGTTCCGTTGTGCCACCCTCAAGCGAGGGGAGGCACCGATGGGACAACTTCAGGGACTCAGCGACACTGGTATTGTTGGCGGCATTGTCGGCCTAGTAATAACAGTTGGCGCGCTTCTGGCGGCATTTGCACCAATAATTTTTTCTATAGCTTCCCGCGATATAGTTTCTATATGTGTATCCATATGCGCAACAGTGCTCGCAGGAGCAATCATTGTAGGAAATAGCTCGTTTTTTGGAATTATTATTGCCGCTGCAATATATGGTCCGGCGTTGATATCAGCGTCCATAATCTACGGATGCTCGCGAATCTGCGAGCACCGAACCCCCAGCGACGCACAAAGCAAGCCGGCGCGATTCAAGCAGCCTGCGGGCCGCCGCGAACCATCGTTGTAGATGCGGCGCCGCATTTGGGCCTCACGCACAACGGACTATGGAGCCCGATAGATGCCCGATCAAGCATCCCGAGCCCGTGTTCAACGGCTTCTGGCGGGTCAGTTTCGCCGCGACTACGTTATCGACCTGCTATTGTTTCTCAGACAACACGCCGATGGCCGCCCCCTTCTGCAGGAAATCGGACATTTCATTTCGCACCCGACGGTACGCGACAGGGGATTCACTCACAATGCTGCTCAAGAATGGGCCTTGTTCGCGGAGTTCGTTCTTGCTCGTAGCATCAGCGGGGAACCACTAAATTTCAGCAGGTTACCAAATATTGCCCCGAAGTTTTATCGCTTGGTTGCGCGAGGCCTTCCGCCAGAGTCGCTTATGAGGGAGACAGGCATGCGTCCCTCCCAAGCAAAGGCAAAATTAGAGAGATTCGCTTCAGCTCTTGTCGAGAATGATGACGGAACATGGCGAATAGGCCGTCCACTATCACAGCAGGATTTCAATCTGATTGGTTTTGCATCTGGCCTGGTGCTGGCTGATGCTTCATTCACAGCGGAGAAATTGATTGATGAAGTATTTGCAGGGCTTTTAAGTAATTCACTGATAAGCCGAGATGAGCTGAGGGAAAATAGAGACACTCTCGGCGAGATCTTTCAGCTGATAGTAATCTCGTCAATGCACAACACTGCGATAGCTCTTCCTGTCGGAGAGCTTGCGTTGATACGAGCGCATCCTAACAGCGATGTGGGTGCAATATCAGTAGACCTCTCAATCCACCTCGACCGCCAGAATTATCCCAAAATTCTCGTAGCAAAGTCACTATTTTTGTCTTCACTAGAGCCTCAGAGGTTCTGTGATGCCGATCTGATGGCGGATAGTAGTTGGAATTTTGCGATTGACGTAACTAGTGATCTAAAGCTGTGTCGTCTATGAAATGCGCTCTATTGGGTTGGACCTGCTGGGCTTAGGCCGGCTTTGCAGACATGGTCACTGCAGTCTTGTCGTCGGCGCAACGGTGCTCGCCATCTCGCGTGCCGTGGCGATCAGAAGATCCGTCTCCCACTCGCTCGCGTCGCGCCCGTTGCGGTCGTGGAAGGCGGCGACGAGGTCCGCCCATGCCAGTAGCTCGGCGCCGGAGATGCGGCGGCTGGCGTCGCGTTCCATCACGACACCGCCCGCGGACCGTGCGCCACCATGCGCAGCCGCCCGGCTTTCAGCGGTGCGGCTGCAGCCTCCAGGGCGGCGATGCGCTCCTCGAGCTCGACCCGCTTCTCGGCCTGCAGGATCGCCGTGGCGGCCATCTCGGCGATCAGGACGCGGAAGGCGTCGGTGGTCTTGCCGGCCCGCAGCTTCGCGGCGATCTCGTCGCCCACGCGACGGGCGTGCTCGCTGGCGAGTTCCGCGCGCTCGCGCGTCGTCAGACGGTCGCCACGATCGGCCTTGTCGCGGATAGCCGCCAACGTGCGGCGTCGGTCCTGTTCGGCGAGGAAGTCCATGGCGTCACCAGCTTGCGTTGTCGATGAAAGCGACCGCGTCGGCGCGGCGTGGAGTGAAGGCGAGGTCCACAATGATGCGGATCGCGACACCGTCGGTTTGGAAGAATGACCGCACCGGAGCGGCGGCTTCCCCGCTGCCGTCGACAACCTCCGCCGGATCGTCGTTCATGTGCAGCACCGCGTCCTTGCTCACGACGATGTCGGGCGCCGGATCCATGGAGTGCAGGATGCTGACCGGATCGACGGCGATGATGCGAGTGTTCGCTAGCCCCTGGCTCGGCAGCACCGTGATGCGCCCGGCGATCTCAGGCACCCGTATCGGCAGCCTTGCGGCGTTGGCCGGCGAAACGATGAACACCACCTGTCCGCTGCCGTTTGCCGACACAGCCGCGGCCAGCGCCTCCAGGTCCGCCGCCATCGCGATAGCGTCGGCACCGGGCGTGCCGGACAGCGGAGTGAGGCCGTAGAGCAGGCCGGCGTTCGCGGCGTCGCTGGCGGGGGTCGCGGAGAAGTATGCGGCGTCGAGCCCGAGGCTCACGTCCTCCCGCAACACCTGCGAGACAAGCTCGGCTCCACCGTTGCGGCGCGCGAGCTCGCCGGTCACGGCCGAGATGAGGGCAACCTTCTTGTGTGGACCGATCACGGTGCCGTCGAAGGTCCGCGTCACCACGGGGATCGGGTCACCCTCGGCGACCCACGGCGCCGCGGCGGGAGGGTCGGCGCGGACCGGGTAGTGCACGACGCCTTGCCGACCCAGCGGGACTTTGACGCCCCGCTTCATGATCTCCGCTGCGGCGCTCTGCGGCGCCAGCGACTTGAGGAATTCACCAAGCGCTGCCTCCACGAGGACAGCGCTGTTGGCGCTCGTCGCCATGGATGCAGTCGCTCGCGTGAGCAGCGACCTCGACACCTTGTCGTTGGGGAACCGTTCTTCGAGGTAGGCAGCGGAGCCGCCAAGGTAAGCCCCGGCGACGCTCATCACTTCCGCCAGCACGGCACGCTCCACATAGGCACTCTGCTTGGGAAACTGGTTGTCGAGGTCTGCAACGACGCGCATGGCGATCTCCTGATTTGCGCCGATCGTGACACAATCGGGAAAGCCGTGGCGTGACGTGTCACGCCTCTAGCTGGAATGCCTCGATGAGACCTTCGAGCGCCCGGCGGATGCTGTCCCGGTCGTCCGCCGCTGACGGGTGAAGCCGACGCGAGGCAATCAGCACGTCCACGAGCCGCCCCTCGTCGACTTCCACGGGGAGCACGATCCGGCCGGCGGCGCGGCGCTGCCGTAGCTGCCGCATCCGGTCCGCGCCCCTCGCCCGGCCCGCCCTACTCATGGCGCGAGCCTCGCAGCGCGGCGGTGCGCACCCCTGCCGCCAGAACGCACGGACGACGAGGAGGGTGCGCACCACGAGAGCGGCGGATTTGCTGGAGTTAGGCGAGGTTCGCAGCCTGGTGCGCGGGTGAGTGCGCACCCCCCAAGTGCGCAATGAGGAAAAAATCTCTCCGTGACCCCCAGCACGGTGCCTATCCCCACCCATGTGAGGAATTTGCTAGGCCCCCCGCCACACGAAATGGCGGATTAGCTTGTAAGGATCTTGATGGGGCTTGATCTTGCGACCGCGTCGCATCAGCTACGGGGCGAACAAGGCGAACATTGGCGAACATGTTCGCTCCTGTTCGCGAAGGCCAAACAGGCGAACGAACACGAACAACCCCCTTAAAGGGGTGTTCGGTGTTCGCCTGCCTTGTTCGCCTCATGCCACCCGCCATGCGTATTGCTCCCAGACAGCCACCCGACCGGCCGCGATCAGCGCCTCGGTGGCACGCTTGAAAGCCTGTTGCTTGGCTCGCTCCTCGTCGGACGTGCTGATACCGCGGGCGTAGGCGTATCGGCGCCAGGCCGTGAGCGTGACCACCGTGGCGTCGCGGGGGATGTGGTTGGAGTTGGGCGCACCCTCGCCCAACTCGGCGATCGCCTCCTCGAAGGCCCTGAGTGCGTTATGCGCGCCATCCGACAGGCGCCGCATCGGCTTCGAGGAGGGGACGGCGTCGCCCTCGACGGGGACGACAACGCACGACGTGATGACGTCGCCATCCTCGTCGAAGCCCACCTCGACCGACTCGAGCCGGCTGGCGATGACGTCGCCTTGCGGTCCGTCCTTCGCCAACTCCACCTCGACCATCACGACGTCGCCGGCGGCCCGCTTCACCGAAAGCTGTGCGTCGGCAGCGCCCGTAAGGGACGTGTGCCCACGGGGGCGGGAATGGTCGTGGCCGCAGTGATGAACCACCACCACAGAGCACGCGAACGCCTCTCGGATGCTGTCGGCGGCCCGCACATAAGCCGCCATGTCCTCGTCGCTGGACTCCGATCCCGAAAGGGAGCGATTGAGCGTGTCGAGCACGACAAGCACCGGCGGCGTGTCGCTGAGGTTGAGCCGGATGGCCGCGATCAGTTCGCCCGCGTCTTTCACGAGGTCGAGCGTCGCCGGCTGCAGGTAGAAGGGCACCGGCTCATGCTCCTCGGTGAGGAAGCGGAGCCGGAACGCTTCGACACGCGCCTCGAAACCGGACTGCCCCTCAAAGGCGCAATAGACCACCGCACCCTGTTGGACGCGTCGACCGCGGTAGTCCCACCCAAGCGCGACGTGCATCGCGACCGACGACATCCAAAAGCTCTTGCCTGACTTCGGAGGGCCCCACACCAGCGTAAGGCCCTCCCGCGGGAACAGGCCCTTGACGAGGTAGCGGCGGGCCGTCCGAAGCCGAATTTGGGCGAGTGGGACGAGGCGAATGCGCGGCTCGCGCACGTCGACACGTTCGCCGGGGATCTGAAGGACCGCGTTCAATCGGCATCCTCCCGCGCGAGGTCCGCGACGAGGTCGGCCCAATCGCCAAATTCCTCGGCGGGGGTGCGGATGATGACGCGCCGGCCGTCGCGGATGTGCCGCTCTGCAGCCTTGTCGGCGCCGCGACGGCCCGCCTCGTCGTTGTCTGCGAAGATGTGAACCTCGGTTGCTTCAGGCGGGAGCCAGACGGACGCCAAGCGTTCGGCGCCGAGCACCGCCCAGCACGGCAGCCCCGACAGTTGCATCGCGGCGAGTGCCGTTTCGGTGCCCTCGGCGATGCCGAGCACGGGCCCGGCCGCGGCTAGGCGGACCGCGCCGGCGCCGAGCTTCCCGAACGTCCAGCGGGGCACGCTCACGTTCGCCTTCGCCCCCGTGGCGAGGTTGAGGAAGGTCGCTTGAGCCGCGACAACGCGCCGGTCGGGCGCTTGCACGGCGGCGACGAGGGCGGGGAGGTTCATGCCCACCAGCCGACAGGGGGCGTGAGCGAAGCGCATCGTCGGTGGGAACGGTGCGCGAAGCTTGCGGTGTTCTGTGAGGTAGAGCTCGGCGAGCGTCCCCGCGATGGGCGCAGCGGGCCGCCACACTCCAAGCGCCTGGGGATCCGGCTCCAACCGACGATTTTCGTCGACTGGCGACTCCCACACGATCTCACGGGGGGCGAGGCGCCGCCGTCCGCGATCGAAAGCCCGACGATCATCGTCGCGGCTTCCGACGATGCCGAGACAGCGGCGAACATGGTCGCGGCAGACCCGCCAGTCATCGCCTGCGAAGCTGTCGACGATGAAGCCGTCGGGCGCGGTAGACGACAAAAGTATGCTGAGGCTTCGGTCCCGTGGCGAGTGCCCCGGCCCGGGAGCCAGCACCTTGTCGCGGCCGCTCACGTCTCCGTGGACCGCTTTGGCGACTTCCGCGGCGGTCCTCATGCCGCGCACTCCCCGAAGGCGTGACGCGCGACGACGCGGGCGTAGGGGTACGGCAGGCCGAAGCGGTTCGCGATGCGGCGCGCTTGAGCCGAGACGATTGCGTCGGTATTGTCGGGGTCGATCAGGCTGCCAAGCAGATCGCTTTCCCGAGCGTCGGCGCCGCCCGCCAGCGGCGCCGCGCTCGACTCGCGCGGCATCTACTAAGCGGCCTCTTTCGAGGCGATCGGGCGGCCGGCGAACCAGGCCTCGATCTCGTCTTCAGTCCAGACGCGAGTATTCGCCCCGAGCTTGCGGCCGGGCGGGAAATCCTCGCTGTCGATCCAGCGCAGCAACGTCTGCCAGTTGCTGACGATGCGACGCTCTTTCAGGTCGGCGAAGCGGAGCAGCTTGGTCATGGGGCACTCCACGGCTGTCCGTGAAGCCCGACCATCGGGAGCCACGGCAGTACGTGGAGACCCAGTTACGCCGGCGTGAGCGGACCGGGGTGCCGTATGAAGCGGCGTCTTATTTTAGCACGCCCTGCCCGTCATAGGGCGCGCCGGCATTGTGACGATTGCGGCGCCATATTTCCGCAATCGCTTTGTATCCTCTACCCATGCCAAGATTGAATAGTGCGTCAGAGACAACGGCACATGCGCAAGGATTTCGCCCATCGCGGCTATATGGCGGTAGATTAAACCGCTCAATGACAAGAATAATTGCCACCATGACCGCAATGTCTCGCAAAAAATAGTCCGCCTTTTGCTTGCCTTGCCGCATTGGTATCCGCCCGCCGACGATCTCCATATTGTAGGCGGCGAGATATGTTGGGAGCGGACGGCCGCTGTTGATGTCCTCAAGGATCATTTCTCGCAATGCCTCGTCTGCGACACTCCATCCGCCGCGCGCGCGGTCAACAGCGTCCATGAGGTTTTCGGGACGCCATCGCGAGAATTTCTTGATCATCTCGATCACAAAGCGGCGGCTTTGCTTGTCGCCTAGCCATGCGACTTCCACCCCGCAGAAGGTGTCAATCTTCTCGGTTCGCATCCGCTGCAGGATTTCCGTGGCATAGGTCACTGCTTCTGAAGTGTCAGCGGTCTGTTTCATACCGAAGCCCTCGCCATCGGGACGACGTTGTCCTTCGGGTCCAGAATGGATTCTAGCAGGGTTGAAAGCCTCGCCAGCGCGTCCGCCTTTTCCGATTGGTAGTGGTGGCGATCGTAAACACCCTCGACGCCTTGCAGGACGTGTCCGAGCACCCTTTCGGCGATGTCCGGCCGGACACCAGCGCGAGCCATCAGCGAACGCGCCGAGCGCCGCAGGTCATGGATGGACCAATCGTTGATCCCTGCCGCCTTGTCGAAAGCGGCCTTAGCCTTCGAGACGCCGTTGAAGTGCCCCGGACCGCGGCCGGCAAAGACATAGGGGTTCTGCCCGATGCGCGGTTGCGCCTCGACGACACCCAACGCCAGCGGCGGCAGACGCAAGGCGCCGCCTGTCCCCTTCTCGCGGTCCTCGCTCGGCACGGTCCAAACGCCATCCGCGATGTCCTCCCATCGCAGCGACATGACTTTCTCGCGGCGCTGCGCCGTGACGAGGGCGAACCGCAGGATGGCGCCAAAGGTGCCGCTGGATCCTGCCGTCGCCCAAAGCGCCCGGATTTCATCGTCCGAAAGGATCCTGTCGCGTTTCCGGCTACTCGGCGCCGTGCGCCTCATGCCGCGAACGATCGGCGAGACGTACCCATCGTTGCGCGCCGCGTACCAATTCGCGATGCCCCG
This sequence comes from Pseudoxanthobacter sp. M-2, assembly GCF_046156265.1. Taxonomy (NCBI): domain Bacteria; kingdom Pseudomonadati; phylum Pseudomonadota; class Alphaproteobacteria; order Hyphomicrobiales; family Segnochrobactraceae; genus Pseudoxanthobacter; species Pseudoxanthobacter sp. M-2. Next base: position 379,824 of record NZ_JAWDIR010000011.1, read on the forward strand.
CACGATCGCCAGCACGTAGTCCGCCTGCCGCGCCCCGTGATTGTCCTCGACCGCGTCCAGAAGCGCGGCAACGTCCCCACGGCGGACGGCTGCAAATTCCCGGTCGGCCCACCTCGGCAACACATAGACGGCGAGACAGCGCCGGATTTCCCGCTCCGATCTCAGGCCCTTCGCTTCAACGTGGCGCTTGAGGTAGGTCGCGGCGACGTCGCCGAACGTCTCTATGCGCGGGGTGACGGCGACGGCCGGCAGCCCATCCTTGATGCGCCTGATAGCCTCTCGAGCCGCCTCCCGAGCCGCGGCGATGCCGATATGGTCCGCAGAGCCGAGCGTTGCCCAAACCTGTTTTCCACCTGGCTCGCGGGCGACCGCGACGAACGTCTTGAGGCCGGACGGCATCACGCGGACGTAATGCCCTCGCACTTCCGGGTCGGGCAGGGTATAGCGGGTGGCCTTCGGCTTGAGGGCGGCTACGCCGTTGTCGGACAGCGACTTTCGACGGGTCATTCATCTCTCCCGGGCTAACGTCCGGCTAACAGCGATGCGGTGTGACAGGCGCTCACGTCGGCTAACGGTGAGTGAGAAAAGATAGCTGCCGCAGCGGGATAGACAAGCGCATGTCAGTGACGGTGAGTCGGTATCAGTGGAAATCTGCCGACTCTTAATCAGCGGGTCCCAGGTTCGAGCCCTGGTACACCCACCAAACCGTCCTGAAACGCCGCCGTCATTCGGGCCCATCGGGCCGCGCGGACCCGCGTCCGGCGCACGGCAGTCGTTGCCTTCGGACGTGTTGGCACTCCCCCTCGGCGAGTGCCAAAATTTTTGGTTCCCCCTCTTGAATGGTTCCCGCTACCGGGCCACATCCGGTCTGCGAGATGCCCGCTGGTCGTCCGCGACCGCGGCGCGCCGCACAGAACAATTGCATTGGCCCTCTCAACGAGGAGACGAAACATGGCTTTCCGGCCCCTTCACGACCGCATCCTGGTCCGCCGCGTCGACGCCGAAGAAAAGTCCAAGGGCGGGATCATCATCCCCGACACCGCCAAGGAGAAGCCGCAGGAGGGCGAGGTCGTCGCCGTCGGCCCCGGCGCGCGCAACGACAAGGGTGAGCTCGTCGCCCTCGACGTGAAGGCCGGTGACCGCATCCTGTTCGGCAAGTGGTCGGGCACCGAAGTGAAGATCGACGGCGAGGACCTCCTCATCATGAAGGAGACCGACGTCATGGGCGTGATCGATGCCGTGGCGAAGGCGAAGAAGGCGGCCTGAGCCGCTTCCGCTGAAGCCACCGATCGATCCCCTGAGCCAAGTTTACCGGAGTAATCGAAGATGTCCGCCAAAGATGTGAAGTTCTCCTCCGACGCGCGCGACAAGATGCTGCGCGGCGTCGACATTCTCGCCAACGCCGTTCGTGTGACGCTCGGCCCGAAGGGCCGTAACGTCGTCCTCGACAAGTCGTTCGGCGCGCCGCGGATCACCAAGGACGGCGTCACCGTCGCCAAGGAGATCGAGCTCGAGGACAAGTTCGAGAACATGGGCGCCCAGATGGTGCGCGAAGTGGCCTCGAAGACCAACGACATCGCCGGTGACGGCACCACGACGGCGACCGTTCTCGCCGCCGCGATCGTCAAGGAAGGCGTCAAGTCGGTTGCCGCCGGCATGAACCCGATGGACCTGAAGCGCGGCGTCGATCTCGCCGTCGAGGCCGTCGTCGCCGAGCTGAAGAAGCAGGCCCGCAAGGTCACCTCCAACGACGAGATCGCCCAGGTCGGCACGATCTCCGCCAATGGCGACGTCGACGTCGGCCGCTTCCTCGCCGAGGCGATGCAGAAGGTCGGCAACGAGGGTGTCATCACCGTCGAAGAGGCGAAGTCGCTCGACACCGAGCTCGAAGTCGTCGAGGGCATGCAGTTCGACCGCGGCTACATCTCGCCGTACTTCGTCACCAATGCCGAGAAGATGCGCGTCGAGCTCGAGGATCCCTATATCCTCATCCACGAGAAGAAGCTCTCCTCGCTGCAGGCGCTGCTGCCGGTGCTCGAGGCCGTGGTGCAGTCGGGCAAGCCGCTCGTCATCATCGCCGAGGACGTCGAGGGCGAGGCTCTCGCCACGCTCGTCGTCAACAAGCTGCGCGGCGGCCTGAAGGTCGCGGCCGTCAAGGCGCCGGGCTTCGGTGATCGCCGCAAGGCGATGCTCGAAGACATCGCCATCCTGACGAACGGCACCGTCATCTCCGAGGACCTCGGCATCAAGCTCGAGAACGTCACCCTCGACATGCTCGGCCGCTCGAAGAAGATCTCGATCACCAAGGAAGACACCACGATCGTCGACGGTGCCGGCGCCAAGGCCGACATCGAAGGCCGCGTTGCGCAGATCAAGGCGCAGATCGAGGAGACGACCTCCGACTACGACCGCGAGAAGCTGCAGGAGCGGCTGGCGAAGCTCGCCGGCGGCGTCGCGGTGATCCGCGTCGGTGGCGCCACCGAGGTCGAGGTGAAGGAGAAGAAGGACCGCGTCGACGACGCGCTGCACGCCACGCGCGCGGCCGTCGAAGAGGGCATCCTGCCGGGCGGCGGCGTCGCGCTGCTGCGCGCGCTGAAGGTGCTCGACGGCGTCAACCCGGCGAACGCCGACCAGAAGACGGGCGTCGAGATCGTCCGCCGCGCCATCCAGGCGCCGGCGCGTCAGATCGCCTCGAACGCCGGTTCGGACGGTTCGGTCATCGTCGGCAAGCTGCTCGAGAAGGACGACAACGCCTGGGGCTGGAACGCCCAGTCCGGCGAGTATGGCGACCTCTACAAGATGGGCGTCATCGACCCGGCCAAGGTCGTCCGCATCTCCCTGCAGAACGCCGCTTCGGTCGCCGGCCTGCTGATCACCACCGAGGCGATGATCGCCGAGAAGCCCCGCAAGGACGCCGCTCCGGCGATGCCGGGCGGTGGCGGCATGGGCGGCATGGACTTCTGATCCATCCACCCTCTACCAACGACGAAGGGCGGCCGCGAGGCCGCCCTTTTTCGTTTGCGACGGCTGTTGGCAGCGAGAAGCGACCGCTTACAGCGTCTCCGGGATCGGCTCCCAGCCGTCGGTGCCCGGGCGGAACTGCGGGATGTGGCCGAGCGCACGGACGAGCGTGGCATCCGCGCCGAGCTTCTCCTCCCAGTCGTGCGCCTCGGTGAGGATGACGCCGACGCCGACGACGTCGCCGCCGGCATCGCGCACGAGGTCGATCGTCCCCTTCAGGCTCGAGCCCGTCGCCACCACGTCGTCGACGACGACGACCCGCCGGCCGGCGAGCAGCGGCACGGCAGCGCGGTCGAGCAGGAGGCGCTGCTCGCCCTTCGAGGTGATCGAGGTGATCGTCCGGGTGAGGGCGTCGCCGAGGTGGATCTTCGGCGACTTCTGCACCACGACGTAGCGGTCGAGCCCGAGGGCGCGGCTCACCTCGATCGCCACCGGGATGCCGAGCGTCGCCGCGCCAACGACGATCTCCGGCGACAGCGGCTTGAGCCGTTCGGCGAGCGCCCGGCCGACGTGCTCGCCGAAGCGCACGCCCATGTCGATCACCATCATCAGCGAGATGGCGAAGTCGTCCTTGATCGGCACGATCGGCAGCTCGACGGGCAGTCCCGCCACGTCCACCGTCACGGCCTGCCGTCCTGCGAGGCGCGGATCGGTCCCGGCCACGGATGCGCTCATGGTCTGTCGTCCTCCATCGGCAGCCGCGGCTCCACCCGGAGCCCGACTTGTCTCCACGTCGTCCGCCGCACCGCCGGGTCGAAGCCCGAGACGGCGAGGCCCGTCGAGATCGCCTGCGCCATGCGGATCGCCTGCACGAGCAGCGGCACGCCGCGGGCGAGCGCATAGCGCAGCCGCACCGGCAGCGGCACGCCGTCGATCTCCATGCCGCGGGCGCGCTGGGCGTCGGCGATGCGCTCGAACTCGTCACGCAGCATCGGGATGAGGCCGAACACCAGCGTCAGCACCAGGGTCACCATGCCCGGCAGGCGCGCCGCACTCGCCGCCGCCAGGATGGCGCCGGGCGAGCTCGTCTCCATGATGAAATAGAAGGCACCGGTGGTGGCGACGAGGCGGGCCGCCATGCGCACCGCTGTCAGCGCCGCGTCCGCCGGCGTCGACCCCTGCAGCGCGAGGTTGACCGTCCAGGTGAGGACGACCAGCGCCGACAGGATGGCGATGCCCTTCAGGTAGCCGCGCACGCCGGGCAGGCGGGCGGTGACGATCACCGCCAGCACGACGGCGGCCACCGCGAGCGCCGGCAGCGGCCCGCGCACCGCCCACGACAGCGCCATCACGGCGAGGCCGACCGCGAGCTTGAGGAAGAAGTTGAGCTCCTTCAGCGCGTTCACAGCACGGCCTCCGCGCGCTCAGGCGCCGGCCAGCCGAGGCCCTTGAAGGCGGCCGATCGCCAGCCTTCCGCCGTCGGGCCGTCGTAGGCGATGCGGCCGTCGGCGAGCACCAGCAGGCGGTCGGCGAGGGCGTCGACGAGGTCGAGGTCGTGGGAGACGATGAGCACGCCGCGCCCCTCCGTCCGGCACTCGGCGAGGAAGCGGTCGAGCATGGCGCGTCCGGCGAGGTCACCGCCGATCAGCGGCTCGTCGAGGACGACGACCGCCGGCCGCGCCGCCGCGAGGCAGGCAAGCCCGAGCACGCCCTGCGCCCGCGTCGACAGCGCGAACGGGCTGTCCTCGGCGCGTGTCGCCAGGCCGTAGGCAGCGAGCGCCGCGGCGGCTGTCTCGCGGGCCTCAGGCGTGCGGGCCGACTTCGGGTCACCGGTCACCGCGAACGCGGCCTCCTCGAGGAGGGTGAGGTTGAAGATCAGGCGGCGGACATTCTGCGGCAGGTAGCCGACGGCACGGGCGCGCCGCGCCGGCGTCCAGCCGGTCGCATCCTCGCCGTCGACGGCGATGCGACCGGCAGAGCGGCGCGACAGTCCGAGGAGCGTCTGGAACAGCGTCGTCTTGCCGGCGCCGTTGCGGCCGACGAGGCCGACCACCTCCCCGCCACGGATCGAAAATCCGGCGTCCTCGACGACCGGCCGTCCGTCCGGCCGCTTCAACTCGGTGCGCAGGCCGGCAACCTCGAGGCGGACCGGGCCGAGCGTCGCCGCCGGCCGCGCGCGCGGCGCGACCCGCGGCGGCGGCAAGCCCGCCTCGATCCACGTCGAATCGCTCAGCGCCGCGGCGCTTGCGGCCATGGCGACGAGGGCACCCTCGCGCTGCAGCGCCACCTCAGTCGCCACCGGGCCGAAGGCGGCGGCGCCCTGTTCGGCAGCGACCAGCATCGGGATCTCGGGCCCGAGCGCGTCGATCGTGCCGACGAGGCGGGCGCGGGCGGCGGGATCGAGGCCGGTCGTTGCCTCGTCGAGGACCAGCAGGCGGGGGCGCGGCGCGAGCGCCGCGGCGAGGGCTACCATCCGCCGCTCGCCGCCCGACAGCGTCAGCACCCGCCGGCCAGTGAGGTCGGCGACGCCGAGCGCCCGGAGCAACTCGCGCACCCGACCGCGAACCTCGGCGCGTGCAACGCCGCGATTCTCCAGCGGGAAGGCGACGAGGTCCTCGACGCCGAGGTCCCACAGCTGGTCGTCGAGGTTCTGGAAGACGACGCCGACCGCCCGGAACAGCGCCGACCGTGGCATCGTCGCGATCGGCGTGTGGTCGAGGCGGACGGTGCCGGTGACGCGCGCCGGCAGCAGGCGCGGCACCACGCCGGCGATCGCCGACAGGAGCGACGACTTGCCGGAGCCCGCAGCGCCGCAAACGACGAGCCGGCCACCCTCGCGAACGGCGAGGTCGGTCGGCGCGACGACGGGTCCACCGCCTTCGTAGGCGACGCTCAGGCCTTCGACGGACAGCACGGCGACTGCGTTTTCCTGTGGGCAGGCTGGCTCAGAACCGCACCATCGTCCCGAGCCCGGCGCCCTTCAGGACCTTGATCGCCGGCAGCACGAGGAGCGGCGTCCCGATCAGCATCGGCACGATGTCGGAGAGCCCGAGATAGAACAGCGCCCAGGTGAAGGGGAAGATGCCGAGGAAGGCAAGCGACGCCGACACCGCCGCCACCATCACCAGCCCGACGACGAGGCAGACGACGGCGATCTTCACGAGATCGGTGGTGTCGATCGGCTTCTTCGCCGGGTTGAACATGAGGCCCGGGATGAAGCCGGTAAGGCCGACCATGATGCCGTCGACGATCAGCGTGTGGGCGGGAATGAAGGTGCCGGCGAGCAGCGACCAGACGACGGAGCCGATGTAGCCGCAGATGAAGCCGCTCTTCGAGCCGAGCAGGATGCCGATGAGCGGCGGCAGGAAGGCGAAGATGCGCCACTGGATGACGCCCGGCACCAGCTGGATCGGATTGGCGTAGGCCCACAGCACGCCGGTGGCGACACCGGCGACGACGGCGAGGACGATCGGAAACAGGCTGTTGCCTTCGACGGTGGTCTCGGTGGTGCTCATACGCTCAGACTCTCGCAGGGAAGGGCGGACGTCGCCCGGCGCGTGCACTGCAGCAACGACCGTGCCAACCGCTGGCCGGCGCGAGACCTCCGAAGAGGTGCCGTCCGGGCTTGGCGCCGCGGCGCCGGCGTGCATGATGCGGCCTTCAGCGCGCCGCTTCGAGACAACGGTCCCATGTCCCTCTTCACCATCGGCTACGAGCAGGCGACGCCCGCCTCGGTGCTCGATGCGCTGGCTGACGCCGGCGTCGAGCTCCTGGTCGACGTGCGCGCCGTCGCCGCCTCGCGCCGGCCGGGCTTTTCCAAGCGGCAGCTCGCCGCCGGGCTCGACGAGCGCGGCATCGGCTACCTGCACCTGCGCGGCCTCGGCACGCCGGCCGACGGCCGCACCGCCGCGCGCGCCGGCCGCCATGCCGAGATGCGGGCGATCTTCGACGCCCACATGGCGACCGACGGCGCGCAGGCCGAGCTCGCCGAGCTCGAGACGATCGTCCGTGCCGGCCGCAGCGTCTGCCTGCTGTGCTTCGAGAAGCATCCCGAGCACTGCCACAGGAACATCATCGCCGGCCTCGTCTGCGCCGATCTCGGCGTCGCCGCCGAGCATCTCTACGGCACCCCGTTGTGAGGATCGGCTGAGGTGGACAGCGTCGAGTGCGTGGTGATCGGGGCCGGCGTCGTCGGCCTCGCCGTAGCGCGGCGGCTCGCCGAAGCCGGCCGCGAGGTGATCGTGCTGGAGGCCGAGCGCTCGATCGGCATGGGGACGAGCTCGCGCAACTCCGAGGTCATCCACGCCGGCATCTACTATCCGACTGGCAGCCTGCGTGCCCGGCTCTGCGTCGAGGGCAAGGAGCGGCTCTACGCCTATCTCGGCGAGCGCGGCCTGCCGCACGCCCGCGTCGGCAAGCTGATCGTCGCCGGCCGCCCCGAGGAGACCGGCTATCTCCAGAAGCTGATGGCGACCGGCCACGCCAACGGCGTCAGCGACCTCCAGATGATCGACGGCGACGAGGCCCGCGCGCTGGAGCCGGAGCTCTCCGTCTACAGCGCGCTCGTCTCGCCGAGCACCGGCATCATCGACAGCCATTCCTACATGCTGAGCCTGCAGGGCGATGCCGAGGCGGCGGGTGCGGCCTTTGCCTTCTCCGCTCCGCTCACCGGCGGCGCCGTCGGCGAGGACGGCATCCGGCTCGAGGTCGGCGGTGCCGAGCCGATGACGCTGTCGGCGAAGATGGTGGTGAACGCCGCCGGATTGACCGCGCACACGGTGGCGTCGGCGCTCGCGGACTTTCCAGCGGCCCACGTGCCGCGCGTGCGCTACTGCCGTGGCGTCTATTTCTCGCTTTCCGGCAAGACGCCGTTCTCGCGCCTCGTCTATCCGGTGCCGGACGGCGCCTGGCTCGGCGTCCACTTCACCCTCGACCTCTCCGGCCGCGGCAAGTTCGGGCCGGACGTCGAGTGGATCGACGAGATCGACTACACCGTCGATCCCGGCCGCGCGGGCGCCTTCACCGAGGCCGTGCGGCGCTACTGGCCGGCGGTGCGCGAGGACCGGCTGGTGCCGGACTATGCCGGCGTCCGGCCGCGCCTTGTCGGACCCGGCGAGGCGCCGGTGGATTTCCTGATCAGCGGCCCGCGCGACCACGGCGTGCCCGGCCTCGTCAACCTGTTCGGCATCGAATCGCCCGGGCTCACCTCGTCGCTGGCGCTCGCCGACCACGTCGCGTCCGAACTCGGCGTCGCCTGACGGAGTGCCCCGAAAAAGAAAGTCGGGGTGGTGCTCACTTCGGGGAGCACCACCCCTGATCCGCGTCGGTCCCGGCAATATCGGGTGAGGCGGAGAAACGGTCGCTTGGGAGGCGGCCTTCGTACGCGCGGCGGGAATGCCGGTACTCGTATCTCCACCTTGCAGACCGCGTGCCAGACACGCGTTTCCGCTGGCGGCGTGTGCGGCACCGCCCGCCGGACCATCTCCTTGACGGTACCGGTGCCAAACAGCCGGGCAAGACACTCCGACGGTACGCCTAATTCCTGGGCAGCCAGCGCTGCGCGGCGTCGAGGGCGGCCAGGATGCGGCCGGAATCGGCGCGGATCTCGGCCTTGCGACGGGCGTCCATGCGCTCGAGGGTGCGATAGGGCATCGCCATCCGCGGGTTCGACCCGAGCTGGTCGCGGTGCTCGATCAGGAAGTTCCAGTAGAGCGGATTGAACGGGCAGGCGTCCGGTCCGGTCTTCACCTTCGGATCGTAGCGGCAGCCGCCGCAATAATCCGACATCCGGTCGATATAGGCGCCCGAGGCGGCATAGGGCTTCGACGCCATGATGCCGCCGTCGGCATAGAGCGCCATGCCGTGGGTGTTCGGCAGCTCCACCCATTCATAGGCATCGGCGAAGACGGCGAGGTACCACGCCTCCACCTCGACCGGCGCGAGACCGGCGAGCAGGGCGAAGTTGCCGGTCACCATCAGGCGCTGGATGTGATGGGCGTAAGCACCGCGGCGGATTTCGCCGACCGTCTCGGCGATGCAGGCCATGTCGGTCTCGCCGGTCCAGTAGAAGCCGGGCAGGGGGCGCGTCGCGGCGAGCGCGTTCGTCCCGGCATAGTCCGGCATGAAGTGCCAGTAGAGCCCGCGCACGTACTCCCGCCAGCCGAGGATCTGGCGGATGAAGCCCTCCACCGCATTCAGCGGCGCGTCGCCGGCGCGAAAGGCCGCCTCGGCGGCGCGGCAGACCTCCATCGGCCTGAGCAAACCCATGTTGAGGGCCGCCGACAGGCGGGCGTGGAAGAGCAGCGGCTCGCCGCGCTTCATGGCGTCCTGGTAGTCGCCGAACGCGGGCAACTGGTCGGCCACGAAGCCCTCCAGCGCAGCGAGCGCCTCGTCGCGGGTCACCGGCCAGTCGAAGGGCCCGAGATCGCCGAAGCCGTCGGGGAAGCGGGCGGCGACGAGATCGAGCACCGCGCGCGTCGTCGCGTCGGGCGGGAAGCGCGGCCGCTCCGGCACGACGACGTCCTTCGGCAGGCGGCCGCGGTTCTCGGCGTCGTAGTTCCATCGCCCGCCGGTCGGCGCGTCGCCGTCCATGAGCAGCCCCGTCAGGCGGCGCATGTCGCGATAGAAGTGCTCCATGCGCGGCGCCTTGCGGCCCTTCATCCAGCGGTCGAATCGCTCCCGGGAGCACAGGAAGCGGTCATCGAGGCGGATCTCGACCGGCACGCCGGCTGCGGCCGCCCAGCCGTCCATCGCCCGGCGGACACGCCATTCGCCGGGCTCGGTGACGACGACCTGTTTCGCGCCGTGGCGGGCGACGGCGCGCCGCACCTCACCGCCGAGCGAGCCGGAGTTCTGCGGATCGTCGAGCCGCACATAGTCGACCGTCACGCCGTCGGCGGCGAGCGATTCGGCGAAGTGGCGCATCGCCGAGAACAGGAGCGCGATCTTCTGGCGATGGTGCGGAACGTAGGTCGCCTCCTCGGCGACCTCGGCCAGCAGCACCACATCGGTTGCGGCATCGAGGTCGGAGAGCGCCGCGACGTCGCGGTCGAGCTGGTCGGCGAGGACGAGGCGGAGCGTTGTCATGATGGCGAGGTACGCCACGCCCGGCGCGCCGGTTCAGGCGAGCGAGCCGCCGCTTTGTCAGCAGCCATCGACGAAGGCTGCCAACAGACTGAAATCATTGACGGAAACTCTTATCTGGCTTGCTCGTTGCAAGGAAGGGCCTGTAGCCTTTCGGGCGTGGTGCCAACCAGTGAGGGGTTCCATGACGGACCGAGTGATCGAAGACGGGTCGAGCGCGTTCGAGTTGCAACTGGCCGGTTACGGCCTGACGACGGCGCGCATCCTATACCGGATGCCGGACCACCCGGCGCTGCTGCAGACCTATGTGTGGCAGGATTACGACGTGGCGCCGAAGTTCCCGGTGCTGACGCGCTTCATCGACTTCTGGCGGCGCGAACTGGAGGGCCCGCTGCACTCGATCGAGGTCGCCCACAAGCACCTCATCGGCGCCAACGAATGGAAGCGCGTCGACGGGATGTTCCTGCTGAACTGAGCGGCTGATAGAAGGCGGTCCGGCCACCTTGGCCGGCCGTCTTTTCGCGGCGTCGCGATAAGGCCATCGAAGCAGGCGACCTTGCGCGTTCCGCGGGGGCGCTCCGCCCCCGCCCGCGAAGGACCACCCATGCCGCCCCGCTACGACGCCAGCCCCGCCGTCTTCCGCGACTATCCGCTGCGCTTCCTCGTCTGCCTGATCCTGATCCCGGTGTTCGGGGTCGGGCTCGTCCTGCTCGGCATCTGGTGGATCATCGCCCGCTCGACGCGGCTCACGGTCGACGAGGTGCGGGCGACGCTGACGAGCGGCATCCTGTCGAAACAGGTCACCGAGGTGCAGCTGTCGTCGATCCGCACGGTGAAGATCGACAAGACGCTGGTCGACCGCATCTTCGACGTCGGCACGGTATCGGTCTACACCTCCGGCGACGCGCCCGAGCTCGTCGTCAAGGGCATGCCCGATCCGGAAGCGCTGGCGCACGCCCTGCGCCGCGAGGTGTGAGGGCAGGGCACCGGTCCGCCAGCCGGCTTTGACCGGTCGTAGCCCTTTTTGAGATTGCCGGCCGGCTTTGACCGGCCGGTGGCGGCGCCCTATGGTCGCGGCCCCGCCGTTCCCCGAGCCTCCGGTGCGCCCGCCCATGAGCCGTCTCGACGCTTTCCTCGCCCGCCTGAACGCCCAGAAGCTGCTGCTCGAGGAGATCGCCACCGCGATCGCCGACGTGCCGGGCCCGGTGCTGGAACTCGGCCTCGGCAATGGCCGCACCTTCGACCACCTGCGCGAGATCCTGCCCGGCCGCGAGATCTTCGTGTTCGACCGGGCGGTTTCGGCCCATCCGGCGTCGATCCCCGACGGCGAGCACATGATCGTCGGCGAGATCCGCGAGACGCTCGCCTTCTGCGGACCGCGCGTGAAGGCGCCGGCCGCCTTCGTCCACTGCGACCTCGGCACGGGCGACCCCACCGCCGACCTCGCCAAGGCCCAGTGGCTCGCGCCGCTCATCACCGAGCGCACCGCCTCCGGCGGCTTCGTGGCGAGCGGTGTGGCGATGGACCTGCCGGACTTCGAGGAACTGCCGATCCCCCCCGGCCTCGAGAAGAGCCGCTACCGGCTCTACCGCAAGCGGTGAGGGGGGAGGGTTCGCTCCGAGGATCCGGCACGGCCGATAGACTACTCCGGCCCACGCCATCCGAGGATAATTTTCCTGACACCGTTCGGTGCCCGCCCATGAGCCGGCTCGACAGCTTCATCCGGCGGCTGACGGCGCAGAAGCTCCTGATCGAGCGGGCGGTGGAACTCGTGCGCGATGTGCCGGGGCCGGTGCTCGAACTCGGGCTCGGCATGGCACGCACCTTCGACCACATGCGCACGCTGATGCCGGAGCGGGACATCTACGCCTTCGACAATGTCGTGGTGGCGCCGATCGACATGCTGCCGGACGCCCACCACTTCATCCTAGGCGAGATCCGCGAGACGCTCGCCTTCTGCGGGCCGCGCGTCGGCGCGCCGGCGGCGCTGCTGCACAACGACATCGGTTCGGGCGACGAGATTCACAACGCCGCGACGCGCGCGTGGCTGGCGCCGCTGGTGCCCAAGCGAATGGCGCCGGGCGGCGTCGTGATCACCTCGTTCACGATGGACCTGCCGGGCTACGAGAAGCTGCCGGTGCCGGACGGGGTGAGCGCCAACCGCTACCACTTCTACCGCGCGCCCCGCGGCTGAGGCGGCGGAACGCCGGCGACGGTGCCGCAGTTGACGGGCGTCCGGCGCCTCGCCAGAACGGCGCCTTCGCCGAACGAAGAGCGCCCGGCGCGGGTTTGACGCCCGAGCCGCAGAACCGCGCCCGCAAGACACAAGAGCCACCGCCATGACCAGCCCCAGCGTCCTCGACCTTGTCTCCGCCCCCTCGCGCGCAGCACCGGAGAGCGGCATCGTCGAGATCGTCAACTACGGGCGCGAGGTCGAGGGGCTGGTGAAGCTGTGGGTGGGCGAGGGCGACCTGCCGACGCCGGCCTTCATCGCGGATGCTGCGACCCGAGCGCTCGCCGCCGGCGAGACCTTCTACACCTGGCAGCGGGGCATCCCGCCGCTGCGCAAGGCGCTCGCCCAGTATCACACGACGATGCTCGGCCGGCCGTTCGAGCCCGACCGCTTCTTCGTCACCGTCGGCGGCATGCATGCGGTCATCGTCGCAGTGCGGATGATCGTCGAGGCCGGCGACGAGGTGATCGTGCCGGGGCCGGCCTGGCCGAACGTGCCGGCGGCGATCGAACTTGCCGGCGGCACGGTGAAGCTCTTGCCGATGGACTACCGCCCTCAGGGCTGGACGCTCGACCTCGAAAGGCTCGAGGCGATGGCGGCCGCCCCGCGCGCCAAGGCGATCCTCATCAACTCGCCGGCCAACCCGACCGGCTGGACGGCCGACAAGGAGACGCTCGCCGCGATCCTGTCGATCGCCCGCAAGCACGGGCTGTGGATCCTCGCCGACGAGGTCTATGGCCGCTTCGTGCCGGCGGGCGAGCGGGCGGCGTCCTTCCACGACGTCGCCGAGGACGGCGAGCGCATCCTCTACGTCAACACGTTCTCGAAGAACTGGGCGATGACCGGCTGGCGGCTCGGCTGGCTGGAGGCGCCGCCCGAACTCGGCCAGGTGATCGAGAACCTCGTGCAGTACACGACGTCCGGCGTGCCGAGCTTCCTGCAGCACGGCGGCATCGCCGCGATCGAGCACGGCGACAGCTTCCTCGCCTACCAGATCGAGCGGGCGAAGCGGGGGCAGGCGATCCTGGAGGCGGCGCTGTCGGAGAGCAACCGCGTCTCCTATGCCAAGCCCGGCGGCGGCTTCTACCTGTTCCCGACCATCGACGGCATCGACGATACCCGGGTGCTGGCCAAGCGCCTCGTCGACGAGGCCGGCGTCGGCGTCGCGCCCGGCACCTCGTTCGGCCCGGGCGGCGAGCGCTTCTTCCGGCTCTGCTGTGCGCGCAACGAGGGCGAGATCCGCACTGCCGCCGAGCGGCTCGCCGACTGGCTTCGCAAGCTCTGAGGGTCGGACTTACGCCGCCTTTGCCGCGGCGCGGGCGCGCAGCACGGCGCCGAAGCGGCGCAGCACGGCGGCGGCGTCCGGCGAGGGCGTGAGCGCCGCGAGCGTCGCCGGCGTGTCGACGCCGAGGCCGGCGAGCTTGTCGGCGATCGCCTCGATGATCAGGCGGTTGAGGCCGTCGTCGAACTCCGGATGGAACTGCACGCCCCACGCCGCGTCGCCGAAGCGCAGCGCCTGCACGCCGTTGGCATTGCGGGCGAGGACGACGGCGCCGGGCGGCGGCGTCACGACGATCTGATGGTGGGCCGACTGGGCGAGGAAGCGGGCGGGCGCCTGTCCGAGCATCGCGTCGCCGGCGCTTTCCGCCGTCCGCTCGATCGTCACGGTGCCGTATTCCGGGCCGGCCTCGAGCGGCGCGACGTGGCCGCCGAAGGTCTTCGCCAGGAGCTGATGACCGAAGCAGAGGCCGAGGGTCGGAACGCCCGCCTCGACCGCCGCGCGCAGATAGTCGGCGGTGCGGCCGATCCACGGAATCGGGTCGGCGACCATGACGGCAGCGCCGCTCATGACGACGCCGGAAACCTCCTCCAGCGGCGGCAGCGGCTCGTCCTCGCAGACCATCACCACGGTGGCCGGCCGGTCGTCGATGGCGAGGCCGCGCAGGATCACCTCGCCCGTGTCGCCATAGACGGCGCCGACCGAGGGCAGCGACTGGTGCATCATCTCGCCCTGCAGGACGAGCAACGGCTTCGGCGTGGTCTCACGGGGCATCGGCATTCCGTGGCGGACTGGAGGAACGGCCAGCGGAGGAGGCCGCGCGGCCGGGCCCGGAGTTGGGGCGGCGGCGAGGGTAGCGCGGCGACGGCTGCGCCGCCAGCGGGGAGGGGTGGGGAAGGGGGCAGTGGACGGTGGTGCGTGGCGGTGGGCAGCGGCGGTGGGCCTTGACGGTGGCAGCGGCGCCTGCTGCGGGCACCCACCCTCCCCCTGTGGGAGGGTCGGGCCGCGTAAGCGGACCGGGGAGGGCCGTCGGCGGCGACAGCCGACGACGGTGCGACGGTTCGACAGTCGCCAACGCCGTACCGCCGCGCGTTGCGCGGCGGCCCCCTCCGTCGGGCTTCGCCCGCCACCTCCCCCACGAGGGGGGAGGGCGCGCGCGCGTCGGGCGCATGCGTGGAAAACCGCGTCGCATTTGCTGCCGCCGTCCTCCAAGCTCTTCCACCCTCGGCTGAAACACCCCCACCCCCGCGCGGTCTCCCGCCGGGGTTTTGCTCGTCGTCTCCCCCTCCAATGGAGGGGACGGGGCGCCGATCGGCGCAATCCGTAGTGGTGGCGGCGGTTGCCCGCCGCAGGGTGCCTTGCGGCACCCGCGCCTTCCGGCGCCCCGTGTGTGCGGTGTTGCCTGGGTCCCGGTGCTCCCCCTGGCGGTCTGCGGGCCGGCGCGCTTTCCTCGCCTTGGTCGCCGCAGGCGCTACTCCCTGGCGTCACCGTTGAAGGTGACGCTGCCTCCGCCCTCGCGGAGGCCCGGGACGCCGCTCGTGGTGGCGGCGGGAGGCTTTACCCACGATCCCCCCGGGGAAGGAGTTTGCGCGTCTTCTCCAGCCGCGGGTCACCGCCGTCCACCCCGCGGGCACCGGTACGCCCCCGGCTGCGCCCCTCCGAGTGGACAGGGGAAGTGTGGATGGGGATGGTGTCCGTGTCAAGGGTTTTATTCCTATTGCCGGGGGCCGGTGGTGGCTTTCGGCAGTGGGCAGTAGGCAGTCGGCAGTGGACAGTGGGGAAGGTTCGGCGGCAGCGGTTTCGTCCCTCCCCTGCCAGGGGGAGGGACAGGCGACCGCAGGTCGCCAGGGTGGGGCCCGTCAATCCGGACTGCGACGATCGAGGGGCCGAGCCCGCGATTCACTGGCCCCACCCTGACCGCTTCGCGGTCTGTCCCTCCCCCTGGCAGGGGAGGGACAACGTCCGGCGATCCGCGCCGTACCGCCGCGCGTTGCGCGGCGGCCCCCTCCGGCGGGCTTCGCCCGCCACCCCGGATCAAGTCCGGGGCAGGCTCTCCCACACGAGGGGGGAGGGAAAACGCACGCCTCCCCTCGGCCGTCATCCCGGACCAGCGAGGCGCAGCCGAGCGCCGATCCGGGATCCAGGAGAAGACACGTCGCGCGGGACGCGCGACGCCAAAGCCGCGCCTGCGGCGCGGGGTCTGACGCTGGGCCCCGGATCGGCGCTCGCCTGCGGCTCGCTGGTCCGGGGTGACGACGGATGGGGTGACGACGGAGAGGGTGACGACAGAGAGGGTGACGACGGAGAGGGTGACGACCGAGAGGGGGGGTGGTCGAGGGGCTGACGATTGGGGGCGATGGAGAGGGTGGCGATCGCGGCGTGAACGTCGCTTGCGGTCGGACCTGGCCACTCCGTCAGAACACGAACGGCCATCTCCCCCCGCATACAAGATGCATACAAGCGCAGCAAGATTGCACAGATTTTAATCTTACGAGTGTAGTGATTCGGGTTGGCGCAGGCGGCCGACGCTTCCCGCGCGGCGGGAAACCGCCGTCCGGGCCGCTTGGCACGTCGGTTGCAATTCTCCTGTTCAGAGGCCGCACGCGGGGGCGCGGGGGCGGCCGGCTGGAACCTCAGGGGAGCGCTTCTCATGCACGACGACACTTCGCGGCCGGGCGCAGCGGGCCGGCGGACGCTGCTGCCGACCCTCGGTGCCTCGCGCCGCCTCGCCGCCTCGGGCGGCCTCGGCGCGGCCGGCGGCTTCTCGCTCGACCGCCGGACGCTGCTGAAAGGCGTCGCCGCCGGGGCGCTGGTGGCCGGTGCCGGGCTCGGCGGCATCCGGCCGGCACGGGCGTCCGGCCTCACCGTCGGCATCGTCTATGTCGGACCGCGCGACGACTATGGCTGGAACCAGGCGCACGCGGTGGCCGCCGCGGCGCTGAGGGAGGTGCCGGGCATCACGGTGATCGAGGAGGAGAACGTCCCCGAGACGATCGCCGTGTCGAAGTCGATGGAGAGCATGATCGAGCTCGACGGGGCGAACCTGATCTTCGCGACGTCCTTCGGCTACTACGACCCGTACATGCTGGAGATGGCGAAGAAGTTCCCGGACGTGCAGTTCCGCCACGCCGCGGGTCTCTGGACCGACAGTGCGCCGAAGAACGCCGGCAGCTATTTCTGCTATCTCGACCAGGCGCACTATGTCGACGGCATCGCCGCCGGCCTCGCCTCGAAGGCCGGCAAGCTCGGCTTCGTGGCGGCGAAGCCCATCCCGACGGTGCTCCTCAACATCAACTCGTTCACGCTGGGCGCCAAGAGCGTCAACCCGGACGCCAAGGTGCAGGTGGTGTTCACCGGCGAGTGGTCGATGCCGGTGCGCGAGGCCGAGGCGACGAACGCGCTGATCGACGCCGGGGCGGAAGTCATCACCTGCCACGTCGACAGCCCGAAGGTCGTCATCGAGACGGCCGAGCGTCGCGGCGTCATGACCTGCGGCCACAATGCCAGCCAGGCCGACCTCGCGCCGAAGGGCTTCCTCACCGGCGCCGAGTACAAGTGGGTGACGATCTACAAGGAGTTCGCCGACATCCTGGCGACCGGCGGCACGCTGCCGAACTTCGTCCGTGGCGGCTACGACAAGGACTACGTGCAGAACACCGCCTACGGGGCGGCCTCGACCGACCTCATCCGCGCCGCGTGCGAGCAGGCGAAGGCGGAGCTGCGCGCCGGCAAGGTGATCTACCAGGGCCCGATGAAGGACAACACCGGCAAGGAGGTGATCCCGGCCGGCACCGAGCATGACGCCTACGACGTCTGGCTCGAGCAGACGAGCTTCCTCGTCGACGGCGTCGTCGGCTCGACGAGCTGACGCATCCCGCAAGACGGCCGGGCGTCCGCGCCCGGCCGCGATCCCGCCTGTGGTTTCCGGGGAGGGCGTGCCGTGAGCGATGCCGTGAGAGACGGGACGGGTGTCTCCGCCGGGGCGGGGATGGCGGAGTGGCGGGACCGGATCGGCCGCTCGGCCGAGTATCTCGCGATCCCGATCTTCGCGCTGATCGTCTCGGCGGCGCTGTTCTCGCTGTTCCTGCTGGCGCTCGGACAGTCGCCGGCGCAGTTCTTCCAGCTTCTGTGGGTCGGCGGCTACGGCACCTCGTTCTCCTGGCAGAACACGCTGGTGCGCTCGGCGCCCTTGATCTTCACCGCGCTCTGCGTGGCGATCCCGGCGCAGCTCGGCCTCGTCATCATCGGCGGCGAGGGGGCGCTGGTGCTGGGCGGTCTCGCCGCGGCGGTGATCGCGCTGCCGCTCGCCGGCACGGCGCCGCCGGCGATCGTCCTGTTCCTGATGCTGGTGGCGGCGGTCGGCGTCGGCGCGGTGTGGATCGGCCTCGTCGGGCTGTTGCGCTACGGGCGCGGTGTCAACGAGACGATCGCCAGCCTCCTGATGTTCTACATCGCCATCTCGATCCTCAACTTCGTCGTCGAGGGGCCGCTGCGCGATCCGGCGAGCCCGAACAAGCCGTCGACCGCCTCGATCGGCGAGGCCAACATGATCGGCAACGTGCCGGGCATCGACGTCCACTGGGGGCTGCCGATCGGCATCCTGCTGTGCGTGCTGCTCTACCTCCTGATGAGCCGGACGACGTTCGGCTTCGCGGCCCGCGTCACCGGCGGCAACGTGCGGGCGGCGCAGGGGCAGGGGCTGCCGGTCGGCAGGCTCGTCGTGGCGGCGACCGCGATTGCCGGCGGCTGCGCCGGGCTCGCCGGCTTCTTCGAGGTGGCGGCGATCCACGGCAAGGCGAACGCCTCGCTGATTGCCGGCTACGGGTTCTCGGGGATCCTGGTGTCCTTCCTCGCCCGCCACAACCCGCTCGCGATCCCGCCGGTGGCGATCCTGTTCGGCGGCATCGCCGCGGCGGGCGGCCTCGTGCAGCGCCGGATGGGTTTGCCGGACGCGACGATGGTGGTGCTGCAGGGCCTGATCTTCGTGGTGCTGCTCGCGAGCGAGACGCTCTACGGGCGGTTCAAGATCTTCGGGGGGAAGCGGTGAGGGCCGCCCAGCATGCGACGTGGTCCTCCCCCTGCCAGGGGGGAGGACAGCCGCGCGCAGCGCGGCAGGTGGGGGCCTGTCAGTCCCAACGCCGGCCTGAGTTCGGATTGACGGGCCCCACCCTGCCGGCTTCGCCGGCTGTCCCTCCCCCTGGCAGGGGAGGGACGGGTGCCCTCCGCGGCGGTCGTCTCTCAAGACAAGGAGCGCGCTGATGGACCCGACCCAAGTCGCGACCGATCTCGGGTGGTGGAGCGTGCCGCTCGCCATGTTCGCCGGCGCCATCCGGGTGTCGACGCCGTTCCTGTTCGTCAGCCTCGGCGAGTGCCTGACGGAGAAGTCGGGGCGCATCAATCTGGGGCTCGAGGGGACCCTCGTGTTCGGGGCGATGACGGGCTACGCGGTCTCCTACATGACCGGCTCGGCGTGGACGGGGGTGCTCGCGGCCGGTATCGCCGGGTCGCTGTTCGGCATGCTGCACGCAGCCCTCTGCTCGCTGCCGAAGGTGAATGACATCGCCGTCGGCATCGCGCTGATGCTGTTCGGCGTTGGGCTCGCCTTCTTCTTCGGCAAGCCGTTCATCCAGCCGACGGCGCCGCGGCTGCCGTCGATCCCGCTCGGCGAGTGGTCGGACATCTCGCAGGTGCGGGTGGCGCTCGAGATCAACCCGTTGTTCTTCATCGGCGCGGCGCTTGCCGTCGTCATGTGGTGGGCGTTCCGCAACACGCGGGCCGGGCTGATCGTGCGGACGACGGGCGACTCCGCCGCGGCGGCCCGCGCCCTCGGCGTCTCGGTGCTCGGCGTGCGGTTCGTGGCGACCACCATCGGCGGCTTCATGGCCGGCGTCGGTGGCTCGTTCCTGTCGCTCTACTATCCCGGCTCATGGAACGAGGGGCTGTCGTCCGGCCAGGGGCTGATGGCGGTGGCGCTCGTCATCTTCGCGCGCTGGAACCCGCTGCTCTGCTTCGTCGCCGCGCTGCTGTTCGGCGCCGCCGGCGCGCTCGGGCCGGCGCTGCAGTCGATCGGCGTGAGCCAGGGCTACCATTTCTTCAACGCCGCCCCCTACGTGCTGACGCTCGCCATCATGATCGCCGCCTCCTCGAAGGTGCGGGCGCTGCGCGGCGCACCGGGCGAACTGTCGATCGTGAAATGAGCCGCCCCGACCCTCTGCACTGAGAAGGAGACGCCATGACCGCTCTCGCCCGTGCCGTCGCCGCCCCGGAGGGCGTCGCCGTCGCCGCCGATCCCTATGCCTGGCCGTTCGACGGGAACCTGCAGCCCTCGAACACGGCGCTGATCATCATCGACATGCAGACCGACTTCTGCGGGAAGGGCGGCTATGTCGACACCATGGGCTACGACCTGTCGCTGACGCGGGCGCCGATCGAGCCGATCGGCCGGGTGCTCGCGGCGATGCGGGCGAAGGGCTACACGATCATCCATACCCGCGAGGGCCACCGGCCGGACCTCGCCGACCTGCCGGCGAACAAGCGCTGGCGGTCGCGGCAGATGGGGGCGGGGATCGGCGATGCCGGGCCGTGCGGCAAGATCCTCGTTCGCGGCGAGCCGGGCTGGGACATCATTCCCGAGCTCTATCCGCTGGCCGGCGAGCCGATCATCGACAAGCCCGGCAAGGGCTCGTTCTGCGCCACCGACCTCGAGTTGATCCTGCACACCCGCGGCATCCGCAACATCATCCTCACCGGCATCACCACCGACGTCTGCGTCCACACGACGATGCGCGAGGCGAACGATCGCGGCTTCGAGTGCCTGATGCTCGAGGACTGCTGCGGCGCCACCGACTACGGCAACCACCTCGCGGCGCTGAAGATGATCAAGATGCAGGGCGGCGTGTTCGGCGCGGTGGCGACGGCGGACGCGCTGCTGGAGGCCCTGCCGTGAGCGCGGCGGAGGCCCTCGCGCCGGCGCCGGCCCTCAACGGTGGCCGGCGGACGGCGGTCGGCGTCGAGACCGTCGGCATGACCAAGGTGTTCGGCGCCTTCACGGCGCTCGAGGACGTTTCGATCACGGTCCGGCCCGGCTCGTTCCACGCGCTCTTGGGCGAGAACGGCGCCGGCAAGTCGACGCTGGTGAAGTGCATCCTCGGCTTCTACGAGCCGACGCGCGGCTCGATCCGGGTGGACGGCAAGGACGTCGAGGTGAAGAACCCGCGCGACGCGCAGCTCCTCAAGCTCGGCATGGTCTACCAGCACTTCACGCTGGTCCCGAGCCTGACGGGGGCGGAGAACCTTGTCATCGCCCGCGCCGACGCGCCGGCCTTCATCGACTGGCGCAAGGAGACGAAGCGGCTCGAGGCCTTCTTCGACGAGATGCCGTTTCGGGTGCCGCTCGACAAGCCGGTGTCGAGCCTGTCGGCGGGCGAGAAGCAGAAGCTCGAGATCCTCAAGCAGCTCTA
Organism: Pseudoxanthobacter sp. M-2; assembly: GCF_046156265.1. Lineage (NCBI taxonomy): Bacteria > Pseudomonadati > Pseudomonadota > Alphaproteobacteria > Hyphomicrobiales > Segnochrobactraceae > Pseudoxanthobacter > Pseudoxanthobacter sp. M-2. Next base: position 400,840 of record NZ_JAWDIR010000011.1, read on the forward strand.
TCTCGACCAGCGCTTCCTCATCCTCGACGAGCCGACCTCGGTCCTGACGCCGCAGGAGGCCGACGAGATCCTCGGGCTCCTGCGCGGCATGACCGAGCGCGGCGAGCTGTCGGTGCTGATGATCACCCACAAGTTCCGCGAGGTGACGGCGTTCACCGAGGAGGTGTCGATCCTCCGGCGCGGGCGGATGGTGGGGGCGGGCAAGGTCGGCCAGATGTCGACCGACGAGATGGCGCGCCTGATGATCGGCGACCAGGAGATCCGCGAGCGCGCCGCCCGCAAGACCTTCAACGCCCGCGAGACGAAGCTCGAGCTCGCAGCCCTCTGCGCCATCGACGACGAGGGGCTGCCGGCGCTCGACCGGGTGAACCTGAAAGTGGCCGGCGGGGAGATCGTCGGCATCGCCGGAGTGTCGGGCAACGGCCAGAGCGAGCTGATCGAGACGCTGTCCGGCCAGCGGCCGCTGACCGACGGGCGCATCGTCGTACGCAGCCAGCCGTTCGAGCCGAAGCGGGCCGACATGGATCGCTTCAAGGTGTTCGGCCTGCCGGAGGAGCCGCTGAAGAACGCCACCGCACCGAAGATGTCGGTGGCGGAGAACATCTCGCTCCGCTCGTTCGACAAGCCGCCGATCGCCGGGCTTGGCTTCTGGCTGAAGCCCTATCCGCTCAGGAAGATGGCGCGCGAGCTGATCGGCCGCTACCGGGTGAAGACGACCTCACCGGACGCGCCGATCGAGACCTTGTCGGGCGGCAACGTGCAGCGGGCGGTGCTGGCGCGCGAGCTCTCCGGCGACGTCGACGTGCTGATCGTGGCGAACCCGTGCTTCGGGCTCGACTTCGCCTCGGTGTCGGAGATCCGCAGCCAGATCATGGACCAGCGCAACCGTGGGGCGGCGGTGCTGCTCGTGTCCGAGGACCTCGACGAAATCCTCGAGCTCGCCGACCGCGTCGCGGTGATGTCGGAGGGGCGCATCGACTATGTCGCGCCGATCGCCGAGACCGACCGCACCACCATCGGCCGGCACATGGCCGGACACTGAGAGGGGCGGGGATGAAGCTGACCGTCGCGGCCGAGCCCTATGCGTACGTCCTGCCGGAGAAGGCGACGGCGCTCGTCGTCATCGACATGCAGCGCGACTTCGTCGAGCCGGGCGGCTTCGGCGACACCCTCGGCAACGACATCGGCCGGGTGGCGGCGATCGTGCCGACGGTGGCGCGGCTCCTGGCATTTGCCCGGTCGCGCGGGTGGACGGTGGTGCACACGCGCGAATCGCACGCGGCCGACCTGTCGGACTGCCCGCCGGCGAAGCGGACGCGCGGCGCGCCGACGCTCCGGATCGGCGACGAAGGGCCGATGGGACGCATCCTTGTGCGCGGCGAGCCGGGCAACGCCATCGTCGACGCCTGCGCGCCGGTGGCGGGCGAGATCGTCCTCGACAAGCCGGGCAAGGGCGCTTTCTACGCGACAAGGCTCGGCGAACTCCTACAGGCGCGGGGCGTGACGCACCTGGTGCTCGCCGGCGTGACGACGGAGGTCTGCGTGCAGACAACGATGCGCGAGGCGAACGACCGCGGCTACGAGTGCCTGCTCGTCGAGGACGCGACGGAGAGCTATTTTCCGGAGTTCAAGGCGGCGACGCTCGACATGGTGCGGGCGCAGGGCGGCATCGTCGGCTGGACGGCGCCGCTGGCGGCGCTGGAGGCCGCCGTCGGATGAGCGGCGGGGCGGTGCTGCGGAGCGGGGCGCGGGTGGCGGAGACGACGGCGGGCGGGCTCGATGGCGATGGCCCCGAGATCAACCGGCTGGAGGTGGTGGCCGAGGTGCGGGCTGCGTTCGAACGATACGAGCGGGCGCTGGTGGAGCGCGACTTCGACACCCTCGACGAGCAGTTCTGGGACGGGGCGCCGGTGGTGCGCTTCGGCATCGCCGAGAACCAGTACGGTCCGGAGGTGATCGGCGCCTGGCGGCGGGTGGCGCCGGTGATCCATCCCTCGCGGCGGTTGTCGAACACGGTGGTGACGACGTTCGGGACCGACTTCGCGACGGTGTCGACGGAGTTCCGCAGCGATGTGCAGCCGGGGCTGGTCGGCCGGCAGATGCAGACGTGGGTGCGCTTTCCCGGCGGCTGGCGCGTCGTCGCGGCGCATGTGAGCACGATTGCGGACGAGGGGTAGGGGGTAGTCCGGAACGATCTGGAGAGGGGGACGCATTCGAGGTGCGCATGGGGCACCTCGTTGCAGCAGGGCACCCATCCTACCCATCCTACCCTGGAGGGGGAGGGTCGGTGACCGCAGGTCACCGGGGTGGGGTGGCGCCGCCGGGAGGCGGCGAAAAGAACTGCGAGACTGGTGGGGGACTGAGTTGCATGCGGGCTCCCGCGCGCGGTCACCCCACCCCGCCGCGCCTTCGGCGCGACGACCCTCCCCCTCAAGGGGAGGGTGAATCACGCTCCACCGCACTACATTCGGAACAAGCAGAACAACGGGAAACCGCCCCAGTGGACTCCTCGCCCGCCGAAACGGCGCCCGCCGCGCCAACGAAGTCCGTGACGCGGGCGGTCGAGGTGCGGCTGCAGCTTGCCGAGGAGATCGTCACCGGCCAGCTCTCGCCCGGGGCGGCGCTCGACGAGAGCGAGCTCGCGCGGCGATTCGGGGTGTCGCGGACGCCGGTGCGCGAGGCGCTCCGGGCGCTGGCGGCGAGCGGGCTGGTCGAATCGCGAGCGCATCGCGGCGCCGTGGTGGCGCACCCGACGCCGCAGCGCCTCGTCGACATGTTCGAGACGATGGCCGAGCTCGAGGCGCTCTGCGCCGGGCTGGCCGCCACCAACATGACGGCGGCCGAGCGGCGGGCGCTGGAGCGGCTGCACGAGGCGATGGGGGCGGCGATGCGGGCCGGCGAGGCGGTGCGCTACCGCGACTTCAACGAGACCTTCCACGCCACCATCTATCAGGCGACTCACAACGCCTATCTCGCCGAGATCACCACCGAGACCCGGACGCGGGTGCAGCCGTTCCGGCGCGCGCAATTTGCCGCGCTCGGCCGCATCGCCAAGTCGCACGCCGAACACGAGGCGGTGGTGGCGGCGATCCTGCGCGGCGACCGCAGCGCCGCGGCGGCGGCGATGCGCGCCCACATCTTCATCGTGCGGGACGCCTACGGCCGCTTCCTCGAGGAGCTGTGAGCGCCGACGTGCCGGTCGTCGACCGGCCGGTGGGCGCCTTGCCACCCGCGGGAGCGTGGGATAAGCCTCTGCCCGTTCGCCGGGGGGCGGCGCCGCGGCTCTCGGCCGCAAGGCGTTGCTCCGCCCGGTGGAGCCTTTAGAATAGAACCAGTTCGATGCTCATCGTGGCTCGGGGGCATCAGGGGAAGGAAGCGCAACGGGGGGAGCGGCGGTCGCCCGTTGGGGCAACCGCCCGAACTGGCATGTCGTGGGACTCGGGCTCGGACGCAAGAGCGGGTCCTGTTTCGGGCTTGGCGGTGCGCGTCGTAGAGTGGTGAGCGAGGGCGATCCATGGAAGAGCTCCTCAAAGACTACCTCCCGATCGTCGTGTTCATCGGCGTCGCCGCTTTCGTCGGCACCGCGCTGCTCGTCGCGCCGTTCCTCGTCGCCTTCAGGGCGCCCGATACCGAGAAGCTCTCGGCCTACGAGTGCGGCTTCAACGCCTTCGACGACGCCCGCATGAAGTTCGACGTGCGGTTCTATCTGGTGTCGATCCTGTTCATCATCTTCGACCTCGAAGTGGCCTTCCTGTTCCCGTGGGCGGTGGCCTTCGGCGACCTCGGCTGGTTCGGCTTCTGGTCGATGATGACCTTCCTCGGCGTGCTCACCGTCGGGTTCGTCTACGAGTGGAAGAAGGGAGCGCTGGAATGGGATTGACCGCGCCCACGGGCCCGCTGGTCGCCAAGGCGCCCACCGGCCTCCTCGACCAGCACGGCCGCCCGGTCGGCCATGACGATCCGTTCTTCCAGGGCGTCAGCGACGAGCTCGCCGACCGCGGCTTCCTGGTGACGACGGCCGATGCCCTGATCACCTGGTCGCGCACCGGCTCGCTGATGTGGATGACCTTCGGCCTCGCCTGCTGCGCGGTCGAGATGATGCAGCTGTCGATGCCGCGCTACGACGCCGAGCGCTTCGGCTTCGCGCCGCGCGCGAGCCCCCGCCAGTCCGACGTGATGATCGTCGCCGGCACGCTCACCAACAAGATGGCGCCCGCTTTGCGCAAGGTCTACGACCAGATGCCGGAGCCGCGCTACGTCATCTCGATGGGCTCGTGCGCCAACGGTGGCGGCTACTACCACTATTCCTACTCGGTGGTGCGCGGCTGCGACCGCGTGGTGCCGGTCGACATCTATGTTCCCGGGTGCCCGCCGACGGCCGAGGCGCTGCTCTACGGCGTTCTTCTCCTGCAGAAGAAGATCCGCCGCACCGGCACGATCGAGCGCTGATCGTGGCGGCGGCGACACTCTCCACGGAGACGGCGATGGACGAGACGCTCAGCGAGCTCTCCGACTATCTCGGCCAGGCGCTCGGCGCGGCGCTGGGCGAGCGGACGGTGGCCTTCGGCGAACTCACCGTCACGGTGTCCGCCACCCGCCTGATCGAGGTGCTGCGCTTCCTGCGCGACGACGCGCGCTGCCAGTTCGTCTCCTTCATCGATGCCTGCGGCGTCGACTGGCCGTCGCGCGAGAAGCGCTTCGACGTCGTCTACCACCTCTTGTCGCCGCACCAGAACCTGCGCATCCGCGTCAAGGTCGAGACCGACGCGGCCACCACGGTGCCGTCCGCAACTGCGATCTACCCGGGCGCCGACTGGTTCGAGCGCGAGGCCTACGATCTCTACGGCATCCTGTTCACCGGCCACCCGGACCTCAGGCGCATCCTCACCGACTACGGCTTCGACGGCCATCCGCTGCGCAAGGACTTCCCGCTGACCGGCTTCGTCGAGGTCCGCTACGACGACGCGGTCAAGCGCGTCGTCTACGAGCCCGTGCGGCTGACGCAGGAGTTCCGCGCCTTCGACTTTTTGTCCCCGTGGGAAGGGCCGGACTACGTCCTGCCGGGCGATGAGAAGGCGAAGACGTGATGCGGGCGGCAGCAGTGGTCGCTGGTGCGACGGCAGTGGGCAGTGGGCAGTGGGCAGTGGGGGTGACGCCAGCGGGCGGCCTGCCAGTTGGCCCGTCCTTCGACGCAACCTTCGGGGCCTCCCATGCCTGAAGCCGAAGTCCGCAACTTCAACATCAACTTCGGGCCGCAGCATCCGGCGGCGCATGGCGTGCTGCGCCTCGTGCTGGAGCTCGACGGCGAAGTCGTGACGCGCGTCGATCCGCACATCGGGCTCTTGCACCGCGGCACCGAGAAGCTGATCGAGCAGAAGACCTACCTGCAGGCGATCCCCTATTTCGACCGGCTCGACTACGTCGCGCCGATGAACCAGGAACACGCCTTCTGCCTGGCGGTCGAGAAGCTCCTCGGCATCACCGTGCCGAAGCGGGCGCAGCTCATCCGCGTGCTCTATTCGGAAATCGGCCGGCTGCTCTCCCACCTCCTCAACGTCACCACCCAGGCGATGGACGTCGGCGCGCTGACGCCGCCGCTCTGGGGCTTCGAGGAGCGCGAGAAGCTGATGGTGTTCTATGAGCGCGCCTCGGGCGCGCGCATGCACGCCGCCTACTTCCGCCCGGGCGGCGTCCATCAGGACCTGCCGGCTGGCCTCGTCGACGACATCTGGGACTTCTGCGACCCCTTCCTCGGCGTCGTCGACGACCTCGAGGGGCTGCTCTCCGAGAACCGCATCTTCAAGCAGCGCAACGTCGACATCGCCGTGGTGCGGCTCGAGGACTGCTGGGCCTGGGGCTTCTCCGGCGTGATGGTGCGCGGCTCGGGCGCGGCCTGGGACCTGCGCAAGTCGCAGCCCTACGAGTGCTACGACGAGCTCGAGTTCGACATTCCGATCGGCAAGAACGGCGACTGCTACGACCGCTATCACATCCGCGTCGAGGAGATGCGGCAGTCGGTGCGGATCATGAAGCAGTGCCTGGAGAAGCTGCGCCGGCCGGAAGGGCAGGGGCCGGTTCACGCCCTCGAGGGCAAGGTGGTGCCGCCCTCGCGGGGCGAGATGAAGCGCTCGATGGAGGCGCTCATCCACCATTTCAAGCTCTATACCGAGGGCTACCGCGTGCCCGCGGGCGAGGTCTACGCCGCCGTCGAGGCGCCGAAGGGCGAGTTCGGCGTCTATCTCGTCGCCGACGGCACCAACAAGCCCTATCGCTGCAAGATCCGTGCGCCCGGATTCGCGCACCTGCAGGCGATGGACTTCCTCTGCCAGGGCCACATGCTGGCGGACGTCTCCGCCATCCTGGGCTCCATCGACATCGTTTTCGGAGAGGTGGATCGCTGATGGCCGTCCGTCGCCTTCACCACCAGCAGCCGGCGTCCTTCGCGTTCACGCCCGAGAACCTCGAATGGGCGCGCACCGTGATTGCGCGCTTCCCGGAAGGGCGGCAGGCGAGCGCCGTGATCCCGCTGATGTGGCGGGCGCAGGAGCAGGAGGGCTGGGTCAGCGAGCCCTGCATCCGCGTCATCGCCGAGATGCTGGAGATGCCGAACATCCGCGTGCTGGAGGTCGCGACCTTCTACACGATGTTCCAGCTCGCCCCGGTGGGGAAGAAGGCGCACATCCAGGTGTGCGGCACGACGCCGTGCCAGCTGCGCGGCGCCGAGGACCTCATCGAGATCTGCAAGCGGCGCATCCACCACGACCCCTTCCACGTGTCGGCCGACGGCGACTTCTCGTGGGAGGAGGTCGAGTGTCTCGGCGCCTGCGTGAACGCGCCGATGGTGCAGGTGGTCAAGGACACCTACGAGGACCTGACGCCGGAAAGCTTCGAGGCGCTGATCGACGGCTTCGCCCGCGGCGCCCCGCCGGTGCCGGGCCCGCAGAACGGCCGCAGCTTCTCGATGCCCGAGGGCGGGGCCACCACGCTCACCGATCTGGAGGCGATCCTGCGCGGTCCCGCCAATCGCGACACCGGCCCGGCCCACGGCGACGACCAGGCGCCGCTCGAGATGGGGCGGCCGCACGAGACCCGGCCGGAGCAGCAGGTGTCCGACTCGCCCGGAGCGCGTGCCGCCGAGGGCAAGACGCCGCTGAAGAGCGAAGAGGTCGCCGCCGCCGCACCGAAGATCGCCGAGACGGCGCCGGAGCCGGCCGAGGCGTCCGGCGCTTCGGACGGCAAGGACGGCGCCGACAAGGCGCCCGCCGGCACCGCGCCGGCCGGCACGAAGAGCTGAGGGAGCCACCGCGATGCTCAGCGACAAGGACCGCATCTTCACCAACCTCTACGGCCAGCACGACTGGGGCCTCCAGGGCGCCCTGAAGCGCGGCCAGTGGGACGGCACCAAGGGCTTCATCGACAAGGGCCGCGACTGGATCATCGACCAGATGAAGGCCTCGGGCCTGCGCGGTCGTGGCGGTGCCGGCTTCCCGACGGGCCTCAAGTGGTCGTTCATGCCGAAGGTGCCGGCCGAGGGCCGCCCGCACTACCTCGTCGTCAACGCCGACGAATCCGAGCCCGGCACCTGCAAGGACCGCGAGATCCTGCGCCACGACCCGCACACGCTGGTCGAGGGCTGCCTGATCGCGAGCTTCGCGATGGGCGCGCACGCCTGCTACATCTACGTGCGCGGCGAGTTCATCCGCGAGCGCGAGCGGCTGCAGGCGGCGATCGACCAGGCCTACGAGGCCAAGCTGATCGGCAAGAACAACGTCCACGGCTGGGACTTCGACTGCTACGTCGCCCACGGCGCCGGCGCCTACATCTGCGGCGAGGAAACGGCGCTGCTGGAAAGCCTCGAGGGCAAGAAGGGCCAGCCGCGCCTGAAGCCGCCGTTCCCGGCCAACATGGGCCTCTATGGCTGCCCGACGACGGTCAACAACGTCGAATCGATCGCCGTGTCCGGCGAGATCCTCCGCCGCGGGCCGGCCTGGTTCGCCGGGCTCGGCAAGCCGAACAACACCGGCACCAAGCTCTTCTGCATCTCCGGCCACGTGAACAAGCCGTGCACGGTGGAGGAGGAGATGGGCATTCCCTTCCGCGAGCTCGTCGAGCGCCACTGCGGCGGCATCCGCGGCGGCTGGGACAACCTGCTCGCCGTGATCCCGGGAGGCTCGTCGGTGCCGCTGCTGCCGGCGCACCAGTGCGAAGACCTGGCCATGGACTTCGACACCCTGCGCAACCTCAAGTCCGGCCTCGGCACCGCCGCGGTGATCGTCATGGACAAGTCCACCGACGTCATCAAGGCGATCGCCCGCCTCGCCCACTTCTACAAGCACGAGAGCTGCGGCCAGTGCACGCCCTGCCGGGAAGGCACCGGCTGGATGTGGCGCGTCATGGAGCGGCTCGTGAAGGGCGAGGCGAAGAAGTCCGAGATCGACATGCTCCTGCAGGTGACGACGCAGATCGAGGGGCACACCATCTGCGCCCTCGGCGACGCCGCCGCCTGGCCGATCCAGGGCCTGATCCGCCACTTCCGCCCCGTCATCGAGGCCCGCATCGACGCCTATCAGGCGCGTGCCGTGCCGGGCGTGACGCTGCAGGCGGCGGAGTGAGGGCGATGACGGACGACCACCGCGCTGTGACGGGAAGATGAGCCGATGACCAAGATCATCGTCGACGGCACCGAGGTGGACGTCGCGCCGGAATCGACGCTGCTGCAGGCGGCGGAACTCGCCGGGGCGGAGATCCCGCGCTTCTGCTTCCACGAGCGGCTGTCGATCGCCGGCAACTGCCGGATGTGCCTCGTCGAGGTGAAGGGCGGCCCGCCGAAGCCGGCGGCCTCCTGCGCCATGGCGGTGAAGGACCTGCGCCCCGGCCCGAACGGCGAGGCGCCGGAGATCTTCACCAACACGCCGATGGTGAAGAAGGCGCGCGAAGGGGTGATGGAGTTCCTGCTCATCAATCACCCGCTCGACTGCCCGATCTGCGACCAGGGCGGCGAGTGCGACCTGCAGGACCAGTCGATGCTGTACGGCGTCTCCGGCTCGCGCTTCCACGAGAACAAGCGCGCCGTCGAGGACAAGTACATCGGCCCGCTGGTCAAGACGATCATGAACCGGTGCATCCACTGCACCCGCTGCGTGCGCTTCACCACGGAGGTGGCAGGCGTGCCGGATCTCGGCGCCACCGGGCGCGGCGAGGACATGGAGATCACCACCTATCTCGAGCACGCGATGGGCTCGGAGCTGCAGGGCAACGTCGCCGACCTCTGCCCGGTCGGCGCGCTGACCCACAAGCCGTTCGCCTTCACCGGCCGCGTCTGGGAGTTCGCCAAGACCGAGTCGGTCGACGTGATGGACGCCGTCGGCTCCAACATCCGCGTCGACACCCGCGGCCGCGAGGTGATGCGGATCCTGCCGCGGCTGAACGAGTGGGTGAACGAGGAGTGGCTCTCCGACAAGAGCCGCTACATCTGGGACGGCCTGCGCACCCAGCGCCTCGACCAGCCCTATGTGCGCCGCGGCGGTCGGCTGATGCCGGCGACGTGGCCGGAGGCGTTCACCGCCATCGCCGAGAAGGTGAAGGCGGCGGGTCCGGCCCGCGTCGGCGCCATCGGCGGTGACCTCGCCTCGACCGAAGAGCTGTTCGCCCTGAAGGACCTGATGACGCGCCTCGGCGTGGCGAGCGTCGACTGCCGCCAGGATGGCGCCGCGCTCCACCCGGCTGACGGCCGGGCGAGCTATCTCTTCAACGTCGGCATCCGCGCCATCGAGGAGGCCGACGCGATCCTGCTCGTCGGCTGCAATCCGCGGCGCGAGGCGGCGGTGCTGAACGCCCGCATCCGCAAGCGCTGGCGGGCAAGCGGGCTGCCGGTCGGCGTCATCGGTGAGCCGGTCGATCAGACCTATCCGGTCGAGTATCTCGGTGCCGGCCCCGATACGCTCAAGGACGTCGCCGCCGGCAAGCACACCTTCGCCGACGTGCTGGCGAAGGCCGAGCGGCCGCTGATCATCGTCGGCCAGGGGGCGCTGTCGCGACCCGACGGCGCGGCGGTGCTGTCGCTCGCGGCGCGGGCGGCAGTGGCGGCAGGTGCGGTTTCGGCCGACTGGAACGGCTTTGCGGTGCTGCACACGGCGGCGTCGCGCGTCGGTGGCCTCGATGTCGGCTGCGTGCCAGGCGAGGGCGGCCGCGACACAGCCGGGATGCTCGAGGCGGCGAGCGCGGGCGACCTCGATGTCGTCTTCCTGCTCGGCGCCGACGAGATTCCCATGGACCGGCTGGGCTCGGCCTTCGTCGTCTATCTCGGCACCCACGGCGACGCCGGGGCGCATCGCGCCGACGTCATCCTGCCGGGGGCGGCCTACACCGAGAAGCCGGCGACCTACGTCAACACCGAGGGGCGGGTGCAGCGGGCGAACCGCGCCGCCTTCCCGCCGGGACAGGCGCGCGAGGACTGGGCGGTGCTCCGGGCGCTGTCGGCCGTGCTCGGCGCGACGCTTCCCTATGATTCGCTGCTCGAACTGCGCGCGGCGATGATCGAAGCGGTGCCGCACCTCGAGGCGGTCGACCAGGTGGTGGCGGCCGATCCGGCCGCCGTCGAGCGGCTGGGCACACGCGGCGGCGATCCGTCGAGCGCGCCGTTCCGGTCGGCGGTGACGGAGTTCTACCTGACGAACCCGATCGCCCGCGCGTCGGCCGTGATGGCGGAATGCGCGGCGCTCGCCCGCGCCCGCATGGCGGAGGCCGCGGAATGACACGCGGCCTCACGAACACGACCCGCACGGCGGCGGAGAGCGCCCGATGAGCGACTTCTGGACCACCTACGCGCTGCCGTTCCTGATCATGCTCGGGCAGAGCGTGCTCCTGATCGTCGTGCTGCTCGTCATCATCGCCTACATCCTGCTCGCCGACCGCAAGATCTGGGCGGCGGTGCAGATGCGGCGCGGCCCGAACGTCGTCGGCCCCTTCGGCCTGTTCCAGTCGTTCGCCGACCTCCTGAAGTTCATCTTCAAGGAGCCGGTGATCCCCTCGAGCGCCAACAAGGGCATCTTCCTGCTCGCGCCGCTCGTCATGGCGACGCTGTCGATCGCCGCCTGGGCGGTGATCCCGGTCGCCGAGGGCTGGGTGATCGCCGACATCAACGTGGCCACCCTCTACATCTTCGCGATCTCGTCGCTCGGCGTGTACGGCATCATCATGGGAGGCTGGGCCTCCAACTCGAAGTACCCGTTCCTGTCGGCGCTGCGCTCGGCGGCGCAGATGGTCTCCTACGAGGTGTCGATCGGCTTCGTGCTCGTCACGGTGCTGCTCTGCGCCGGCACGCTGAACCTGTCGGAAGTGGTGCACGCCCAGTACGCGCACGGGCTCGCCACCGCGCTCGGCGTGCCGTGGCTGACCATCCTGAACTGGTACTGGCTGCCGCTCTTCCCGATGTTCATCATCTTCTTCATCTCGGCGCTGGCCGAGACGAACCGGCCGCCCTTCGACCTCGTCGAGGCGGAATCGGAGCTGGTGGCGGGCTTCATGGTGGAGTACGGCTCCAGCCCCTACATGATGTTCATGCTCGCCGAGTATGTGGCCATCGCCACCATGTGCGCGCTGACCACCATCCTGTTCCTCGGCGGCTGGCTCTCCCCGATCGACCTGCCCCCCTTCAACTGGGTGCCGGGGGTGATCTGGTTCCTGCTGAAGTCGCTGTTCGTCTTCTTCATGTTCGCCATGGTGAAGGCGATGGTGCCGCGCTACCGCTACGACCAGCTGATGCGCCTCGGCTGGAAGGTGTTCCTGCCGATCTCGCTCGCCATGGTCTTCATCGTCGCGGCGGTCCTGATGCTGACGGGCTGGGCGCCCGGCATGGCGTCCTGACCGGCAGAGACGACAAGAGAGGTTCGACCGATGTCGCTCGCCCAGGCCGCCAAGTCGCTGCTCCTGCAGGAGTTCGTGTCGGCGTTCTTCCTGTCGATGCGCTACTTCTTCAAGCCGAAGTCGACGCTGAACTACCCCTTCGAGAAGGGGCCGGTGAGCCCGCGCTTCCGTGGCGAGCACGCGCTGCGCCGCTATCCGAACGGCGAGGAACGCTGCATCGCCTGCAAGCTCTGCGAGGCGATCTGCCCGGCGCAGGCGATCACCATCGAGGCCGGCCCGCGCCGCAACGACGGCACGCGCCGCACCACCCGCTACGACATCGACATGGTGAAGTGCATCTACTGCGGCTTCTGCCAGGAGGCGTGCCCGGTGGACGCGATCGTCGAGGGGCCGAACTTCGAGTTCGCCACCGAGACGCGCGAGGAGCTCTACTACGACAAGGACCGGCTGCTCGCGAACGGCGCGCGCTGGGAGCGCGAGATCGCGCGCAACATCGAGATGGACGCGCCCTACCGCTGAGGCGGGTTCGGGTGCGGCGTGTCCGCCCGCCGTCCGGCGGGCGGTGGACTGGGATCGCGCGGGCGGGCTAGAACGCGCGGCGACTGAGCGGCCGGATCGACCGGCGCCGAACGGGGGTCAGGAATGGTCCTGCAGACCTTATTCTTCTACCTCTTCGCCGCCATCACGGTGGCGTCGGCGTTCATGGTGATTTCCTCGCGCAATCCCGTGCACTCCGTGCTGTTCCTGATCCTCGCCTTCTTCAACGCCGCCGGGCTGTTCCTGCTGCTCGGGGCGGAGTTCCTGGCGATGATCCTGGTCGTCGTCTATGTCGGCGCGGTGGCGGTGCTGTTCCTGTTCGTGGTGATGATGCTCGACGTCGACTTCGTCGAGCTGCGCCAGGGCTTCCTGCAGTACCTGCCGATCGGGGCGCTGATCGGGCTCGTGCTGCTGGTCGAGCTCGTCATGGTGCTCGGCACCTGGGTGACGGCGCCGGACGGCGGTGGCGTGGCGCTGATTCCGCCGATGGGCGAGGTCAGCAACACGAGGGCGCTCGGGCTGCTGCTCTACACCCGCTACATCTACTTCTTCCAGGCGGCGGGCCTGGTGCTGCTGGTCGCGATGATCGGGGCGATCGTGCTGACGCTGCGCCACAAGGAAGGCGTCAAGCGGCAGTCGATCTCGGCGCAGAACGCCCGCACGAAGGCGACCGCCATCGAGGTGCGCAAGGTCGCACCCCGGAAAGGTATCTGACGGCGCCCCGCGGGCGCCGCAAGGGCATCTGACGAACGGCCGCCGCCCGCCCGGGCGGCGACGAGCGCAACGACGACGAGGACGGACGACGACAATGGCGGTCGGGCTCTCCCACTATCTGACGGTCGCGGCGATCCTGTTCACGCTCGGCGTGTTCGGCATCTTCCTGAACCGCAAGAACGTCATCGTCATCCTGATGTCGGTCGAGCTCATCCTGCTCGCCGTCAACCTCAACCTCGTCGCCTTCTCCGCTCACCTCGGCGACCTCGTCGGGCAGATCTTCGCGCTTCTCGTGCTGACGGTGGCGGCGGCGGAGGCGGCGATCGGGCTCGCGATCCTGGTCGTCTACTACCGCAACCGGGGCTCGATCGCGGTCGAAGACATCAACATGATGAAGGGCTGACGGCGTGTATCATCTCATCGTCTTCCTGCCCCTCGTCGGCTTCCTGATCGCCGGGCTGATCACGCTCGTCGGCTCGAAGGCCCACATCCCGGCGCCGCCGGACGGCCACGGCATCGGCGACACCGGCCACGGCGCGCACGCAGCCCACACGCCGCCGGCGCACGGCGCTTCGGCCGGCGGCCACGGCGTCGCGCATGCCTTCGCCGGCCACCCAGCGCCGCACGGTGGCCACGGGGCGGGCCACGATGCGCACGGGCATGACGACCACCACGACGCGGCGCCGGGCTCGCGGGCGGCCGAACTCGTCACCACCAGCCTCCTCGTGCTGGCGGCGATCCTGTCGTGGGTCGCCTTCATCACCGTCGGCTTTGGCGACGCCGGCAAGCAGACGATCGACATCGCCAACTGGTTCACCTCCGGCACGCTCTCGGTCGAGTGGAGCCTGCGCATCGACACGCTCACCGTGGTGATGCTGATCGTCGTCAACACCGTGTCGGCGCTCGTGCACATCTACTCGATGGGCTACATGGCGCACGATCCGCACCGGCCCCGGTTCTTCGCCTATCTGTCGCTGTTCACCTTCGCCATGCTGATGCTGGTGACTTCCGACAACCTCGTGCAGATGTTCTTCGGCTGGGAGGGCGTCGGCCTCGCGAGCTACCTCCTGATCGGCTTCTGGTTCCAGAAGCCCTCGGCGAACGCCGCGGCGATCAAGGCCTTCGTCGTCAACCGCGTCGGCGACTTCGGCTTCGCGCTCGGCATCTTCGGCCTGTTCGTCGTCACCGGCTCGGTGTCGTTCGACATCATCTTCGCCGCCGCGCCGAGCCTCGGCGAGCAGTCGATGAACTTCCTCGGCCAGGAGGTGAACGCCGTCACGGTGATCTGCCTGCTGCTCTTCATGGGCGCGATGGGCAAGTCGGCGCAGTTCCTGCTGCACACCTGGCTGCCGGACGCCATGGAAGGCCCGACGCCGGTCTCCGCCCTCATCCACGCCGCCACCATGGTGACGGCCGGCGTGTTCATGGTTGCGCGGCTGTCGCCGCTGTTCGAGCAGGCTCCGGCGGCGCTCGCCTTCGTGACCTTCATCGGCGCGACGACGGCCTTCTTCGCGGCGACGATCGGCTGCACGCAGTTCGACATCAAGCGCGTCATCGCCTACTCGACCTGCTCGCAGCTCGGCTACATGTTCGCGGCGCTCGGCGTCGGCGCCTACTCAATCGCCATCTTCCACCTGTTCACGCACGCCTTCTTCAAGGCGCTTCTGTTCCTCGCGGCCGGCTCGGTGATCCACTCGGTCGACGGCGAGCAGGACATGCGCAAGATGGGCGGCCTCAGGAAGCACATTCCGTGGACGTTCTGGACGATGCTGATCGGCGGCCTGGCGCTGACCGGCTTCCCGTTCACCGCCGGCTACTACTCCAAGGACGCCATCATCGAGGCGACCTATGCCGGCCACAACATGTTCGCGGGCTACGCCTTCTGGCTGACGACGATCGCGGCGCTGCTCACCGCCTTCTACACCTGGCGGCAGATCTTCATGACCTTCTTCGGCAAGCCGCGCGCGCCGGCCGAGGTGATGAAGCACGTCCACGAGAGCCCGTGGGTGATGGTGGTGCCGCTGCTCGTGCTGTCGTGCGGAGCGCTGTTCGCCGGCATGGTCTTCCACGACCCGTTCATGGGCCACGGCTACGAGCACTTCTGGAAGGGCGCGCTCTATCTCGGCGAGGAGAACCACATCCTCCACGAGATGCACGAGTCCCCCGGCTGGGTGCCGTGGGCGGCGACGGTGGCTATGGCGATCGGCGCGCTGCTGGCCTTCTACTTCTACATGCTGAGGCCCGACGTGCCGAAGAAGCTCGCCGAAGAGCATTGGCTCATCTACAACTTCGTCTACCACAAGTGGTATTTCGACGAGCTCTACGACTTCCTGTTTGTCCGTCCGGCGAAGTGGATCGGCCGCTTCCTGTGGAAGAAGGGTGACGGCTGGCTGATCGACGGCTTCGGGCCGGACGGCGTCTCGGCGCGCGTCATCGACGTCACCAACCGGGTCGTGAAGCTGCAGACCGGCTACCTCTACCACTACGCGTTCGTGATGCTGATCGGCGTCGCGGCGCTCATCACCTGGGCGATGTTCGCCGGCGGGGGAGTTCACTGATGAGCGGCTGGCCGATCCTCTCGATCGTCACCTTCCTGCCGCTCGTCGGGGTGTTCTTCATCCTGATGGTGCGCAGCGAGGAGGAGACGGCGCTCAACAACATCCGCCGCGTCGCTCTCGTCACCACCGTCGTCACCTTCCTGTTCTCGCTGACGCTGTGGGTGGGCTTCGACTTCTCGAACCCCGGCTTCCAGTTCGTCGAGGAGGCCGACTGGCTCGGCGGCACCATCACCTACAAGATGGGCGTCGACGGCATCTCGATGCTGTTCGTCATCCTCACGACGTTCCTGATGCCGTTCTGCATCCTCGCCAGCTGGCACTCGGTGCACACGCGGGTGAAGGAGTACATGGTCGCCTTCCTGGTGCTCGAGACGCTGATGATCGGCGTCTTCAGCGCCCTCGACCTCGTGCTCTTCTACGTGTTCTTCGAGGGCGGCCTCATCCCGATGTTCATCATCATCGGCGTGTGGGGCGGGCCGCGGCGTGTCTATGCGAGCTTCAAGTTCTTCCTCTACACGCTGCTCGGCTCGGTGCTGATGCTGCTCGCCCTGATGGCGATGTACTGGCAGGCCGGCACCACCGACATCGTCGATCTGCTCGCCTACGACTTCCCGGTCGCGATGCAGCCATGGCTGTGGCTCGCCTTCTTCGCCTCCTTCGCGGTGAAGATGCCGATGTGGCCGGTGCACACCTGGCTGCCGGATGCCCACGTCGAGGCACCCACCGCCGGCTCGGTCATCCTCGCCGGCATCCTCCTGAAGATGGGCGGCTACGGCTTCCTGCGCTTCTCGCTGCCGATGTTCCCGGTGGCGAGCGCCGACTTCGCGCCGCTCGTCTACACCCTGTCGGTGGTGGCGATCGTCTACACGTCGCTCGTCGCGCTGATGCAGGAGGACATGAAGAAGCTCATCGCCTACTCCTCCGTCGCCCACATGGGCTACGTGACGATGGGCATCTTCACGGCGACCGAGCAGGGCATCCAGGGCGGCCTCTTCCAGATGCTCTCGCACGGCATCGTCTCGGGCGCGCTGTTCCTCTGCGTCGGCGTCGTCTATGACCGCATGCACACCCGCGAGATCGTCGCCTATGGCGGTCTCGTCAACCGCATGCCCTTCTACGCCGTCGTGTTCCTGATCTTCACGATGGCGAACGTCGGCCTGCCGGGGACGAGCGGCTTCATCGGCGAGTTCCTGACGCTGCTCGCCGCCTTCGAGGTGAACACCTGGGTGGCCTTCATCGCCACCACCGGCGTCATCCTGTCGGCCGCCTATGCGCTGTGGCTCTACCGCAAGGTGGTGTTCGGCGTGCTCGACAAGCCGAGCCTCAAGGGCATGCTCGACCTGTCCTTGCGCGAGAAGACGCTTTTGGTGCCGCTCGCGGTGCTGACGGTGCTGTTCGGTGTCTGGCCGAAGCCGGTGATGGACGTCACCGCCGCCTCGGTCACCGACCTCGTCGCCAAGGTCGAGCGGGCGGTGGAGGCAAACGAGCAGGCGAAGCTCCGGGCGGCGACGCCGGCGGAGCTGGCGCAGGCGGGCGCACCGGTGGCGGTGCGCTGAGACCATCCGCCTGAGCCCGGCCGCGGCCGGACCTGGACGAGCACGAGACGGAAGACGCGACGAGGGTCATGCAGGAAATGGCGACGCTCCCCGACCTGATGCCGGTGCTGCCGGAACTGCTGCTCGCCGTCGGCGCGCTCGTGCTGCTGATGGTCGGCGTGTTCGGCGGCGAGCGCTCGACGCCCGTCGTCACCGGCATGGCGGCGGCGGTGATCATCGTCGCGGCGATCGTGCTGATCTTCGACCCGACCTACGGCACGACCTTCCACGGCGCCTTCGTCATGGACGAGTTCGCCCGCTTCATGAAGATCCTGTCGCTGATCGGCTCGGCGCTGGCGATCGCGATGTCGGTGGCGTTTGCCCGCGCCGCCCGCTTCGAGCGCTTCGAGTACCCGATCCTCATCGTCATCGCGACGCTCGGCATGATGATGATCATCTCGGCCGGCGACCTGATCGCGCTCTATCTCGGCCTCGAGCTGATGAGCCTCTCGCTCTACGTGGTGGCCGCCATCAACCGCGATTCCGAGCGCTCCACCGAGGCGGGCCTGAAGTACTTCGTGCTCGGCGCGCTGTCGTCGGGGATGCTGCTCTACGGCATGTCGCTCGTCTACGGCTTCACCGGCAAGACGGTGTTCGTCGACATCGCCGCGACGCTGACGGGCGGCGAGGCCTCGATGGGCCTCGTCTTCGGCCTCGTGTTCGTGCTCGCCGGCCTCGCCTTCAAGATCTCGGCCGTGCCCTTCCACATGTGGACGCCCGACGTCTACGAGGGCGCGCCGACGCCGGTGACGGCCTTCTTCGCCGCCGCGCCGAAGGTGGCGGCGATGGCGATGATCGTGCGCATCGTCGTCGACGCCTTCGGGCCGGTGGCGCACGACTGGCAGCAGATCATCGTGTTCATCGCCATCGCCTCGATGGTGCTCGGCTCGTTCGCCGCGATCGGCCAGCAGAACATCAAGCGCCTGATGGCCTATTCGTCGATCGGCCACATGGGCTACGCGCTCGTCGGGCTCGCCGCCGGCACCGAGGCGGGCGTGCAGGGCGTCATCATCTACATGACGCTCTATCTCGCCATGACCGTCGGCGCCTTCGCCTGCATCCTGACGATGCGCCGCAAGGACGGCATGGTGGAGGAGATCGGCGAGCTCGCCGGGTTGTCGCGCACCCACCCGGTGATGGCGTTCCTGTTCGCCATGATCCTGTTTTCGCTCGCCGGCATTCCGCCGCTCGCCGGCTTCTTCGCCAAGTTCTACGTGTTCCTGGCGGCGATCGAGGCGGGGCTCTACACGCTGGCGGTGATCGGCGTCGTCGCCTCGGTGGTGGGCGCCTACTACTACCTGCGCATCGTCAAGATCATGTATTTCGACGACCCGGCTGCCGGCTTCGAGCGGATGCCGAACGAGCTGCGCATCGTGCTCGGCGCGAGCGGGGCCGTGGTGCTATTGTTCGTCGTCTTCGCCGCCCCCCTCGTCGCGGCGGCCGGCGACGCGGCGAAGAGCCTCTTCTAGCGGATGGCCTTCACCCTCGGACCGGACGCCCGCTCGGCAGGCTACCGCCTCGCCGCCTTCGACGAGATCGGCTCGACCAACGCGGAGGCGCTGGCCCGCGCGCGCGCCGGTGACACCGGCCGGCTGTGGGTCGTCTCCGACCGCCAGACCGCCGGCCGCGGCCGCCGCGGCAATGCCTGGTCGACGGAGCGGGGCAACCTTGCCGCCAGCCTCCTGACAGTCACCGCCGCCGATGCGGCTGCCGTCGCCACGCTCGGCTTCGTCGCCGGCGTCGCGCTGGACGCGGCGCTCCGGCGCGCGGCACCGGAAGTGGTGACGGCGATCGCCCTCGACGGCGCCCAGGGCGGCGGCGACCGCATCGCGCTCAAGTGGCCGAACGACGTTCTGCTCGACGGCGCCAAGCTGGCCGGTATCCTGCTTGAGGCCGAGAGGGCGCCGGATGGGCGCATGGCGGTGGTCGTCGGCATCGGCGTCAACGTGCGCCATGCGCCGACGGACCTGCCCTATCCGGCGGCCTCACTCGCCGGTCTCGGTGCGACGGTCGATGCGGAAGCGGTATTTTCGGCGCTTTCGGAGTGCTGGTGCGAGGCGGCGGCGGCGTGGGACGACGGCCGGGGCTTCCCGGCGGTGCGTGCCCGCTGGCTGGAGCGCGCCTCCGGTCTCGGTGGCGCGGTGGCGGTCCGGATCGACGGCGAGGTGACGCGCGGCGTATTCGAGACGATTGACGAGACGGGCCGGCTGGTCGTGCGCACCGAAAGCGGAGCGCGCCGCACCATCACCGCCGGCGAGGTTCACTTCGGAGCGGCGGGGACGGCCAGGACATGACACGCACACCCGAGCGCTCTGCCGGCGAACTCGTCTTCCTGCCCTTGGGCGGGGTGGGCGAGATCGGCATGAACATGGGCCTTTACGGCATCGGCCCGCCCCGCCACCGCAAGTGGCTGATGGTCGACTGCGGCGTCACCTTCGGCAACGAGACGACGCCGGGCGTCGACGTCATCCTGCCCGATCCGAGCTTCATCGAGCAGGCGCGCGACGACCTCGTCGGCATCGTGCTGACGCATGCCCACGAGGACCACTACGGCGCGGTCATCGAGCTCTGGCCGCGGCTGCGGGCCCCGGTCTTCGCCACGCCCTTCACCGCCGGCCTGCTCGCCGCCAAGGCGGGCGAGGAGTTCGGCGCCGAGACGGTGCCGGTGACCGTCGTGGAGCAGGGCCACCGCTGGACGCTCGGCCCCTTCGACCTCGAACTCGTGCCGGTGTCGCACTCGATCCCGGAGCCGAACGCCCTCGTCATCCGCACCGCGCTCGGCACCGTCGTCCATTCCGGCGACTGGAAGATCGACCCGACGCCCGGCATCGGCCGCGCGATCGACCTCCAGCGCTTCGCCGAGATCGGCAACGAGGGCGTGCGCGCCTTCGTCTGCGATTCCACCAACGCCATCCGCGCCGGCCGCTCGCCGTCCGAACAGGACGTGGCGCGCTCGCTCGTCGACATCATCCGTGCCGCACCGGCGCGGGTGGCGGTGACGACCTTCGCCTCAAATGTTGCGCGCCTCAGGGCGGTGATCATGGCGGCCACGGCAGCCGATCGCGAGGTGGTCGTGATGGGCCGCTCGATGCTGCGGGTGCTCGATGTCGCCGGCGAGCTCGGCTACCTCGACGGGCTGCGCATGCCGCTCGACGAGGAGGCCTACGGCTACCTGCCGCGCGACAAGGTGGTGGCGCTTCTCACCGGCAGCCAGGGTGAACCGCGCGCGGCGCTCGCCCGTATCGCCTCCGACGACCACCGCCGGGTGGCGCTGTCGCCGGGCGACCTCGTGATCTTCTCTTCGCGCACCATTCCTGGAAACGAGAAGGCCGTCGGCGCCATCGTCAACGCGCTGGCGACGCGCGGCGTCGACGTTCTGACCGACCGCGACGCGCTCGTGCACGTCTCCGGCCATCCGCGCCGCGACGAGCTCGCCGAGCTCTACGGGCTCTTGAAGCCCGAGGTGTCGATCCCCGTCCACGGCGAGCCGCTGCATCTCGCCGAGCACGCCAAGTTCGCCCGCTCGCTCGGCGTCAAGGAGATCGTCGTGGGCGGCGACGGCAAGATCGTCCGCCTGGCGCCGGGCCCGGCCGCGATTGTCGGCGAGGCGCCGTTCGGACACCTCTACCGCGATGGCAGGCTGCTGCTCGAGCCCGATGAATCGGGCATGGCCGACCGGCGGCGGATCTCGTTCGCCGGCGCGATCGTCGTCTCGGTCGGCCTCGACGGCGCCGGCGAGGTGGTGCACGGGCCGGAGGTGGTGCTGCTCGGCATTCCCGAGCACGATGCCGACGGCGAGCTGTTCGAGGAGATCGTCGAAAAGGCGGTGATGGGCGCGCTGGTTTCGATCCCGCGGCCGCGCCGCCGCGATGCGGCGCTGGTGGCGGAGGCGCTGCGGCGTGCCGCCCGTTCGGCGGTGGCGGAGCGGTGGGGCAAGAAGCCTGTCTGCCGCGTCGTCGCCACGACGGATGCGGTGGCGAGCGAGGCGGTGGTCGAGCGACAGGGCGGGGGCAAGAGGAGGCGTCGATGATCGGCAGGCTCAACCACGTGGCGATCGCTGTGCCGGACCTCGCGGCGGCAACGGCGGTCTATCGCGATACGCTAGGCGGTCACGTTTCCGAGATGGTGGACCAGCCGGACCATGGCGTGACGACAGTCTTCGTCGAGCTGCCGAATACCAAGATCGAGCTCCTCGGCGCCTTTGGCGACGCCTCGCCGATCAAGGGCTTCCTCGAGAAGAACCCGTCGGGCGGCATTCACCACCTCTGCTACGAGGTGGACGACATCCTGGCGGCGCGCGACCGGCTGCAGGCGGCGGGGGCGCGCGTCATCGGCGACGGCAACCCGAAGATCGGCGCCCACGGCAAGCCGGTGCTGTTCCTGCACCCGAAGGACTTCTGCGGCACGCTTGTGGAGCTGGAGCAGGCCTGACCGGCCGGCGCGGCGACGGACGGAGGAACTGGCGTGTCCCTGACGAGTGCGGTGGCGATCTACTTCGTGGTCTGGTGGCTGGTGCTGTTCATGGTGCTGCCGTGGGGCTACCGCACGCAGGCCGAGGTCGGCGAGATCACGCCGGGCACCGAGCCGAGCGCGCCCTCCCGTTTCCCGATGCTGCGCGTCGCGCTGGTGACCTCGGCGGTCGCGGCCGTGGTGTTCGCCGGCATCTACGCGCTTTTGACCTCCGGCATCGGCTTCGACGACATCCCGTTCGTTCGCGACCTCTGATCGGCCCAGTGCCGCGCTTGCATTGGCGTGGCGCCCGGACCAGCATGGCGCCAAGAGCCTTCTCGGGCCGCGGCCGAGGCGAAGGCGAGGAAGCCGGCCGCGGGTGTGCCGGGTGGACATCGGGGAGGTTCGACCGATGCGAGGAGGCGACGAGGAGGGGGCCGCCGGCCGGGGGCCGAGCCGACGCGCGGTGATCGTGGCGGTGGGAGGCCTCGCCGCCGCGGCGTTCTTGCCGGGCGGCGCCAAGGCCGAGACCCGACTTCCCTCGACGGTCCGCATCTACGTGCCCTACGGGCGTGGCTCGGTCGTCGCGGTGACGTGCGACGTGCTCAGCGCCGCATTGTCGGCCGCCTTGAGCCGCCGCATCGAGATCGACATTCCGCCGCTGCCCGACCGCATGCAGCGCTCGCTGACGGCGCTCGCCGACCAGGGCCGCGGCGAACTGCGCCTGCTCGCCAGCGATACGCTGACCCATGTGATGTACGATGCGGCGGAAGCGTCGCGGAAGCCGAACGCGGCCGCCTCGCTCGATATCCTCGTGCCGATCGCGACGCTCACCGTCGGTTACTCCACGGCACTGTTCGTCTCCGCCGATTCGCCGGTGCGCGACTGGGCCGCCTTCGCCGAGATGGCGCGCGGCCGCCAGCTCACGGTGGCGAGCTCCAACCCGGGCAGCGTGCACCTGCGCTTCCTCGAACTCGCCCTCGGGCAGGGCCTGCGCGACGTGCTGGCGCCGGGGCGCGAGCGCGTCTTCGAGACGGTGCTGGAAGGGCGCGCCTCGGCCGGCCTCATCAACACGCCGAGCCTCGCCTCCTTCATGCGCGCCAATCCCGGGCGGCTGCGGGCGCTCGTGACCTTCGGCGGCGAGCGCAATCCGGCCCTCGACGTGCCGACCTTGCGCGAGGTGACGGGCAGGCGCAGCTACGCATCCACCAACAGCGTGGGTCTGTTCGCCCCCGCTGGCACCGCGCCGGACGTGGTGGCGCAGATGCACGCGGCTCTCGTCGCGGCGGCCGCCGACAAGCGCGTGGTGCAGGCGGCACAGGCGATCGGCCTGCCGCTGCAGATCAGCGATGCCGCCGACCTCGCCCTGACGGTCGCGCGCGACCGCGAAGTGGTGGTGGAAAGTGGCCTCTGAGGACGGCGAGCCGGGCCGGCCGGAGCGGAGCCGCCAAGCCGCGGCGTTCGCCGTCGCCGGTGGCACGCGCGGCTCCGGTCTCGCCTTCGTCGCGGCGGCCACGGCCGTCGGTCACCCCGTTACGGCGCTGGCCCGCGGCGTCGACGGTGCCGCCGCGGTGGCGGCGGCGGGCGGCCGCGTCGTGTCCGGCGATGCGATGGTGGCCGCCGATCTCGCGCACTTCTGCGCCGTCGCCGGCCAGGGTGCCGTCGCGGTCTCTTTCCTCGGCAGCCGGCCGGGGGAGGGGCAGGTCGACAGCGCCGGCAACATCGCCTTCATCGATGCGGCGGTGGCCGCTGGCGTCAGCCGCTTCGTGCTCGTCACGTCCCTCGGCTGCGGCGAGAGCCTGCCGCTTTTGTCGCCGCGCATGCGCGAGGTGATCGGGGCGGTGGTGGCGGAGAAGACGAAGGCCGAGGATCACCTGCGCGCGGCGCCGATCGCCTGGACGATCGTGCGGCCCGGCGGTCTCCTCGACGGACCGGCCGACGGCCACGGCCGCCTCGTCTCGGCGCCGCCGGCGATCGGGCGGATCACGCGCGGCGAACTCGCCCGCCTGGTGCTGATCGCGGCGACCGACCCGCAGTGGCGCGGGCGCGTGCTTGCAGCACAGAATCCGGTACCGACGGCCGCCTGAGTCTACGGCAGGCACCAGCGATGGCTGGACCGGGGAGGAGACATTCGCGGCGCTCCGAGCTGTCGCGATGGCAGCAGGCCTGCCTCATTTGGCTAAGCCAGGCGCCGGATCGCGGCTATCCGGCGCTGGGCCAGAAAAGCGGGCAGCATCGGCGGTGGCGATGACGCGATAGAGAATTCGCATCATCGAGAGGAAGCCGAGTTATCGAAGGGGTAGGCACAAAAAAATAAAGCAAGGCCGAAGCCTTGCCCTTTTGAGTTCCGCGTCTAACCCCCATTCCTGACGCCCGGAGATCCGTCGAGATTCTTCCGGACTTCAGGCGGCTGCGAGCTTTGCGCTGCGCCGAGGGCCTTCCTCCCAAGACTTAGACCGCGATGCCTCTTTGGCGCCGTATCGGCTCGGTGATCGGCAGCCATTTATTATGTTGCTACTCTAGCGGAGGAAAATCGGGTTGTCATCATTTTGTGCATCGATCGCCCAACTTTTTTGCGAAGGGGGCTCGGGGCGGAATCCCGTGCCTTGCAAGGCCTTCACCGGACGCCGGCGAACGACCGCGAGGACTCGCGAACAACGCTTGGGTCACGATCGGGCCGCCTTGCCGCCGCGCTTCCGCCCTGATTTGGCCGCACGTCCGCGGGCACGTCGCCGAGAAGCCCGAGCCCTTGTGTTTTGGCGGCCGCGCGGCTTCACTCGCCGTCCCGTGCGCCCCGGCGCCCCTCGCGTTCTTGCACCGAAGAGACCTTGATGCGCCTGTCCCGCTACTTCCTGCCTATCCTTCGCGAGACCCCCAAGGAGGCGGAGATCGTCTCGCACCGGCTGATGCTGCGGGCGGGGATGATCCGCCAGCAGTCGGCGGGCATCTACTCGTGGCTGCCGCTTGGCTTCCGCGTGCTGCAGAAGGTCGAGCAGATCGTCCGCGAGGAGCAGGACCGGGCGGGTGCCGTCGAGGTGCTGATGCCGACCATCCAGTCGGCGGACCTGTGGCGCGAGAGCGGGCGTTACGACGCCTATGGCAAGGAGATGCTGCGCATCACCGACCGCCACGAGCGCGAGATGCTCTTCGGGCCGACCAACGAGGAGATGATCACCGAGATCTTCCGCGCCTCGGTGAAGAGCTACCGCGACCTGCCGCTCAACCTCTACCACATCCAGTGGAAGTTCCGGGACGAGGTCCGGCCGCGCTTCGGCATCATGCGCGGGCGCGAGTTCCTGATGAAGGACGCCTATTCCTTCGACATCGACCGCGACAGTGCGCGCGCCGCCTATCGGCGGATGTTCGTCGCCTATCTCAGGACCTTCCGGCGCATGGGGCTGACGGCGATCCCGATGCAGGCCGACACCGGCCCGATCGGTGGTGACCTCAGCCATGAGTTCATCATCCTCGCCGACACCGGCGAGAGCGCCGTGTTCTGCCACCGCGACCTGCTCGACCTGCCGATTCCCGGCGAGGACACGGACTTTTCGTCTGATCTCACGCCGATCGTCGATGCCTGGACGTCGCTTTACGCGGCGACCGACGAGAAACACGACGAGGCGGCGTTCGCAGCGCTGCCGGAAGACAAGCGCGTCGCCGCCCGCGGCATCGAGGTCGGCCACATTTTCTACTTCGGCACCAAGTACTCCGAGCCGATGGGCGCGAAGGTCGCCGGCCCGGACGGCGCCGAGCGGCCCGTCCACATGGGGTCCTACGGGGTGGGAGTGTCGCGCTTGCTGGGCGCCATCATCGAGGCGAGCCACGACGACGCCGGCATCATCTGGCCGGCCTCCGTCGCGCCGTTCCACGTCGGCCTGATCAATTTGAAGCCCGGCGACGCCAACACCGACGCCGCCTGCACGAAGCTCTATGGCGAGCTCGAGGCGGCGGGCGTCGAGGTGCTCTATGACGACACCGACAACCGCCCGGGCGCCAAGTTCGCCACGATGGACCTGATCGGGCTGCCCTGGCAGCTCGTCGTCGGGCCGCGCGGCCTCGAGAAGAACGAGGTCGAGCTCAAGCAGCGGGCGGGCGGCGAGCGCGAGGCGATGTCGACGGAGGCGGCGGTGAACAAGCTCGTCGCCGAGCTCAAGGGATGAGGCCGCTTTCGTGACAGACACGTCGACGGCCGCCGACGGCACGTCCGCCGCCGCGGGCAGCGGGCGCAAGGCGGGCGTCGCGCCGTTCTCGGCGCTCGAATGGCTGATCGCCGGGCGCTATCTGCGCTCGCGGCGGCGCGAGGCGTTCATCTCGGTAATCGCCGGCTTCTCGTTCCTTGGGATCATGCTCGGCGTCGCCACCCTCATCATCGTCATGGCGGTGATGAACGGCTTCCGGAACGAGCTGATGACGAAGATCCTCGGCATCAACGGCCACATGCTGGTGCAGCCGATCGACGGCCCGCTGACCGACTTCGCCGACGTGACGGCAAGGCTCGCCGGCGTGCCCGGCGTGCGGGCGGTGGTGCCCTATGTCGAGGGGCAGGCGCTAATCTCGGCGGCGGCCGGCTCGTCCGGCGTGCTGGCGCGCGGCATGTCGGCGGAGGATCTCGGCAAGCTCGCGCTCGTCGCGGGCACCATCCGCGAGGGCAGCCTCGACGGCTTCGACACCGGCGGCGGCATCGCCATCGGCACGCGTCTGGCGCGCACGCTCGGTGTCTCGGCCGGCGATCCCATCACCCTCGTCTCGCCGCGCGGCACCGTCACGCCGTTCGGCATGACGCCGCGCGTGCAGACCTATCCGGTGGCGGCGATCTTCGAGATCGGCATGTCGGAGTTCGATTCCTCCGTCGTCTTCATGCCGTTCGAGGAGGGGCAGCTCTATTTCAACCAGGAAGGCCAGGCGACGGCGATCGAGGTCTATCTCGACGATCCCGGGCGGGTGGCCGAGTTCCGGTCCGTGATCGAGGAGGCGGCCGGGCGACCCGCCTTCGTTCTCGACTGGACGCAGCGCCATGCCACCTTCTTCCAGGCGCTGCAGGTCGAGCGCAACGTGATGTTCCTGATCCTCACCTTGATCGTGCTGGTGGCGGCGCTCAACATCGTCTCCGGCCTCACCATGCTGGTGAAGGACAAGGGCCACGACATCGCCATCCTGCGCACCATGGGGGCGACGCGCGGCACCATCCTGCGGGTCTTCTTCATCACCGGGGCGAGCATCGGCGTCGTCGGCACGATCGCCGGCGTCGTGCTCGGCACGGTCGTCTGCCTCAACGTCGAGAACATCCGGCAAGGCATCGCCTGGCTGACCTCCACCGAGCTGTTCTCGCCGGAGCTCTATTATCTGAGCCGGCTGCCGGCCGACATGGAGGCGAGCGAGACGGTGACGATCGTGGTGATGGCGCTGCTGCTCTCCTTCCTCGCCACCCTCTATCCGGCCTGGAAAGCGGCGCGGCTCGACCCGGTCGAGGGGCTTCGGCGCGAATGAGCGATCTGCCCAACGGCGAGGCGCTCGGGCTCTCCGGCGTCATCCATGCCTATCGTGAGGGCGAGGGCCGGCTCGAGATCCTGAAAGGGGCCGAGCTGTCGATCGCCGCCGGCGAGATGGTGGCGCTCGTCGCCCCGTCCGGTGCCGGCAAGTCGACGCTGCTCCACATCGCCGGGCTGCTCGAGCGGCCGGAGGCCGGCGAGGTTCGCATCGCCGGGCGCCCCTGCGGCGGGCTACCGGACAACGAGCGGACGCGGGTACGCCGCGAGGCGGTCGGCTTTGTCTACCAGTTCCACCACCTGTTGCCGGACTTCACGGCGCTCGAGAACGTCGTGCTGCCGCAGCGCCTCGCCGGGCTCGAGCGGCGCGAGGCCGAGCGGCGGGGGCGGGAACTGCTCACCTACATGCGGATCGACCACCGGGCCGCGCACGTGCCGGGGGAGCTCTCGGGCGGCGAGCGCCAGCGCGTCGCGATCGCGCGCGCCGTCGCCAACGCGCCGCGGCTGCTGCTCGCCGACGAGCCGACGGGCAACCTCGACCCGAAGACGGCTGGCCAGGTGTTCGACGCCCTGACGGCGCTGGTGCGCGCCTCCGGTCTCGCCACCCTGATCGCCACCCACAACCTCGAGCTCGCCCACCGCATGGACCGGCGCATCACGCTCATCGACGGGCGCGTGGCGGAGCTGTGAGGGGTGACGAAGCGGTGTTTCCGTTTCGTTCGTGACGCGATAGGTTGCTGCCCTATGGCTCCGGCGCGCTGAGCGCGCCGGCCCTCATCCGCCCTTCGGGCACCTTCTCCCGCAGGCGGGAGAAGGGGAACGCGGCAGTCGTTTTGCACACGCTGATCCTTTCGAGATGCCGAAGGTGGCCTCTCCCTTCTCCCAGCCCCGCTGGGAGAAGGTGGCGCGCAGCGCCGGATGAGGGTCCGCGAAGCGCAGCGGAGCGGGGGCGGCAGGGCGCCGCGTCGGCCGGAGCGCCCGCGTGACCGCCCGCGTCCCGCCGCCCCCGACCGATGAGCCGCCGATCCTGCCCGCGGCATTCGCCGGCTGGTTCGCCGGGCGGGGGTGGACGCCGCGGCCGCACCAGATCGCGCTGCTCGACCACGCCCGCGCCGGCCGCTCGGCGCTGCTGATCGCCCCGACGGGGGCCGGCAAGACGCTTGCCGGCTTCCTGCCGACGCTGGTGCGGCTCACCGCGGAGAAGGCGGCGGCGCGCGGCCGGGTCAGCGGGCGCCCGCCGGCCCGCACCGGTATCCGCACGCTCTACATCTCGCCGCTGAAGGCGCTCGCCGTCGATGTCGCCCGCAACCTCGGCACGCCGGTGCTGGAGATGGGGCTGCCGATCTCGGTCGAGACCCGCACCGGCGACACGCCCGTGCACAAGCGGCGGCGGCAGAAGCTCGCGCCGCCCGACATCCTGCTGACGACGCCCGAGCAGCTGGCCTTGCTGATCTCGGCGCGCGACGCCGACCGCTTCTTCTCCGACCTCGACGAGGTGGTGCTCGACGAGCTGCACGCGCTGGTGACGTCGAAGCGCGGCGACCTGCTGTCGCTCGGGCTGGCGCGGCTCAGGCGCCTCGCGCCGGGCCTGCGCTTCACCGGGCTGTCGGCCACCGTCGCCGACCCGGACGGCTTGCGCGAATGGCTCGGCGGGGTGGCGACGCCGGCGGAGCTGGTGACGGTCGCGGGCGGCGCGAAGCCGAACATCTCGATCCTCGACACCGAGGAGCGCATTCCGTGGGCCGGCCACTCGGCGGCGCACGCGCTCGCCGACGTCTACGCGCTGATCAAGGCGCACAAGACGACCCTCGTCTTCGTCAACACCCGCAGCCAGGCGGAGCGGCTGTTCCACGCGCTGTGGACGATCAACGACGACACCCTGCCGATCGCCCTCCACCACGGCTCGCTCGACCGCGAGCAGCGCCGGCGCGTCGAGGCGGCGATGGCGGAGAACCGGCTGAAGGCGGTGGTCTGCACCTCCACCCTCGACCTCGGCATCGACTGGGGCGACGTCGATCTCGTCGTCCACGTCGGCGCGCCGAAGGGGGCGAGCCGGCTCGCCCAGCGCATCGGGCGCGCCAACCACCGCCTCGACGAGCCGTCG
The DNA here is from genome assembly GCF_046156265.1 of Pseudoxanthobacter sp. M-2. Classification (NCBI taxonomy): domain Bacteria; kingdom Pseudomonadati; phylum Pseudomonadota; class Alphaproteobacteria; order Hyphomicrobiales; family Segnochrobactraceae; genus Pseudoxanthobacter; species Pseudoxanthobacter sp. M-2. The sequence continues at coordinate 430,148 of NZ_JAWDIR010000011.1, forward strand.
AAGGCGGTGCTGGTGCCGGCGAACCGCTTCGAGGTGCTGGAGTGCCGGGCGGCGGTGGACGGCAACTATCTCGGCGCGCAGGACACTCCGCCCCTGAAGGCGGGTGCATTGGATGTGCTCGCCCAGCACGTCCTCGGTATGGCCTGTGCCCGCGCCTTCGAGGCGGACGCGCTCTACGCCGAGGTGACATCGGCCTGGCCCTACCGCGAGCTCGACCGGGCGACCTTCGACCGCGTCGTCGACTTCGTCGCCACAGGCGGCTACGCGCTCAGGGCCTACGAGCGCTACGCCAAGATCCGCAAGGGGCAGGACGGGCTGTGGCGGGTGACGAACCCGCAGGTGGCGCAGCAGTACCGGCTGAACGTCGGCACCATCATCGAGGCGCCGCTCCTGAAGGTGCGGCTGATCGGCAAGCGCTCGTCCGTCGGCCGCGGCGGACGGGTGCTCGGCGAGATCGAGGAGTACTTCATCGAGACGCTCTCGCCGGGCGACAGCTTCCTGTTCGCTGGCGAGGTGCTGCAGCTCGAAGGCGTGCGGGAGACCGAGGCGTTCGTTTCGCGGGCGAAGAGCGACGAGCCGAAGATCCCGGCCTATGCCGGCGGCAAGTTCCCGCTCTCGACCTATCTTGCTGCGGAGGTGAGGGCGATGCTTGCCGACCCGTCGCGCTGGCCGTCGCTGCCGCCGCAGGTGGGCGAGTGGCTCGCCATGCAGAAGCTGAAGTCGGTGCTGCCGTCGCGCGAGGAGATGCTGGTCGAGACCTTCCGGCGGGGCGACCGCTTCTATCTCGTCGCCTACCCGTTCGAGGGACGGCTCGCCCACCAGACCCTCGGCATGCTGCTGACGCGGCGGCTCGACCGGCTGGGGCTGAAGCCGGTCGGCTTCGTCGCCACCGACTACGCCATCTCGGTGTGGGGCCTCGAGGACATGGGGCGCGCCTTCGAGCGCGGCCGGCCGACGCTCGGCGCCCTCTTCGACGCCGACATGCTGGGCGACGACCTCGAGGAGTGGCTCGCCGAGAGCTACCTGATGAAGCGCACGTTCCGGGCCTGTGCGCTGATCGCCGGGCTCGTCGAGCGGCGCCATCCGGGCAAGGAGAAGTCCGGCCGGCAGGTGACGGTGTCGACCGACCTCGTCTACGACGTGCTGCGCTCCCACGAGCCCGACCACATCCTGATGCGCGCCACCTGGGAGGACGCCTCGCGGACGCTGCTCGACGTCGGCCGGCTGTCGGACATGCTCTCGCGCATCCGGGGGCGAATCGTGCACAAGAGGCTCGAGCGAATCTCCCCGCTCGCCGTGCCGATCCTGCTCGAGATCGGCCGCGAATCGGTGTCGGGGGCGGCAGACGAGACGATCCTGGCCGAAAGCGCCGAGGAGCTGATCGAGGAGGCGATGGGGTGACGGGGGCCGTGGCGGCGATGGGCGGGACGGAACGGGCGGCCGCTGCGCCGGCCGGGCTCGCCGTCGCGCGGGTCGGCGGCATCACCGTCGAGCTGCACCCCTCCGGCGCGCTCTGGCTGTCGGCGACGCGCACGCTGGTGGTGGCCGACCTGCACTTCGAGAAGGCCTCGAGCTTCGCCCGCCTCGGCCAGTTGCTGCCGCCCTACGACACGGCGATCACGCTGACGCGGCTCGAGGCCGTGGTGGCGGCGCTGGCGCCGGACCGGGTGGTGGCGCTCGGCGATTCCTTCCACGACCGTGGCGGGGCGGGGCGACTGTCGCCGGCGGACGCGGCGCGGCTCGCGGCCCTCGTCGGCGGGCGCGAGTGGCTGTGGATCACCGGCAACCACGATCCGGAGATCGCCGACCACGTCGGCGGCGCGCGGGCCGCAGATGCCGAAATCGGCGGGCTCGTCTTCCGCCACGAACCGTCGGCGACCTTCGTCGAGGGGGAGGTCTGCGGCCACCTGCACCCGGCGCTGACCGTGGTGGGGCGGGGCAGAGGGGTCAGGCGGCGCTGCTTCGCCACCGACGGCCACCGGCTGGTGCTGCCGGCGTTCGGCTCGCTCGCCGGCGGGCTCGACCTGTTCGACCACGCCTTCGCGCGGGTGCTGTCGCGGGCGCGCACGGTGGCGCACCTGATCGGCACCGAGCGGCTCTACCGGATTCCCCTCACGGCCGCCCGCGGGCGCTGAAGTCGCCGGTTCCCTGATCGGCCTCAGTCGCGGCGGAAGACGACGCCGCCGAGCCAGCCGGCGAAGATCGCCATCGCCACCACGACGAAGCCGTAGAGCAGCGGCTGCTCGCCGGCGATGACGTGGACGGCATCCTCGAAACCGGTCTTCTCGACGGCGAGGTCGGCGATGTTGTGGGCGAGCAGGGCGCCGTCGCCGAACAGGCTGATCTCCACGGTGAAGCGGCCGTCGGGCACGGTGCCCGGCAGCGGCACGCCGACCTGGAAGAAGGTCGGCGTCAGCATCGTCACCGTGCCGCCGCGCTGCGCGAACAGGCCGGCGCTCTCGCGGATGCGGATGAGCGCATCGCGGAAGGGTTCGTTGCCCTTGCCGGGGCCACGGCCGAAATCGGCGTAGCGCAGGCCGAGGTCGTGGGCGGAGAGGATCTCCGGGCTGGTGATCTCGTCGAGCGGGCGGGTGGAATCGACGGAGTAGAACGACGGCGCCTCCGGAAAGCGCTCCGATTCCCGGTTCACCCAGATGCCGAAGGTGCGCTGCTTGCGGCGCGCTACCACCTCCTCGTCCGGCCCGCGAACGACGACGACGACGTCGTAGCCGCCCGGACGCGCGACAGTGGCCGCATCGCGCTCGACGACGCCGAAGACGACGAGCGTGGTGCCGGAGAAATCCGACGAGATCTCGATCCGCGAGGAGGAGACCGAGGCGACGAGCGTCTCGGCCGCGGCCGGCGCCGCCGTCGCGAGCGCGGCCAGCAGGGCGAGGGCGAGGCGCCTCACCATGACAGCACCGCCAGCGAGAACAGGTCGCGCGGCACCGCCACGAGCTCGACGGCGAAGCGGATGCCGACGGTGAGCACCAAGAGGCCCATCAGCCCGCGCAGCACCTCGCCGCGCAGCTTGAGGCCCATCTGCGCGCCGAACTGCGCGCCGATGACGCCGCCGATCATCAGGATGAGGGCGAGCACGGCATCCACCGTGCCGGTGCCGACGGAGTGCAGCACCGTGGCGGTGGCCATGGTGCCGAGCGTCTGCAAGAGCGAGGTGCCGATGACGATCGAGGTCGGCACGCGCAGGAGGTAGATCAGCGCCGGCACCAGGATGAAGCCGCCGCCGATGCCGAGCAGCGTGCCGAGGAAGCCGATGCCGGCACCGAGCACGGTGATCGGCAGCAGGCTGACATAGAGCCTGGAGCGGCGGAAGCGGATCTTGAAGGGGAGGCCGTGCACCCAGTTGTGCTGGCCGGGCCGGCGCAGCGTCGGCGCCTCGCCGCGGCGGCTGCGCAGCATCGAGCGGACCGCTTCCCACAGCATGATCGCGCCGATCGTGCCGAGGAAGATCATGTAGCAAAGGCTGATCACGAGATCGAGCGTACCGGTCCGGCCGAGCCGCTCGAACACGTAGGCGCCGAGCGCCGAGCCCATCGCGCCGGTGGCGAACAGCACCCCGGCGAGCTTGAAGTCGATCGCCTTTCTTCGGAAGTAGCTGAGCGCGCCGGAGGTGGAGGAGGCGACGATCTGCGGGGCGACGGTCGCGACCGCGACGGCCGACGGGATGCCGGAGAAGATCAGGAGCGGTGTCAGCAGGAAGCCGCCGCCGATGCCGAGCAGCCCCGAGATGAAGCCCACGGCCGCGCCCATCGCGAAGATGGTGAAGACGTTGACCGGCGTTTCCGCGATCGGGAGATAGATCTCCAAGGGCCCAGGTCCATCGGGAGGCGGGGACAGACCGTATGACTAGCATACGGGAGCCGCCACCGCGATGCTGCAAAGCCAGCAGCGGGCGCGCGGATCGCCGCGGAAGTCCATCGTGGCGGCGAACGCCGCCGGACGCAACGAAAGAGGGCCCGGCGCGCCTGCTCCGGAGGCGACGACGCCCCTCAGGCGGCGCCGAGCACCTGCACGTCGCCGTGGGCGAAGCTGACGGTGACGGGCTTGCCGCGCTCCGGCGGGGCAACGGCGGGGTCGTTGAAGGTGTCGAGGGAGACGGCGTTCTCCTTGAAGCGCACGCGGATGCGGATCACCGAGCCGAGGAAGCTCACCTCCTCGACGGTGCCGGCGAGCGCGTTGCGGCCCTCGCCACCCGCCGCGAGCGTGATCGCCTCCGGGCGGAGAGCCACCGTCACCGACGTCCCGGCGGCGGCGCCGTTGATGCCCTCGCGGGCGATCACCGGCTGGCCGTCGATCTCGAGCTTGCCGCCGCCCGGCGCCACCTTCGCCTCGATGAGGTTGAGCGTGCCGACGAAGGAGGCGACGAAGCGGGTGCGCGGGAAATTGTAGATCTCGAAGGGGGTGCCGATCTGCTCGATGCGGCCCTCGTTCATCACGACGATCCGGTCCGACATCGACAGGGCCTCTTCCTGGTCGTGCGTCACGTAGATCGTGGTGATGCCGAGCTGGCGCTGCACGGCGCGGATCTCCTCGCGCAGCGAGATGCGGATCTTGGCGTCGAGGGCGGAGAGCGGCTCGTCGAGGAGCAGGATCTTCGGCTTGATGGCGAGCGCGCGGGCGAGCGCGACGCGCTGCTGCTGGCCGCCGGAGAGCTGGTAGGGATAGCGGCCGCCGAGCTGCGGCAGCTTGATGAGGCGCAGCATCTCCTCGACGCGCGGGGCGATCTCGGCCGCTGACTGGCCGGCGACCTTCAGGCCGAAGCCGACGTTCTCGGCCACCGTCATGTTGGGGAAGAGGGCATAGGCCTGGAAGACCATGCCGATGTTGCGCTGGTTGGGGCGCAGCGGCGTGACGTCCTTGCCGTCGATGACGACGCGGCCGGCCGAGGGCACCTCGAAGCCCGCGACCATGCGCAGCGTCGTCGTCTTGCCGCAGCCGGACGGGCCGAGGAAGGAGACGAACTCGCCGCGCTCGATGCCGAGGTCGACGTGGTGGACGACGGTCTGGGTGCCGTAGGCCTTGCGGACGCCGGTGATGTCGAGAAACGCCATGTGTTGCCTATCTCTGGCGGGCGACGCGGGCGCCGGCGAGGACGAGTTGCAGCAGCCCCATGCAGGCCCAGGTGACGAGGAAGGCGATGATGGCGAGGGCTGCCGGCTCATAGGCGCGGTTGGCGCCGATGAGCTGCAGATACGGGCCGAAGGCGGGCCGGTTGAGCAGGCTCGCGAAGGTGAACTCGCCCATCACCACAGCGAACGTGATGAAGGCGCCCGACAGGATCGCCACCTTGACGTTCGGGAAAACGATGCGGAACAGGACCGTCGCCCAGCCGGCGCCGAGGCTCTCGGCCGCCTCCGTCAGCGTGCGCACGTCGATCGCCCGCATGCCGGTGTCGACGGCCCGGTACATGTAGGGCAGCGCCAGGGTGACGTAGCCGAAGGCGAGCAGGAGGTCGGTGGCGCGCGCGCTCGAGGTGAACGGCAGCCAGGACGACGAGTTGTAGAGGCGCAAGTAGCCGAAGACGATGACGATCGCCGGGATGACGAGCGGCAGCAGCGTGATGAACTCGACGATCGGCGCAAGCTTCGGCAGCCTGAGCCGGATGAAGTAGGCCGTCGGCACGACGAGCATGACGCCGAGCACGATGGTCACGAGCGCCAGCACCACGGAGTAGCTGAAGCTCGCCTGGAAGCGCGGATCGGCGAAGACCACGGCGTAGGCGTCGAACGAGTAGGTGCCGCGCCGCATCCGGAGCGAGAACTCGAAGGTGGCGATCAGCGGGATGAGGAAATAGAGCGCGCCGAGGCCGAACGCGATCCAGGGGCCGACGGTCGAGCGTTTCATCGCAGCCACCGTTCGCTGCGGGCGCGCAGCCAGATGTAGGTGCCGTTGGTGATGCCGGTGATCAGGATCATGCCGAGCGCCAGCGCGTAGCCGAGGTGCTGGTCGTGCAGCACGTCGCCGCGGATCTGCGCGAACAAGAGGATGGTGACGATGTTGAGCGAGGAGCCGGTCAGCGCGTAGGCGGTGGCGACGGCGCCGAAGGCGTTGGCGAACAGCAGCAGCGTCGTGCCGAGGATCGCCGGCCACAGCACCGGCAGGGCGACGTAGCGCCAGTACTGCCAGCTCGAGGCCCCGAGGATCTCGGAGGCCTCGCGCCACTCCTTCTTCAGACCGTCGAGCGCCGGGGCGAGGATCAGCACCATCAGCGGGATCTGGAAGTAGAGGTAGGTGAGCGTCAGCCCCCAGAAGGAGAGGAGGTTGAAGCCCGATCCGTAGATGTTGAAGTCGAAAAAGTAGATCAGCAGCGCCGTGACGAGGCCGGTGCGCCCGAGCGTCGCCAGGAACGCGAAGGCAAGCGGGATGCCGGCAAAGTTGGAGGCGACGCCGGAGAACGTCATCACGAAGGAGCGCATCCACGACGGCAGGCCGCCGAGCGTCACCGCATAGGCGAGGAAGAAGCCGAAGAGGGCGCCGAGGATCGCCGAGGCGGCGCTCACCTGGATGGAAATCCAGTAGGCGCGCAGGATCGTCGGCTGGAACAGGTTGACGATGTTGTCGAGGGTGAAGTTGCCCTGCGTGTCCATGAAGGCGCCGACGACGAGGTAGAGCGTCGGCAGGATCAGGAACAGGAGCGCGAACAGAAAGAACGGCGTGACGCCGAGCCATGCCCAGGAGAACGCCGGCTTGACGACCGGCGGCGGTGTGGTGCCCTGCAGAGGTTCTCGAAGTGGTGCCGGATGTGCGGCGTCGACCATCGCCCCGTCCATGATCCGCCAGCGCCGCAGGGCCGGCTCGCCGCCCGCCGGTGCGCGCCCGGCGGGCAACGCGACCGATCAGCCGGATCGTGCAAGAGCCGCGCCGCGGCCCGGGTGCCGCGCCGCGGTCACCGCCTTCCGGCGGGCCGCGACGCGGACGCTGTCTCTAGCGCCGGAGCGCCGAGATCACTGGACGTTGGCGCCGACGACGCTATCCCAGCCCTTGGTGATCGCTTCCTTCGAGGCGCCCTGCTCCTCGAGGGTCGGGAACACGGCGGCCTCGTAGGCCTCGGCCGGCGGCAGCTTGTCGAGCAGGTCCTGCGGGACCTTGCCGTTCTTCACGAGGTCGTTGAAGCGGATCGGGTGGCAGTAGCCCTCCAGCCACTTCAGCTGGCCCTCGTCGGAGTAGATGTACTCCATCCACAGCTTGGCGGCGTTCGGGTGGGGCGCGTAGGCGCTGATCGCCTGGACGTAGACGCCGGCGACGACGCCGGTCTTCGGCACGACGACCTCGATCGGCGGGTTGCCGTTGAGGGTGTCGCGGTCGGCGAGCGCGTTGTAGTCCCAGCGGATGACGATCGGGGTGGAGCCCTGCGCCACCGAGGCGGCCTTGCCGATCACCGGCACGAAGTTGCCGGCCTTGTTGAGCTCGGCAAAGAACTTCAGCCCCTCCTCGCCGGCGGCGGCACCGGCGGCGGCGCCGCGCGACAGGCCGGCGGCATAGACGCCCTGGATCGCCTGGTTGGAGGCGCGCGGGTCACCGGCGAGCGCCACGGCGTTGGCGTACTCCGGCTTCAGGAGGTCGGCCCAGTCCTGCGGCACGTTCTTGACGATGTCGGTGTTCACCTCGAACGACAGCACGCCGTAATAGTCGCCGTACCAGTAGCCCTCGGCGTCCTTGGCGGTGTCGGGGATGGTGTCCCAGGTTGCCACCTTGTAGGGCTGCAGCAGGCCTTCGGCCTTCGCCGACGGGCCGAACGACAGGCCGATGTCGAGCACGTCGGGCGCCTGCGGGCCGGTGTTGCCCTTGTTGGCCTTCACAGCCTCGATCTCGTCGGCGGAGCCGGCGTCGGGGTTCAGCTCGTTGACCTCGAGGCCGTACTTCGCCTTGAAGTCGGCGATCAGCTCGCCGTAGCCGCACCAGTCGTGGGGCAGGGCGATGGTCGTCAGCATGCCCTCGGCCTTCGCCGCGGCGATGAGCTCGGCCGACTGCGCGAACGCGGCGCCCGACGAGGCGAGCAGGCCGACGACGGCGGTGAGCGCGGTGGTGGTCTTCCAAGCGGCCTTCATGTGTCGTTTTCCTCAGCCTTTGCGACGGTCCGGACACGCCGGTGCGTCGCGGTCACGCGAATTCTCGATGCGGGTCGGCGATCGGATTGCAGGCGGCTCGGACGAGTGCGCCCCTCTGTCATATTTTCGTCACCCGTCCGTCACTTTAGGTGCAGGCGGCGACGGCTGGCAATCACGTCGACGTGCGGCTTTCGAAGGGTCCTCGTCGGGCCCTGCCATCCTGCCGCCGTAGCATCGCCACACCCGGCATCCGCTAGTGGGCGCCCATGACGGCCGTGTGACAGAGGCGGCCGGCGAGGTCGCGTCGGGCGGACTTGCGTGCGCCGCGCGGCGGCGGCATGGGAGGCGGGCAGGGCGCCCCCTCGGCGCCCGCCCGGAGTGCCGCGATGTCTCGTCCGAACATCCTGTTCGTCACCGCCGACCAGTGGCGGGGGGACTGCCTCGGCGCGCTCGGCGCCATGCCGGTGGCGACGCCGCATCTCGATGCGCTCGCGGCCCGCGGTGTCAGCTTCACGCGCCACTTCGCCAATGCCGCGCCGTGCTCGCCTGCCCGCGCCTGCCTCTACACCGGGCTCTATCAGATGACCAACCGGGTGGTGCGCAACGGCACGCCGCTCGACGCCCGCCACGACACGATCGCCCGCATGGCCCGGCGCGGCGGCTACGACCCGACGCTGTTCGGCTACACCGACCAGTCGATCGACCCGCGGACGACCGAAGGCGACGACCCGTGGATCAGGACCTACGAGGGCGTGCTGCCGGGCTTCACGGCGCGGCTACGCCTGCCGGAGAGCAACGGCCCGTGGTTCGCCTGGCTGAAGCGGCGCGGCTACGCGATTCCCGCCGACCCGTGGGACATCTACCGGCCGGTGGGCGGGGCGGGGCCGCGGCCGTCGAACGCGCCGCCGGTCTACGGCGCCGGCGAGACGGAGACGGCCTTCGTGGTCGACACGTTCGCCGACTGGCTGACCGAGCAGCGCGCCGGCCGGCCGTGGTTCGCCCACGTCTCGTTCCTGCGCCCGCACCCGCCCTACATCGTGCCGGCGCCCTACAACACGATGTTCGACCCCGCAGGCGGGCCGGCCTTCCGGCGGCGGGCGAGCGCGGCGGAGGAGCGCGCGCTGCACCCGCTCGTCGCCTACTGGGCCGACATCACGCGGGCGGGCCACCACTATGTCATCGGGGCCGGCGACGGCGGCGTCGCCGACTGGACGGATGCGGACTTCCGGGTGCTGCGGGCGGTCTATTTCGGCATGATCGCCGAGGTGGACGCCGAGATCGGCCGGATGCTGGGCCTGCTTGCCGAGGCCGGCATGGCGGAGGACACCATCGTCGTCTTCACCTCCGACCACGGCGAGCTGATGGGCGACCACTGGACGGTCGGCAAATATGGCTTCTTCGACGCCGCCTACCACGTGCCGCTGATCGTCGCCGACCCGCGGGCGCCGGCCGGTCACGGGCGCCGGGTCGCAGCCTTCACCGAGGCGGTGGACGTGGTGCCGACGCTGCTCGGCCTCGCCGGCCTGCCGGTGCCGGGCCACCTCGACGGGGCGTCGCTCGCGCCGTTCATGGAGGGCACCGGCGTGGCGCCGGCCGGCTGGCGGACGGCGGTGCACTGGGAATACGACTTCCGCGAGGTGGCGAGCGGGCGGGCGCAGGCGATGTTGGACCTGCCGCTCGACGCCTGTTCGCTCACCGTGCAGCGCGGCGAGCGCTTCAAGTACGTCCACTTCGCCGGCCTGCCGCCGCTGCTCTTCGACCTGTCCGACGATCCGGCGGAGACGGTCGACCGGGCGGGCGACCCCACGATGGCGGCGGCGCGGCTCGCCGAGGCCGAGGCGCTGCTCGCCTGGCGGGCGCGCCATCTCGACCGCCGGCTGACGGGGCTCGCGCTGACGGCGGGCGGGGTGGTCGACGCGCGCGGTTAGGGCGTCGTGCCGTGATCTTCTTCAATCGCTTTCCGCATTTTTTGATTAAGTTCCTTGAATTGATCGAGCCACTTCAAAAAACCAGGATCGTTTCGCTTCGCTGCAAAGGATTTTCCGTCGACACTGACGCGCCAGCCGCCGTCGCGATTTTGTATCATCGAGCGTTTGACAATACCGGGATGCGCGAAATGATTTCGTTTCGTAAAATAGTAGAGCGTAAGGCCGTCTTTTGACTTCACCAGAGTGAAGTCCGGATACTCGGTGACGGTGACGCCAGCGGGCCGAGTGGCGTCTCGCCAGAGGCTGGCGAATTTTGGGTGATCGTAGGAGGGCTGGCTTGCTGCGCGCGCCGACGCAGCCAAGGCACTCAGGACCGCGAAAGCGCAGATGACGACGATGAGACACGGTATCCCGGCGGGCCGGCGGGAGAGAGACGGCATCGGTGGCGGTTCCCGCGCATGGATCGAGCCTTAAGACTCGTAGGGCGGCCACCGCAGGTTGTCAAAATCAGCGCCATTTCGAGCCGCGCCGAGGCGCCTCACGCCGGTGGGCGCGTCGCCGCGACGAAGCGGACCGACAGCGCCAGCGTCAGCAGGCTGACGAGTGCCCCGCAGACGAACACCCAGGCGAGCGCCGGCACGCCGGCTGCCGTGCCGTCGAAGCCGGCGGCGGCGGCGGCGAGGCCGGCGGCGGCGGCGCCGAAGGCGGAGCCGACGCCCTCGAGCGCAGGGATCGCGCCGGAGGTGACGGCGGTCTCGCCGGGTGCGGCGGCGGCCATAAGGCGCTGGCTGAGGAAGCCGTGGCTGACGCCGAAGCCTGCGCCGGCGGCGATCAGCCCGATCACGAAGGGCGTCATCGAGAGGCTGCCGACACCCACCGCCGTCAGCGCCAGCCCGGCGATCAAAAGCACCGGACCGCCGAGGATGCAGAGGTCGGAGGCGCGGCCGGTGAGACGGGCGACGGCGAACGCGGCGGCCGACCAGGCGAGCGCCGGGATCGAGGCGACCTGGCCGGCGATCAGCGCGCCGGTGCCGAACCCGACCTGCACGGTGAAGGCGGCGAACACCGGGATCGCGGTCTCGGCGAACATCATCAGCCCGATCACCCACAGGCCGGCCGGCGCCGCGTCGGCGACGTGCAGCAGGCGGGCGGGGAAGAGGCGGCGCGCCGAGCGCTTGTCGAGCATCAGCCCGAGGACGAAAAGGGCGATCGAGGCGGCGGCGAGCAGGCTCGCCGTCAGCACCGTCTCCAGCACGGCCGCGACGCAGATCGCCATCGCCCCGAGCCAGAGCAGCGACAGCCGCAGCAGTGGCGGCCGCCACGGGCCCGAGGGTGGTCCCACCCGCCCCGGCAGGGCGCGTGCCGACAGCACCAGCAGCGCCGCCGCCGGCACCACCGTCACCCAGACGGCAATCCGCCAGGAGGCGAACTCGATCAGGACGCCGGCCATCGCCGGCCCGGCGAGCGTCGCCACCGCCCAGACGGCGGCTAGGAACGAGAACACCTGCGGCTGCGCGCGGGGCGGGAAGACGTCGGCGATCAGCACGTAGCAGAGCGCCAGCACGACGCCCTCGACGAAGCCCTGCACCGAGCGGCCGACGAGGAACAGTGGATAGGTCGGCGCTTCGGCGGCGAGTGCGGTCGAGACGATCAGCACGGCCGCGCAGGCGACCATGACGGCGCGGCCGCCGAAGCGCGTCTTGAGGTCGCCGGCGAGCGCCGCCCCGACGATGCCGAAGACGAGGTAGACGGCGGTGGCCCAGCTGATGTGGGCGGCGCCACCGATTTCCATGACGGCCGTCGGCACGGCGGTGGCGACGAGGAACCAGTTCAGTGCGTGGGTGCCGACGCCGAGGCAGAGGATGGCCGAGGCGACGGCGTAGCGGCCGAGCACCAGTTCGCCCCAGGTCGGCGGGCCGGCGTCGACGCCGTCGGCGCCCGGCGCGTCGGTGGCGGGAAGGGGATCGTGCATGGTGGCGCTCGGAGCCGCAGGGAGGGCGGCAGGGATTCGGGACTTCCGGGCGCGTGCCTCGGCGGGGCTGCGCCGGCGGGAGGATCAGGTCCGTTCCCAGCCGCGCGGCCCGAGGTGCTCCTGCGGGCGGAAGCGCGCCTTGTAGCCCATCTTGCGGGACTCTTCGACCCAGTAGCCGAGATAGACGTAAGGCAGGCCCGCGGCGCGGGCGCGGCGGATGTGGTCGAGGATCATGAAGGTGCCGAGGCCACGGTCGGCCGGCTCGGGATCGTAGAACGAGTAGACCATCGACAGGCCGTCGGCGAGGCGGTCGGTGAGACTGACGGCGACGAGCGGGCCGCGGCCGCGGCCGTTGATGGCGGTGTCCGGCCCGCGGCGGCGGTACTCGACGACGAGGGTGTCGACGTGGGTGTCCTCGACCATCATGGCGTAGTCGAGCACCGACATGTCGGCCATGCCGCCGCTCGCGTGGCGGGCGTCGAGATAGCGGCGGAACAGCGAATACTGCTCGGACGAGGGCGCCGTCGGCAGCTCGACGCCGACGAGGTCGTCATTGGCGCGGGCGGTGCGCTTGAACGACGACGTCCACTCGAACTCGTCGACGACCACCCGCACCGAGATGCACGACCGGCAGCCCTCGCAGGCCGGCCGGTAGGCGATGTTCTGGCTGCGCCGGAAGCCGCCCTGGGTGAGAACGTCATTGAGGGCGGCGGCACGGTCACCGACGAGGTGGGTGAACACCTTCCGCTCCATCCGCCCCGGCAGATAGGGGCAGGGGGAGGGCGCCGTCAGATAGAACTGCGGGTTATCCGAATATTGCCGCGTCATCCCAGCCTCGCCGGCCCGACCGCCGCCCCGGTCCCGTGACCGGCGCTTTCGGCGCTCTTCGACGATTCAAGTTTCGTACCCGCACTCGCCGCGATTCCCGCGTCCGTCACAGACCATAGACCCAAGGGGCGATCAGGGTGAAGGTCACCCACATCAGGAGCATCAGCGGTGTGCCCGCCCGGAAGAAGTCGGCAAAGGTATAGTGCCCGGGCCCCATCACGAGAAGGTTCGTCTGGTAGCCGATCGGCGTCGCGAACGAGCAGTTGGCGGCGAGCACGGTGGCGACGATGAAGGGCTCCGGCGCCACCCCCAGGCGCTGGGCGATGCCGATGGCGATCGGCGTGAACAGCACCGCCGTCGCGTTGTTCGACAGGATGTTGGTCAGCACGGCCACCAGCAGGAAGAAGCCCGACAGGATGACGGTGGTGGACTGGCCGTCGAGCAGGTCGACGACGGCCTCGGCGATGGCGGTGGCGCCGCCGGTCACTTCCAGCGCGGTGGCGAGTGCGATCGAGGAGCCGATCAGGAAGATGATGCGGCTGTCGCAGACGCGCAGCGCCTGCCGCACGTTGATGCAACCGAGGGCGATCACCGCGAAGGCCCCAGCAAGCGCCGCCACCACGATGGGCACGGCTCCGGTCGCGGCCGCCAGCACCACCCCGGCAAAGACGGCAAGTGCCCGGGGCGCCGTGTGGCGGGGCGGCAGGTCGGCCATCGAGTGATCGATCAACAGAACGTCGCGGCTGCCGCGCAGGCGGTCGATATCCTGGTCGCGGCCGGCGAAGAGGAGCACGTCGCCTTCCTCCAGCCGGATCTCCGACATCACCATGCGCGGCATTCGGCTGCGCCGCTCGATGCCGATGACGATGCAGCCGGTCTCGGTGCGGAAGGCGGCCTTGCTGAGGGTGCGGCCGATCAGCCGCGAACCCGGCGCGACGATGCCTTCGGCGAGGCGGGCGGCGCGCGGGGGCAGCGCCGCGACACTGGGGGCATCACCGGTTCCCGGCTCCGTCGTCACCAGTGCGTCGCGGCCGGTGAGCGCCTTGGTGAGGGTGCCGCGGGTGGCGGCGACGATGACGATGTCGCCCGGCTCGATGGTGATGTCCTCGAACGGCGGCAGGATCGGCCGCTCGCCGCGCTGCACGAGGCGGACGGTCATGTCCGTCATGCCGGAGAACATCCCCGAGACGGCGCGCTTGCCAGCCAGCGGGTGATTCTCGGTGACGAGGATCTCGGCGATGAACTGCTTGCCACCGCCGCCCTGCATCGCATCGACCATCGACTGCCGCGGGTGCAGCAGGCGTGGCATCACGAACAGCACATAGACGGCGCCCACGGTCGCGAGCACCAGCGCGACCGGCGTGAAGGAGAAGAAGCCCATCCGCTCGCCGGTGATGCGGGCGGCGGCGTCGACGACGAGGAGGTTGGTCGACGAGCCGATCACCGTCGTCATGCCGCCCAGGATGGTGATGAACGACAGAGACATCAGCACGCGCGACGGCGAGCCGCCGCCGGCGCTCGCAAACGCGCTGATGATCGGCAGAAACATCACCACCACGGGTGTGTTGTTCAGGAAGGCGCTCAGGGCGCCGATTGCGACCAGGGTGGCGACAATGGCGACGTCGTGGCGGCCGCGGGCCAGGCGCAGCACCATCTGCGTCGGTCGCTCGAGGGCTTCCGTCTGGAAGAGCGCCTGCCCGACGATCAACAGGCCCAGGATGGTGGCGAGGCCAGAATTGGCGAAACCGAGCAGAAATTCATCGGTATCGAAGGTCCGGCCGCCGACTTCGAAAGGGGCGATCGTGAAGCCGAGCAGCAACGCCACGAGGGCGGTGACGGATACCGCCTCGAGTGGCAACCTGTCGGCGGCATAGAGAACGATGGTCGCCAGCACGACGACCATCGTGAACCACATGTGAAAATCGGCAGCGACGCTCATCCACCCTCGCGCGACCCCACCGCGGGGTCATGGCGCATGGGTGATGGATCGATCACGACGGCCCACCGCGCAGCGCGAGCGGGGCACCATCGACCGCGACGCGCCGCCGGGAGTCCTATCCCGCTGCTGTCGCGATTCCAACAGGGGCGATTGAGGTGATCAGGTTAGACGGGTAATCGCGCGGCTGTTCACGACCACGGTGCCGAGCACGATGTCGTGCAGCAGCCGCTTGCGCTCGTTGAGGAGCGAGACGACCAGCACGAACGGGGTCAGGAACGAGACCGACAGCCAGAAGGCGATGACGTGGGCGGCCGCAAGCAGCGGGTAGACCTTGGCCCCGTACCAGAGCCGCATCTCGATCCCCATCATCCGCATGCCGGGCGTCGCCGAGGACGGCCCGCCGAGGGTGAAGGCGGTGTAGAGCAGCGCGATTGCCTGCCAGAGGATGAAATAGAGCATCCAGCCGAGGCCGAGGGTGAGGAGGCCCAGGAAGAACACCGCGAAGGCGGCGATCATGAACAGCGTGCCGACCATCGCCACGTCGACCACGAACGCCATCGTGCGGCGCCAGCGCAGGCCCTCGAACAGCTCCGGCTGCGCGACCGGATCGAAGACGTCGGCCCGCACGCTGCCGCTCCCGGTGCCGATCACGTCGCTCATCCTCGTCCTCCAAGAAAGGGCATCGCCCATACGGAAAGCGAGATGGGGACGGCGGCCGGGGTTTTCAAACGCGGTGGCCGCGTCGGGCTAAGGCAGCACCTCGTCGGCGGGCAGGCGGACGACGGTGAAGCGGCGCGCTTCGAGTGCTGCGACGATCTCGGCGGCGTGGGCGCCGTCGCGGGTCTCGAAGGAGATGTCGACGGAGGTGCCCTTGGCGGGGACGCTCAGGAAGGTGCGGTGGTGTGACACCTGCAGGATGTTGCCGCCGAGCGCGCCGATGATCGTGGCGATCTCGCCGAGGACGCCGGGGCGGTCGGGCGTCGTCACGCGCACGGCGACGATCTGCTCGGCGCGGGCGAGCTCGCGGATCATGATTCCGGCGAGGACCCGCGGGTCGATGTTGCCGCCGCACAGCACGAGACCGACGCGGCGGCCGGCGAAGCGATCCGGGCTCGCCAGCAGCGCGGCGAGGCCGGCCGCGCCGGCGCCCTCGGCCATCGTCTTCTGCAGTGTCAAGAAGGCGTTGACGGCGCGCTCGAGGTGGACCTCGTCGACCAGCACGACGTCGTCGACGAGGGTGCGGGCGACGGCGAGGGGCAGGCGGCCGACCGCCTTCACGGCGATGCCTTCGGCCAGCGTGTTGCCGCCGCAGGCAGGCTCCTCGCCGCGCAGTGCCGCCCAGAGCGCCGGATAGAGCGCCGCCTCGACGCCGACGATGCGGATGCCGGGCTTCAGGGCCTTCGCCGCCGTCGCCATGCCCGCGATCAGGCCACCGCCGCCGACGGGGACGACGAGGGTGTCGAGGTCGGGGTCGTCGGCCAGCATTTCCAGCGCGACGGTGCCCTGGCCGCGGATGACGTCGAAATCGTCGTAGGGGTGCACCCAGACGAGGCCCTCGTCGGCGGCGATGCGCCCGGCCTCGACCTGCGCTTCCGCCACCGTCTCGCCGGCGAGCACGACGCGGGCCCCATAGCCGCGGGTGGCCGCGATCTTCACGAAGGGCGTCGTCACCGGCATGACGATGGTGGACGGCACGCCGAGGCCGCGGGCGTGGTAGGCGACCGCCTGGGCGTGATTGCCGGCCGACATGGCGATGACGCCACGCGCCCGCTCTTCCGCGGTGAGCGCCGTCAGCTTCACATAGGCGCCGCGCTCCTTGAAGGCGTTGGTGACTTGCAGGTTCTCGTACTTGACGCTGACGGTCGCCCCGGTCAGCGCCGACAGCTTCGGCGCCGGCAGGCAGGGCGTGCGGATGACGCGGCCCTCGAGGAGGGCGGCGGCGTCGCGGACGTCGGCGAGGGTGGGCAGGCGGAGAGGGGTTTCGGTCACAGCAGGGCCACGTCGTATCGGCGGATCATCGTGTCGTCCGTCACCAGCATCAGCCCCTCGGCGCGGGCCTGCGCGATCAGCATGCGGTCGAAGGGGTCGCCGTGCAGGCGGGGGAGGGCGAGGAGCTCGACGGCGTGGGGCGCAAGGATCGGCAGAAGTCCCAGGCCACGGCCGACGGTGTGAGCTTCAATGTCGGCAACGGGAAAGTCCAGCCGCCCGGTCCCGACCTTGATCGCCATCTCCCAGAGGCTGGCGACGCTGAGGAAGACCTCGGAGGCCGGGTCTTCGATAGCCTCGCGCTGCGGCGCGCGCAGCCTCTCCGGCGCGTCGGCCCACCATAGGAAGATGTGGGTGTCGAGCAGCAGCCTCAATCGGCTTCGCCGTTGAAGGCCCGCAGGATGTCGTCCGGCAGCGGGTCGTTGAAGTCCTCGCCGATGCGGATCTGGCCACGCAGAAAACCGCCGAGACGACGCGTCGCTTGCGCCTCCGAGACAGCCACCAGCCGGGCGCGAGCCTTTCCGGCCTTCTCGATGACGATCTCCTCGCCGGCGGCGGCGCGCTCGACGAGCGCCGGCAGGCGCGCCTCGGCGTCCTCCAGGGACACGGTGACGGTGGCGGAGCGGGCGTGTTCGCTCATCGGTCAGTCCCTGCCGGGGCTCGGCATGTCAGGCGGCGGGCTTGCGGGTCCAGTCGCCCGTGCTCGCGCAACGACGATACACCCGCGCTGGGCGGCCGCAAAATTGGGCCCGGCTGCAAACTTGGACCGGCCGCCGGCCGTGCTTCAGTTTGAAGTTTCGGTACGTCGCTCAGTACGGCCGGCCATCCTTGTGGGTGTAGACCCACTGGCCATCCGCACCGAGCGAGGCCTTGAGATCGTCGCGCGGGTAGCTGCCTTCGTCGCCGGCAGAGCGGTCGCCGATCTCCAGATAGACGACGTCACGGTCGGTTCTGTTCACCAGCTGGTGGGCGATGCCTTGCGCGGGAAATCCCGCGCACATGCCGGGGGAAAGAGCGACTTCCTCGGTTTCCGTGACGAGGGTCGGTTCGCCCTCGAGGATGTAGACGAACTCGTCCTGCCTGCTGTGCCGGTGCAGCAGCGCGGATTCACCGCGGGGTGCGAGCCGCGTCAGGTTCACCCCGAAATTCTTCAGTCCGAAGAGGTCGCCCAGGGGTCGCTTCTCCCGCTTCCCCATGCGGGTGAAGAAGGGCTCCGGGTAGGTCGAGGGCTTCGTGCGGACCGGTGCCGACGACGCCACTATGGCGACCGTCCTTGGTGTCTCGCGGTCGCTCATCGGACTCGCCCCGCGTAATGATCGTCCCCTGTCGCGCCGACGGGGCGGGAGCTCGTGCCCGGAAACATCCTCGACAAGGGACAGTCTCCCGGCGGCCTCACATCCCGCGCGTCAGCTTCTCCGCGACGAAGGGGGCGAAGTAGGTCAGCACGCCGTCGGCACCCGCGCGCTTGAAGCCCTGCAGGCTCTCGATCATCGCCCGCTCGCCGTCGAGCCAGCCGTTGAGCTCGGCCGCCCGGATCATCGCGTATTCGCCGGAGACCTGGTAGGCGAAGGTCGGCACGCCGAAGGCGTCCTTCACCCGGCGGATGACGTCGAGATAGGGCATCCCTGGCTTGACCATGATCATGTCGGCGCCCTCGGCGAGATCGAGCTCGACCTCGCGCAGCGCCTCGTCCGAGTTGCCGGGATCCATCTGGTAGGTGCGCTTGTCGCCGAGCAGCGTCTTCGAAGATCCGACCGCGTCGCGGAACGGCCCGTAGAAGGCGGAGGCGTACTTCGCCGCATAGGACATGATGTGGACGTGCTCGAAGCCGCTGACGTCGAGCGCATGGCGGATGGCGCCGACGCGGCCGTCCATCATGTCGGAGGGTGCGATGACGTCGCAGCCGGCTTCCGCCTGCACGAGCGCCTGCTCGACGAGGCAGGCGACGGTGTCGTCGTTGACGATCTCCTCGCCGACGAGCAGGCCGTCGTGGCCGTGGCTGGTGTAGGGGTCGAGGGCGACATCGGTGACGATGCCGAGCTCAGGCACCGCCGTCTTGATCGCCCGGATGGCGCGGCAGACGAGGTTGTCGGGGTTGAAGGCCTCGGTGCCGTGCGGGTCGCGCAGGCCGGGATCGGTGTAGGGGAACAGCGCGATCGCGGGAATGCCGAGCTGGGCGGCGCGCTCGGCCTCGCGGGCGAGCTGGTCGACCGACAGGCGCTCGACGCCCGGCATCGACGGCACGGCCACGCGCACGTTCTCGCCCGAGACGACGAACAGCGGCCAGATCAGGTCGTCGACGGTCAGCGTCGTCTCGCGGACGAGACGGCGCACCCAGGGTCGCCGCCGGTTGCGGCGCATGCGGCGGCCGCCGACGATCTCGGCGACCATCGCGGTCTCGATGCGCAGCCGGGTGCGCACCGCGCTCGCTTCTGCACGCATGGCGGCGACGGCCGTCGCGGCCGTCGGGCCTTCGTCGATGGGGTCTTCCTGGAGCTCTTCCATAAGACGCGACGCTAGACCGGAACGGGAAGGCGCTTCAAGCGGGTCCCGTGCGGCGTTGACGGCAGGTGTCGCCGGCCGTAGGACCGGCGGTGCCGCCGGGCTCCGACCGGCCGCGTGCGAACCGGATCGGCAGGGCGATGACGGACGGCGACGGCGACATCCGGATCGAGCGGCGCGGCAGGCTCGGCCTCGTCACGCTCGACCGCCAGCCGGCGCTGAACGCGCTCACCCACGACATGGTGCTGCGGATGCGCGCCGCCCTCGACGACTTCGCCGTCGATCCCGCGGTCGCGGTGGTGGCGGTGACGGCGGCGCCCGGCCGCGCCTTCTGTGCCGGTGGCGACATCCGCCAAGTCTACGAGATGGGGCGGGCGGGGGATCCCAGCCGCAACCTGTTCTTCCGCGACGAGTACCGGCTGAACGCGCTGATCGAGCGCTACCCGAAGCCCTACGTGGCGCTCGTCGACGGCGTCTGCATGGGTGGCGGTGTCGGTCTGTCGGCGCACGGTCCGCACCGCGTGGCGACGGAGCGGCTCATTTTCGCCATGCCGGAGGTCGCGATCGGCTTCTTTCCGGACGTCGGCGGCACCTACATCCTGTCGCACATGCCGTCGGAGCTCGGCCTCTATCTCGGGCTGACGGGTACCTCGATCCGCCTCGCCGACGCACACCTTGCCGGCTTCGTCACCGATGCCGTCGCGCCGGAGGCCCTGCCATCGATCCTCGACACCCTCGCCGAGACGGGGGACGTCGATGCCGCGCTCGCCGGGCGTGGCGTGCCGATCGGGCCGGCTCCGCTGGCGGACCGGCTGGGGGTGATCGAGCGGGCGTTCTCGGCTCGCGAGGTCGGCGAGATCCTCCTCCGCCTCGACGCCGAGACGGGCGAGCACGCGGCCTTCGCGGCGGAAACGGCGGCGACGATCCGCTCGCGCTCGCCGACCAGCCTCGAGCTCACCTTCCATGCTCTCCGGCGGGCGCGGAAGATGAGCTTCTCCGAGTGCATGGTGATGGAATACCGGCTGCTCTGCCGGATCCTCGAGGGTCACGACTTCTACGAGGGGGTGCGCGCCGCCATCGTCGACAAGGACCGCCGCCCGCGCTGGCAGCCGGCCGATCTCGATGAGCTCGAGGTCCTCGACATCGAAGCCCATTTCCGACCGCCGGCGGGCGGCGACATCGTTCTGGACTGACGGGCATGGCAACGACGACACCGGCGGGAAAAGATGCGGCGGCACCGCCGCCGCGGGCGGGCCTCATGGCCCGGCTGGACGCCTGGCCATGGCCCGCGCTGATCGTCGCCTTCCTGCGCGTCAACGCCGTCATCTGGCTCGCCACCGGCCTCGGGCACTGGGGCCGCATCGTCGGCTACCTGCCGGTCCCCGGCCAGGGTGGCTTCGCCACGCAGTCGATCGACTGGCAGAGCACGACGGTGTTCTACGGCGTCATCGATCTCGTCGTCGCGGTCGGACTGTGGATCGCCACCGCCTGGGGCGTCGCGGTGTGGCTGCTCGCCATCGCCTGCCAGGTCCTGACCCACGGGGCGCTCGCCGAGATCTTCGGAGAACGGCCGTTCCGCCTGCCGTTCTACATCGCGAGCCTCGTCGTCTACGCAGCGATGCTGTTCATGGCGCGCCGCCAGGCCCGGCGGAAGGCGGAGGAAGAGGCGTGAATCCCACGCCGTGGCGACAGGACGTCGCGAGTCGATCGCGAGTCTAGTGGAGCCGGCGGAAGGTCACCGCTGATTCACGTCTGATTCATCCTGCCGCTTAAGCCGCCTTTAGACTCGGGGCGTCCATCCTTTCCTCAAGGACGACCGGACAAATCCGGCATCTCACAGGAAGGCGAAGACGATGTACGCAGGACCGTCGCATGAGACGGCGTCCGGCGGAGGCTACAGGCCTGCGCGCGACGTCGATGTGAAGCCGCTCATCCTCGATGCGGTGATGCTGGTGGAGCGTGTCCACCGCCGTTTCCTCGAAGCGGTGAAGGACGAGCTCGACCGCCTCGGTTGCTCCACCGTCAACGCCGTGCAGGCGGTGCTCTTGTTCAACATCGGCGATTCCGACCTGACCGCCGGCGATCTGAAGGCGCGCGGCTTCTATCTCGGCTCCAACGTCTCCTACAACATCAAGCAACTGGTGGCGGGCGGGCATCTCGTGCAGGAGCGCTGCCGCGACGACCGCCGCGCCGTGCGCATCCGTCTCACCGAGACCGGGCGGCGCGTCGCCGACATCGTCGGACGTCTCTACGAGAAGAGCGCCGGCACCATTGTCGAAGCAGGCGGTCTGCCGCCGGAGGACCTGCGGCAGCTCTCGGTCTACCTGCAGCGCCTCGACCGCTACTGGGACGACCGCATCCGCTTCCGCCTCTGAAACCCCGCCGAAGACAGCCTCGCACCGGCTACGCCCGGCACCATGAAGCCGCCATTTTGTGATGGGAGAGACCTCCAATTAGGCGGCGACCGCCTGCAGCCCACGATCAGGGTCGCGGAACCGGTGCTGGTGGATGTCTGTTAACCACGCCCGTGATAGGCCTCCGCACAGCGGGTGGTACGGGCGGCGTGATCGGCGACGGGAGTCAAGCATGAAGGTCAGCACCGAGCAGGTGAGCGCCGGCGGGCCGCGGGTCGAGCGGGTCGAGCCGACGGCACACGCCGGTCGCGGCGGGGCGTTGACCCGCCGGGGTGTCGCGATGGCGCTGTTCGGCGCGGCGGCGGGGGCGATGTTCGCACCGACGCTCGCCCGCGCGGAGAGCCCGCTGCAGGCGTTGCAGAACTACCAGCTGCGCGCCGAGTGGGCGGACAAGTACGACACCGCCATCGCCGAGCTCAACCAGGTGAAGGGCACGCAGCCGACGCTGTCGCCGATGACGGCGGTGCAGATCGAGCAGTCGATCCCCGTCTACCAGCAGATCGTGGCACGGGGCGGCTGGCCGACCCTGCCCGAGAAGACCCGCCTCAAGCTCGGCTCGCGGGATCGCGCCGTCGGCACCCTGCGCGAGCGGCTGATGATCTCCGGCGATCTCGCGGCCGCGGGTGGTCGCCAGGACACCTTCGATTCCTACGTCGACGGCGCCGTGCGGCGCTTCCAGGTTCGCCACGGCCTGCAGCCGGACGGCATCGTTGGCGGCGCCACCGTGCTCGCCCTCAACGTGCCGGCCGACCAGCGCCTGCGCCAGCTCGAGCTCAACCTCGTGCGCGTTCGCTCGATGTCCGGCTTCCTCGGCGAGCGCTACGTGATGGTCAACATCCCGTCGGCGGAGATCGAGGCGGTCGAGGGCGACGTCGTGCGCTCCCGCCACACCGGTGTCGTCGGCAAGATCGACCGGCAGTCGCCGATCCTCTCGGCGAAGATCCAGGAGATCAATTTCAATCCGTACTGGCACGTGCCGGAGTCGATCATCCGCAAGGACCTGATTCCGAAGATGCTGGCGGATCCGCAGTACCTCGTGAAGAACCGCATCCGCATCTACGACGGCCGGGGCAACGAGCTGCAGGCGACCGACATCGACTGGAACACCGACCAGGCGACGCAGTACCTGTTCCGCCAGGAGCCCGGCGTCGAGAACTCGATGGGTTCGGTGAAGATCAACTTCCCGAACACGCACGCCGTCTACATGCACGACACACCGCAGAAGAGCCTGTTCGGCCAGAATGCCCGGTTCCATTCCTCCGGCTGCGTGCGCGTGCAGAACGTCCGCGAGCTCGTCTCATGGCTGCTCGAGACCAATCCGGAGTGGCCGAAGAGCCGCATCGACGAGGCGATCCGCACCGGCGAGCGCATCGACGCGAAGCTGCAGGCGCCGGTCCCGGTCTACTTCAACTACGTCACCGCCTGGGCGACGCAGGACGGCATCGTCCACTTCCGCGACGACATCTACCAGCGCGACATGGGCGACGCGGTCGCGATGAACACGACCGGCGCTCCGGTCGCCGAGGAAGCCTACTTCCAGCTTCCGCAGTAACGCGCCTGGCGCCTCGACCGGCGCAGAGTTCACGGCCGCGGGCTGAAAGGTCCGCGGCCGTCTTCGTCTCCGCGGGCCACTCCCGGTGCGACGTCGCCTACGCCGCCCCGCGGTGTCGCGTCCGTGCTTGGTTCACCCGGGCGCCCATGCTAAGTGCGCTTCGACCCGGCGGACGGCATCCGCCGATCGCGCCGGCGGCCCGGGGAAGGGCCGTTGCCGCGTCCGTAACGACCCTCGTTGGAGCGAGTTGACATGGCCACGGTCACCGCCGCCGTTCGGGCCGCCGAAAGCGGCTTCTTCACGCGCCCCCTCGATCAGACGGATCCCGAACTGTTCGGCGCCATCCGCTCCGAGCTCGGCCGCCAGCGCGACGAGATCGAGCTGATCGCCTCGGAGAACATCGTCTCCCGCGCGGTGCTCGAGGCGCAGGGCTCGGTGCTGACCAACAAGTACGCCGAGGGCTATCCCGGCCGGCGCTACTATGGCGGCTGCCAGTATGTCGACGTCGCCGAGACGCTCGCCATCGAGCGGGCGAAGCAGCTGTTCAACGCCGGCTTCGCCAACGTCCAGCCGCACTCGGGCGCCCAGGCGAACCAGGCGGTGTTCCTGGCGCTGCTGCAGCCGGGCGATGCCTTCATGGGTCTGGATCTGGCCGCGGGCGGTCACCTGACCCACGGCGCCCCGGTCAACCTCTCCGGCAAGTGGTTCAAGCCGGTGCCCTATCACGTCAACCGCGACGACGAGCTGATCGACTTCGGCATGGTCGAGCGCCTCGCTCGCGAGCACAAGCCGAAGCTCATCATCGCCGGCGGCTCCGCCTATCCGCGCGTCATCGACTTCGCCCGCTTCCGGGCGATCGCCGACGAGATCGGCGCGCTGTTCATGGTCGACATGGCGCACTTCGCCGGTCTCGTCGCCGGCGGTGTGCACCCGAACCCGCTCGACCACGCCCACGTCGTCACCACCACCACCCACAAGACGCTGCGCGGCCCGCGCGGCGGCATGATCCTGACCAACGACGAGGCGCTCGCCAAGAAGTTCAACTCGGCCGTCTTCCCGGGCCTGCAGGGCGGCCCGCTGATGCACGTTATCGCGGCGAAGGCCGTTGCTTTCGGCGAGGCGTTGCAGCCGTCCTTCAAGCTCTACGCGAAGCAGGTGGTGGAGAACGCCAAGGCGCTCGCCGAGACGCTGACGGGCCACGGCTTCCGCATCGTCTCCGGCGGCACCGACACCCATCTCGCCCTCGTCGACCTCCGGCCGAAGGGCCTGACCGGCAAGGTGTCGGAGCTGGCGCTCGGCCGCGCCCACCTCACCTGCAACAAGAACGGCATTCCCTACGACACCGAGAAGCCGATGGTGACGTCGGGCATCCGCCTCGGCACGCCGGCCGGCACGACCCGCGGCTTCGGCGTCGCCGAGTTCCAGGAGATCGGCGACATGATCGCCGAGGTGCTGGGGGTGCTGTCGCAGAAGGGCGTCGAGGCCGACGGTCTGGTCGAGGAAAAGGTGCGCGGCCGCGTCAAGGCGCTCGTCGACCGCTTCCCGATCTACGGCTGAGCAGGAGCCGCGAAACCCCCGATGCGGTGCCCCTATTGCGGCGGCGAAGATACCCAGGTGAAGGACTCGCGCCCGAGCGAGGACAACACCGCGATCCGCCGCCGCCGCGTCTGCGTCACCTGCGGGGGCCGCTTCACCACCTTCGAGCGGGTGCAGCTGCGTGAGCTGATGGTGGTCAAGCGCTCGGGCCGGCGCGTGCCGCTCGACCGCGACAAGCTCGCCCGCTCGGTGGCGATCGCGCTGCGCAAGCGGCCGGTGGAGCCGGAGCGGGTCGAGCAGATGGTCTCCGGCATCGTCCGCCAGCTCGAGAACCTCGGCGAGAGCGAGGTGACCGCCGAGCAGATCGGCCACCTTGTCATGGAAGGTCTGAAGGCGATCGACGATGTCGCCTATGTGCGCTTCGCCTCCGTCTACCGGAACTTCCGCGAGGCCAAGGACTTCGGGGTCTTTCTCGATGAGCTCGCCTCTCGCGGCGAGGGCGAGACCGGCGGCCGGGACTGATCTCATGCAGGCTGTGAAGGGGCGGGGCGCGAGCCCATCGCCCGACGAGGATCGCCGCTGGATGAGCGCGGCGCTGGCGCTCGGCCGGCGCAATGCCGGTCGCGCGTGGCCCAATCCGGCGGTGGGCGCAATCATCGTGCGCGATGACGGCGACGGACCGCGCGTCGTCGGCCGCGGCTGGACCGCGCCGGGCGGACGGCCGCACGCCGAAACGGTCGCGCTCGCGCAGGCGGGGGCGCTCGCGCGCGGGGCGACGGTCTACGTCTCGCTGGAGCCGTGCTCCCACGTCGGCCGGACCGGGCCGTGCAGCGTCGCGCTGATCGAGGCGGGCGTCGATCGCGTCGTCTCCACCCTCGAGGATCCCGACATACGGGTGGCCGGCGACGGCCACCGGATGCTGCGCGAGGCCGGCATCGCCGTCACCACTGGCGTTTGTGCCGCGGAAGCGGCCCGCGAGCACGCCGGACACATCCGCCGTGTCCGCGACGGCCGCCCGCACGTGCGCCTGAAGCTCGCCGTTTCCGCCGATGGATTCGTCGGCCGCTTCGGCGAGCGCCAGGTGCCGATCTCCGGCGACGCCGCCCGCCAGGCCGGCCACGCACTGCGCGCCACCACCGACGGCATCCTCGTCGGAGTCGGCACGGCGCTGGTCGACGACCCGCTTCTCACCTGCCGGCTGCCGGGGCTCGCCGGGCGATCGCCGGTGCGCATCGTCCTCGACACCCATGGCCGGCTGCCGGTCGATTCGGCGCTGGTGCGCTCGGCCCACGAGGTGCCGCTGTGGGTGATCGCCGGCGGCGTCGCCGACCCGCGCCGCCTTGCGGAACTGGAGGCGACCGGCACCACCGTCATCGCCGCCCCGCTCACCGCCGAAGGGCGGATCGACCTCGGAACGGCGCTCGTCGCGCTCGCCGAACGCGGACTGACGACGCTGCTGGTCGAGGGCGGCCCGCGTGTCGCCACCGGTCTGCTCGAGGCGGGGCTCGTCGACGAGATCTTTCTCGTGCGGGCGCCCGATCCGATCGGCGGCGACGGCGTACCGGCGTTCATCGGCCGCTCGGTCGAGGACGTGCTGGCGGACCCGGCGTTCGTGTTGCTGAACGACCGGCCCCTCGGGGAGGATCGGCTCGTGCATCTCTGGCGGAAGGACTGAGCGCCATGTTCACCGGCATCGTCACCGACGTCGGCACCGTCGTCTCCGTCGTGGAACGGGAGACGGTGCGCCGCCTCGAGATCGACAGCGCCTACGATCCGGCCGGTATCGCCATCGGCGCCTCGATCGCCTGCAGCGGCGTCTGCCTGACCGTGGTCGAGGTCCGGCCGCACGCCGGCGGCGCCCGCTTCGCGGTCGACGCGGCACCGGAGACGCTGGCGCTGACGACGGCGGCCGACTGGCGGGCTGGCACGCGCCTCAACCTCGAGCGGGCGCTGCGCATCGGCGACGAACTCGGCGGCCACATCGTTTCCGGCCACGTCGACGGCCTCGCCGAGATCGTCGTGCGGGAAGAAGTGGGGGAGGCGACCCGCTTCGACTTCCGTGTGCCGGCACAGCTCTCCCGCTTCATCGCCGAGAAGGGCTCGGTCTGCCTCGACGGTACCTCGCTGACGGTGAATGCCGTCACCGGCGACGTCTTCTCGGTGCTGCTCATCCCGCACACGCTCGCCGTCACCACCTGGGGCGAGCGGCGCGTCGGCGACCGCATCAACCTCGAGATCGACGTGATGGCGCGCTATGTGGCGCGGCTGGCGGAGGCGGGAGCGGCGGCGCAGGCCACGCCGCCGGCATAGCAGGTCTGCACCGGGCGGAGCCGGCTGCGACCCCGCGCGGCTGGACAATCGGGTGGCGCCATGGTTCGAGTGCGCCCCGCGGCGACGGCCTCCGTCGCCGCCCAGAATTCTGAAGAGGCCGCCGCCATGGACGACGATCAGCCGAACCTTCTCGTCATCGACGCGCGCTTCTACGAGGACATCGCCGACGCCCTGGTTTCCGGGGCGACGCAGGCGCTGCAAGCCGCCGGCGCGCGCTATGAGCGCCTCTCCGTGCCCGGCGTGCTGGAGATCCCCGCGGCTCTGTCGATGGCGCTGATCGCGGCGGAAGAGGGCGGCACCGAGTATGACGGCTACGTGCTGCTCGGCTGCGTCATCCGCGGCGAGACGAGCCACTACGACATCGTCGCCAACGAGTCGGCCCGCGCCGTGATGATGCTGACGATCGACGAGGGGCTCGCCCTCGGCAACGGCATCCTGACGGTCGAGAACGGCCCGCAGGCGTGGGCGCGCGCCTCCGTCGACGGCAAGGACAAGGGCGGGGCGGCTGCGAAGGCGGCGCTCGCCATGATCGCCGTCCGGTCGAAGCTCGGGCTCTGAACCGCGATGGCTGATCCGGCGAAGACGTCGCGCGAGACGCGGCCGGCCAACCAGCGCGGCGTGGCGCGGCTCGCCGCCGTGCAGGCGCTCTACCAGATGGAACTCGCCGGCACCGACATCGCCGACGTCGTCGCCGAGTTCGAGGCCTTTCGCCTCGGCAAGGAGATCGACGGCGAGCAGTACCGCTCGGCGGATGCCGGCTGGTTCCGCGACCTGGTCGGCGGCGTCGTGGCGGAGCAGCGGGCGATCGACCCGTCGATCCACGCTGCACTCGCGCACGACTGGCCGCTCGCCCGCGTCGACGCGACGCTCAGGGCGATCCTGCGCGCCGGCGTCTACGAGCTGCGCCACCGTCCCGACGTGCCGGCGCGCGTCGTCATCACCGAATATGTCGACGTCGCCAAGGCGTTCTTCGCCGAGGACGAGCCGCGCATCGTCAACGCGGTGCTCGACCGGCTGGCCCGCGAGGTGCGGCCGGAGGAGTTCACCCCGGCGGCCCCGGGGTCGTGAGCGGGACCGCCAGCGCGCCGCGCTCCGGCGAGGATGCGCTGATCGCGCGCCATTTCGCGCCGCTCGCCACCGCGGCGGGGGCTCTCGCTCTCACCGACGACACCGCCTTCTACATGCCGCCGCCGGGCTTCGACCTGGTGCTGACCAAGGACGCGGTGGCGGCCGGCATCCATTTCCTGGCCGACGATCCCGGTGCCACCGTCGCCCGCAAGGCGCTGCGGGTGAACCTCTCCGATCTCGCCGCAAAGGGCGCCACGCCCGTCGGCTACCTGCTGGCGCTCGGCCTGCCGGACGGCTGGACGGAAGCCTGGCTCGCCGACTTCGCCGCCGGCCTCGCCGCCGACCAGCAGACCTATGGCGTGTCGCTCTATGGCGGCGACACCATCCGCACCGTGGAGCGCGCGGTGATCTCGATCACAGCCTTCGGCCTTGTGCCGACCGGCGGCATGGTGCGGCGGGGCGCGGCGCAGGCGGGCCACCGCATCGTCGTCACCGGCACGATCGGCGACGCCGCGATCGGACTGAAGCTCCGGCTCGACGCCGGCCTCGGTGGCCGGCTCGGGCTGGCGGCGGCCGACGCCGACCACCTCCTCGACCGCTACGCCCACCCGCAGCCGCGGGTCGCTGCGGCCGCTGTCGTGCGCGACCACGCCCGGGCGGCGATGGACGTGTCCGACGGCCTCGTCGGCGACCTCCGCAAGATGGCGACGACCTCGGGCGTCGCGGTCCGCCTCGATGCGGCGCGGGTGCCGCTGTCGCCGGCCGCCGCCGCGGCCGTGGCGGCCGATCCGGCGCTGCTGGTGACGGCGATCACCGGTGGCGACGACTACGAGATCGCCGCCGCCGTCCGGCCGGATGCGGTGGCGGCCTTCCTCGATGGCTGCGCCGCCGCCGGTGTGGCGGCGACCGAAATCGGCGAGGCTGTCACCGGCGAGCCGGGTGTCACGGTCACCGGCGGCGACGGCGCGAGCCTCGGCATCGAGCGCGGGTCCTTCTCGCATTTCTGACCCGACGCGGCGGCGGACCCGGCCTATGGTGGAGCGCCGGGAACTGCGCGCCGTGATCTGCGCGCCGCGGACCGAGTTGCGTTAGGAGCCTCTGGCAGATGACGACGGCGGCCGCTGCGATCCCGGACGGCGACCGGCTGGCGAAGCGCAACGCCGTCGTGCTCGCCGGCGCGCAGGCGATCGGCGGCGCCACTGCCTCGATCACCATCGCCACCGGCGGGCTCGCGGGCCACTACCTGCTCGCCGAGGACAAGTCGCTCGCGACGCTGCCGATCACCTGCTTCGTCGTCGGCACGGCGGCGACGTCTATACCCGCGGCGATGCTGATGCGCCGGATCGGCCGGCGCGCCGGCTTCATGGTCGGCGCCGTCGTCTCGGTCATGGGCGGGGCGGCGGCGTCCACCGCCATCCTGATGGGCTCCTTCCTCGGCTTCTGCCTGGCGGTGGCGCTCGGCGGCGCCTCGCAGGCCTTCGTCCAGCAGTATCGCTACGCCGCCGCCGACACGGCGAGCGACGCCTTCAAGCCGAAGGCGGTGTCGTGGGTGCTGTTCGGCGGGCTCGCCGCCGGCATCGTCGGGCCGCAGACGGTGATCCTGACCCAGGAGCTGTTCTCGCCGGTGCTGTTCGCCGGGCCGTTCGCAGCCCAGGCGGTGCTGGCGACCGCCGCCTGCCTGGTGCTCGCCTTCCTGCGCATCCCGACGCCACCGCCGCCCGACCCGACCGTGCCGGGCCGGCCGCTGCGGGCGATCCTGCTCGAGCGCCGATTCCTTGTCGCCGCCGCCTGCGGGGTCTCGGCCTACGCGCTGATGAACCTCGTGATGACGGCGGCACCCCTCGCCATGGTCGCCTGCGGCCTCAGCCACACGCAAGCTGCGCTCGGCATCCAGTGGCATGTGCTGGCGATGTTCGCGCCGAGCTTCGTCACCGGCAGCCTGATCGTCCGCTATGGCGCGCACCGGGTCGTCGCGGCCGGGCTGATGATTCTCGCTGCCGCCGGCCTCGTCGGCATGAGCGGCCTCGCGCTCGCGAACTTCTGGGGCGGGCTCGTGCTCCTCGGCCTCGGCTGGAACCTCGGCTTCGTCGGCGCCACCGCCATGGTGGTGCGGCTGGCGCGGCCGGAGGAACGGGCGCGGGTGCAGGCGGCCAACGATTTCCTCGTCTTCGGCTTCGTCGCGGTGGCCTCGCTCGCCTCCGGCCGGATCCTCGACGCCGCCGGCTGGGCGATGGTCAATGGCGTGACCATTGCCATCGTCGTGGCGTGCACCGCGCTGCTGATCGTCGACGCGACGACCGGAAAGCCGCGCACCGCCTGAGTTTAGAGCGGCTCCGGACGACTTGCGAATTTGGACGAAAGCGTGGCGGCGGCCCCTTGACGGCCTTCCGGCCGGGGGGCACGTTGCCCCACCACCGCGGACGGCGGCCTGAAGTCCGCCCGCGGTCCAGCCAATATCGAAGCGCTCCGCGGGCGTCCGACCCGGCAACAACGAGAGCGCCGCTCCACGGAGGAATTATGCCCGCTCTCGGCTTGGTCATTGTTTGCGGTCTGCTGTCGATCGCCTACGGCATCTGGGCGGTGCGCTCGGTGATGGCGGCTGACGCCGGCACCCCGCGCATGCGCGAGATCGCCGCCGCCATCCAGGAAGGCGCCCAGGCCTACCTGGCCCGCCAGTACACGACGATCGGCATCGTCGGCGTGGTGATCTTCATCATCGTCGCCTTCCTGCTGTCGATCACCGTCGCCATCGGCTTCGCCTTCGGTGCGATCCTGTCGGCGGCCGCCGGCTACATCGGCATGCTCGTCTCGGTGCGCGCCAACGTCCGCACCGCCCAGGCCTCGACGAAGAGCCTCGCCGCCGGCCTCGACATCGCCTTCAAGTCGGGCGCGGTCACCGGCCTGCTCGTCGCCGGCCTCGCCCTCCTCAGCGTCGCCATCTACTACGCCGTCCTGACGGTGGGTCTCGGCTACGCCTCCAACGACCGCACCGTCATCGACGCCCTGGTGGCGCTCGGCTTCGGCGCGTCGCTGATCTCGATCTTCGCCCGCCTCGGCGGCGGCATCTTCACCAAGGGTGCCGACGTCGGTGGCGACCTCGTCGGCAAGGTGGAAGCGGGCATCCCGGAGGATGACCCCCGCAACCCGGCGACGATCGCCGACAACGTCGGCGACAATGTCGGTGACTGCGCCGGCATGGCGGCCGACCTGTTCGAGACCTATGCCGTCACGCTCGTCGCGACGATGGTGCTGGGCTCGATCTTCTTCGCCGGCACGGCCTTCGCCGAATCCTCGATGATCTATCCGATGGCGATCGGCGCGGTCTGCGTCATCACCTCGATCATCGGCACCTTCTTCGTCAAGCTCGGTGCCAGCCAGTCGATCATGGGGGCCCTCTACAAGGGCTTCATCGCCACCGCCGTCCTGTCGCTGATCGCCATCTTCCCGATCACCATCCTGGTGTTCGGCGGGCTGGACACGGTGCTGACCACGTCGGCGGGGGTGTCCTTCACCGCGCTCAGCCTGTTCCTCTGCGGCCTCGTCGGCCTCATCGTCACCGGCCTGATCATCTGGATCACCGAGTACTACACGGGCACGGGCTTCCGGCCGGTGCGCTCGATCGCCCAGGCCTCGGTCACCGGCCACGGCACCAACGTCATCCAGGGCCTTGCCGTCTCGCTCGAGGCGACGGCGGTGCCGGCGATCATCATCATCGCCGGCATCCTCTTCGCCAACAGCCTCGCCGGCCTCTACGGCATCGCCATCGCGGTGACGACGATGCTGGCGCTCGCCGGCATGGTGGTGGCGCTCGACGCCTTCGGCCCGGTCACCGACAACGCCGGCGGCATCGCCGAGATGGCGGGCCTGCCGAAGGAGGTGCGTGTCACCACCGATGCCCTCGACGCCGTCGGCAACACCACGAAGGCGATCACCAAGGGCTACGCCATCGGCTCGGCCGGCCTCGGTGCGCTGGTGCTGTTCGCCGCCTATACGGAGGACCTGAAGTTCTTCGCCTCCACTGCAACGGAGACGCAGCACAGCTACTTCATGGGCCTCGGTGCGATCGACTTCTCGCTGTCGAACCCCTACGTCGTCGTCGGCCTGTTCTTCGGCGGCCTGTTGCCGAACCTGTTCGCCGGCATCGCCATGACGGCGGTCGGGCGGGCGGCCGGCGCGGTGGTCGAGGAGGTGCGCCGGCAGTTCCGCGAGAAGCCGGGCATCATGACCGGCAAGGACCGGCCGGACTACGGCCGCGCCGTCGACATGCTGACCAAGGCGGCGATCCGGGAGATGATCATCCCGTCGCTGCTGCCGGTGCTGTCGCCGATCGTCTGCTTCTTCGTCATCAACGCCATCGCCGGCAAGGCGAATGCCTTCGCAGCGCTCGGCGCGATGCTGCTCGGCGTCATCGTCACGGGCCTGTTCGTGGCGATCTCGATGACGGCGGGCGGCGGCGCCTGGGACAACGCCAAGAAGTCCTTCGAGGACGGCTTCGTCGACAAGGACGGGGTTCGCCACATGAAGGGCTCCGAGGCGCACAAGGCGTCGGTGACCGGCGACACCGTCGGCGATCCCTACAAGGACACCGCCGGCCCGGCCGTGAACCCGATGATCAAGATCACCAACATCGTGGCGCTCCTGCTGCTGGCGGTGCTCGCCCACTGAGATGGGGTGTCGTTTCGCCGCCGGTTCGCGCCGGCGGCGGTGACATTGGCAACAGCCTTGTCTAGGTTCGCGGCGGTCCGCCCCGGAGGGGCCGGGCCGCCGCTGCCGTTTCGGCCACACCGCGAGCGAAAGCAGGGAACCGCCGCGTGCTTTATGTCCACATCGGCCTGCATAAGACCGGCACGTCGACGATCCAGCGATTCTTTCGCCTGAACACGGCGCTCACCGAGCGGCACGGGCTCGCCTTTCCCGACCTCGGCTTCGACAGCCGCACCCACGGGGGCGTCATCGCCGCCCTGCGCGACATCGAGAAGGGCGACGCCTCCGGCGAGGCGGTGTTCGAGGCGATCGACCGGCTGGCCGACGTCGATGGCCGCTCCTACCTCCTGTCGACCGAGAACTTCGAACTGATGCCGCCGCGGCGCATCGAGATGTTCGCCGAACGCATCCGCCGTCGGCACGACGTGCGTGTCCTCGCCTATGTGCGCGACCTGACGCGGCTGATGCCGTCGGTCTATGCCCAGCGCACCAAGAAGGGCAGGAACCTCCGCGACATCGATACCTTCTTCGCCATGACCGAGGACTGGAAGCGCTTCCGGGTGAGCGAGCTCATCGGGCGCTGGGGCGAGGTCTTCGGCTGGGACAAGGTGCGGGTCCGTCCGCTGGACCGCGAGGCGCTGAACGGCGGTGACCTCGTCAGCGACGCGGTCGCCGCGGTCGGTCTGCCGCCCCCGGTGATCGAGGAGGCGCCGGCGGGGACGCGGGAGACCTTCAACGCCTCGCCGCCGTGGGAGGCGGTGGAGACGCTCCGCGCGATCTACGCGGCCATCGACGCCGCCGGCCTGGACTGGGACCGGCTGGGGCGCAGCAACCGCGTGCAGCGCAAGACCTTCAGCGAGCCGGGCGGCGAGCAGGGGGTCGTCTACAAGATCAACCGCCTCGAGGATGCCTGTGCGGAGGCGGCCGTGGCGGCGGGCGGTGGCGGGCGCGTGCAGTACCTGACGCCGGAGCAGTGGTCGGCCCTGCGGGCGCTGTACATGGCGGAGATCGAAAAGCTGAACGCTCACCTCGATCAGCCGATCGTCATTGCCGACGAGAGGGCGCCCGGGGAGCGGCCGTTTCTGCCTGCCTATGCTGAGATCGGCGAGCCGGTGCGGCGGGCCATGGCCGAGCGGCTGCTCGGCGGACCGCCCGTGACGGCGCTTCCACAGCCGGTTGCGGACGTGGTGCGACAGGTGCTCGGCGCGTAGCCCTTTCGCAACGCTTGCGGCCCGCCGGCCGAATCCATCGGCGCGCGCTCTTGGTCACAAACCCGTGATCACCAAACTTGCTGTTGCCTTGGCAACCCGTTTTCCACCAGCAAGGGGTTAACGCCGGGGGAGGCAACAGGAAAGAGCGGTCGGCGGGCGTGTTTCATATCCACATCGGCGCACACAAGGTCGGCAGCACCAGTCTGCAGCGCTTCTTCACGCTCAATGCCGGTCTGCTCGAGGAACTCGGCGTCAGCTATCCCCAGGTCGGCTTCGGGACGTTCGCCCATCATCCGCTCGCGAAGGCCTTTACCGAGTCGAAGCACGTCCATGAGCGGGCGGAGCTGAAGGCGGCGCTCGCGCGTCTCGCGGCCGAGGCGCCCGACAAGACCTTTCTGCTGAGCTCGGAGGTTTTCGAGTTCGCCCGCCCGGACGGCGTTGGCGAGCTCGCGGAGGCGGTGGCGCCGCACCAGGCGCAGATCCTGTTCTACGTGCGCGACTTCACCCGGATGATCCCCTCGAAATACGCGCAGCGCACCAAGACCGGTGGCAATCACAAGAACTTCGACGATTTCCTCGACATCGCCCATGAGATGCGCTGGCTGGCCTTCACCCGCCTCGTATCCACCTGGGCCCATCATTTTGGCTGGGATGCCATCCGGGTCCAGGTTCTGGACCGGGAGACGCTCGTCGGCGGCGATCTCCTGAAGGACGCCTGGGCGGCGCTCGGACTGCCTGTGGAGGCCTTCAGCCAATGCGATCCGGCCTCGCTGGAACCGGTCAACACGTCGCCGAACTGGGTGGCGCTGGAGGCCGTGCGCGAGGTCAACCGACGGCTTTCGACCGCCGACCTCGGCCTGCCGAAGGACGAGAAGACGAAGGGCCTGCGGCACATCAAGGCGTTGGAAGAGGCCCGGTTTGCCGTCGAAGGGCTGCGGGTCGGCAAGCTCCTTGCGGTCTGCGAGCAGGCGAGCGTCGAAGCAGGCCTCGCTGACAAGCCAGGCCAGTACCTGACGTCGGAGCAGTGGTCGACGCTGCACGGCCTCTTCCGCTCCGAGATCGAGCGGCTGAACAGACGGCTACCCGGTGCTCCCATCAGGGTGCCCTCGACGCGGCCGCCCGCCGAGCGGACCTTTCTGCCGCAGCTCTCCGAACTGACGGCGCAGGAGCGGCTGCGACTCGGCCGGCGGGTGCTGGCGGCACGGCAAGTGAAGAAGCTGCCGCCGCAGGTCATCGAAACCATCGGATCCGCCTTCGGGGTCAGGGCACGGCCGCCGCGCGTCCAAAAGCTTGACGCGTGGCATGCGGTGACGATGCACCGACTCCGCCGCGCGCTCGGCCTTTCCACGGGACGGACGCAGGAGCTGGAGCGCCGAAAGGAACTCGCGGCCGCGCGAAGAGCGCGAGTGGCCAATAACCAGGCTCCAGAAGCTGACGCTGCCGGAGCGCCGGCCGTGACGGCTACCGCCGGTGCCGGCGATCGGGCCGGGCGGCGGCCGACGCTGATGCGCCGCATCGAGCGGCGCTTCGCCCGGTGGTCGCGCCGCCTGCGAGGCGAGCGACCGTCATCGAGCTGAAGCGGCCGCCGAGCGGCCGCTGCCCTCAGAGGCTCGGGCCGACGTTCGTCGCACCGCGCAGGATCTGGCCGATGAAGCCGAAGTCGGCACCGCCGGTCGGCGTCTTGCGGGAGATGAAGTCGAACACCTTGCCGTCCTGCATGCCGTATTCGGCCACCTCGGTCACGCGGCCCTCCTCGTCGAAATAGATCGCGAGGACCCGCTGGTCGGTGAGCTCCGGATTCATGAAGGCCACCGACCGGCTCGCCTTCTGGCTGATGTAGTAGAAAACCTCGCCGCCGAGCGTGCCCGTGGTCGAGGGCGATCCCATTGCCAGCAGCACCTGCTCGCGGCTGGAGCCCACGGGAATCTGGTCGAGGGTCTCCGGCGTCAGCACGTAGCCGCGGTTGAGCGTCTCTCCGACGCAGCCCCCGAGGGCGAGGCAGGCGGCTACCGCCAGCACCGCCGGCGACAGCGTGCGGGCACGGCGCCTCGAGCCGGAGTTGGAGAGCTCGGGTCGCTGCACGGCGTCGGTCGGTCGGCCCACCTTGGCATCCTCCGGCAAAAGCGTTAGTCGTCCGATCGACCGAGCCGGGTGGCCCTGCCGACGGGGTGGCGAATCGCCCCTGCGCGCGACCGCCGGAGCAGACGGCGGCTCGCACGGTGCGTCAACGGTGTCGGCCCTCGTATCGGGCCGGCGGCATGGGCATCGTCAGCGGCCCGGTCGTCGTGAGCGTAACGATCCTGGTGGGCGGTACGGTCTTGGTGAGCGGACATGGCGAAGTGAGCGGGACAGGCTTGGGCATCTGATGGTCTTGGGCATCTTCAGACGCGAGGATCGTCGGCCGTTCGCCCTCTATGGTGCGATCGTGGCACAGGCGCGGCAGGCGGCCTTCTACACCGACTTCGGCGTCGCCGACAGCCTCGACGGGCGTTTCGACATGGTCGTCCTGCACGTCGTCCTGGCGACCCGCCGGCTGCGGAGGGACGCGCCCGCCGAGCAGCAGGCGCTGTTCGACCTGTTCATCTCCGACATGGATCGCTCGCTGCGGGAGATGGGCGTCGGCGACCTCACGGTTCCGAAGCGCATGAAGGTGATGGCGGCCGCCTTCTATGGCCGGCTTGAAGCCTACGGAGCCGCGCTCGATGAACGCGACGCCGGCGGCCTCGCCGACGCGATCGCACGCAACGTCTTCCCGGGGACCGAGGTGGCCGGGGTCGCCGCTGCGCTCGCCACCTATGTGATCGCGGCGGAGGACGCCCTT
The DNA here is from genome assembly GCF_046156265.1 of Pseudoxanthobacter sp. M-2. Classification (NCBI taxonomy): domain Bacteria; kingdom Pseudomonadati; phylum Pseudomonadota; class Alphaproteobacteria; order Hyphomicrobiales; family Segnochrobactraceae; genus Pseudoxanthobacter; species Pseudoxanthobacter sp. M-2. The sequence continues at coordinate 467,009 of NZ_JAWDIR010000011.1, forward strand.
GCGGCCGCCCCGCTCGAAGCCGTGCTCGAGGGCAGGCTGCCGTTCCCCGATCCCGCCGCCTTCGCGCCGGAGCAGATGTCATGACGGTGCTGCCGCTCTCGCGCCCGGTCGACGTCCGCAGGCTCGCCCGCGACGGCGACATTTTGATGATCGACGCCGATGCCGGAGAGCGCGCAGCACTCGCCCGCGACCTCGGCATCCCGGCCATCGAGCGGCTGCATGCCGAGATCACGGTGACGCCCGCGCGCGGCGGCGCACGGGTCCGCGGGCACGTATCGGCGACCGTGGTGCAGACCTGCGTCGTCACCCTCGATCCGTTCGAGACGGCCATCGAGGAGGACATCGACCTGCGGTTCAAGCGCCAGGCCGCCGCGGCGCCGACCGGCGAGATCGACCTCGATGCCTCCGGCCCGGACGGACCGGAGCCGCTCGAAGGCGACATCATCGACGTCGGCGCGCTCGCCGCCGAGCACCTCGCGCTCGGGCTCGATCTCTATCCGCGCAAGCCCGGCGTGGCGTTCGACGACATCGTCGAGGCCCCCGACGAACCGGCGAAGCAGTCGCCGTTCGCCGGTCTCGCCGGCCTCGTGCGCAAGCCCTGAGACCCCGATGCGGCGGCGGACAAAGCGGTTGTGCGCACATCGGAAACGGGTATGTTCCAGCCGCCGTGGGCAGGGCCGCTCGACGGTTGCGGAGGTGCCGACCGGCACCGAGGTTGTTGAGCGATGACGAAGCCCGTCACCCTGTCTCTGGACGTCATGGGGGGCGACCGGGGGCCGGACATGGTGCTGCCGGGCGCCGAGATCGCGCTCGTCCGCTGCCCGTCCATCCGGTTCATCCTGTTCGGCGACGAGGCGCGCATCGCGCCGCTGCTCGCGACGCGCCCGAAGCTCGCCGCGGCGAGCGAGGTGCGGCACTGCGACGTTGCCGTGCGGATGGACGACAAACCGAGCCAGGCGCTGCGCAACGGCCGCTGGCGCTCCAGCATGTGGCGCGCGATCGAGGCGGTGAAGACCGGCGAGGCGGCGGCGGCGATCTCCGCCGGCAACACCGGCGCCTTGATGGCGATGGCGAAGTTCTGCCTGCGCACCATGGAGGGCATCGAGCGCCCGGCGATCGCGGCGATCTGGCCGACGATCCGGGGCGAATCGATTGTCCTCGACGTCGGCGCGACGATCGGCGCGGACGCCAACCAGCTCGCCGATTTCGCCATCCTCGGCGGCGCCATGGCGAGGGCCGTGCTCGGCGTCGAGCGCCCGACGATCGGGTTGCTCAACGTCGGCGTCGAGGAGGTCAAGGGTCTCGAGGAAGTGAAGGCGGCGGCCCGCCTGTTGCGCGAATCCGCGCCGGCGACCATTTCCTATCACGGCTTCGTCGAGGGTGACGACGTCGGCTCCGGCACCGTCGACGTGGTGGTGACCGAGGGCTTCGCCGGCAACATCGCGCTGAAGACGGCGGAGGGAACCGCCCGCCAGATCGGCGCTTATCTGAAGGCCGCGATGAACAGATCGCTGATGTCGCGGCTCGGCTATTTGCTCGCCAAGCGGGCGTTCGACCAGCTCAGAGAGAAGATGGATCCCAGGACAGCGAACGGCGGCGTGTTTCTCGGTCTCAACGGCCTCGTCATCAAGAGCCACGGCGGCACCGACGCCGAGGGCTTCGCGAGTGCCGTCGAGCTCGCGTTCGACATGGCGCGCTACGATCTCCAGGTGAAGATCGCCGACGACATCCGGCGGTTCCGCGCGGACCGCGAGCGGCTGGCCGAGCCGGCCGCGGCGGTGGCGCCGTGACCGTGGTGCGCTCCGTCGTCATGGGCTCCGGCAGCGCGCTGCCGGCTGGCGTCGTCACCAACGAGGACCTGGCCAAGCGCGTCGATACCTCGGACGAGTGGATCGTGCAGCGCACGGGCATCCGCGAGCGGCGGATCGCCGGGCCGGGCGAGTTCACCTCGACCCTCGGGCTGTCGGCGGCGCGGCAGGCGATCGCCTCGGCGGGCCTGGTGCCGGCCGACATCGACCTCGTGCTGCTCGCCACCTCCACCCCGGACAACACCTTCCCGGCGTCCGCCGTCAGCATCCAGGCCGAGCTCGGCATCACCCATGGTGCCGCCTTCGACATGCAGGCGGTCTGCTCGGGCTTCGTCTACGGGCTCGCCACGGCGGACGCCTACCTGCGCACCGGCCTCGCGCAGCGCGCCGTGGTGATCGGGGCGGAGACCTTCTCGCGCATCGTCGACTGGGAGGACCGCACCACCTGCGTGCTGTTCGCCGACGGCGCCGGTGCCGTGGTTCTGGAGGCGCAGACGGCGAGTGGCGAGGTCAGCGACCGCGGCATCCTCGCCTCGAAGTTGCGCGCCGACGGCCGCCATCGCGACAAGCTCTATGTCGACGGGGGCCCATCCTCGACCGGCACGGTCGGGCATCTGCGCATGCACGGCCGCGAGGTCTTCAAGCACGCGGTCGCGATGATCACCGACGTCATCGAGGACGTCTTCGCCCAGACCGGTCTCTCGGCCGCTGACATCGACTGGTTCGTGCCGCACCAGGCGAACCGCCGCATCATCGACGCCAGCGCCCGCAAGCTCGGCATCCCCGACGAGAAGGTGGTGGTCACCGTCGACCGGCACGGCAACACCTCGGCCGCCTCGATCCCGCTCGCCCTCGACGTCGCCGTCCGCGACGGCCGCATCAAGCGCGGCGACCTCGTACTGGTCGAGGCGATGGGTGGCGGCTTCACCTGGGGTGCGAGCCTCATCCGATGGTGATCGCGACCCGCGGTTGACCCCGCGCCGTCGAGACAATACCGTTCTGCGCCAAGGCGATCGGCAGGACAGCTCGGTTATTTCCCCCGCTGCCGGCGCGCGTTCGTCAGGCCATCGAAACGCATTCCAGCGCGCCAGCGAGGACGAGCCATGTCGGGCAGGACCGTGACACGAGCCGACCTGTGTGAAGCCGTCTACCAGAAGGTCGGGCTGTCACGGGCGGAGTCGTCCGAGCTCGTCGAAATGGTGCTGCAGGAGATCTCCGACTGCCTGGCACGCGGCGAGGCGGTGAAGCTCTCGTCCTTCGGCTCCTTCCTCGTGCGCTCCAAGGGCCAGCGCATGGGCCGCAATCCGAAGACCGGCGAAGAGGTGCCGATCGAGCCGCGCCGCGTCATGGTGTTCAAGCCCTCGAACGTCCTCAAGGACCGCATCAACGAGGGGCTGCTCGGCAGCGGCTGAGGTCGTGCACCAGCCGCCGCGCGCACACCATTGAGAAGCCGTCGCGACTCTGACAGACAGGGCGGGACGGCGGCAACACTGGATACGGAGGCGGGCGGACGGCGGTGGACAAGGGGCCCGAGGCGTTCCGCACCATCAGCGAGGTCGCGGCGGAGCTCGATCTGCCGCAGCACGTGCTGCGCTTCTGGGAAACCAAGTTCGCCCAGGTCAAGCCGATCAAGCGTGCCGGCGGCCGCCGCTATTATCGCCCCGGCGACGTCGAGCTTCTGCGCGGCATCCGCAGCCTCCTCTACGGCGAGGGCTACACCATCCGCGGCGTCCAGCGCATCCTGCGCGAGCAGGGCGCCCGCAAGGTCATCGGCCTCGCCCGCGGCGAGCCGCTGACCGACATTCCCCCCGACGAGCCCGGCACCCGCGACGAGCCCCGCTTCGAGTTCGAGGACGAGGAAGACGAGCCGCCGGCTCGGCCGGGTCGAGCCGTTCTCGCCGCCCGCGCCGTCGACGCCGCCGAGGAGGCCGAAGCGGAGGACGCGGAGGAGGAGGACGGCGAGCCCGTGGTTCCGCCGCGACGGCGCGCTCCGGAGGGCGGCGCGGCGGTCTCGGCACCGCGCCGCGAGCTCTCGGTCGGCGACGCCGACGACGACGGCCCGGTGCCACGCGGAATCCGCACCGATGATGAAGATGGCGGCCACCGCAGCTCGGCGCTTCGCTTCTTCGACCGCCTGCGCGGCGACGTCGGGCGTGGCGAGGGGGCGCTCAGCCGCGACGAGATCCGCAGCCTGCAGGCGACGCTGTTCGAGCTCTTGGAGTGCAAGCGGCTGCTCGACCAGGCGCGCTGAGCCGCGGACGATCATCGCATAGCGGGGGGAACGGATGGCGGCCGAAGCGGGCACGAAGACGTCGGGCGTGGACGCGGGCGGGCAAGGGGGCAGACACGAGCCGCTCACCGGCATCGTCACTACCGACCTCGCCGCGATCACCCGCGGCCGCTTCGTACCGGCCCGGCGCCTCGAACGCCTCGCCACGACCGGCGTCGGCTGGCTGCAGGCCGACCTGTCGCTGACGCCCTTCAACACCATCGTGCACCCGAACCCGTGGGGCTCCACCGGTGACCTCCGGCTGGTGCCGGACCTCGCGGCGCGCTTCCGGACGGCCTCAACCGGGACAGCGACCCCCTTCGACCTCGTCTGCGGCGACCTCGTCGAGCTCGACGGCACGCCGTGGTGCTGCTGCCCGCGGACCATGCTGCGCCAGGCGCTCGCCGACCTCGAGGCGGAGACCGGACTTACCCTGGTGGCCGCCTTCGAGCACGAGTTCGGGCTGGCCGGTCCGAACCTGCCGCCGGCGCACGCCTTCGCCTTCGCCGCGCTCCGGCGCACCGATCCGTTCGCGCCGATGCTGATGGCGGCGCTGGAGGAGGCCGGCGTCGACCCGGACGTGGTGATCGCCGAATACGGCGCCGACCAGTTCGAGATCACCCACAAGCCCTGCGGTGGCCTCGCCGCCGCCGACCGCGCGGTTGCGATCCGCGAGATCACCCGCGAGGTGGCGCGCGGCTTCGGATGGCTTGCGAGCTTCGCGCCGAAGCCCGCGCCCGACGGCGTCGGCAACGGCGTCCACATCCATTTCAGCCTCGTCGACGCCGAAGGCCGGCCGGCCACCTACGACGCCGGACAGCCGGGCGGGCTGTCTGCCGCGGCGGGCGCGTTCTGCGCCGGCGTGCTCGCCCACCTGCCGGCGATCACGGCCTTCACGGCCTCGAGCGTGCCGTCCTATCTCAGGCTGAAGCCGCACACGTGGAGCGCCTCCTACACCTCGCTCGCCGAGCGCGACCGCGAGGCGACGCTGCGCATCTGCCCGGTGACGACCATCGGCGGGCGTGATCCGGCCGGCCAGTACAACATCGAGTTCCGCGCCGCCGACGCCACCGCCAACCCCTATCTGGCGCTGGCGGCGGTCGTGCGGGCCGGCCTCGAGGGCCTGCGCCGCCGCGCCCCGTCGCCGCCGCTGATCGTCGGCGACCCGGAGGAGATGAGCGAGGACGAACGCCAGGCTCTCGGGCTCGTCCGGCTGCCGACGAGCCTCGATGCCGCTCTCGATGCGCTGGAAGCCGACCCGGTGGTGACGGGCTGGTTCGCGCCGGTCTTCCTCGAGTGCTTCGCCGGCGTGAAGCGCGGCGAGATCGAGCACCTGAAGGGCCGGCACCCCGCCGATCTCTGTGCTCTCTACGGCGGGTTGTTCTGAGGTCTCTCAATCCATCGATGGGAAGATGCCCTGCAGGGCGATGCAGGGGCGCAGGACGCGCGTGACCTTCGTGCCGTCCTCGCGCCTCTCCTCCGCGATCACCTGCTTGCGCAGGTGGGGCAGCTTGAAGTGCGTCTGGCCGTTGCCGCCAAAGCGGGTGCCGAGCAACGAGAACAGCGCCTGGTTCTGGTTGATCACCAGCGACCGGCCATCGGCGTCCACCCAGCCGCGTGGGCAGAAACCGAAGGCGACGAACATGACCTCGCCCAGATAGGGCTCGGAGGCTGCCGCGGCCGGCGGCGCCGGGGCAGCCGCCGCGATCAGTGCGGCAGCGGCTAGCGTCGCTATGGAAACCTTCATCATGGCGTGGCTCCCGTGATCACCCTGTGCGGGGTGGCGATGGTCAGTCGAAGATCTGCTGCCTTGCGCACGTCAGCGCGCTGTCCGGCGCTGCCGCCGCCTTCGTCAGGCCATCGCCCTTGGTGATGCCGAGCACGACGCAGACGCTGTAGCGGAGCACCTCGGCCTCCGGCCAGCCGACGAAGTCGTCGCCCGTTGTGCCATCGAAGACCTGTTGAAGGCTGTCGCCCGTACCGTAGAAGGCGGTGGAGCCCCAGGCGATCTTCTTGCCGGTCGTCGGCTGGTTCGGGTTGTCGTAGGGCAGGCTGTACTGCAGTGACTGGTAGGGCCACTCCCAGTCGCACGGCAGTGTCCAGTCGGCGTCGTCGCAGCGGTAGTTGCCGGAGGTCTTGCCGCGGCCGTTGGCGTAGCCGTGCACGATCATCGACTTCACGAACCTGCGCGGCTCGTAGAGCCCCATCTCGTACTTGCCGGCGATGAGCGCGGTGTAGCGGTTGCCGGCATTGGCGACGTTCCACGTCCACGGCGTGTTGCGCACGACGGGCGATTGCGTCGTCTCGAAGTGGTAGCGGTCGCCCCACATCACCTTGTCGACCGGCAGGCCCTTGCCGTGGTCGAAGTCGAGGACGCCGTAGGGGCCGCGCAGATCGAAGTTCACCCGGTCCGGCTGGCCGACGCCGGAAAGGTCGACGGCGATGTCGATGCGCGGGAAGTCCTGGCCGGCCTGGAAGGTCCAGGTGATCGTCACCGGCGTCTCGTACTTCCTGTTGGCGGCCTTCTCGATCGGCGTCTTCTCGGCGAATTCGCCGGTGTTCGGGTCCTTCGGGATCGGTGTGCGGGTGCCGTAGCGCGGGTACGTCATTTCGAAGCGGTGGGCGGCCGACTTCTTGTTCTTCGCGACCTTGCTCTTGCCGGTGACGGGGAAGCGACGGCCGAGCGGGCTGTCGTCGGTTCCGAAGACCTTGCCGGCGACCGTGCCGTAGTCGTTGTTGGTGAAGGTGCGGTAGCCCTCGTGGCCGACGAAATAGCCGAAGCCGCCGTCATTCCCGCCGGGGTCGTCGGCGCGCACCGTAGTGTTCTTGTTCGGCCGGTAGGTCATCTGCACGGCGTAGCCGCCGTTGCCGGGATTGCCCTCGCCCTGCCGCTTCAGCGCGACGGTGCGCAGGAGACCGCGAGAATCGTACCAGCTGTAGACGTCGGCGACGACGCCGTTGACGGTCTTCTTCTTGACGGTCACCTCGTCCTGCGGTGCGGCGTCGGCCGGCAGGGCGAGCAACGTCGCCGACGCCAGGAGCGCGGCGGCGATCGCTCGCAGGGGGAACGGGGCGGTGGAGGCGGTCACTCGGGGGGCGGTCGGCATCGGCATCCCTCTCGCGTCACACGGAGAACGACGGCGCCGCCTGCGACGCCACGACCGGCTTTCCGACCGCACGCCAGAATGGCGCCGGTGGTGGCGAAGCCGATGTGACGTGCGTCATCCCCCGGACGAATGCCGCGGGAGAACTGTGCGATGGAGGAAGGGGCGAAACAACCGCCGGTGGGTCCGGCCCGCGCGAACGTGATCCGTGATCAGGATTCCGTGATCGTATTGGCCGTCAAGGCCTGTGCTGTCCGCCTTGCGGGAGTCAGGCCTATGGACCTCCAGTAATTCATCATCTCTGGCAATATCAAAAATTCACTTTGCGGGATTGCGAATTCATATTTTTTATCTTCTTCAAGCAATGGACCTAGAGAAGACGGCAGCACAGGTTCACACCGAAATGGATTCTTTATCGTATCGCTGAAATAACGAATAATCTTCTTATCAAATGTCAAAAAATAATTAACATTATTCACGTGAGCCAAATATATATTGTAGATGTCACGATAGTGTTTAGGGGGCGAATTCCTAAGGGTGGAGAGCAGAATTTCTACACACTCCGTACTAACGTATCTATGTGAACGCTGTATGTCCTCTATCCCCCGCCTCATCGCAAATTTGATAGCTAAATCGAAGTTTTTTGCCGGCTGGCTTTCCATTGCTCCCAAGGTTAGAAAATTGAATGGATCTTCTATCCACCCCTCCTCACAAAAATGAAAAAAACTTGTGGGAAAGGCGTGGTGACTTCCAAGAGTCAATGTTGGAAACGCTTCATTATACAGGACAAAGGTAGTGTAGAATTGCACCCTGCCATTTGTATACTGTCTCACTAGTTTGGCTAGGTGGGGCCATTCCGTCAGTAAAAATGACCTCCGTTCCGGTTCTATCATGCGGGGCTTAACCCCAATCAATCGATTCCGCTCATCAGGATCTTGGTTTGGATCGTAGGCAAAGGAGAAAACAAAACTGCGGGAATATACACTCTGATCTACGAGAATTCTCATCTACGCCTTGGAGCCCGACAGCGGCGCCTGGAAGGTGAGGCCGAGGTCCCAGGGGAAGTAGATCCAGGTGTCCTGCGACACCTCGGTGATGAAGGTGTCGACGAGCGGCCGGCCCTGGGGCTTGGCATAGACGGTTGCGATGTGCGCCTTCGGCAGGATCTCGCGGACGACCCGCAGCGTCTGGCCGGTGTCGACGAGGTCGTCGATGACGAGGATCGCGCCGCCCTCGCCGTCGGCGAGCTCGATCAACTGCGGGGCGACGGTCTTCAGGACGACGAGGCCGCCCTGTTCCTTGTATTCGTGGTAGCTCGCGATGCAGATCGTCTCGATCAGGCGGATGCCGAGCTCGCGGGCGATGATCGCGGCCGGCACGAGGCCGCCGCGCGTGACGCAGACGATCGCCTGCCAGTTGCCCTGGCTGCCGAGGCGCCAGGCGAGGGCGCGGGCGTCGCGGTGGAACTGGTCCCAGGAGACCGGGAAGGCCTTCTCGGCCCCGGGCAGCATCGGCGTCATCGGGCGGTCTCTCCAGCGGGGAGGGGGGCAGGGGACGGCGCCGCCGGCAGGCCCTGCGCGGTGCGCACGGCAGCGACCATCGCGGCGACATCGGCGGCGACGGCCGCGAGGCGGCCGGCGTCGCGGGCGCGGACGACGAGGCGGGTCGCATAGCGGCTGCCGTCGAAATAGGGGTAGGAGCCGATCATGACGTCCGCGTTGGCCTTGGCGATGGCGCCCAGCGGCTCTGCGACGGCGCCTTCCGGCAGGCCGGCGTCGATCGTCTCCGACAGCATCTTCTGGCCCGTCGACAGCGACGGGGCGACGGCGTCCAGCATCGACTGCATGATCGAGGGCACGCCGGCCATGACGATGACGTTGCCGATGCGGAAGCCCGGCGCCTTCGACACGGCGTTCGGCACGAGGTCGGCGCCGGCCGGGATGCGCGCCATGCGCAGGCGCGCCGGCGTCAGCTCGGCGTCGCTGAAGCGCTCCTTCAGCATGGCGACGGCGCGCGGGTCGACGTCGATCGGCACGCCGAAGGTCTTGGCGACGCTGTCGGCGGTGATGTCGTCGTGGGTCGGGCCGATGCCGCCGGTGGTGAAGACGTAGTCGTAGTCCGCCCGCAGCGCGTTCAGCGCCGAGACGATGCGCGCCTCGACGTCCGGCACCACCCGCACCTCGGAGAGGTCGATGCCGATGGCGGTCAGGTACTCGGCGATGTAGCCGATGTTCTTGTCCTTCGTCCGGCCCGACAGGATCTCGTCGCCGATCACCAGGATCGCGGCGCTGACGGTGCGCGGCTGGCCGTCGGGATGCGAAGCAGGGTCGGTCATCGGCGGCCTTCCGGCGGGAGGAGGCCTCGTCTAGCGCGCGGGGGACGGCCGCTCAAGACGATTCACCGTGCGTCCCCGGGCGCGGGGCGGCGGCGCGACCGAGCCGGTCGGCGAGGGCCTCGCCGAGGCCAGCGTCCGGCAGCGGCATCACGGCGATCGTCGCCGCGCCGCTGGCATCGAGGGTCCGCAGGCCGGCGAAGAGGTTGCGGGCCGCCTCCACGAGATCGCCGCGCTCGCTCAGCTGGAACACCGCCACCGCCGCGTCGGCGCCAGGCGGCATCCGGCGGCCGAAGGCGAGCAGCGCCTCGCCGGGCCGCACGTCGGTGGCGCCGAGCCGCAGCGCCGCGCGCGGCGCGTAGTGGGAGGCGAGCTGGCCGGGCGCCGTCGGCCGCTCGGCGTCGGCCTCCGGCCGGGCGAGGGGCGTGGCGAGGACTGCCTCGATCGCCTCGGCCGGCAGGCCGCCGGCGCGCAAAAGCCTGGCGCCGTCGGCGTCGACGGCGACGATGGTGGATTCGACGCCGATCGCCGACGGACCGCCGTCGATGACGAGATCGACCGCGCCGCCGAGTTCCATGATGACGGCGTCGGCGTCGGTGGCGCTGACGCGGCCGGAGCGGTTGGCGCTGGGGGCGGCGAGCGGCCGGCCGAAGGCGCGGGCGAGGGCGGCCACGACGGCCGCATCGGGCACGCGCAGCGCCACGGTGTCGAGGCCGGCGGTGACGGCAGCCGCCACCGGCGAGCCCGGCCGCCGCGGCACCACCAGCGTCAGCGGTCCGGGCCAGAAAGCCTCGGCGAGGCGGCGCGCCTCGCCGTCCACGATACCGTGGCGGTCAGCTTCCGCGAGGTCGGCGCAGTGGACGATCAGCGGGTTCTTCGACGGCCGGCCCTTGGCGGCATAGATCGCGGCCACGGCGACCGGGTTGGTGGCGTCGGCGGCGAGGCCGTAGACCGTCTCCGTCGGCACGGCGACGAGGCCGCCGCGGGCGAGCACGGCGACGGCGTCCGCCAGCCGCGCCGGGTCCGCCAGCAGTGCCGCGGCGTCGACCCGGGCGGGTGCGACCTTCGTCGGGGATGCGGGCACCGGCGTCGGCGCCGCATTGGATGCGGACATGGGCTCGCCTAGAGTTGTCGCCGACCATCGCGACGGGGTGCGGGCACCTGTCGGGGATCGCGACCGGGGCGTCAAGCCGGCGCGGCGGAGGAGGAAACGCACATGGCCTACCGGGCACCGGTCGAGGAGATCGCCTTCACGCTGCGCCACGTCGCTGGCCTCGGCGACGCGATGGCGGCGGGCGCCGTCGGCGACCTCTCGGACGATCTCGTCGACGCCGTGCTGACCGAGGCCGGCCGTTTCGCGACCGACAAGGTGACGCCGCTCGACGCCGTCGGCGACCGCGTCGGCGCCCGCTTCGAAGCCGGCGCGGTGACGACGCCACCCGGCTGGAAGGAAGCCTATCGCGAATGGCGGGAGGCCGGCTGGAACGGGCTCGTCGCCGATCCGGAACACGGCGGCCAGGGCCTGCCGATCGCGCTCGGCGTCGCCACCTTCGAGATGTGGAATTCCGCGGCGCTGGCCTTCGGGCTCGGGCCGACCCTGACGATCGCCGCCATCGAGGCGGTGGCGGCGCACGCCTCGCCGGAGCTGCAGGGCGTCTTCCTCGAGAAGCTCGTCTCCGGCGAGTGGATGGGAACGATGAACCTGACCGAGCCGCAGGCGGGCTCCGACCTCGCGGCACTGCGCGCCCGCGCCGAGCCGGCGGCGGACGGCAGCTACCGGGTCTTCGGCCAGAAGATCTTCATCACCTTCGGCGAGCACGACCTCACCGACAACATCGTCCACCTGGTGCTCGCCCGTCTGCCGGACGCGCCGCCGGGCACCAAGGGCATCTCGCTGTTCCTGGTGCCGAAATTCCTCGTCGAGGCCGACGGCCGCCCCGGGGCGCGCAACGACGTCACCTGCCGCTCGATCGAGCACAAGCTCGGGCTGCACGCCTCGCCGACCTGCGTGATGGGCTTCGGCGACGGCGGCGAAGGCGCGGTCGGCTATCTCGTCGGCGAGCCGCACCAGGGCCTGAAGTGCATGTTCACGATGATGAACAATGCCCGCCTGCAGGTCGGCATCCAGGGCGTCGGCATCGCCGAGCGGGCGACGCAGCAGGCGGTCGCCTATGCCGCCGACCGCCGCCAGGGCCGCTCGCCGCGCTGGGACGGCGGCGGCATGAGCCCGATCATCGAGCACCCGGACGTGCGGCGGACGCTCCTGACGATGCGCGCCCTCACCAACGCTTCCCGCGCCATCGCCTATGCCTGCGCGGTGGCGATCGACCGCGCCCGCTCGGCCGAGGGCGACGAGCGGCGGCACTGGCAGGAGCGGGCGAACCTGCTGACACCGGTGGCGAAGGCCTACCCCACCGACATCGGCGTCGAGGTCGCCTCGCTCGGCATCCAGGTGCACGGCGGCATGGGCTACATCGAGGAGACGGGGGTGGCGCGCAACCTGCGCGACGCCCGCATCGCGCCGATCTACGAGGGGACCAACGGCATCCAGGCGATCGACCTCGTCGTCCGCAAGCTGCCGCAGTCGGGCGGCGCGGCGGTGCGCGGCTATATCGCCGAGCTCGCGGCGGTGGCCGAGCGCGCCCGCGGTGCCAACCGGCCGGACCTCGGCGACGCGGCGCGGCGCCTGACGGCTGCGCTCGCCGACCTCACCGCCGCCACCGAGTGGCTGCTCGCCGCCCAGGCCGACGGGCGTGGCGAGGCGGCGCTGGCCGGGGCGACACCCTATCTGAAGCTCTTCGGCCTCGCTGCCGGCGGCACCGGGCTTGTGGCCGCCGCGCTCGCCGACGGCGGAGACGGCCGCGGCGCCAGCCGCACGCTCGTCGCCCGCCACTTCGCCGAGGCGCACCTGCCGGAGACGACGAGCCTGCGCGCGATCGTCGAAGGCGGCGGCGGCGCCGTGCTGGCGGCGACGGCGGAGCTTCTGGCGGGCTAGCGGGGCTCCGGCAGCAGCGCGCCGAGCGCGAGCTGCTTGTAGGTGTCGACCAGCCGGCACCGGTCTTCGCTATGAAAGGGCGGACGACCGACGCCGGGAGGATAATATGGTGACGAGGGCGGGCCGGTGACGGCCACGCAAACTTCGTTGCCAACCGCCGCCTGTGATCTCCACAGCACCTTGCCGCTGGCTGGAGCCAACTCGGTCGTGCGCTCAGAAATTTGCTGACAGACCGCCGACGGCAGCCGTCATGCCCGCGCTGTTGCGACTGCACGCTCACCGCATTGCGCTCGGGACTGTGTTGTGCAACTCAAAGGAGAATTTAATCCGGAGATACCTTAATTGGACGCGATCACGGCTGCAGCGACCGCCTGCCTGGCGGTCTTCACTTCCTCGACCGACAATGCCGGGCGGGAGCTTTTCGTCACCGATGGCACGCCGGCCGGCACGGGACTGCTCGCGGACCTCGTCCCGGGATCGGAGGGATCCTACCCTTCCAGCCTCACGCCCTACCAAGGGCAAGTGTACTTCACCGCCTACACAAAAGAACATGACGGCACCGGGATCTGGGCAACTGACGGAACGAGAGCGGGAACCAGGCTTGTTGTTTCTCCAAGCATATTCCCAAAGAATAGCAGCTTTCACTATAATTCTAATAGGCTTGTCAAATTTGACGGCAAGTTATTATTTATGATACAACCGTTTTTAGGTAAACCTCAGTTATGGATTACCGACGGAACATCTGCCGGGTCGAAGTTAGTTGCACGACTTTCAGGCGACTTCACTAGCGACGGAACGGACATCCTAATTGCGAACGACAATTATGCGATACTCAGGGTGGCTGAAGACAACGATCAAGTCTCGCTGGGGTCGCTTGAGGCCAAGACTTACAAGCTTCGTAAGCTATTTTCGCTGCACAAGAACCCAAAATTCTGGCAAAATAAGGTGCTGCACACTGAGAATCCTGTACATTTTGGAAGACGAGACTTTGCTATCGGCCTGACCGATGAAAACGACTTCGGATATGTTTCAATATTGATGACAGATGGGACCGTCGGTGGAACTCGGCTGCTTAAGAATATTGGCGGCGAGGTTCGGGGCTTTGCGGGAGCAGAAGGACTTCCGTATTTGACTGTCGCATCCGACGATGGCTGGGGCATCTCGGTGAGGGCGGTGTACGGCAGCCAGCGGTGGTCGGAACCCCTCCTCGTGAGCGACGAGGATACCACCGGCGACTCCGATATGCTGCCGATGCGCTCCGGCACGTTCAACGGAGTCGCCTACTTCACTGTCGATGAGTGGTCTTCAAACAACGGCCTCTGGATCACCGACCTGACGGCGAAGGGAACGAGGCAGAAGGCAAAATTTTCGCAGAGTGGGCGATCCTACGAGTTCTACTCCTCAAAAAGTGATCTTGGATTTCTGCTGATCGGTGAGGGTAACCGCGGAGATCGTCTTTCGATTTTTGACGATCTCAAGAAGAAGCCAACTCTGAGCAAGGACTTCCAGATCTCCACCAGCTACGGAGTAGCCGTCCTTGGCAGCGACATTGTTTCCGGCGGCTCTCGGGATCGGCTGGTCGCGATTGACGCGGCTACCGGGGCGCAGACGAGGCTGATCGGCACGCGTGCACCGTTCGTCAACTCCATCACTGCCGTGCCCGGCAAGAAGGGGCAGCGTTGCGCAACGACAGGATAGCGATGCATCCAAGTGCGGGGTTGCATCGCGCAAGCGGTAGCCGGCAACCCCGACAGGGGCTCGCCGAGTTCGCTGCAACCCACTCCTGAGCGACCAAAGCGACGAGGACGTCCGCTGGTGAGGATTTGGGGGCCGCCACGTCTTCGGCCTCGATGGAGCGCGCATGCGCACCAGTGAACTCCATCTGTCGCTTGAACGGCGCTCACCGCGTCGCCTCGCCGAGATTTATCCGCCACGCGCGAGCGGCGACTTGGGCCCCGGCGCGGGGCCGATCAGCCGCGCTTAGGCGCGCAGCGCCGCTGCCGCTCTCGCTCGGCCGATGCGCAAGGAGAGAAGCGGAGCGGCGTCGGCGAACGCCGGCTCTTGTGGCGTTGCGTCGACGACTTCCGTCGCCGCAAAGCGCCGGCGGGACGGTGCACCGGCCGGCTTAGCCGGCGCGAGGCCACGGAGGACGCAGTGCGGGTTCGGGGTCGTGAGGAACACTTCGTCCTCGCAGGCTCCACACATCGCCGTCACTCCTCACTGTCGAACCGGTCCACGCTCCTGTAGCCGGTGATACCGGCTTCGCCAACCTGCAGAAGCCCCGGACGGTAGCGGCGGCCGGCAAGCCGGGCAGACTGCGACGTGTCCGGACGGGTCGCCCGGCGGCCTCCGACCACCGGACGAGCCGATCTTCGACGTCAGGGCTGGTAGGTCGCCGTCACCAGGGCGAAGTTGGTCTTGTTGTTGTTCGGCTGGGCGAGGCCGGTCATCAGCATGTTGCCCGAGGTCATCGTCATCTTGAACGTGACCTTGTATTTGTTTCCGTTGATCTTCTGCGTCAGCTGGTCGTTGATCGAGCAGTCGCTGTTGACGGCGAGCGTTCCGGAGAAGGTATAGGCGGTGTTGCTGCGCAGCGCCTCGTAGCAGTCACCCTTGGTGAGCGAGCCGCTGCTGTTGAAGGTGAGCTTGCAGTACTGCGGGCCGTCGGGCGTCGTCAGCGCCATGATCCAGTTGCCCTTGAGGGCGGAGGTGGAGCAACTGGCCGCAGCGGCCGGCGCGGCGAGGGCGAGCGTCGCGATACCCGCGGCGACGAGACGGGTCGCGGTGGTCGAAAGGGCCTTCATCGAGAGGTCTCCAGATTCCAGCGCCGGTGTTGCAGCCATTGTCCCCCGGCGGCGTGGCGAGAATCCCCGGAGTCGGGCGCGTCGGCAAGCGCCACCGCGCAACGTCGCAAGCCTCGCGCCAGCTTGCGGTGCACCGACATGGAAAAGGCCCGCGGAGGGGGCTCCGCGGGCCTCGGCTTCCGAGGAAGAATGGTCGGTGGCGTCAGCCGGCGCCGACGGCGTCCCTGGCCTCGTCGACGGCCTCGAGGCACTCGTCATATTCCTGCTCGCCCTGCTCGCGCTTGGCGTCGGAAAGCGCCTCGTTGAGGTTTTCGAGCACCTTCCCGGTCGGATTCTTGGCGAGTTCGGCCTCGATGAACTGGATGCCGGCGGCGCAATCGGCCGCCTCGTCGGCAAGGGCCGGACCGGCGGCGAGGGCGAGCGTGGCGAGGGCCACGGCGATCATCGGGTGTTTCATGGGTGTGCAGCCTCCCTTTTGGAACTTTGGACGAGGTGAGTCGGCGCCCGGCCCGCGGGACGGGCGCCGGGATGCGATGGTGGTTCGTCGCACGTCACGCGGCGGTCCGGGTGACACGATCCGGGTCACTCGACGAACCGGATCACTCGACGATGAGCGTTCCGGTCATGCCCTGCTCCTGCAGGCCGGCGATGTACCAGTCGTAGGTGCCGGTGCGGATCGGCACGAAGTCGAACTCGACGGTGCCGGCCACGTCGAATTCCAGCGCGTGCGGCGCACCGTACGGGTGGATCTCGATGTTGTTGATGACGATCTGGTTCACCCACACGTTGCGGAAGAACTCCGGCGCCATGAACTTGTATTCCTTGCCGCCGTTCGAGGTGATGAGCAGGCGGTAGGACTTGCCGCCCTCCATCTTGATCTCCTTGCCCTCGACGGCGAAGTCGCTGCCGCCCTGGGCACCCAGCACGATCTCACCGAGCTTCTTGCGGCCCTTGGCAATGTCGGCGGCTTCCGTAGCTAGGCTGCCCGCGACGAGCACCGCGATGGCGGCACCGGCGACGTGAAGTGGCTTCATCGAATTCCTCCCGGATGATTGGGTCGCTCCGTCGACTCGATACTCGACCTGCCACGCGGAACCCGTCTCCGGGCCGCCGGGGCGACGCGCATCGTCGGCACAGGTAAGCGGATTTTCTTCCACCTCGCCACCCTGAATTGGCGAAGTTGCCCGTAAAAGTCAGGCGAACATCACGGTCGTTGCACAAGACTTCTCAAATGGTCTTATGAGAAGCTTATTCGGGAAGCTTTCCGCTTCGTTCTTAGAGATGTCCGGCCCGCCGGCGGTGCGCATGCCGGCACGTGCATCCGGCGCGCCCCGTTGCTAAGAGCCATGCGTGGGGGCCGGCAGGCTCGACGGGACCGGTGACGAGGGACGCGATGAGCGACGGCACGAAGCGCGACGACGGCAGCGACGAGCGCACCAGCGACGCGAGCCTCGACCAGGCGGCCCTCTACTTCCACCGCCATCCGCGCCCCGGCAAGCTCGAGATCCGGCCCACGAAGCCGCTCGGCAACCAGCGCGACCTGGCGCTCGCCTATTCGCCCGGCGTCGCCGCGCCGTGCCGGGCGATCGCCGCCGACCCGTCCACCGCCGCCCTCTACACGGCCCGGCAGAACCTCGTCGGCGTCGTCTCCAACGGCACCGCCGTGCTCGGCCTCGGCGCCATCGGCGCGCTCGCCTCGAAGCCCGTGATGGAGGGCAAGGCGGTGCTCTTCAAGAAGTTCGCCGGCATCGACGTCTTCGACATCGAGGTGGGCGAGACCGACGTCGCCCGCTTCGTCGACGTGGTGGCGGCGCTGGAGCCGACCTTCGGCGGCATCAATCTCGAAGATATCCGCGGTCCCGACTGCTTCGCCATCGAGGCGGCGCTGCGCGAGCGCATGAAGATCCCGGTGTTCCACGACGACCAGCACGGCACGGCGATCATCGTCGGCGCCGCCGTGCTCAATGCGATGGAGCTGTCGGGCAAGCGCATCGAAGACATCAAGATCGTCGCCTCGGGCGCTGGTGCTGCCGGCCTCGCCTGCCTCAACCTGCTCGTGCGCATGGGCGCGCGCCGCGAGAACGTCTGGGTGACCGACCTCGGCGGCGTCGTCTATGCGGGCCGCACCGACTTGATGGACCCGTGGAAGGCCGTCTACGCCCAGGAGACAGAGGCGCGGACGCTCGCCGACGTCATCGGCGGCGCCGACGTCTTCCTCGGCGTCTCGGCGCCCGGCGTGCTGAAGCCGGAGATGGTCGCGGCGATGGCGAAGCAGCCGCTGGTGCTCGCCCTCGCCAACCCGGTGCCCGAGATCCTGCCGGAGGTGGCGCTGGCCGTGCGCCCGGACGCGATGATCTGCACCGGCCGCTCGGACTATCCGAACCAGGTCAACAACGTGCTGTGCTTCCCCTACGTCTTCCGGGGGGCGCTCGACGTCGGCGCAACGGCGATCAACGAGGAGATGAAGATCGCCGCGGTCGAGGCGATCGCGGCGCTCGCCAAGGAGCCGCCCTCGGACGTCGCGGCGCGTGCCTATGGCGGAGAGCAGGATCGCTTCGGCCCGACGAGCCTGATCCCGTCGCCCTTCGATCCGCGGCTGATCCTGCGCATCGCCCCGGCGGTGGCGAAGGCGGCGGTGGAGACGGGCGTCGCGGCCCGGCCGCCGGCCGACTGGAAGGCCTACGAGGACAGCCTGGAGCGCTTCGTCTTCCGCTCGGGTCTCGCCATGAAGCCGATCGTCTCGGCGGCCCGCTCGGCGCCGAAGCGCATCGTGCTGGCCGACGGCGAGGACGAGCGTGTGCTGCGCGCGGCCCAGGTGGCGATCGAGGACGGCATCGCCCAGCCGATCCTCGTCGGCCGGCCAGCCGTCGTCGAGACGCGGCTGAAGCGCTACGGGCTGTCGGTGCGACCGGGGCGCGATTTCGAGCTGATCAATCCCGAGGACGACCCGCGCTACCGTGACTATGTCGACCTCTATTTCGAGCGCGTCGGCCGCCAGGGGGTGAACCCGGAGGCGGCGCGGGCGATCGTGCGCACCAACACCACCGTCATCGCCGCGCTCGCAGTCCAGCGCGGCGAGGCGGACGGGCTGCTCTGCGGCCTCGACGGCCGATTCGACCGCCACCTGCGCGACATTCGCCAGGTCATCGGGCTGAAGCCGGGGGCGAGCGGGCTGTCGACGCTGTCGCTGCTGATCTTCAACGAGGGCGCCTATTTTCTCACCGACACGGCGGTGCGCGAGAACCCGACCGCCGAGGAGATCGCCGAGACGACGCGGTTCGCGGCGATCCACCAGCGCCGCTTCGGCTTCGAGCCGAAGGTGGCGCTGTTGTCGCACTCGAACTTCGGCTCGCAGAAGTCGGCCTCGGCCGAGAAGATGCGCCGCGCCACGCGCCTTCTCTGGGGCGAGTGCCCGGACATCGAGGTGGACGGCGAGATGCACGGCGACGCCGCCGTCTCCGCCCTGGTGCGCGAGCGGGCGATGCCGAACGGGCGGCTGTCGGGGCCGGCGAACCTGCTCGTCTTCCCGACGCTCGACGCCGCCTCGATCGCCATGACGCTTCTGAAGGAGGTGGCGGACGGACTGCACGTCGGCCCGATCCTGATGGGCACGGCGAAGCCGGCGCACATCCTGCTGCCGTCGTCGACGAGCCGCGGCGTCGCCAACATGCTCGCCGTGACGAGCGTCGAGGCGCAGGCCGGATAGTGGCAGTTCAGCTGACGCCGGTTCCGTAGGGTGGAGGCGGGATGGCGATATGGGCCTCCCGCAGCGCCGCCGACCAGCGCTGGCGCAGGTCCTGGAAGTAGCCGTCCTGCGCCTCGATGCGGTGGCGCAGCTCCGAGGCGAAGACATCGCGGCGGATCGTCAGCACATCGATCGGCAGGCCGACGGAGAGGTTCGAGCGGATCGTCGAATCCATCGAGATCAGGCCGAGCTTCAGGGCCTCGCGCAGGCTGGTGCGGAAGCCGACGGCGCGGTCGAGGATCGGCTTGCCGTACTTGTGCTCGCCGATCTGCAGATAGGGCGTGTCCTCGGTCGCCTCGATGAAGTTGCCGGCGCGATAGACCATGAACAGCCTGAGCCGCCGCCCGGCGATCTGGCCGCCGACGAGCATCGTCACGTCGAAGCCGGCGGCGTTCTGCTCGAGCGCCTTGCCGTCGACACGGTAGACTTCGCGGATCGCCTCGCCGACGAGCTGCGCCGTGCGGAACATCGATGGCGTGTCGTAGATCGTCTCGAGGTCGCCGGTGACGGGATCGCGCACGCCCTCCGACAACAGGCTCAGCACCGACTGCGACACCGCGAGGTTGCCCGACGTGGCGATCGCCACCACCCGCTCGCCCGGCTTCTCGAAGATGTGGAGCTTGCGGTAGGTGGCGATGTTGTCGAGGCCTGCGTTGGTGCGCGTGTCGGCGATCATCACCAGGCCTTCCTGGACGAAGATGCCGACGCAGTAGGTCATGGGGCGAGCCGTTCGGTTTGGCAGGGCAGGGGGAGTCGCGAGCGCGGCAGTGTCTTCGCCGGGCGCCGCCGCCGCAAGCGGCCGGGGCGGTTTATCCAAGCGTTCCGCCCGGCTGCGGCGATGTGGCAACAGCGTGCGATCCCGGTTGAGGTGCTTCGCCGGCTGGTGAAGACTGGGTCCCCAAGAAGACTGCCGGCCGGGGGAAGCCAGATGATCACGATCACCACCATGCGTCGCCGCCCTGTCGCGAGGCTGTCCTCGACGCTCGCCCTGCCCATGCTGGTCGCTGCCAGCCTGTCCGTCGCTGCTCCGGCGTCCGCCGAGGTGCTGGCGCGCTGGACGCAGTATGTGGCGGGCGGCGGCGCCGAGGCGCGGGCGGTGGTGACGGACGCGGCCTGTCCGGAGGCGACGGTCGACGGCGTCGCGATCGCCATGACGGAGCGCGCGGCGCCGGCCGACGGCTTCCCGGAGCGCGTCTGTGCGCTGGCGCTCGGGGAAGGAGCGACCAGCGTGACGGTCGCCGGGGTCGTGGTGCCGGCGCCCGCGAAGACCATCGGCCGCGTCGTCATCGTCGGTGATACCGGCTGCCGTGTCGCGCCGAACTGGGCGCAGGCCTGCGACGATCCGACGAAGTGGGTGTTCGCCACGGTGGCGGCGGCCGCTGCCGCCGAGAAGCCGGATCTGATCATCCACGTCGGCGACTACATCTACCGCGAGCGGCCCTGTCCGACACTGATCCAGCCGGGCTGCGCCGGCACGCCATCCGGCGACAACTTCCCCACCTGGGCGGCGGACTTCTTCACGCCGGCCGCACCGCTGCTCGCCGCCGCGCCGATGATCGTCGTGCGTGGCAATCACGAGATCTGCAGCCGCGCCGGCGTCGGCTACAGCCGGCATCTGTCGCCCGACGCCTTCGACCCGGCGATGCCGTGCCCGCAGAAGGACCCGACCTACACGGTGGTGATCGACGGCCAGAGCTTCGCCGTGCTCGACACCTCGTTCCCGCCGGACGCGCGCGTCGACCCGGCGATGGCGGCGATCCTGCGCCAGGAGCTCGAGGCGATCGGCACGGCCGCCGCGACGGCGCCGACGATGCTGCTCACGCACAAGCCGGCCTGGGCGATCACCCGCGGCGCGCACGACCGCGTCTACGGCTCGAGCCAGACCTACGCGGCGGCGGCCGGCGACAGCCTGCCGCGGGCGCTGCAGGTCGCGATCTCCGGCCATATCCACCTGTTCGAGAGCCTGACCTTCACCAATGGCGGGCCGGGCCAGCTCGTCGTCGGCAACAGCGGCACGATGCTGGAGCGTCCGACACCGAGCGACCTGTCCGGCATGCAGGCGGCCGGGCGCACCATTGCCGACGGGCTGGAAATCCACGAGTTCGGCTTCATGGTGATGGAGCGCACCACGGATGGCTGGACCGGCCGGGTGCTCGACGAAACCGCGGCGCTGCTCGCCACCTGCACTGTCGTGCCCGGTCCTCTCGCCTGCCGGCTCGCGCCTTGATCCCGTTCACGGTTCCGCTCCGCGAGGGGCGGCTCCTTCGCCGCTACAAGCGCTTTCTCGCCGACGTTGCCTTTCCCGACGGCAGCGTCGAGGTCGTGCACTGCCCGAACCCCGGGGCCATGATGGGGCTCGACACTGCGGGGGCGCGGGCGTTCGTCTCCGTCTCCGACAGTCGCACGCGCAAGCTGCCGATGACGCTCGAGATCGTCGAGGCGGACGGCACGCTGGTCGGCATCAACACCAACCGGCCGAACGCCCTGTTCGCCGCCGCGATCCTCGCCGGCACGGTGCCGGAGCTCGCCGGCTACGTGCGGCTGCGGCGCGAGGTGCCGTACGGACGGGCGAGCCGGGTCGACATCGTGCTCGAAAGCCCGGACCGGCCGCCGGCCTATGTGGAGATCAAGAACGTCCACCTGATGCGGCGTCCGGGACTGGCGGAGTTTCCCGACTGCGTGACGGCGCGCGGCGCCCGCCACCTCGCCGAACTCGCCGACGTCGCTGCCGCCGGTGGGCGCGCCGTGATGGCCTTCGTCGTGCAACGCAGAGACTGTGACCGCGTCGCCATCGCCGCCGACCTCGATCCCGTTTACGCGAAGGGATTCGCCGAGGCCCGGCGGGCCGGGGTGGAGGTGATCGCCTATGCCTGCGAGGTGACGACGGACGGCATCGGCGTCGAACGCCGCGTCGCGATCGTGGACTGAAGAGGGCCTCCCGCGGCGCGCGGGAAGACCGGCGGTTGCGATCGGCGCTGCAAGTGGCGACGATCGGGTCTATATGACGGTGGAACGAAACGCTGCGGGCGGGTGCGCGGCGACGAGGAAGAACGCATGGTCACCTACGTGGATGCGGCGACGGCGCCGCTGAAGAACACCGGTCACGTCCGGCTCTACGGCCGCGACGCCTTCGTCGGCATGCATCGCGCCGGCCGGCTCGCCGCCGAGTGCCTGGACGCGCTGACGCCGCTCGTGCAGCCGGGCGTCACGACCGACGAGATCGACGCCTTCGTTTACGACTTCGGCGTCTCGCACGGCGCCCTGCCGGCGACGCTCCACTATCGCGGCTACCGCAAGTCGACCTGCACCTCGATCAACCACGTCGTCTGCCACGGCATTCCGAACGACAAGCCGATGCGCGACGGCGACATCGTCAACATCGACGTCACCTTCATCCTCGACGGCTGGCACGGCGATTCGAGCCGCATGTACGGCGTCGGCCAACTGCGGCGGGCGGCCGAGCGGCTGCTGGAAGTCACCTACGAATCGATGATGCGCGGCATCGCGGTGATCCGTCCCGGCGCCACCACGGGCGACATCGGCGCGGCGATCCAGACCTATGTGGAGGCCGAGCGCTGCTCGGTGGTGCGCGACTTCTGCGGCCACGGCGTCGGCCGGCTGTTCCACGACACGCCGAACATCCTGCACTACGGCCGCCCCGGCGAGGGCATCGAGCTCCGCCCCGGCATGATCTTCACGGTGGAGCCGATGGTGAACCTCGGGCGGCCGCACGTGAAGATCCTGTCGGACGGCTGGACCGCGGTGACGCGGGACCGCTCGCTGTCGGCGCAGTACGAGCACACGGTGGGGGTCACCGAGAGCGGCCACGAGATCTTCACGCTGTCGCCGGCCGGTCTCGACCGGCCGCGGTCCGCCGGCTGAGGACCGGCGCTCGGGGGGGCGGGCGGCGATGGCGGACGGTGACGGTTTCGAAGATGCCCGACCCGCCCGCCGCGGGCAGAAGGCGGCCGCGCCGGCCGATGGCGAGGGGCTCGACGGTCACCGTGCCCGGCTCCGGGCGCGATTCCGCAGCGCCGGCGCCGATTCTCTGGCGGACTACGAACTCCTCGAACTGATCCTGTTCCGCGCCATCCCGCGGCGCGACACCAAGCCGGTGGCCAAGCGGCTGATCGCCCGCTTCGGCTCGTTCGGCGAGGTGCTCGGCGCGCCGGAGGCGCATCTCGCCGAGGTCGAGGGCGTCGGGCCGGCGGTGGCGCTCGACCTCAAGACGGTGCTCGCCGCCGCCCAGCGCCTGACGCGCGGCCGGGTGCGCGGCAAGCAGGTGCTGGGCTCGTGGAGCCAGGTCATCGAGTACTGCCGCGCGGCGATGGCGTTCGCCGAGCGCGAGCAGTTCCGCATCCTCTTCCTCGACAAGAAGAACGCGCTGATCGCCGATGAGCTGCAGCAGACCGGCACCGTCGACCACACGCCGGTCTATCCGCGCGAGGTGGTGAAGCGGGCGCTCGAGCTCTCGGCGACCGCCCTGATCCTCGTCCACAACCATCCCTCGGGCGATCCGACGCCGTCGCGGGCGGACATCGACATGACGCGCCACATCGCCGAAGTGGCGAAGCCGCTGGGCATCGTCCTGCACGACCACATCATCGTCGGTCGTGACGGCCACGCCTCGCTGAAGGGCCTGCAACTGATCTGAGGCGCGCCTCCGTCGCTCGATGTCGCCGCCGGAGACCAGACCGCCCGATAAGCAGGCTCCCGCCCGCACGTGCCCAAATTGGCGGCAACCTTGCCCGCGACCCTCTGTCTGCCCACGATCAAGGCAAGGGGCGCTTGCGGCGCGCCGCACTTTCCCGGTTAAATCCGGGGGCGCGCCGCCGGCGCGGGCAGGGGACGGGACGGACGATGACGGTGAGCGCCTTCGACGAGATGACCGGCTCCGGTACCGATTTGGGGCAGGGCGATGTGCGGCAGGGCTATGAGCGGGTGAAGGCCTGGATCGGCGAGACGGACGTGGAGCAGCTGCGCGCCCGCCAGCACGAGGCCGAGCTTCTCTTCCGGCGCATCGGCATCACCTTCTCCGTCTACGGTGACGCCGAGGCCGAGGAGCGCATCATCCCGTTCGACATCGTGCCGCGGGTGCTCACCCGCGCTGAATGGGACCGCCTCTCGGCCGGCCTCGTGCAACGGGTGAAGGCGCTCAATGCCTTCCTCGGCGACGTCTACGGCAAGGGCGAGGTCGTCCGCGCCGGCGTCATCCCCGAGGACCTCGTCTACGGCAATCCCTACTACCGCCCCGAGATGGTGGGTGTGGAGGTACCACACGGCGTCTACGTGCCGATCGCCGGCATCGACATCGTCCGCGTCGACGCCGACACCTTCTACGTCCTCGAGGACAATGCCCGCACGCCCTCCGGCGTCTCCTACATGCTGGAGAACCGTGAGGTGATGATGCGGCTGCTGCCGGACCTCTGCCAGACCCACCGCATCGCGCCGGTCGAGAACTATCCAGACGAGCTTCTGGCGACGCTGCGCTCGCTCGCGCCGACCTCGGCGCCCGGCTTCCCGACGGTGGCGCTTTTGACGCCCGGCCCCTTCAACAGCGCCTACTACGAGCACTCGTTCCTGGCCGACAAGCTCGGCGTCGAGCTCGTCGAGGGCAGCGACCTCTTCGTCAGCGAGAACGTCGTCTACATGCGCACGACGCAGGGGCCGCGCCGGGTCGACGTGCTCTACCGCCGCCTCGACGACGACTTCCTCGACCCGCTGGTGTTCCGCCCCGATTCGGTGCTGGGCGTGCCCGGCCTGCTGTCGGCCTACAGGGCCGGCAACATCGCGCTCGCCAACGCCGTCGGCACCGGCGTCGCCGACGACAAGGCCGTCTACACCTACATGCCGGAGATCGTGCGCTTCTATCTCGGCGAGGAGCCGATCCTGCAGAACGTGCCGACCTGGCGCTGCCGCGAGCCCGACTCCCTCGCCTACGTGCTCGAGAACATGGCCGACCTCGTCGTCAAGGAGGTCTCGGGCTCGGGCGGCTACGGCATGCTGGTCGGCCCGAAGTCGGACGCGGCCACCATCGCCGCCTTCCGCGACAAGGTGAAGGCCCACCCGACGAACTACATCGCGCAGCCGACGTTGGCGTTGTCGACGTGCCCGACCTTCGTGGGGGAGGGCGTGGCGCCACGCCACGTCGACCTCCGGCCGTTCGTGCTGACCGGCTCCGACCGCGTCCGCATCGTGCCCGGCGGCCTCACCCGCGTCGCCCTCAAGGAGGGATCGCTGGTGGTCAATTCGAGCCAGGGCGGCGGCACCAAGGACACCTGGGTCGTCGACTGACGCGCCCCCCTCGTCCGCCGCCGCCGCGCCGTTCCCTTCCGAGAAAGCCTCCCCGATGCTCTCCCGCACCGCCGATACCCTCTACTGGCTCGCCCGCTACGTCGAGCGGGCCGAGAACACCGCGCGCATCCTCGACGCCGCGCTCCGGCTCGCGACCCTGCCGGCCGGCTACGGCGGCAGCTCCAACGAATGGGAATCGGCGGTGGCGGCCACCGGCTCCGAGGACCTGTTCCGCAGCCTCTACGAGGAGGCGACGCAGGCGACGGTGGTCGACTTCCTCGCCTTCTCGCCGGCCAACCCGTCGAGCATCCGCAACTGCCTGGAGATCGCCCGCCACAACGCCCGTGCCGTCCGCACGGCGCTGACGATCGAGATGTGGGAGGCGATCAACGGCGCCTGGCTCGAGATGAAGCGCTTCGACGGGGCGACCATGACGCGCCCGCGCCTCGGCGAGTTCCTCTCCTTCGTCAAGGAGGCGTCGCTCCGCTTCGACGGCTCGGCCTATCGGACGATGCTGCGCAATGACGCCTTCGACTTCTTCCGCATCGGCGTCTACCTGGAGCGGGCGGATTCGACGGCGCGCATCCTCGACGTGAAGTCGCACATCCTTTTGCCGGAGGGGCAGTCGGTCGGCGGCGGCCTCGACTACTTCCAGTGGTCGGCGATCCTGCGCTCGGTGTCGGCGCTGACCTCCTACCACTGGGTCTATCGCGAGAGCCTGCGGCCGCGCCTGGTCGCCGACCTCCTGATCCTGCGCCGCGAGATGCCGCGCTCGCTGACGAGCTGCTACGAGAACGCCACGCGCCACCTCGACTATCTGGCGCGGACCTACGGACGGCAGGGGCCGAGCCAGCGGCTCGCCCGCGCCTCCTATGCGCGCCTCGAGAGCATGGAGATCACCACCGTGTTCGCCACCGGCATGCACGCCTTCCTCGTCGACTTCATCGGCGAGAACAACCAGCTCGGCCAGGCGATCTCCGAACAGTACCTGGTCTGAGGTTCACCGAGAGGCGGGCGGCGCGGCGATGCGGCTTCGGATCACCCACGAGACGACCTACCGCTACACCCAGCCGGTGGCGCGGGCGATCCAGGTGCTGCGGCTGACGCCGCAGAACCACAACGGCCAGTTCGTCGCCGACTGGCGCCTCGACGTCTCGGCCGACGGCCGCCTGACGCCGATCGACGACCCGTTCGGCAACAGCGCCCATTCGTTCTCGTCCGACGGGCCGCTCGACACGCTCACCATCACCGCATCCGGCGAGGTCGGCTCCGATGACACCGCCGGGATTGTCCGGGGCGCGATCGAGCGGCTGCCGATGCCGGTCTATCTGCGCCAGACGCCGCTCACGACCGCCGACGAGGCGCTGGCCGACTTCGCCCACGCCACGGCCTTCGGCACGGACGACCCGCTCGATCTTCTGCACACGCTGAACCGCGGCCTGCACGAGCGCCTGCGCCGCGACCCGCCCTCGGCGACGCCGGTTCGGGCCGCCGCCGAGATCTTCGCCGACGGCGGCGGCACCGCCCAGGAACTCGCCCACGTCTTCCTCGCTGCCGCCCGCGCTGCTGGTGCGCCGTGCCGCTACGTCGCCGGCTACCTCTACAGCGACGCCGGCGGGCGCGAGAGCGATGCGGGACATGCTTGGGCGGAGGCCCACGTCGACGGTATCGGCTGGATCGGCTTCGATCCATCGCTGGGCGTCTGCCCGGCCGACGAGCACGTTCGCGTCGCCACCGCCCTCGACTGGCTTGGCGCCGCGCCCCTGCGCGGCGCCCGGACGGGCGGCGAGGGCGAGACGATCGCCGTGCGCGTCGTGGTGGAGGCGGTCGGCGGCAGCCGGGGCTGACCAGGAGGCCGCGCGTCGGGGCCACGGCGCACGCAGGCCCCGTGCAAGGTTGCGTGGCGGCGGCGATTGCCGGCGGTGGGAGGCGGTGGCATTTTGCGCCGTCCCGCCCGAGGCCGGACTCTCGCCGGAGTCATCATGTCCTTCGTAACCGACGACGCACAGCCGCCCGAGCCTGTCTCCGTTGCTTCGCCGGCGCCGCACGCCACGGGCACCACCCGCCGCGGCATCCTCGCCGGTGCCGCTGCCCTCGGCGGCTTCGTCGTCCTCGGCCGGGCGAGCCCCGTCGCTGCCGCCGAGGCCTCGGAGAAGGCCTGGAAGCACCTCGCCCGCAGCCTCTCCGGATCGTTGCTGCGCCCGGGCGACAAGGGTTTCAAGGCCACCGCGCGGCCGAACAACCTCGTCTATGCCGACCGCCTGCCCGCCGGCATCGCCCGCTGCCGCACGCCGGAGGACGTCGCCAAAGCGATCCTCTGGTGCCGCGAACACGACATCCGCTTCGTCGCCCGCGCCGGCGGCCACAACTATGCCGGCTACTCGACGACGCACGGGCTGATGATCGACGTCGGCGATCTGAACGACATCGCCTTCGACCCGCAGTCCGGGCGCGTCACGGTCGGCGCCGGGGTGAAGAACCGCGACATCTACACGGCGCTGTCCCGCGCGAGCGTGGCGATCACCCACGGACGCTGCTACGGCGTCGGCGTGGCGGGCTTCCTGCTCGGTGGCGGCATCGGCTTCGACATGCGGCTGAACGGCATCGGTTCCGACAAGCTGATGGAGACCCACGTCGTCGGGGCCGACGGCGAGATACGCACGGCGCGCGAGCGTCACCAGCCGGACCTGTTCTGGGCCTGCCGCGGCGGCGCCGGCGGCAACTTCGGCATCAACACGCGCTTCGTCGTGGAAACCTTCGCGGTCGACGAGATCACCGCCTTCGACATCACCTGGTCGCGCAAGCCGCAGGCGGTGGCGGAGGCGCTGATCACGGCGCTGCAGGGCACGACGCGCCGCCTCGGCTCGAAGATCACGCTGCGCGCGGTCACCCCGGCGGACCGCCGCGCCGGCAAGGACGTCCGCGTCAACCTGCTCGGCCAGCTGCACGGGCCGCGGGACGAGCTGCGCGACATCCTCGCGCCGGTCTTCGCCGTGGCGCCGTCGCTCAAGCAGACGATCCGAACCGGACCCTATTGGGAAGGGCAGGAGCTCCTGTCGGAGGAGGGGGCGCCCGAGCACTATCGGGAGCGCTCCCGCTTCGTCGAAAGGCCCTTCGGCGCCCGGGCCCTCGACACCGCCTTCCGCCACGCCCGTCGCTTCCCGGGAACCAGCGGTTCGGCCTCGTTGAAGCTCTTCCAGACCGGCAAGGCGGTGAACGACCTCAGGGCGCGTGACACCGCCTTCGTCCACCGCCGCAGCCAGTGGCTGTTCTCGACATCGTTCACCTATGAGGCAGAGGACGGGCGCCGGGCCGTCGCGGCCGCGCGCGACTGGCTGGACGAGACCTACGAGGCGATGCTGCCCCATTGCGGCGAGGGGGCGTTCCAGAACTTCCCCGACCCGGCGCTGCGCGACTGGGCCGAGCAGTATTACGGCGTCAACTACGCGCGGCTGTCCGAGATCAAGAAGGCGGTCGATCCCGACAACGTCTTCCGGTTCGGACAGTCGATCCGCCGCCCCGGCTAGCGCTGCGACGAGCGGGAAGCCGGGTCCGGGCTCGAGCGTTCGCCACGAACGGACGGCTCTCGAACCCGCCGCCCGTCGGGCCGAGATCGTCTTTGTCACATTCGCGGGGCGTGCGGGAACATTTGCCCGATGTCGGCGTTCCTGAGGTGCCAATGCGGTTTCCTCATCTCCCCCTCGGCCCCGGACGCTCGCGCGTCCGGGGCTTTTTTCCCGTGCCCAAGCCGGGCTGCCCTGCCTAATCTCCCCTGGCTCCACGAATCGTGATCCGCGGCGTGGGGCGGTTCGTGCCATATCGGGAACTGGTCCAGCCAGACGACGCCCTTGTCGCCGGCGGACCGAGGGGAAGCATCAGCGCCGTGGGGGCGAGAAACGCCGTCCTGCCTGTGGTCCTGCCAGTCGCCGTGACGGTCTTCGTCGCGGCGCTCCTCGTCGTGGTCGCCATCGTCTGGGCCGCCCAGCTCTCCGACGACTATGCGGTCTCCCGCCAGGCGTCGTTGTTCGCCACCGCCGTCGATGACCGTCTCGAGGACATGACCCGCGAGCAGACGGTCGCGATCGGCGGCGAGGCGGCGGCGGCCGCGGCTCTCGACCCCGCGGCACGCGACCGCCTGCACGAGCGGCTCGGGCGCTGGCTGAGCGCCCGGCACGGCCACGACCTGGTCTTCCTGCTCGATGGCAGCGGACGACCGGTCTACGGCTCGGACGGTGGCGAGATGATCGAGCCGGGCGCCTTCGAGCGCCTGCGCGCCATCCTCGACGACTTGGTCGCCACCGCCCGGACGGCGACAACGGCAGCCGGTCCTTCTCTCGATGACGATGCCGTGGCCGGTGCGGGTGGGGCATCCGTCGCCGGCGCCGCCGACGTGGTCGTCTCGGACGGCCGGCCGGCGCTCGCCGCCGTCGTTCCGGTGGGAGCGGGCCTCGCCGCCGCCGAGCGCCCGGTGCTGGTGAGCCTCGCCTTCCTCGACGCCGACCTCCTGGGCGAAATCGGCCGCGACCTGCAACTGAACGGCGCCCATCTGCGCGCCGTGCCGCCGAACGAATCGGGCTGGGCGGTCGAGGCGCTGACCGCGCGCGGCGGTGGCCCGGCGCTCGGCTTCCTCACCTGGCGGCCCGACCGCCCCGGCGACTGGATCCGCACCCACGTGCTGCCGACCGCCGTGGTGGCGATGGCGGCCGTGGCCGCGGTGACGGCGCTGCTTCTGTTCAAGCTCGGCACCGCCTCCACCGCCGACGCCCGGCGCCGCGAAGAGATCGACCGCATGGCGGAGCGCGATCCGCTGACGGACCTCGCGAACCGCCGGCTGCTGGAGGCGCGCCTCGAGTCTGCCCTGGAGGCGCGGGACGGACGCCGCGGCGTCGCCGTCCACTATGTCGACCTCGACGACTTCAAGACCTTCAACGACACCCACGGCCACGGTGCCGGCGACCAGCTTCTGGTCGAGGTCGGCCGCCGCCTCGAGCGGCTGATCGGCCCCGACGATCTCGTCGCCCGGCTCGGCGGCGACGAATTCGTCGTGCTGCAGACGTCGGTGCTGGCCGCGGCAGAGGCGCAGGTGCTGGGTGTCCGCATCAGCGAGACGCTCTGCCAGCCGATGTTCGTCGGCATCCGCCGGCTGCCGGTCGCTGGCTCCGTCGGGACGGCGGTGAGCTTCGACCGGACGATAGGGGCGGACGACCTGTTCCGCCGCGCCGACCTCGCCCTCTATGCCTCCAAGGAGGACCGCGACCGCCGCCACACGATGTTCGAGCAGGCGATGGAGGATTCCATGCGCCTGCAGTCGCGGCTGCAGGCCGACCTCGCCCATGCCCTCGACGCCGGGCTGCTGGAGGTCTGGTACCAGCCGATCGTCACTGCCGGCACCGGCCGGGTGCAGGCGATGGAGGCGCTCGCCCGCTGGCGCCATCCTGAACGCGGCTACGTGCCGGCGCCGTTCTTCGTGCGGCTCGCCGAGGAGAACGGCCAGATCGTCCGCCTCGGCACCTACGTGCTGCGCCGCGCCTGCGCCGACGCGGTCGCCTGGGACGGGGCGTGGCTGTTCGTCAACGCCTCGCCGACCGAGCTCGCCGACATCGCCTATGTCGACGGCGTCCGCAGCGCGCTGGCGCTGTCGGGGCTGGCGCCGGAACGCCTCTGCATCGAGGTGACCGAGCACGCCTTCGGCAGCGAGAACAACCAGACGCTCTCTGTGCTGGCGGCGCTGCGCCGCATGGGCGTGCGCATCATGCTCGACGACTTCGGCACCGGCTATTCCAGCCTGTCGCGCCTGCGCGAGCTGCCGGTCGACGGCATCAAGATCGACCGCGCCTTCGTCACCGACGTTTCCGGCGACCCGAACGGCTCGGCGATCCTGTCGGCGATCGCCGATCTCGGCCGGGCGCTCGGGCTGTTCGTCATCATCGAGGGCATTGAGACGGAAGCCGAGCGCAGCGTCGCGATCGCCACCGGCGCCGCCGCCCTGCAGGGCTTCCTGTTCGCCCAGCCGCGTCCGGCGCGAGACTTCGACTTCGCCGAGGGCGCGCCGATGTTCGGGGCGCCCGTGTTCGCCGTGCCGGCACCGCGCGGCGGCCTCGACGTCGAGCTCGGCGAAGCGGGCCCGCTCGGCATGCCGACGCCGCCGACGGGCGAGGGGCCGCGGATCCTGCACTGACACGGATGGCCCGCGGCGGCCGGGTGTGCTCTGAGCAAACCGGCCAGCACGCACCACTCTCGCCATCCGCCCGCCCGCCGTGCCATCCTTCCGCCCGTCCGCGGCCGCGCCGATGCTCCCGATGCGTCGGCCTCGCGGCGCGTGCGCCGGGCGCCCGCCCGGCCCAGGGGAGACGCCGTGTTCCGTTCGATCCTCATCGCCAACCGCGGCGAGATCGCCGTCCGCATTATCCGCACCGCCCGCCGCCTCGGGCTGCGCACGATCGCCGTCTACTCGGACGCCGACGCCGAGGCGCCACACGTGCGGCTCGCCGACGTGGCCGTGCCGATCGGCCCGGCGCCGGCGGCGCAATCCTACCTCTCGGCCGACCGCATCCTCGCCGCCGCGCGCTCGACCGGCGCCGAGTGCATCCACCCCGGCTACGGCTTCCTGTCGGAGAACGCCGGCTTTGCCGAGGCGTGCGCCGCCGCAGGCATCGTCTTCGTCGGCCCGCCGCCGTCGGCGATCCGTGCCATGGGGCTGAAGGATGGCGCCAAGGCGCTGATGGAGCAGAATAAAGTTCCGGTGGTGCCGGGCTATCACGGCGAACGCCAGGACCCGGATTTCCTGAAGCAGAAGGCCTACGAGATCGGCTACCCGGTGCTGATCAAGGCGGTCGCCGGCGGCGGCGGCAAGGGCATGCGCCGGGTCGACCGGGCGATCGAGTTCGACGAGGCGCTCGCCGCCGCCCGCCGCGAGGCGCAGTCGTCCTTCGGCGACCCGCGCGTGCTCGTCGAGCGCTACGTCCGCGACCCCCGCCATATCGAGTTCCAAGTCTTCGCCGATACCCACGGCAACACCATTCACCTGAACGAGCGCGACTGCTCCATCCAGCGCCGCCACCAGAAGGTGCTCGAGGAGGCGCCGGCGTCGGGCATGACGGCGGAGGTGCGGGCCGCCATGGGCGCGGCCGCCGTCGCCTCGGCGAAGGCCGTCGGCTATGTCGGCGCCGGCACGGTGGAATTCATCGTCGACGGCGCCAAGGGGCTCCGGCCCGACGGCTTCTGGTTCATGGAGATGAACACCCGCCTGCAGGTGGAGCACCCGGTGACCGAGGCGATCACCGGCTTCGACCTCGTCGAGTGGCAGCTGCGCGTCGCCGCCGGCGAGCCGCTGCCGTCGCAGGCGGCGCCGATCGACGGCCACGCCGTCGAGGTGCGCCTCTATGCCGAGGACCCGGACGCCGGCTTCCTGCCGTCCTCGGGGCGCCTCGACGTGCTTCGTCTGCCGGAGGGGGAGGGCATCCGCGTCGATTCGGGCGTCGAGGAGGGCGGCACGGTGGCGCCGTTCTACGATCCGATGATCGCCAAGATCATCGCCCACGGCGCCGACCGGAAGCAGGCGCTGGACCGGCTATCGGCGGCGCTCGCCCGCACCGTCGTCGCCGGGCCGAAGTCGAACCTCGCCTTCCTGCGGTCGGTCGTCGGCCATGCCGACGTGCGCACCGGCGGCGTCGACACCGGCTTCGTCGAGCGCGCCGGCACGGCGATCGCCGGCGGCCGCGTCGGTGACGGCGTCGTCGCCGCCGTCGTGGTGCGGCTGGTCGCGGCGACGCGGGCGCCGCCGCCGGTGCCGCGCGCCGACGGCTGGAGCGACCCGTGGGCGACCCTCGACGGCTTCGCCCTCGGCCCGTCGCGGGAGGTCGGTTACCGCTTCTCGGTCGACGGCGGGGCGCCGCAGACGGCGCGGCTGCGCTGGGGCCACGGCACGGTCGAGGCGTTCGTCGGCCGCGCCTCCAGCGCCGGCGTGGCGGAGGAGGCGTTCGTGCGCGCCGGCGACGCCGCCTATGCGCTCGACGCCGGCCGTGCCGCCGCGGTGCGCCTCGTCGACGAACTCGCCCGCACCGCCGATGATCTCGAGGGCTCCGGCGTGGTGCGCGCGCCGATGCACGGCCGGCTGCTGGCCGTCCGCGTCGCTCCCGGCGACACGGTGGCGCGGGGCGTGCCGCTGTTTACCGTCGAGGCGATGAAGATGGAGCACACGGTGGTCGCCCCGCGCGACGGCACCGTTGCCGAGGTACGCGCCGCCGTCGGCGCCCAGGTGGCGCAGGGCGCGGCGATCGTGGTGCTGGCGGATGTGGAGGGCGGAAAGCCGGGCTGAGCTTCATCCCCCTCCACGTCATCCCCCTCCACGTCATCTCCCTCTACGTCATGCCCCGGCTTGACCGGGGCATCCATCACGGACGCGACCGACGTTTGGGGGTGGGATGGATCGCCCGGTCAAGCCGGGCGATGACGGTGAGAGGGTGTGGCTTGACGTATGTCCCCTGCTCGCCAGTGTGCTCGGCCGGGAAATCAGGGTGCTTGCAGCAAGGGCGCCACTTGTCCCCAGCCGCGCCGATCGGCGCGATTGATTCCGCGGCGCTGCCGCACCACCCTCCCGCCATGCCGCTCCACATCATCAAGCTCTGCGTCGGCGCCGATTCGATCGAGGATCTGCAGCAGTGGATCGACGAGACGCAGGCCGAGCGCCGGCGCCTCGGGCGGCCGGCCGAGCAGGTCCACACCACCCGCATGGCGCCGCGCCGCCGCGACGAGGTGCTCGACGGCGGCTCGCTCTACTGGGTGATCCGCGGCGTGCTGCAGGTGCGCCAGCCGATCCGCGACCTCCGGCCGGTCAAGGGCGACGACGGCATCGAGCGCTGCGAGATCGTGCTGGAGCCGGTGCTGGTGCCGACCGAGCGCCGGCAGAAGCGGCCGTTCCAGGGCTGGCGCTACCTCGCGCCCGCCGAGGCACCGCGCGACATCGGCCAGAGGGGCGAGGGCGGCGATGCCCTGCCGAGCGACATGCGCCGCGCGCTTGCCGAGCTCGGCCTGCTTTGAGCCCGCGGGCCGCGATGAGCAGCACGGTCGCCGCAGGGCCATTGCGAAATCGGTGGCGCGCTTCATCTTATCGTCTGTGACCGATCGTAATCGCCCCCTGTCGAAGACCACCACCGTCCCCTCCGGGTTGGGCGAGGCCGCGCGCTCGTCCTCTTCGGAAATCGAGGCCTTCCTCGAGAAGGCGCGCACGATGGCGCCGCGCGGCGAGGGGCAGGGGCGGCTGGTCTTCGCCCTCGATGCCACCATGAGCCGCCAGCCGACCTGGGACCAAGCCTGCGTCATCCAGGCCGAGATGTTCGACGCGACGGCGGCACTCGGCGGGCTGTCGGTGAAGCTCGTCTATTTCCGCGGCCTCGGCGAGTGCCGGGCGAGCCGCTGGGTCGCCGACCCGCAGATGCTCGGCGGCCTGATGTCGAGGATCGACTGCCGAGGCGGCTTCACGCAGATCCGCAAGGTGCTGTCGCACGTCGCCAACGAGGCGCGCGAGAAGCGCGTCGGGGCGCTCGTCTATGTGGGTGACGCCTGCGAGGAGCCGGTCGACGAACTCGCCGCCCGCGCCGGCGAACTGGCGCTGCGCGGCGTACCGGCCTTCCTCTTCCAGGAGGGTAGTGACGCCACCGCCTCCGTCGCCTTCGCCGAGATCGCCCGCCTCACCGGCGGCGCGCACGTCCGTTTCAGCGCCGGCGCCGGAGCGGAGCTTGCGAAGCTCCTGCGCGCCGTCGCCGCCTATGCGGCCGGCGGCCGGGCCGCTCTCGCCGCGCTCGAGAAGCGCGGCGACGACGGCGCCCGGCTGCTGCTCGGCAGGCTGTCGCCGTGATCTTTCTCCTCGGCGGCGCTCTGCTGGTTCTCTGCCTCTGGGCCCTCGGCCGCGGCTATGTAAAGGCGGATCCGAAGAAGCTCGCGCGCTCGCTGCCGCGCATCGGCGGCGTCGTGCTGATCGGCGTCGCCATCGTGCTGGCGGCGACCGGCAAGTGGGCCGCGGCGATGCCGATCGGCCTGTTCGGGCTGTCGCTGTTCGGTTTCGGCGGGCTGGGCGGACTGGGTGGCCTGGGCCGGCTCGGGGGCCTGGGCGGGCTCGGTGGCCTCGGGCGTCCCGGCGGAACTGCCGGCGGCGGCACCGGCACGGCACCGAAGACGTCGCGGGCGGCGAGTGCGCTCGTCGAACTCGAACTCGACCACGTTGCCGGCACGGTGCGCGGCACCGTCCGCTCCGGCCGCTATGCCGGCCAGTCGCTCAATGCGCTGTCCGTCGAGGCGCTGATCGGCCTATGGGCGGGCGCGGCTGGCGACCGGGAGAGCCGGGCGCTCCTGGAAGTGTATCTCGACCGCCGGGAGCCCCGCTGGCGTGAACACCTGAACGACGGTGCGGCAGGGGGGCAGGGCGCCGCGCCGCGCTCGCGCGGCATGAGCGAGCAGGAGGCGTACGAGATCCTGGGGCTTGCGCAGGGCGCGAGTGCGGACGAGGTCCGCACCGCGCACCGCAACCTGATGAAGCGCGTCCATCCCGACATGGGCGGGTCCGCGGCGCTCGCTGCGCGTATCAACGAAGCGAAGGAACGTCTCTTGGGCGGCCATCGTCGCAGTCCGTGATGCGCGTTACTGGAGAACCGGCAGGCAGTCGTAGGCACGCTTCTTGATCTGGGCGCAGGCGGCCCGGGCGGCGGCCTGCGTCTCGAAACCGGCGAAACGGGCGCGGTAGAGCGTCGTCGAGCCGGCCGCGACCGGCTCCGTGTAGGGCTCGGCCTGCGCCAGCAGGCGGGCGAACTGGTCGCGGGCGGCGGCGAGGCGCTCGGAGGCGGCGGTCTGGCTCGGCAGCGCGCCGATCTGGATCTTCCAGCCGTCGCGCGCGGTCGGCGCCGGCGCGGCGACGGCCACCGGCTGCGGCGTGGCAATCTCCGGCACCGCGATCGGAGCGGTCGAGGCGACGACGACGGCCTCCTCGGCACCATCGACGGTGTTGGTGTCGCCCTGCTCCTCCTCGAACTGCTGCAGCATCGCGGTGAGCTGTGCCTTGGCGGCGGCGACGTCGGCGTTCGACGGCGAGCCGAGCTGGATCGGGGCGGCCTGCGGGGCGGGCGCGACCGGAGCCGCGGCGGCAACGGGGGCAGGCACCGGCAGGGCGGCGAAGGCGAGCGGCGCGACCGGCTCCTCGACGACGGCGGCCACGGCCACCGGCACGGCGGGACGGGCGGGCGCCGATACCGGCAGGCGGAGAGCCACGACGACGGGGCGAGCGGGGGACGCGGAGGCGGCCGGCGCCAGCACCATCGGCGCCTCGGCGGTCGGATCGGCGGCGGCGACTTCCGCTTCGGTCTGCGGCAGCTTCCAGCCGCCGCGCACGGAGGCGACGAGCGGCTGCGTGGCGCGGGTGCGCGTCGCCTTCGGCAGATAGGTGCGGACGAGCTCGGCCATGTGGGCGTCGCGCGAGCGGCCCGTGGCCCCGCCCATCACCACCGCGACGAGCTGGCGACCATCGCGCTTCACCGAGGTGACGAGGTTGAAGCCGGAGGCGCGGATATAGCCGGTCTTGATGCCGTCGACGCCCTCGACGCTGCCGAGGAGCCGGTTGTGGTTGCCGTAGGTGGCGCCCCGGAACACGAACTTGCGCGTCGAGAAGTACTTGTATTCCTGCGGGAAACGCGTCTGCACCGCGAGGCCGAGGGTGGCCATGTCGCGGGCGGTCGTCACCTGGCCCGGGTTGGGCAGGCCGTTCGGGTTGCGGAAGGTCGTACCGTGCATGCCGAGGCGGCGGGCCGTCGCGGTCATGCGCTTGCCGAACGCCTCCTCGCTGCCGGAGACGTTCTCGGCCACCACCATCGCGGCGTCGTTGGCCGACTTCGTCACCAGTCCGCGGATCGCTTCGCCGACGGTGATCGTGCCGCCTGCCTTCAGGCCAAGCTTGGAGGGCGCCTGCGCCGCCGCCTTGGCGGAGACCGACAGCTTCGAGGCCTCGTTGTAGCGGCCCTTCTGCATCTCCTCGAAGAGGATGTAGAGGGTCATGATCTTGGTGAGCGAGGCCGGGTAGCGGCGAGCGTCGGCGTTCTTCGCGAACAGCACCTCGCCTGTGGCGGAATCGACCACGATCGCCGCATAGCGGCTGTCGGCGGCAGGGCTCGCCTTGGTGGTCGCCGTCTTCTTCTTCGCCGCCCACGCCGGATCGGCGGTGGGGCCAGCCGCCAGCGCCGTGAGGGCCAGCCCGGCGACCGCGACCGCTCCCGTGCGGAGGATCGTTGCGAACAGGCGGCGGACGGCGGGGCGCAACGGCATCGGCGATCGACCTCGGCTCTCGGGTGACGGAGGAGCGGGATGGGCTCGGCCCGTACGGACCCCCTGCCCGCGGACGAGGGGTGACGCAATCGAGGCTATGGAATGGCGGTTAGCGGACGGTTAAGCGGCGACGCCCGCCGTCACGTTGTTGCAATGCGGGATGATCTTGACATTTTTTGTGCAGTGCATATAATTTTGGTCAGGTGCTGGCGACAGGGTCTCGCGTCGTCGCTGGGTCCGCCCCTGCCAAAGAAGGAATCAACAGAAATGGTTACTGGCGTGGATGAGATTCAGAAGCTCAACAAGGACGGTCTCGACACGGCCATGAAGTCGTTCGGCACGCTCTCCAAGGGCATGCAGGCGATCGCGGTCGAGGTCGCCGACTACTCGAAGAAGAGCTACGAGGACGGCACGGCCGCTCTCGAGAAGCTGATGGGCGTGAAGTCGCTCGACAAGGCGATGGAAGTGCAGAGCGAGTACCTGAAGTCCTCGTACGAGGGCATGGTCTCGCAGATGTCGAAGCTCGGCGAAATGTACGTCGACCTCGCCAAGGACGCCTACAAGCCCTACGAGACGATCTTCGCGAAGGTGACTTCGAAGTGATGTGACGCGGCGGCAGATGCCGCCGCGGAGCCGGCCTGCGCTCGCCCCTGCGGCGGTTCGGCGCTTGGCCGCCGGGGGCCGCAAGCGAGAGTGATCCTGAAGGGAGCCCGGCCTAGGCCGGGCTCTTTGCATTTGCGGACCCGGTTCGCCGGGTGACGGGCCGGTGGCCCCGAGCGGCGACCCGCCGCGCGAGGGGGGAGGGGCGAGGTATCCTGCCTCGTGCCGGCGGCTGCGGTGTCCGCCTGCGGCGCCGCTCGCCGCGTCGATCACGCGCATCCGCGTTGCGAATGCGGAGGATCGCCTTACAATGTCGGAGACGGCACCTACATGAGCCAGCACGGCCAGTGATCGGCGTGGCCGGCGGATGGGGTGGCGGTCGGCTGGCCCCCGGGCGGCAGGCGGCGCTAAGGCGCTGTGCGGAAAGCGATGCGGCGCGCAGGCGTCGTGTGGAAGGCGATGCGGCACGAACCGAGCATGACGGCCGGCGACGATCGTCGGGACGAGGGCGAGAATGGAACGGTCGTCGTCACGCGCACCCGCGCGAAGACGAAACGCCCGAACATGTATCGCGTCCTCATCCTGAACGACGACTACACGCCGATGGAATTCGTCGTGCACGTTCTGGAGCGGTTCTTTCAGAAGACCCGCGAGGAGGCGACGCGCATCATGCTGCACGTCCACCATCACGGCGTGGGCGAATGCGGCGTCTACACGTACGAGGTGGCCGAGACGAAAGTGACCCAGGTGATGGACTTCGCCCGCAAGCACCAGCACCCGCTGCAGTGCGTCATGGAGAAGAAGTGAGGGATACCCGTGCCGTCATTCTCCCGTAGCCTCGAGAAGGCGCTGCATCAGGCCCTCGCGTTCGCGAACGAGCGGCATCAGGAATATGCGACGCTCGAGCACCTGCTGCTGGCGCTGATAGAGGACCAGGATGCGGCCGCGGTCATGCGCGCCTGCAACGTCGACCTGGACAAGCTAAAGCGCGACCTCGTCGAGTACATCGACACCGAGCTCGACAACCTCGTCACCGATGCCGGCGACGATTCCAAGCCGACCGCCGGTTTCCAGCGGGTCATCCAGCGCGCCGTCATCCACGTGCAGTCGTCGGGCCGCGAGGAGGTGACGGGCGCGAACGTGCTCGTCGCCATCTTCGCGGAGCGCGAGAGCCACGCGGCGTACTTCCTGCAGGAGCAGGACATGACCCGCTACGATGCCGTGAACTACATCAGCCACGGCATCGCGAAGCGGGTCGGCATGGCCGAACCGCGGGCGGCGCGCGGGGCAGACGATGAGCAGGCGACCGTGGACGGTACCGAACGGACGAAGCGCAAGACCGACGCTCTCGAGGCCTATTGCGTCAACCTCAACGAGAAGGCGAAGAAGGGGAAGATCGACCCCGTCATCGGCCGCGACGAGGAGATCCGGCGCACCATCCAGGTGCTCTGCCGGCGCCAGAAGAACAACCCGCTGTTCGTCGGTGATCCCGGCGTCGGCAAGACCGCGATCGCCGAGGGCCTCGCGCGCCGCATCGTCAACGACGAGGTGCCCGAGGTGCTCGCCGACGCGACGATCTTCGCCCTCGACATGGGCGCGCTGCTCGCCGGCACGCGCTATCGCGGCGACTTCGAGGAGCGGCTGAAGCAGGTCGTCAAGGAGGTCGAGGAGTACCCCGGCGCCGTCCTGTTCATCGACGAGATCCACACCGTCATCGGTGCCGGCGCCACCTCCGGCGGCGCCATGGACGCCTCGAACCTCCTGAAGCCGGCGCTCGCCTCCGGCCAGATCCGCTGCATCGGCTCGACGACCTACAAGGAATATCGCCAGTTCTTCGAGAAGGACCGGGCGCTGGTCCGTCGCTTCCAGAAGATCGACGTCAACGAGCCCTCGATCCCGGATGCCATCGAGATCCTCAAGGGCCTGAAGCCCTACTTCGAGGAGTATCACGGCGTCCGCTACACCTCCGACGCCATCAAGACGGCGGTGGAACTGTCGGCCCGCTACATCAACGACCGCAAGTTGCCGGACAAGGCGATCGACGTGATCGACGAGTCGGGTGCCTCGCAGATGCTCCTGCCGGAGTCCCGCCGCAAGAAAACGATCGGCGTCAAGGAGATCGAGGTCACCATCGCGACGATGGCGCGCATCCCGCCGAAGTCGGTGTCGAAGGACGACGCTGAGGTGCTGCGCAACCTCAACGAGAACCTGAAGCGCGTCGTCTATGGTCAGGACGCGGCGATCGAGACGCTGTCGTCGGCGATCAAGCTCGCCCGGGCGGGCCTGCGCGAGCCGGAGAAGCCGATCGGCAGCTACCTGTTCTCCGGTCCGACCGGCGTCGGCAAGACCGAAGTCGCCCGCCAGCTCGCCGAGATCCTCGGCGTCAAGATGCTGCGCTTCGACATGTCGGAGTACATGGAGCGGCACACCGTCAGCCGCCTGATCGGCGCACCTCCGGGCTATGTCGGCTTCGACCAGGGCGGCCTTCTGACCGACGGCATCGACCAGCATCCGCACTGCGTGCTGCTGCTCGACGAGATCGAGAAGGCGCACCCGGACCTGTTCAACATCCTGTTGCAGGTGATGGACCACGGCAAGCTGACCGACCACAACGGCAAGCAGGTGGATTTCCGCAACGTCGTCCTGATCATGACGACGAACGCCGGTGCCGCCGACCTCGCCAAGGCACCGATCGGCTTCAGCCGGACGCGTCGCGACGGCGAGGACACCGAGGCGATCAACCGCCTGTTCACGCCGGAGTTCCGCAACCGCCTCGACGCCATCGTCGCCTTCCGCAATCTGCCGCCGGAGGTGGTCCACCTTGTCGTGCAGAAGTTCGTGCTGCAGCTCGAGGCCCAGCTCTCGGACCGCAACATCACCTTCGAGCTCGACGATGCCGCGGTGAAGTGGCTGTCGGAGAAGGGCTACGATGAGCGCATGGGGGCGCGGCCGCTCGCCCGCGTCATCCAGGAGCACATCAAGAAGCCGCTCGCCGAAGCCGTGCTGTTCGGCACGCTGATGAAGGGCGGCACCGTCAAGGTGACGGTCGAGAAGAAGGACGACGGCCAGGACGGCCTGAAGCTCGATCTCCTCGCCGACACCGGCGACCGACCGCGCCCGGCGCCGCCGAAGGAGGCCCGCAAGCCCCGCCGCCGCCCCGCCAAGACGAAGGCGAAGGTCAAGGTGAAGCCGGCGCCCGAGAAGCCGGTGAAGCGCAGCCTCGTTCCGAAGGTTCCGCTCACCCAGTAGGGGGC
The DNA here is from genome assembly GCF_046156265.1 of Pseudoxanthobacter sp. M-2. NCBI lineage: Bacteria > Pseudomonadati > Pseudomonadota > Alphaproteobacteria > Hyphomicrobiales > Segnochrobactraceae > Pseudoxanthobacter > Pseudoxanthobacter sp. M-2. The sequence goes on from NZ_JAWDIR010000011.1 coordinate 508,520, forward strand.
GAGGCCTCGAACGAACGCCGGCGGTCCGCCGCCGGCATGAGCCTGGTGCCGGCACATGCTGCCGGCACCGCAGGACGTCGACAGCCGGTGCAGCCTTCGGGGCCGCCCGGCTTCCTCCCGATCGCCGCCCGGGCTCCCCGAACGGCCGCACCATCCCCAGCCGCGTCGGTCTGCCGTGTCCGCTGAGTCCTCTGGCGACCCCCCGTCGCACGAGCCCGCCGCGTCCCACCGTCCGCGCGGCGGCTGGTTCCTCGCCGGCATGCGGGCGGCGGTCGGCGTGCCGGGCCTCGTGCTGTTCGCCTCCACCGTCGGCTTCGGCGGCTTCGCCCGCGAGGCGGGGCTGCCGCTCGGCCTGACCCTGCTGATGACCGGTGGGATCTGGGCGCTGCCGAGCCAGATCGTGCTCACCGGCTCGATCTCGGCCGGCTCCTCGCTCGTCGCCGCCTTCGTCTCCGTCTCGCTCTCCGCCGTCCGCCTGATGCCGATGACGGCGGCGATCATGCCGATGCTGCGCGGACCGGGCACGACGCGGCTACGCCTCCTCGCACTCAGCCACTTCGTCGCCGTCACCGCCTGGGTGCTGGCGATGGTCCAGCTGCCGTCGATCCCGCGCGAGGGCCGTGCCGCCTGGTATGCCGGGCTCGGCTCGGCGCTGGCGGTGGCGAGCGTCGGCGCCACCGCGCTTGGCTACTGGGGGGCGGGCGAACTGCCGCCGGTGCTCTCCGGCGCGCTGGTGTTCATGACGCCGGTCTATTTCCTCATCTCGATGAGCGGTGCGGCGCGCAGCCTGACCGAGCGGCTGGCGCTCGCCATCGGCCTCGTGCTGACGCCGCTCGTCGGGCTCGTCGACTCAACAACCGACCTCCTCTGGGGCGGTCTCGTCGGCGGCACGCTCGCCTTCCTGATCGGCCGCATCGTCGGGAGGGCCCGGTGACGCTGAGCTTCACGAGCGATCTCGGGCCGCTGTGGCCCTATCTGTTCATCCTGATCGCCGGCTTCCTGGCCACGGAGATGTGGCGCTGGATCGGGGTGCTCGTGGGCGCTCGCCTCGACGAGGCGTCGCCGGTGCTCGCCTGGGTGCGGGCGGTGGCGACCGCGCTGGTGGCCGGTGTCATCGCCAAGATGCTGCTCGCGCCCGGCGGCGCGCTGGCCACCACGCCGGCGGCGCTGCGCATCGTCGCGGCGGGCATCGGGCTCGCCGCCTATCTCGTCCTCGGGCGCCGGCTCTTCGCCGGCGTCGCCGCGGCGGAAGCCGTGCTGATCGCCGGCTGGCTGGCGCTCGACCCCTGAAGCTTGCGGAGGTCGCGGCGCTCAGGCGCCGGCGAGCGCCCTGCGATAGGCCTCGGCGTGGGAGGCGATGACGTCCTTCGGTGCCATCTCGCCGGTGTGCGGCCGCAGCGCCACGCCCTCCTTGCGCGGCATCACGTGCACGTGGGTGTGGAACACCACCTGGCCGCCGGCGCTTTCGTTGAACTGCTGCACCGTCACGCCGTCGGCGCCGAAGGCCGTCACGGCGGCGCGGGCGATCTTCTGGGCGGTCGCCATCACCGCGGCGAGGTCGGCCGGCGCGATGTCGAGCAGGTTGCGCGACGGCGCCTTCGGCAGCACCAGCGCGTGGCCGTCGCAGCGCGGCATGATGTCCATGATAGCGATGGTGGCGTCGTCCTCGTAGATCCTTGCCGAGGGCAGCTCGCCGCGCAGGATCCTGGCGAACACGTTCTGGTCGTCATAGTCGGCCATGAGGTCCTCCGGGCGGACGGCGATGCGGGGGCGGGCGAGCCTACTCGGTCCGCTCGGGCGCCGGCACCGTGCGCCAGCGGTCGAGCGTGCGGGCGACGAAGCCGAGCGTCTGCGGCGCGCGCACCGAGCCGGGCCGGCGCTCGCGCTCGAGGAAGACGCGCAGGCCCTCCGAATAGACCGCGACGTCGGTGATGTTCTCGGCCGCGATCGCCGCCCGCGTCTGGCGGTCGAACTCCGGCTTCTCGCGATTGACGTTGGCGGTTGGGGTGCGCCCGACGGGGGCGGAGAGGCCGAGCTGGCGGAGCCCCGCCGTCATGTGTTCCGTGATGCCGACGAAGCCGAACTCGGACACGGCGAACGGCCCGACGTGGCGGGCCTGGAGGTTGCGGATCGCCGGGTGGGCGGCAAAGGCCGTCAGCGGCAGCGTGCCGGCCGCCACCTGCGTGCCGAGGGCGCCACGGGCGGCGTGCTTGTCCTTGAAGAAGTGGAAGTGAGAGATCGTCCGCTCCACCGGCTCGCGCAGCCAGATCCAGTAGCGCGACGGGTCCGGCACCGCGTCGGCGAAGACGCTCGCCGAGAAGTGGCCGTGCACGACGCGCACGCCTTCCTCGGCGAGTTGCGCCACCACCGCCCGGTCGGCCTTCTTGCCGAGCTCGCGCAACAACGGGTGCGTGCGGGCGTGATGGGGCCCATAGGCGAAGGCGACGCGCCGCCCGTAGGCATGGCGCAGCACCTCGGCGAACGAGGTTCCGCCGGTCTTGGGGATGTGGACCGAGAAGATCAGGTCGTGGGAAGCACGGGTCATGGCGGCGCCCGATATAGCACCCTTGGCGCCCGTGTCCCATGCGGCGCGCGTCGCATCTGGTCAGGCAATTGCCGCCCGCGCCGCCGCCGTGGCAGTCTCCCGCCGGGGTCGACAGAAACCGGGGGAATCCTCTCATGCGTTGCAGTCTTGCAGTCTTCGCCGTGCTTGCTCTTTCCGCCACGCCGGCGCTCGCCGCAGACGTCCCGAACCTCGTCGGCAAATGGTCCGGCGAGGCGCAGGCGGTGATCATCGGCCCCAATCCCTACCGCATCCCGGACAGCGAGGGGCCGAACTTCCCGGAGGCGAAGATCACCTTCACCTACGAGATCACCCGTCAGGAGGGGACGCGCTTTTCCGGCACCATGTCGGGGGGCAAGTTCAGCGAGACCTTCATCGGCGCCCTGAAGCCGCCGGCCTACGATAGCGGCGTCTTCGTCGACGTCGACGGCCAATACGCCTTCACGCTGCGCAACCCGACCACGATCGACGTCTGCTACACCCACGTCTACCCGAACACCCGCGCGGTGGCCTGCTGGACGATGACGAAGCAGTAAGGGGGCTCCGACGTCACCTCGGAGCTGTTGTCTGGATCGCCGGCGGCTCGCTGCACGCCGGCGATTTCGCGTTGGCGGCGGCGAGTGGACCCGTCCCTGCTGCGGCTGAGGCATCCGCTGATCACGTGATCGCGATGAGGACACGCAGGACGGGAAGTTCCGTGGCTTTCGGGCTATCCTGACGTCGGCGCCTGAGCGAGTCCTGGCGCGATGGGTCGCGACCGTGGATAGACGGATCTGCCGACCGACCTTGGATTCCCGAGCGTAGCGAGAAAGTCTGGAGCGGTTCTTGCCATGGTGTCAGCATCGCGCGGAGTGGTTTTGAGCGCTGCGGTCGAAGCGGGCGAGTGGCTAGAGGGTCTCGGGTCCGGCTGCGCGAGCGACGACTTTTTCGCCTTTGGCAGCCTCTCCTCCGGGATCGACTATTCGATAGAGCGCACAGTCGTACGGAACTCCGCCGTCGCCATCGATCTGGACGTCTCCGACCTCGAATGGAGTGGGGCCGCCACTCCGGACCTGCAGCCCTCTGGATCGGAGGTGACACATGGGTACGCGCTTTCGGTGGGCTGCGATGTAGCATTGGAGATGGACGTTGACGTCAAGACATCGGAGAAATTTGCGGATCCCTCGCCCGTAGCGACCATCCAGCAAGCGGATACCGCCGAGAATGCTTATATTGAGTTGACGCAGTTTGAGATCTATGAGGAGCCCCTCGACGGTGATGAGCTAAACAGCGCTGAGTTTGCGCGAGTATGGGTGACAGTCCATGGAGGTCGTGGCGAAGATATAATTATGTCCGTTGTAAACGGTGGCGGACACACATTTTCATTTGGTAGATTAGGTGATGCTCATGATCTTGTTTATACTGGTCCAGGACTAGATGAAACTGTCATCATCACGATAAATGTTTGGACTCTTGACAAGAGTGGACATCCTTTAGAGGCATTCTTTGACCTCACGATTCATCCCCGCGACGTAGATCTCGCTCCCAGGGTGTTCATTACGGAGACCTTCTCGGTTGCAGAAGAGAATACCACCGATCAGTTGGCGGCGCGGTTCGAAGCCGAGGATCTCGATCAGGCCGACGGACTCTTGTTCACGCTGTCCGGAGAAGGTTCAGAAAATTTCAAGATTGTTGGCGACGGCATTTATCTGAAAGATAAAGTCGACTTCGAGATGCATCCCAGCTATTCACTAACACTTACCGTTACGGATAAGCACGGTAAATCGCATTCTGCCGACGTCAATATCAGCATTTCTAATGTGAACGAGGCGCCTTCGAACCTATTGCTCAGCGGTTCGCGCATCGACGAGAACTCGGCCAACGGGGCTGTGATCGGAGTTTTCTCGGCAATTGATTCCGACTTCAACGAGTCATTCAGTTTCGCTCTGAAGGACAATGGCGACGGGCCCTTCAAGATTGTGGGAAACGAACTGCGTCTAACTGGCGCGATCGACCACGAAAAAATCGAAAGCTATCAGATCACCGTTCTGGTCACGGACAAGGTTGGCAACACATTCCAGAAGTCGTTCACAATCATGGTGGACGACCGCAACGACGCGCCGTCTTTGGTCGTCGATGGCGGAGCGGTCGATGCCGACGCCGAGGTCGGCACCGTCGTCGCGACGCTCTCGGCCTCCGACCAGGACGGCGACGACGTCTCCTTTCGTCTCACCACCAACCCCGGCGGGCTGTTCAGGATCGTCGACGGCGAGATCGTGCTGGCGAAGCGGATGACCGAGGCGGTGGACGGCACCGTCGAGATCACCGTCGAGGCGTCCGACGGCCGGGGCGGCGTCACCACGGAGACGATCACCGTCGAGATCGACAAGAGCGTGCAGAGCGGCGACGGCAAGGACAACACGCTCGTCGGCGACGCCGGGCGCAACGTGTTCTTCGGAAAGGGCGGCGACGACGACTTGCAGGGCCTCGCCGGGAACGACAAGCTCGTCGGCGACGGCGGTGACGACGTGCTCGAAGGTGGTCTCGGTGGCGACGCGATGATCGGCGGCGCGGGACAGGATACGGCCTCCTATGCCGCGGCGACCGCCGGGGTGACGGCTAACCTCGCACGCCAGAATGCCACCACCGGCGAAGCCGCCGGCGACAGTTACAAGGGCATCGAGAACCTCGCGGGCTCCGCCTTCGACGACCACCTGACCGGCGACGGCAGGGCCAACCGGCTCGCGGGGGCGGACGGCGACGACAGCCTCGAGGGCGGTGGCGGCGACGACGCCCTGACGGGCGGCGACGGCCTCGACGAACTCACCGGCGGCACGGGGCGCGACAAGCTCAGCGGCGGCCTCGGTCCCGACAGCTTCGTCTGGAAAGAGCAGCGCGAGGCCGGCGACGTCGTCCTGGACTTCGTCTCCGACGGCGACCTGCTGGTCTTCGCGGTCGACGGCTGGAAGGGCATGAAGGACGGCGGCTTCAAGCTCGTGCAGTCTGACGACCCGAAGGCGAGCGGGGGCAAGCAGACGTTCCTGTTCGACCGCGACAACGGCAAGCTCTGGTTCGACGCCGACGGTTCAGGTGACGGCGATGCGGTTTTCATCGCCACCCTGCGCGACGTCGACAAGCTGAAGGCGTCTGATTTCGACCTCGTCTGACGCGCCTTCCGACGCCGCTCTTCAGCTCTCCTCGTCGCCACCCTTCCGGAAGGGCGCGTGTTCGGCGAGGTATTCCGTTTCGGCGGCCACCATCGCGCGTTCGCGCTCGAGGTAGTTGGCGACCGCGTCGCGCAGGCCCTTGTGGGCGATGTGGTGGGCGGAGAAGGTCGGCACCGCGCGGTAGCCGCGGGCGAGCTTGTGCTCGCCCTGCGCCCCCGCCTCGACGCGGGCGAGACCGTGGGCGATCGCGTGCTCGACGGCCTGGTGGTAGCAGACCTCGAAATGCAGGAAGGGGTGCTCCTCAATCGCCCCCCAGTAGCGCCCGTAGAGGGTGTCGGAGCCGGCGATGTTGAGGGCGCCGGCGATGGTGCGGCCGTCGCGGTTCGCCAGCACCAGCACAACCCGCTCGCCGAGCCGCTCGCCGAGCAGCGAGAAGAAGCGGCGGTTGAGATAGGGCCGGCCCCACTTGCGCGCCCCGGTGTCGGTGTAGAAGCGGAAGAAGGCGTCCCAGTGCGCCTCCGTCAGGGCGCTGCCGCTCAGGCGCTCGATCTCGATGCCGGCCGCCACCGCCTCGCGACGCTCACGCTTCACCTGCTTGCGCTTGCGCGAGGCGAAGGTGGCGAGGAAGTCGTCGAAGCTCGAGAAGCCCTCGTTGAACCAGTGGAACTGCCGGTCGGTGCGCGGCAGGAAACCGCGATCGGTCAGGAGCCGCCATTCCGGCTCGGTCGGGAAGGTGACGTGGGCCGAGGAGGCGCCGGTCTCGCGGGCGAGCGCCACGATGCCCTCGGCCAGCGCCGCGCGCACGGCGTCTCGGCCCGGTCCCGGCGCCGCCAGCAGCCGCGGCCCCGTCGCCGGGGTGAACGGCACCGACACCTGCAGCTTCGGATAATAGCGTCCACCGGCGCGCTCGAAGGCGTCCGCCCAGCCGTGGTCGAAGACGAACTCGCCCTGGGAGTGGCTCTTCAGGTACGCCGGCACCGCTCCCGCGAGGCCGCCGTCCGGCGCATCGAGGACGAGGTGGCGCGGCATCCAGCCGGTGCGCGCCGAGACCGTGCCGGCTTCCTCCAGGATCGCCAGGAAGTCGTGGCAGACGAACGGGTTGAACGGCTCCGTCGCGGTGCCGTCGGAGGCGATCGCGCCGCCCGGACCCACCGTCCAGCCCGGATTGGCGACGGCGTCCCAAGCCGCCTTGTCGATGTCGGCCATCGCCGCGGCGATGCTGAGGCGGATGGTCTCGCGGGTCTCGGGTGACGTCATCGGACCATGGTGGTGCGCACGGCGGCGTGCGAAAGGGGGCGGCGCCTGCGGGAGGATCGCGAAAGCGTCGCCGCTGAGTGTAGGGTCGCCGCTGCGGCTGTCGAGAGGGTCGCGACGCGCACCGCCGGCCCCGCGTCGCGCCGGGTTGCGGGCGACCCGCCCGCGGCCTAATCGTGCGGGCGAACGAAGCGGCGCCGAAGGGGGGGTGCGCGTGGAGGAACACGGCGGCGGCATTCCCTACCTGCGCGAGGCGATCGTCTTTCTGGTCGCCGCCGGCGTGCTCGTGCCGCTTTTGCACCGCCTGCGCGTCAGCCCGGTGCTCGGCTACCTGATCGTCGGTGGCCTGATCGGGCCGTTCGGGCTCGGGCTGTGGGCGTCCGACCATCCCGCGCTCGCCTTCGTCGTGATCACCGATCTCGACGGCGTGCAGGCGCTGGCAGAGCTCGGCGTACTATTCCTGCTGTTCACCATCGGGCTGGAGCTCTCGCTCGACCGGCTGTGGGCGATGCGGCGGCTGGTGTTCGGGCTCGGCAGCCTGCAGGTGCTGATCACCGGCGCCATCATCGGTGCCATCGCCTGGCAGTTCGGCAACTCGGTGCCGGCCTCCATCGTGCTCGGTGCGTGCCTGGCGCTGTCGTCGACGGCCATCGTGATGCAGATCCTGCTGCAGAGCCGGCGGCTCTCCACGCCGCTCGGGCGGTCGAGCTTTTCGATCCTGCTGATGCAGGATCTCGCGGTGGTGCCGATCCTCTTCGTCGTCGGCGTGCTCGGTGCGAAGGTCGAGGGCAGCATCGGCGTCGAGCTCGCACTGGCGCTCGGCAAGGCGGTGCTGACGATCGGCGCCATCTACCTCGTCGGCCGGCTGGTGCTGCGCCCGGTGCTGCGCCTCGTCGCCCAGGCGCGCAGCCCGGAGATGTTCATGGCGGCGGTGCTCCTCGCCGTCGTCGGCATCGCCACAATCACCGGGCTCGCCGGCCTGTCGATGCCGCTCGGCGCCTTCCTAGCCGGCCTGCTGCTGGCCGAGACCGAGTTCCGCCACGAGATCGAGGTCGACATCGAGCCCTTCAAGGGACTGATGCTCGGGCTGTTCTTCATGTCGGTCGGCATGGGTATCGACTGGCGCGTCGTCGCCGATGAGCCGTTCTGGATCGCGGTGGCGGTGGTTGGCCTGTTCGCGCTCAAGTCGACGATCACGGCCGGTCTCTGCGTCGCCTTCGGAGTGCCGCGCCCCGTCTCGCTGGAGACCGGGCTGCTGCTCGGCCAGGGTGGCGAGTTCGCCTTCATTGTCGTCGGACTGGCGATGAGCCTCGCGCTGCTGCCGGCGGATGTCGGCCAGTACATGCTCATCGTCACCGGCCTGACGATGCTGGTGACGCCGCTCGTCGCCGCCGCCGCCGCGCGGCTCGCCGCCCAGTGGGCCCGCCGCGAGACGGCCGCGGCGCACGAGGGCGACCTCGCCGAGGTGGCGACGATCGACGGCCACGTCGTCATCGCCGGCTTCGGCCGCGTCGGCCGGCTGGTCGCCGCTACCCTGCGGGCGGAGGCGATCCCGTTCCTCGCACTCGACAACGACCCTGTCGCCGTCGCCCATGAGCGCGCCAACGGCCTGCCGGTGTTCTTCGGCGATGCCTCGCGACTGGAAATGCTGGTGCGCGCCCACGTCGAGCGGGCGGGGGCGGTGGTGGTGACGCTCGACGATTCGACCTCGGCCGAGCGCATCGTCGCCGCCGTGCACGGCGCCTGGCCGGCGATCCCGATCTATGTGCGCGCCCGCGACGCCGCCCACGCCGCCCGCCTCATCGCCGCCGGGGCGAGTGTCGCGGTGCCGCTCGCCACCGAGGCGAGCCTGCAACTCGCCGGCCGCGTCCTCGTCGGCCTCGGCCTCACCGAAGACGCCACCCGCCGCCGCCTGGAGCACCAGCGGCTGCTGGAGGGCGGGTGAGGGAGGGTGGGGCCGCCGTCGCGATCGTCCGGGAAGGACCCGACGGGGAAGTCGAAGCCGCCGCACATCCGCAGATTGATGCTCGCGGGGCGCAGTGCGACACTCGACGGAACGGCTCGAACGGGCGGGGGGCTCCGGGAGCGTGACGGTCGCACGCAACCTCACCATTTGTACAGGTCTGCTGGCACTCGCGGCCTTATCCGGAGCCGCCGTCGGCCCGGCGGTCACCGGCGCGGCGGTGGTGGTCGGTGTTGCCGGGAGCCTCGCCTGCAACCTCGCCGCCAGCCGGATCGATGCTGCGGGGAAGTCGTTCTTGGGGCGCTGGACGGCGCTGCGTCAAGGCAAGGCGCTCGACCCCAACCACGACGAGGCGCGGGCGCTGCGCCAGGCGCAACTTGCGGCACTGCGCAATCTCCTCGACGAGTGGCAGGCCGTCCCCGGCGGCGAGTTCGCGGACCTTCGCCGCACCGCTCACGCGGCGCTCGAATGGGCGAGGACCGAGCTCAAGGCGTCGGTGAAGGGGGATGCGACGGACGCGTCCGCGGTCGAAGCGGCGCTGCGCGATGCTCTGCCCCTCGCGCTTGCAGAGATGGCGGGGGCGCCACGAGGCGAAACCGCCGCATCGGCCGCCATCGATCTCCGTCGCCTGGCAGAGAACGCCGTGCTCGCCGAACTCGCCGCTGCCGGCCACCCGCTAGAGGGGGAAGCGGAACGGCGGTTCCGGGATCCGGGCACGGGGTGGTTCGCTCGCTTCGCCGTCCAGGGCGCCGCGAAGATCAAGCATGATGCCGCCGCCCGCCACATCTGGATGGCGATGCGCCTCGCCCTCGTCGACGAGCGGACGGCGACGATCGAAGAATTCGCCGCTTCGAACGACGAGCAGGTTCGCGCGATTGCCGCCGAGGTGAACAAGCTCTCGGCGCTGGCCGCGCGGATCGACGACCAGATCTTCGGCACGCCTCCGGTGCTGATGCTGCTGCCGGAGGTGCGGCCAATGTCGGCGGCCGACCGCTTCTCCTTCCGCAACCCCGATATCCCGTTCCGCGGCCGTGGCGACGAACTGGCGGAGCTCGACGCCTTCCTCGACGACGAGCGGCCGTTCGCCTGGCACATGCTGGTCGGCGGCGGCGGGGCGGGCAAGAGCCGGCTGGCGCTGGAACTCTGCAAGCGCCGCGACGGCGACTGGCGCGTCGGTTTCGCCCCGCGCGAGGGCAACGAGACCGTCGCCGCCCACACGCTGAACGCCTGGCAGCCGCGCAAGTCCCACCTGATCATCGTCGACTACGTGCTCGCCAATTCGGCGATGACGACGGCGCTGCTGACCATGGGCGTCGCCAACGGCGGCCGCTACGGCCACAAGCTGCGCGTTCTCCTGATCGAGCGGGCCGACGAGGACTTCCAGCGCGCGCAGCTCTGGGGCGCCGCGCAGGAGCGGCAAGGGATCGAGGCGGCCCGCTGGAGGTCCGATGCGCTGAACGTCGGCGAGCAGACCGACGAGGACATCTTCGCGCTGGCCGGGCCGTTCCTCGGGGGCCTCGAGATCGAGCGGGCGGACTTCCTCGCCCGCCACGCAGAGGTGGACCCGGAGCGGCGCACGCTGACGGCCCTCATCCTCGCCGAGGCGATGGCGGCCGGAGAGGGGGAGGCGGCGACGCTCTCGGCTCTCATCGGCAGGCTGGTTGCCCGCGAGCGCAAGCGCTGGCGGGCCATGGGGATCCGCCCCGCCGTCGAGGAACCGCTGCTCGCGCTCTCGACGATGATCGACGGCTACGAGGCCGCGCGGGATGCCGAGCGCCTTCCGCAGCCACTGCAGAATGCCCTCTCGGACGAGGTGGGCGAGAAGGGTTTCGCTGCGCTTCGCAGCGAGGCGCCGCCAACCGAGGCTGCCCCCGGCCGCCTCGGCCGTCTCCTGCCCGACCTCGTCGGCGAGTTTTTCGCCCTCGACCTCCTCGCCGCGAGCGTCGCTGCGACGGGCGCACCGCGCTTCCCATGGCTCGCCGAAGCGGCGTGGCGGGCAGGAGACGGGTGGAACACGGCGGAGTTCGCCTGGCGCGCCCGCCGCGACTTCGGGGGACATCCCGGGCTGCAAGCGTTGCGGAGACCGGTGGCGGGTGTCTCGCAGAGCTACGCGTTCGAGGTTTTCGACCACGTCGAGGCTGCCGCGCAGTCCGCGGGAGAGAAGCGGGAAGCCTTTCCGGAGGAGGCCTTCCGCGTTCTCGCGACCTACGACGACTGGGCCGCGCGACTGGCCGAGGCGGACCTACTCACAGCGTTTGCAGGTGAATCTGGATGGCACTTCTCGGCCGGGAGAATTGCGGGGTTCATCACGGCGCTTGCCGATGTTGCGACCCGACCTGCCGTGCCGGTCGAACTGCTGGTGCGGCTGGCCTCAAGCGTCTTCGCGTTTGTGACCACTCGGTCAGACGGCAACCCAGAGGAAGCACGGGCGCTGCTCGATCGTCTAGGGGCCGCGTCGGCCGTTGCGGGGGCGCCGCCGGAGGTGCGCGTGGAGTGGGCGAAGAGCGTCTTTAACTACATCTTGCACACCGACGCCGCGGCACCCGAGCCGACACAAGCACTGCTTGAGCGACTGGAGGCGGCGTCGGCCGTTGCGGGGGCGCCGCCGGAGTTGCGGGTGTTGTGGGCGAAGAGCGTCACGAACTACATCTTACACACCGCCGCTGTGGCACCCGAGTCCGCGCGCGCGCTGCTGGATGAGCTGAAGACGGCGTCGGCGGTTACGGGGGCGCCGCCGGAGTTGCGGGAAGAGTGGGTGAAGAGCGTCTTCAACTACATCTTACACACCGCCGCTGTGGCACCCGAGTCCGCGCGCGCGCTGCTGGATGACCTGCAGATGGCATCGGCCGTTGCGGGGGCGCCGCCGGAGTTGCGGGAAGAGTGGGCGAAGAGTGTCTTCAACTACACCTTCCACACCGACGCCGCGGCACCCGAGTCCGCACGCGCGCTGCTGGATGAGCTGAAGGCCGCGTCGGCGGTTGCGGGGGCGCCGCCGGAGTTGCAGGTGTGGTGGGCGCAGAGCGTCACGAACTACATCGGCCGCACCGCCGCCGCGGCACCCAAATCCGCACGCGCGCTGCTGGATGAGCTGGCGACGTCGGCCGTTGCGGGGGCGCCGCCGGAGCTGCAGGTGGAGTGGGCGAGGAGTGTCTACAACTACATCACCCACGTCGCCGCGGCGGCACCCGAGCCCGCACGCGCGCTGCTGGATGAACTAAAGGCGGCGTCGGCGGTTGCCGGGGCGCCGCCGGAGTTGCAGGTGTGGTGGGTGAAGAGCGTCTTCAACTACATCGTACACACCGCCGCTCTGGCACCCGAGTCCGCGCGCGCGCTGCTGGATGACCTGCAGACGGCATCGGCCGTTGCGGGGGCGCCGCCGGAGTTGCGGGAAGAGTGGGCGAAGAGTGTCTTCAACTACATCTTCCACACCGCCGCGGCGGCACCCGAGTCCGCACGCGCGCTGCTGGATGAGCTGGAGGCCGCGTCGGCGGTTGCGGGGGCGCCGCCGGAGTTGCGGGTGCAGTGGGTGAAGAGCGTCTTCAACTACATCTTACACACCGGCGCTGTGGCACCCGAGTCCGCTTGCGCGCTGCTGGACGACCTGCAGACGGCATCGGCCGTTGCGGGGGCGCCGCCGGAGGTGCGGGAACAGTGGGCGAAGAGCAGTGCCGCTTTCATCGCGGGCCGATGCTCTGCGAAGGATTTTAACGGCGCCCGTGCGTTCTATGCGACCGTGGCTTCGCGCTGGCGGGAGCGGCCGGAACCGAAGCTCTGGTTCGGCTGGGCAGCGGCGGTTCGCTTCTTGTTGGAAGCCCAACGTGAAGACGCCGCCGACGCTGTGCTGCTGCCGGACCTTCTGTCGGACTTGCTGTTCCTCGCCGACGTCGCGGCGGACGATCCCAGGGTGATGGACGTCCTCGCGCCTCTCGACGATCACATCGCCCGGGCGCGGGAGAACGTGCCCCGCGGCGACGGTTCCGGCCCCGGCAACTGAGGCGCTTGCCCCAGAGTGCCACCCCTCACTCCGGCACAAAACCTTCGAAGATGATCTGGTCGGCGTGGGCGCGGGCGTGGCGGAGTTCGTCGGGGGTGCGGACGGTCCAGGTCAAAAGCGGCTTGCCGAAGACGCGGCGGAGGATGACCGGGCCCGGCATCGGCAGCGCGTGGACGTCGTAAGCGATGAAGTCCGGCTGCGAGCGCGGGGCGTGCAGGAGGTGGCGGAGCGCGAAGCGCTCCATGGTGGTGAGCCGGCCGTACTCGTGCGGGTCGGTGGCGATGTCGGCGACGATGCCGCGCGTCAGGCCGGGCATCGCGTGGCGCAGGCCCTCGACGAGGTCGGGGTCGAAGGACATGGCCGCGACAGGACCGTCATAGGCTTCGAGCGCGGCGACGACGCCGGCGACGAGGCGGGTGCCGGGATCGCGCACCCACTGCGACTTCAGCTCGAGCACCAGCGGCACGCGGCCGGCGACGGTGTCGAGCAGGTCCTGCAGCGTCGGGATGCGGGCGGTACCGACCTTGAAGGGGATGTCGGCGAGGTCGGCGGCGGTGCGGGCGGCGACGCGGCCGGTGCCGGTCGTCAGGCGCTCGAGCGTGTCGTCGTGGAAGACGATCACCTCGCCATCGCGCGACATCTGCAGGTCGACCTCGATCGAGAACCCGTGCTCGATGGCGGCGATCGCCGCCGGCAGGGTGTTCTCGAGGATGCCACGGGATGCGTCGTGCAGGCCGCGGTGGGCGACCGGGCGCGCCGTCAGCCAGGAAGGTGCCGCCATCGCCCGTCTCCCGTGACACGGCTGCCGTGTCACCGCTCCCGTGCCGACGTGCCCCGGCAAGGCTCTCTACGATGCCCGGCGCGGTCGCGCCGCGCCAAGGTCTTCCCCGAAGCCGGGCGCGGCGGGGCCGCGCCCGGTTGTCCGTCCTCAGGCGATCTCGAAGATCGCCTCGACCTCGACCGGCACGCCGAGCGGCAGCATGGCGACGCCGACCGACGAGCGGGCGTGGCGGCCGGCATCGCCGAGGGCGGCGACGAACAGGTCGGAGGCACCGTTGACGACCTTCGGCTGGTCGGTGAAGCCCGGCGCCGAGGCGACGAAGCCGACCACCTTGACGATGCGCTTCACCTTCGAGAGGTCGCCCACCGCCGCCTTCACCTGGGCGAGCACGTGCAGGGCGCAGATGCGGGCGCACGCCGCAGCATCCTCGACCGAGACGCCGTCGCCGAGGTTGCCGACGAGCTTCGGCTTGCCGTTCTCCATCGGCAGCTGGCCGGAGACGTGCAGCAGCGAGCCGGCGAGCACCGCCGGCACGTAGTTGGCGACCGGCGCGACGGCCTCCGGCAGCGTCAGTCCGAGTGCCTTCAGGCGATCTTCGACGGTTTCGGCCATGATCTCGTCCTCGTCTCTTGCGAGCCTGCTTGTCCGCCGGGTCGGCGGCGTGCCACCCTCATGGCCGAAATCGCCCGGCGCCGCAACGGCGCGCCCGCCTTCCCGGGTGCGAAGCCGGCGCGCCCTTCTGGAGGTTCCTCGATGCCGTCTCCGCGTCCGCTCGCCACCCTCCTTGCCGGCGCCGTGCTCGTCGCCGCGCTGCCGGCGGCGGCGGCGACCGCGCCCGTCTCGAAGATCGCCGCCGGCCTGCAGCCCCACCGCGCCGTCTACGACATGTCCCTCGGCGAGAGCGACGAGAACGGCACGATCCTCGGTGTCGCCGGGCGCATCGTCACCGAGTTCACCGGCTCGGCTTGCGAGGGCTTCACGACGAACTTCCGCTTCGTCTCGCGCATCGACGACCAGGAGGGCGGCTCGCGGCTGACGGACCTGCGCACGACGAGCTACGAGGACGCGACGGGCGAGACCTTCCAGTTCGTCACCCAGAGCTATGTCGACCAGAAGCTCTCGGAAGAATCGAAGGGTGTCGCCACCCGCGACGGCGACGAGGTGATCGTCGATCTCGCCAAGCCGGCGCAGAAGCAGACGACGTTCCAGAACGGCCCGCTGTTCCCGACCCAGCATCTCGTCAAGGTGATCGAGGCGGCCGAGGCGGGGGGCACCATCCTGCAGGGCGACCTCTATGACGGCTCGGAGAAGGGCGAGAAAGTGTTCGCCACCACGGCCGTCATCGGCCGGCCGGCCTCCGGCGTCGACGAAGCGGGCATGGACGACGCCAAGGCGGTCGAGACCCTCGGTGCCGGCGCGCGCTGGCCGGTGCGGCTGTCCTATTTCGAGATGGGCGGCGACCGCGCCGAGCAGAAGCCGATGTACGAGCTGTCGTTCCTCGTCTACGCCAACGGCGTCACCCGCAAGCTCGAGCTCGACTACGGCGACTTCACCATCCTCGGGAAGCTGACGTCGATCGAATATCTCGACGCCAAGCCGTGCGAGTGAAGCGTCGCGCGTGAAGCGCAGGGTCCGGGGGCGAGCGAGCAACCGGTGATGGTACGCGGCCGCCTCAGGCGGCGGCGAAGCCCGTCGACAGCAGCCTGAGCTCCGACAGCGCCGCCCGCTCCGGCGTGTAGCGGTAGCCGGTGTCGACGGCGGACAGAGCCATGGCGCGGCGCTCGCGCTCGGGCAGGGCGATGAAGCCGCGCACGGCGGCGAGGATGGCCTCGTCGTGGCGGGTGTCGACGAGGAAGGCGTTGTCGCCGTCGATGGCGAACTCGCCGGCGCCGCCGTGGATCGGCACCACCGGCACCGCCCCGCACGACATGCCCTCGAGCGCGGTGCGGCCGAAGGCCTGATAGTCCGACAGGTCGAGGAAGAGGTCGACGCCGCGCAGGAGGCGGGCCGTCGCCGCCCGGGTGAGGCGGCCGCGGTGGTCGACGCCGGTCAGCACCAGGCCGTGGCGGAAGACGTCCTGCCATTCGCAGCCGAACGAGATGCAGCGCACCTTGCCCTCGAACTCGTGGGCGAGGGTCGAGAGGATGCGGGCGGTGCGGCGCGGCGCTCGGCGCGGCGTCGAGGGGCGCAGCATCGCGGCGATCGTCAGCGGGCGGGTGGGATCGGCACGCACCGCGAAGTCCGGGAAGAACTCGCCGTGGTCGATGCTCGCCTCGACCTTGTGGACACTGACGCCGTGGTTCGCCTCGACCACCTCCTGCAGCCAGTGCGTCTTGGCGAACAGGATGAGGTCGGGGTCGGCGCCGTAGGAGGCGCGGGCGCCGTTCCACTCGGCGCTGCCGTAGGGGTAGAACAGCGGCTCGTAGTCCTGCACGTAGTAGGCGACGCGCACGTCGCGGTCGGCGAGGTGCTCGCGCCGCGCCATGACGACGGTGTGGACCGACTGGTTGGTGGTCGCCACCAGCGTCGTGACGTCGTGCTGAAGGGCAAGCGCCGCGAGGCCTTCCGGGCCGTCGAAGCCGACGATGGCGCCGGCCAGCGCCTGGAACTCGCGATACGATTCGCGCAGGCTCATGACGTTGCCGGTGTTGGCGGCGATCAGCACCGGCACGCCGAAGCGCAGGATCGCGTCCGCCTCCTGGAACACCGAGTTCGCCCCGCCGCTGCCGCCGGAGACCGGCAGCACGAACATGATCTTCTCCGCCGCGACGGTCATCGGCGGAGGCGGGCGGGCGGACGGTGAGGCGACGTCATCTTCGGACCCCTGTGACAGGGCGCATGATAGTGCGAGGCTCGCCGGCGGCGGAAGGGGCGGAGGCACCCACTTCACGGCATGATGAATCCGCAGGCACCGCCCGCGTTAGGGCTGATGTGCGGCGGCGCTTGCCATCGCACCGGCGCTCCCCGAAGCTGCGGACGGCCGCGCGGTGCGGTTGCCCGCGGCATTGCGGGGCCCGTTGCGGCGGGAACGGGGACAGGCGCGACTTCATGACGGTGATCGGGCAATTCGAAGGGCTGGCGCCGACCGGCATGCTGACCGGTTGGGCGACGACGATGCCGGCCGGCCGCAAGCTCGAGGTGGAAATCCTTGTCGACGGCACCGCCATCATCGTGGTGGCCGCCGACCAGTTCCGCCGCGACCTCGTCTCGCCGCAGCTGCCGGACCCCTCCTGCGGGTTCGTCGTGCCGCTGCCCGACGAGTGCATCGACGGCGGCGCCCACATCATCGAGGCGCGCGTCATCGGCGGCGATCCGCTGCCGGGTTCGCCGATCCATATCGCGCCGACGGCGGCCCGCGACCGCAACGTCGAGCCACCGCCGCCGAGGAACCGCGTCCGCAACGCCGACTTCCGCTCCTGGCCGCACGGCCTGACCGTGGTGCCTAGGGAACTGCCGTGCGAGACGGCGGCGGGATGGTGGTTCGACTATCGCGGCTCTTCGCCGGTGCGGGCGATGGTGCGCGCCGAGCGGCCGCACGGCCTGGCGCTCGCCGACGACCAGTACGCGCTTGCGGTGCGCGTGCGGCGTCGCCACTCCGGCGGGCACCTGCGCGTCTTCGGACGCATCCGCCTCAAGGAGATCGCCGGCGACTGGCTGTTCGTCGATGTCGGGCTGCTGCTGCGCCGGACGGTGGAATCCTCGCCGATCGGCGTCACCGAGCTGTTCCTCGGGCTGGTGCGCGAAGGCAACCACGTCGAGAAGATCGCCACCGTCCGCAAGCGCATCTACGGCTCCGGCGTCGTCCGGCTGCATTCGGTGCCGGTGGCGATTCCCGAGCGCTTCCGCGGGCCGATCGAGGCCGGCGCCGACCTGGTGCTCTGCTTAGAGCTCGCCGGCCTCGGCGAATGCGTGGTGTTCTCCCCGCAGGTGACGGCGCGCTCGACCTTCTCCGCGGCACCGGCCGCCGCCACCGGCAGCTTCGAGGACAAGACCATCCACGACCAGGTGGAGGCGCTGCAGCTCTCCGGCCTCTGGCGCGACGGCGTGGTGGCGCGCAACCCGACGCGGCTGCCGGGCGGCGGTGTCGCCGCCGTGCCGCGCCCGCAGGTGCCGGCGGCGACGACGACGCCGTTCGTGCAGATCGTCGTGCCGGTCCACGAGGCGGTCCGCGACCTCAATGCGCTGGTCGAATCCGTGGTGCGCCACACCCACTCGCCGTTCGAGCTCGTGCTCGTCGACGACGGCTCGGGCGCCGCCACGCGTGGCCGCATCGCCGCCTTCCGCGCTGCCGACCCGCGCATCCGGGCGATCGCCAACCCCGGCAACCTCGGCTACACGCGCGCCGTCAACATCGGGCTGCAGAGCTGCGTCGCCGAGGTCGTCGTCATCGCCAACAGCGACGTGGTGGTGACGGCCGGCTGGCTCGACAAGCTGCACGCGGCGCTGGTCTCCGCCCCCGACGTCGCAGGCGTCGGGCCGGTGTCGAACGCCGCCAGCTGGCAGTCGGTGCCGAAGGTGAAGACGCGCACCGGCGAGTGGGCGGTGAACGCCGTGCCGGTCGGCTGGACGATCGACAGCTACGGCGAACTCGTCGAGCGGGTGGCTGACGGCCTCACCGTGCCGTTCCCGCTGCTCAACGGCTTCTGCGGCATCTTTCGGCGCGGATTGATCGCCGAACTGGGCTGGCTCGACGACGAGAACTTCCCGCACGGCTACGGCGAGGAGACCGACCTCTGCCTCAGGCTGCGGGCGGCGGGGCACCGGCTGCTCGTCGCCGCCGACACCTACGTGTTCCACGCCAAGTCGCGCAGCTTCGGTGCGATGCGCCGGGCCCAGCTGACGCAGGAGACGAACCGGGCCGTGCGCGAGAAGCACGCCGGCACCGATTTCGCCGAACTGGAGACCGCCATGCAGGCGGACGCCGCCCTGGCCGGGATGCGTCGTCGCCTGCTCGCTGCCACGGCGGCGGAGCTTCGCCACGGCGCGAGCCGGGTCAACGTCGTCGTGCCGGTGAAGCAGGGCGCGAAGCGCGTCTTCAAGGTCGGCGCCGGCTGACACTTTCAGCGGCGACGCCGGCGTCCGAGGACGCCGGCGGAAGGCTGCGACGGATCAGCCGTTGCGGTTCGGCGTGCCGAGCACCTGGGTGTTCGGCGGCATCATCACTTCGTCGAAGGTCTGCGTGAACATCGCCGCCGAGAAGAAGGCGACGGCCCGCAGCGTCTCGGTGCCGGTGTTGGCGAGGTCGTGCCGGATGTTGGCCGGCAGGACGAAGACGCTTCCGGGGCCGACGGCATGCTCGCCGTCTTCCATGTAGAGCGTTCCGGTCCCGGCGATGATGTACTGGGTCTCTTCGGTGGCGTCCGTGTGCCAGCCGAGGTGATCGCCGGGCTCGATCTCGTAGACGATGGTCGAAGACGCGACGGCGCCATTGCCGCCGCACGACGCGAAGGCGCCCTTCCAGTTGACGGTCTTGTCCTTCGCGCCCTGGACATGCAGGCGCTGGAGGTTCATCGACGCAACGACAGGTACCATAGAGTTCCCCTAATGTTCGCCGGACGCACCGGCTGCTGAGCGCACCACGAAAAGCCCCACCCCGCGCGGACCGTACAGCGGCTCGCGCCCACTCGCCAAGGTGGCGATGGTCGATGACGGCATGGTGATGGTCGACAGTCGCCTCAGGGGACTGCGGCGAGGCAGGCTGCGTACTGGTTCTCGCCGAGCTCGGCCAGGGCGAGGTCGAGCAGAAGCAGCGATTCCAGCAGCGGGCCGTCGCGCGCGGGATCGAGGTTGGCGAGCACGTCGTTGAGGGCGAGGTGGTAGACGGCGCCCCCGAGCATCCAGATGCGAGCATCGGTGAAGTGCTGACGGATCGCCGGCAGGATCGCCTCGCTCGTCGCCGCCTCGCTCGGGTCGAGGGCGATCATCGCGTCGCGGTCCGGGCGGCCGAAGGTCCGGGCCAGCCGTCGCGCCGGATCGGTCGGGTCGCGCAACAGCACCTCGGGCAGGCGGTGACGGACGGCGGTGGCATAGGCGAGGGTGCGCTGGCTCCACTGGAAGTGGTTCGGGCCGACATAGTCGTTCATCAGGAAGACGCCGCCCGGGCGCAGCGCCGTCACGCTGGCGGCCACCGCGCGGGCGGTGTCCGGCATGTGATGAAGGCCGTTGTCCCAGGTGACGAGGTCGTAGCGCGCCCCGAGTTCCAGCGCCGCGACGCCGTCGTGGGTGTGCCAGGTGACGCGGTCGGTGAGGCCGGCCTTCGCGAGCAGCTTCTTGCCGTGGCGGATGCGCGCCTCTGAGATCTCGTAGAGGTCGAACTGCTGGACGAGCCCGCTGCGCAGGAGCTCGAGCTCCTTGGCGCCGTTGCCGCAGCCGACCGAGACTGCCCGTCGGAAGCGGCGACCCGGCCAGCGCCGCTCGACCTCGCGGACGAGGCCGGCACCCCAGGCTGGGAGGGGCTCGCCACAGATCAGCGCGTTCTGGTGGGCGACGATTCGCGGCCACGCCCACCACCGCGCGAGCTTCGGCACCGGGGCCGGACGGTCCCAGTAGGCGGCGGCCCGACGCCGCTCGGCCGCTTCGCGATCGGTCGAATCGATTGGATCGTTCATGGCGCCATCATCTCACAGGCCGAGCGCACGGATCACCAGCGGCGCGATCAGGGCCGTCGCCACCGCGTTCATCGCCATCGCGATGCCGGCAAACGTGCCGGCGAGGCTGTCGACGGAGAAGGCGCGGGCGGTGCCGATGCCGTGCGAGGCGAGGCCGACGGCGAAGCCGCGGGCGGCGTAGTCGCGGATGCCGAGGCGGTTCATCAGCGGCGTCACCACGATCGCGCCGAGGATGCCGGTGAGGATGACGAGGACCGCGGTCAGCGCCGGGTCGCCGCCGAGCGCCTCGGCGATGCCCATCGCCACCGGCGCCGTCGCCGACTTCGGTGCGAGCGCCACCAGAGCCTCGTGCGGCAGGCCTAGTGCCATGCCGACGCCGACCGCCGACAGAATCGCCGTCAGCGACCCGGCGACGAGCGCCACGACGATCGGCAGCAGGCTGCGCCGGACGCGGGCGCGGGCGCGGTACAGCGGCACCGCGAGCGCCACCGTCGCCGGACCGAGCAGGAAGTGCACGAACTGGGCACCCTCGAAGTAGACGGCATAGGGCGTCGCGGTGAGGGCCAGCACGACGGCGACGACGAGGATCGACAAAAGCACCGGATTGACGAGCGGATGACGGCCGCTCCAGGCGGCGAGCCGATCGGCGCCGACCCAGACGCCGAGCGTCACCGTCAGCCACAGGAGCGGTGTCGTCGAGAGGTAGGCCCAGAGATCGAAGGGGGAGTCAGCCATCGCCGGGCTCCCCCGCCGGGTCACCGGCGGAGGCCGGCAGCAGGCGCTTGACGATGAGGAAGGTCGCGACGGTGACGAGGAGCGTCGCCACCACCGAGACCGCGAGGGCAGCGGCCAGCGCTACGCCGTGGCGGGCGAACAGGTCGAGCTCGGTGACGACGCCGACGCCCGCCGGCACGAACAAAAGCCCGAGCACCGAGAGGATGCGGTCACCGGTCGCCTCGGTATCGTCGAGTGTCGCGTCCGCCGGTCCACCGGATGCGGCACGGGCTCTCACAAGCGCGAAGACGGCGATGAGCAGCACGAGGCCCAGCACGGGGCCGGGCAATGGCAGCCCGGCGGCGCGCACCGTCGCCTCGCCGAGGAGCTGGCAGACGAGCAGCACGGCGAGGCCACGGATCATCGGATCGGCTCCGGGGAGGGGCCGTCAGGATAACGCAAGCGGCGCCGTCCGCCAGAGACGGCGCCACCGCGCTTGCTTCGGTCAGGCGAGACGATCGATGCGACGCCGGCGGACGCGCCCGTGGGGCGCCTCCGCGCGGCGGCGCAGCCTCACTCGCCGATGTTGATGAGCTGCACGCGGCGGTTCACCTGGGCGTAGGGGTCGGCCGGATCGCGCAGCTGCTCCTCGCCGAGGCCGACGGCATCGAGGCGGGCCGGATCGACGCGGAAGGTCGTGGTGAGCGCGTCGCGGATCGAGTCGGCGCGCTTCTGGCTGAGCTCGAGGTTGTACTTGCGGTCGCCCTTGGCGTCGGTGTGGCCGATCACCAGGAAGCGATACTGCAGCAGGTAGGGGTGATGGAGGGCGTCCGCCATCAGCCCGATCGTCTCGTAGGACTCCGGCCGGATCGTCGCCGAATCGAAGTCGAAGACGATCTCGACATTAAACTGGCGCAGCTTGGCGAGCTGGGCGGCGAGCGGCAGGGCCGTCGTGGCGTTGTCGCCGGGATACTGGGCGATGTTGTCGAGGGCCTGCTGGCGGAGCAGCGCGGCGGTGACGCCGTGGCCCGCGGCGGGCAGCCCCGTCAGGCTGTTGATGATCTCGTTGCGGTCGAGCTTGGTCTGGGCGCCGGCGGGAAGCGACAGCAGCACCACCGCGACGAGCGCGGTCAGGATTCGCGAGGACATGGGTTTTTCTCTCTCTGCCGGGCGCGGTTCAGCGATAGCCGGCGGCGTCGATCGCCGCGTTGCAGTTGGCGCTCACGCTGGGCGCGGCCTTCAGCAGGCAGTTGAGGATGTGGCCCTTGCCGGGCTTGGTCATCTTGCAGAACTGCTGGGCGTCGCGGTTGCAGATCTCGCCGACGGCCGCCTGGGCGGCAGCCCGGGCGGCGAGCAACTGCTGCACCCGCACGAGATCGACCTTGCAGGCCTGGGAGACTCTCGGGCTGTCCATCAGGCAACCCTCGACGCGGCCGCCGCCGAGGTTGACGCCCTTGCAGTGCTTCAGGATGTCTTCGCCGCAGCTGTCGGCGAGGATGTCGATTGCCTGGGCGTAGCCGATGGTCTGGGCGGCGGCCGGCTGCACCGGGCCGAGCAGCGCGATCGCCGCTACCGCCGCGACGGCGAACAGTGCCCACCGCGGGCGCCGAGTATCCAACCTTGTCGTCATGAAGGCCCCCTGACGGAGCATAAGGGGCCATCCTCCCTCTCCCCCCGCCGGTTCCCCCGGCGAGGTGGGGCGAATTCGGCGCCTTCTCCCGTGCTCCTGGAGGCGATCCTGACGAAAAAGGGCAGGCGCGTCGATCCCGGATTGATCCGGAAGCGGCACGGCCACGCCACAACGCCGTGGTCAGCGGACCTTCGCCGTCTCCTCCGGCGGCGCCAGATAGACGCCGCGGGGATCGTCCGCGGGCGCCGGTGCCAACGCGGGCGGGGGCGGGTAGGGCTCGTCGGGTAGACCGAACGGTGGCAACTCCCGGAGCTTGCTGGACGAGCGGCCGTTGCTGGTAGCTGACGTGCGATTGCTGGTGAGCGGACTGGGCATGGTCGGACCGGTGGCGCGGATCAGTTGGCGGTCGCCTGCATCGGCGGGTTCTGCTCGTCGGGGTTCGGGAGCGGCGGCGGGTCCGCGGGATCGTCCGGCTCGGGCTCGGTGATCGGCGGAATCGGGGGGCCGAGGGGGTCGGACGGGTCCACGGGCCCGCGCTTCGGATCGGGCTGCTGCGGGTCGTCGGGCTGCTGGGTCATCGTGCTGGTCCTCGGAGAGCGGTGGTCGGGGATATGAACGATCGCGACGCTGCGGTCGTTCCGCGCGCCGCTGCGTTCTGGCCATGGGGCCACCGGCCCCTGTCGCGGCCCGGCCCGAAGGCGTAGGCTCGGACGGAGGACACGGGAGGATCAGAGCGGTGAAGAAGGGCTACAAGCAGCTGCTGGCGGAAGCCGGCGCGGAGGTCACGGCGGTGGAGCCGGCCGAGGCGCTGGCGCTGCACGGACGCGACGATGTCGTCTTCGTCGACCTGCGCGATCCGCGCGAACGGGAGCGCGACGGCAGCATCCCGGACGCCTTCTCCTGCCCGCGCGGCATGCTGGAGTTCTGGGTCGACCCGGAGAGCCCCTACGCCAAGCCGGTGTTCGCGGAGAACAAGCGCTTCGTCTTCTTCTGCGCGAGCGGCTGGCGCTCGGCGCTGGCGACGAAGACGGTGCAGGACATGGGGATGGAGAACGTCAGCCATCTCGCCGGCGGCTTCGGCGCCTGGAAGGCAGCCGGCGGGCCAGTCGCCCCGATCGTGCCGAAGCCGGCGGGCTGACGGTCGGCAAGAACAGGCCGCCCGCGGGGCCGGGGCTTGCGGAAGCTCGAACCTGCGGCCGCGCCGTTATCTTTGCGAAGCCCGGGTGGATCGGCGCGACCGACGCCCGTTCAGGCGACGTCGGCGATCGTCTCCGTGGCGGCCTGGCGGGCGATCGAGGGGAAGGCGGCAGGTGTCGTCATCGTGTTGATGACGTCGCGCATCGTCACCAGGCCGACCGGGCGGCCCGCCTCGCAGCAGGCCACCGCCTGCGCGGCGCCGGCATCCGACATCACCTTGCTCGCCACCTCGATGGGGTCGTTCGCCGCCACCCGCGGCAGGCTGTCGGAGGCCACGGCCCCGGCGGCGATGACGGTCATCACCGATTCCACCAGGATCACCCGGCCGCGGTTCACCTCCTTGACGAAGCTCGCGACGTAGTCGTCGGCCGGCGTCATCACGATGTCCTGGGCGGTGCCCTTCTGCACGAGCTCGCCGTCGCGCAGGATGGCGATGTGATCGCCGAGCCGGAGCGCCTCGTCGAGATCGTGGGTGATGAAGACGATGGTCTTGCGGATCTCCGTCTGCAGGTCGAGCAGCACGCTCTGCATGTCGACGCGGATGAGCGGGTCGAGCGCCGAGAAGGCCTCGTCCATGAGCAGGATCGGCGCGTCGTTCGCGAGCGCTCGGGCGAGGCCGACGCGCTGCTGCATGCCCCCGGAGAGCTGGTTCGGATACTTGTCCTCGAAGCCCTTCAGCCCGACCCGCTCGATCCAGCGCATCGCCGTCTCGCGCCGCTCGGCCGCCGCGGTGCCGCGCACCTTCAGGCCGAACATCGTGTTGTCGAGCACAGTCCAGTGCGGCAGCAGGCCGAACTTCTGGAACACCATCGCCGTGCGCGTGCGCCGGAACGTGCGCAGTTCCAGCGGCGTCATCTTGACGACGTCGACGTCGTCCACCAGCACCTCGCCGGCGGTGGGCTCGATCAGCCGGTTGATGTGGCGGATCAGCGTCGACTTGCCGGAGCCCGACAGCCCCATCACCACCTGGATCGCACCGCCGGGAATGTCCATCGAGATGTCGCGCAGGCCGAGGACGTGGTTGTGCTCGAGCAACTCCGTCTTCGTCATGCCCGCCTTGACGCGATCCACGTAGGCAGCCGGGTCGGACCCGAAGATCTTGTAGACGTGCCGCAGCTTGATGCCGTCGATCCTAGTACCCATGCCTAGTGCCCATGCACGATCTCCCGGTGCTTCTGCAGGCGCCGTCCGTACTCCTGGCTGACCCGGTCGAAGATGATGGCGATGCCGACGATGGCGAAGCCGTTGAACAGCCCGAGTGTGAAGTACTGGTTGGCGATCGCCTTCAGCACCGGCTGGCCGAGGCCCTGGACGCCGATCATCGAGGCGACGACCACCATCGACAGCGCCATCATGATCGTCTGGTTGACGCCGGCCATGATCGTCGGCAGCGCCAGCGGCAGCTGCACGTGGACGAGCCGCTGCCATCCCGACGAGCCGTAGGCGTTGGCCGCCTCGATGACGTCGCTGTCGACCAGCCGGATGCCGAGGTCGGTGAGGCGGATGACCGGCGGCAGCGCGTAGATGACGACCGCGATCAGGCCCGGCACCTTGCCGATGCCGAGCAACATCACCACCGGGATCAGGTAGACGAAGCTCGGCATCGTCTGCATGACGTCGAGGATCGGCGTGACGATCCTGCGCAGCGGCTTCGACAGCGACATCAGGATGCCGATCGGAATGCCGATCACCAGGGCCGTGAGGGTCGCCACGACGATCATCGCGATCGTCTTCATGGTGTCGTCCCACATGCCGAAATAGCCGATGGCGAACAGCGCGACGCCCGACCCGATGACGACCTTGATGTTGCGGCTGGCGAGCCAGGCGATCGCCATGATGGCGATCAGGATGATCGGCCACGGCGTCGTCGTCATCAGCCGCTCGGCCCAGATCATGAAGACCTTCAAGGGCTCGAAGGCGATCTCGAACGCTTCGCCATAGGTGCGCGTGAAACTGCGGAACCCCTCGTCGATGGCTTTCTTGAGCGCTGTCAGGCTCGCGTTGTCCATCGTCGGGAAGTCGGTCAAGAAGCTCATTGGCGCGCTCCCGGACATCCGTCACGGACGGAAGTGTGGCGCAAGCCAGGATACAAATCACCCTGGACCTGACCGGACAGTGGAGGGCGGGAGCCGCCCTCCACCGCTTCTGGGTGCCTCAGAGCGAGGCCTTGACCTTCTCGGCCGCCTCGGGGCTCACCCACTTCTCCCAGATCTGCGGCTGCGTCTTCAGGAAGTGGATGGCGCCCTGCTCGCCGGTCGCCTGGTTGTCGACCATCCAGGCGAGCAGCTTGTTGACGGTGTCGTTGCTCCACGTCCGCTTCGTCAGGTACTCGTAGGCCGGGCCGCCCGCGTCCTTGAAGCGCGACGTCACGACGGTGAAGATCTCCGACTTCGACCAGGCGTTCGGCTTCGGATCGGCGCAGTCGAGCACGGTGTTGCAGCGGTTCCACTCGGCCGGATCGTGGGTGACGCCGTCGCCCATCGACAGCTTGACCATGTCGTACTTGCCGAGGATGGCGGTCGGCGCCCAGTAGTAGCCGAGCCAGCCTTGCTGACGCTCGTAGGCCTTGGCGATCGAGCCGTCGAGGCCGGCGCCCGAGCCGGTGTCGACCAGTACGAAGCCCTTGTCCGCGCCGCCGTAGGCCTTGAAGAAGTTGGCGGTGAGGATCTGGCAGGCCCAGCCGGTCGGGCAGTTGTAGACGGCGCCCTTCGAGGCGTCCTCCGGCGCCGGGAACAGCTCCGGGTGCTTCAGCGCATCGTCGATGGTCTTGATGTCGGGATGCGCCTCGGCGACGTATTTCGGGATCCACCAGCCCTCGACGCCGCCGTCCGGCAGGGCTTCGGAGGCGAAGTAGAGACGGCCCTCGGCGACGGCCTTGTCGAGCGGCTCGCGGGCGGCGTTGACCCACGCCTCGGGCGCCACGTCCGGCTCGCCCTTTTCCATCATCGCGGTCAGCGTCGGCGTGGTGTCGCCGGGCACCAGCTCGGCATTGCAGCCGTAGCCCTTCGACAGGATGATCTGGTCGATCCAGGCGAGCACCTCGGCGGATGCCCAGTTCATGTTGGCGATGGTGACGGTGCCGCAGTCGGCCGCCTTGGCGGGCGCGGTACCAGCAAATGATACGCCTGCGGCGAGCCCCGCGGCGATGATCGTCGAGGCGAGAAGTCTGGTCATGAGATCACGGCTCCCAGTCTGGTTGGTCACGTCGTCTGGTTTCCGGCGCCTTGTGGGCGCCGCTGTCGAATGACCCACCCCGTCGGGGCGGTGCTCGATTGCTGGTGCGGGCGCCACGGGCAATCCCGGCCGCGCCCTCGTCTGCCCCCGTCGCTAGCCCGGCGCCTTCGGCGCCACACCGCTGCCCCGCCGTCGCCGCGGTTCAGCCACATCGCTTAGGGTAGCGGACGAGCCGCTCCGGTCAATACCGGCGATCCTGGAAATCACCCAGGTCCGGAATAGTGCGATCAGCGGATCGTCGAGATCCTCCGGGTGCAAGCTGAGGAAGTAACCATAGCCGTCCTTGTACTCGACATCACGGGCCGGAACGCCGAGACTTCCATCATTCATCTCTTCGATGAAGAGATCGATATCGGCGAGAACGACGCCGTGGCCGCGTTTTGCGTACTGGACGGCGAGGGCGAGGGTGTCGAACGTGATGCCTTTCGAGGTGTCGATGCGCACCCCGGCGACGCGCGCGAACTGGCTCCACAGGTGGCTCGGCGCCTGCCCCTCGACGCGCACGTGCAGGAGCTCGCTGGCGGCGATCAGGTCCCCGAGCGGCTGCCCTGCGAAGCGGGCGGCGAGCGCCGCCGAACAGACGGGCGTCACCCGCTCCATCCACAGCAGGTCGAGGATGTCGTCGGAGACGGTCGGCTTGTCGTAGACGACGGCGACATCGACCTCGCGTGCCGGCAGGCCGTTGCCGTAGGCGCTCGACACGTCGATGGCGACGTTCGGATACTCGCCGCGAAACTCGTGCAACATCTGCATGCCGACGCGCTGCAGGAACGTCGGGGGCATGTGCACCTTGAGGACGCGCTCGGTCGTTTCCTCGCTGCGGATCTCGTCGAGCACCTTCTCGATGCGGTCGAAGCTCTTCTCCAGCACCGGCAACAACTTGGCGCCGGCCTCGGTGAGCGCGATGCCGTGTGCGCGGCGGTCGATCAGGCGCTTGCCGATGAGTTGCTCGAGGCTGATGACGTGGCGGCTGAGAGCGCTCTGGGTGACGTGCAGCGACTGCGCGCCGCCGGTGAAGCTGAGCCGCCGGCCGACCGCCTCGAAGGCGCGCAACGCATTGAGCGGCAGCCATTTTCTGTCGATCACCCGCCCCTCGATTGGATCAGCGGGCCGGCCGGCGACTCATGTCGCCCGGCGCGGCTCTGGTGTGTCACCCTCGTGGAAGTCCATCTTTTTCTTGCATGGGATGATGAGGTTTGCGCACGCCCGTCTCAATTGCTTTTTTCGAATTGGAGCATGAGTAATCAACATTGTCTTCGGCGCGATCACCCGTGCTAGCTGGCAGCAGGCGACGGAGGCCTCGCATGCGCGACGATCGGCGGATCAGGGACAGTCTCGACACGTGGCGGCCGGGGCACACGCTGCCCCAGGAGTTCTACACCGACCCGGAGTTCTACGCCTTCGACGTCGAGGCGGTCTTTGGCGAGAGCTGGCTGATGGTCGGCTTCGAGGTGGAGTTGCCGAAGCCCGGCGCCTACCTCGCGCTCACCATCGGGCGCACCCCGATCCTCGTCGTCCGCGACCGGGCTGGCACCCTCCGCGGCTTCTTCAACTCCTGCCGCCACCGCGGCGCGCAGATCTGCCCGGACGGTCACGGCAAGGCGACGCGGCTGTCGTGCCCCTATCACCAGTGGACCTACGAGCTCGACGGCAGCCTGATGCGGGCGCGCCTGATGGACGAGAGCTTCGATCCGTCCGCCCACGCGCTGCTGCCGATCCACGTCGAGACGGTCGCCGGCGCGATCTACGTGTGTATCGCCGAGACGCCACCGGACTTCGCCGCCTTCCGCGCCGATCTCGAGCCGATGCTGTCGCCGTTCCGGCTGCGCGAGACAAAGCTGGTGCACGAGGTGACGCTGGTCGAAAAGGCGAACTGGAAGCTCGTCATGGAGAACGGCCGCGAGTGCTATCACTGCGCCGCCTGCCACCCCGAGCTCGGCGTCTCCTTCCCCGTCGGCATCACCCCGAAGTTCGCCCAGGAGGAGGGCGAGCGGCAGCGCGCCTATTGCGAGCGCATGGAGGCGAACGGCCTCGAGGTCGGCCCGCGCGACGGCCCGTGGTGGCAGTGCGCCCGCTTCCCGCTGAACGACGGCATGATCTCGATGTCGCGCGACGGCAAGCCGGCGGTGGCAAAGCCGCTGATCGACGTCGACGGCGGCGACCTCGGCTCGTTCCGCTTCGCCACCGAGCCGCACAACTTCACCCACTGCCTCGGCGACTACGTCTTCTCGTTCTCCGCCTATCCGGTCGGGCCGGAGGAGACCCACGTCGTCGGCAAGTGGCTGGTGCGGGCAGACGCAGTGGAGGGGATCGACTACGATCTCGCCCGGCTGGTGGAGACCTGGGACGTCACCAACCGCCAGGACCGCGACCTCGCCGAGATGAACCAGCGCGGCGTCAACGGCCGCGGCTACCGGCCGGGGCCCTATTCGCCGGAGGGGGAGGCGTTCGTGCTGCGCTTCATCGACTGGTATGTGAGCCGCGTCCGCACCCGCGTCGGCGGCCCCACCTTGCGCGTCGCCGAGGTCGCGTGAGCAGAGCGGGCGAGCAAGTACCGGCGGGCGTCAGCCGCGGGCGGGCGCGATGAGCCGTCGCAACGACACCGTGCGCCGCGAGACGCTGACGGTCGGCCACGGCTACGACCCGGCCACCGCCAACGGTGCCGCCAAGCCACCCGCCTACCTGACGTCGACCTTCGTCTACCCGTCGGCGCAGGCGGCGAAGGACCTGCACGTCGCCTTCTTCGACGGCGTCGACAACGGCGCCGGCGGCCACATCTACGGCCGTCTCGGCCATCCCAATCTCGACATGGTGGAGGCGCGGCTCGCGGCCCTCGACGGCGCCGAGGCGTCGGCGGCTTTCGCCACGGGCATGGCTGCGATCACCGCCGTGCTGCTCACGCAGCTGTCGCCCGGCGACACGCTCGTGCACTGCCGGCCGATCTACGGCGGCACCGATGCCTTCGTGCACCAGGAACTCCCGCGCTTCGGCATCCGCGCCTTCGGGTTCTCCGATGGCACCGACCGGGAGTCGATCGAGGCGGCCGCCGATGCGGCCATCGCCGCCGGCCCCGTCGGTCTCGTCTGGGCGGAGACGCCGGCCAACCCGACCGCTGCCGTCACCGACATCGCGCTTCTCGCCGCCGTCGCCGATGACATCGGCCGCCGCCAGGTCCGCCGGCCGCTCGTCGGCATCGACAACACCTTCCTCGGACCGTTCGTGCAGAGCCCGCTCGCCCACGGCGCCGACCTCTGCATGACCTCGCTGACGAAGTATGCCGGCGGCCACAGCGACCTGCTCGCCGGTGGCGTCAGCGGCGGGGCGGACGTCATCGCCCGTCTGAAGATGTTCCGCACCCTCGTCGGCTCGACGCTCGATGCCCACACCTCGTGGCTGCTGCTGCGCTCCTTCGAGACGATGCACCTGCGCACCGAGCGGGCGGCGCAGAACGCGTTGGCGGTCGCCACCTTCCTGCGCGACCACCCGAAGGTCGCGAGCGTGACCTATCTCGGCTTCCTGCCCGCCGGCACGCGCGCCCGCGCCGCCTTCGAACGGCAGTGCTCCGGCGCCGGCTCGACCTTCTCGTTCCGGATCCGCGGCGGCGAGGCGGAGGCGTTCCGGATGCTCGACCGCTTGCGCGTGCTGCGCATGGCCGTCAGCCTCGGCGGCACCGAGACGCTGATCTGCCACCCGGCCTCCACCACCCACTACGCCGTGCCGAAGGAGCGGCGGGAGGCCGCCGGCATCGACGACGCGACGCTGCGGCTGTCGGTCGGCATCGAGCACGTCGACGACCTGATCGCCGACCTCGGCGCGGCGCTGGAGGCGATCTGATGGACGACACCGGAGGACGGCCCGTGAACGATCGGACCGCCGCGCCGTCGCCCGCGCCGGATCGCCCCGCACAGGATCCGCGCTCGCAGGTCGGCAAGTTCGCGCCGCCGCGCGAGCGCTTCGACGTCGTCGTCATCGGCGCCGGCCCGGCCGGCGTCACCGCGGCGCTCGCGGCGGCGCGCGCCGGGCTGGCGGTGAAGCTCGTCGACGAGAACCCGGTCGCGCCCGGCCTCGTCGGCCTCGACGTGCCGCTGCTCTACGGCGGCCGCGCCGACGCTTCGATCGGTGCGCCGCAGCGGATGCTCGAGCAGATGCTCGCGACCAATCCCGACCTCGCCGAGGCCTTCGAACTCGGCATCGACGTGGCCCTCGGCACGGCCGCCTGGGGCGTCTTCGTCGAGGGCGCCGCCCTGCACGCGCTGCCGGGGCCGGTGGTCGGGCTCGCCGATGAGACGGCGGCGTGGCTCTGCGGCTTCGACCAACTCATCGTCGCCGCCGGCGCACGCGACCTCGTCTATTCCTTCGACGGTGCCGACCAGCCGGGCGTCGTCGGCGCTGTCGCGCTGGCGGCTCTGCTCGAGCGCTACGAAGCCTTCGACGGCCGCCGCCTCGTCGTGCTCGGCTCCGACGATCTGGCGCTGACGGCGGCCGAAAGCGCGCTCGCCCGTGGCCTCGCGGTGGCGGCACTGGTCGAGGTGGTGCCGGCACCGCTCGGCGAACCGTCCCGCATCGCGGCCCTGATCGAGCGCGGCGTCCGCGTCCTCACCGGCAGCGTCGTCCGGTCGGCGGTGCGCGGAGCCTTCGGCGTCGCGGGTGCCGTCGTCGCAGCCGTCGACGGGGACCGTCCAGACCAGACGATCGCCTGCGACACCCTTTGCCTCGCCGTCGGCCGAGTGCCGGTGATCGACCTCCTCGACGCCGCCGGCGTGCGGGTCGTGCTCGACGGCGCCCGCGGTGGCTTCGTGCCGGACAGCCCCGACGGTGTCACGACCTCGCTGCCGTCCGTCTTCGTCGCCGGCGACTGCGCCGGCGTCGGCCGCCGGCTCGCCACGCCGGAGGAGGCGGCGGCGCACGGCCGTCGGGCGGCCGCCGCGGTCCTCGCCGCGCGCGGAGCCACCGCGTCCGAAGGCGACGCTGCGTCCACCCCCGCACCGACGCCCGTGTACGGCGACGACCAGCTGCCGCACCGGCGCCGCTGGATGGAGGCGCTGCTCGCGACCGGGGGTACCGACGTGCTCGTCTGCCCGTGCGAGGAGGTGACGCGCGCCGAACTCGTCGGCGTGCAGCCGCCGCGCTATCTAGGCGCCGCCATCCCGGAGAACCGCTGCCGGACGCTGTCGGCGATGGCCGGGGAGGGGACGCCGAGCCACGACCAGATGAAACGCCTCACCCGCGTCACGATGGGCCCGTGCCAGGGCCGGCGCTGCCGCGAGCAGGTGGCGATGGTGATGGCGATCGGCGCCGGCGTGCCAGTGGAAGGCATTCCGCTCGCCTGCTACCGCGCGCCGGTGCGGCCGCTGCCGCTCGCGGTGCTGGCGACCCTGCCGGAGACGGCGGCCTCCGAGGAACAGTGGGACGTCTGGTTCGGCATTCCCACCCAGTGGGTCCCCTATGATGCGATCGGCACCCCGCGCGAGCAGGAGCTGATCGAGTTCACCATGCACATGTGAGCGGCCCGATGGATGCTCCCCTCCGCGCCAGCGTGGTCGTCGTCGGCGGCGGCGTCAGCGGCCTGTCGGCCGCCTGGTGGCTCGCCCGCTCCGGCGTCGACGTCCTCGTCGTCGACAAGGGCATCGTCGGGTGGGAGGCGTCGGGCCGCAACGGCGGCGGCTGCACCCACTACAACAGCGCCCTCTTCCACGAGGAGCAGCGGCTCTGGCCGCTGATGGACGAGCTCCTCGGCTACCCGACCGAATACCGCCGCGAGCGCATCATCTTCGCCACCACCGAGCACCACCTCCACGCCTATCTCCGCATGGGCGAGGAAGTCGGCCGCCACGGCTATGACTGGGAGGCGCTCGACGGCGACGAGGTGCGCCGGCGCGTGCCGCTTGCGGGCGACAGTGCGCTTGGCGGCATCCACCTCAAGGTCGGCGGCCACGCCAACCCGCAGCGCACCGTCCAGGCCTATGCTTGGGCCATCCAGGACCTCGGCGGCCGCATCCTGCAGCACACGCCGGTCGTCCGGCTGGTGGCGCGGGGCGGCAAGGTGACGGGCGTCGAGACGGCCGCCGGCCTCATCGAGTGCGACCACGTCGTCGTCACCGCCGGCCCGCAGAGCGGCCGGCTGCTCGCCACCGTCGGTGTGCGCCTGCCGGTGGCGGTCGCCCGCGCCGAGATGATCGTGACGGAGCCGTTGCCGCTGATGCCGCACGGCGGCGTCGACGGCAACGGCCTGTATGGCCGCCAGACGCTCCGCGGCAACCTCGCCTATGGCGGCGGGCCGCACGAGTGGATCGACCTGCCGGCCGACGGTGCACCGCTGTCACGGCCGACGTCGCCGCTCGCCGCCCATCTCGCCCGCCGTCTCGCCGAGCTCCTGCCGAAGGCGGCGCACGTCCGCGTCATCCGCTCCTGGGCCGGGCTCATCGAGAACACGCCCGACGGCCGGCCGGTGATCGACCGGCTGTCGTCGCCGGAAAACCTCACGGTCTGCACGATGTCGGCGGTCGGCTTCGGGCTGTCGCCGGCGACCGGCCACGCCATCCGCGACCTCGTCGTCGACGGGCGCTGCTCGTTCACCGACCTCGACAAGTACCGGCTCGACCGCTTCGACGCAGTGCCCGACGGCTGGGCCGCCGACAAAGGCTGGGTCGCGGCCGCGCGCGCCGCCGCCGCCTGACCGGCCCGCCACTTCTCCGTTCCGTTCGCGTCGAAGGTCCCGCATGCACAAGGGCAAGATTCTCGTCGTCGGCGCCGGCATCGCCGGCCTCTCCACCGCCTGGGGGCTGGTGCGGCGCGGCTTCGCGGTGGAGGTGTTCGACCAGGGGCCGATCCCCAACCCCAAGGCGACGTCGCACGACGAGCACCGCATCACCCGCCACGCCTACGGCGAGATGCACCGCTACGCCCGGCTGATGCCCGACTGCTTCCGCCTCTACGAGCGGCTGTGGGCCGACATCGGCGCCTGCCACCTGACGCCGCTGCCTTCGATCGTGCTGGAGCGCGAGCCGACGCCGTGGATCGGTGCCTCGATCGTCGACCTCGAGGCGATGGGCATCCCGTGGCGCGAGGTGCCGGTCGGCGAAATCGCGGCGCGCTACCCGATGATCAACACCGGCGGCCTGACGCGCGCCGTCGAGTTCGGTGGCGCCGGCGTGCTGTTCCCGATCCGCATCCTCACCGACCTCGTCGTCCACCTCGCGGGGCAGGGGGTGGTCTTCCACGCGCTGACGAAGGTGGAGGC
Source organism: Pseudoxanthobacter sp. M-2 (assembly GCF_046156265.1). NCBI lineage: Bacteria > Pseudomonadati > Pseudomonadota > Alphaproteobacteria > Hyphomicrobiales > Segnochrobactraceae > Pseudoxanthobacter > Pseudoxanthobacter sp. M-2. The sequence goes on from NZ_JAWDIR010000011.1 coordinate 542,844, forward strand.
GGTCGATCCGGAGGCGGGCACGGTCACCGTCGCCGGCGGCAAGGTCTTCACGGGCGACCAGATCGTCGTCGCGGCCGGCGCCTGGGCGGACCGGCTCGTGCCGGAGATCCGCGGCCGCGCCGTGCCGTCGCGCCAGGCGGTGCTCTTCCTCGCCCCGCCGACGGATCTCGCGGCCGCGTGGGCGGCGGCGCCGATCTTCCTCGATCTCGGACTTGAGAGCGGCACCTATACGCTACCGCCGCGGCCGGGCACGCGGTTGAAGGTCGGTGACCACACCTTCACCCGTTCCGGCGACGCCGACGGCGACCGGGCGGCGACGGACGCCGACGTGGCGCGGCTCATGTCGGCCGCCGATCTCGCCTTCACCGGCTTCGACCGCTACACGATCCTCGAGCGCAAGGCCTGCTTCTACACGGTGACGGAGGACGAGAGCTTTGTCGTCGGGCCGATCGGGGCCAAGGCCTCGGTGATCTCCGCCTGCTCCGGCCACGGCTTCAAGCTCGCCCCGCTGATCGGCGACCTGGTGGCGGAGGGCATCGCGACGGGAGTGGCGTACCGGCATTGAGGGTGGGGCGCCTCAGTGCAGTGAGGCGGGGCGTCCCTCTCGAGCGTCGAGGACGGCGCGCGCCAGAAGAGCTTTGAGGGTGGATTGACGGGCCCCACCCTGGCCGCTGCGCGGCCTGTCCCTCCCCCTGGCAGGGGAGGGACGAGCAGTCGCCGACCGCCTGCCTACGCCGACCGCCTGCCCCGCCACGTTCCTGCCCGCCACATGCCTGCCCCGCCGGATGGCGACCACGCCAAAGGTTGGATCGCGAGCTGCGCCGCGGGCCCGTCCCTCCCCTGCCAAGGGGAGGACAGAGCGCCGGAGGCGCTCAGGGTGGGGGCCGTCAATCCGAGCGCGACCTCATGAAAGTTCCCGGTACCCCCGCGCCGCTGCCTCGGCCGCGTATCTGGCGAGCACGCCGTAGTCCTCGTCCCCCAGCACCTCGATCCCGACGAGCCCGAGCGTCTCTCGCGACTCTGCCAGCGCCGGATCGGCGACCACATCGGCCAGCGCCTGCCGCAGCACCGCTACCTCACCGTCCGTCGCCGCGCCCCGCGTGATCAACGGCAATCCCGGACCGCCGGGCGTCTCGCAGAGCACACGCACGCCGGCGACCTCCTCCGGCGCGTGCGCCGAGAGGAGCCCGAAGGTCACGCTGTCGATCGCCGCCACATCCGTCCGGCCCGTTGCCACGGCTCCGAGGCTCTCGCGGTGGCCGCCGGCCAGCGTCACGGACGAGAAAAACCGGCCGTCGACGGCGAGCGGCGCGACCAGCGCGGCAAGCAAGTTGGCGCCGGAATTGCTGCCGGGGTCGTTAATTGCTGCGCGGGCCCCGCGCAGGTCGGCGACATGGGCGAACGAGGCGCCGGCCGCCACCACGACGACGCTCCGCCGCTCAGCCCCCGTGCCGCCCGGGAAGCCATAGACCGGAGTGGCCACCAGCCGCACCCGGCCCCGGAGGTGGTGCACATAGGGAAAGCCGCAGGTCTGCGCCAGCAACAGGCGCGGATGGAGCCATGGGTCGGCATAGGAGCCGCCGCGCGTCAGCCTGTCCGGCACGCCGTCGAGCCCCGCGGCGCGGAGGCGGTCGCGCAGCCCCGCCCACAGCGCGTCATTCGCGGCGGCGACGGCGGCCGGCGCGTCGTACATGGCAAGCGCGGCGATACGCGCTGGCGCACTCATCGGATGCTCCGGCAGTGGAGAGAGATCGGACGCCGCTGCGCGATGCCGTCGGCCGGCTCTCGCACGGCCCACCTAGCCGGCGCGCCGCCGCCCTCAGCCGGCGCGGGGGTGCAGCGGGTCGTCGTGCTCGGCGACGAGGTAGCGGCGGGCGATATCACGGTAGCCGTCGTACACCAGCCCGCCGTTGCGCGCGACGAGTTGCTCGCGCGAAGCCCGGTAGAGCGCCGGCAGCCGGTACCACGCCACCGCCGGGCGGACGTGGTGGAGGACGTGCAGGTTGTTGTTGAGATAGAGCAGTCCGAGCAGGCCGCCGTTCTCGACGATCGCGGTGCGCTTCTCCGGCTGGTCGGCAAAGCGGTGTTCCGCGAACGAGCGCAGCCGGGTGAGCGCCGTGCCGGCATAGACGAAGCCGACGAGATAGAGCCAGAGCGGCATCCCGCAGATCGCCACCACCCAGACGAGCACCGCGGCGACGCCGACGAGGTGCCACGCCCAGATCGCCCGCCGGCCGGGCTCGCCGGCGATGACGCGCTTCACCTCGTCGGCGAGGAAGAAGCCGATCATGATCGCCGGACCGATGGTGAGCCGGCCGATCAGCGTCATGTTGAACCGCATGATGAGCCGAACCGGGGTCGGCATCCGCGCCCACATCGCCGGTGTGAAGTAGGCCGATTCCGGGTCTTCCAGCGGGTCGGTCAGGTGCTCGTCGCGGTGGTGGCGCAGGTGCTGCAGCCGGTACACCGGATAGGGCAGCCAGAGCGACAGCGGCGGCCAGGCGAGGGCGGTGTTGAGGGTGCGGTTCAGCGTCGGGTGGCCGTGCATCGCCTCGTGCTGCAGCGAGGACTGCCAGGCGACGAACCAGGCCCCGAGCGGCACCAGCAGCCACAGCGGCAGCGCCTCCCAGAAGACGGTGAGAAGGAGCCAGGCACCATAGATGGCGACGGCGACACCGACCGTCGGCCACTCGACGGCAGGACGGCGCGAACGCCGGGCAGCGCTCTTGGACATGTCCATGTGATTTTCGATTTCCCCTGCCGCCAGCTTGCAGAGCCGCACGGCCGGCGCAAGGGGGAGGGGCCGCGGCGCGGCGAAATCGCTTGAGTGTTGCAGGTCTGTGGCAGCGGGCCGGCTGCCCGCTCGCCCGCCGGACTCGGTTCGCGCCTCGCCGGCGGCGGTGCGGCCGTCACCCGACGGGTCAGGACGGCGGATCGGCCCGACGGCGCGTCGTGATGATCGGTTCCCCCATGACGCCGAAGCGGATGTGGAACTTCATCGCCGCCGCCCTGACCGCAAAGGCGAGGGCAAAGGCCGCGAAGGCGGCGACCTGCGGGGCCAGGAGATGGCCCGCCAGAAGCACGTAGGCGGCCGCACCGACGAGGGCGGCGGTGGCATAGAGGTCGCTGCTCAGGATCATCGGCCGGGTCTGGGTCAGGAGATCGCGGATCAGGCCACCGCCGGTGGCCGTCACCATGCCGAGGAACGCCGCCGTCACCGCCGATGCCCCGGCCGCCAGTGCGATATGTGCGCCGACCACGGCGAAGGCGGAAAGCCCGATGGCGTCTGCCCAGGCGGCTGCGTCCTCGCGGCCGCCGGGCACGCCGCGGATGAAGTAGGCGGCGAAGGCCGTCGCCGCGCAGAGGACGAGCTCGAGCGGATTGTGGACCCACCAGACCGGGTTGCCGAGCAGCACGTCGCGCAGCGTGCCGCCGCCGATCCCGGTGACGATCCCGATCAGCACGATCCCAAGAAGGTCCATGCGGTGCCGTCCGGCGACGACGGCACCGCTGAAGGCGAAGACCATGTCCCCGAAATACATCAGGGCAATCAGGACGATCGGCAGGGCGCTGCTGTCCGTCACCACGGCGGGACCTCCGGTCCAGCGGCCAGCCGGGGCCGCGACGAAACACGTTCGACCACGGCCGGGACCCGGCAGCCACCCGTGACCGCGTCGGCGCCGGTTCGGCCCGGTCAGCGCGCATCTTTCACAGGACTTCCGTCGAGACCACCCCCCGGGGCGCTGGACAGGATGCGCGGGATGTCCGCCGGGACAAGCGCCGGCTCTCCTGCCGCGCCGTCGCGGGCCGGGTCACCCCGCCATCTCGGCCGCCGGCCGATGGCGGTGTGGCAAGCCATCCGTGACGCCGCCGCACGGACGGCCGGTCTCGGCCATCCCCCTGCTCTCGCCGTGGGGCTGCCGCGGCCGAGTCCGACCGTGACAGAACCGTCATCCAGGCTTCATCTACCGATGCTATCCGACGAGTGGCGCCGTATTGGTTTATTCGTTGTGGCTGCCGGTCGAAATAGTCTTGATCAGTCGGACTTGTCTCGACGTTGTTCCTCGCCATCAGAAGCAAACCCGTAGAGATCACGGGTTTGCCGTCCGACGTCTTGCATCGCAGGAAGCCACATGCGCACGCACATTCTGACATCCGCAGCCGCCGTCATTCTTGCCGCATCGGCCGTCGGTCCGGCCATTTCGGCCACCGAGGTGCTTGTCTACACGGCGATCGAGGCCGATCAGCTGAAGGCCTACGAGGCCGCGCTCGAGGCGGCGCATCCGGACGTCGACGTGCGGTTCGTCCGCGACTCGACCGGCATCGTCACCGCCAAGCTGCTCGCCGAGAAGGCGAACCCGCGCGCCGACGTCGTCATGGGCCTCGCCGCCACCTCGCTGATGCTGCTGGAGAAAGAGGGCATGCTGATGCCCTACGCGCCGGTCGGTCTCGAGGCCGTGAAGCCGACGATGCGCGATCCGGCGAACCCGCCGGCGTGGGTCGGCATGGACGTCTGGGCCTCAGCCGTCTGCTTCAACACCGTCGAAGCCGAGAAGCGCGAGCTGAAGGTGCCGACCTCCTGGGCCGACCTCACCGACCCGGCCTACCAGGGCCAGATCACCATGCCGAACCCGGCCTCCTCGGGCACCGGCTACCTGATGGTCTCGGCCTGGCTGCAGCTCTTCGGCGAAGAGAAGGGCTGGGCCTTCATGGACGCCCTCGACAAGAACGTCGCGAGCTACACCCACTCCGGCTCGAAGCCCTGCCGCCAGGCGGGCGCCGGCGAGTACGTCGTCGGCCTCTCGTTCGAGTATCGCGCCAACAAGACGAAGAAGGACGGCGCGCCGATCGACATCGTGCTCCCCTCCGAGGGTCTCGGCTGGGACATGGAGGCGACCGCCGTCATGGCGACGACGAAGCATCCGGAAGCCGCCAAGAAGGTCGCCGACTGGGCCGTGACGCCGGAGGCGAACAAGCTCTACGCCCAGAGCTACGCCATCGTCGCGCTGCCGGGCATCGCCGAGAAGCTCGAGTACATGCCGGGCGACGTCGAGGCGATGCTGATCAAGACCGACTTCGCCTGGGCGGCCGAGAACCGCGAGCGCATCCTCGCCGAGTGGACGAAGCGCTACGACGGCAAGTCCGAGCCGAAGTGATCGCGCCGCAAGGCTGATCGCAGCGCCGCAAGCGCTGCGTGCACCCTCACGACCGGCCGGGTTCTCCGGCCGGTCGATGCTTTCGGAGCCTGCCGGAGGTCGCCGCCTTGCTCGACAGATCCGCATCGCACCTTCCCGCGCCCCACTCGCCTGCGCCGCACCTCGCCCCATCGCACCCGCCCGCGCCGTACCTGGAAGTCCGCGGCCTGTCGAAGCGCTTCGGGCCGTTCACGGCGCTGGAGGACGTCGACCTCGACGTCTATCCGGGCGAGTTCGTGTCCTTCCTCGGCCCGTCCGGTTGCGGGAAGACGACGCTGCTCAGGGCGATCTCCGGTCTCGACGTGCAGACGACCGGCAGCATCCGTCAGGGCGGGCGCGACATCTCCGCCGAGCCGGTGAGCCGGCGCGACTTCGGCATCGTCTTCCAGTCCTACGCACTGTTTCCGAACCTGACGATCGCCGACAATGTCGGCTACGGCCTCGTCTCCACCGGCCGCCCGCGCGCCGAGATCGCCGGGCGCGTCGAGGAGCTCCTGACGCTGGTCGGCCTGTCCGAGCAGGCGAAGAAGTACCCGGCGCAGCTCTCCGGCGGCCAGCAGCAGCGCGTCGCGCTCGCCCGCGCCCTGGCGCTGTCGCCGGGCCTGCTGCTGCTCGACGAGCCGCTGTCGGCGCTCGATGCGCGGGTGCGGGCGCGGCTCAGGGGCGAGGTCCGCGACCTGCAGCGCCGCCTCGGCATCACCACCATCATGGTGACGCACGACCAGGAGGAGGCGCTGACGATGTCGGACCGCATCGTTGTGATGAGCCGCGGCCGCATCGAGCAGGTCGGCACGCCCGACGAGATCTACGCCCGACCGGCGACCGCCTTCGTCGCCGATTTCGTCGGCAAGATGAACTTCCTCAAGGGCCGCCTCGCCGCCACCGACCGCGCCGAGGTCGGCGGTGCCACGCTGACGCTCGCCGAAGGGGTCGGCGTCGGCGCCGGTGCGGCGGTGACGGTCTGCCTTCGGCCCGAGGACATCGTCGTGCGCGCGGTCGAAGCCGACCGGCCGAACCGGCTCGCCATGCAGGTAGGTGTCATGGAGTTCATCGGCAACCACTTCTCGACGACGCTGCACGCCGTCGGCACCAGCCTCAACCTCTCGGCCGACCTCTCGATCAACGACGTCCGCGACCTCGGCATCAGCCCTGGCTCGACGATCACCGTGATGCTGCCGCCGGAGCGTCTCAGGGTGTTTCCAGATCCGCCGGCGGCCGGTCACTGAGGCCGCGCGCGTGAGCACCGACACCACGCTTGCCGCCCCCCTCGCGGCCGCGTCCGGCGCGACGTCGCGCCCGATCCGGCCGAGGCTGTCGCGAGACGACATCACCCTGCGCCTGCTCGTGCTGGCGATCGTCGTCGCGCTCGTCGTCTTCGTCGTGCTGCCGCTCTCGGCCCTGCTCGGCAAGGCGGTCGAGGACCACGACGGCGCCTTCGTCGGCCTCGCCAACTTCGCCGCCTACTTCGGCGACCCGGCGCTCGCCGGCAACCTCTTCAACAGCCTGTGGGTCTCGGCGCTGTCGACCGTCATCTGCGTGACGCTCGCCTTCGTCTTCGCCTACGGGCTGACGCGCACCTGCATGCCGGGCCGCGGTGTCTTCAAGGCGGTGGCGCAGATCCCGATCCTGGCGCCGTCGCTGCTGCCGGCGATCAGCCTCGTCTACCTGTTCGGAAACCAGGGCCTGCTCAAGAGCTGGCTGATGGGCGCTTCCATCTACGGGCCGATCGGCATCGTCATCGGCGAGGTGTTCTGGACCTTTCCGCACGCCCTCATCATCCTGACGACGGCGCTGGCGATCTCCGACGCGCGCCTGTACGAGGCTGCCGAGGCGCTGCGTGCCTCGCAGCGGCGGATTTTCTTCACGGTGACGCTGCCGGGCGCTCGCTATGGGCTGATCAGCGCGATCTTCGTCGTCTTCACCCTCGTCATCACCGACTTCGGCGTGCCGAAGGTGATCGGCGGCCAGTTCGACGTGCTCGCCACCGACATCTACAAGCAGGTCGTCGGCCAGCAGAATTTCCAGATGGGCGCGGTGGTCGGCGTCGTGCTGCTGTTGCCGGCGGTGCTCGCCTTCGTCGGCGACCGCATCGTGCAGCGGCGGCAGGCGGCCATCCTGTCGGCGCGTGCCGTGCCGCTGATCCCGAAGCCGAACCGCGCCGTCGACCTCACCTTCTTCGCCATCTGTGCGGTGATCGCGCTCGCCGTTCTCGTCATCCTGGCGGTGGCGGTGTTCGCGTCGCTCGCGACGTTCTGGCCCTACAACCTGACGCCGTCGCTGAAGAACTACGACTTCGACAACATGGATGGCGGCGGCTGGGCGAGCTACGGCAACTCGCTGATGCTGGCGACGCTCACCGCCGTGTTCGGCGCCGCCATCATCTTCACCGGCGCCTACGCGATCGAGAAGACGCCGCGCTTCGGGGCCGGGCGGGCGATTGGCCAGTTGCTGGCGCTGCTGCCGCTCGCCGTGCCGGGCCTGGTGCTCGGCCTCGGCTACATCTTCTTCTTCAACGATCCGGCGAACCCGCTCGGCTTCCTCTATGGCGGCATGGCGATCCTGGTGATCTGCACGATCTCCCACTTCTATTCGGTCGCCCACCTGACGGCGACGACGGCGCTGAAGCAGATCGATCCGGAGTTCGAGACCGTCTCGGCGTCGCTCAAGGTGCCGGTGTGGCGGACGTTCGCGGTGGTCACCGTGCCGGTGTGCCTGCCGGCGATCCTCGACATCGCCATCTATCTGTTCGTCAACGCGATGACGACGGTGTCGGCGCTCGTCTTCCTGTATTCTCCCGACACGACGCTCGCGGCGATCGCGGTGCTCAACATGGACGACGCCGGCGACATCGCGCCGGCCGCGGCGATGGCGACGATGATCCTTCTCACCTCAGCGGCGGTGCGCATCGCCTACACGGTGCTGACGCGCGGCCTGCTCTTCCGCGCCCAGGCCTGGCGGCGCCGGTGAGCGGGCAGGCGTTCGACCTCGCCGTCGTCGGGGCCGGCATCTGCGGCCTCGCCCACGCGCTGGCGGCGGCACGGCGCGGCCTCTCGGTCGTCGTCATCGACCGCGATGCGCGCGCCAACGGCGCCTCGGTGCGCAATTTCGGCTTCGTCACCGTCACCGGCCAGGAGCGCGGCACGACGTGGCGCCGCGCGATGCGCTCGCGCGACGTCTGGGCGGAGATCGCCGGCCCCGCCGGCATCGCCATCGAGCACCGCGGCCTCGCCGTCGTGGCACGCCGGCCGGAAGCCCGCGCCGTGCTCGAGGCGTTCCTGACGACGGAGATGGGCGAGGGGTGCGAACTCCTGGATTCGGCCGCCGCGGCGGCGCGCCTGCCGGTCCTCTCCGGTGAACCAATCGCCGGGGTGCTGTGGAGCCCGCACGAGCTGCGCGTCGAATCCCGCACGGCGATCCCGAAGCTCGCAGCCTATCTCGACGGTCACGGCGTCGTCTTCCAGCGCGGCACGGCGGTGGTCGCCGTCGAGCCGCCGGTGGTGGCGACGAGCGCCGGCGAGGTGAGGGCCGAGCGCGTCGTCGTCTGCCCGGGCGACGACCTCGTCTCGCTCTATCCGGACCGGCTCGCCGCCTTCGCGCTCACCCGCTGCAAACTGCACATGCTGCGCGTTGCGGCGCCGACGGCCGACTTCCGCCTGCCGGCGGCGGTGATGTCGGACCTCGGCCTCGTCCGCTATCTCGGCTATGCGGCGCTGCCCGAGGCGGCCGCGCTGAAGGCGCGGCTCGTGGCCGAGCAGCCGGACGCGCTCGAGAACGGCGTCCACCTGATCGCCGTGCAGAGCGCCGACGGCTCGCTGGTGGTCGGCGATTCCCACCACTACGACGCGACGCCCGACCCTTTCGCCCCGCAGGCGGTGGACGACATCATCCTCGACGAGCTCTCGGCGGTGCTGGCGATCCCGGCGCCGGTCGTCACCGAGCGCTGGACCGGCACCTACGCCTCGGCCGCCGACCGGACCATGCTGGTCGACGCGCCGCATCCGCGCGTGCGCCTCGTCGTCATCACCTCCGGCACCGGGGCGAGCACGTCGTTCGCCATCGCCGAGGAAGTCGTGGACGAACTGTTCGGCGCGCCGGCGCCGGCGATAACGGAGAATGCCTCGTGACGCTCGCTTTCCGGCACCTGAAGGCCGTCGTGTTCGACTGGGCCGGCACGATGGTCGACCACGGCTCGCTCGCGCCGATGGGCGTCTTCGTCGAGGCGTTCGCCGAGTTCGGCGTGACGCTCACGATCGACGAGGCACGCGGGCCGATGGGGATGGCGAAGCGCCCCCACATCGCCGCCCTGATGGCGCTGCCGCGCGTCGCCGCGGAGTGGCGGCAGGTGCACGGCCGCGCGCCGTCGGAAGCGGACATCGACGCGCTCTACGCCGTGTTCGTGCCGAAGAACAAGGCGGTCGCCGCCCGCTACGCCGACCTCGTGCCGGGCGCGGCCGAGGTCGCAGCAGAGCTGCAGGGCGCCGGCGTGAAGCTCGGCTCCACCACCGGCTACACCCACGATATCATGGCCGAGATCACGCCCGTCGCCGCCGCCCAGGGCTACCGGCCGGACGCTCTCGTCTGCACCGGTGACACCCCGGCCGGCCGCCCGAGCCCGCTGATGCTGTGGAAGGCGCTCGTCGACATGGACGTCTGGCCGGCCTCAGCCTGCGTCAAGGTCGACGACACCGAGGTCGGCATCGCCGAGGGCCTGAACGCCGGCGCCTGGGCGGTCGGCGTCGCGGTGACCGGCAACGTCTTCGGCCTGTCGCTCGCCGAGACGCGGGCGCTGGCGCCGGAGGAGTTTGCCGCCCGCCGGGAGATTGCCCGCAACCGCCTGCTTGCCGCCGGCGCCCACGCCGTCATCGACGGCGTTGCCGACCTTCTGCCGGTGCTGTCCGAGCTCGAGGGCCGGATGGCGCGCGGCGAGCGGCCGTAGGCGCGCGTGAGGCACCGATCGGGGCGCGCACCCGGCTGACGGGAGCGGACCGGGTTTCCGCCCGCTTCACGCCAGTTGATGCAATTTCGACAACACGCAAGAACTTGCGGCACCCGCGCGGTACCCGCAGGAGGTCCTGAGGAATGACAGCACCAACTCACGACGGCCAATCCCGCAGCTGGCTCGAGATCGAGCTCGAGGACGATCTCGACGAGGAGCTCGAGCAGGCGATCGACGACGCCCGCGTGCCGCCGGAGCTGCGCGCGCTGCTCGCCAACCGCAAGAAGAGCACCCTCGACCGCAACACCTATTTCAGCGAGCTGATGCGCCTGCAGAGCGAGCTCGTGAAGCTGCAGGACTGGGTGCAGCACAAGGGGCTGAAGCTCGTCGTGCTGTTCGAGGGGCGCGACAGCGCCGGCAAGGGCGGCGCCATCAAGCGCATCACCCAGCGCGTCAACCCGCGCACCTGCCGGGTGGTGGCGCTGCCGGCGCCGTCCGACCGCGAGCGGACGCAGTGGTACTTCCAGCGCTACGTGCCGCACCTGCCGGCCGCCGGCGAGATCGTGCTGTTCGACCGCAGCTGGTACAACCGCGCCGGCGTCGAGCGCGTCATGGGCTTCGCCAGCGAGGCCCAGGTGGAGGACTTCTTCCGCGACGTGCCGGAGTTCGAGCGGATGCTGGTCCGCTCCGGCGTCATCCTGGTCAAGTACTGGTTCTCGATCACCGACGAGGAGCAGCAGCTGCGCTTCCTGATGCGCATCCACGACCCGATCAAGCAGTGGAAGCTGTCGCCGATGGACCTGCAGTCGCGCGTCCGCTGGGAGCAGTACACCAAGGCGAAGGAGGAGATGTTCGAGCGCACCAACATCCCCGAGGCGCCCTGGCACATCGTCGAGGGCAACGACAAGAAGCGGGCGCGGCTGAACCTCATCTCGCACCTCCTGTCGCAGGTGCAGTACCAGGAGGTGCCGCACGAGGAGATCACCCTGCCTGAGCGGGTGTTCAACCCCGACTACGAGCGCCGGACGCTGCCACCGGAGCTCTACGTGCCGGCCCGCTACTGAGGGCGTCGACGTCGGTCGCGCACCGGGGAAGATCGCTCTCCGAGACGCTGGCGCGCCAGCAACGTCGGGCGTCCCTGCCCACGGCTGGCAACGGGGAGTGGGCGGCCACCGCGCTCTGCAGGGTGCGCAAGTTATTGACTGTTAGGATGATTGTCTTTGTTGATGGTGCCTGGTGAGGGCGTTGAATTGCTCTATCAGGCGCAAGCAGAGGAGCTCACCACAAGAAACAATAAGATAATATCGACCAATTGCAACCCTTGCTCCAACGTTACGGGCGTGGAGAAAATTCTGTCAGTGCGGCCCGGTCTTCTCGACCAAGGCAGAGGGCTTCGACAGGAACCCCCTTATCCTCGGCACGCCGACTGGCGGCGCGGGTTCTACACTCGGGCGGCTAAGCTCCGGCGCGAAGAAGCGCGTGCGCTCGTTTCGGAGCCGAAGACGGTCGACCTGTTGATCGGGGCGCCTCTCGCACCGCCGAAAGTTGATGGGCGATGACGCCGTCGACGGTCCAGGGACGAGTAGCGCGTGGCGGCGAGTATGGCTGCCTGTTGCCGTGATGCGCTCTCGGTAACGTCAGGGTGTCGACAAAGTCGCAAGCTCCACCTGCCGGAGTGCCACCAGCCGCCGACGATGGGCCGTATGGGCGGCGACGGCGCCGGCTGGCGGGATGAAGCGTGCGAGACCTTCCGCGACGGCTGCCTGTGCCACTGCCTCGGCGACCACCGGGTAGAGCGCGTCGTCGAGCGGGGAGGGAAGGATGCTGGTCGGGCTGAGGTCGCCGTCGGGCACCAGGCCGGCGATGGCGCGGGCGGCGGCGGCACACATCGTCGGCGTGATGCGGCGCGCCTTGGTGTCGAGGGCACCGCGCATCAGCGCCGGGAAGGCGAGCAGGTTGTTGCAGTGGTTCGGGTAGTCGAAGCGGCCGCTCGCAACGACGGCGGCACCGGCGGCGAGGGCTTCGGCCGGCATGATCTCGGGCTCGGGGTTGGCAAGGGCGAAGACGATCGCGCCCGGCGCCATGCTCGCGACCATCGCATGCGAGACGAGGCCGCTCTTCGATACGCCGACGAAGCCGTCGGCGCCGGACATCGCCTCCGTGAGGCCGCCACGCAGCCCGTCGCGGTTGGTCTGCCGCGCGACGTCGCGCCAGTGCGCGTGCGGCAGGTCGTCGTCGCGGTGAAGGATGCCACCGACGTCGACGGCGACGATGTCGCCGATGCCGATCGCCTGCAGCATCGTGATCGCGGCGCGGCCGGCGGCGCCGACGCCGTTGACGACGACGCGCGCGTCTTCGGGCCGGCGGCCGGTGACGCGGAGCGCATTGAGGAAGCCGGCGGCGATGACGGTCGCGGTGCCGAACTGGTCGTCGTGCAGGATCGGAACCGACAACCGCTCTTCGAGTGCTGCCATCACCTCGAAGCAGCCGGGCGAGGCGACGTCTTCCAGGTGGAAGGCGCCGAAGCTCGGTTCGAGTGCCAGGATGACGTCAACGAGGTGCTCAGGGCCGCGCGTGGAGACGCAGAGCGGCATGCAGTCGATGCCGGCGAGCATCTTGAACATCACCGCCTTGCCTTCCATGACCGGAATTGCGGCGTGCGGTCCGGTATTGCCGAAGCCGAGCACGGCGGTGCCGTCGGTGACGAGGGCGACCAGGTTGTCCTTGGCGGACTGCTGCGACAGCTCCTCGGGATGCTCCATCAGCCGCCGGACGACGTGACCGACGCCGGGCGTGTAGGCGACGGCGACGTCGTCGAGGCCGTGAACGAGCACCTTCGGCATCACCTCGATCTTGCCATGGCCGACATAGACGTCGCGGCCGAAGGCAAGGGCCGCCTCCGGCGTGACTTTGAAACCCGACATGAAATGCTTCCTCTCGCCGCCCTCAGGCGGCGACCAGCCGGTTGATGGTGGCGCGGGCGGCGTCGAAGCCCTCGCGCACGAGGATCTCGTAAAGTGTGATCTGGCCGAGCTGCGACCAGACATAGTTCTTCAGCTGGTTGAAGGGCCGGCCGTCGAGGTCGCCGCCGCGGATGCCGAGATCGCTCTCGGCCACCTGCTTCAGGAGCGGCCAGGTGTGGAGGTGGGCAGCGCCCATCGCGTAGGGCCAGTTCATGTCGGCGAGGTGGGTCACCCACTGCTCGGCCGGCTGCGGCGCCAGCACGAGCTTGCCGCCCTTGCGTTCCAGCAGGCCGTAGTCGACCGGATCGACCTGCGCGAGCACCGCGGCCGCTTCGATGAAGTGAGCGACGCGGTCGAGGCCCACCCAGTTCGTCACCACCCGGCGGCCATCCATCGAGGCGTCGAGGGCGGAGAGCTGGTGGGCCGCCGCCATCGCCATGACGATGCGGGCGTCGAAGCGGCGGTGCATCAGCTCGGCGGTCACGTAGATGCAGTGGGCGTGCCAGGTATCATCGTAAACGGTGCGCGGCTCCTCCAGCCAGGAGCCGTCGTCCTGCCACTGATAGAGCCAGACCTTCGGATATTCGTGCACGAGCAGCGAGGCGACCGGCAGGTCGCGGTTGATCGGGATGCCGTACATCTGCCGGTAGTTCTGCGTGTAGGCGTCGGCCATGCGGATGTTGTAGGCGACGGTGACGGCGAGGCCGCCCGGGTGGGCGTTGTAGAAGTCGTTGTGGCTCGACGGAGCCGTCAGGTAGCTCTGAGGGTCCATGTGGCCGCGCGGCCAGACGTGGTCGGGATCGTCGGCCGGGTTGAAGAAGCCGAGCCGCACCATCTCGTCGAACATCCGCCGGCGGTCGTCGTCGCCCGGATACATCTCCAGGAACGTCACCTGCGGGCGGACGATGCATTCGGTCATCAGCCGCCGGTAGCCGGGATCCTCGAGGCTCGCGGCCGTCTGCAGGAGCTCGTTGTAGGTGCCCGACACGAGCCGCGAGGCGCGCGCCATGTCGTCCGGCGACATCGCCACCACCTCGGCGAGACGGCGCTGCGGCGCGAGGTCGAGGTCCTGCGAGAAGTGCGAGTATCTGAACTTGCCGGGCAGTGGCCCGCCCGGCCCACCGGTTCCGCAGACGACGCACATGGCGAGCACTCCCTGTTGTTGTCGTTACCGGACGAACTGGCCGCTGGCGCCGTCGATGAGGCGGTCGCCGCGCGCCTCGAAGCCGAACCACGCCGGGCCCGGCCCCTGGATCGGATGATCCGGCCGCACCACCGCCTTCAGCGCCGTGCCGCCGAGGCGGACGTCGAGGACGTGCTTCGAGCCGAGCCGCTCGACCCAGACGACGTCGCCGCGGAACGGGGTGTCGGGCGTCTCGGCCGGCGCGGCGCGCACGGCTTCCGGTCGCACGCCGAGCTCGAGGCGCGATGGCAGCGTGCGAGGAGAGGGCGCCGCGCCGGTGATCGGCAGGCGCCAGCCCGGACCGACGAGCACCGGCGCCTCCCCGGCCTCGACGCCGTCGGCGGCCAGGATGTTCATCGGCGGCTGGCCCATGAAGCGGGCGACGAAGCGGTTGGCGGGCCGATGGTAGATCTCGTCGGGCGTGCCGATCTGCTGGAAGCGGCCCTCGTGCAGCACGGCGATGCGGTCGGACAGCGACATCGCCTCGACCTGATCGTGGGTGACGTAGAGGACGGTCTGGCCGGTATCGCGATGCAGTGCCTTGAACTCGACGCGCAGCGCGATGCGGATGCGCGCGTCGAGGTTGGTCAGCGGCTCGTCGAGCATCAGCAGGCGGCTCGGCAGCGCGATCGCCCGCCCGATCGCCACCCGCTGCTGCTCGCCGCCGGAAAACGTGCGCGGATGGCGCTGCAGCACGTGGGTGACCTTCAGGAGTGCCGCGACGTCGGCAACGCGTCGGGCGATCTCGGGCTCTCCGACGCCGGCTGTGCGCAGCGGGAAGGCGATGTTTTCGAAGCCGGTGAGCGTCGGGAACAGCGCGATGTTCTGGAAGAGGAGGCTGACGCCGCGGTCGCGCGGCTCGAGCGCGGTGACGTCGCGGCCGTCGATCGCGACGCGGCCCGCCGCCGGACGATGGAGGCCGGCGATGGTCTTGAGCAGCGTCGACTTGCCGGCATTGCTCGGCCCGACGACGGTGACGAACTCGCCCCTGGCGATGTCGAGCGAAACCCCGTCGAGGGCGACGACGCCGGGGAAGGCAACGCGCAAGTCGGCGACGGAGGCAGAACCGGGCGCGGGAGCGGTCATGCGGCGCGCGCCTCCAGGCCGCGGGCGAGGATCGCGCCGGACGCTGCGTCGACGATGTGGGCGCGGGCGAGATCGAGCCGGAGGTGGACGGTGTCGCCGATGCTGGCGAAGCCGGGCGGCGTGACGACGGACAGCAGGCTGTCGCCGTAGCCGGCGTGCACGACGTGCTCGGCGCCGAGGTTCTCAACCAGCACGACGGACGCCGGCGCCGTATCGCGGCCCGCCTGGCGGAAGGCTTCGACGTCGTGCGGGCGGATGGCGAGCAGGTGGCGACCCGGGCCGGCGGCGATGCCGCTCGCGGCGAGGTCGTGCAGCGCGGTGCGCAGGCGCGGACCGCGATCGGTTGCCATCACCTCGCAGGGGAGCATGTTGATCGGCGGGTCGCCGATGAACTCGGCGACGAAGCGCGTCGCCGGGCGGTGGTAGATCTCGTCCGGCGCGCCGACCTGCAGGAGCCGTCCCTCGCTCATCACGGCGATGCGGTCGGACATCGACATCGCTTCCACCTGATCGTGGGTGACGTAGAGGACGGTCTGGCCGAGATCCCGCTGGATCTGCTTGAGCTCGCTGCGCAGCGAGGCGCGCAGCGCCGCGTCGAGGTTCGACATCGGCTCGTCGAGCAGGAGCAGGCTCGGCCGCGTCACCAGCACGCGGGCGAGCGCGACGCGCTGCATCTCGCTCATGTTGAGGCTGCCGCCGCGCCGCTTCATCAGGGGCCCGAGCTGCAGCGTCTCGGCCATCTCGTCGATGCGGGCGCGGCGCTCGCGGCGCGGCACGCCGCGCGCCTCGAGGCCGAAGGCGAGGTTCGCCTCGACGCTGAGGCGCGTGAACACCGCATAGTCCTGGAAGACGAGGCCGATGCCGCGGTGCTGCGGGGCGAGGTCGTTGATGCGCTTGCCGTCGACGAGGATGTCGCCGCTGTCGGGGGTCAGGAAGCCTGCGATCATCGCGAGCGTCGTCGACTTGCCGCAGCCGGACGGCCCCAGCAGCGACAGGAATTCGCCCGCCTCCAGCCGGAGCGTCGAGCCGCGCACCGCCTCGACGCCGTCGAAGCTCTTGCGCACGTCGCGGAGTTCGAGGCGCGGCGCCGTCACCGCTTCACCGCGCCGAACGAGAGGCCGCGCACCAGGTGCTTCTGGATCAGGTAGCCGAAGACGATCACCGGCAGGGTCGAGATCGTGCCCATCGCCGCCTGCACGCCGTAGAGCTTGCCGGAGGAGGCGGAGACGTAGTTCGCCACCTGCAGCGTCACCGTGGTGATCTTGCCGGAGGTGAGCACCAGCGCGAACAGGAACTCCGACCAGTTGAGGATGAAGATGAACAGCGCCGTCGCCAGGATGCCGCCCTTCACCAGCGGCAGCGTGACGGTGAGGAAGGCGCGGAACTGGCTCATGCCGTGCACCATCGCTGCGCCCTCGAGCTCGGCCGGTACCTCCTCGATGAAGGAGCGGATCATCCAGATCGAGAACGGCAGGGTGAACGCCGTGTAGGCGAGGATCAGGCCGAAATAGGTGTCGGAGAGGCGGAGGATGGCGAACAACGCCACCATCGGCACCACCACCGCGATCGGCGGCATCATGCGCACCGTGAGGAACTGGAACGGGTAGTTCTCGCCACCGGTGCGGAAGCGGACGATCGAGTAGGCCGACAGCGTGCCGAACACCACCGACAGCACGGTGGCGAAGGTCGAGATGATTGCCGAGTCCTGGAAGGCCTTCCAGGCGCTGCCGGAGACCTTGTAGTCGAGCGAGCCTTGCTGCGCGGCGGCGAACTCGCGGGCCGCTTCGGGGAAGAAGACGATGCGGTAGTTCTGCAGCGTCGGGTTCTCGGTGAGCCACACCGGCGGCCACGACGCCCACTCGTCGAACGGCTTGAAGGAGGTGGCGATCAGCCAGTAGATCGGGAAGAAGGCGAACACCATCGCCACGACGACGGCCGTGCGCTTCAGGATGGTGGCGGTGCGGGAGGACGTCTGCATTCCGGTCACCCGTGCCGCTTCAACGGCTTCGACAAGGCGAGGCAGATCGAGACGACGAGCACGAGCACGATCAGGGCCGCGGCGGCGATATAGCCGAAGCGGAAGTAAACGAAGGCGCCATTGTACATGTACATCGAGATCGTCTCGGTGGCGCCGCCCGGCTGGCCACGCGTCAGGATGTAGACGGCGTCGAAGATCTTGAAGGTCTCGATGGCGCGGATCAGTACTGCGATGGCGATCACCGGCATCAGCAGCGGCAGCATGATGCGGGCGAAGATGCGGGCCGGCGAGGCCCCGAGGTTGATCGCGGCGCGGATCTGGTTTTCCGGCAGGGCCACGAGGCCGGTGAGGATCAGCAGGAACATCAAAGGCGTCCACTGCCAGATCTCGGCGAGCATGATCGGCACCATCGCCCACACCGGGTGCGACAGCCACGAGAACTCGAACGGCTGGCCGATCATGAGCGTGATCAGGTGGTTGAGCGGGCCGTGCTCGTTGAACAGCATGAAGAAGGCGTTCGCCGCATCGACCGGGATGATCATCATCGGCAGGATGATGACGCTGACCGCGACCTTCTTCCACGGCCAGTCCTCGAGGAAGAGCAGCGCCAGCCCGAGCGCCAGCAGGAGCTCGACGCCGGTGCAGACGGCGACGACGAACAGCGTGCGCCAGACCGAGTTGACGAAGCGCTCATCGTACCAGAGGTCGTAGAAATTCCAGAACCAGATGATCTCGGCGTCGTACCAGGGGATGTTCTGGGTCGGCTGCCAGTCGGTGAGCGAAAGCCAGACGACGATCAGCGTCGGCACGATGACGACGGCCATGAGGGTGAGCTGCGCCGGCAGCACCAGCGCGATGTTGAACGGCAGCCAGCCGCGCCGCCGGGTCGCCGGTGCGCTGCCTGCCGAAGTCCGTCCCTCGTCGAGGGTCGATGCCATCGCTTCTGGTCCTCGAACAGGGTCCGCCTGCGCCTCGCGGCGGCGCAGGTCCGCGCCGCCGCCTCGTCACGATGTCGGCGGTCTGCTCAGGTGAGCTGGCCGCGAATATCCGGCGGGTAGATCGACTTCAGGAACAGCCACTGCACCTGCTGGCTGCGCTGGCCCATGCGGCGTGTGATGCGCTCCCAGGCCCGCGCCGTGTCGTCCAGCGCCTGCTGTGCCGTCTTGGTGCCGGCGTCGGCGGCGGCGATGTTGACGCGCAGCTCATCGAAGTACTCGCCCTGGCCCTTCAGATAGAGGTCCGGGATCGAGTTGATCATCGACTGCTTGTGCGCCGCCAGGAACTCAGGCGTGTAGACCTTGATGATCTCCGGGTCCTCGTAGTGCACGCCGCGGAACGGGTCGAAGTAGCCGGCCGGGTCGCGCACGGCGATCGTCGACATCTCCGGACTGCAGGCAAACAGCGTGAACAGGTAGGCGATCTCCGGCTCCGGCGAGACACTGGAGACGACGTAGTTCCAGCCCCAGTTGAAGTAGGGGGTGCGCAGCAGGTTGCCGTTGACCTTGCCGCCCGGCATCGAGCCGAAGGCGAGCTTGCCCTTGATCTTCGACTTGTCGGAGTTGAGGAACTTCTGGGTGCCGCCCCAGCCGATGTTGGCGTACTTGTCGCCCTCGCCGTAAGCCTCGAAATTCTCGAACAGGCCGTTGGTGCGGGCGCCGGGATAGAGGTACTGCGAGGCGGCGACGAGCTCTTCCAGCGCTGCCACGCCGGCCGGGTTGTTGATCTGCGGCGTCAGATCGTCGGCGAGCGGGAAGAAGCCCTTGGCGTGGAAGCGGCCCCACCACTCCCAGGCGATGAAGTACTGCGTGCGGAACAGTGCACCGCCGTACATGCCCTTGTCGGGACGGTGGAACCAGGCGAGCTGCGCGTCGAGCTCCTCCCAGGTGTCCGGCACCTTCAGCTCGTAGCCGTTCTTGTCCGCAAAGCCCTTCTGCTCGTCGGGATTGTCGAGCCAGGGCTTGTTGTAGAACATCAGGTAGGTGTCGCCGTCGGTCTGGTAGCCGTACAGGCTGCCCTTGTAGTAGTCGCCGATGGTGTAGAGCATGTCCTTGTTGTAGTCGGCCGGCGCGTGCTTGGTGGCGTAGTCGTCGAGGTTGACGAGGATGCCGGATTCCGCGAGGTCCGGCACGCCGAAGGTGGCCGGCAGGGCGATGTCGAAGCCGCCGGACTTGGAGACGGCCTCGAGCAGGACCTTCTGGTTGATCTCGCCCATCGGCACTTCGACGTACTCGACCTTGACGCCGGACTTCTCGGTGAAGACGTCGGCGACCGGCTTGACGTTGCCGAGCGAGCCGGACGGCTGCAGGATGCGCAGGGTCACCTGGCGGCCCTCGGCGAGCTTCTTGGCTTCCGCTGCGGCGTAGTCGGCGACACCGGCGAGGTCGCTCCCTTGCGCGAAAGCGCGCGAGCGCAGCAGGGCAGGCGAGAGAGCGTAGGCAGCGAGGCCGCCGGCTGCGGTGCCGAGAAGCGTGCGGCGATCGACGCCCGGGCGGCGGGTTCTGTCGGTCATGGTGATATCCTCCAAGCGTTCGGTCGACTGCGTTCGGACGAAACGCGACGCGCAGGCACGGGCCGGCTGCCTCTGGCGGCGGCCGGCTACTTCATGACCCGGACCTTTCCCCGGTCCTGGCCGATGAGAACGGCGATGACGACGACGGCGCCCTTGATGACCATCTGGGCGTACTGGTCGACGCCCATCAGGTTCAGGCCGTTGTCGAGAAGGGCGATGATCAGCACGCCGATCAGCGTGCGGTGGACGCCGCCGACGCCGCCGGAGAGCGAGGTGCCACCGACGACGATGGCGGCGAGCGTGTTGAGCAGCAGGTCCTGGCCGAGCGTCGGCCCGGCGGCGCCGAGGCGGGCTACCGCCAGCGCGCCGGCGAGGCCCGCCATCGCACCGGACAGCATGAAGGCGTAGAGCTTGTAGCGCTTCACCGGGATGCCGGTGGTGGCGGCAACCGCCTCGCCGCCGCCGATGATGTACATGTAGCGGCCGAAGCGGGTCTTGAAGCCGACGAGCGCCATCAGCGCCCAGAAGCCGAGTGCGAACAGGGCGATGTTCGGCACCGCCGGGATCAGCTGACCGATCGCCAGGTCCTCGAAATCGTAGGAGGTGAAGCGCAGCGCGCGCCCTTCGAGGATCGACCAGGCGGTGCCGGTGAACACAGACAACATGCCGAGCGTGACGACGAAGGACGGGATGCGGCCGATCACGAAGATCGCGCCGTTCAGCGCCCCCAGCAGGGCGCCGAAGCCGATGGCGACGAGGAGCGCGAGTGCGCCGACGTCGCCGAGATTGAGCACCTTCACCGTCACCGCGCCCACCAGGAGCACGACGGCGCCGACGCTGAGATCGATCGAGCCCATCAGCACGACGAAGGAGGCGCCGAGGCAGGCGATCAGCAAGGTGCTCGCCTGTCCGGAGATGGCCGTGAAGTTGCGGACGGTGAAGAACGCTTCGCTGGAGAGCGAGAAGATCACCACGAGCGCGAGGACGACGCCGATCGGCAGCCACAGGCCGCCGCGCAACTGCTCGCCGAGTGAGCGGTGCGCGGCCGCGCCGGCGCCGGCCGACGGTGTCGCTGCGGGTCGGACCGCCACCGCAGGTCTTCGTCCGCTGGTTTCAACCTGCGTCATGCCGCGGCCCCCCGCGGAGCGGCTTCGGCCGGGGAGGAGAGCATCAGCGCGACGAGGTGCTGCTCGCTCGGCTTCGCCTCGGCCGGCGCCGGGCACTCGGCGACGATGCGGCCATGCTGCATGATGGCGATGCGGTTCGACAGGCCGATGAGCTCGAGCAGCTCGTCGGTGATCAGCACGATGGCGATGCCCTGCTCGGCGAGCGAGCGGACGAGCGCGTAGACTTCTTGCTTGGCACCGGCGTCGATCCCGCGCGTCGGGTTGTCGAGGATGAGAACCTTCAGCTCGCGGCAGAGCCAGCGGGCGAGCACGACCTTCTGCTGGTTGCCGCCCGACAGCGTCCGGCACTCGGCGAGGGGTCCGCGCGCCTTGATCCCGAGCCGGGCGATCGAGCGCTCGGCCACCTCGATCTCTCGCGCCGAGCGCCAGAGGCCGAGGGCATTCGAGAAGAGGTCGCCGCCGCTCGCCATCGAGATGTTCCAGGCGACGGGAAAGGCGGCGATCATGCCGTCCTGCAGCCGCTCGGCCGGCACGTAGCCGAGGCCCTCGGCGATCAGCGCCTGGATGTCGGGGCGGCGCGCCTCTCCGGTGCCAACCCGCACGGTGCCGCTGTCCGGCCGCACGACGCCGGCGAGCCCCATGCCGAGCTCCGACTTGCCGGACTTGAGCAGCCCGCCGATGCCGAGCACCTCGCCGGCCCGCACGTCGAGCGAGACGTCGTCATAGGCGCCAGCCAGTGTCAGGCCGGCCGCGGAGAAGGCGACGGCGCCACCCTCCACGAGCTGCCGAGCCTCGCCGTAGTAGTCGACGTCGCGGTCGCGCCCGACCATCAGCGCGTGCAGGGACCGCTCGCTCGCCGCAGCCGGATCGACGCGGGCGACGACTCCGCCGTCCTTGAACACGACGATGTCGTCGCAGACGTCGATCACTTCGGTCAGCCGGTGCGAGACGAACACCACCGAGGCGAAGGCGCGCAGCCGGTCGAGCAGGCGGGAGAAGATCTCCTCGTCGCCCTTTTCGAGCGAGGCGGTGGGCTCGTCGAGCAGCACGATCGGGGTCGCCGCGCCGACCACGCGGACCGGCACGAAGCAGGCCCGCGCGATCTCGATCAGCTGCCGCTTCGAGAAGGAGTAGTCCGATGTCGTCCGGCGCACGTCGACGCCGATGCCGGCCTCGTCGCAGATCGACTGGGCGAGCTCGATCATCGCGCGCCGCTTCACGACCTGGCCGAAGTGGACGAAGCGGCCCTCGTGGGACAGCAGGATGTTCTCGTAGACGGCGATGTTGGGGATCAGCGCCTGTTCCTGGAACACCCGCGACATGCCGGCCGCCGATGCCTCGGCGAAGCTCGCCGGGGCGAACGGCCGCCCGGCGAGCGTCATCGCCCCGGCATCGGGGGCGACGAGACCGGAGATGATGTTGAGCAGCGTCGACTTGCCGGCACCGTTCTCGCCGACGATGCCGGTCACCCGGTTCGCGCCGAGATCGAGATCGACCGACCCGAGGACGGCCGTCGAGCCGAAGCTCTTCGACACGCCCCGGAGTTCGAGCAGCGCGGCTTGCATCATCGTCGCCCCGGGCCGCCGCCCTCAGCCCTTCATCGGCGATGGGCCGAGCAGGGGGGTCTTGTAGTGGGCCGCATACTCAGCGCGCACGGCCTCGGCCTCGCCGTCCTTGCGGCTGTCGACATAGGCCTTCGGATAGTCCCAGCCGTCGGGTTTCGGGATGCCGCCCCACTCGAGGTCGATGTCCATAGGGAAGAGGTCGGCCTGCGGGTCCCAGTCGTCCGGGTGCAGGACTTTCGACATCTTCTTGTAGTCGAAGGGCGGGACGTCGCCGTTGTCGACATAACGCGCCAGGTAGGCGTCGACGTTGTCCTTCGTCATGGTGATCGAGCGCCAGCTCATCATCCGCTCGGCCGCCTTCGGGCGCCAGCCGTTGAGGACGTCGTAGAGCCGCGACGACAACAGGCCGCCCATGTACTGGGGGACGTTGGCGCTGGTGGCGAGCAGCACGCCGCGCTTGATCATCTCGGCGCCGCCGCTGGTGCCGTCGGCACCGCAGACGAAGACGTCCTCGCCCGGCTTGTAGCCGGCCGCCCTGAGCGCGGCGATGCAGCCGTCGGCGACGTCGTCGTTCTGGGCGATGACGCCGCGCAGCTTTGGGAAGCGCGAGATCAGGTCCTCCATCGCCTTCTGGGAATCCTCGCGGTTCCACTTGCCCGGCAGTTCGCCGGCGAGCGTGATCTGCGGGAATTCCTTGATGGCGGCGTCGCGGCCGCGCGAGCGGATGAGGTCGGTCGAGTTGCCGGAAACGCCGGTGACGCCCACCACCTCGCCGCCGCCGAACGCCGCCATGATCGCCTTGCAGACCTCGGCGGTGACGTCCTTGTGCGCCGAGAACTCCTCCGGCACGGCGTAGAGCGTGTAGTAGTCGCCTGCATCGAACGGCGTGAACCAGGGGAGCGTGCCCCAGGTGTTGTCGAACCAGACCTTGTTCTGGTTGGCGAGCTCGGCGATGCGGCGGATCGAGCCGCCGTCCGGGGCGTGCAGCATCACGCCGTTGACGCCCGCGGCCACCTGCTGCTCGAACTGGTCGAGCTGGCGGCCGCTGTCGAGCTGGCCATCGACGGACTCGATGCCGAGGCCGAACACCTCCGCCGCCTCCTGGGCGCCGGCGTCGGCGTTCGCCACGTATTCGAGGCGGAGCGTCATCATCAGGTGGGCGATCTTGTTCTTGGTGTCGGCGAGCGCCACGCCGGGGAAGCCGAACGACAGGCCGGTGCCGAGTGCGACGGCGCCCGCCGAGGCGGTCGCCAGGAACTGCCGGCGCGACACGCCGGTGAGGCCGAGCCGCTCCATGTGGGCATCGACCACCGACTTCTTCTCGTAGTCGGGGAACCAGCGCGGGTTGAGTTTCTTGGTCATGACGTCCTCCGAAAACCGGGGCACCGATGGATGTTCTTTTCCTGCGGGGGGTGCTCGCGCCGCTCAGCTCCAGTCTTTGCTGCGGCGCGCCTCGTACTCCTCGACGGCGAAGTCCCGCCCCTTGGCGGTGGCGACGAACTTGATCTTGCCGTCGTCGCGCACACGCTCCACGGCACCGTCCTCGATGTGCCAGACGAGATGGGTCTGCACGCAGCACTCGGCGTAGCAGCGGCGCATCCCGAGGCCGGTGAAAACCGGGTAGTCGAGCTCGGACTTCACCGGCATGACCTCGGCGACGAGGTCCGTCGTGGTCATCGGCCGGCCCTCGCGCTGCAGCACGAACGGAATGCGGAACCGGGTGTCTCGCTGCTGCTGGCGCATGTGGTTGAGGCGGCGGAAGGCGCTCGCCTCCGAGAAGGCGCACAGTCCGTGCCCCTCCAGCAGCATCTGCGGCTTGAGGTCGATGCAGCGCTGGATGGTGTCGGTGTGCGCCTTTGCGTTGCCGATCGGGTAGGGGCCGAGCGGCGAGGGGTAGTGCAGGATGTCGGCGCTGTAGAGTGTGCCGTTCTTCGGGTTGTAGACGCCGACCTGACCGGCCGCATGTCCCGGAAGATCGATGACCTCCAGCTTCAGCCCGCCGACCTCGAGGATATCGCCGCCCCTCACCTCCGTGTCGACTTCGACCGGAAAGTTCCAGTACTTGGCGATAATGCTCGGATCGGAGAGGCCGAGGCTCTCGCCCGGCTTCAGGTTGAAGTCCGCCAGCACCTGCTCCGGCGTCATCCCGAACCGTGTGATGTTGTCCGCCCGTGTCACGATGAACGGGTCTTCGATGATCGGTCGCTCCAGCGGATGCGCCAGCACCTTGGCGCCGTAGCGCTTCTTCAGCTCGGCGGCGTTGCCGACATGGTCGTAGTGGCTGTGCGTGATGAAGATGTACTTGAGCGGATTCTTCTCGCGATCGAGTTTGTCGATGAGGAAATCGCCCATGCTGTTGTCGAACTCCGGCAACGACCAGTTGCCGGTGTCGATAAGCATGTTCTCGCCCTGGCCGCGGATGAGATAGACCGCGCCCTGTACGTAGCCGTCGAGTTCGTCGTCTGCCCACGGGCCGTGAACTCCGGGAATGGCCCAGCCGTCGGGTGTCTCGGCGAAGAAGAAGATCATCCAGGGTCCCTCACTGGCCGGCGCGCACGGCAGCCGTGTTCGGCTGCGTGACTTCTGCCGCGTAGCGGTCGTGGCGGGTGTGGCAGGTGATGGCGTGGGCGAGCATGCCCTCGGCCTCGCAGATGCGCGCCATCGTGGGCGCGATCGCGAAGCTCGCCTTGCGGGTCAACCGCTGGTACGTGACGGTCTTGATGAACTTGCCAACCCACAGGCCGCCGGTGTAGCGGGCGGCGCGGCCGGTCGGCAGCGTGTGGTTGGTGCCGACGCCCTTGTCGCCATAGGCAACCGTCGCCTCCTCGCCCACGAACAGGCTGCCGTAGTTCTTCAGCCGCGCGAGGTAGTAGTCGTCACGGCGGGTCTGAATTTCGAGGTGTTCCGGCGCGTAAACGTCGCTCACGGCGATCGCCTCGTCGTCGTCGGCGACTATCACGACCTCGCCGCGCTGGCGCCAGGCGGCGCCGGCCATCTCGCGTGTCGGCAGCGTCAGGAGTTGCCGCTCGATCTCGGCGATGACCGCCCGACCGAACGCTTCCGACGTGGTGACGAGCCAGGCGGGGCTGTCGGGGCCGTGCTCGGCCTGGCCGAGCAGATCGGTCGCCACCAGCGCCGCATCGGCACTGTCATCTGCGATGATGAGGATCTCCGTGGGGCCGGCCGGCAGGTCGATGCCGACCTCGCCGAACAGCTGCCGCTTCGCCTCGGCGACGAAGGCGTTGCCGGGGCCGGTGATCATGTCGACCGGTCGCATGCCGACCCGGCCGAACACCATCGAGGCCATCGCCTGCACGCCGCCGATGCAGAAGATCTCGTCGGCGCCCGCCGTATGGAGGGCATAGAGCGTGTGCGGGAAGATCCCGTCGGCGTCGCGCGGCGGCGCGCATCCGATGATTTGCCCGACTTCTGCGATCTTCGCCGTCCCCACGCTCATGATGGCGGCGGAAATCAGCGGATACTTGCCGCCCGGGATGTAGCAGCCGACCGTTTCGATCGGAATGAGCTTCTGGCCGACGACGATGCCGTCGTCGATCTCCGCCTCGAATTCACCGAGGGAGTCCCGCTGCCGCCGGGCGAACGCCTGGACGTTGCGCAGGCAGACGCCGAAGTCGTCCTTGAAGGTTTCCGGCAGGCGAGAGGAGACGGCCCGGATGCGATCCGGTGGCACGCGAAACTCGGCCGAGTCCCAACGGTCCAGCCGCTCGGCATAGCGCCGCACCGCCGCGTCGCCCTCGATGCGGATGGCATCGATCATCTCGCGGACCGTCCGCTCGACACTCTCGCGGCCACTGTCGCGGGGGGCATCCGCACGCTTCAGGTACTTCGGCATTCGCCCTCCCGTGGCGTTCGCGGCCGTCCGCTCGAAGCCCCACGCAGCGCAAGCAGCGCCACGCGCAGTGGGAGTTCGATCCGCTGTATGAAACCGCTTTCATATCGGGGCGCGGACGAAGCCGGCCGTTGGGAGGGATGCTACTGTCTACTCGCTGCCACGGTCAAGAGTGACTTTGCGATGGGCCCATAATTCTTCCAATCACGAAGTTAGTCTGCTGGATTTGCTGCAGTGCAGAATGAAAACGGTTTCAGTTGCAGCAGGGCCGGGCGATCCGCTAACGTTGAGGGATCACGCGACGGAGCGAGCATGAGCGGTCCACGAGGCGAGTCGGCCAGCCAGCGCCGCGCGACGATGCGGGAGATCGCGGAGGAGGCCGGCGTCTCGCTCGCCACCGTCTCCCGCGTGCTGAACCAGCCCGATCTCGTTGCCCGCGCCACGCTGGAGGCCGTCGAGGCGGTCATCAAGCGCCGCCATTTCGTCTCGCACGGCGCGGCGATGTCGATGGTGTCGAACCGGTCGATGACGATCGGCCTGATCATTCCGACGATCACGAACTCGATCTACGCGTCGTCGACGCAGGCGATCCAGAATGTCGCGCAGCAGGCCGGCTACACCGTTCTGCTCGGCGTCAGCGACTTCGACGGTCGCAGCGAGGAGAAGCTGATCCGGCAGTTGCTGGGCCGCCGCGTCGACGGGCTGATCCTGACCGGGGGAGGGCGATCCGCCGACATCTACGAGATGCTGCGCCACAACGACGTGCCGCACGTGCTCACCTGGAAGCTGACCGACGAGGCGGCCTGTCCGTGCGTATCGTTCGACAACTATCGTGCCGGCGAGATCGCCATGCAGCACCTGCTCGACCTCGGCCATCGCCGCATCGGCCTCGTCTGCGGGCGCAGTGCCGTCAACGACCGGGCCCGCGAGCGCCGGCGCGCCTATGAGGACGCGCTGCGGCGCGCCGGCATTGCCTTCGATCCGGACCTCGTCTTCGAGCGCGATTTCGACTTCATCGAGGGGCGGGCGGCGATGCATCACATGCTGAACGGCACCGAGCCGCCGAGCGCGGTCTTCTGCGCCAACGACATCCAGGCAATCGGCGCGCTGACGGAGTGCCTCGATGCCGGGCTCCGCGTGCCGGGTGACATCTCCATCATCGGTTTCGACGATCTGCCGGTGACGCAATACATGCGCCCACAACTGACCACCGTGCGCGTGCCAGCCAAGCGCATGGGCCATCTGGCCGCCAAGAAGCTCTTGGAGTGGATCGCCACCCGACAGGCTCCCGGCAGCGCCGAGCTGCCCGTCGAGTTGATCGTCCGCGGCACAACCGGGGTGGCGCCGCAGCGGTGACCGGCGGCGTCGCGCCGGTGTCTTTCGCCCCGCCGCTCCGCACTCAGACCCGGGTGGGGCGCTCTGGTCCGCCCCGGTGCCTCACGACTGCGCGGCGCGGCGTTCTGCCGGGCGGTAGTCGTTGGCGATGGTTTCGCCGAACGGGCCCGTGTTGACAGGCTGGCGGCGGCGCGCCGTCGGCGTCGAGAGCGGCAGCAGCGGCAGCACGAGTTCGCCGAACCGCCATGCCTCCTCGAGGTGGGGGTAGCCGGAGAGGATGAAGGTGTCGACGCCGAGATCGGCGTACTCGCGCATCCGCGCGGCCACCGTCTCCGGATCGCCGACCAGCGCCGTGCCGGCGCCACCGCGCACGAGGCCGACGCCGGCCCACAGGTTGGGGCTGACCTCGAGCTTGTCGCGGCGGCCGCCGTGCAGGGCGGCCATGCGGCGCTGGCCTTCCGAATCCATGCGCGAGAACACCTTCTGGGCAGCGGCGATGGTGTCGTCGTCGAGATAGCGGATGAGGGTGTCGGCGGCGTCCCACGCCTCCCGCGTTGTCTCGCGGACGATGACGTGCAGGCGGATGCCGAACGTCACCTTGCGGCCGCGGGCCTCGGCGAGCTTGCGGACGGTCGCGACCTTGGCGGCCACGTCGGCCGGAGGCTCGCCCCAGGTCAGGTACTTGTCGACGTGCTCGGCGGCGACCGCGTTGGCGGCCTCCGACGAACCGCCGAAATAGAGCGGCGGGTAGGGGCGCTGCACCGGCTCGAACAGCATCCGGCCATCCTCGATGTGGATGTGCTTGCCGGTGTACTCGACCGTCTCGCCGGACAAGAGCGCGCGGTAGACGGTGAGGAACTCGTCCGTCACCTCGTAGCGCTCGCTGTGGCTGAGGAAGATGCCATCGCCCTTGTTCTCCTGCGGATCGCCGCCGGTGACGACGTTGATGAGGAGGCGGCCGTTGGAGATGCGGTCGAGGGTCGCCGTCATGCGGGCGGCCATCGTCGGCGACTGCAGGCCGGGACGGACGGCGACCAGGAATCGCAGTCGCTCGGTGAGGGGCGCCAGCGCCGAGGCCACGACCCAGGAGTCCTCGCAGCTGCGGCCGGTCGGCAGGAGCACGCCGAAATAGCCGAGGCTGTCGGCCGCCTGCGCCACCTGCTTCAGATAGGCGAGGTCGACGGGCCGGCCGCCGACCGACGTGCCGAGATAGCGGCCGTCGCCGTGCGTCGGCAGGAACCAGAGAACGTTCATCGGGTCGTCGGTGTGTGTGGTCACGCTCGAGTCCCTCGTACAGGCGCCGGCGCAAGCGCTGGCGGCAGATGCGGCGTTGATCCGCTGCGCCTGGGTTTGCATCAGGTGACGGGTCGGTCGCCGGTATCGGAGCAGCCGCCGTGCCAAGCGGCGGGGTCAAGGAACTCAAGAGCTTGGCACGCCCGTCGCCGACGAAGGGGGCGGCGATGCAGCAGCCGATCGACGCTGCTGTCGGGTTTGCACCAGGGCTCTGATCAATCTCTGTTCCTCAATCGGCGGCTGGCAACCGGGTGAGGGCCTCCAGCAGCGTCGACGGATCGAGGCATGCCGCTGTCCAACCGGCGCAGGCACAGCGCACCCGACGCTGGCGGTCCAGCAGCAGCGCCGCCGGCATCGGTAGGTCGTAGCTCTGCTCGCCGTTCCAGGACGCCAGCCGGACGCCGCGATCCCGGACGATGCGCCTGAGCGGCAGCGGCACCTTGAAGACGATGCCGAGCGACTTGGTGAACCGGCACATGTGGTCGATCGCCACCGGAAAGCCGATGCCGGTCGCGGCGATGGTCCGCCGCGCCTGGAAGGGCGTCTCCGGCGTCACGGCGCAAAGCACCGTTGCCGAGGCGCCGAACGCCTCGCGGGCGGAATCGAAGCGGACGAGGGCCGCGCGCGCCGTCGCAGACCAGCCCCCGGGGTAGAACAGCAGCACGAGGCGCTGGTCGGCTGTCCGCGCGGCGAGATCGAACGGCACGTCGTCGGGAGACTCCAGCACCGGCAGATGAACCACGCGCCCGCGATAGAGGCCGGCCCGCGGATCGAGGCCGTGCTCGCGATCGACGAGGAAGGTGTCGAGCTCCGGCAACGGCACTGCCGGGGCGCCCACCGCGCCGGGGGCTGACCGTCCTTGAGTCGCACGCGCTGCCATTGCCATCGGCCGGCCGGATCCCGTTGGCGCCCATATCGCGGAAGAGGGCAGATTTTTCCCCCCATATCGCGGGAACGTCAATACACGATCTATCTGATCAACATTATCGTCTTTAGGCTATGCAGCATCCGATTTGCCGACGGTTGCGACGCAGCCGCGCGGCCCAGGAGCCACCCTGTCCATGACCATTCCGTCCGTCCTCGGCATCTCCGGCAGCGTGACTCGACCGTCGCGGACGACGACGCTCGTTTCCGCCGTCCTCGACGCGATCACCGCCCGAACGCCCGTCCGGCCCCGCCTCGTCGAACTGGTCGACGCCGGACCCACGCTGTTCTCCGCGCTCACATCGGACAAGCTTCAGGGATCCGCCGCGGAGATCGTTCGTGCCGTCGAGACCGCGGACGTGCTCGTCGTCGGCACGCCGGTCTATCGCGCCTCCTACACCGGTGCGCTCAAGCACCTCTTCGATCTCATCCGTTACGACGCGCTGGTGGGAAAGCCCGTCGTGCTGCTCGCCACCGGCGGCACGCCCCTGCACGGGCTCGTTGCCGAGCATCAGCTGCGGCCGCTCTTCGGCTACTTCAACACGCTGACCGTGCCGACGACGATCTATGCCGTCGAGACGGACTTCCGCGACTATCGCCTGGTCAATCCCGCCATCGCCGATCGCATCGACCGCGTCGTCACCGAGGTTGTGACGCTGCTGGGGGCCGATACGGCAACCGCGTTCGGTCCGGCCGCCGCCGCCCACAATCTTCCCGCCGCCCTCTCGGCCTGAGCGCGCCGACAGATCGGAGCAGATCCATGACCCTCCATGCCTTGCCGACCGCCGCACCCGCCCCGCTGAAATTCGCCTACTGGGTGCCGAACGTCTCCGGCGGCCTCGTCGTCTCGAAGATCCCGCAGCGCACCGACTGGGGGCTCGAGTACAACATCAAGCTCGCCCGCATCGCCGAGCGCGTCGGGTTCGACTACGCGCTGTCGCAGATCCGCTTCATCGGCAGCTACGGCGCCGAATACCAGCACGAGTCGACGACGTTCTCGACGGCGATCCTTGCCAACACGACGACGCTGAAGGTGATCGCGGCGATCCTGCCCGGTCCCTGGCACCCCCACGTCATCGCCAAGCTCGGGGCCACGGCCGATCAGATCTTCGACGGACGCTGGGCGATCAACGTCGTCAGCGGCTGGTTCGCCGGCGAGTACGAGGCGCTCGGGCTGCCGTGGCTCGAGCATGACGAGCGCTACCGCCGCTCGCGCGAGTTCATCGAGGTTGTCAAAGGCATTTGGACGAAAGACAATTTCAACTACGCCGGCAAGTATTACTCGGCGCACGACTTCACCTTGAAGCCAAAGCCATTGCAGTCGCCGCATCCGGAGATCTTCCAGGGCGGCAACTCGCGGGCGGCGAGAGAGAACGCCGGCGCTGTCTCCGATTGGTACTTCATGAACGGCAACACGCCGGAAGGCCACAAGGAGCAGATCGACGACGTCCGCTCGATCGCCGCCCGCCACGGCCGCACGGTCCGCTTCGGGGCGAACGCCTTCATCATCGCCCGCGAGACGGAGAAGGAGGCGAAGGCCGAGCTCGAGCGCATCGTCGAGCAGGCCGACCCGGAAGCGGTCAACGCCTTCGGCGGTGCCGTGAAGCAGGCCGGGCAGGCCTCGCCGGAGCGCAAGGGGATGTGGCAGGACTCCACGTTCCGTGATCTCATCCAGTACAATGACGGCTTCCGCACCAACCTGATCGGCACGCCCGAACAGATCGCCGAGCGCATCGTCGCGCTGAAGAAGATCGGCGTGAACCTGATCTTGGGTGGCTTCCTGCACTTCCAGGAAGAGGTCGAGTTCTTCGGCGAGCGGGTCCTGCCGCTGGTGCGCGAGCTCGAAGCCGCCGTGCTGCCGGCCGAAGCCGCCGCCTGACATCGTCGCCTCGGGGGAGGGTCCGCAGTCCGGCGGCGTCAGCGCCGCCGGATCCGGCTCACCCGTGTCCTGAAAACGCCGGAGGCCCTTCATGTTGCAGGACTCGCTCGCGCTCGCCGCTCTCGACGTCGCGCCGCCGCGGCCGGGAGTCGGAGCGATCGCCGCACCGAGGCCCGAGCCGCTGCCCGTGGCGGCCACGTCCGTCCTGCTGGCGCTCGATGGCGTATCGCTGACCTTCGGTGGCGTCACCGCGCTCGCCGACGTCGACCTCGCCGTCGGCGAAGGTGAGATCCGTGCCATCATCGGGCCGAACGGGGCGGGGAAGAGTTCCCTCATCAACGTCGTCAGCGGCCTCTACCGGCCTCAGCGCGGCCGCATCCGCCTCGCCGGCGAGACGTTCTCGGCGGTGCCGACCGAACGGCTCGCCCGCCTCGGCGTCGCCCGTACCTTCCAGAACCTCGCCCTCTTCAAGGGGCTGACGGTGCTCGACAACGTCCTGATGGGGCTGACGTCGGGCGTCCGCTCCGGCCTGTTCGGCCAGGTGCTCGGGCTGTCGGCGGCGCGGCGCGAGGATGCGGAGAACCGCGAGGCCGCGCTTGCGATGCTCGACTTCCTCCATCTCGGCGGCCTGCGCGACCGCAGCGCCGGCACGCTTCCCTACGGCGTGCAGAAGCGCATCGAACTCGCCCGGGCCCTCGTCGCAGAGCCCCGGCTGCTGCTGCTCGACGAGCCGATGGCCGGCATGACGCTGACCGAGAAGCGCGAGATGACGGGTTTCATCCGCGACGCCCGTGACACCTACGGCACCACCATCGTGCTGATCGAGCACGACATCGGCGTCGTCATGGGGCTGTCCGATCGCGTCGCCGTGCTCGACTACGGCCGCAAAATCGCCGACGGCACGCCCGACGAGGTCCGCGCCGACCAAGCCGTCATCGACGCCTATCTCGGGGTCGCCCACGACGAAGACGGCGAGGGCGGGCTGTGATCGAGTTCCAGTTCTTCCTGGAAGTCCTCGTCGGAGGCTTGCTCTCCGGCGTGATGTATTCGCTGGTCGCGATCGGTTTCGTGCTGATCTACAAAACCTCGGGCGTCCTCAACTTCGCGCAAGGGGCGATGCTGCTGTTCGCGGCGCTGACCTTCGTCAGCCTGGTCGAGCACGGCGTGCCGTTCTGGCTCGCTTTTGCGATCACGCTTGCGGCGATGGCGCTCTTGGGCATCGGCATCGAGCGCACCGTGCTGCGCCCGCTCGTCAACCAGCCGCCGATCACGCTGTTCATGGCCACTCTCGGCCTCTCCTACGTCATCGAGGGCGTGGCGCAGCTGCTCTGGGGCACGCAGGTACACGGCCTCGATCTCGGCATCGACGACCTGCCGCTCGAATTCGGCGGCGTCTTCGTCTCGACCTTCGATCTGTTCGCCGCCGCCACGGCGGCGCTGATGGTCGCGCTGCTGACGGTGTTCTTCCGCTACACCCGCGTCGGCCTCGCCTTCCGGGCGGTCGCCGACGATCAGCTCGCCGCGCTCGCCGTCGGGCTGCGTCTGCCGCGCATCTGGGCGATCGTCTGGACCGCCTCCGGGGTGGTGGCGCTGGTCGCGGGCCTCCTCTGGGGCGCCCGGCTCGGCGTGCAGTTCTCGCTGTCGCTGGTGGTGCTGAAGGCGCTGCCGGTGCTGGTGCTCGGCGGCTTCGACTCGATCGCCGGCGCGATCGTCGGAGGCCTGCTGATCGGCGCCGCCGAGAAACTCGCCGAAGTCTATGTCGGCCCCTTCCTCGGCGGCGGCATCGAGGGCTGGTTCGCCTACGTCCTGGCGCTCGCCTTCTTGCTCGTCCGCCCCTCCGGCCTGTTCGGCCAGAAGCTCGTCGAGAGGGCCTGAGCGATGACCATCACCGCGCTCACGCCCGCTCCCATCAACGTTCCGCTCGCCGGGGCGTCGATCGCCGGCGTGCTGGTCGTCGCCTTCGGCATCGTGCCCTTCGTCGGCACAGGCTACCTGTTCGAGGCGATCCTGACGCCGTTCCTGGCGCTGTCGCTCGCCGCCCTCGGGCTCAACCTCCTCACCGGCTATGCCGGCCAGGTGTCGCTCGGGTCGGCCGCGTTCATGGCGGTCGGGGCGTTCGCCGCCTACAACTTCAACCTGCGCATCCCCGAATTGCCGTTCCTTGCCAGCCTAGTGCTGGCGGGCGTCACGGCCGCCGCCGTCGGGCTCGTTTTCGGCCTGCCGAGCCTCAGGCTGCGCGGCTTCTATCTGGCGGTGTCGACGCTCGCTGCGCAGTTCTTCGTGCAGTGGGCGCTGACGAAGTTCTCGTGGTTCTCGAACGGCAGCCCGTCCGGCGTCATCAACGCGCCGCCGCTCACTGTCTTCGGGCTCGACCTCGGCAGCCCGGTCGGCCGCTACCTGTTCTCGCTCAGTGTCGTCACGGTGCTGACGATCGTCGCGGTGCGGCTAGTGCGCTCGCAGACCGGGCGCAACTTCATCGCCATCCGCGACCAGGAGACGGCGGCGCGCATCATCGGCGTGCCGGTGCTGCGCACCAAGCTCGTCGCCTTCGCGGTGTCGTCGTTCTTCATCGGAGTCGCCGGCGTGCTGTGGGCCTTCGCCTACCTGCGCACGGTGGAGCCGGCCGGGTTCAATCTCGACCGCTCCTTCCAGATCCTCTTCATCATCATCATCGGCGGGCTCGCCTCGATCCGCGGCGCCTTCTTCGGCGCGGCCTTCATCGTCGTCTTCCCGCTGGTGCTGTCCCGCGCCGGGCAGGCCGTGTTCGGCGGCGTGTTCGATTCCGGCGTGCTCGAGATGAGCCAGCGCATCGTGCTCGGCGCCCTCATCATCGTCTTCCTCATCGCCGAACCGGCCGGCCTCGCCGCGCTCCTCGACCGCCTGAAGACGCGGCTCGTCGGCGCCTGGGCCGGCCGTTGACCCGACCTTCCCAAGAGCTCGCCTCCCCAAGACTGCCTGTCTCCCAAGACAAACCGCTGGAGCCTGCCATGTCGATTTCCAACACCTTCCGGACCGCCTTCCGGGCCGGACTGCTCGCCTCTGCGCTCGCTGCCGTCGCCGTTCCGGCCGTCGCCGACGAGCAATACTTCCCGCTGCAGAGCTACCGCGTCGGCCCCTACGCGGCCGGCGGCACCGGCTTCTTCGGCGGCTTCATCGACTACATGAACCTGATCAACACCCGCGACGGCGGCGTCAACGGCGTCACGCTCACCTGGGACGAGTGCGAGACGCAGTACGAGGTCGAGCGCGGCGTCGAGTGCTACGAGCGCCAGAAGAACCACGCCGGCATCGCCGCCTGGAACCCGCTGTCGGTCGGCATCGCCTACGCGATGATCGACCGCGTCACCGCCGACAAGGTGCCGCTGATCACCATCAACCATGGCCGCACGGACTCGACCGACGGCCGGGTGTTTCCCTATGTCTTCCCGCTGCTCCTGAACCCCTACAGCGAGACGTCCGGCATCATCAACTACATCGCCTCGCGCGAGGGCGGCATCGAGACGCTGAAGGGCAAGAAGATCGTCGTGCTCTACCACGGCTCGCCCTACGGCAAGGAGACGATCCCGATCTACGACCTGCTCGCCGAGAAGTACGGCTTCGAGGTGCAGCAGATCGAGGTGCCGCACCCCGGCAACGAGCAGCAGTCGCAGTGGCTGACGATCCGCCGGGCGAAGCCCGACTATGTCGTGCTGCGCGGCTGGGGCGTGATGAACCCGGTGGCGCTGAAGACGGCGCAGAAGACCGGCTTCCCCGCCGACCACATCATCGGCAACGTCTGGTCGAATTCCGAAGAGGACGTGCGGCCGGCCGGCGACGCCGCCAAAGGCTACATCGCCATCACCACCCAGGCCTCCGGTGCCGAGTATCCGGTGCTGCAGGAGGTCATCAAGACCGTCTACGACGCCGGCAAGGGCAACCTCGACGACAAGGATCGCATCGGCAGCGTCTACCACAACCTCGGCATCGTGAACGGCATCCTCAATGTCGAGGCGGTGCGCATCGCCCAGGAGAAGTTCGGCAAGCGCACGCTCACCGGCGAGGAGGTGCGCTGGGGCTTCGAGAACCTGCGTCTCGACGAGGCGCGCGTGGCGGCTCTCGGCGCCAAGGGCCTGTTCCACTCGATCAACGTCACCTGCGAGAACCACGAGGGCGACGGCCGCGTCACCTTCCAGCAGTGGGACGGCGGCAAGTGGACGGTCGTCTCCGACTGGATCGCGCCGGACTGGGCGCTGCTGCGCCCGATCATCGAGCAGTCGGCGGCGACCTACGCCAAGGAGCAGGGCATCACGCCGCGCGACTGCGCCGCCGAGCAGAGCACCAACTGAGCCGAACAGCGACCGACCGACCGACCGACCCGGAGCCCGGCCCTTTCGCCGGGCTCCCAAGCCCGAGCGTGCTCCATGGCCCCGTCCAACAGCCGCCCCCTGCTCGTCGTCGATGCGGTCGAGGCGACCTACAGCCACGCCATCCGGGCGCTCTCCGGTGTCAGCCTCACCGTCGCCCCCGGCGAGATCGTCGCGCTGCTCGGCGCCAACGGCGCCGGCAAGACGACGACGCTGAAGGCCGTCACCAATCTCCTGCCCGCCGAGCGCGGCCAGATCGTCGCCGGTGGCATCAGCTACGACGGCCTCAACGTCGCCCGCACCTCGACCGCCGCCCTTGTGCGGCGCGGCCTGGTGGGCGTGCTCGAAGGGCGGCACTGCTTCAAGTCGCTCACCGTCGAGGAGAACCTCGTCACCGGCGGGCTCGGGCGCAGCGGCTCGCGTGCCGACATCCGGCGGGATCTCGCCCGCGTCTATGCGCTGTTCCCGCGCCTCGCCGAGCGTCGCCGGAGCGCCGCGGGCCTCTGCTCGGGTGGCGAGCAGCAGATGACGGCGATCGGCCGGGCCCTGATGGCGCGCCCGCGCCTGCTCGTACTCGACGAGCCGTCGATGGGGCTCGCGCCCCTGATCGTCGAGGACATCTTCCGCGCCTTGAAGCGGCTCAACCGCGACGAAGGGCTGTCGATCCTCGTCGCCGAGCAGAACTCCACCGTCGCGCTGCGCCACGCCGACCGCGCGAGCGTGCTCGAGAACGGCCGTGTCGTGCTCGCCGGCACCGCCGCCGAGCTCGCCGCGCGCGACGACGTCAAGGCCTTCTACCTCGGGCTCGCCACGCCGCACCGCGACGAGCCCGCCCGCCTCGCGCAGGTCGTCTGACGCCGGCCCACGCGCCCATCCCAAAGGAGGACCCTTCCATGTCCGCACTCTCGCTCGCCGTCGACAAGCCCGCCGGCGTCCCCGGCGTGCCACGTCCGCGTACTCCCGCCCACGTCATCCGCGACGATGCAGAGGCGATCGCCGTCGCCGAGACGCTCGCCGCCGACTTCGCCGTCGGCGCCTCCGAGCGCGACCGCAACCGCCGCCTGCCGCTCGCCGAGCTCGACGCCTTCTCCCAGAGCGGCCTCTGGTCGATCAACGTGCCGAAGCGCTTCGGCGGTCCCGAGGTCTCCTATGTGACGCTCGCGCGGGTGATCGCGATCATCTCGGCCGCCGATCCCTCGATCGGCCAGATCCCGCAGAACCATCTCGGCGTCGTCGCGGCGATCCGGACGGTGAGCGATGAGGCGCAGCAGCGGCGGCTGTTCGCCGAGGTGCTGAAGGGTGTGCGCTTTGGCAACGCCTTCTCCGAGTTCGGCTCGAAGCGCGCCGCCGACTTCGAGACCCGCTTCACCGACGCCGGCGACCACGTGGTCGTCGTCGGCCGCAAGTTCTATTCGACCGGTGCGCTGCTCGCCCATCTGGTTCCGATCGTCGCCCTCGATGAGGAGGGCCGCGCCTGGTACGCGATCGCCGACCGCGACGCGCCGGGGCTCACCGTCATCGACGACTGGTCGAGCTTCGGCCAGCGCACGACCTCGAGTGGCACCGTCATCCTCGACCGCGTCAAGGTGCCGAAGACGCACCTCGTGCCCGGCTACAAGGGCTACGACCGGCCGACGGCGGACGGAGCGATCTTCCAGATCATTCAGGCGGGCGTCGATACCGGCATCGCCCGGGCGGCGATCGACGACACCATCCGCTTCGTGCGCACCAAGGCGCGGGCCTGGGTCGACAGCGGCCTGGAGCACGCCTTCGAGGATCCCTACACCATCCAGGCGATCGGCGACCTGACGCTGCGCCTGCACGCCACCGAGGCGCTGCTCGACAAATCGGGCGAGGCGGTCGACCGCGCCGTCGCGGAGCCGACGGCGGAGACCGTCGCGGCCGCGCAGATAGCGGTCGCCGAGGCCAAGGTGCTGTCGACCGAGATCGCGATTTCCGCCACCAACAAGCTGTTCGAGCTCGCCGGCACGCGCTCCACCCTCGCCGAGCACAACCTCGACCGCCACTGGCGCAATGCCCGCACCCACACCCTGCACGATCCCGTCCGCTGGAAGTACGCGATCCTCGGCAACTACGCGCTGAACGGCATCGCCCCGCCGCTGCACGCCTGGAGTTGAGGGGGGAGGGCGCTGCCGGCGCGGAACCGCATCCGCGCTCCCGCCGGCAGTCCCCTGCCATCGCAGCAGATGCGACCCGCTAGGCGGTGCAATGGCAACAGCCGCGGCGCCGGTCATCGATCTAAGAAATTGAATTCGTTGAGCGACTTGCTTGGCACATGCCCTGCAGTCGCAAGCGTCGACTTGTCCTCGTTCAGGGAGAGCAACCGCAAATGTCGCATCCTCAAGGCTCCTCTCGCCCAACCCGCGCTCGCTCGGTCGGTGGATTGTTTCGGCGCCTAGCGCTGCAGGCGACCGCTGTGACGGCGTTGCTGTTGCCGCTCAAGGCCGAAGCCGAGACCGTCATCCGCGTTCAGTCGGTCATTCCGATCAACGCCGACGAGGTCGTGATGCTGAAGGACTTCGGCGAGGACGTCACGGCGCTGACGAACGGCGAGGTCCGCTTCGAGGTGCTGCCGGCCGGTGCCGTCGTCGGCATCAACGAAACGCTGGACGCCGTCGACGCCGGCCTGATCGAGGCCGGCTTCGCGTGGACGCACTGGTGGTCGGGCAAACACCCAGCGGCGACGCTGTTCGGCTCGCCGGCGGCCGGCTCGGGCGTCGGCCTCGATAACCTCGCCTTCGTCTCCTGGTACCTCTACGGCGGTGGCAAGGAGCTTTACGACCGTCTCTGGGACGAGATGGGCGTCAACGTGAAGGGCTTCCTCCTGCAGCCGGTGGGTCCCGAGGCGCTGGGGTGGTTCAAGGAGCCGATCAACAGCGTCGAGGACATGAAGGGTGTCCGCTTCCGCGCTCCTCCGGGCATTCCCGGCCAGATCTACAACGAGATCGGCGTCGCCGCGGTGGCGATGAGCGGCGGCGAGATCCTGCCCGCGCTGGAGAAGGGCGTGATCGACGCGGCCGAGTGGTGCTGCCCGAAGCCCGACAGCGTCTTCGGCTTCCAGAAGGTGCTGAAGCACTACTATCTGCAGGGATTGCATCAAAACGTCGTCAACGCCGACATCTACATCAACAAGGACGTCTGGAACAGTCTCACGCCGCAGCAGCAGAAGGCGATCGAAGTTTCGGCGAACGCTGCGCTCATCAAGGCACACAGCTACCGCATCATCGAGAACGGCAAGGCTCTGAAGCAACTCGTGGAGGAGGACGGCGTCATCCTGCATGAGACGCCGCCGGACTATTTCGTCGCCTATGCCAACGCGGCGAAGACCGTCTTCGACCGCCACGCGGCGGAGAACGCCTTCTTCAAGGAGGTGTGGGACAGCCAGAAGGCCTTCGCCGACGTGGCGATCCCGTTCTGGGCGAACGCCCAGAGGGCGAACGCGAGCCTGACGGGTGCCTACGCGGACGTCCTGGCCGCCGGCAACTGATCCGCCTCGAACTGCTTCCACGCCTCCGGGGCCGTCCCGGAGGC
The DNA here is from genome assembly GCF_046156265.1 of Pseudoxanthobacter sp. M-2. Taxonomy (NCBI): domain Bacteria; kingdom Pseudomonadati; phylum Pseudomonadota; class Alphaproteobacteria; order Hyphomicrobiales; family Segnochrobactraceae; genus Pseudoxanthobacter; species Pseudoxanthobacter sp. M-2. The sequence continues at coordinate 582,562 of NZ_JAWDIR010000011.1, forward strand.
GTGCCGTCTCGCAAGGGGACCGATGTCCGTTTCCGATACGCTTCGCGACGTCCCGGACGAGTTGCTCGCTTCCCGGCGCAGTGATCGGCTCATCCTGCCGGCGGACATGCCCGCCTGGATGGCGGTGCCGATCCGCGCCATCGACGGTCTCAACCGCTGGATCGGCCGGATCGTGTCCTGGCTGGTCCTGCCGCTGACGGCCGCGATGATCTACGAGATCGCCGGCCGCTACTTCTTCGCGTCGCCGACCGTCTGGGCCTACGACATCAGCCGGATGCTGTACGGCGCCTATTTCATGCTCGGCGCCGCCTACGCCCTGTCGAAGGGCGTCCACCTGCGGGCGGACTTCCTCTATGGGAAGCTTTCGCCACGGACGCAGGGTCGCCTCGACGCCACGCTTTATGTCTTTCTCTACTTTCCAGCGATGATCGTCTTCTTCGTGCTGGCCTGGCAATATGCCGCGACGGCGGTCGTCCGGGGCGAGCGCGGCATGGACACCGCGTGGATGCCTCTGCTCGGGCCGATCAAGTCGGTGCTGCCCGCCGCCGTGGCGTTGCTCGTGCTGCAGGGCGTCTCGGAGTTCCTGAAGAGCCTCTATGCCGCCACGCGCGGCCGCTGGCCGCTCGCATGAGCGGCGAGATCATCGGTCTCCTGATGCTGGCGGGGATGCTCTTCGGCATCTTCGTCGGATTCCCGATCTCCTTCACGCTGATCTTCCTCGGCCTCGTGTTCGGCTACTGGGGCTTCGGGAAGCTGGTCTTCTACCTGCTGACGCTGCAGTTCTACGGCACGATGATGGAGCAGACGCTGACGGCGATCCCGCTGTTCGTCTTCATGGGCCTCCTGATGGAGCGGGCGAACCTGATGGAGCGTCTGTTCGACGCCGCCCAGGGTCTGCTCGTCAACCTGCGGGGCGCGCTGTTCATCGCGGTGATGTTCGTCGCCACCATCTTTTCCGCCGCCACCGGCATCGTCGGCGCTTCCGTCACCCTCCTCGGCATCATGGCCGGCAAGCCGATGATCCGGGCCGGTTACGACACGCGCCTCTCGTCGGGGCTGATCACGGCGGGCGGCACCCTCGGAATCCTCATTCCCCCGTCGATCATGCTGATCGTCATGGGACCGGTCCTGGAAGTGCCGGTGACGACGCTGTTCGTGGCGGCGATCCTCCCGGGCCTGATGCTCGCGGGCCTGTTCACCGGCTACGCCCTGCTCAGAAGCCGACTGGACCCGAGGATCGCGCCGCTGCCGCCCGCGCGCCAGGCCGATGCGGACCTCGGGGCGCTGTGGATCGAACTCGGCAAGGGTTTTGTCCCGCCCGTGGCGCTGGTGGCCTTCTCGCTCGGCAGCATCATCCTTGGCCTCGCAACGCCCACCGAGGGCGCTGCCTGTGGTGCGCTCGGAGCGCTGCTTCTGACAGTCCTCTACCGCCGACTGACATGGCGCGGCCTGACCGACGCCCTCATCAAGACGCTCGAGATCTCCGTCCTTATTCTCTTCCTCGTCGCGGCGTCGAACTTCTTTGGCGCGGTCTTCGCGCGACTGGGGACGCCGGCCTACCTGAGTGACCTGCTGCTGTCCCTCGACCTCCACCCCTACGCCCTGCTGGCGCTGGTGATGGCGCTGATCTTCCTGCTCGGCTGGCCGCTCGAGTGGGTGCCGATCGTCCTCATCGTCGTGCCGTTCGTGCTGCCGCTGATGCGCGAGCTCGATTTCGACCTGACCTGGTTCGGGATCCTGGTCGCGGTCAACCTGCAGACCGCCTGGCTGTCTCCGCCGGTGGCCTTGTCGGCCTACTTCCTCAGGGGCGTCGTCCCCGAATGGCCCCTCCGCGACATCTATGCCGGCATGCTGCAGTTCATGGGACTGCAAGTCCTCGGCCTCGTCCTCATCATCCTGTTCCCCAGCATCGCGCTCTGGCTGCCGCGTCTCATCTACGGCGATTGATCAGGGCTGCATCGGCACGCAGCCGGTCTCATCACGTTCCAGGAAGGAATTCTGCCATGAAGATACTGACAAAGGCCGCCACCGCCGCCGTCCTGACGGCCTCGCTCGTTGTCGCCGGCCTGCCCGCGAAGGCCGAGGGGCTGATCCGCATCGTCGAGCAGTTCGGCACGCTCTACCTGCCGCTGCACGTCATCCGCGATCAGGGCCTGATCGAGAAGTACGGCAAGGCGGAAGGGCTCGACATCAAGGTCGAGTGGGCGAAGCTCTCGGGCGGTGCCGCCATCAACGAGGCGCTGCTCTCCGGCAATGTCGACGTCGCCGCCGCCGGCATCGGGCCGTTCCTGACGCTGTGGGACAAGACCGGCGGCTCGGTGAAGATCATCGGGGCGCTCGGGGCGCAGCCGAACTACCTCGTTACCAACAATCCGAACGTCAAGGCGCTGACGGACTTCACGGCGGCCGACAAGATCGCGCTGCCGGCCGTCGGCGTTTCGGTGCAGGCGCGGCTCCTGCAGATCGCCGCCGAAAAGGAGTTCGGCGTCGGCAACCACAAGCAGCTCGATGGCCTGACAATCACGCTGCCGCACCCGGACGCCACCGCCGCGCTCCTCTCCGGCTCGACTGAGATCACCGCCCACATCTCCAACTCGCCGTTCCAGGAGCAGGCGCTGGCGAGCGGCAAGGTGCACAAGGTGCTGAGCTCCTACGACATCCTCGGCGGCCCGGCGACGCCGACGCTCGTCTACACGACGATCAAGTTCCGCGCCGACAACCCGAAGACCTACAAGGCCTTCTACGACGCCTTCCAGGAGGCGACGGCGTGGATCGCCGCCAACAAGCCGGCCGCCGCCGAGACCTACGTCCGGATCGAGAAGTCCAGGCTCGATCCGGCTTTCGTCCTCGAGGTGCTGGAGAACCCGGAGGTGCAGTACACCACGGTGCCGCAGCGCACGCAGGTGTTCGCGGACTTCCTCTACCGCACCGGCGCGATCAAGACGGAAGCGAAGAGCTGGACCGACTACACCTTCGAGGAACTGCACGCGCAGCCGGGGAGCTGAGCCGATGCTGCACGCGACCGCGGTGGCGGCTTCCCGCGCCGCGACGGCGCCCTCCGTCCTCGAGGCGGAGGGCCTCGTCCTCGACTACACCACCGACCGCGGCACGGTGCGGGCGGTGGAGGACGTCGGCTTCACCGTCCGGCAGGGCGAGCGGCTGGTGCTGATCGGCGCGTCCGGCTGCGGCAAGTCCTCGATCCTCAGGATGGTCGCCGGCTTCCAGCGCCCGACCGCCGGCACCATCCGCACGCGCGGCAAGCCGGTGACCGGTCCGAGCCCCGAGCGCATCGTCGTCTTCCAGGAGTTCGACCAGCTGCTCCCCTGGAAGACGGTGGCGCAGAACGTCATGTTCCCGCTGCGGGTGGCGCGGCGGCTGTCGACGGAGGAGGCGCGCGAGCGCGCCGTCGCGGCGCTCGGCAAGGTCGGGCTGGAGCGGGCGATCGACGCCTATCCGCACACGCTCTCGGGGGCATGAAGCAGCGCGCGGCGATCGCCCGGGCGCTCGCCACCGAGCCCGACGTGCTCCTGATGGACGAGCCGTTCGCCGCCCTCGACGCGCTCACCCGCCGGCGCCTGCAGCAGGACCTGCTGCAGCTCGCCGAGGAACTTGGCTTCACGCTGCTCTTCGTCACCCATGCGATCGACGAGGCGGTGCTGATCGGCACCTCGCTGCACCTCCTCAGCCCGCATCCCGGCCGCACCCTCGCCACCTACGACACCGGCGCGTTCGGCCTCGCCGATGTCGGCACGGCGCGCTTCGAGGCGGTGGTGCGCGACGTCGAGACCCTGCTGTTCGCCCGTCCCGGGAGCCACCGCGATGACTGACCTGACCGCTGGCACCGGCAAGGCCGGGCCTGCCGCGCCCGGCACCACTCTCGGCGACTGGCTGAGGGCGGCCGCGGCCCACACGCTCGTCCGCCGCGCCTTTGTCCTCGTGCTGCTCGCCGCGGCCTGGCAGGCGGCCGCGGTGTGGCAGAACAACCCGCTGATGCTGCCGAGCTTCCTCGACACGGCGGCTGCCTTCGTCGACGCGGTGCGCAGCGACCAACTGATGGAGGCGGCCGCCGCCTCGCTGGGCGTGCTCCTCAAGGGCTACGTCGTCGCCATCGCGATCGCCCTCGTCTTCGTCTCGCTCGCCGTCGCCAACGGTTTCGTGCGCGAGGTCCTGCAGACGCTGACGGCGATGTTCAATCCGCTGCCGGCGATCGCGCTCCTGCCGATCGCGCTCCTGTGGTTCGGGCTCGGTGAGAAGAGCCTCTTGTTCGTGCAGATCCACGCGGTGCTGTGGCCGTTCGCGCTGGCGCTCCTCACCGGCTTCGAGGCGGTGCCGGAGACACAGCGCCTCGTCGGTCGCAACTACGGCCTCAAGGGGCCGTCCTACGTGCTGCGCATCCTGGTGCCGGCGGCGCTGCCGTCGATCCTGTCGGGGCTGAAGATCGGCTGGGCTTTCGCCTGGCGGACGCTGATCGCAGCCGAACTCGTCTTCGGCATGAGCTCGAGCCAGGGCGGCCTCGGCTGGTTCATCTACCGCAACCGCAACGAGCTCCTCACCGACAAGGTGTTCGCGGGTCTCGCGACCGTGATCCTGATCGGCCTGGTGGTCGAGGTGGTTTTGTTCCGCACCATCGAGGCGGTGACCGTGCGCCGCTGGGGCATGCAGCGCTGAACGGCGCGCGTCGGAACGAGATTCCAGAAATCCCGCCGCCGGCGGCGCGATGATCCCGCCTGCGGACTTCCACAGCAACCGTGTTGCTCGGATCGCGCCGCTGCAACCCCTATTGTCCGGCCGACAGCGTCGGACACCCGCCCGAGGAGCCACCATGAGACGTTTCACGATCGCCGCCGCGACCGCCTTGGCATTGGTTGCCGTTCCCGCAGCCGCCCAGCAGGCGCCGACGACGCTGCTGAACGCCTCCTACGACATCTCGCGCGAGCTGTTCGCCGCCGTGAACACCGCCTTCATCGCCGACCACAAGGCGAAGACGGGGGTGGACGTCACCATCGACCAGTCCCACGGTGGCTCGTCGCGCCAGGCCCGCGCCATCCTCGAGGGGCTGCAGGCCGACGTCGTCACCTTCAACCAGGTGACGGACATCGACGTCCTCGTCGACAGGGGCGGCCTCGTCTCGGCCGACTGGAAGTCGGAATTCCCCAACGACGCCTCGCCGTACTACTCGCTGCCGGCCTTCCTCGTGCGCTCCGGCAATCCGAAGAACATCAAGGACTGGGGCGACCTCGTCCGTGACGACGTCAAGGTGATCTTCCCCAATCCGAAGACCTCCGGCAACGCCCGCTACACCTATCTCGCTGCCACCGCCTACGCGAAGGAGGCGTTCGGCGGTGATCAGGCGAAGGTGGAGGAATTCGTCTCCAAGCTGTTCGACAACGTTCCGGTGTTCGACACCGGCGGCCGTGCCGCCACGACGACCTTCGTCGAGCGCGAGATCGGCGACGTGCTGATCACCTTCGAGGCGGAGACCCGCGGCATCCAGAAGGAGTACGGCGCCGACAAGTTCGACACCGTCACGCCCTCGGTCAGCCTGCTTGCCGAGTTCCCGGTGGCGATCGTCGACACCGTCGTCGACAAGCGCGGCAGCCGCGACCTCGCCAAGGCCTATCTCGACTTCCTCTACACCACCGAAGGCCAGCGCATCGTCGCCGAGCACGGCAACCGCGTGCACGACCCGGCGGTGGTGGCGGAGTTCAAGGATCAGTTCCCCGAGGTGCGGCTTCTCACGGTGGAGGAAGTGTTCGGCGGCTGGGACCAGGCGACGAAGGAACATTTCGCCGCTGACGCGACGCTCGACCGCCTCTACGGCAGCCGCTGATCGCACCCTTCCGCCCGCGCACGGTTGACAGGTGCAGCGGGGGCCGCCATTGGCGGCCCCCATCGTCGTTGTGGCGAGCGTCCTCGCCGCTCGTCGTCCGCCAGCCCACAGCCGGAGGGAGCCGTCCGTTGTCGCGCCGTGTTCTCCCTGGCTTGCCGCTCAGCCTCGGCATCACCGTCCTCTACGTCTCAATCATCGTCTGCCTGCCGCTGGGCGCCCTCGTCTTCAAGGCGGCGAGCCTCGGGCTGGAGGACTACTGGCGCATCGTCTCGGCGCCGCGGGCGGTGGCGAGCTACCGGGTGACGATCGGCGCGGCGGCGGTGGCAACGGCGTTCAACGTCGTTTTCGGCTTCGCGCTCGCCTGGGTGCTGGTGCGCTACCGCTTCCCCGGCCGCCGTCTGCTCGACGCCCTCGTCGACCTGCCGTTCGCCCTGCCGACGGCGGTCGCCGGCATCGCCCTCACCACGCTGTTTGCCGAAAACGGCTGGTACGGCGCGCCGCTCGCCGCGCTCGGCATCAAGGTCGCCTTCACGCCGCTCGGCATCATGGTGGCGATGGCCTTCACCAGCCTGCCGTTCATCGTGCGCACTGTGCAGCCCGTGCTGGAGGACCTCGAGCCGGCGCTGGAGGAGGCCGCTCTCAGCCTCGGCGCGGGGGAGGGGCGGATCTTCCGCACGGTGATCCTGCCGCTCCTGATGCCGGCGCTGCTCGCCGGCTCGTCGCTCGCCTTTGCGCGCAGCCTCGGCGAGTTCGGCGCCGTCATCTTCATCGCTGGTAACCAGCCCTTCGAGACGGAGATTACCGCGCTGCTCGCCTTCATCCGCCTCGAGGAGTTCGACTATGAGGCGTCGGCCGCCATCGCCTCGGTGATCCTGATCGCCGCCTTCGTCATGCTCGCCGTCACCAACGCCCTGCAGGCCCGCGGCCTGCGCTATCTCGACAAGGGCCGCTAGAGGAATGGCCGCGCGCGAACCCACCTTGCGGATCGGCGACGGTGCCGTCGTGCGCCGCATGCTGATCGGCGGCGTCGCTCTCGTCGCGATCGTGCTGGTCGTGGCGCCGATCGCCGTGATCGTCGTGCGAGCCTTCTCGTCGGGGCTCGCCACCTATGCCGCCAACATCCTTCACCCGGACACGCTGCACGCGATCTGGCTGACGGTGGTCACGGCCCTGATCGCCGTGCCGGTCAACACCGTCTTCGGCATCGCCGCCGCGTGGGCGATCACCAAGTTCGAGTTTCCCGGCCGCAAGCTGCTGCTGGTGATCATCGAGCTGCCGTTCTCGATCTCGCCGATCGTCGCCGGCGTGGCGCTGATGTTCGTTTACGGCCTGCAGGGCCTGTTCGGCCCGACGCTGCGCGAGTACGACGTCGCCATCCTGTTCGCGCTGCCCGGCATCGTGCTCGCGAGCATCTTCGTCACCGCGCCGTTCGTGGCGCGCGAACTCATCCCGCTGATGCAGGCGCAGGGCACCGAGCTCGAGGAAGCCGCGACCTCGCTCGGCGCCTCGGGCTTCCGAACCTTCCTGACGGTGACGCTGCCCGGCGTGAAGTGGGCGCTGCTCTACGGTGTCGTCCTCTGCAACGCCCGCGTCATGGGCGAATTCGGGGCGGTATCCGTGGTGTCGGGCAACATCCGCGGCCAGACCAACACGCTGCCGCTGCACATCGAGCTGCTCTACCAGGACTACAACGCCGTCGGCGCCTTCGCCGCCGCCTCGGTGCTGACGGTGATCGCGCTGTTCACCCTCGTCGCCAAGGTCGCACTCGAGGGCCGCGGCGCCGGTCGCGCGCGCCCGACGGCGGCCGTTGTCCCGACCCCGGTCGGCGAGGAGAAGCCCGCATGAGGATCCGTCTCGACGGCGTCGGCAAGCGCTTCGACGGGGTGCACGCCGTCCGCGACGTGTCGCTGGAGATCGCCTCCGGCGAGCTCGTGGCGCTGCTCGGGCCCTCCGGTTCCGGCAAGACGACGCTGTTGCGGATGGTCGCCGGCCTCGCCTTCCCGGATGCCGGCCGCATCCTGTTCGGCGACGTCGATGCGACGGACATACCCGTTCGCGACCGGGGTGTCGGCTTCGTCTTCCAGCACTACGCGCTGTTCCCGCACATGAAGGTGGCCGACAACATCGCCTTCGGCATGCGCGCCGCCCGCGACCGCCGGCCTGAGGCCGAGGTCGTGGCCCGCGTCGAGGAGCTTCTGTCGCTGATGCAACTCGACGGCCTTGGCGGCCGCTTCCCGGCCCAGCTTTCAGGCGGCCAGCGCCAGCGCGTCGCGCTCGCCCGCGCACTCGCCGTCGACCCGCAGGTGCTCTTGCTCGACGAGCCGTTCGGCGCACTCGACGCAAATGTCCGCCGCGAGCTGCGCCGCTGGCTGCGCGAGATGCATGAGCGCCTCGGCATCACCACCCTGTTTGTCACCCACGACCAGGAGGAGGCCCTCGACCTCGCCGACCGCGTGGTGATCCTCGATCACGGCCGCATCGAGCAGGTCGGCGCGCCGCGCGAGCTCTGCCGCGAGCCGGCCTCCGCCTTCGTGATGACCTTCCTCGGCGACACCCACCGCCTCCCGGCGAGCGTCGCGGCCGGCGTTGCCACCGTCGCCGGACACGTCCGTCACCCGGCCCCCGGTGTCCTCGACGGCCCGGCCTGGGCCTTCGTCCGCCCGGCCGACGTCGCCTGGCGATCCGGCGCCCGAGACGACGGTGACGCCGTGCCGGCCCGGCTCGTCCGCGTCCTCGACCGCCCCGGCAGCCGCCGCCTGGTCGCCCGCACCGTCACGGGCGACGAGATCGAACTCGATGTCGGCCCGGAGAACGAGGCTGAGGCCGGCGATCACGGCGGCATCAGCCTGCTGCGCGCGCGCATCTTTTCGGCCGTGCCGGACCGCTAAGAGCGGGTCTGTAGAGGCGGAAACGGCCCTTGCGCCGACACACCGAAACGCTCCTGTCCAAATAACGACAAAATCAATCGACTTTATCGCCTTCAAGGTGCACCGATTGGCCTCGTACCTGTTGTGACAGTCTGGGTGACCTCCATGCAGCATGTCGACGTCGCCATCATCGGTGCGGGCTTCACCGGCGCCGCACTGGCCGTAAATCTGCTCCGCCGGATGCCGCAGCGCGCCCGCGTCGCGCTCATCGGCACTGGCGAGGACGCCGGGCGTGGCGTGGCCTACGGAACCGCGGATCCGGACCATCGCATCAATGTCCCGGCTGGTCGGATGAGCCTGTTTCCGGCCGACCCGACCGACTTCGTCCGCTGGCTCGGGGACGCGCCCGAAGGCCACGGGATCGCGGCCGACGCGCTGCCCTACAGCTTCGCCCCGCGCCGCGCCTATGGGCGTTACGTCTCCGACCGGCTCGCAGCGGCAGAACGGGACGCGGCCGGCCGCGTCACCCTGCTGCGCTTCGGGCAGGCCGCGCTGGCGGCCACGCCGGTCGCCGGCGGGCTTCGAATCGACCTCGACGGCGGCGGCCCGATCGTCGCCGAGGCGACGGCGCTGTGCCTCGGCAACATCCCAACCGGCCTTCCGGTCCCGGCGGACGTCGTCGACCGGGCGGTCGGCGACGGCATCATCCTCGATCCCTGGCAGCCCTCGGCCCTTGATGCCGTGGCCGACGACGACGCCGTTCTCGTCATCGGCACCGGCCTGACGATGATCGACCAGGTGCTGACACTGACCGCCCGCGGCCACCGCGGCCGCATCGTCGCCGTGTCGCGCCGCGGCCTGCTACCGCTCGCCCACCGCGAGCCGCGGCAGCCGCCGCTGGCGCTCGCCACCGTCGCGGCGACGACGCCGCTCGTCGAGTTGTCGCGGCTCGTACGCACGAAGGCGAAGGCGGAGATCGCCGCCGGGCGCGACTGGCGTCCCGTCGTCGATGGCCTCCGTCCCCGCCTGCAGGAGCTCTGGCAGGGCCTCGGCAGCGAGGACCGGCGCCGCTTCCTGCGCCGCGTCGCACCGTTCTGGAACATCCACCGCCACCGCTTCGCACCCGAGGTGGCGGCTCGCGTCGCCGAGTGGCGGGCATCGGGCCGCCTTGAGGTCGTGCGCGGGCGGGTCCTGGCCCTCCGGCGCAGCACAGCGGACGACAAGGTGGCGGTCACGCTGCGCCCGCGCGGCGACGCGGTCCCCGTGGAGGTGCGCGTCGACCGCGTGCTGAACTGCGCCGGCCTCGACCGCGGCGCCCCCGTGCGCTCGCAGCCGCTGCTGCGGGACCTGGCCGAGGCCGGGCTCCTGCGTGAGGATCCTGCCGGCCTCGGCGTCGACATCGATGCTGACGGCCGCGTGCTCGACCGCAACGGCCGCGCCGACAACGCCCTCTTCGCCCTCGGCCCGCTCGGCACCGGTCGCCTGTGGGAGATCGTCGCCGTCCCGGAGATCCGCGAGCAGTGCGCCGACGTTGCCGCCCGCATCGCCGCCGACGCCTTCGCGCGGCACTACCGGCAGGTCAGGGTCGCTGGAGGGCGATAGCGCGGCCGATCGGACGGCGCCATCCGCCGGCCGCGAACGCCTCGGACCCGGTGGGTGAGCGACCCATCACCCGGGTCGCATCGATCCGGGGGACGGGCAGTGTCGTCACGCGTTCGCCAGCGATACCGTCTGTGCCAGGGCCGCCCGGACCGCGTCGGCCACCCGGACGGCGTGGATCGCCACTTCGGGAAGCCCCATCAGTTCGCCGAACGTTGCGCGGGCGAGGGGACCCGCCACCAGGATTCGCGGGTCCGTTTCCCCGGACGCGCCGACCGCGCGGCCGTGGCGGTCGGTCTCGATGCCGAGGCGCAGGGCATCGGGCCGGATCGCGCCGAGGCGATGCAGGCTCCTCAGCACCGGCAGGCGATCGAACAGGCGCCCTGCTGCCGGCCCGGTAGCGAGGATCACCGCATCCACCGTCAGCCGCGTCGAGGCGCCGCTCCAGCGATCCTGCAGATCGATGTGGATGGTGTCACCGTCGCGGACGACGTCGCGCGTCAGGGCCGCGCGGATCGCGAGAGTGCCAGCGCGGCGCCGGCGGGCGATCGTCGCCGCGACCTGCGGCGCGACGCGGAAGCGGTGGCTGTCCCAGAAGGGTCGCAGGTGGCGCAGCAGGCGGCGGCGTTCCTCGTGCGGCAGTGCCGCCCAGATGGCGGTTCCCTGCTCCCGGACAGCGTCGATGACGTGCTGCCACGGCCTGCCCGCCGTGGCGGCCTCGTCGAGGGTTTTGCGAATGCGCCGCAGCAGCGCGCGGCTCGTGCGCGCCGGGGCGGATGAGAAATCGCCGAACGCGGAACCCGCCGGCCCGTGCCCCCGGGAGGCGAGGCCGCGGCGGGAGATCGCGGTGATCGGGCCACGGTGGCCGGCGGCGTCGAGGCTCGCCACCACGTCGGCCATCGTCAGCCCCGTGCCGACGACGAGCACGCGGTCGTCGGGGCGCAGCGGTGCGAATGCCTGCGGTGCCCAGGGGTTGGCGATGAAACGCGGATGATGCTCAAGGGCCTCGGCAAAACCCGCCGGGGGCTGCGGCTCGGTGTGGCCGACGGCGAGGACGAGGAGGTCTGCGACGAGGGTCGCGCCCCCCTCCAGCGCGACGGCGAAGCGCCGTCCGGCCGGCGTCACGTCCACGACCCGGTCGCGGACGTGTGCGACGACCCCGGCTGCGAGCAGCGGATCGAGTTGGTCGCCGACGTAGGCGCCGAACACCGACCGCCGCGGGAAGAGCTGACCGCCGGGCGCGGCCGCGTCCGGGTCGTCCCGCACGGCCTCGCGCGCCTCCACCCACCGCACGAAATGGCCGGGATCCCCCGGGTCGAGGCTCATCTTGGCGGCGGGCACGTTGATGCGGTGCGACGGGTCGTCGGTCCCGTAGGCGAGGCCGGCGCCCAGTCGCGACCGGGGCTCCACCACGGTGATGGCGATCTCGGTGGTTCCCGTGCGCGCGAGGTGCCACGCCACCGCGGCGCCGGAGAAGCCGCCACCGACGATCACCACCTGGGGCCGGCCGGCCGCGCCGCGAAAGCCGCTCACGACCGTCCTCCGCCGGCCTTCCGTCTCGAAGAGCGGCGCCGGAGCCGTTCCAGATGGTCGTCGTGCATGCGCTGCATGATCTGCCTCTCGTCGTGACGGGTGAAGCGGCCCGCAATCAGCATTATCCGTGCCACCAGTACAGCGGCGGATACACCTAACGTCTTCGCTCATTTAGCTGAACGATCTGCTGCGATTGACGCAGCGAATTCATGCTTCATGGTGTCATTCCAGCAGGATGATTATTTCGGAAGCCGATCTTCTACGGCAAGACAGCTGCAGGGACGGTGCAGATCGCGTGACGGATTGACCGCAGTCCCGCCCGCGTGCTGCGGCGAAGCCGCCACAGCCCGGTCCGGACCACTCCCTCAAGCTATTGATTCAAAATAGGAAAGTCTCTGGCACGGGGATTGCGCTGGAGATTTGTCGTCAGTAGCCCCGCTTCTCTCGGGGCCGCCGACGTCGTGGCCGGGGTGCGTCGACGCCCGGAGCCACCTTCCTATCCGAAGCACAGGACGCGCAGCCGATGAACGTCGCCTTCCCACACCCGGTTCGCCAGCCTGCTGCCGACGCCCACGCCTTGAAGCAGGCGATGCGAGCGCTCGCCGGCGGCGTCAGCGTCATCACGGCTGGCCTCGGCGAGGCGCGCACCGGCGCCACCGTCACCTCGGCGACCGCGCTGTCGGTCGAGCCGCCGACGATGATCGTCAACATCAACCTGTCGTCGTCGACCTGGCCGGCCATCCGGCGGCACGGCCACTTCTGCGTCAACGTTCTCGGTCGCCACCACCAGGATGTCGCCGACAGGTTCGCGGGCAGGGGTGGCGTGAAGGGCGCCGAGCGCTATGCGGAGGCCGACTGGGTCGAACTTTCGACCGGCGCCCTCGGGCTGGGCGGGGCTCTCGCGGTCATCGACTGCGAACTCGAGGAGGCGATCGAGCGGCACAGCCACGCGATCATCCTCGGCCGCGTCGCGGCCATCACGCTCGGCGTCGGTCCCTCGCTGGTCTACGCCAACGGCCGCTACGGCTCGTTCAGCGACTGAGGGACCGCCCCGTCCCAGCATTCCCGTCAGCACCGCCACGCCGCGGCGCCGCGTCGGACGCGGCCCGCTCGGCTCCCCAGAATGGAACTCGACCATGACCAAGCCGAAGCCGAAGTCGTTGACCCTCAACCTCAACCTCATCCCCGGCGGCGTCTTTCCGGGCGCCTGGCGGGCGGGGGAGAAGGACGGGCAGCACTACAGCAGCCTCGACCACTACATCGAGGTGGCGAAGATCGCCGAGAAGGGGCTGCTCGACGCGGTCTTCCTCGCCGACACGCCGGTCTGGCGCTATCGCGGCGAATACCGGCCTTTCCGCGGCCTCGATCCGACGGTGGCGCTCGGCGCCGTGGCGCAGCACACGAGCCGCATCGGCCTCGTCGCCACGGCCTCGAGCTCCTACAACTCCGCCTACAACCTCGCCCGCCGCATCTCGACGCTCGATCACGTCAGCAAGGGCCGCGCCGCCTGGAACGTCGTCGCGACGACCGGCGACGACGTCGCCCAGAACTTCGGCCAGGCGAAGATGCTCGACCACGCGGCCCGCTACCGGCGCGCCCACGAGTTCGTCGAGGCGGTGATCCAGCTGTGGGACAGCTGGGCCGACGACGCCTTCGTCGCCGACAAGACGACGGGCGTCTTCGTCAACGAGAAGCGCATCCGCGAGATCGACTACGTCGGCGAGTACGTCAACGTCGTCGGGCCGCTCAACCTGCCGCGCTCGCCCCAGGGGCATCCGGTGATCGTCCAGGCCGGCTCCTCCGAGGACGGCGTCGGGCTCGCCTCGCGCTTCGCCGACGCCGTCTACACCGTACAGCACGACCTCGCCTCGGCGCTCGCCTTCCGCACGAAGGTGCGCGACCGCGCCAAGGCCTGGGGCCGCGATCCGGAGACGGTCAAGGTGCTGCCGGGCCTCGTCACCCTCGTCGGCTCCACCGAGGCCGAGGCCCGGCGCCGCGAGCGCGAGCTGCAGGAACTTCACACCGAGCACTATGCGATCAACGCGCTGGCGCTGCAGCTCGGCGTCCCGGTGGAGGCGCTCGTCCTCGACAAGGAACTCCCCTGGGACCTCATCCCCGAGGACGGTCATTCGGGCAGCAAGCAGGGCCACTTCGCGGCCCTCGTCGCTACCGCCCGCAGCGAACGGCTGACGGTGCGCGAGATCCTCGCCCGGCAGGGCGGCGGCCTCACCCACGTGGCGGCGATCGGTGCGCCGGAGCAGATCGCCGACCTGATCGAGAGCTGGTACCGCGCCGGCGCCGTCGACGGCTTCAACGTCATGCCGGCGGCGCTGCCGGAGGTGGCGATCGCCTTCGTCGAGCACGTCCTGCCGGTGCTGCAGAAGCGCGGCCTGTTCCGCACCGAGTACCCCGGCACGACTCTGCGCGACACCTACGGCCTCGAGCGTCCGGCGGACGGGTTCTCGGAGAACTACGGCATCAAGCGCGTCCGCCGCGCCGAAGCCTCGTTCAGCTGAGCCGCGGCGCCACCATGACCGTCCAGTCGAGCACGGGCCCCGCCGTCGGGCGGGGCCACCCGGAGGAGGAGGCGGGCGCGCGCGGCCGCCGGCTCGAGCGCCAGCGCTTCGTCGCGCGCTATGTCGCCGGCAAGCTCGCCTCGGCGGTGTTCGTGCTGTGGGCTGCGGTGACGCTGAGCTTCCTCTCCATCCACTTCGCCCCCGGCGATCCGGTGACGCTGCTGATGGGCGAGGTCGCCACCCCGGAGCTCCGGGCGGCGGTGGAGCGCGACTGGGGCCTCGACCGGCCGCTGCTCGACCAGTACGTCGACTATCTCGGCAACGTCGTGCAGGGGAACTTCGGCTTCTCCTACGCCCAGAACGCGCCGGTGAACGACATCCTGTTCGGGCCGCGTCTGGCGGCGAGCGCCGAGCTCACCGCCTTCGCCGTCGTCACCGCGCTCCTGCTCAGCATCGTCATCGCGGTGGCGACCGCCGGGCGGAAGGGCATCGTCGCGGGCGCCTCGCAGCTGACCGAGCTGGTGTTCGCGTCTATGCCGTCGTTCTGGCTCGGCATCGTCCTCATCACGATCTTCGCCTTCAACCTCGGCTGGCTGCCGGTGACGGCGGGGTCGGGCTTCAGGAAGCTCATCCTGCCGGGGCTGACGCTGGCGCTGCCGCTCGCGGCGGTGCTCTCCCAGGTCATCCGCGAGGGCATCGAGCGCTCGCTGGAGCAGCCCTATTCGGTGACGGCGCGGGCCCGAGGCATCGGTTTCACCCGCCTCAAGTACGCCCACGCGCTGCGGCACTCGCTGCTGCCGGCGATGACGCTGTCGGGCTGGGCGGTCGGCGGCATGCTGACCGGCACCGTCGTCGTCGAGCAAGTGTTCGGTCGCACCGGCATCGGCCAGGCGACCGTCGTCGCCGTCACCCTGCAGGACATCCCCGTCGTGCTCGCCGTCGCGCTGCTGTCGGCCGTCATCTACGTCGCGGTCAATACGCTCGTCGACATCCTCTACCTCTGGGCCGACCCGCGGCTGCGGGCGAGGTGATCCATGACACTCTCCCTCACCGACCTGCGTGAGCCACGACGGCTGCCGCGGCTGCCGCGCTGGGAGGTCACGCTCTCCTTCGGCTTCCTCGGCCTCCTCGCCGTCGTCGTGGCAGTGCCCGGCCTCGTTGCGCCGCACGATCCGCTGCTGACCGACTTCGGCCGGGCGCTGTCGCCGCCGGGCGCCGAGAACCTGCTCGGCACCGACGGGCTCGGCCGCGACGTGTTCAGCCGCATCGTCTACGGGGCGCAGTACTCGCTGTTCATCGGCGTTCTATCCACCGTCCTCGGCGTCGGGCTCGGCGTCGTCTTCGGGCTGCTCGCGGGGGTGACCGGGCGGATCGGCAACGAGGTGATCTCGCGCACCTTCGACGTCATCGGGGCCTTCCCCGACCTCTTGTTCGCCCTGGTTCTGATCACCTTCACCGGGCCGGGCACCTGGAACCTCATCTTCGCCATCGGCGTCGCCTCGGCGCCGCGCTATGGCCGCGTCGTGCGCGCCGAAACGCTCGCCGTGATCCACTCCGATTTCGTGCAGCAGGCGCGGCTGTCGGTCGCCTCGCCGGCGCTGATCGTGCTCCGCCACGTGTTGCCGAACGCCCTCGGCACCGTTCCGGTGCTCGCCACCCTCGGCGTCGGCGGCGCCATCCTGGGCGCGGCGGGCCTGAGCTTCCTCGGCTTCGGGCCGGCCCAGCCGATCCCCGAGTGGGGCTCGATGCTGTCGGAGGCGCGCGGCGACCTGCGCGTCGCCTGGTGGGCCGGCGTGTTCCCCGGCCTCGCCATCACGCTCACGGCCATCGCCGTCACCGTCGTCGGCCGGCACTTCCAGCGGTCCTTCGAGCGCAGGAGCGGCCGATGACCGTGCACGTGCGGCCCTGCCAGGACGCTCCCGCCCCCGGCGCGGGCGAACTCCTCATCGACGTTCGTGGCCTGCGCGTCGCATTCGACGGCGCGCCGGCCGGGGCGCCGCCGGTGGTCGACGGTCTCGACCTGTCGCTGCGGCGCGGCCGCGTGCTCGCGATCGTCGGCGAGTCGGGCTCCGGCAAGTCGGTCAGCGCCCGCAGCCTGCTCGGCCTCGCCGGCGCCGGCGCCCGGGTCGCGGCCGAGCGCTTCGACGTGCTCGGGCGGGACGCGCGCGGCTTCGGCGAGGCGGACTGGCGGCGCCTGCGCGGCCGGCGCATCGGCCTCGTCCTGCAGGACGCGCTGACCTCGCTCGACCCGATGCGCACCATCGGCGCGGAGGTGAGCGAGGCGCTCGACGCCGCCGACGGGGCCTGGTGGCCACGGCGGCGCGCGGCCGGCGAGATCGAGACGCTGCTCGCCTCCGTCGGCATCCGCGACCCCGGCCTCAAGCGGCGCCAGTACGCCCACCAGCTCTCCGGCGGGCAGCGGCAGCGGGCGCTGATCGCCTCCGCCATCGCGGGGGATCCCGACGTGATCATCGCCGACGAGCCGACGACGGCGCTCGACGTGACGATCCAGGCGCGCATCCTGCAGCTTCTCAAGGAGAAGGTCGGCGGTGGCCGCGGGCTCATCCTGATCAGCCACGACTTCGCCGTCGTCGCCGACATCGCCGACGACGTCATCGTGCTCAACCGCGGCCGGGTGGTCGAGGCTGGGCCGGCGCGGGACGTGCTCTATCGGCCGCAGCGCGACTACACGCGTCAGCTGATCGCTGCGATTCCTGGCCTGCAATCGCGTGGCAAGCGGTTGTCGGCACTGCCGAAGCCGACCGCCACCGAGGCCTCTCCGGTCGCCATCGACGCCGGCCCGACCGTCGTGCGGGGCGAGGGCCTGGTGAAGTGGTACCGCGGCGAGGGCGGCCGCGAGTTCAAGGCGGTCGACGGGGTCTCCTTCACCATTCGCGCCCGCGAGATCGTCGGCCTCGTCGGCGAATCCGGATCGGGCAAGTCGACGGTCGCCAAGCTCGTCACCGGCCTGCTCGCACCCGATGCCGGCGCGATCACCATCTACGGCGCCCTCTGGCCCGGCGAGACGAAGGCGGCCCGGCGCGCCGGCGTCGGCACGGTGCAGCTGATCGGCCAGGACAGCCTCGGCTCCTTCGACCCTCGCTACACGGTGCGCGAAGTCGTCGCCGAGAGCGTTGCCCTCGTCCACCAGGACCGCGAGGCCCGCGAGCGGCGCGTTCGCGAGCTCCTCGACCTCGTGCAGCTCCCCGCCGGCACGATCGACCGCCACCCCCGCGAGCTGTCCGGGGGGCAGCGCCAGCGCGTCTCCATCGCCCGCGCCCTCGGCTCCAACCCGAAGGTCCTCGTCTGTGATGAGCCGGTCTCGGCGCTGGATGTTTCCGTACAAGCGCAAATATTGGATTTATTTGTCGATATCAGAAGCGTCTACAGCGCATCATTTCTGTTCATATCCCATGATATCGGGGTAGTTAATCATCTGTGTGACAAGACAATTGTCATGCTTTCGGGGAAGATCGTCGATCAGGGGTCGTCCGAATCCTTATTCGGAACGTCGACCGTCGATTACACGCGACAACTGATGCAGGCCGTGCCGCATCTTTGAACGAGGAAATCTCACCATGGCAAGCAAGCTTCGACGCTCGTGGCTGAGCGGCGCCGTCATCGCCGTCGCCGCCGGCCTCACTACCCTCACGCCGGCCTTCGCCGACACTGCGCCGGCTGCCGGCAACCCGCAGTCCGGCGGCACGCTGACGATCGCGCTGCCGTTCTTCCCGGACGAGGGCCTCAACCCGCATCACCGCGGCGCCATCAGCCAGACGCAGGTGATGCGCAACGTCTATGACAGCCTCGTCGCCGCCGATTACGACGAGAGCTTCCATCCCTGGCTGGCCGAGAGCTGGACGAAGTCCGACGACGGCCTCGTCTACACCTTCAATCTCCGCCAGGGGGTAACGTTCACCGACGGCGAGCCCTTCAACGCCGAGGCCGTGAAGGCGAACTTCGACCGCGTCATCGACGGCAAGTACGCCCCCGGCGCAGCGAAGAACACTTTCCGTGCGCTCGCCGAGACGAAGGTGATCGACGACCACACGGTGCAGCTGACGCTGAAGGCGCCGGCGGCGAACTTCCTGCATACGCTCGCGTCGCTGGAGGGCTCGATCGTCTCGCCGACGTCGCTCGAGAACCCGGGTGTCCGGGCTGGCGGCGTCGGCATCGCCGGCACCGGTCCCTTCATCCTGACGGCGGTCGTCCCCGGTCAGGAACTCGTCTTCAAGCGCAACGACGGCTACACCTCGCCGCCGGCCACCGCCCACCACACCGGCCCGGCCTACCTCGACGAATTGGTGGTGAAGTATGTCAGCGAGCCGTCCGTGCGCGCCGGCCTGCTGGCCTCCGGCGAGGTGCAGGCGGCCGTCGACATCGCGCCGAACGACATCGACCTCTTCGACGGCGTCGACGGCTTCCAGTACGAGTTCAAGGGCTCGAACGTCGCCCCGACCTCGCTCTACTTCAACACGACGAGCGGACCGACGCAGGACGTGCGCGTGCGCCGCGCCCTGCAGGACGCCGCCGACGTCGACGCCATCGTCGCCTCGGTGCTGAAGGGCACTGGCGAGCGCGCCTGGGGTATCGTGCAGCCGCAGAGCAAGTTCTATGACGCGAGCGTCGAGAAGGCCTACGGCGGCAACGTCGCGCGGGCGAACGCTCTCCTCGACGAGGCCGGCTGGACCGGTCGTGACGCCGAGGGCTATCGCACCGACGCGAGCGGCAAGCGCCTCACTGTCCGGCTGATCGCGACGACGCCGAAGGCGCCGCTCGACACCGTGCTCGCTGCCTATCAGGCGGAGCTGCGCCGCAATGTCGGCGTCGAGGTCGACCTGCAGTTCCGCGACGAGGGCACCGTCGACAAGGTCCGCGAGGCGAACGCCTACGAGATCTTCCCGCGCTCCGTCGGCGGCACCGATCCCGGCGTCATCCTCGACAAGGTCTACACAAAAGACGGCACGGTGAACGGCCCGCGTCTCGACAGCCCGGAGGTCACCGCCTGGCTGGAGGAGGGCCGCTATGCGCTCACCGACGAGGCGCGCAAGGCAGCCTACGACAAGATCGCTCAGTACGTCCTGATCGACCACGCGATCACGCTGCCGCTCTATCTCGACCGCTACAACGTCGCGGCCCTCGACAGCGTCCATGACGTCACGGCGTTCATCGACCCGCCGCGCGGCCTGCTGAACGGCTGGGCCTACAACACCTGGATCGACCAGCAGAGCCAGTGACGGGGGAGGGGGGCGGCGCTGGCCGTCCCCCGCCTCAGCCGGATGCCGGATGGCTCGGCGGCGTTCCGCCGGGCCTCTCTGGCCATATGAGGGAAGACGCGTGCCCGACATCGGCATCATGTTCCGCCTCAACGACCGCACGGCCGACCCGGCGGGGCAATACGAGGCCGGACTGCAACTCATCGAGGTGGCCGAGCGGCTCGGCTTCGACAGCGCCTGGATCACGTCCCACCATTTCGGTTCCGACAAGGGCAGCGTCGCCTCGCCGCTGCTCTTCCTCGCCGCCGCCAGCCAGCGCACCAGCCGCATCCGCCTCGGCGCGGCCGTCGTCGTGCTGTCGCTCGAGAACCCCATCCGCGTCGCGGAGGACGCGGCGATCGCCGATCTCCTGGCGCACGGCCGCCTCGAGCTCGGTGTCGGCACCGGCCTCGAGAACTGGGCCTTCGACGCCTTCGGGGTGGCGTGGGACGACCAGCACGCCGTCTTCGAGCGCCACCTCCACGCCCTGCGCCATGCTTTGTCCGGCGCCGAGCTTGGCGGCGGTCGGGTGCTGCATCCGCCCGGCAGCGCGCTGCTCGACAAGATCTGGCGCGTCGGCACCGAGCTCGCCGACGTGCGGGCGATCGCCGAGGCTGGCGACCATCTCTTCGTCGGCACCTCGAAGAAGCGCACGCTCGCCGAGAACCGCCGCCAGCACGCCGCCGTCATCGCGACCTTCCGCGAGCACGCGGGCGCCCGCCAGCGCATCGCGATGTCCCGCCACCTCTTCGTCCACCCCGACGGGGCCGAGGCACGCCGCCAGTTCGAGGCCGCGTTACCGTCCGAGCTGCGCGCCCGCCGCGCCTCGCCGACGGAGCCCTACAGCCTCGAGGAGGCCGTCCTCGTCGGCAGCCCTCGCGACGTGCGCGACGCCCTCGATGCGGACCCGCTGCTGCCGCTCGTCGACGACCTCCTCGTCCAGGTCGCCCCGGCGAAACTCACCCTCCGGCAGTGGACCGCCTCGCTGTCGCTGCTCGCGGCGGAGGTGTTCGGCGAGCGGCGGGCGAGCCAGCCCGTCTTGCCGAGCGCGCCAGTCAGGGCGCTGGCGTCGTAGCCGGCATCGCCGTTACTCGGCTCTCGACGATCTCGACCGCGACCTCGTCCGGTGGCGGCAACAGGTCGGGATCGTCGGGTGAGGCGTCCGTCAGCCGGAACAGGTTGAGGGTGAGCTTGTCTTTGCCGCGCCCGCAGCCCGGCTCGAATTCGAAGCGTTGAATGGATGCTGACGAGAAGCACTCCACCCACAACCCGCACTTCCCGACGCTTCAGACTCCAGTGCACCCGACCCCCGAGGACCGTTGACGCGATGAATACCTGACGTTGCACAGGCGACTTGCCCCGTCTAATTTCGAGAAAATACGGGGGGTGGGCTTTGACGGAGACTAGCGCTGAGGCGCCCACGGGGGCGGCCGGGATACCGGAGTGCGTGAGGCTCGTCGCGGCGGTTGCCGGCAGCTTCACCTACGCCTCCTTCCAGAACGCCATCCCGGTGATCCGCTCGATCGCGATCGAGAACGCCACGCGCTCACACTTCGAGAGCTGCCGGCTCACGATGACGTCGGCGCCGGCTTTCCTTCGGCCCAAGGTCTGGACCATCGACCGCCTCGTCCCCGGCGACGTGCTGACGTTGGCCGACCGCCGCATCGATCTCGACGCCGAATACCTCTCCGGACTGGACGAGGCCGAAAGTGGCGTCGTCACGTTCCAGTTGCGCGGCGCAGGCGACGAGCTGCTCCTCGAAGAACGGATGCCGGTGCGCCTGCTGGCCCGCGACGAATGGGGCGGCGTCGCCGACATGGCGCAGTTGCTGCCGGCCTTCGTGCTGCCGAACGACCCGGCCGTCGCCAAGGTCCTCCTGGCGGCCGCGGAAGCGCTGGCGGCGCACGGTCAACAGGCTGGTCTCGACGGCTATCAGACGGCCGACCCCAAGCGCGCCCTGCTCCTGGCCTCGGCAGTCTATTCGGCTGTCGTCGGCCTCAACGTCTTCTATGCGGAGCCGCCGGCGAGCTTCGAGCAGCGCGGCCAGAAGGTGCGGCGGCCATCCACCATCGCACAGGACCGTCTCGCCACGTGCCTCGATACCGCCCTGCTGTTCGCCGCGGCGCTCGAGGGATGCGGCCTGCACGCGGTAGTGCTCCTCTTCAGGGACCACGCCGCCGTCGGAGCCTGGCTCGTCAAGAAGACCCTGCCAAATGCGGTGACGACCGACCTCGGGGAAGTCCGCAAGGCCATCGCCAGCCATGAACTCGTGGTCTTCGAGACGACCGGCGTCACGCATCGGCCGGCGATGCCGTTCCAGCACGCCCGCGGCGCGCTGCTGCCGCGGCTGGAGGAGGACCAGGCGGCAGGCTTCGTGGCGGCGATCGACATCGCGCGCTCACGGAGTGGCGGCATCCGGCCGCTCGCGTCGCATGAGCGCGTGGAAAACACCGACCATCCAGGCGCCATCGCGCCTCCGCTGCCGTTGCTCGACGACGTCGACCTGCCCGAGCAGCCCGCGGAGGAGGTGGAGGTCAAGCCGACGACCGCCGCCGGCCGCATCGACCGTTGGCAGAAGAAGCTTCTCGACCTCACCCTGCGCAACCGCCTGCTGAACTTTGCCGACTCGAAGAAGACTATCCCTTTCCTGTGCCCGGACGTCGCCAGGCTGGAGGACCGGCTTTCGCAGGGCGCCGCGATGCGCCTGATCTCGCTGCCCGAACAGAACCCTCTCGGCGAACGCGACGCCGCCCTCTATCGCGAGGCGCGTGGCGAAGACCTCCAGCGCGGCTACGCGGCCGACGCGCTTGCCCGCGACGAGCTCGCCTCGCCTCTCGACAAGCGAGCCCTCGAGGCGCGGCTGATCGAGCTCTACAGGCAGGTCCGCAACGACTTCGCCGAGGGCGGCACGAACACGCTGTTCCTCGCGGTCGGATTCCTGCGCTGGAAGCGCAAGCCGCTGGACGAACGTGGCTATCGCGCGCCGCTGCTGCTGGTGCCTGTCAAACTCGAGCGCCGGAGCGCCAGTTCACAGTTCTCGCTCCGCTTCCACGAGGACGAGCCCCGCTTCAACGCCACGCTGCTGCAGTTCCTCGAGCGGGAGTTCGAGCTCACGTTGCCCGAGTTCGCCGGCGATCTGCCCCAAGACGACAACGGCATCGACGTGCCGCGCCTGCTCGCCAGCATGCGGCGGGCGGTCCGGGACGTGCCGGGCATGGAGGTCGTCGACGCCGTCGCACTGTCGACCTTCTCCTTCGCCAAGTACCTGATGTGGAAGGATCTCGTCGAGCGGACGGACGCGCTTCGGCAGAACCGTGTGGTCCGTCACCTGATCGATACGCCGGAACAGGCGTTCTCCGGCGACGGCGGCATCCCGACGGACGAGCGCGACCTCGACCGCCGATACGCACCGGCCGACATCGTGTCGGTGCTCCCCGCCGATTCCTCCCAGATCGCCGCCAGCATGGCGGCGGCCGAGGGGCGCGACTTCGTCATCGTCGGGCCGCCGGGCACGGGGAAGAGCCAGACGATCGCAAACATGATCGCCAACTGCCTCGCTGCCGGGAAGACCGTCCTGTTCGTGGCGGAGAAGACGGCCGCTCTCAACGTCGTGCACCGGCGCCTGCGCGCCCACGGGCTCGGCGACCATTGTCTCGAGCTCCACTCCAACAAGGCGGACCGCAAGTCCTTCCTGACGCAGCTGCGCAGCTCCTGGGAGAAGGGGCGCAGCGCGTCGATGGCAGATTGGATTGCGGTCAACGATCGGCTCAAGGTCCGGCGCGACGCGCTCAACGCCTACGTCGAGGCGCTGCATCGCCAGGGTGCGAACGGGCTGACACCCTATGTCGCCCTCGGCGTGGCGCTGCGGGGTCGCGAGCGCCACGCCCCCGCGCTCTCCTGGCCGCACCGCGACTACCACGACGTGACGGACCGCCTGCGGTTGACGGAACTCGCCGCCGAGCTCGGTCGTGTCTATCAATCCGTTCGGCGCGAGCCGGTGCTCGCCTGGGTCGACCGGCCCGAATGGTCGTCCGCCTGGCAGGAAGCCCTGCTGGCGTCCGCTGCCGAACTCGCCCGGTCGATCACCCGCCTGCGCAAGGCCCTTGCCGCCCTGTCGCGTCAGTTCGGGCTGCAAGGTCGGGAAGATGGATCGCGCGCCGACCTCGATCGTTTCGCGGCGCTCGCCGGGGCCCTGTGCGAGACCGCGGGTCGCGATCGGCGGGTCAGCCTGGATCCCGACTTCCCGCGCCTGCGGGGTCTGCTTGCCGAGCTGGAGACCGCCATCGCCGCCTACCGAAAGGCGGAAGCGGACCTGTCGGCCTCGTTCGCGCGAGACGCCATCGACGGTATCCCGACGGATGAGCTCGCGCGGGGCTGGCGCGAGGCCGGCGCTTCGATCTGGCCGATGAGCTGGTTCGGACGTCGCCGCGTCCGCAAACTCCTGGAGAGCTACGCGAGCGCCGGGCGGCCGGACCCGCAGAACGACCTGCCCATCCTTGCCCGGCTACAGACGCTCCGGCGGGCGGCCGACACCAGCGGTCTTGCCGGCAAGCCGGTCGCCTTCGCCGGGCTCGACTCGGACGTCGCCGCCCTCGACCGACACCTCGCCGACGCGAGCCGTCTGCGCGACGGTGTGCACGGCCTCGGTCGAACGGCCGAGGCGATCGCGACGGTCGCCAGGGCGATCTCGCCGGCCCTGATGCCGGGCGAAGCCGATGATGCGCTTCGTCTCGGGGCGAGCGATTACCGGGAGGCGCATGCCGGCTTTCTCGCGGCCATGGCGCGGTTCGCGGAGGTCGCCGGGTGCGGAGATCCCGGCTCGCTCGACAGCGAGACCCTGCTGCAGGACCTCACGACGGTGACGGAGCAGATCGCCGCTTCGGCCGGGCTGCTGCGCGACTGGACGAGCTGGTGCGGGGTTCGCAGGCGCGCCGAGGAACAGGGTCTTGCACCGCTCATCGCGGATCTCGAGAGCGGCGCCGTGGCGCCCGGCGAGACACGGGCCGCCTTCGAGCTCGCCTATGCGCGCTGGTGGCTGCCGCCGACGATCGACGCCGATGGGACCCTGCGGGACTTCCGCCGTTTCCAGCACGAGCACGCCATCGAGGAGTTCCGCGAGATCGACGATCTCGTGCGCGCGAAGGCCACGGCGCGGGTGGTGAGTGCGATCGCCCACGGACTTCCGGCGGTGCAGAGCGTGCCGCGCAATTCGGAGCTCGGACTCCTGCGCCATCAGATGGAGCTCCAGAGGCCGAGCCGCTCGATCCGCGAGATGATCGGCGCACTGCCGCAGAGCTTCGCCAAGCTCGCGCCCTGCATGCTGATGTCGCCGCTCTCGATCGCGCAGTACTTTCCGGCGTCGCAGTCACTCTTCGATGTGGTGATCTTCGACGAGGCATCGCAGATCACCACCTGGGACGCCGTCGGAGCGATCGCCCGCGGGCGCCAGACGATCATCGTCGGCGACCCGAAGCAGCTGCCGCCGACGAACTTCTTCGGCCGCAACGAGGACGAGGAGGATGTCGCCGACCACGAGCGCGACCTCGAGAGCATCCTCGACGAGGCGAAGGCGGCCGGCATCCCCGTCCGCGACCTGCGCTGGCACTACCGCAGTCGCAGCGAGTCGCTGATCGCCTTCTCGAACGCGCACTACTACCAGAACCGCCTGATTACCTTCCCTGCGCCGACCGTGACCGACCGTGCCGTGAGGCTCGTCCACGTCGACGGCGTCTATGACCGCGGCAAGAGCCGGACGAACCGGACCGAGGCGCAGGCCCTGGTCGATGACGGCGTCCGCAGGATGCGGCACTGGCTGGCGTTGCCCGAGGCCGTTCGCCCGACGCTCGGCATCGTCACCTTCAACGCCCAGCAGCAGAGCCTCATTCACGACCTCCTCGACGAGGCCCGCCGCCATGAGCCGGAGCTGGAGTGGTTCTTCAGCGATGATCGGGTCGAGCCGACGATCGTCAGGAACCTCGAGAACGTCCAGGGCGACGAGCGGGACGTCATCCTGTTCTCGATCACCTTTTCCAGGGATGCCGCCGGCAAGCGGTCGATGGACTTCGGCGCCCTCAACCGCGACGGCGGCGAGCGCCGCCTCAACGTGGCGGTGACCCGCGCGCGCCAGGAACTGGTCATTTTCTCTGGCTTCCGGGCCGACGACGTCGTCGCCGAGCGGACGAAGGCGCTCGGCGTCCTGCACCTCAAGACCTTCCTGGACTTCGCCGCCCGCGGAGCGGTCGCCCTCGCTGGCCAGGCGGAAGGGTCGGTCGGAGATTACGATTCGCCGTTCGAGGAGGCCGTGGCGGAAGCCTTGACGCGCCTCGGCTGGCAAACCGTGCCGCAGGTCGGCATGTCGGGGTTCCGCATCGACATCGGCATCCGCCACCCCGACCGTGCGGGTGCGTTCCTGGCGGGTGTCGAATGCGACGGGGCGACCTACCACAGCGCGGCGACGGCGCGGGACCGCGACAAGGTGCGGGAGCAGGTGCTCCGGGGCCTCGGCTGGAACATCCTGCGTGTCTGGTCGACCGACTGGTGGTTCGACGCCCGTGGAGCGACCGCGCGTCTGCACGAGGCGTTGACGACCCTCCTCCAGGACAGCCGACAGGCGGCGGCCGACGCTGCCCCGGCCGAGACCCAGCACTGGGACCTGGGTGACGAGGTCGACCCGGGGCAAGTGGCCGACCTTCCAGCCTCCTCCGACGAGCCGGCGGACGACACCGGCGGCGATTACCGACAGGACGACGCGCCCATCCTCCTGGCAGCCGAGCCGCCCGCTCCAGTGTGGGAGGCAGCCCCCGTTCTCGTCCGCAACGCCGCCGCCGAACGAATGATCGAGGTCAACGCCTCCCATCCCGCCGCGCCGGTGGTCGTCGGGGCCGGCGCGCCGTATCGCGTCGCGGACATCTCGCAGATCCCGGCGGACCCTGAGCGGTTTCACGACGCCGACTATCAGCCAACGCTGCAGCGCATGGTGCAGGTGATCCTGGAGGCCGAGGCGCCGGTTCGCGACGATCTGCTCGCGCAGCGCGTCGCGCGGGCGCACGGCTGGCTGCGGACGGGCAGCAGGATCCGCGAGCGTCTCGAGCCGCATACGCTTGCTTACGAGCGCACCAGCGAGAGCGTCGGTGACTTCGTCTGGCTGAACGGTACCGTCGCGCCAGTCATTCCGCACCGCGCCGTCACGGACGAGGCGTTCAGACGGTCGGTGACGGAGATTCCGCTGCCCGAACTCGCAGGGCTCGTTCTGTCCACCCCCTCGCTCGACAGCGACCCCGATCCAGCGCTTGCGCTGGCCCGCCTGCTCGGCGTGGGTCGTCTCGCCGCGACGTCTCGGGCGCGGCTCGAGGAAGCGATAATCTACGCACGTCGCCTCGGTGCGGGGCCGTAACAACGGATCGGGTCGCGCCCGGCCACGCCCGCATTGCCATCGATGTTGCAGGGTCGATGCAGCGGGCCGCACACGGCGTACGGTCCCCGACGGGAAAGCGAGGAGCGCGCGATAGGTGCTCAAGGCCTGCGCGATGGTGCCGTGTCGCCCTGTTCGCAGAATGGGTGTCGTACGCACGCGCTTCCCGACCTGACAGCCGGGGGTGGGCCGATGGGTGGACCAATCGTCGACCAATGCCAATAAGGCATTGAGATTTATAGAGAGTTTGCTCCGCAATGGTGCCGGGTGAGGGGATCGAACCCCCGACCTTCGGTTTACAAAACCGCTGCACTACCGCTGTGCTAACCCGGCCGCCCTGCCTCGCGGGCGCGGCTCCCATAGCACGGCTCGATCGGCCGCGCACGAGGGTCTCGACGACGATCCGGTCCGCTCGCGCGGCTGCGGCGCGCCTGCTCCGGCCGCGCCCTCCGCGGTCGCCGCTACGGCCGGCACCGGGTGCCTTCGGCGGCGGCAGGCAATCGAATCGGCTGGCCATCGGTGCCCGGCCATTCAGGCGGCATTCAGCTTGGGGGTGCCAACATTGCGTCAGCTTTCGCGCGGGGCGCACCCCTCGCCGCCGGGCGGGCGTGTTGCGGAGTACAGCATCATGAAGACCCTCTTCGCTTTGGCGGCCGGCCTGGTCCTGCTCGCGGCGCCGGTGGCGGCTGCGCCGATCGCCAACATCGGCGGCGGCAAGACCGTGGCGGCGAGCGGCGGGCTTCCCGTCGAGACCGTGCAGTCGCGCGGCAAGCGGGTGGCACCGGTCGGCGGGCCCTATCGCGGCGGGCCGCGCTGGCACGGTGGCGGCCGGCATCACAATCACTACTACCGCGGCGGCCGCTGGTACGGCGGTGGCTGGGGCCGCGGCTGGGGCTACGGCGGCTGGGGTGGCGGCTACTGGCCCGGCTACTACGGCGGCTACTACGGCTACGGCGCGCCGGTGATCGTCGGCGCTCCGGTCGTCGTGGGGCCGCGTGCGGTGGTGGTTGCCCCGCGCGGCGTCGTCAAGGTTCGCCGGCCGTGGACGCGGGCGTGGGTGCGCTCGTGCTCGAAGCGGTTCCGCTCGTTCAACCCGCGGA
Organism: Pseudoxanthobacter sp. M-2; assembly: GCF_046156265.1. NCBI lineage: Bacteria > Pseudomonadati > Pseudomonadota > Alphaproteobacteria > Hyphomicrobiales > Segnochrobactraceae > Pseudoxanthobacter > Pseudoxanthobacter sp. M-2. The sequence continues at coordinate 610,673 of NZ_JAWDIR010000011.1, forward strand.
CCGGCTACTACCGCACCTACAGCGGCCGCCTGGTGTTCTGCCGCTGAGACATCTCCGGCGGCGCGGGGCGATCGCTCCCGCGTCGCCAGGCGTGGCAGTGCTTGCCGTCGGTCAACCCGACGCGCCGATGCGCAGCCGCCGGCCGATCGCATAGAGTGCGATCGCCGCTGCGTTCGAGACATTGAGCGACGCGATCGCCCCCGGCACGGTGAGCCGCGCCATCGCGTCGAGGCCGCCCCGCACGCCCGGCCGCACGCCTTTCCCTTCCGCTCCCAGCACCAGCACGACACGGTCGCCGATCGGCACGTCGTCGAGGTCGTGGCCGGCCTCGCTGTCGAGACCGATCGTCGTGAAGCCGTGTTCACGCAGTGCCGCCAGCGCGCGGGAGAGATTCGTTTCCGCGGCGATCGGCAGGAGGTCGACCGCGCCGGACGCCGCCTTGGCGAGAACGCCGCCCTCCGTCGGGGCGTGGCGGGTCGTCGTCAAGAGGCCGCCGGCGCCGAGCGCCACCGCCGAGCGCAGGATGGCGCCGACATTGTGCGGGTCGGTCACCTGGTCGAGGGCGACGATCAGCCGGGCCCCGGCGAGGTCGTCGAGGGAAACATCGTCGAGCGGGTCGGCCAGGAGCACCACACCCTGATGGACGGCGTCCGTCCCGACCATGCGGTCGAGCACGCGCGGCTCGACGATCTCCGCCTCGAGCGGCAGTGGACCAACGTCCGCCCGCTCGCCGAGCCGGGCGAGGGCGTTGCGGGTGGCGAGCAGGCGGTGCTTGACGCGCCGCGGGTTGGCGAGCGCCGCCGCGACGGTGTGCAGCCCGTAGAGGGCGTAGGGCGCCTCGGCGCGCGCGTGCGGCGGGCGGCCCTTGCCGGGCGGGCGGCGATGCTGGGGTGGACGCTGGCTCATCGCTGCCTTCTAGGCGTCCGCGCGACGGCGGGCAACGGACCCCCGCGATTGCCGCGCCAATCTTCTTGCGCGGCTCCGGCAACGCGGCTATAGCAACGCCCGCGTCCCGGGCGGTTAGCTCAGCGGGAGAGCGCTGCCTTGACACGGCAGAGGTCACAGGTTCAATCCCTGTACCGCCCACCATTCCCCATCTGTGAAACTCCTCTGATGCTGCTGGCCGTCGAGGCGACGCTCGCCGTCGGCCGTCGGCTTCTGCGCAGATGTCGACGCGACGGCCCGCGGGTGCGTTCGCGCCCGCCGGCGCTTGATGCAGGTCAAGGCGCCGTCGGCGCGGGTGGGTGAGGCTTCGCAAAACGAGGGGCCCGCCATGACCGACGCCACGCCCGCGCGGAGCGAAGCCGCGAGGCCGCCGCAGCCGATCCTGCGCAAGATCACCATCTCGGACGTCGTCGACGCCCTAGCGGAGGGGATGCGGGACTTCCAGGCGGCGCCGCTCTATGGGCTCTTCTTCGGCGCGATCTACGCGGCCGGCGGGTTGCTGATTCTCACGACCGCCACCCGCGGCGGCATGGGCTATCTCGTCTATCCGCTCGCCGCCGGGTTCGCTCTGATCGGCCCCTTCGTCGCGACCGGGCTCTACGAGGTGAGCCGGCGGCGCGAGATCGGCGAACCGCTGAGCTTTGCCGCCATTCTCGCCTGCATCGGCCGGCAGGGCGGGCGCGAGCTCGGCTGGATGGCCTTCGTGACGATCTTCGTCTTCATCGTCTGGATGTACCAGGTGCGGCTCCTGATGGCGCTCTTCCTCGGCCTGCGCTCGTTCACCACCGCCCAGGAGTTCGTCTCCGTCATCCTCACCACGCCGGAAGGCTGGGTCTTCCTCGCCGTCGGCCATATCGTCGGCGCGATCCTGGCGGTCGTCCTCTATTCGCTGACCGTCGTGTCCTTCCCGCTGCTGCTCGACCGCGACGTCGACTTCATCACCGCGATGATCACCAGCGTCAGGGCGGTGACGCTCAATCCCGTGCCGATGCTCGGCTTCGCCGCGGTGGTGATGGTGCTGACCGTCGCCGCCCTGCTGCCGCTCTTCCTCGGGCTGATCGTCGTCCTGCCGGTGCTCGGCCACGCGACCTGGCGGCTCTATCGACGCGTCGTCGCCTGGGAGGAGCCGTCGCGCTGACGACCGCCGGCCAGCTTCGTTTGCCGCAGCTTCCGCCGGACTGGAGCGACAGGCCAGGAAAAAGCCCGCCCCGGCGGACCGAGGCGGGCTACACGACACCGCAATTGCCTTGGGAGCAATGACAGGAACCTTATCGCCGGGCTGTGCGACCGTGCTGTGACACGCGACACAGGCCGCAGGGTTTCGGCATCGACGCCGGCGCCAGTCTGCGGCGCGTGCCTGCGACGGCCTGACGCATCCTCTCGCGCTGGCTGGGTCCCTTGCTTTGCGAGGCCGGATGTCCCACCTCCCGCCACGCGGGCCGGGCCCCTCTGACGATCGCTGATCGTGATGTCGGACCGCATCGGGTGAGCTCGATGACGGGGTCCGGAACGCACGCCACGTGCGCCCCCTCGAGCCGCTGTTCTCGAGAGGGAGGTCGCACGTGGACTTTTTGTTTTATCTGTTTCTCGACAAGCCACTGTGGATGTGGCTCGGCTTCATGGCGCTGGTGCTGGCGCTGCTCGTCCTCGACCTCGGCGTCTTCCACAAGGGCAACAAGGAGATCGAGGTCGGCGAGAGCATCGCGCTCTCCGCCTTCTACATCACACTCGGACTGGCGTTCGGCGGCTTCGTCTGGTGGCAGCTCGGCTCGCAATCAGCGGTCGAATACGTCACCGGCTTCGTTGTCGAGAAGAGCCTCGCGATGGACAACATCTTCGTCATCGCGATGATCTTCGGCTTCTTCGCCATCCCGCGAAAGTACCAGCACCGCGTGCTGTTCTGGGGCATCCTCGGCGTCATCGTGCTGCGCGCGATCATGATCGGCCTCGGCGCGACGCTGGTCGCCGAATACGCCTGGGTCCTCTACATCTTCGCGGCGTTCCTGGTGTTCACCGGCGTCAAGATGCTGTGGTGGGGTGACCACGAGACCGACCTCGCCAAGAACCCGCTGCTGTTGTGGATGAAGCGGCGCTTCAACGTCACCGACGAACTGCACGGCGATCGCTTCTTCGTGAAGCAGCCGCACCCGCGCACCGGCAAGATGGTGCAGTTCATGACGCCGCTGTTCATGGCGCTGGTGCTGATCGAGATCGCCGACGTCGTCTTCGCCGTCGACTCGGTGCCGGCGATCTTCGCCATCACCACCGACCCCTACATCGTCTACACCTCCAACATCTTCGCCATCCTCGGCCTTCGCGCGCTCTATTTCGCGCTGGCGGCGGTGATGCACCGCTTCGCCTATCTGAAGCAGGCGCTGGCGGTGCTGCTGATCTTCATCGGCTCGAAGATCTTCGTCGCCGACCTGCTCGGCTGGGGCAAGTTCCCGGCGGAATGGTCGCTCGCCGTCACATTCGTGATCCTCGCCGCCGGCGTGCTGTTCTCGCTGTGGAAGACGCGGGGGGAGGCTCGTCACGACCAGGCGCCGGTGGCCTGAGGGCTGACGGCGCGTGAAACGACGGCGGAGATTGATCCGCCTCAAGCGCGGCGGTTCGCTGCCGCGCTAGCTTTCGCCTCGCACGGTTCGGCGGCGATTCGGTCCGCCGGACCGGTGCCGTGCGGCGACCGTCGGATGGCGGGGTCGAAGGCCGCGGACCGGCGGGGCTGGTGTTGGCGGATGGTCCTTCAGGGTTGGAGGTCGTGGCACGAGCGGCCCGAGGCGGGGCTGTTGCGCCGGGCCCCGGCGGCGTGCGGGGGCGGCTGCGGGCCCAACTCATCGGCGGAACCTTCATCATCGCCGCCGTTGCGCTTCTGTGCGTCGCCGTCTTCGCCCTGATCGGCTGGAACATCCTGCTCGCGCGCGATGCCGCCGAACGGGCGGCCACGCGGACGGTCGAGAACCTCGCGAGCCTCGCCAGTCATGACTCCGAGGCGCACATCGCGTCCGCCGACGCCTTCCTGCGCGGTGTGCTCGCGGTGCTGCCCCTCGACGGGCCGCCGCGACTGACCGCCGCCCACTATGCCGTCCTCTCCGCCCTGGCTCGCGAGGACGGCGGGCTCGGCGCCGTCGTCATTCTCGATGGCGGCGGCCGCCCTCTCCATCTGGTTGGGGCGCACGGCGAGACCGTCGTCCAGCCAGCGGTGGATTTCGCCACGTCGGTCTGGTTCCTCGACGCGGTGCGAGAGCCGGGCCGGCTCGTCGTCGGGCCGCCGGGGATCGGCCTGTTCTCGAACCGGCAGGTGCTGCCAGTGGCGCGCGCCGTCGCCGACCGGGACGGTGTGCGCTCCGTCGTCATGGCGGAAATCCTCGTCGAGTCCTTCGAGCAGTCGCTCGCCGACCTCGATCTCGGCTCGGATGGCGTCGTCTGGCTGCTGTGGGGCGGGGAGACGGTCGTCTTTCGCCTGCCATCCATCGACGGCAACGGGAACACCGGTCGGACCACGCGCGGCTCTCCGGATGCACTTCCCTATCTCGGCGCGCCGCGGGCTCCCTATCAGGGCGCGATCGCGATCGACGGCGTCACACGTCTCTATGCCTTCCGCAGCCTCCCCGACGTGCCGATGATCCTCGCCGTCGGAGTCGGCCACGGTTACGGCGTGCTCGGCTTCGGCTGGCGGCGGCAGGCCGTGGTGAGCCTCGCGATCACCGCCGTCGTCTGCTCCGTCATGTTCGGCATTGCCGTGCTGCTGCGCCGGGAAATCGCCCGCCGCAACGCGACAGAGCAGAACCTCTGGCTGCTGTCGGAAACCGATCCCCTGACCAACCTTGCCAATCGCCGCCGGTTCGAGCGCGTCATCATCACCGAGATGCGGCGGGCGTCGCGCAATCGCCGGCCGGTATCCGTGCTCGTCGTCGATATCGACCGCTTCAAGACGGTCAACGACCGCCATGGTCACGCCTATGGCGACATGGTCCTGCAGGTCGTGGCCAAGCGGTTGCTCGCCGCTGCCCGCCGGCCGGGGGACCTCGTCGCGCGCGTCGGAGGCGACGAATTCGCTCTGCTGTTGCCGGAGACCGACGCAAAAGGCGCGAGGGCCGTGGCGGAGGCCGCCCGCACGGACGTCGAGGCCACCGTCTTCCCGGAACTCGGCGGCACGACCATCACCGTCGGAATCGCCACCTTCGACTGCCTCGGTTCGATCTCGCCCTCCGACCTGATCGCCGCGGCCGATCGCGCCCTCTATGCCGCCAAGGAGGCCGGTCGCAACCGGACCATCCACTGGACGGATCTGGTCGAGGGCAGCATCTAGACCGTCCCCGAACGGCGGGGAACGCGACAGCGAGGGAAGCTGACGGAGAGAAGCGCCCGACCTGAAGCCGCGGCGGAAGAATGGTGGGCGGTACTGGGATTGAACCAGTGACCCCTGCCGTGTGAAAGCAGTGCTCTACCGCTGAGCTAACCGCCCGGTGCGCGATGCGCGGGTGGCGCGGATATAAGGGGCGAGGCTCGGGGAAGTCAAGCAAACGCGGGGTGGGCCGTGGCCCCTCGCGGAATGGGGAGAGCGACCGTGATGAAAGCCCGTCCGATGCATCGTTTCGCCGCCGCCTGCCTGTTCTCGCTGGCGGTGTGCGCCGCCGGCGCGACGCTGCCGGCGCGGGCACAGGACGGGATGGGCGAGATCGCTGCGGTGCAGACGACGCTCTATTTCGGCCTGAAGAGCGCCGACGGCCGCGGCGTCAGCGAGCAGGAATGGGCGCGGTTCCTCGCCGAGGTGGTGACTCCGCGCTTTCCCCAGGGGCTGACGGTCGTGACCGCCTATGGCCAGGGCAGCAATCCCGGTGCCGACGCCGTGCTCGCCGAACTGACCAAGGTGTTGATCGTCGTCCATCCCGATGACGAGGCCAACGCTGCCAAGATCTCCGAGATCAAGCAGAAGTATTCGGAGGATTTCGGCCAGACCGGCGTCTTCCACACCGAAGCCGACGTCCGCATCGTTCCCTGACGGGGCGGGGAGGGACGTGGACCCGCGCCAGCGGAAGCTGGCCGCGGTATGTGGGGCGGCGTGCCGCCCGTGTCTTCCCCGCAGCATCAGCGACGGTCGCCCGTGCTGGCGCTGCCGTCACACGAATTAGAATAACTAAAATATCACTTCCCTGTTTTGAATCATTTTAATTCAAGATTGGAGCGGGAGCTGGAGTTCGGAATTCTTCCTTGTTCAACTCGCATGTGAAACCATTCCGATCTCTCTCTGTGACGAAATCGTCGATTGACAGCGCGGGCCCACTTCGTTTCTTTTCCGATACAGTCAATCGACGCGGGTCGTGTCGGTGCTCCCGCTTCTTGCGCTTCAGGTCATGGCTCGCGCCGCGAACCGCCGGAGGGTGAGAGCGGGATGCGGCCACGACGTCGGAACAACGGGAAAGGTCCAGCCATGCGGAAGACGTTCGATCACGCCCTCCTCGCCAGTGCCGCCGCGGCGTTCGCGCTCTCCCTCGGCGCGCTGCCGGCCGCCGCCGACGGCGAGGTCAACATCTACAGCTACCGCCAGCCGGACCTGATCAAGCCGCTGCTCGACAAGTTCACCGAGGAGACCGGCATCAAGACGAACGTCGTCTCGGCGAGCTCGGGTCTCGAGGAGCGCATCGCCGCCGAGGGCGCCAACTCGCCCGCCGACGTCATCCTCTCGGTCGACATCGGCCGCCTCGACGGTGCCAAGCAGCTCGGCATCACCCAGCCGGTCGAGAGCGCGGTGATCACCGAGAACGTGCCGGCGCAGTACCGCGACCCCGACGGCCACTGGATCGGCCTGACGATGCGCGCCCGCGTCGTCTACGCCTCCAAGGACCGCGTCGCCCAGGACACCATCACCTACGAGGAGCTCGCCGACCCGAAGTGGAAGGGCAAGATCTGCACCCGCTCCGGTCAGCACGTCTACAACATCGGCCTGTTCGCCTCGCTGATCGCCAACGACGGCGCCGACAAGGCCGAGGAGACGATCAAGGGCATCAAGGAGAATCTCGCCGTGAAGCCGGCCGGCGGCGACCGCGACCAGGCGAAGGCGATCCTCGCCGGCGAGTGCGACCTCGCCCTCGGCAACACCTACTATGTCGGCCTGATGGCGACGAACGAGAAGGAGCCGGAGCAGAAGGAGTGGGCGCAGGCGATCAAGGTCCTGTTCCCGAACGCCGAGGGCCGCGGCACCCACGTCAACATCTCCGGCGCCTCGCTCGCCAAGAACGCGCCGAACCGCGACAACGCGGTGAAGCTGATCGAATTCCTCTCCTCCGACGAGGCGCAGGAGATCTACGCCAACATCAACTTCGAGTACCCGGTGAAGCCGGGCCTCGAGGTGAACGAGATCGTCGCCTCCTGGGGTGAGCTGAAGCCCGATCCGCTGCCGCTCGCCACCATCGCCGCCGACCGCAAGGAAGCGAGCGAGATCGTCGACAAGGTCGGCTACGACGACGGCCCGTCCTCCTGATCACGTCTTCCTGATCATGGACTGACCGTCGCGGCCACCTGAGCCGCGACGGTTGCACAACGGGAGCGGTGCGGCCCGGACGTGCCGCCCGCGAATGCTCCGCCTCGGCAGTCGCCGTGTGCGGCACGATGGAGCTCACCCATGCGCCGACTTCCCCTCCTTGCGGCGACGGCTGCCGCCGTTGCCCTGACCGTCGCGGCGGTCGCCTCCGCCTCGGCCGCCGACGCCCCGGCGCCGGAAGCCGTCGTGACCCACTACGCCGACGTCGCGCAGGCGATGTACGAGGACAGCCTCACCACCGCCAAGACTTTGCAGATGGCGATCGGTGACCTCCTCGACGCACCGTCCGACGCGACGCTCGCCGCCGCCCGCACCGCCTGGATCGCCGCCCGCGTGCCCTACCAGCAGAGCGAGGGCCTGCGTTTCGGCAACGCGCTCGTCGACGAGTGGGAGGGCAAGGTCAACGCCTGGCCCCTCGACGAGGGCCTGATCGACTATGTCGACGGCGCGACCTATGGCGAGGTTTCCGAGGAGAATCCGCTCTACGCGCTGAACGTCATCGGCTCGACCAAGCTGCGTGTCGGCCCGGACGAGATCGACGCCACGACGATCAGCGCCGATCTCATCACCGGCCTGCAGGAGGCCCAGGAGGTCGAGGCGAATGTCTCGATGGGCTACCACGCCATCGAGTTCCTGCTGTGGGGCCAGGACCTCAACGGTACGGGTCCGGGTGCCGGCAACCGGCCCGCCACCGACTATGACGTCGCCAACTGCACCGGCGGCAACTGTGAGCGCCGCCGCGCCTATCTCGTCGTCGCCACCCAGCTGCTCGTCGACGACCTCGAGGACATGGCGCAGCAGTGGGGGCCGGATGGCGCGGCCCGCAAGGACGTGATCGCCAAGGGTCCCGAGGGCGGTCTCGCCACCATCCTCACCGGCATCGGCTCGCTCTCCTATGGCGAGCTCGCCGGCGAGCGCATCAAGCTCGGCCTGATCCTGCACGACCCGGAGGAGGAGCACGACTGCTTCTCCGACAACACCCACAACTCGCACTACTATGACCAGGTCGGCATGGTGGCGCTCTACACCGGCACCTACACCCGCGTCGACGGAACGACGCTCGAGGGTCCGGGCCTCGCCGCCTATGCCGCGGCGAAGGCGCCGGAGGCGGCCACCCGCGTCGAGCAGGCGATGGCCGATACCACCGCCAGGATGACGGTGATGAAGGAGACCGCCGACAGCGGCAAGATGGCTTACGACCAGATGATCGGGCCCGACAATGCCGAGGGCAACCAGATCATCGAGGACATCGTCACCGCCCTGGTCGCCCAGACCCGCGCCGTCGAGGGGCTGGTCTCCGCGCTCGGCCTGACGATCTCGGTCGAGGGCTCCGACAGCCTCGACAACCCGGCGGCCGTCGGCGCCAACTGAGGAAGGTCACCGGCGGCCGGTTCGTCCGGCCGCCGCCCCCAGGTCGAGAAGATGCTGCGTTCGCCTCCCAAGGCCCTTCGGCCCGCCCGCTTCCCCGCTTCGGCGGAGACGGGCGGGCCGCTGCGTTTCGGCCCGCCATGATGCTTCGCCCCACTCGTCGCTCCGTCGTCCTCGGCGGCCTTGCCGGCCTCACCGCCACCATCCTCGGCTGGCGTTCGACCCGCGCCGCCGGGCCGCCGCCGCTCGCCCGCGTCGGTGTTATGCCGCAGGGCAGGGAGGTGCCACTCTCCCTCGTCGCGGCCGAGCGCTCCGTCACCCTGCCGGCCTTCGGCGGGCGGGCGATGCCGCTGATGACCTTCTTCGAGGGCGATGCCTTCCCGCAGGTCGTCCGCATCCGCCGCGGCGACACCCTCGTCACCACGCTCGACAACCGGCTCCCGGCGTGGGCGGAGGAGATGAGCGTCCACTGGCACGGGCTGCGCATCCCGAACGCCGAGGACGGGGTGCCCTATCTCACCCAGAAGCCGGTGCCGCCGGGTGGCACTTACGGCTACCGCTTCGCGCCGCCGGACGCCGGCACCTTCTGGTTCCACACCCACTGCAACACCGCCGAGACGCTCGGCCGGGGCCTCCTCGGCGTCCTGATCGCCGAGGGTGACGAGACCGTCCCCTACGACGCCGACGTGCTCGTCTGCCTGAAGGACTGGCGGATCGGCGAGGACGGCGCCTTCCTGCCCTTCCTCACTGACGAGGGGGCCGCGCGCGCCGGCAGCTTCGGCACTGTCCGCTCGGCGAACGGCGAGGCGGCGCTCCGCATCGACCTGCCCGCGGGTGGCGACTGCCGCCTGCGCGTCCTCAATGTCGACCCCACCCGCATTCCCGAGATCGGCGTCGAGGGGGCGGAAGCGGCCGTCGTCGCCATCGACGGCGTCGCCGTGCCGCCGTTCCCGCTGCGGTCCTGGCGCCTCGGCCCGGCGATGCGCCTCGACCTCGTCGTCCGCGCGCCCGCCGCCGGCCGCGAGGCCCGCCTGGTCGACTACCACGCCCCGCAGCCGGTGACGCTCGCGACGCTTTCCGGCACCGGCGACACCCGCCGCACGGGCACCTTCCAGCCGGCGCCGCTGCTGATGGCCGACCTCGCCGAGCCGGACCTCGCGAATGCGCTGCCGCTCACGCTCACCTTCAGCGCCACCGCCACCGGCGCGAGCGTCGCCGAAATCGCCGGCGACGCCGAGGCGCCGCCGCTCGGCCCGCTCTGCGTGACCGACCGCTCATTCTGGGCGATCAACCGAGAGCCGTGGCCCGATGGCGGTCACGCCCGCCTGCCGCCGCCGCTCGCCGTGCTGGAGCGCGGCCGTACCTACCGGCTAACGCTCCACAACGTCACCCCGCACCCGCACCCGATCCACATCCACGGCCACTTCTTCCGCGTGCTGTCGTCGAGCCGGCGCGAGATCGTGCCGCACTGGGCCGACACCGTGCTGCTCACCCCGAAGGAGCGGCTCGAGGTGGCGCTGGTGGCCGACAATCCCGGCGACTGGATGCTCCACTGCCACATCATCGAGCACCAGGAGACCGGCATGATGGGCTTCGTGAGGGTGATGTGAGAAGCCTCGCGCTCACCACAACCCTGATCGTCGCCGTCGCCGGGGGGGCCGCGGCCGCCGGCGGCCTCGACGCCATCGTCGGCAAGGCGGTGTTCGAGCGCGTCTGGGTCGCCGCCGGCGCCTCCACCGGCTCGGCCGACGGCCTCGGCCCGCTCCACAACGCCCGCTCCTGCGCCGGCTGCCATCAGGGCGGCGGCGCGGCGCGCATCTCGGCGAACGACCGCGGCGACCTCGCCGGCGCCGGTCTGGTGGTGCGGCTGGCGGATGCCACCGGCCAAGGCGACCCCGTCTATGGCGACCAGATCCAGACCCGCGGCCTGCCCGGCCAGGCGGCGGAGGCGGAGGTGGTGTTCGCGCTGCAGACCGCGCTCGACGGTGAGCCGGGGCCGCGGGTGACGCCGCGCCTCGAGGCGCTCGCCTTCGGGCCGGTCACGGCCGCCGCCGGCGTCCGCCGAGCGCCGTCCCTCGTCGGCCTCGCCGCCTTCGACACCGTCGACGCGGCGGCGATCCTGGCGCTCGCCGATCCGCACGACACCGACGGTGACGGCATCTCCGGCCGCGTCCACTTTGTCGGCGACGGGGCAGGGGGGCGCGCGATCGGCCGCTATGGCTGGCGCGCGACCGGCGCCACCCTCGACCGCCAGGTCGCCGCCGCCTTCACCGTCGACCTCGGCCTCTCGACCGAAACCTTCCCCGATCCCGCCGGCGACTGCACGCCTGTCCAGACCGCGTGCCGCGACGCCCGCCACGGCGGCGGCGACCGTGGCGGGCCGCACGAGGTGGCGGCGCCGATGACGGCCGCGATCGGCGCCTTCCTCGCCGACCTCCGGCCCCGGGCTCCGGCCGATGACGCACCCGGCGCCGCCGTCTTCGCCGCCACCGGGTGTGCCGCCTGCCACGTGCCGGTCCTGCCCGCCGTCGGCGGCGGCACCGTGCCGGCCTTCACCGACCTCTTGCTCCACGACCTCGGTGACGGCCTCGCCGACCCCGCCGTCGCTGGCGACGCGGCACCGTCGGAGTGGCGCACGGCGCCGCTGGTGGGGCTCGTCGGCCGCCATCCGGCGAGCCGGCGCTATCTCCACGACGGCCGGGCCTCTACACTCGACGAAGCCGTGCTGTGGCACGGCGGCGAGGCGACGGCGGCGCGCGCGTCCTATCGGGCGCTTTCCGTCGCTGATCGAGAAGCGCTCCTCAACTATCTGGAAAGCCTATGAAAGTACGTTTCGTACTGGCGGCGAGCTTGGCTCTGGCGGTATCCGGTGGCGCCGCTGTCGCCTCTGGTCCGGACCCGGTGACGGCCCGCCAGCAGGCGGTCGTAACCAGCGCCGTCGAGGGCTATTTCCGCCCCGCCTACCACGCCTTCCGCCACCGCGCCGAGGTGCTTGCCCACGCCGTCGACCACTTCTGTGCCAAGCCAGGCCGCATCGAACACCGTGCCGTCCGCGACGCCTTCGGCGGCGCGGTGAAGGCCTGGGCTCGCCTCGACTTCCTGCGCTTCGGTCCCGCCGCCACCGATGCCCGGCTGGAGCGCATTGCCTTCTGGCCGGACCCGCGCGGCGTCGTCGAGCGGCAGCTGCGGCAGCTGCTCGCAGGCCCGGCGCTGGACGAGCTCGACGCCGCCCGCATCGCAGGCCAGAGCGCCGCCGTTCAGGGCCTGCCGGCGATCGAGCGGCTCGTGGTGGTGCTGCCGGCCGAGACCGACCCCGCCGGGCTCGCCCGCAACTGCATCGTCGCAAAGGCGGCGGCCGGCAACGTTGCGGCGATCGGCGTTGCGCTCGACGAGGCCTGGGCCAGCGGCGACGTTCCGATCCTCAATCCCGGCCCTGAAAACCCGGCATACCGGTCCTGGGAGGAGGCGGCGAACGAGGTCCTGAAGGCCTCGCTCACCGGCCTCGAGCAGATCCGCGACCTGGCGCTGCGCCCCGCCATGGGAGACGCGCCCGACAAGGCCAAGCCCAACCGCTTCCCCTATGCCCGCAGCGGCGCGACCGTCGCCTACCTGACCGCCGCCATCCAGGCGCAGCGCGACCTGATCGATGCGAGCGGCATCGCCGCCGACCTGCCGGAGCAGGACGCCTGGGCGCAGAGCTCGGTCGATTTCGAGCTGAGCCAGGCGGAGCGCACGGTCGCCGCGCTCGCCGGCAGCGATGTCGCTGCCATCGCGACCGAGCCGGCGCTGCGGGGCAAGCTCGACTATGTGACGATCGCGCTCGCCAGCGTCCGCACCACCATGGCGACGACGATCGCCGCCGACCTCGGCCTCAGCGTCGGCTTCAATGCGCTCGACGGCGACTGAGGCCGTCGGCCTCCACCGCCGCGCGCTGCTGTCGGCCGGTGGCGGGCTCATACTGTCGCTCGCCGTGGCACCGCTGGCGCGCGCCGGGCAGGGGGCACAATACGCCTCCGCCTGCCGCTTTCCCGACGGCCGCTTCGGCGTCGCGCTGCTGGACGAGACCGGCGCGATCCTCCGCACCGCGGACATCCCCGCCCGCGGCCATTGCGCCGCCGTCGACCCGAACGGCCGGCGGCTCGCGCTGTTCGCTCGCCGCCCCGGCACCTTCGCGATCGTCCTCGACCGCGCCGGTGCCCCCGACCGCGTCATCGAGGCCGCCGAGGGCCGCCACTTCGAGGGTCACGGCCAATTCTCCCGCGACGGCCGGCTGCTCTATGCCGCCGAGAACGCCTACGAGGAGGGCGTCGGCGTCATCGGCGTCTACGACGTCGACAAGGGCTTCGCGCGCATCGGCGAGCTTCCCTGCCACGGCGTCGGCACCCACGAGATCCTGTTCGCCCCCGACGGCCGCACGCTGATCGTCGCCAACGGCGGTATCCTCACGCACCCGGACTATCCGCGCGCGCCCCTCAACCTCGCCGACATGCAGCCCTCGCTCGCCCGCGTCGACATCGAGACCGGCGACCTCCTGGAGAGCGTCGCGCCACCCGCCGACCTCAAGAGCCTCAGCCCCCGCCACCTCGCCGTCGACGGCCGCGGCCGTGCCTGGCTCGGCTGCCAGTGGGAGGGCGCCGACGAGGCCGCCGCGCCGCTCCTGGCCGTGCACGCCCCCGGCGAAGACCTGCGCCTGGTGGCGCTGCCCGACGAGGCGCGGGAGGCGCTCCGCCACTATGTCGGCTCCCTCGCCATCGCCGACGACGGCCGCCGACTGGCCGTCTCCGGCCCGCGCGGCGGCATCGTGCTCGTCGTCGACACCGAGACCGAGGCGGTGGTTGACCGCCGCCCCCTCCACGACGGCTGCGGCGCCGCCCCCGCCACCGGCGGCGGCTTCGTGCTGACCAGCGGCGACGGTGACGTCGTCGTCCGCCGCGCGGGGGCAGACGCGGGCGTCGGCCACGCCGAGGTGGCCTGGGACAACCACCTCAGAAGGCTTTGAACACGATCCGCCAAGATCATGCAGAGGTTTGGTTTATTGCTGCGGTCGCCGCATTTCCCTTCTCCCGCCTCAGGCGGGAGAAGGTGCCCGAAGGGCGGATGAGGGCGGCGCGCGGAGTGCGCCGAAGCCACGAGCACAGTGCTCGCCGCCGTCCGCGCCGCTCGCGCGACGCGGCCCTCACCCGCCCTTCGGGCACCCTCTCCCAGCGGGGCTGGGAGAGGGGACACGCATCGAGGGGTGGTGCTGGCCTCACAGCGAGCGTTGGTGTTCGCAGCGCCGACCGCGATTGACGCCGCGCCGGCGCTCGGGCAAGCGAACGGCACGCCGTCCTCCGTTCCCGCGAGCCTCCCATGTCCGCCACTGACGCCACCGGCTTCTCCGTCGCCGACATCGCTGCCGCGGCAGGTCGCATTGCCGGGCAGGCGGCGGTGACGCCGCTGCTGTCGTCGGATGTGCTGGACGCGCGCATAGGTGGCCGCGTCCTCCTCAAGCCGGAGGCGCTGCAGCGGACCGGGTCGTTCAAATTCCGCGGTGCTTTCAACCGCTTGTCGACGATCCCTGAATCAGAGCGCAAGGGCGGCGTCGTCGCCTGCTCGTCGGGCAACCACGCCCAGGGCGTGGCGGCGGCGGCGGCCATCCTCGGCATGCCGGCGGTCATCGTCATGCCGCAGGACGCGCCGGCGATGAAGATTGCCCGCACCCGCGCGCTCGGCGCCGAGGTGGTGCTCTACGACCGCCTGACGGAGGACCGCGAGGCGATCGCCCGCACCATCGCCGGCGAGCGCACCGCCACCTTCGTCCACCCCTACGACGATTTCGGCGTCATGGCCGGGCAGGGCACCGTCGGGCTCGAGATCGCCGGCGAGTGCCGACGGCTCGGCATTGTGCCGGACCTGGCGATGGCGCCGGCCTCCGGCGGTGGCCTCGTCGCCGGCATCTCGACGGCGCTCACCGACGCGTTTCCGGATGTGGCCGTCTACGCCGTCGAGCCCGAGGGCTTCGACGACCACGTGCGGTCGCTGGCAGGCGGCGAGCGGCTGAAGAACGAGCGCCTTGGCGGCTCGCTCTGCGACGCGCTGATGTCGAACATGCCCGGCGAGAAGACCTTTCCGGTCAACCGCCGGACGCTCGCCGGCGCCGTCGCCGTGAGTGACGCCGAGGCGCTTGCCGCCGTCGCCTTCGCCTTCCGCGAATTGAAGCTCGTGCTGGAGCCGGGCGGAGCGGTGGCGCTCGCGGCGCTGCTCTCGGGCCGCATCGACGGTCGCGGCAAGACGTCGGTGGTGGTGCTGTCGGGCGGCAACGTCGACGAGGCGGTGCTGGCGCGGGCGCTGGCGGAGAACCCTGCTTGACCGCAGCCCCGAGGACGGAGCGCCCCACGGACCGTCCAACGACCGTCACGGCCGCGGCGGGCCTTCCTGCCCCCTGGACGATCTCGCTCTATTTTGCCGCGATCTTCCTCTCCGTCGGCGTCCACCTGCCGTACTTCCCGATCTATCTCGCCGCCGTCGGGCTGACGCCGGACGAGATCGGCATCGTGCTCGCCGTGCCGATGGCGGCGCGCGTCGTCACGCTCGCCGCGATGGGCGCGCTCGCCGACCGCATCGGCTCGCTGCCCCGCGCCATCCTCGCCTATGCCATTGCGTCGCTGGCGATCTTCGGCCTCGTCGCGGTGTCGTCCGGCGTCGTCGCGCTGCTGGTCGTCAGCCTCGCCTTCACGGCCGTCTGGACGACGCAACTGCCGATCGCCGACGCCGCCGCGATGGCGGTCGCACGGGCCGGTCGGGCCCACTACGGCCGCATGCGGCTCTGCGGCTCCGCCGCCTTCATCGCCGCCTCGCTCGCCGCCGGCGCCGTGCTCGGCGTGCTGCCGGCGACTGCCGTCTGGCCGATGATGATGGCGACGCTGGCGCTCACGGTGGTCGCCGCCGCGCTGATGGCGGCGAGTGCCCGCAGCGACGGTGCTGCGAGGCCGGCCGAGCGGCCGCGCTTCGCCGATGCCGTGCTGGCGATCCGCCCGGCGCTGCCGCTGGTTGCCGCCTGCGCCCTCGTCCAGGGCAGCCACGCGATGGTCTACGGCTTCGGCTCGCTCGCCTTCGAGGCGCGCGGCTTCTCGGGGGCCGAGATCGGCATGCTGTGGGGCATCGGCGTCATCGGCGAGGTGATCCTGTTCGCCCTGCCGCACCGCTGGACGTCGCGCCCTTCCGCGTCGCTGCTCGCCGTCGTGGCGGCACTGGCGGCGATCGTCCGCTGGGTGACGATCGCGGCCGAGCCTGGGTTCGCCGTGCTGATCGCCGCCCAGGCGCTGCACGCCTTCTCCTTCGCGGCCACCCACCTCGCTCTGGTGCGCCGCGTCTCGGAGACCGCCTCGCCGGGGCGGACGGGGGCGGTGCAGTCGCTGGCGGCGAGCGTCATCGCCCTGGTGATGGCGAGCGCCACGGCGCTGTCGGGGCCGCTCTATACTGCGCTGGGATCGGCTGCGTTCCTGACGATGACGGTGCCAGCCGGGGCAGGGCTGCTGATCGCCGCGTGGGTGATGGTGCGGGAGGGGCGGTAGGGGGCTCTCTTCGCCTTACCCTCCCCCTGTGGGAGGGTCGGACCGCGGAGCGGTCCGGGGAGGGCCGCCGGCGGCGTCAGCCGTCGGCGGGCGACGTTGCAGAACTCTCAGGCGCCGTACCGCCGCGCTTCGCGCGGCGGCCCCCTCCGGCGGGCTTCGCCCGCCACCTCCCCCACGAGGGGGGAGGGGTCACGAAACCGAGCGCGGCGCTTTCAGCCCCACAGCTGCGGCCTTGGCGGCATCAGCGTCGAGCCGTCGAAGACCAGGCCCGGTTCGCAGTCGCGGGCGAGAAGCAGCGGGCCGTCGAGGTCGACGAAGTCGGCGCCCTGGGCCACCAGCACCGCCGGCGCCATCGCAAGCGACGAGCCGAGCATGCAGCCGACCATCACCTTCAGCCCGTGCGCACGCGCCGCCGTGGCGATGGCGAGGGCCTCGGTGACGCCGCCGGCCTTGTCGAGCTTGATGTTGACCGCGTCGTAGAGCGCCGCGAGGCGGGGGATGTCGGCGGCGGTGTGCAGGCTCTCGTCGGCGCAGATGGGCACCGCGTGCGGCACGTCGGCGAGCATGGAATCAGCGCCCGCCGGCAGTGGCTGCTCGACCAGCGCAACGCCGGCCCGCGCGCAGGCGGCCATGTTCTCGGCGAACAGCGCGTCGGTCCATCCCTCGTTGGCGTCGACGATCAGCGTCGCGTTCGGGGCACCGGCGCGGACGGCGGCGAGCCGCTCCGGATCGCCGGCACCGCCGAGCTTGATCTTCAGGAGCGGCCGAGCGGAGGCGGCGGCCGCTGCGGCTCCCATCGCCTCGGGCGTGCCGAGGCTCAGCGTGTAGGCGGTCACGACCGGCTGCAGGGGCGGCAGGCCGAGGAGGGCGGCGGCACTGGTGCCGGCCCGCTTCGCCGCGAGGTCGACGAGGGCGCAGTCGAGCGCATTGCGCGCAGCGCCCGCCTTCATCGCCGTCTGCAGGCCGGCCGCATCGAGCCCGCTTGCGACGGCATCCGCCATCGCCCTGACGTCCGCCTCGACGCCCTCGACGCTCTCGCCATAGCGCGCATAGGGCACGCACTCGCCGCGGCCGACGTGCGGCCCGTCGGCGATCTCGGCGATCACCACCACGGCTTCCGTCTTGGAGCCGCGGGCGATCGTGAAGGTGCCGGCGATCGGCCAGCGCTCGACGCGGGTGGTGAGGCGCGGGGCCATCGGGGGCTCCTTGGCGTCAGCGCCCGAAGTCGGCGGCGATCTTGTCGACGATCGGGCCGACGCCGGTGCGGATCGGGTCGACGGCGGGCAGGCCGTGCGCCGCCGCCGTCTCGGCCAGCACCGTATGGGCGGCCGCGTCGTCGAGGTGCTCGGTGTTGACCGCGATGCCGACGCAGCGGATGTCCGGGTTGGTCAGCCGCCCGCAGGTGACGGTGAGGTCTATGACCTGCTGGATGGTCGGCAGCGGTGTCTTGACGCCCCGCATGTTGGTGCGCGTCGGCTCGTGGCAGACCACGAAGGCGTCCGGCTGGGCGCCGTGCAGGAGCCCGAGCGACACGCCGGCGAAGGACGGGTGGAACAGCGAGCCCTGGCCCTCGACGAGGTCCCAGTGCTTCGGGTCGGCATCCGGCGTCAGCCACTCGACGGCGCCGGAGATGAAGTCCGCCACCACCGCATCGATCGCCACGCCGCGCCCGGAGATCAGCACGCCGGTCTGACCCGTCGCCTTGAAATCGGCGTCGAAGCCCTTGTCCCGCATGCCGGTTTCCAGCGCCAGCGCGGTGTACTTTTTGCCCACCGAGCAGTCCGTGCCGACCGTCAGCAGGCGGCGGCCGGTGCGCTTGTTGCCCTTGCCGGTCGCAAACTTCACCGGCGAGTGGCGGACGTCGAACAGCGACAGGCCCTTCTCCGCCGCGCGCTCGCGGATTGCCGGCACGTCGGAGAGGCGGCTGTGCAGGCCGGTGGCCACGTTTAGCCCGGCATCGAGCGCGGCGAGGATCGAATCGACCCAGTGCTCCGGCAGCACGCCGCCGGCATTGACCGCGCCGACGACCATCGTCTTCGCACCCTTGGCGGCGGCCTCGGCGGCCTCCATGTCGGTGAGCTTGGCGTCGGCCTTGCATCCCGGCAGCCGCCACTGACCGACGCACCAGTCGCGACGCCAGTCGACGACGCCGAGGCCGGTCTTGGCAGCGAGCGCGTCCGGCACGTCGCCGAGAAAGATTAGATAGGGACGTGGAATGTCCATCAGGGAGCGCCCCGTTGTTCGTCGATACGGCCGCAGGGAGGGGGTGGCGGAAGGTGCTTCAACGTGGGCGAGCCTCCCACGGGCGCCGCGATCCCTCGACGGTGCGGCGCCGACCAAGTAATAGGCTTCAAGTGGGGCGAGCGACAAGAGACCGAAAGCGGTGGTGATGAGCCGGACGCAAGCCGACGACGCGCCCCGGCTCGACGTCGAGGACACGGGCGACGAAGTACGCCTGGTGGCGGCGGGTGCCTGGCATCTGACGACCGGCCGGGCTGCGGAAAAGCTCGTCGACGGCGTGCAGCTCGGCCAGAAGCGCCGCGTCGTCATGGACCTGTCGCAGGTCACGGAGCTCGACACCGCCGGCTCCTGGCTGCTGCATCGCCTGCGCGCATCGCTGGAATTTGCCGGGGCGCGCGTCGAACTGACGGGGCTGCCGGAGAATCGCCGCACCCTCATCACGGAGGTCGAGAGCCACGTTCCCGAGCCGTGGGCGCCACGACGGCAGCCATGGACGTGGACGCGCATCCCGGAGATCGTCGGCCGCCGGTCGGTGCTGATCGGCGAGGACGTCGTCGCGGTCCTCAACGTTCTCGGTGCCTTCACCGTCGGCCTTATCGGCTGCCTCGCCCATCCCTCGCGGCTGCGCTGGAACTCGATCCTATATCACATCGACACCACCGGGCGCGGCGCGGTGCCGATCATGGTGCTGATGTCGACCCTGATCGGCGCCATCGTCGCCCAGCAGGGTGCGTTCTATCTCCGCCGCTTCGGCGCCGACGTCTTCGTCGTCGACCTCGTCGGCGTGCTGGCGCTGCGCGAACTCGGCGTGCTGCTGACGGCCATCATGTTCGCCGGCCGCTCCGGCAGCGCCTTCACCGCCGAGATCGGCTCGATGAAGATGCGTGAGGAGATCGACGCCCTCACCGTCATGGGCGTGCGGCCGCTCGAGGTGCTGATCATCCCCCGGCTGATCGCCCTGATGCTGGCGCTGCCGGCGCTGACCTTCATCTCCGACATGGCGGCGCTGTTCGGGGCGATGATCGTGGCGATCACCTACGTCGGACTGTCACCCGACGCCTTCATGATCCAGCTCCTCGACGCCATCGACCTCGAGACGTTCATGATCGGTATCGTCAAGGCGCCGTTCATGGCGCTGATCATCGGTCTTGTCGCCTGCGTCGAAGGCATGAAGGTCGAGGGCAGTGCCGAATCGCTCGGCCGGCAGACCACCACCTCGGTGGTGAAGGCGATCTTCATGGTGATCGTCGTCGACGGCATTTTCGCCGTGTTCTTCGCGACGGTCGGCATATGAGCCCGGACAAGACCGCCCCCAAGCCCCCCGCTGAACCGCTTGCCAACGAGCGCGAGGCGATCATCCGCGCCCGCGGCATCACCGTGCGCTTCGGCACCAAGACGGTGCTCGACGGGCTCGACCTCGACATCTACCGCGGCGAGGTTCTCGGCTTCGTCGGCGGCTCCGGCACCGGCAAGTCGGTGCTGATGCGCACCATCCTCGGGCTCGTGCAGAAGCAGGGCGGCACCATCGAGGTGTTCGGCAAGGACCTCGATTCGCTCAACGACCGCGAGCGCGCCAAGGTCGAGCGGCGGTGGGGCGTGCTCTTCCAGATGGGTGCGCTGTTTTCCGGCCTGACGGTGAAGCAGAACGTGCAGGTGCCGATGCGCGAGCACCTCGACATCAGCCCGCGGCTGATGGACGAGATCGCGCTCCTCAAGATCGAGATGGTCGGCCTCGCCCGCGACGCGGCCGAGAAGTACCCCTCCGAGCTCTCCGGCGGCATGATCAAGCGCGCCGGACTGGCGCGCGCGCTCGCCCTCGACCCCGACCTCGTCTTCCTCGACGAGCCGACGTCCGGCCTGGACCCGATCGGCGCCGCCGACTTCGACGATCTCATCGCGAAGTTGCGCGATACCCTCGGCCTCACCGTCTACATGGTGACGCACGACCTCGACAGCCTCTACTCGGTGTGCGATCGAATAGCCGTCCTCGGCGAAAAGCGCGTTCTTGTGGCTGGAACTCTCCAAGAGATGCTGGCGTTTGATCATCCCTGGGTCCGCTCCTACTTCCGCGGCGTCCGCGGCGGCCGTCTGGCCGCGACGATCAAAGCGTAAGGAGCGGCCGACGGCATGGAGACGCGCGCGAACTACGTGGCCGTCGGGGTGTTCGTGCTGATGGTGCTCGCGGGCGCCTTCGGCTTCGTCTACTGGCTGTATTCCTCCCGCTCGATCACCAACCGCACCGCGGTCGACATCCTCTTTCCGGGCTCGGTGACCGGTCTCGCGGTCGGCGGCGCGGTCTATTTCAACGGCATCCGCATCGGTGAGGTGACCCGCCTGCGCTTTGCCGGCGAGGGCTCCACGGCCGTGCAGGCGACGACGATGGTCGACCCGGCCGCACCGCTGAAGAAGGACACCCGCGCCGAACTCGGCTTCTCCGGCCTCACCGGCATCGCCTATGTGTCCCTCACGGGCGGCACGCCGAACGCGCCCTCGCTGTTCGAGGACGAGGAAGTACCGCTGATCGCGGCAGACCGCTCCGCCTTCGAGGACATCCTGAAGGGTGCGCGCGACATCCTCGGCAAGGCGGACACCACCTTCAGCGAGATCGAGAAGCTCGTCACCGACAACGCACCGGCAGTCGCGCAGACGCTGCAGAACGTCAACGAGTTCACCTCTGCGCTCGCCGCCAATTCCGACGAGGTGCGGACGATGTTCTCCGACGTCGGCCAGGCGGCGCAGACGATCGCCGACCTGTCGAACCGGCTCGAGGGCATTGTCACCCGCGTCGAGGCTCTGGTGCTCGAAGTGGAGCCGCAGGCGGTCCGCACCATCGTCGATAACGCCGTCTCGTTCTCCAATGATCTCAGCGGCGTGGGCAATGACGTTCAGGAAGTGGTGCGGGTCGTTCAGGAGGCGGCGGGGCGTCTCGGCGAGTTCACGTCGGGTCTGAACAACAGCCTCGCCGAGGTCGACCGGCTGATCGCCGCGATCCCGTCCGAGCGCATCGGCACCATCGTCACCAACGTCGACACCATCGCCGCCGGCTTCGCCGGGCAGATGCCGGCGATCGAGGCGTTCATCGACAGTGCCCGCGGCGCCACCGCCTCGATCGATGCCATCGCCACCCGCATCGCCGACCGCGGCGACGACCTCGACGTCATCATCACCAACGTGCGCACCGCCACCGACCGAATCGACGCGCTCGCCTCCAGCCTGTCGCCGGCGGTCGCGGATCTCGCGCAGATCCTCGAGGCCGTCGATCCCACGCGGGTGTCCTCGATCGTGCAGAACGTCGAGACGCTCAGCGCCAACCTCGCCACCAAGGGCGGCGACATCGACGTCATCGTCGCGGACGTGCGGGCGGCGGCGGAATCGGCGCGCAAGTTCGCCGCCGACGTCGAGGCCCAGACCGGCAACGTCGACGTCATCGCCAACCAGGCGCGCGAGATGGTCGAGAAGCTGAACGCCGCCTCGTCGCGCATCGCCGGCTTGATCGACAAGGTCGAGACGATGGTGGAGGGCGACGGCCAGGGCCTCGTCTCCGAGGCGACCGGGGCGGCGCGCGCCATCCGCTCGGTGTTCGAGAGCTTCGAGCCGAGCGCCGGCCAGATCGCCGGCGGCCTGTCGCGCTTCTCGAGCACCGGCCTCTCCGACCTCGCGGCAACGATCCAGCAGGCGCGCCAGACGCTGTCGGCGATTGAGGCCGCGGTGAACTCCCTCGAGCGCGACCCGAGCCGCGTCATCTACGGCGGCTCCGGCCAGCCGACCTACCAGCCGCAGCGGCGCTGACGGCCGTGAACAGGGAAGGGCAGAGCGTGCGAGCAGGCTTCGAGCAGCGAGCGGACGAGCGGCGCGGCGGCGTGCGCGCGCTCGCATTGATGCTCGTGGCGCTGGCGGTCGCCGGCTGCGGCGGCGGCAGCGCCGCCACCACGGCGATCTACGACCTCACCGCCACGGCGACGGAGGCCGGCACCGGCCGCGCCCGCGCCGGCGTGCAGATCCTCGTGCCGGAACCGCGAGCGCTTCAGGCTCTCAACACGAACTCGATCGCCGTCAAGCCGTCGGCCCAGACGATCAGCTACTACGGCCGGGTGCAGTGGGCGGACCGGCTGCCGCGGGTGCTGCAGACGCGCATCGTCCAGTCCTTCGAGGACACCGGCCGCGTCCACGCCGTCGGCTTCCCCGGCGAGGGCCTGCTGATCAACTATCAGCTGCCGATCGAGATCCGGAACTTCCAGCTCGAGAGCGGCGGCGCGCCGACGGCCGTCATCGAGATCGCCGCCAAGATCCTCGACGACCGCAACGGCCGCGTCGTCGCCTCGCGCGTCTTCCGTGCCGAGGCGCGCTCCTCCGGCGACGGCGTCGACAGTGCCGTGGCGGCGATGGACGTCGCCCTCAAGCAGGTGCTGGACGACCTGATCCGCTGGGTGGTGGCGGAGATCTGACGTCATCGGCGCAGCCTGATCGCGGGGCCCGGTGCGGGCGGGTCCGATCGGACATCCATTCATTTTTGACGCGGGCATTCTGGGGCGTGGGCATGGGCAGCGGTGCGGCGGATTTCGATCTCCTGGCGGAGATCGCGGCGGAGGCGGGGCAGGTGGTGCTGCCGCACTTCCGCACCTCGGTGGCGGCCGACGACAAGGGCAGCCGTGGCCAGTACGACCCCGTCACCGTCGCCGACCGCACGGCCGAGGAGGCGATCCGCGCCATCCTGCGCTCCGCCTATCCGCGCGACGGCATCATCGGCGAGGAGTTCGGCACCGAGCGCGGCACGGCCGACCGCATCTGGGTGATCGATCCGATCGACGGCACCCGCTCCTTCCTGACCGGGATCCCGCTGTGGGGCACGCTCGTCGGCCGCGTCGACGGCGGCCGCCCGGCGGTCGGCATGATGTCCCAGCCCTACATGGGCGAGGTCTTCCTCGGCGACGGCGACCACGCCGAATGGCGCCGCGGCACCGCCCGCTCGGCCCTGAAGGTGCGCCAGGACCGCTCGCTGCAGGAGGCGACGCTGATGACGACGGCGCCGGCGATGTTCGAGGGCGACGACCTCGCCCGCTTCGGCCGGGTCGCCGAGAAGGCCCGCCTCGTGCGCTACGGCGCCGACTGCTACGCCTACTGCATGCTCGCCGCCGGCCAGGTCGACCTCGTCGTCGAGGCGAGCCTCGAGATCTACGACATCGCCCCGCTCATCCCGATCATCGAGGGCGCCGGCGGCGTCGTCGCCACCTGGGAGGGCGGCCCGGCGACGAAGGGCGGCCGCGTCGTCGCCGCCGCCACCGAGCGCCTGCTGGAAGCCGCGCTGACGCTGCTCGACTGTCGGGTTCCGGATTGACGCTGGCGCCGCCGTCGTCGAGGCTCGCGGGAGCCGGGACGACCCGGCGCATTCTCCACACCCGAGGGGACGGCCCCCGGAACCGGGAGCGTCGTTCATGGCGTGGCTCATCCTCTTCGTCGCGGGCCTCTTCGAGGTCGGCTGGGCGGTCGGGCTCAAGTACACCGAGGGTTTCACCAGGTTGTGGCCGTCGCTGGGGACGGCCGCCGCGATGGCGGCCTCTATCTTTCTGTTGGCGCTGGCGCTGCGCACCATCCCGCTCGGCACCGGCTATGCCGTCTGGACCGGCATCGGCGCCATGGGCACGGTGCTCTTCGGCATCCTCTATCTCGGCGAAAGCACCGACCTCCTGCGCATCGGCTCGATCGCGCTGATCCTCATTGGCCTCGTCGGGCTGAAGCTCGCCTCGCCGTGAGGGAGGGCCGCCCTTGTCAGTAAGGCATAAGGCCCTTACTTTCGTTGGGATGGAAGGAGGTTCCGATGGGTGAACTGACGATCACGTCCAAGGGCCAGGTGACTCTGCGCAAGGACGTGCTGCGGCACCTCGGCGTCGGACCCGGCGACAAGATCACCTTCGACGTCCTGCCGGACGGATCCGTGGCGCTGCGGGCGGTCCGGCCGAAAGGCTCGATCACCGAGGCCTTCGGCATGTTCAAGCGGCCCGGGGGCATCAGCCTGACCATCGAGGAGATCGGCGAGGCTGCCGCCGACGGCTGGGCCGGGCGGCGATGAGGCTGACGGCCGACACCAACATTCTGGTGCGCGCCGTCGTCGACGATGATCCGGCTCAGGGGCGCCTCGCCCGCGACGCCCTTGCAACGGCCGAGACCGTCGCGCTGACCCTGCCGGCGCTCTGCGAGTTCGTGTGGGTGCTGACGCGCGCCTACAGGCTGTCGCCGAATGACGTCCACGAGGCGGTCCGCCGGCTGGTGAGCGCGGAGAATGTCGCCGTCGATCGGGCCGCCGCCGAAGCGGGCCTGGCGATCCTGGCCGCTGGCGGCGACTTCGCGGACGGCGTCATCGCTCACGAGGGTGCCTGGCTCGGCGGAGACGTCTTCCTTTCTTTCGACCGCAAGGCGGTCGACTCGCTGCAGGCGAACGGCATCGCCGCGCGCCTGCCGGCCTGAAGTCACTCACCTCACCCGAGCTCGAACGTCGTTATCCCATAGGTGCGCGCCAGCGGCAGGTCCGGGGCGGGGCCGCGGTACATGCGGGCGGTCTCGAAGACGGGCGAAAGCCCGAAACGGCGGGCGAGTGCGGTGGCCGCGGCGTGCGGCTCCGGCGGGTCGAGGAAGATATCGCCCTCCGGGAACCGCCCCGCCAGCGCCCGGAACAGCGCCTCGGCGCCGGCCTCGTCGTCGGCAAACAGCGGCCCGATCTTGGCGCCCGTGCGGCAGCGCCGGGCGACGCCATAGCCGACGACCGCGCCGTCGCGCACCAGCGCCAGCCCCTGTCGCGTCGCCGTCGGCGCGAGCCAGGCCGAGAGGAAGGCCGAGCGGTCGGCCGGGTAGAACGGCCGGTCGTAGGCGATGACCGCCGGGGCGAGGGCGGCGTCGACGGCCAGGATGACGCCGCCGCCGGGGGCGGGCAGGGCGGCTGCGGACCCCAGCCCGCCGGCGACGGCCCCGTCCATCGTCAGCAGCGCCGCCGGGTCGACCCGGCCGCCGTAGCGGACGTTGCGGTGGACGAGCACGAAACCGGATTTCCGGTAGCTCGGCTGCTGATCGACGACGCCGTCGAGCCCGATGGTGGTGAACGGCCGGCGCGCGAGCGCGGCGTTCCAGATCGCGAGCCCGTGCCCGCGGCCGCGGAAGGCCGGGGCGACGATGTAGAAGCCGAGGAAGCCGAACGCCGGGCCTGCCCCGACCAGCGAGATCGTCGCGACCGGCTCGCCATCGATGGTGCCGATCAGGAACCCGTCCGGATCGGCTGCGGCGAACGGCCCGGCATCCTCGAGCCCGGGGTTCCAGCCTTCGCCGGCCGCCCAGTCGACGGCGAGGGGGACTTCGGCGGGAAGCATGAGGCGGATGTGGAGGGGGGAGGGGGGCATGGTGGCTCTGGCGCGAAGAATTGGAGATTCCTAGGGAGGCAGTGCTCCCAAGTTACATACTCTGCACAAACAAGACTATTGACGCGGCAGCCGGATGGTGGTGACTTATCTCATGCGCGTGTCGCGCTAGCCACGGTTGGGAAATTACTTTGCAGTTGAGCCCTGCAGGGCTCTTCGCCAACCGCAAAACGAATCCCTGACTCTCCATCTGTGGTGACTGCCCTCGTGGAGACACGGGGGCAGTTCCACGGGGGGAGATCTGGGTGCAAGAGTTAATTGAAGAAGCGATCGTCCGGAAGGCACGCTCTGTACTGAATGGTATTAAAGCGTCGAACGCCGTCGCGTTAAAGAATGCAGACCGATACAATAAGCGAACAGGTGAAACCGCTGGCCTGCCCTCGACGTCTGCTCCGACGTGGTGGCGGTTCCACCCGCATTTTGATCCCTGCTATTGCATCACCCATGCCAAGTACATAAGCAAAACTATTTGGAGAAAGCTCCAAGCAGACTCCTACACACCTGTCCCCGCAATTCAATTCGATTTGCCAAAAGCAGACGGCACTTCACGCAAGATCATGGCATTTTCGGTGCCTGACTCGGCGCTGCCAATGTTGTACACAGGGCGGCAACTAAAAGAAATATATCGCTATTCTCGAGATTTAGCTATGCTTATCGACCTGATCAGAATGTTTTTGATGCAGTTGTCAATCTGTCTCGATCACTTGAGTCCCCAAAATCCTATATCATTCAATACGATTTCTCAAAATACTTTGATACAATAGATCACTCTTATCTAACCAAAATAATTCTAGAAAAAAGACTCTTTCTGCTCACTGCTGCCGAAAGATCCGCAATTAGATCATTCATGTCTCACAGATTTGCGCATATCACGACATATGAAAAAGGATCATTTGACATTCGTGATAAGGGGGTTCCTCAGGGAAGTTCTTTGTCGTTGTTTTTATCAAACATAGCGGCCCATGTGCTGGATTTATGGCTTGAGCGTCTCAATGGTTCGTTTTTTAGGTTCGCAGACGATGTAGTTGCCGTTGCGCACAGTTACACAGATGCAACCGCAATCGCTTCTGCCTTTAGGCATCATTGTAATGCAGCGGGATTGCAGATTAATTACAAAAAATCGCCGGGGATAATGCTCCTTGGCGGAGGGCCAGAGAGGGAAAGGCGAACTTTCTTTCTCGATGTTGGTGATGGCGATAAACTCGATACCATTAACTTCATCGACTATCTCGGGCATAGATTTACTGGAGAAGGCGTCTGTCTTCCTAGAAGATCGATGGCTCGTATAAAATCACGAATCTCAAGTATCATTCATAAGCACCTTTTCCTTCACCGGCGCGGAAGTTCAGGGAAATTCAGTAGAAGCAGAGTTGGTCCTGGGTTTTTTGATTGGGATTTACTGACTTGTCTAAATGAGATTCGTAAATATATATATGGAGGATTGCATGAGTCGCAGATTTCGGAGTTCTTGGACGATGACAAGCCGCCTCCTCATGTACGAGGGCTGATGGCCTTTTTTCCGCTCGTCACCGACATGCAGCAATTGAGGGTGCTGGATGGATGGTTGGTGAATGTTATAGAGCGCGCTCATGCCGAGCGTTTGAAAGTACTGAAGTCCAATTTTGGTGTGACCTTGCCAAAGCTGTCGAGAAAAAAGTTGATAGAAGGCACTTGGTATAGTTATCCTAGTCTGCCGGCAAATGCGCAGCTTCCCAGCTTTGTGAGGAGTTGGCGAGTTGCGAGAAAGTATTATTTTCGGTACGGCCTGTCTAATATTAAGCCTCCAGGATATTATTCGCTTCTTGAATATTGAGAGCTTGATGGCGTGCTGTGGAGCCGAGTGAGAGACTCCCGGTCCACCTTGGCCTTAGATTGCGTCCAGCCCCACCCCACCGCGTGACGCCGCCGCCCCGACCCCTTACAACCCTTTCCCGGGCGGCATCGCCCGGGGGACCGCGCCCTTGATCGACAAGCTCGAATTCCTCCTCGCCCTCTCGCGCGAGCGGCACTTCGGCCGGGCGGCGGAGGCGTGCGGGGTGACGCAGCCGACGCTGTCGGCCGGCGTGCGCAGCCTCGAGGACCAGCTCGGCGTCATGCTCGTGCAGCGCGGCAGCCGCTTCATCGGCTTCACGCCCGAGGGCGAGCGGGTGCTCGAATGGGGCCGGCGCATCGTCGCCGACAGCCGCGCCATGCGCCAGGACGTCGCCGCGCTGCGCCAGGGCCTGACCGGGCACCTCCGTCTCGGCGTCGTGCCGACGGCGGTCGGCTTCGTCCCGGCGCTGACGGCGCCGCTGCGCGCCCGCCATCCGGGCCTGCGCTTCACCGTCTATTCGCGCACGTCGGAGGAGATCCTGACGCTGCTCGAAAACCTCGAGATCGAGGCGGGGCTCTCCTATCTCGACAACGAGCCGGTCGGCCGCTCGCGCACGGTGCCGCTCTACCGCGAGCGCTACCGGCTGCTGACGACCGCCGACGGCCCGCTCGGCGACCGCGCCACCGTCACCTGGCGGGAGGTCGGCGAGGTGCCGCTCGGGCTTTTGCCGCCCGACATGCAGAACCGCCGCATCGTCGACCGGCTGCTGCGCGGCGCTGGCTCCGAGCCCGACCCGATCCTCGAATCGAACTCGGTCATCGTGCTCGCCGCCCACGTGCGGGCGGGGGGCCTTGCCACCGTACTGCCGGAGCGCCTCGCCGCGACGCTGCTGGTCGACGCGGAGGTGAAGTCGATCCCGATCACCGAGCCCGAGGCCGTCCACACCATCGGCCTGATCGTGCCGGTCCGCGAGCCGGCGACGGCGATGGCGGCGGCGCTGCTCACGGAGGCGCGGCGCCTGTCGGAGGCGCTGGAGACGGCGGGGTAGGGGGCGGGGCATCAAGGTGGGTTAGAGCGGGCGGGGGTCGCTCACCCCTCCGTCGTCATCCCGGACAAGCGAGGCGCAGCCGAGCGCCGATCCTCCGCCCTCTCCATAGTCATTCCCGGGCTTGTCCCGGGAACCCATACCTCGCGGCGAAGACAGCCTCCCGTCGTGCCGCCGGCTGGCCTCGCATGGGTTCCCGGCACAAGGCCGGGAATGACCCCATAGGGAGGTTCGGTGGCATCCCCAACGATAGACGTCTTCTATCGCGGCACGCCGGACGCCCGCTTGAACCCATGGCTCGCGCGGGCCTAGATTCGAACCAATCAAGACTGCCGGGGCGCGGTGGCATGAGAGCCCCGCGTGACCCGGGCTTTCCGGTTGGGACGGGACGCCGTTCCGTGCCGACCGGGCGGGAGACGAGGAAGCGACGCCGAGATGACCAGCCTCTCCACGGCCCCCAGCCCCACCCTTGGGCGCGGTGGTGCCGCTCACGCCGCACCCGGTGCCACCTCTGCCGGCGGCGGAGCCGGCCACGGTGCGGGTGCCGGTCCCGCCACCGGCCGCGTTGCCAGCCGCCATGCGCCGTGGGACGAGGCCGAGGCGCGCACCATCATCGCCGGCTTCGACGGCGTTCCCGGCGCCCTGCTGCCGATCCTGCACGCCCTGCAGGAGCACTTCGGCTGCGTGCCGGAGGCGGCGAAGCCCCTGATCGCCCACGCGCTCAACCTCTCCCGCGCCGAGGTGCATGGCGTCGTCACCTTTTACCACGACTACCGGGCCGAGCCGGCCGGCCGCCACGTCCTGAAGCTCTGCCGGGCCGAGGCCTGCCAGTCCGTCGGCGGCGCGGCGCTGCACCGCGACGTGCTCGCGAAACTCGGCCTCGACTGGGGCGGCACGACGCCGGACGGGCGGCTGACGGTGGAGGCGGTCTACTGCCTCGGCCTTTGCGCCACCGCGCCGGCCGCGCTGCTGGACGGCGCGCCGATCGGCCGTCTGGACGCCGCCCGCCTCGACGGCGTCGTGACCGGGGTGATGGCGACATGAGCGTGCCGGACATGAACCCCGCCGGAATGACCCCGTCCGCGACCTCCGCCGCCGTCCGGATCTACGTGCCCTGCGACATGGCGGCGATCGCCGTCGGCGCCGACGGCGTTGCGACGGCGATCGCGGCGGCCGCCGCTGCGGCGGGCCGGACGGTGGAGATCGTCCGCAACGGCTCGCGCGGCCTGTTCTGGCTGGAACCGATGGTGGAGGTGGCGACCAACGCCGGCCGCGTCGCCTACGGCCCGGTGGCGCCCGCCGACGTGGCGGGGCTGGTCGCCGACGGCCTGTTCGACGGCACCGCCGGCGGGCCGCTGGCGCTCGGGCCGACCGAGGAGATCCCCTGGCTGAAGCGCCAGACGCGGCTCACCTTCGCCCGCTGCGGCATCGTCGATCCCCTGTCGCTCGCCGACTACAAGGCGCACGGCGGCGAGGCCGGGGCCGGGCTCGCGGGCCTTGCCCGGGCGATCGAGATAGGCCCGGCCAAGATCGTGGAAGAAGTGACGGCGTCCGGCCTGCGCGGCCGCGGCGGCGCCGGCTTCCCGACCGGCATCAAGTGGAAGACCGTCGCCGACACGCCCCCCGGCCAGAAGTACATCGTCTGCAATGCCGACGAGGGGGACAGTGGCACCTTCGCCGACCGCATGATCATGGAGGGCGACCCCTTCGCCCTGGTCGAAGGCATGGCGATCGCCGGCATCGCGGTCGGTGCCACCAAGGGCTACGTCTACGTCCGCTCGGAATACCCGCACGCCATCCGCACGCTGAATGCGGCGATCGAGATCGCCCGGCGCGCCAACGTGCTCGGCGTCTCCGTGCTGGGCTCGGCCCACGCCTTCGACATGGAAGTGCGCGTCGGCGCCGGTGCCTATGTCTGCGGCGAGGAGACGGCGCTGCTCGAAAGCCTCGAGGGCAAGCGTGGCACGGTGCGGCCGAAGCCGCCGCTGCCGGCCCACAAGGGCCTGTTCGGGCGGCCGACGGTCATCAACAACCTCGTCTCGCTCGCCACCGTGCCGACCGTGCTCGCCCGCGGCGGCGCCTTCTACCGCGACTTCGGCATGGGCCGGTCGCGCGGCACGATGCCGATCCAGCTCGCCGGTAACCTCAAGCACGGCGGCCTGTTCGAGACCGCCTTCGGCGTCACACTGGGCGAGCTCGTCGACGACATCGGCGGCGGCACGATCAGCGGCCGGCCGGTGCGGGCCGTGCAGGTCGGCGGGCCGCTCGGGGCTTACTTCCCGCGCGCCCTGTTCGACACGCCGTTCGACTACGAGGCGTTCGCCGCCCGCGACGGCCTCGTCGGTCACGGCGGCGTGGTGGTGTTCGACGACAGCGTCGACATGGCGGCGCAGGCGCGCTTCGCCTTCGAGTTCTGCGCCATCGAATCCTGCGGCAAGTGCACCCCCTGCCGCATCGGCTCGACGCGCGGCGTCGAGGTGATCGACCGCATCGTCGCCGGCGAGGACGCCTCCGCCAACCTGACGCTCGTCGCCGACCTCTGCGAGACGATGAAGTTCGGCTCGCTGTGCGCCCTCGGCGGCTTCACCCCCTATCCGGTGATGAGCGCCGTCCGCCATTTCCCCGAAGACTTCGACCGCCCGGCGCTCGCCGCCGCGGCCGAGTGAGGAGGGCCCGATCATGGACCGCCACGAGTTCGATCCCCATGCGGGCGACGACCACCACCAGCCGCCGATGGCGCTGATCGAGGAGGTCGACTACGGCACGCCGGCCGCCAAGTCCGAGAAGACGGTGACGCTGACGGTCGACGGTTTCGCGGTGACGGTGCCCGAGGGCACCTCGATCATGCGGGCCTCGAAGATGGCCGGCGTCTCGGTGCCGAAGCTCTGCGCCACCGACATGCTGGAGAGCTTCGGCTCCTGCCGGCTCTGCCTGGTCGAGATCGAGGGCCGCAACGGCACGCCGGCATCGTGCACGACGCCGGTCGCGGCCGGCATGGTGGTGAAGACCCAGACGCCGCGGCTGAAGAAGCTGCGCAAGGGCGTCATGGAGCTCTACATCTCCGACCACCCCCTCGACTGCCTGACGTGTGCCGCGAACGGCGACTGCGAGCTGCAGGACATGGCCGGCGCCGTCGGCCTGCGCGACGTCCGCTACGGCTATGCCGGCGACAACCACCTCGGCCAGCCGAAGGACGAATCGAACCCCTACTTCACCTTCGACCCGTCGAAGTGCATCGTCTGCTCGCGCTGCGTGCGCGCCTGCGAGGAGGTGCAGGGCACCTTCGCGCTGACGATCGAGCACCGCGGCTTCGACAGCCACGTCTCGGCCGGCATGCACGAGAGCTTCTTCGAGAGCGAGTGCGTGTCGTGCGGCGCCTGCGTGCAGGCCTGCCCGACGGCGACGCTGTCGGAGAAGTCGCTGATCGAGATCGGCCAGCCCGAGCACTCCGTCGTCACCACCTGTGCCTATTGCGGCGTCGGCTGTTCGTTCAAGGCGGAGATGCGCGGCGACGAGGTCGTGCGCATGGTGCCCTACAAGGACGGCAAGGCGAACCGCGGCCACTCGTGCGTCAAGGGCCGCTTCGCCTGGGGCTATGCCAGCCACCGCGACCGCATCACCAAGCCGATGATCCGCGCCAAGATCACCGACCCCTGGCGGGAGGTGTCGTGGGAGGAGGCGATCGGCCATGCGGCGTCCGAGTTCCGCCGCATCCAGGACAAGTATGGCCGCAACGCCGTCGGCGGCATCACCTCCTCGCGCTGCACCAACGAGGAGACCTACCTCGTCCAGAAGCTGATCCGCGCCGGCTTCGGCAACAACAACGTCGACACCTGCGCCCGCGTCTGCCACTCGCCGACCGGCTATGGCCTGAAGACCGCCTTCGGCACCTCCGCCGGCACCCAGGACTTCGATTCCGTCGAGGAGACGGACGTCGTCATGATCATCGGCGCCAACCCGACCGACGGCCATCCGGTGTTCGCCTCGCGCATGAAGAAGCGCCTGCGCGACGGCGCCAAGCTCATCGTCATCGATCCGCGCCGCACCGACATGGTGCGCTCGGCCCACATCGAGGCCGACTACCACCTGCCGCTTCGTCCCGGCACCAACGTCGCCGTGGCGAACGCGCTCGCCCACGTCATCGTCACCGAGGGTCTCGTGGATGAAGCCTTCGTGCGGGAGCGCTGCGACCTCGCCGACTTCTCGGCCTGGGCGGAGTTCGTGGCGGAGGAGCGCAACAGCCCGGAGGCGGTCGCCCAGTTCACCGGCGTCGACGCGGCGCTGGTGCGCGGCGCGGCGCGGCTCTTCGCCAAGGGCGGCAACGGCGCCATCTATTACGGCCTCGGCGTCACCGAGCATTCCCAGGGCACGACGATGGTGATGGCGATGGCGAACCTCGCCATGGCCACCGGCAACCTCGGCCGCCGCGGCGTCGGCGTGAACCCGCTGCGCGGCCAGAACAACGTGCAGGGCGCCTGCGACATGGGCTCGTTCCCGCACGAGTTCACCGGCTACCGCCACGTCTCCGACGACGCCACCCGCGAGACCTTCGAGAAGCTGTGGGGCGTCGCCCTGCAGGAGGAGCCGGGCCTGCGCATCCCCAACATGTTCGACGCCGCCGTCGAGGGCACCTTCAAGGGCATGTACGTGCAGGGCGAGGACATCGTGCAGTCCGACCCGGACACCAAGCACGTGGTCGCCGGCATGGAGGCGCTCGAGTGCCTCGTCGTGCAGGACCTGTTCCTCAACGAGACAGCGAACTTCGCCCACGTCTTCCTGCCGGGCGCGACCTTCCTCGAAAAGGACGGCACCTTCACCAACGCCGAGCGGCGCATCCAGCGCATCCGCAAGGTGATGGCGCCGAAGGCGGGCCTCGCCGACTGGGAAGCGACGATGGCGCTGTCGAACGCGCTCGGCTACCGCATGGACTACAAGCATCCGTCCGAGATCATGGACGAGATCGCCGCCATGACGCCGTCCTTCCGCGACGTCTCCTATGCCAAGCTCGACGAGTTGGGCTCGGTGCAGTGGCCGTGCAATGCGGCAGCGCCCGAGGGCACGCCGATCATGCACGTCGACCACTTCGTCCGGGGCAGCGGCAAGTTCATGCTGACCGAATACGTGCCGACCGAGGAGCGCATCGGGCCACGCTTCCCGCTGCTTCTGACCACGGGCCGCATCCTCAGCCAGTACAATGTCGGCGCGCAGACGCGGCGCACCGAGAACGTCGCCTGGCACGGCGAGGACCTGCTGGAGATCCACCCGCACGACGCCGAGGCGCGCGGCGTCCGCGACGGCGACTGGGTGAAGCTCGACAGCCGCTCCGGCTCGACCTCGCTGCGCGCCACCGTCACCGATCGCGTCGCGCCGGGCGTC
Organism: Pseudoxanthobacter sp. M-2; assembly: GCF_046156265.1. Lineage (NCBI taxonomy): Bacteria > Pseudomonadati > Pseudomonadota > Alphaproteobacteria > Hyphomicrobiales > Segnochrobactraceae > Pseudoxanthobacter > Pseudoxanthobacter sp. M-2. Next base: position 644,958 of record NZ_JAWDIR010000011.1, read on the forward strand.
GTCTACACCACCTTCCACCATCCGGAGACGCAGGCGAACGTCATCACCACCGACTATTCCGACTGGGCGACCAACTGCCCGGAATACAAGGTGACGGCGGTGCAGATCTCGCCGTCGAACGGCCCGAGCGAGTGGCAGCGCCACTACAAGGAACTGTCCGACGCGAGCCGGCGCATTGCGCTGCCCGAAGCGGCGGAGTGAGCAGGGCGTGACGCGGCCGGTCTCCGTCGACGTTCCCCGCCTCGCGCTCGACCGCACCGGCGCACTCGGCTTCGGCACCCGGCGGGTGCCGGAGGAGACGGCCGTCGCGCTGACCTTCAACGGCTCCGGCCATGCCGTGATGATGGCGACGCCGGCCGACCTCGAGGACTTCGCCGTCGGCTTCGCCCTGACCGAGGGCATCATCGAGCGGGCTGCCGACGTCGAGAGCATCGAGGTGGCCGATCTCGAGATCGGCATCGAACTGCGGCTCTGGATCGCCGAGCACCGCATGGCCCGTCTCGCCGAGCGGCGGCGGCGGATGGCCGGGCCCGTCGGCTGCGGCCTCTGTGGCATCGAGAGCCTCGAGGAAGCGATGCGGAGTGTTCCGCCGGTGTCGGCTTCGCTCGTGCTGACGCCCGCCGAGATCGCCGCGGCGGTGGCTGCGATCGCCCCCGCCCAGGTGCTCGGCCGCGAGACGCGCGCCGCCCACGCGGCCGGCTTCTGGCGCCCGGCCAAGTCCGGCCAGACGTCGGGCGGCCCGTCGTCCGCCGGCTCGTCGCCGGGCTCCGGGTCCGCCGGTGGTGGGCTCTTGGCGCTACGTGAGGACGTCGGCCGCCACAACGCCCTCGACAAGCTCGTCGGGGCGCTCGCGCGCGAGGGCATCGCGGCTGCCGCCGGTGCGATCGTCGTGACGAGCCGCCTGTCCGTCGAGATGGTTCAGAAGACGGCGGTCGCCGGCTGCGGCGTGCTCGTCGCCGTCTCGGCGCCGACCGCGCTCGCCATCCGCGCTGCGGAGGCGGCCGGCATGACCCTCATCGGCATCGCCCGCGGCGGCGAGTTCGAGGTCTTCACCCATGCCCGCCGCATCGCCGGCTTCGCGCCGCCCGGCGACGAGGCCGAGTCGTCGCCCGTTTCGTCACCAGCCGCGCCCCTCGCAAAGGCCTCTCATGTCGCCTGACAAGCTCGTCCGCATGGCCAACCAGATCGGCACCTTCTTCGCCCACCAGGGCCACGGGCCGGACGCCGACGAGACGGCGGTGACGGCGATCGCCAAGCACCTCGACGATTTCTGGGACCCGCGCATGCGCAGCGCCATCATCGCCCACGGTGCAACCGGCGGCGAGGGGCTCGACCCGCTGGTGAAGAAGGCAGTGGAGCGGCTGTCTGTGGAGGCGGGGGCTTAAGGGGCTCGCAGGGTTTTGATAGGTTGTCTGCAAGGCGATGCGGGCCGATTGAACCAAGACCATGCAAATGACGGATGAAGCAGGCGTTTTCCATACCGAGACGAACCCTGGTTTCGGTCTGAGCGTGGATTTCGAAGACAACGGGCGCGTTGCCTACGCTTACCTGATGGACAGCTCGGACCAGATCATCGCGGACGTCTGGCTCTACAACCGCGCCGCCACGCCACTTGAACCGGAATGGCACGACGTGTCGGCCGCTCCCTTCCTCAACCCGGCGCGCTACGTTCGCACTCTGGCTCACCCAGCCCCTGCGTGCGACCCCTCTGATGTCTCGTTCCGGTGGCTCAATGACCGCGAACACGACGTCGTCGTGGAGATCTTTCTGCGCGGCGATCTGATCGGCAGAATCTGGCCGGGCGCCAAGCCTGGCTGGGCCGCCAGCGCGCGCAGCGGTCCGTTGGCTTCCGGGGCGGCGCACGAAGTCTGACGCCTTTCGTCCGCCCTCACTCCGGCCGGCAATTCACCGCCACGAACTTCATGTCCCGTCCGCCCTTGCCGTCGCAGCCGAGGCGACCCGTCGTGCCGAAGGGCGGGTCGAGGTAGTATTCAAAGTCGTCCGGATCGTTGTGCTCGAGGATGCGGTAGAGCTTGTAGGGCCCGACCGGGCAGATCAGCTCCTCGCTGTCGACGAACATCGCCGCCGGCAGCACCAGCACGTGCTCGGTCGTCGCGTCAGCGGCGCAGAACTTCTCCTGCAACTCGGCCGGCGACGACGCCGTGATGATCGACGGTTGCGCGGGGTCCGCGCCGGCGGCCGATGCGGCCGGGCCATCGGGCACGAACGCCATCGCGACGAGGAGCGCCGCCGACAGAGTGCGTGTCACCAGAAGGAAAGTTCGTTGCCGCATGTCGCCCCCGCCGCGCGTGCTCCCGCATTGTAGACGCTGGCTGGGGGCTTGGCGACGGGTGCAGGCTTGGCGACGATTCTGGTTCGGGCAGGCAGGCGCCCCGTGCGCGACCCTATCCGAATGCGCCGATCGACCGCCTCCGCCCGAAGGCCGCTCGTCTCCCGCCTCAGAACCCCAGCAGGCGGCTCAGGGCCGTCGCGTGCTGCAAAAACCCCTGGATGATCCAGTAGACCCAGATGCCCGGCCACAACAGCGCGAACAGCACGTCCAGCGTGAAGATCGGCATCAGCCGCTGGTGCCACGTCTCGTGGTGGGTGAGGTCGTCGTAGACCAGGATCGCGTAGGTGAGCGGCCACATCAGGTAGGCGGCTCGCCAGAGCCAGTTTGCAAGGCGCGAGGTGTGCTGCGTCATCGTCGGGTCGTCCGGCTGCGTCCGCTGCCGTCTGCTTGCACGCGCCGGCGGCGCCGGTCCACCGGACACGGCGCCGCGGCGGCCGGGATGCCGTGGTCAGGCGGCTGGCAGGACCGCGATGATCACCAGCGTCTGCGGGTCGACGATGCAGATCTGTCCCTGGAGAGCCACGAAGCTGTAGCCGGCGTAGCCCGGCGCAATCTCCACCACCTCGGCCGGCACCGGCCTCATCACCGTCGTCCGCGGGATGACGGCCCCGGGGCGAACGTCATCGATTCCGGTGCTCTCGATCGGCGCGCCGTCCGCGAGAAGGATGCGGGCGATCTGCTCCATCTCCTCTGGTGCGAGCATCTGCGAGCGGCCCGGCTGGTCGCTGCGAGGGTCGGGGGCGGGACTGGTGGCGTCAGTCTGGGTCGAGCCCGTCCCACGGCCGGCATCGGTCGGATCGCCGGCGTTCTGCGCGGTAGCCGGTGCCGTCGCCAGGGCGAGCGCGGCGAGGGCCGCCATCAGGGTCGTCGTCTGGTATCGCATGGAATTCCTCCTGTGCGGTCCCAACGATCCCGCACGGTGAGGGTTCCGCGGGCAGTCCGGCAGCCGTCCCCCCTTGTCCGGCGCGCCATCGCCGGTCTGGCCGGCCTCAACGCGCGGCGAGGCGGGCGAGGAACGCGGTGGTCTGGCGCCGGCCCTCGGCCGTCAGCCGGAAGGCACGCCGCCGCCGGTCCCCCGCCGGTGCCTCCTCGACGAGACCGGCCGCGGTGAGGTCGCGGAGGCAGCGACGGACGGCGCGCGGGGTCTTCCTGAATGGCAGGGCGAGATCGCGCAGCGGCACGGCTCCGGCCTCCGGTGATGCGGCCAGCCTCAGCAGCAGGTCCCAGCGGTGATTGTGGAAGAGCTCGGCCCCGAAGGCCGCCTTGCGGTCCTCGTACAGTCCGAGGAGGAGGTCGAGCCTGCTCGCGAACGGATCGGCACCCGTCGGTGCGGTTGCCGCGGCAGATGGGTCGACGGCGTCGTGGCGGGTGCCGGCCGCCCGCCGCACCGCCGAAGCGAGCTCGTCCGCCGTCACCGGCTTGTACAGGAACTCGGAGACCTTCAGCCGCATCGCGTCGATCACCCCGTCGAGTGTCGCCTCGCCGGTGAGGACGATCGCCTTCACGCCCGGGCTGACCTTGCGTGTCGCCAGGCGTCGCAGCAGCTCGATACCGCCCATCTCCGGCATCGCGAGGTCGGTGACGAGGACGCGGATGTCGGGTTGCGTGGCGATGAGCTGCAGCGCCTGCTGACCGGAGGTGCACGTCGACACCGCAAGGCCTTCGAGCCTGAGACCCTCCGAGAGCTCCTCGAGAAGGTCGGTGTCGTCATCGACAATGAGAGTTCGAAACGGGTTTGCCAGCATCGCTAAGCGAGGACCACCGGCCGTCCTGTGGCCGCCGCCCCGGCGGCCGACTGCAGGTGCGGCAGGGCCGCCATCAGATCATCCAGCGGCAGCTTCCGTGCGAACAGATAACCCTGAAGGTGGGTCGCGCCTTGATTGCGGGCAAATTCGGCATCGGCGCGGGTCTCCACGCCTTCCGCCGTGACCGTCAGGCCGAGGTCTGCGCCGAGCCTTGCCAGCGCTGCGAAGATGAAGCGGGGCTTCTCCCAGCTGCGAGCGGCGCGCAACAGCTCGATATCGATCTTGAGCCCCGTCACCGGCAGCGCCGAGAGCTGGGTCAGACCACTTTCCCGGCGGCCGACATCGTCGAGGAGAAGGCCGAAGCCCGCGACGCGAAGCTTCACGAGCGTGGCAAGCGTCGTGGCCGCTCCGTCGTAGACGTTCTCCTCGATGAGTTCGAGGGCCATCTGCCCGGGCTTGAGGCCGGCGCCGCCGACGATGAGCTGGAGCATCTCGACGGCCTCCGGATCCCGCAGGACGCTCGCCGGCATGTTGACGGCGACGGGTCCCTGGTAGCCGGCTAGGGTCCAGCACCGGGCCGCCTCCGCCGCCTGCCGCACGACCACCCACGACAGGGCGGCGAGCAGGTCATCGTCGGCGGCGACCGCCTCGACGATCCTCGCCGGTGGTACGGGTGGCAGCCCCGGCAACACGCCTTGCAGGAGAGCCTCCGCTCCCGCGAAGGCAAAACTGTCGGCGTGGAGGACGGGCTGGAAGTTGATCGCCAGGGTGCCGTCGGCGATCGCCCTCGCCACGGCCGACCGGATCGCGAACGGACCCGGGGTCGCGGCCGCCGGAGGTTCGGGCGGCGCACGTGCGCCTTCGATGAGACGGTCGAGTTCCTCGAACTGGAACGGCTTGGCGAGGCCGCCAACGACCGTCAGCCCGCTGCGCCGTGCGGCCTCTGCCGCCCCCCGCAGCACCGCCTCGCCATGGCCGCTCATCAGGATGACGGCGGGGGGGCGTCCGCAACGGGAGAGCTTGTCGAGCACGTCCAGGCCGTCGACACCCGGCATCACCACGTCGAGGATCACGACGTCCTGGTCGGACCAGGAAAGCGCGTGGGCGAGCGTGGCCGCCGGAATCTCTTCCGCCATGTGCCCGGTTGCCCGCAGGACATCGCCCAACTCGCTCGCCAGCGCATGGTCGTCATCGATGATGCCGACCCGCAGACCCCGGCGGGGCGCTCGTTCTGAATTCGGGATGGCCATCATCGTCCCCACGATGGGCGCGTCGCGCCCCACATCGGCAGCCACGTCGACGCAGTCGATCACGGCGCCGCGATCACGGCGCCGCGATCGGTCCGAAAGTAGTGGTCGATCGCGTAGGAAACAGGCCCGAACCGTTCCGTATCGGGACCGATCGGCGACTTTTTGCGCCAATCCGCGCCGCAACCGGGCGGGAATGGCCTAAATTCCAGGCAGTTGCGGTGGCGCTGGGGTGCGCCGTGGACGTGGCGGTTCAGGCCGCCGTGCCGAGACGCGCCAGGGTGGCGCGATAGTGCGCCTCGCGCTCAGCGTCGCCTCTGCCGGCATCGCGTCGCCGGATCTGGGCCAGATTGTCGGCGAGGTCGGCCCGCTTCACCGCCTGGGCGAGCGGATCAGACGTGGCGCGGGCGAGGAAGGCCTCTTCGCTCTCCTCCGGGCGGCGCGTCAGTGCGTCGACGGCCTCGACGATCTCCGGCGGGAAGCTCTCGACCGCGATGCGCTCGAGCGTCCACTGCGGGTTCTTCTCGACGACGTCGTGCAAGGCCGCGACGATCTGTTCGTCCGCACCCTCCACCCCCAGCACGACGCGCAGCACGTGCAGGATGTAGGGCTCGTCCGCCTTGTCCACTTGGCCCTTGTGGGCCTCGCAGGCGATGGTGATGGCGCGTTCCAGGGTCGGCATGGCCAGAGCATCGCCCGCCGGCGTGGCAGCAGTTTGGCGAACGGCGTGGATGCGGGCCGCCGGCCGGCGATGCCCACGCGCAGCCCGCCCATGCTGGCGTCGGAGCAGAAGCGACGTCGCAACGCGGGACGTGATGGCCCTTCTCGACAGCCCGTCTTTGTGAAGGTGCCGGCTGTCGCGAAGCTTGGGTCCGGGTGGCGGCTGTCTCGGCCCATCGAGCGGAGGTCGGCACGATCACCGCTGCGCCTGCCACGGATCACTTCAAGTCATTTCCCCCGCCGGTTCGCGCACCGTAGGGTCCGCGCCGATCGGATTCGGCGGGGCGCGAGGAACGGATTTGGGTGGGCGCGGTCTTCTGGTGTTGACGACGGCGCTCGCGCCGGCGCTGTGGGGCAGCACCTACGTGGTGTTCACGCAGCTGCTGCCGACCGACTATCCGCTGCTCGTCTCCGCCTTCCGTGCCCTGCCGGCTGGCGTGCTCCTGATGCTGTTGGGCGCAGGGCTGCCGCCGCGCCGCGCCGTGCTGCCACTCGCCGCGGTCGGCCTCTTCAACATCGGCCTGTTCTTCGGCTTCCTGTTCGTCGGCGCGGCACGACTGCCGGCGGGGCTCGCCGCCACCCTCGGCGCCACGCAGCCGCTGATCGTCGCCTTTCTCGCCTGGGCGATCCTGCAGCGGCGACCAACCGTGCTGCAGGTCGTGGCGGCGGCGATCGGCGTCGCCGGCGTGGCGCTCCTCGTGATGGCGCCGACCGACACGCTTGACCTCGTCGGCGTCGGGGCGGCGCTGTGCGCGGCCCTGTCGATGGCGCTCGGCACGGTGCTCATCGCCAAGTGGGGCCGCCTCGGCACGCCGCTGCAGCTTGCCGCGTGGCAGCTCGCCCTCGGCGGCCTGCTCCTGGTGCCGCTCGCCGTGGCGATCGAGGGCGCGCCGCCGGTACCGACGACGGAAAACCTCGTCGGCATGGGGTACCTCGTCCTCGTCGGGACCGCGCTCGCCTACTGGGTCTGGGTGCGCGGCATCACCCGCCTCGGCGCCGTCGTCGCCTTCCTCGGCCTGCTCACCCCGGTGGTCGCGACGATCCTCGGCGCGGTCGTCGTCGGCGATCGCTTCTCGGCCCTGCAACTCGCCGGCATGGCCGTCGTGCTGGGCGCCACCGTCGCCGGCATCACCGCGAGCCGGATCGGCACACGCCCTGGAGCGTAGCGCGCGACTGGCTGCGCGCCGCACCGGACGCCAGCCGGCCTGATCCCTGCATCGTCGGGAACGACCGTCGGGCCGGCGCCCGTCTCGGTACCGATCCCGGCGACCAGTGCCCGCCGTCGGAACAACCTGCGGCGGTGGGGTGTTGGAGGAGGTCGACCCGTCCCCAATCTCTGCACCACTGGTCAGCCGGCGCGCGGCCCCGACCCCTTTGGCGAGACTGAAGCGAATGCAGCATCAACCCCGTCCGCGACCCTTCGTGCCCAGCGAGCCGATGAGCTTCGGCACCGTCTGCCGTGACGGAGTTGTCGAGTTTCGGCTGTGGGCGCCCGCCATCCGGCCGGTGCGGCTCGTGGTCGACGACGGCGCGCCGCTGGAGATGCAGGCTGCGGAGGACGGCTGGCACACGGCCCGCGTGCCGGGCGGCGCCGGCCTGCGCTATGGCTTCCTGCTGCCGGACGGCCTGCAGGTGCCCGATCCCGCCTCCCGCTTCCAGCCCGACGACGCCTTCGGGGCGAGCGAGGTCGTCGATCCCGCCGCCTTTGCCTGGACGGACGGCGACTGGCGCGGGCGGCCGTGGGAGGAGGCCGTGATCTACGAACTGCACGTCGGGGCGTTCACGCCCGGCGGCACGTTCGCGGAGGCGGCCGGGAAGCTTCCCCATCTTGCCGAGCTCGGCATCACCGCCGTCCAGATCATGCCGGTCGCCGACTTTCCCGGGCGCCGCAACTGGGGCTACGACGGCGTGCTCCTCTTCGCCCCGGACTCCGCCTACGGGCGGCCGGAAGACCTCAAGGCCTTCGTCGACGCCGCCCACCGGCTCGGCCTGATGGTGTTCCTCGACGTCGTCTACAATCACCTCGGGCCGGAGGCGAACTTCCTGCCGCTCTATGCGCCGCTGTTCACCGACCGCCACACGACGCCGTGGGGACCGGCCATCAACTTCGATGGCGAGGGAAGCCACTGGATCCGCCAGTTCGTCATCCAGAACGCGCTCTACTGGCTGCAGGAGTACCATTTCGATGGCCTGCGGCTCGACGCGGTGCACGGCATCCTCGACGACAGCACCCCGGAGATCCTGGTGGAGCTCGCCGACCGAATCCGTGCGGCGGTGACCTCGCGGCCGATCCATCTCATCCTGGAGAACGAGGAGAACGAGGCCTCGCGGCTTGACCCGATCGCCGTCACGCCGGGCGCCTATACGGCCCAGTGGAATGACGACGTCCACCACGTCCTGCACACCGCCCTCACCGAGGAGGGGCACGGCTACTATGCCGACTACCTCGCACGGACCGACCTCCTCGGGCGGGCGCTGGCTGAAGGGTTCGCATTCCAGGGCGAGGAAATGGCCTATCGCGGCTCGCCTCGCGGCGAGCCGAGCGCCGGGCTTCCGCCCACTGCCTTCATCGCCTTCCTGCAGAACCACGACCAGATCGGCAACCGGGCGACCGGCGAGCGCATCGCGGTGCTGGCGAGCCCGGAGGCGGTGCGGGCGGCAGCCGCCGTCTATCTGCTCCTGCCGCAGATTCCGATGCTGTTCATGGGTGAGGAGTGGGGCACGGCGCGGCCTTTTCCCTTCTTCGTCGGCTTCGAGGGGGACCTTGCCGAGAAGGTCCGTGAGGGGCGTCGCCGCGAGTTCGAACGCTTCCCGGCCTTCCGCGACCCGAAGATTCGGGAGACGATCCCCGACCCCGCGGCCGAAGCGACCTTTCTCGCTGCCAAGCTCGACTGGAGCGAGCCGGAGCGCGAGCCGCACCGGGAGTGGCTGGCCTTCTACCAGCGGCTGCTGAGGCTGCGGCAAAGCGAAGTTGTGCCGCGGCTGAGGGGAGGCGGGGCTTCGGCGGGCCGCTACGAGGTCCTGGGGGAGGGCGCCGTCGTCGTCGCCTGGACGCTCGCGGACGGGTCCGATCTGACATTGCACGCGAACCTGTCGGCACGCACGGTGGACGGCTTCCCGCCGCTGCCGGGCCGGGTCATCTGGCAGGAGGGCCCCGGTGACGGGGAGGGGCGGCGGGGGCCATGGGCGGTTCGCTGGTCGGTCACGGCATGATGTCCGCGCCGCGCGCACACGATCTCCACCCCGGCCGGCCGCGCGTCGTCGTCATCGGTGGCGGCTTTGCCGGCATCGAGGTCGCCAAGGGCCTCCGGCGCGCCGACGTCGACCTGACGCTGGTCGACAGGCAGAACCATCACTGCTTCCAGCCGCTGCTCTACCAGGTCGCCACGGCCACCCTGACGTCCTCCGACGTCGCCTGGCCGATCCGCGGCATCGTCGGCGCGCAGCCGAACACCACCGTGCAACTCGCCGAGGTGACCGGGATCGACCGCGCGAACCGGGTGGTGCATGCGGGACCGGCATCGTGGCCTTACGACTATCTCGTGATCGCGACCGGTGCGACGCACTCCTATCTCGGCCACCCCGAGTGGTCGCGCTTCGCCCCGGGCCTGAAGACGATCGAGGATGCCGCCTATATCCGCCGCCGGCTGCTGCTCGCCTTCGAGCGGGCGGAGGTGGCGACCGATCCCGACGAGCAGCGCCGGCTCCTGACCTTCGTCATCGTCGGCGGCGGACCGACCGGGGTCGAACTCGCGGGCGCGATCTCCGAGCTCGCGCGCCATTCATTGCCGCTCGATTTCCGCCGCATCGACCCGCAGCACGCGCGGATCCTGCTGATCGAAGCCGGGCCGCGGCTGCTGCCGGCTCTTCCCGAGCACCTGTCGGCCTATGCGGCGCGCGTGCTGGCGCGCAGGGGCGTCGAGATCGTGACCGGCGACCCGGTGGAGGCGATCGACGACGACTGCGTCCGGACCCGCGACACCGTCATCGGCACCGACACGGTGATCTGGGCGGCGGGCGTCGCTGCCTCGCCGGCCGCCCGTTGGCTCGGTGCGGCGCACGACAAGTCCGGTCGGGTCGAGGTCGGGCCCGACCTGTCGCTGGCGGACGATCCCGCCGTCTTCGTCATCGGCGACACCGCCGCTGTCCAGGACGAGAACGGCGAGCGGGTTCCCGGCATCGCGCCGGCCGCCAAGCAGATGGGCGAGTACGTCGCCGAGGTCATCCGCGCCCGCGTCGCCGGGCGGCCGGCGCCGGCGCCGTTCCGCTACCGCCACCAGGGCGACCTCGCCACCATCGGCCGCCGCTCGGCGGTGGTGAAGCTCTCCCGGCTCGAACTGACCGGCACGATCGGCTGGCTGTTCTGGAGCCTCGTCCACGTCTACTTCCTGATCGGAACCCGCAACCGCCTCGGCGTCGCCTTCGACTGGGTGTGGAACTACCTCACCTACCAGCGCCGCTCGCGCCTGATCACGCTCGACCGCGTCGAGGCGCCGGACGGCGAGATGAAGGTCGCCGCGCCCTCCGTGCCGCCGAACGACTGACCGGATCCCGACACTCGCCCGGCGGTGCCGCGGTGGCCGGCGATTGGCGTTTCCGCCGCCGACCGGCTATGCTGGCCCGATGAACGCGCGCCCCTTCGCCCGAGACCTGCTTCACGCGGGTCAGACTATCGAAGGCGCCTAGCCCCGGGCCAGGCGCGCGCGTTCCGCTTCGCCCCGGCTCGGGGAACCTCCAAGCACCCACGTTCTGGCACGGCGCCCCCCGCGATTGCGGTGGGTCGCGCCCTGGAGGCTGTCATGCGTCCTGTTGATTTCGACCGCGCCCGGCGCGGCTTTCCGCCCCTCGACCCCGAGATCGGGCACGCCGCCGCCGCGTGCGCCCTGGCGCAGGAGGACCGCGCGGCGCTGGCCGCCTGGCTCGACCACGCCGCCCGCCATGACCCCTGGGTGACGGCCGTCGCCCGGGCCAAGCTCGCCCTCGCCCGCGTCTTCGCCGCTGCGGACCGCCCGCACGACCGTGTCGGCCTCGGCACCCGCTTCGCCTTCGGCCTCGGCGACCGGCCCGTCGAATCGGCCGTGCTCGCCCCGTGGGACGAGGAGGCGGCCCCGCTCGGCCGCATCGCGCTCCGCACGCGCCTCGGCATCGCCGCCTTCGGCATGCGCGAGGGCGCCGAGACCGGCGTGCCCCGCCACGATGGCACCATCGAACGCCTGACCATCCACGGCGTTCTCTATCAGTCGAGCACACGGCCGCTGCCCGCGGTGTCGCCGGCCAACGACAACCGAGGCAGCGACCGGGAGGTATGGCCATGACCGCGAAGCAGACCGAACATCGGACCGGCCGGGCGCGCGCCCTGCCGGCAATCGTCGTCGACGCCGCTCACGCGGATCGGCTGGCCCACCTCGCCGAGGTGGCGCTCGATCGCATGCCGGACGTGGCGACGTTCCTCCTCGGCGAGATCGAGCGGGCCCGCGTCGTGCCGTCGGCGAAGTTCCCGCGCGACGCGGTCAACATCGGCACGTGGGTCACCTATACCGACCGCTCGACCGAGCAGAGCCGCACCGTGCAACTCGTCTATCCCGAGGAGGCCGACATCGCCGCCGGCCGCGTTTCGGTGCTGACGCCGATCGGCGCCGCCCTCGTCGGCCTGTCGGCCGGTCAGCGCATGCGCTGGCTGACGCGCACGGGGGCGGCGCGCGATCTCGTCGTCACCGATGTCGGACGCGAGCCGCCCGCCGCTCCGGCCAACGAGGACGTGCGGGCGACGGCAGGGAGCTGATGGCAGGGAGCCGACGGGTGGCGGATGATCGTCACGGCCCGCCCCGTTTGGGGGCGGCCGTCTCAGGAGAGGAGAGGGGCGTGGACCAGGTCTCCGGTGGCTGCCTGTGCGGCGGCGTGCGCTATGTGGCGACGGGTCGCCCCTGGCGGGTCGGGCTTTGCCATTGCCTCGATTGCCGCAAGCATCACGGCGCGCTCTTCCACGCCTCGGCGATCTACCCCGAGGACGCGGTGACGGTCGAGGGCGAGACGCGGTCCTATGCCGGCCGCTTCTTCTGTCCGCGGTGCGGGTCGCCGGTGTTCGCGCGAACCGGCGACGAGATCGAGATCAACCTCGGCTCCCTCGACGCGCCCGACCAGTTCCGCCCGACCTACGAGAGCTGGACGGTGCGCCGCGAAGCCTGGCTGCCGCCGTTCCCGCTCGCCCACCACTACGACCGCGACCGCGACGACCCGGAGAGCCGGACCGAGGACTGAAGCCCACTTCGATCGGGTGCAACGATCCGCCGCCACGGTCTCGCGCCGGCTGGGTCGCATGTCCGAGAAAAAATCTTCGTTTCGTCACCGTCGATGCGGAACCTTCCGCTGCGACGCCCGTTCGGTGACGTTCGCGAGTTTGCCCTCTGCGAAGACCTTCGGCCCGGCTCCCGCAAGGGACCGGGCCATTTTTATGAGCGTCGCTTCCGCGAACGCCGCTTCTCGCCCTGCCGTGATGACGACCATCAGGCCTACCCGGCCAACGGCAGCGTCGCCGGACGCGGACCATCCCCCGGATTCACTTCCAATAGTTCCAGACTGGCACCTTCATCTTCCAGAATGGTGCAGATATCTCCATGCGATGCATTCACGTGTTGTTGACGCCTGACGGGTTCGCCAAGTAAGATCAAGGTGTTGACTGAAGTCTGAAGATCAGTCTGCATGGGGGTATTCATGAAGTTGTTGAAGTTGTTTGCGGTGGCTGTGATGGCCGTGCTGCCTGTTCTCGCATTCGCGCCGGGTGAAAGTCGTGCGGCGGGCAAGTCGAACACCGAGATCAAGCTCTGCAAGAACACGCCTTATGCGCTCTGCGCCGCCTCGACCTGCAAGGCGACGGGCAAGAAGATCGCCGTCAACACGCCCGAGGGCGGCACGCGCAACTTCCCCGAGGCCGAATGCACCTGTCCCGTGCTGCCCGCGGGCGACACGGGCGCCTTCGCCAACGTCACCGGCGGCAACATGCAGGGCTCCTGCAAGCCGCCGAAGAACGGCGTCTGGTCGCTTTACTCGACCGTCACGACCTTCCCGCAGAAGGTCTACGGCTGGAACTATCACGCCGCCGTCGTCAACGACGCCTGCAACGCGCAGGTTGCTCCCACCGACCAGTTCGTCAACTGCTGGAGCTTCGCCTGCGACAAGGTGAGAACGGTGACCAGCGAGGACGGGACGACCGTGACCCTCGCCACCTGCCATTGCCCGATCGGCGAGGACGTGTTGTCGGCGCTGCCGGTGCCGCCGGGCACCACGTTCGTCACCAAGGCGGGCGGTGACCTCCCGACCACGGAGCAGCAGCAGAAGTTCTGCGGCAAGCTCCCCGTCGGCGGCTTCTGAGCGCCACACGAGCCAGCTCGGGGCCGGCCGTGTCGCCGGCCCCGGCGCCCGATCTATGCCGGCCCGCTCACGGGTCCTCCGTCGCGGCTTCGCGACCTTCGCCGATGTGTTCCTGCGCCTCTTCGGCATCCCCAGGCTCCGGCTCGACGGGCTCCTGCACGGCCGCGGCCTGCGGCTGGTGGCAGAGCTCGACGAGCATCGGGAAATGGTCGGAGCCGATGTCGGGCAGGCGGCGGAATTCGCCGAGCGTCCATTCGGTCGAGGCGAACAAGTGGTCGAGCGGCCACTTCATCAGGGGCCAGTTGGCGTTGAAGGTGGCGTAGAGGCCGCGGCCGATGCGGGGGTCGATCAGGCCGCTGATCTTCTGGAAGAGCGTCGTCGTCGACGACCAGGCGACGTCGTTGAGATCGCCCGCGACGACAGCCGGCCCGGACGCCTCCGCCGCTTCCTTGGCGACGATGAGGAGCTCGGCGTCGCGCTCGTCGGTGTCGTCGCCCGGCCGCGGCGGCGCCGGGTGCACGCCCCAAACGGTGAAGATGGTCCCGTCCGGCAGCGCCACGCGCGTGCGGATCGAGGGGATGTCGTCTTCGAGGAGGTAGCGCACCGCGCCGTCCTGCAGGGGAAGGCGGGAATAGAGCCCCATCCCGTAGGTGTTGGAGCGCGGCTCGAGGATGGTCTGCGGGTGGGAGGCCGTCAGGCCCGCCATCTCGTCCGCCCACCACTGGTCGATCTCCGTCAGCAGCACGACATCCGGATCGGTATCGCGGACGAGCTGCAGCACGGCCTGTGAACCACGATTGTCCTGCAGGACGTTCGCCATCAGGAAGCGCACGCGCGCACCCTCGGGACAGGCCGTGGCGGCGAGCATCTGCCGCGGCCACACGGCCGTGTAGGGCGCGATCATCAACACCTGCCACCCGAGGGCGGCGAGGGAGGCGATGGCGATGACGCCGGCGAAAGCGTCACGCGCGCCGGCCCACCAGAACGCCACGAGCGCGACCGCCAGCACGACGGCGATCTGCAGGCGCGGAAAGTCGAGGACGCGGATCCACCACACGTCGGTCTCGATCAGGGCCAGCGCCGTGGCGGTCACCATCATCAGGCAGACGAGCGCCGCACCCCGTCCGACCCATCGGATCGACGCGCGCCTCATCCGAATGGGCTCCGCGATGCCCGCCCGAGCAGAAAGAGCCCGACGCCCCATCCGTCGGCGACCCCGAGCCGGGCGGCGATCAGATGGCCGCCACCGTGGAGAAGCACCGCGAGGAGGATTCCGGCGAAGACGATCAGCAGGACGTCGGGCACGACGAGAAGCGCCGCAAGGCAGGCGAGCAGCACCAGCAAGGATGTGGATCGTGTCGACATGGTCCCCTTCGTCAGAAGGCAAACGCCGCCGGGAGCGATCCGTTTCAGGAAACACCGGGAACAATGCCCCGACAGCCCGGCATGCCCGAAGTGGCCACCCAGGTTGGGTAGGTAAGGGGGCTTGCGAACCGCGAGTGTGAGCTTGCCGGGGGTCCGGTCGCGAGGCACCGGAACTGGCGGTGCGCATCAGGACCGAAAGCGCCATCGCCTCGCTTCCCGAAGGCTGCGAGCGAGAGCCGTGTTGTGGCGCCGGCGGGTTCTCTGCATAGCTGGAATCAGCGCAACGCCGGTCCCTTCAAGCGAGAGCCTTGTCACTGATGCAGAACGATGGAGCTTCGAGCCGGGTATCGCCGGTCGGCGCACGCGGGGTGCCGCTCGCGCGGGGCCGTGAGTTCCTGTCCATACCGGGCCCCACCAACGTGCCCGAGGTCGTGCTGCGGTCGATGCACCGGCCCGCCGTCGATATCTATGCGGACGATCTCCTCGAGACGACGCAGCAGTGCCTGCAGGACCTCAAGGCCGTCTTCCGGACCGAGGGCTCGACCTACATCTACATCGCCAATGGCCACGGCGCGTGGGAAGCCGCGCTGACGAACACCCTGTCGCGCGGCGACCGCGTCCTCGTCCTCGAAAGCGGGCGATTCGCGAAGGGGTGGGGCGAGCAGGGCGACATGCTCGGGCTCGCGGTCGAGATCCTGCACGGCGACTGGCGCCGCGCCGTCGACCCGGCCGCCGTCGAGGCGCGCCTGAAGGCGGATGCGACGCACGCCATCAAGGCGATCCTGGTCGTCCAGATCGACACGGCGTCGGGCGTCGTCAACGACATCCCGGCGATCCGGTCGGCGATGGACGCCGCAAGCCACCCGGCCCTGCTGATGGTCGACGGCATCGCCTCGATCGGCTGCATGCCGTTCGAGATGGACCGGTGGGGAGTCGACGTCGCGGTGACGTGCTCGCAGAAGGGCTTGATGATGACGCCCGGGCTCTCGTTCGTGGGCGCGGGGACCCGGGCGAAGGTGGCTCACGCAACGGCTGGCCTACGTACCGCCTACTGGGACTGGACGGCGCGCGACCTGCCGGAAAACTATCGTAAGTTCTGCGGCACGGCGCCGGAGCACATGCTGTTCGGCCTGCGCACGGCGCTGGAGCTTCTCTTCGAGGAGGGCCTCGAGAACGCCTGGGCCCGCCACGTCGCCCTGGCCGACGCGGTGCAGGCCGCCGTCGCGGTCTGGGCGGAGCAGGGCGCGCTTGCCTTCAACATCCTCGAGCCTGCCGAGCGGTCGGCCGCGGTGACGACGATCCTGACGCCGGGCTTCGACCCGGAACGTCTGCGCGACTTCACCCGCGAGAACCTCGGCGTGGTCCTCGGCTCGGGCATCGGCGAGCTCACGGGGATGGCATTCCGCATCGCCCACATGGGCTACGCCAACGCGCCGATGGTGCTGGGCACCCTGGGCGCCACGGAAGTCGCGCTGAGGGCGCTCGGACTGCCGCATGGCAAAGGCGGTCTCGAGGCCGCGACAGCCGCGCTCGCCCGCCACTTCGCGCCGGCTGCCTGAGCTGAGCGTTTCGCCGGTTGGGGTCGCAGCCGCGAGCGTCCACCCTCGCGGGTTCGCCCTTGCGGCTAAGTCTCGGGAAAGATTGGTCGGAGTGGCAGGATTTGAACCTGCGACCCCCTCGTCCCGAACGAGGTGCGCTACCAGGCTGCGCTACACTCCGATGTGCGGCGTGCTTATAACGGGGCCTCCGGGGGGCCGCAAGGCGTCTTTGCGGCGAGAGCGAACGTGACCGTGCGGTCGGGTGCGGACCGGTGGCGAATGCAGCGGCCAGTAGCCGCGGCTGGGGAGGGAAGGGCGATGCTCGAGCACGATCGCGCCTTCGAGCCGCAGTGGGGCAAAGCCGTACCGGTGGCGCCGCGCGTGCGCCGGATCACGGCGCAGAATCCGGGCCCGTTCACCTTCCACGGCACCAACACCTATCTCGTCGGCGATGCCGGCTCGCTCGCCGTCATCGACCCCGGGCCGGACGACCCGCGCCATCTCGCCGCGCTCCTCGCTGCGATCGGCGGCGCCCGCGTTTCCCACATCCTCGTCACTCACACGCATCGCGACCACTCGCCGGGTGCGGCGGCGCTAGCGAAGGCCACCGGCGCGCCGCGGCTCGCCGCCGGGCCGCACCATCCCGCCCGTCCGCCGCGCCCCGACGAGACCGCCCGCCTCGACGCCGGCGGCGACACCGACTTCGTGCCGGACATCGCGCTGCCCGACGGCGCGGTGGTCGAGGGCGAGGGATTCACCCTGACGGCGGTCGCGACTCCTGGCCACACCGGCAACCACCTCGCCTTCGCCCTCGATGGCGAGGCGTGGCTGTTCTCCGGCGATCACGTGATGGCGTGGTCGACCTCCATCGTCGCGCCGCCCGATGGCGCCATGGCCGACTACATGGCCTCGCTCGCCCGCCTCGCGGCGCGGCCGGAGCGCGCCTACCTGCCCGGACACGGTGGCGCCGTCACGGACGCCCCGGCCTACGTGGCGGCGCTCGCCGCCCATCGCCGGGGACGCGAGCGTGCGATTCGCGAGCGCCTCGCCGCGGGCGACGAGACGATCCCGGCCATCGTCCGGGCCGTCTATGTCGGGCTCGATCCGGCGCTGGAGCCGGCGGCTGGGCTGTCGGTGCTCGCCCATCTCGAGGATCTCGCCGGCCGCGGCCTCGTCGCCGCCGATCCACTGCCGACGCTTACCGCCTGCTACCGGCCGCTGTCCCCGCTCCACCTCGGCCCGCAGGAATAGTGCTGCGTCTGTGCCGCCGGTCACACTTCACTAAAAGTTATCATTCGGTAAAGAAGCGTGAACGGCGCCTCAGTGACGAAATTGTGTCTTTCCTGTTCTTGCCGCAATTGACGGTCAAGCGTTATCTCGTCGTGTCGAACCCTGCAGAAAAAGACGTGGCGGCGCATTCGACGATGCGCCGCAGAACGGAACACAGGGCCGACGTGTTCGAACCGTAAGTGCGGGCTCTAGCCGCCGAATGGTCGGACGAGCCGAGAGAGTGGGACATGTACAGTCAGCAGCGGGGCACCCGGGCGCCCCAGATGAGCCAGAGCCCGAGCAGCGACCAGGCGGAGCCGCGAGAGCGACGGCCCAACTTGCAGCAGCACTACAAGCCGGTGGCGATCGGCGCGATCACGGCGGCGGCGCTGTGCACGCCGCGGCGGACCGGCAAGACCGAAGCGACGCCCCAGCGGCGCTGAGCCAAAAGCGGCCTCCGGGGCCTGAGTGACGACAGGGCCTGCAAGGGCGGATGGGTGCGGAGGAGCGCCGGACCCGCTTTCGCTTCCGAAGTCCCGCCTCCAGATGCCGTCATCGTCCCGACATCGCCCCCGGGGCACCGGGTGATCGGCCGTGCCGGTGCATTTCCGCACCGGCCGGCTTGACCGGACGCGCGCGCCGATGCCTTCAGTGGAGGCCGGGCGGCTCGGCTGTGGCGGACTGGAGGGGCGATGATCACATACTACGTCGCGGGCGACGAGCGCCTGGAGCGGCGGGAGCCGAGTGCTGCCCTCGGGCCGATCCCGCGCGATGCGGTGTGGATCGATCTCGTCGCGCCGACGGGCGAGGAGGCCGCGCGCGCCGAAGCCCTCGTCGGCGTCGAGATGCCGGCCCGCGAGGACATGCAGGAGATCGAGCCGTCGAGCCGCCTCTATGCGGAGAACGGTGCCGTCTACCTCACCGCCACGCTTTTGTGCGGCATCACCGAGGGGCGCCCCGGCACGACGCCGGTGACGTTCATCCTCGCCGGCAAGCGCCTCGTCACCGTTCGCTTCGACGAGCCGAAGTCCTTCCCGATCGCGGTGTCGCGCATGCAGCGCGCCGGTAGCCACTGCGTCAGCGGCCAGCACGTCTTCCTGACGCTGTTCGATTCGGTGATCGACCGCACCGCCGACATCCTCGAGCACATCGCCGCCGACATCGACACGCTCTCGCGCACCGTGTTCGACGAGCACATGTCCGACCGCCGCGGCGCCACCGACTTCCACGAGGTGATCCGTCGCATCGGCCGCCAGGGCATGCTCACCAACCGCACGATGGAGAGCCTCACCTCGCAGTCGCGCCTGCTGCTCTTCCTCTCGCAGCACATCGAGACGGCCGGGTTCACGCCGGCCGACAACGAAACGTTCAAGATGATGACGCGCGACGTCAAGGCGCTCGCCGATCACGGCTCGTCGCTCGACGGGAAGATCAACTTCCTGCTCGACGCCGTTCTCGGTCTTGTCAATCTCGACCAGAGCGCCATCGTCAAGATCTTCTCGGTGCTGGCGGTCGTGTTCATGCCGCCGACGCTGATCGCTTCGATCTACGGCATGAACTTCGATGTGATGCCGGAGCTCAAGTGGGTTCTCGGCTACCCCTTCGCTCTGTCCCTGATGGCCGGTTCGGCGGCCCTCAGCTACGGCCTGTTCCGCCTGAAGCACTGGCTCTGAGCAGCCCTCGGCGGCGGGCCGGCGCCCGCCTCACGGATAGAGGCGCGCCTTCGACCACGGCTCGCCCGCAGCCTGGCGGGTGAACTGCACCCGGTCGTGCAGGCGGAACGGGCGGTCATGCCAGAACTCGATCGAAACCGGCGTCAGGCGGAAGCCCGACCAGTGCGCCGGCCGCGGGATCTCGCCGATGCCGTAGCGGGCGGTGGTCCGCGCCACCTCCGCCTCCAGCGCGAAGCGGCCCTCGAGCGGCCGCGACTGCTTCGACGCCCAGGCGCCGATGCGCGAGCCGCGCGGCCGCGAAGCGTAGTAGGCGTCGGCCTCGGCGTCGTCGACCACCGCCACCGGCCCGCGCACCCGCACCTGCCGGCGCAGGCTCTTCCAGTGGAAGCACAGCGCCGCCTTGTGGGAGGCGAGGATCTCGCGGCCCTTGGCGCTCTCGAAGTTCGTGTAGAAGACGAAGCCGGTATCGAGGCCCTTCAGCAGCACCATGCGCACGTTCGGCAAGCCGTCGGGGTCGACGGTCGCGAGCGCCATGGCGTTCGGATCGTTCGGTTCGCTCGCCGCGGCGTCGGAAAGCCAGGCGTCGAACAGCCGCAAAGGGTCGTCGGCGTCGGTGAAGTCACCAGTCGTTAACACCTGCGTGGAAGGGTCTTGGTCGGGGGCCATGGTGCGTCCGGGAAGCCGATCGTGCGGGAAGCCAGTTATAGCGTTGTCAGGGGGGGCCGCCAGTCGCTGGCGGTGACGCTCGTCGTCGCGTCGGCGGTGACGGTCTCGGCCTGCGCCGGCATCACCCTGCCGCCGCAGGCGCTGGAGGCGACCGCCGCCACCGCCCAGTCGTCCTTGCCCGGCCTCGGCGGCCTGTCGAGCGACGACCTCGTCGCCATCGGCAGCGCCCTCTCGACGCCCCATCCGCGCTCCGGCGATCTCGTGTGGGCCAACGTCGAATCGGGCAGCCAGGGCCGCATCTCCTCGGTGCGGGTGGTGGCCGGCCCCGGCGGCGACGACTGCCGGGCCTTCGCCACCGTCGTCAATGCCGTCGACGGCGTGCGGGCGCTCTCCGGCATCGCCTGCCGCGATGCGGCCGGCAGCTTCGCCGTCGAGGGCCTGGCGCCCGCCGTCGCCGGCGGCTGAGCGACCGTTTCCCGACAGCCCTGCGAAAGCACCGACGCGATCGGGGCTTCCTGTTGGCCCCCGACTTCCCATATGCATCGCGCTGGATCTGCCGTACCCGTTGGGGGTGCGGGCGGGGAGTGTGGATGCGCGACCCTTACGACATTCTCGGCGTGAAGCGATCGGCGAGCGAGGCGGAGATCAAGTCCGCCTTCCGCCGGCTCGCCAAGAATCTTCACCCCGATCGCAACCAGGACGATCCGAAGGCGAAGGAGCGCTTCGCCGAGGCGAGCGCCGCCTACGAGATCCTCGGCGACCGCGCCCGCCGCGAGCAGTTCGACCGCGGCGCCATCGACGCCGACGGCAAGCCGCGCAACTACGGCTTCGGCCGCAGCGACGCCGGCTTCGGCGCCGCCGACGGCGGCTTCAACTTCCGCGGCGGCCGCGGCGACATCGACGACATCCTGTCGGAGATCCTCGGTGCTCGCGGGCGGGCCGGCCGACGGCCGCCCGAGCGCGGCGCCGACGTCGTCGGCACCGTCACCGCGACGCTGGAGGAGATCGCCGCCGGCGCCAGGCCGCGCGTCTCGCTGCCGGGCGGGCGCACCCTCGAGGTGACGCTGCCGCGGGGCGTCGAGCCGGGCGAGCGGGTGCGGCTGCGCGGCCAGGGCGAGCCCGGTCACCACGGCGGTGCCGCCGGCGACGCCATCATCACCGTCGAGTTCGCGCCGCACCGGCGCTTCACCGTCGAGGGCCAGGACGTCCGCCTCGACCTGCCGGTGACGCTCGACGAGGCGGTGCTCGGAGCCCGCGTGCGCGTGCCGACGCTCGAGGGCGCGGTCGAGTTGCGCATTCCGCCGAACACATCGGGCGGCCGCACCTTCCGGCTGCGCGAGAAAGGCCTGCCGACGCGCGAGGGCGGCCGCGGCGACCTGCTCGCCACCGTCCGCATCGTGCTGCCCGCCGAGGGCGACCCGCGCCTCGACGCGGTTATGGAGGCCTGGCGGGCGGCCGGCCGCTACAGCGCCCGCGACCGCGACTTCGGCTGACGAGACGCCCGCGGCTTCGGCCGCGGCGGCCGGGTCTGGACGAGGAGAGCGGCGATCACCGCCGCGACCGCCGCCGTCAGGTCGCCGAGCCGCCGCCCGTGCTGCAGGGCCGGCGGCGGTACGTGCACGAACACCGCGAGATGCGGCCGCGTCGCCCCGCGGGCGGCCGTGAGCGAGCGGAAATAGAGGGCATTGCAGAGATAGCGCCCGGCATCGCCGGAGACCGCCGCCGGCACGCCGGCGCGCCGGGCCGCCGCCACCAGCGGCGACGCGACGGCGCGGCTGCGGCGAACGGCGCCCGGCCGGTCCGCCGCGGCGTCGGGCAGCCGCCCGTCCGCGTCCGGTGCGCGGTCGCGCCCGTCGACGGCGGTCGTCTCGATGCGCAGCCGCTGCGACCGCGGCGCCACGCCGACGTGGACCGCGACGCGGACGCTGGCGAGGAGCCCGTCGAGCACCGGCAGGCCGTCCCAGGTGGTCTCGAGCCGCCGACGCACCAGCCGCGCGCCCACGACCGTACCGAGCCGCGCGACGATCGCCTCCGACGGGTTCACCGGCACGCCGGGGAACGGGCCGAAGCCGGTGACCAGCACAGGCGTGCCGGTCCCCGCACGGCCATTCTGCCGGACCGACGGCCGTTGCCCCGCTCTCATGCGGCCGGCTGCGGTGAAGGCAGGGAGCGCAGCAGGCGGCTCACCCCCGGGGCGGCGGCGACCTTGCCGGTGCGCGCATAGGCCTCGTGGTTGGCCTCGATCTCGCTGCGCTCGTAGAGATAGTTCACCATCAGCCCGTGCGACTGCTCGAGCCCCTTCGGCGACGGATCGGCGAGCCAGTCGAGGCGCTCGAGCCGCGCGCCGTTGCCGAGGTGGAAGCGGGCGACGGGGTCGAGTGGCCGGCCGCCGGCGCTGCGCTCGCGCAGGAAATAGTGGGCGGCGAGCGGCAGCACCGTCTTGCCGAGAGCCGCAGCATTCGGCCCGAGCTGCCAGTCCGGCTCGCCCAGCGCCGCCACCGCCCGCGCCGCCGGTTCGGCGAGGGGGTGGTCCGCGTCCGCCGCCACGCCGGCGAGCCAGGCGGCGAAGCCCGGCACGGGCGACAGCGTCACGAAGCTCTTCAGACCCGGCAAGTCGCGCGCCAGCTCCTCGACCACCTGCTTCAGCAGGAAGCTGCCGAAGGAGACGCCGCGCAGCCCGACCTGGCAGTTTGAGATCGAGTAGAACACCGCCGTCGTCGCCTCGCCCGGCGGCACGGTCTCCCGCTCGGCCGCCAGGATGGGCCCGATCGCCTCCGGGATCGACCGGGTCAGCGCCACCTCGACGAAGATCAGCGGCTCGTCGACGAGCGCGGGGTGGAAGAAGGCGTAGCAGCGCCGGTCGGGCGGATCGATGCGGCGCCTGAGATCGTCCCAGTCGTGGATCTCGTGCACCGCCTCGTAGGCGATGATCTGGCTCAGCACCGAGGCGGGGCTCGACCAGTCGATGCGGCGCAGCACCAGGAAGCCGCGGTTGAACCAGACGTCGAAGAGGCGCTCGAAGTCGCGGTCGACGCCGGAGAGGCTGCGGTCGGAGGCGAGCTCGGCCAGAAGGTCGGCGCGCATGTCGACGAGGGCGCGGGTTCCCTCGGGGGCGAGGTTGAGGCGGCGCAGGAGCTCGAGCCGGCGCGGCGTCGCGGCGTCATAGAGCGCGCCGACGGCACCCTCCGTCGGCTCTTCGAGATAGGCGTTCGCCGCCGCCCGCAGGGCGTCGGGATCGGCGCCGAGCTCGTCGCGCATCAGCCGGAAAGCCGCCGCCCGACCTTCGGCGTCGAGGCCGCGGTAGGTGGCGAGGATGTCGGCGGCGATCGCCGCGCCCGAGGCCTCTCCGCGCTCCGAGAGCAGGGCGGCGACGAGCGCCGGCAAGGTGCGCGTGCCGTCCCGCCGCTCGCGTCGGGGCTCGATCAGGGCGCGCCCGCGCTCTGCCACCGCCGTGAGCAACTCGTTGAAGAAGGAGGTGTTCACAGTGGGCTCCTTCGCGAAAATGCGCTATGCCGGAACCCGGCGGCGCCGGCTCGGGGGCGCGCACTCACGGGTGACAATGGTCAACATCGACACCATGACGGGAAGGTCGGCGTCCGTCGCCGCGCATCCTCGTCGCATCGATCTCGGACCGGAGGCCCAGCGCCCGAACTTCACCCTCAACGGCGTGACGCTGCGCATCAAGGAGCGCGGCCGCACCGTCAAGATTTTCGACGACATGTCGGCCACCTTCCCGCGTGGCCGCAACACCGTCGTTCTCGGCAATCGCGACAGCGGCATCAAGCCGCTGATCCGGCTTCTCACGGGGATGGAGAATCCGCGCATCGGCCAGATCTCCCGCAACGTGCAGATGTCGTGGCCAATGAACTTCGCTGGTCACATCTCCACTGACTTCAGCATGCGGGAGAACGCGCTGTTCATCGCCCGCCTCTATGGAGAGAGCACGCGCAGTGTCTCCGAGTTCATCCGCGAGATGCTCGGGATCGGCAAAGAATACGACCAGCCGATGAGCAACCTGCCCCCCGACCAGAAGCGGTACTTCCCGCTGGCGCTCGTGCTGGCTATCGAGTTCGACTGCTACATCCTTGACAAATCAGTGGTGATTTCGAACAAGGAATTCAGGGCCCGCTGGGAAGCGGCGCTGGCGGAGCGGCTGCGCACCGCCGATCTCATCCAGATCACCAATAAGGTGAAGTTCATCCATCCCTGCCATGAGATGGGCGCGATTCTGGAAGATGGGAAGCTGCGGATGATGAGCGTCGCCGCGGCCGTCGCTGCATTCAACGAGAAGCCGTCCGAACCCGACATGGACGATCTCGAGGACGAAACCGAGGACGAGGGCGACGATGAGCGAAACGCGCTCTTCTAGAGCGAACGGCCGCAAAGGCCGGCGGTCTCGTTCGCTCGTCGCCTATGACGGCGACGACGACCGCGTCGTGCCGCTCGACCTCGACATGCGGGCCGAACGGTCGCGCGGGGAGTTGCAGCCGCACACCGATCGCGGCCGCGAGCTTGAGCCGCGCACGGATCCCGAGCCGGCCGAGAGCGAGGAGCCGGCCCGTCGTCCCATCGGTGCGGTACTGCCGCGCATGGCCGACAGCGCCTTCGGCATCACGTCCTTCGTGATCGCCGTCGTCGTGCCGACGCTGTTGACGGCGCTGTTCTACATGTTCCTGGCGACGAGCCAGTACTCGACCGTCAGCCAGTTCGCGGTGCGCGGGCCGGCCGGCGCCGCCGGCCCGGCGGACATGCTCGGTCTCTTCGCCACCACCGCCTCCAGCGAGACGGCCGACACCTACATCATCCTCAGCTACATCCACTCCCGCGACCTCATCGAAGAACTCGACAAGCGCATCAACCTGCGTGAGATCTACGATCGTCCCGAGGCGGATTTTTACTACCGATTTGACCCGACGAAGCCGATCGAGGACTTCGTCGACTACATGAGGACGATGATCTCGACCGAGTTCGACACGTTCAGCGGCGTCGTCACATTGACGGTGCGCGCCTTCCGGCCGGAGGACGCACAACTGGTCGCCGAAAACGTGCTGGCTGCGAGCGAGCGTCTCGTCAACGAACTGTCCCGCCGGGCGCGTGACGATTCTTTGCGGGAATCGCGCGCCGAGGTCGCCAAGTCGGAGCAGCGCCTGCGGCTGGCGCGGGCGATGATCGCCACCTTCCGCGGCAGCGAGTCGGAGATCGATCCGGCCGCCGCCGCCGCCGCCCAGCAGGGCGTCATCACGCAGCTCGAAGGGCAGGCTACGGGCATCGAATCGCAGCTGAACGCCCTGCGCCAGACGATGTCGGCCTCGGCGCCGCCCGTCGTGCAGCTCGAGAGCCAGCTGGCCGCCGTACGCAAGCAGGCCGACGTCGAGCGCCAGAAGGTGGCACTCGAACGGGGCGGGACCACCGGCACCGCCCTTACGCAGCGGCTCACCCGCTATGAGGAGCTTCTCACCGAGCGGGAGTTCGCCGAGCGCGCCTATGTGTCCTCGCTCGCTTCCCTCGAAGGGGCGCGCCTGGAGGCCGACCGCAAGCAGCGCTACCTCGCGGTCTTCGTCTCGCCCCGGTCGGCCGAGGAGGCGCTCTATCCGCAGGGGCTGCGGTGGACCGCCGTCGTGTTCGGTGTGTGCCTGATCGTCTGGGGTATCTTCTCGATCATCATCGCCGGCGTGCGCGACCACTTCGTCTAATGGCGTCACGCTCGCCGGCCGGGGCGACCCGGCCGGCTGCCGGTGTTCTGCCGCGGCCGGCTCGGCCGCGAATATTCTCGTCTGCCGCCCTCCCCGGAAAGGCGGCGTTTACCGTGTGTGATACAAACGTCACTCGCGCCGCCACGGTGGAGGATACTCTGCCCCTGCGGCGGGATCGGCGATGGCGGAAGGAATGGGCTGGTGCTAAGCAACGCTTCCGTTTGGTCGACTCGCGCGACGGCATGACTGCGTTCAAGATTTCCGTGCTGCTCCTCGCCGCGTTCGTGGCTGGATGCTCAGATTTGCCCGGTCGCGGCCCGTCTGCGGTCGCGATCGAGACGAAGGCCGTCGCCGAGCCGCAGGACGAGAGCTATCTCGTCGTCGACATCGACCCGACGGTCGCCGAGATCGTCGGCAAGGTCCGCTCGCGCGAGTTCCAGGAGCGGTTCTCCATACCATCCGCCTCGACGGTGCAGCGCATCGGCGTCGGCGACACGGTGACGGTGAACATCTGGGAGGCCGGGCCGAACGGGCTGTTCTCCAGCGACGCCGGCAAGAACAACACGCTGCACTCCGTCGTCGACGAGAGCGGTACCATCTTCGTCCCCTATGTGGGCCGCGTCCGCGCCGCCGGGTCGACGGTGGAGTCCGTCCGCATCGCAATCCAGCAGGCACTCGCCGACAAGGCGATCCAGCCGCAGGTGCAGGTGGTCGTCTCCTCCAACCTGACGAACAGCGTCGTCGTCTTCGGCGACGTCGGCTCGCCCGGCCGCTTCCCGATCACGCCGAACGGCACGCGGGTGCTCGATCTCGTCGCCCAGGCGGGCGGCTCGAAGTTCCCGACCTACGACACGCTGGTGCTTTTGAAGCGCGGCGGCCAGACCGGCGCCGTGCTCCTCGATGACCTGTTCGAGATCCCGCAGAACAACGTCTACCTGAAGGCCGACGACACCATCATGGTGGCGAACTTCCCGCGGACGTTCACGGTGTTCGGCGCCGCCCGCGCCACCGAGCTGTTCAAGTTCGACGCCCGCGCGGTGACGCTCGCCGAGGCGCTCGCGCGCGCCGGCGGCCTCGACGACAACACCGCCGACCCCGGCGGCGTCTTCCTGTTCCGCTACGAGACATCGGCGACCGCAGCCAAGCTGCGGCCGGATAGCAAGCTCATCCGTCCGGGCTACCGCGTGCCGGTCGTGTACCGCCTCGACCTCACCAATCCGTCGTCCTTCTTCCTGGCGCGCTTCATCGAGATCCAGGACAAGGACCTCGTCTACATCGCCAACAGCCCGACCGTGGACCTCCTGAAGTTCCTGAAGGTCGTGCAGGGCGTGACGATGGCCACCCGCAACCTCGCGGACACCTGGTACCGGTTCGACCGCCTCGGCAACTGAGCCCGGCCGCCCGTCCTTCCGGGGACGGGCGCACGGCGGCCCACGGGCCGTCGATGCATCGGCATCTTTCCTGGACAGGCGCCGTTTCGGGAATGCGCCGGATCTCGGCGCCTGACAGGGGCTGCCCACGCGGTCTGTGCCTGGTTCGCCGCCGGCCGGATCGCCAGGGTCGATCCTCCCGACGCTCCCTGGCCTCGACGCCCTTCAGTCCAGCGTGCGCAGGTGCGCGGCGATGCGGGCGAACACCGCCTCGAACATCGCCGGCGTCAGCACGCCCGTGTTCGTGTTGTAGCGGCTGCAGTGATAGCTGTCGTAGAGGCGGCGGCCCCCGCCGATCTCGTGCTCCGCACCGTGTCCGAACGGCACGCCCGCCCGCCGCAGGGCGAGGGCGGAGGCGACACTGTCGTGGGCGATCCGTCCGAGCGCGACGATCGCCGTCAGCCGCGGCATGGCGGCGATGGTCGCCGCGAGGTAGTGGCGGCAGGTGCGGATCTCGTCGCCCGTCGGCTTGTTCTGCGGCGGCACGCAGCGCACCGCGTTGGTGATCGCCGTGTCGACGAGGCTGAGGCCGTCGCCTGGATCGGCGCGATAGTCGCCGCGGGCGAAGCCGAAGGTGGTCAGGGTGGCGTAGAGGAGCTCGCCGGCATAGTCGCCGGTGAACGGGCGCCCCGTGCGGTTCGCCCCGCGCAGACCCGGGGCGAGCCCGACGATCAGAAGCCGCGCCGTGTCGCTGCCGAAGGTCGGCACCGGCGCATTGAACCAGTCGGGCTCCTTGGCGCGGGCCTCGAGGCGGAACGCCACCAGCCGCGGACAGAGCGGGCAGTCGCGCCCCGGCTCGACGACGCTCATGCCGGCGCCGGCGCGCGACACGGACTTGTGATGGCCCGCCGCTGCGTGCGGCGGACCGCCTTCATCCCTGCGCTCCGCATCAGTCTGCGGCGGGGACGGACTCGCGCGCCTGCCGTTCGAACCGCTCGGCCTGCCGCGCGGCCCGTTCCGCCGGGTCACGGCCGATCCGCGAGGAGAGCGTCGCGAGTTCGATGAAGTGGTCGGCCTGGCGGCGCAGTTCGTCGGCGATCATCGGCGGCTGCGTCGCCAGCGTCGAGACGACGCTGACCTTGCGGCCACGCCGCTGGATCGCCTCCACCAGCGGCCGGAAATCGCCGTCGCCGGAGAACAGCACGATGTGGTCGCACTGCTCGGCGATCTGCATGGCATCGACGACAAGCTCGATGTCCATGTTGCCCTTGATCTTGCGGCGGCCGGACTGGTCGACGAATTCGCGCACCGGCTTCGTCACCACCTTGTAGCCGTTGTAGTCCAGCCAATCGATCAGCGGCCGGATCGACGAGTATTCCTGATCTTCGACCAACGCCGTATAATAGTAGGCGCGCAGAAGATAGCCCCTGGACTTGAACTCCTCAAGGAGCCTCTTGTAATCGATGTCGAAATTCAGGGAGCGTGCCGTCGCGTGAAGATTGGCGCCGTCAATGAAAAGTGCGATCTTTTCTCTAGGGTCAAACATCTTGGCGTTTTCCAGGGGTCCGGAGGCAAATATACGGGCGATAGCGCGAAAAGATAGGGTTCGGGGGAACAACGGAAAGCCGTCGCACGACGTCTGGATCGGAGCTTCGCCCCCGCTGGTGCTCCCACCGATCACATCCGCGGACCGCTGTCCGAAAACCGGCGCACGACGCGGACCTTGCCATTCTGCCGCGCGCCACCTAAGAGGATTACTCATCCCCCCGAAACGGAGTCAACCGATGGCCCGCGTGACCGTCGAGGATTGCATCGACAAGGTTGAGAACAGGTTCGAGCTCGTGATGCTCGCGAGCCATCGTGCTCGCATGATCGCCAGCGGCTCGGCCCTCACCATCGATCGCGACAACGACAAGAATCCGGTCGTCGCCCTGCGCGAGATCGCCGATTCCACGATCGTCCCGGACGATCTGAAGGAAGACCTGATCCACTCCCTGCAGAAGTACGTCGAGGTCGACGAGCCCGAGCCGGAGCCGGTCGCCGCGATCACGGCCGCCGACGGTGCCGACGACGGCGACATCGCCTTCGACCGGATGTCGGAAGAAGAGCTGCTGAAGGGCCTCGAGGGGCTGGTGCCGCCGGAGAAGACGGACGATATCTGACGCGTCGGGTCGCCGCCGCGTTCCTGACGCCGCGGGGCATCGGCCAGCGGCGCTCGGCGGCGCGGAAAAGGCGTTGCGGGGATGATGCGTCAGTACGAACTCGTCGAGCGGGTGACGCGCTACAACCCGAACACCGACGAGGCGCTGCTCAACAAGGCGTACGTCTACGCCATGCAGAAGCACGGCACGCAGAAGCGTGCCTCCGGTGATCCGTACATCTCGCACCCGCTCGAGGTCGCCGCGATCCTCACCGATCTGCGCCTCGACGACGCCTCGATCGCCGTCGGCCTGCTGCACGACACCATCGAGGACACCGACGCCACCCGCACCGAGATCGACACCGTCTTCGGCGTCGAGATCGGCAAGCTGGTCGACGGTCTCACCAAGATCCGCCGCCTCGACCTCGTCACCCGGCGCGCCAAGCAGGCGGAGAACTTCCGCAAGCTGCTGCTGGCCGTCGCCGACGACGTGCGCGTGCTGCTCGTCAAGCTCGCCGACCGCCTCCACAACATGCGCACGCTGCAGTACGTGCCGCCGGAGAAGCGCGCCGCCGTCGCCGAGGAGACGATGGAGATCTATGCGCCACTGGCCGGGCGCATGGGCATGCAGGACCTGCGCGACGAGCTGGAAGACCTCTCCTTCCGCAACCTCAATCCGGATGCCTACGCCACCATCTCCGAGCGGCTCGCCCGTCTCGGCGAGCGCAGCCACGGCCTCAGCGGCGAGATCGAGACCGAGCTGAAGCGCCGCCTCGTCGAGCGCGGCATCGCCGCCGAGGTCTACGGCCGGCGCAAGCGGCCCTACTCGATCTTCGCCAAGATGCAGAGGAAGTCGGTCGCCTTCGAACAGCTCTCCGACCTCTACGGCTTCCGCGTGATCGTGCCGCAGCTCGAGGACTGCTACCGGGCACTCGGTATCGTCCACACGACGTGGCCGAGCGTGCCGGGCCGATTCAAGGACTACATCTCGACGCCGAAGCAGAACGACTATCGCTCGCTGCACACCACCGTCGTCGGCCCGAGCCGGCAGCGCGTCGAGTTGCAGATCCGCACCGCCGAGATGAACCGGGTCGCCGAGTACGGCATCGCCGCCCACGCCCTCTACAAGGACGGCGAGGGGGGCGGGCGCAACATCGTCCGGCTGACCCAGGAAAGCCGCGCCTACGCCTGGCTGCGCCGCACCATCGACATGCTGAGCGAGGGCGACACGCCCGAGGAATTTCTCGAGCACACCAAGCTCGAACTCTTCCACGACCAGGTGTTCTGCTTCACCCCGAAGGGCATGCTGATCGCGCTGCCGCGCGGCGCCACCGCCATCGACTTCGCCTACGCCGTCCACACTGACGTCGGCAACACCTGCGTGGGCGCCAAGATCAACGGCCGGATCATGCCGCTCGTCACGGAGCTCGCGAACGGCGACGAGGTCGAGATCATCCGTTCGAAGGCGCAGACGCCGCCGGCGGCTTGGGAATCGATCGCCGTCACCGGCAAGGCGAAGTCGGCGATCCGCCGCGCCACCCGCGAGGCGGTGCGCCGCCAGTATGGCGGGCTCGGCCGCCACATTCTCGAGCGCGCCTTCGAGCGCGCCGGCAAGCCCTTTTCCCTCGAGGTGCTCGAGCCGGCGCTGCAGCGCCTCGGCCAGCCCTCGGTGCTCGACCTGCTCACCGCCGTCGGCCGCGGCGAGGCGCGCTCCGAGGACGTGCTGCGCGCCGTCGACCCGGACGCCGCCGGCGGCGCCGGCACCAACGGTTCCCGCCGCCCGCCGCCGCCCCGTCGCCGCACGACCACCGAGCGCCCGTCGATCCCGATCCGCGGCCTCAAGGGCGACCTGCCGGTCCGCTTCGCCCCGAACGGCGGCGCGCTGCCCGGCGACCGCATCGTCGGCATCCTGACGCCGGGGGAGGGGGTGACGATCTACCCGATCCAGTCGCCCGCCCTGAAGGCCTTCGACGACGAGCCGGACCGCTGGGTCGACGTGCGCTGGGACGTCGAGCCCGACGCCGACGAGCGCTTCCCGGCGCAGATCATCGTCGAATCGATCAACGAGCCCGGCTCGCTCGCCGGCATCGCCCAGGTGATCGGCGAGAACGACGGCAACATCGACAACATCAAGATGATCCGGAAGGGCGAGGACGCCCACGAGATGGCGATCGACCTGGAAGTGTTCGACCTGAAGCACCTCAACCGCATCATCGCGCAGTTGCGTGCCCGCCCGACCGTCTCCACCGTGTCGCGCGTGAACGGCTGAAATCCTGGACGGCGAGAGAGGACAGATGACGCGTGACGAGGTGATCGACGTGTTCCGCGAGTGCGGCGCCGTGCTCGAGGGCCACTTCATCCTGAGCTCGGGGCTGCGCAGCCCGGTGTTCCTGCAGAAGGCGCGGGTGTTCATGTACCCGCGCCAGACCGAGAAGCTCTGCCGGGCGCTCGCCGACAAGATCCGCGCCGCCGTGCCCGGCCGCA
Source organism: Pseudoxanthobacter sp. M-2 (assembly GCF_046156265.1). Taxonomy (NCBI): domain Bacteria; kingdom Pseudomonadati; phylum Pseudomonadota; class Alphaproteobacteria; order Hyphomicrobiales; family Segnochrobactraceae; genus Pseudoxanthobacter; species Pseudoxanthobacter sp. M-2. The sequence continues at coordinate 676,589 of NZ_JAWDIR010000011.1, forward strand.
TCGACTACGTCGTCTCGCCGGCGCTGGGCGGCCTTATCCCCGGCTACGAGACGGCCCGCCACCTCGGTATCCCCGCCGTCTGGGTCGAGCGCGAGGGCGGCGAGTTCCGCCTGCGCCGCTTCGAGATCGAGCCCGGCGCCCGCGTCGTCATCGTCGAGGACATCGTCACCACGGGCCTGTCGAGCCGCGAGACGGTCGCCGCCATCACCGCGCTCGGGGCCGAGGTGGTCGCCTGCGCCTGCTTGATCGACCGCTCCGCCGGCGAGGCGGACGTCGGCGTGCCGCTGGTAGCGCTCTGCGAGTACAAGGTGCCCGCCTATGCCCCCGACGCGCTGCCACCCGAGCTCGCTGCCATCCCGGCGGTGAAGCCCGGTAGCCGCGGCCTCGCCTGAGGGGCTGCCCATGATCATCGGCATCGGCACCGACCTCATCGACATCCGCCGCGTCGAGAAGACGCTCGCCCGTTTCGGCGAGCGTTTCACCAATCGCGTATTCACCGAGGTGGAGCGGTCGAAGTCCGACCCGCGCGCCACCCGCGCCGCCTCCTATGCCAAGCGCTTCGCCGCCAAGGAGGCGTGCTCGAAGGCGCTCGGCTCCGGCATCCGCATGGGGGTCGCCTGGCGGGAGATGGGCGTCGTCAACGAGAAGAGCGGCAAGCCGACGCTGGTGCTCGCCGGCGGTGCCGCGGCGCGTCTCGCGGCCATGACGCCGCCCGGGTTCGTCGCCCGCATCGATCTCACGATGACCGACGACTGGCCGATGGCCCAGGCCTTCGTCGTCATCTCCGCCTGGCCCGCCGACTGGGTGCGCCCGGCCTGATCCCGTCCCGCGGCAGGCCGGTGATATCCGCCCGCGCGTTGCGCGGGCGCCGGCGACCCTCTATCTAGACCTCACCCGACGGCGCGCCCCGTAGACCCGGTGCCCCGCGACATTCCAGCGAGAGCGAGACGGTGGTGGCGAGCGACAAGGCGGAGAGCGTGAAGGCGGGCAAGCAGGGCGGTTTCTCCGAAATCGTCAAGGTCGTCGTGCAGGCGCTGCTGCTGGCACTGGTGATCCGCACGTTCCTGTTCCAGCCGTTCAACATTCCGTCCGGCTCGATGATGAACACGCTCTTGATCGGCGACTACCTGTTCGTCTCGAAGTTCTCCTACGGCTACAGCCGCTACTCCTTCCCCTTCGGCATCGTGCCCTTGAATGGCCGTGTCTGGGCGGCCGAGCCGGAGCGGGGCGACGTCGTCGTCTTCAAGCTGCCGACCGACAACTCGACCGATTACATCAAGCGCGTCGTCGGCCTGCCGGGCGATTCCATCCAGATGATCGGCGGCGTGCTGCATATCAACGGCACGGCAGTGAAGCGCGAGCGCATCGCCGACTTCGTCGAGGTCGACCAGTATGGCGTCGAGCGCCGCACGGCGCGCTTCCTCGAGACGCTGCCGAACGGCGTCTCCTACGACACGCTGGAATACGGCAGCGGCGACCTCTACGACGACACGCCGGTCTACAAGGTGCCGGCCGGCCACTATTTCATGATGGGCGACAACCGCGACAACTCGAAGGACAGCCGTTACCTCGACGGCGTCGGCTACGTCCCGTTCGAGAACCTCGTCGGCAAGGCGCAGGTGATCTTCTTCTCCGTCGCCGAGGGTGAGCCGCTGTGGAAGGTCTGGCTGTGGCCGTGGACGGTGCGCTGGAACCGCATCTTCGACCCGCTTTGAACGCCGGTGGCGAAGCGGCGACGGCGCTCCCGGCGCGGGCCGCGCTCGAGGCCCGGCTCGGGCACGTCTTCGCCGATGCGACCCTCCTCGACCTCGCGCTGACGCACGCCAGCGCCGCCGGCGTCAGCGACGTCGCCCGCGACAGCTACCAGCGCCTCGAGTTCCTCGGCGACCGCGTGCTCGGCATCGCCGTCGCCACCATGCTTCTCGAGGCCTTTCCCGCCGCCGACGAGGGCGAACTCGCCCGGCGCCTGAACCACCTCGTCCGCCGCGAGACCTGCGCCGACGTCGCCATCGAGCTTGGTCTCGACCGCGCCGTCCGGATCGGGGCGGGTGAGGCCCAGGCCGGCGGCCGCCGCAAGACCGCCATTCTCGGCGACGTCTGTGAATCGGTGCTGGCGGCCGTCTATCTCGACGGCGGCTTCGCGGCGGCCACCGCGCTCGTCGACCGCTACTGGCGCCCGCGCATGCTCGGCTTCCTCGCCGGGCGGCGCGACGCCAAGACGACCTTGCAGGAATGGGCCCAGGGCCGCAGCCTGGCCGCGCCCGCCTACGAGGCCGTCGACCGAAGCGGCCCCGACCATGCGCCACGCTTCACCGTGATGGTGCGCGTCGACGGCCTCGATCCGGCCGAAGGGCTCGGCCGCTCCAAGCGGGAGGCCGAGCAGGGCGCCGCCACCGCCCTTCTCGTGCGCGAAGGCATCTGGCCCCCGACGGAGGCACCCGAGTGAGTGAAGACAACGTTCCGGCCGAGGACGCAGGCGCTCCCCGGGCCACCCGCTGCGGCTTCGTCGCCCTGATCGGCGCGCCGAACGCCGGCAAGTCGACCCTCGTCAACGCCCTCGTCGGCACCAAGGTGTCGATCGTCACCCACAAGGTGCAGACGACGCGGGCGCTGGTGCGCGGCATCGCGCTGGAAGGCGACGCGCAGATCGTCTTCGTCGACACACCGGGCATCTTCCGCCCGCGACGCCGGCTCGACCGCGCCATGGTGACGACCGCCTGGGGCGGCGCCAAGGACGCCGATCTCGTCGCCGTGCTGATCGACGCCCGCAAGGGCATCGACGACGAGGCGGCGGCGCTGTTCGACGTCCTCGCCGAGGTGAAGCTGCCGAAGCTCCTGGTGCTGAACAAGATCGACCTCGTCCGTCGCGACTCGCTGCTGGCGCTCGCGGCCGATGCGAACGCCCGCATCCCGTTCGATCGCACCTTCATGGTGTCGGCCCTCACGGGCGATGGCCTGAAGGACTTCCTCGGCTATCTCTCCGGTGCCGTGCCGGCCGGTCCCTGGCTCTATCCCGAGGACCAGGTATCCGACATTCCGCTGCGCCAGCTCGCCGCCGAGGTGACGCGGGAGAAGCTGATGATGCGCCTGCACGACGAGCTGCCCTACGAGGCGCACGTCGAGACGGAGCAGTGGAAGGAGCTGCGCGGCGGCTCCGTCCGCATCGAGCAGACGATCTATGTCGAGCGCGACAGCCAGAAGAAGATCGTCATCGGCAACGGCGGCGAGACGATCAAGGCGATCTCCTCGGCCGCCCGCCAGGAGATCGCCGGCATCGTCGAGCGACCCGTCCATCTCTTCCTGTTCGTCAAGGTGCGCGGCGCCTGGGCCGACGATCCCGAGCGCTACCGCGAGATGGGTCTCGACTTCCACGACTAGCCCGGCGCACGGCGGCGCGACCTCCGCGCGGGAAACGGGGCAGGGCGTTCAGGCGTCGGTGCGGGTGCGTGGAAAGTCCACGGTGCCACTTTCCCCCGACAGGGCGCCCGGAACGATCTCGAGAGCCTGCAGGGCGTCGCCGGACCGGCTGGTGACGAACACTCGCGCCCGACCCTCGGAGAAGCCGAAGCGGCCGTGGAAGTCGGCGTCCCCCCTGACGATCACCGCCTCGGCGCCGGCGTCGGCCGCGCGCCCGATCGCGGCCTCGACCAGGCGGGTGCCGATACCCCGGCGCCGGTGGGTCGGCCGCACACACACCGGTGCCAGTGCCATCACCTCGATCCTGCGGCCGTCGATGCGGGCCTCGACGCGGCTCACCAGCGCGTGGCCGACGACCACGCCGCCGACCTCCGCGACCAGCGAAACGACCGCGGTCCCCCCGTCCTGGAGCCGTCGCACCAGCACCGTTTCGTCGTCCCGGTCGAACGCGCGGGCAAGGGTGTCGGCGATGGCGCCCTCGTCCCCCGGCTCCGCGGCCCGAACCACAACCTCCCCCGAGGGCATGTGGCGTTGCCTCTTGTCGTGTCTACCGCCATAGTCATAACCGGGCGGCGAACTTGAATTCAACTAAGACTTGTGTAAGTCGGCGCTGACAAGGGTGGAGCGGGGAGCTTTCCGATGAATTGGACCGGCGGCCGGCAGGTGTCGCCGGGCGCGATCGGTGCCGCCGACGGACGTCGCCCACAACGGGTGGCGCCATTGGCGGCGGTGGCGGCCGGACGATGAGCGGCATGCGCGGCGCGGTGGCGAGCAGCCTGAAGACTCGTGTCTTCCTGCTGATCCTGGCGGTCTTCGTGGGCGTTTCCGTTCCGGCCTATGTCGCCTTCGACTGGATCATCGGCAGGACGACCATGACGCTCGGCACCCTGTTCGCCGAGAAGCAGATCCTGTTCGACCGATACCGCGGCCTGGAAACCCTGTTCCGCGAAGCCTCGCTCGCCGAGACACTCGCCCGCTCTCCCGCGATCGTCGCCTGGGCGCAGAACGAGAACGACCCGGCCGTTCGGGCGCGCGGCCTCGCCGAGATGGAGCACTACCGTCAGGCCTTCGCCGACGGCAGCGTCTTCCTCGTCATGAACGGCACGGGCGACTACTACTTCAACGACCGCGACGGCACCTACACGGGCCAGGAGCTCCGGTACCGGATCGACCGCTCCAACCCGCGCGACGGCTGGTATTTCAGCACCATCGCCCGCGAGCCGACCTGTCAGCTCAATGTCGACCACGATGACAACATCCGCGTCACCAAGGTGTGGGTGAACTGCATCGTTCGCGTCGGCGGCGAGGTGCTCGGCGTCGTCGGCACCGGCATCGACCTCACCGCCTTCATCCGCGATGTCGTCGCGATCCCGCAGACGGGCGTGCAGAGCCTGTTCGTCGACGACAGCGGCGCCATCCAGGCGCACCGCGACCCGGACATGGTCGACTTCCACAGCCTGACCAAGGACACCAAGGCGAAGAAGACGATCTTCCTGCAGCTCGACGACGAGGCCGACCGCCAGACCCTCGTGGCGATGATGGCGGACGTGAAGAGCGGCCGTGTGCCGGTCCGCTCCGCCTTCCTCACCGTCGAAGGCCAGCCGATGCTGGCCGGAGTCGGCTACCTCGGAGAGATCGGCTGGTTCAACGTCACGCTGATGGACATCGACACCATCATCGACCGGCGGCTGTTCCTGCCGATCGGCGCGCTGCTCGCCGCCATGCTCGCCATCGCCGCCGTGCTCGTCACGCTGCTCTTCAAGCGCCAGGTCCTCGACCGGCTCGCCCGGCTCGAGGGAGCGGTGCGCAGGCTTCGATCCGGCGATGCCGTCACCGTCGTTCCCGACGGCGGACGCGACGAGATCGGCCGGCTTTCGGAGGCCTTCGCCGCGATGGCGGCGGCGGTGCTCGACCAGAAGAAGACGCTCGAGCGCATGGTCGAGGAGCGCACCGAGCAGCTCGAGCGCCTCGCCAATCTCGACCCGCTGACCGACGTGCTGAACCGCCGCGGCTTCGAGCAGGCGGTGGAGGCGGAACGCAGCTGGGCCGGTCGCAACGGCACCGACCTCGGCCTGCTCCTGGTCGACCTCGACGCCCTCAAGGAGATCAACGACAGTCGCGGCCATCTCGCCGGTGATCGCGCCCTGACGGAGGTCGCCCGGCGCATCACCCGCTCGATGCGCCGTCAGGACATTTGCGGCCGGTGGGGAGGCGACGAGTTCGTCGTGCTGGTGTCGGAATGCGACGAGTTCGCGCTCTCCCGCTTCGCCGAGCGCCTGCTGGTCGCGATCCGCCGCACGCCGGTCGCCCTGGACGATGGCGGCGAGGTCACCGTCACCGTCAGCATCGGCGCCTGCATGGTCGACGTCTCCCACGGCATCGACGTCTCCGCCGCCAAGGCGGACGCAGCGCTCTATTCGGCCAAGTCGGGTGGCCGCAACCGCCTCGTCATGTACGACCCGGTCCGGCACGCGCCGCAGTCCCAGCTCGAGCCTCGGCTTCCGGCCGACGCGCAGCCCCAGCACTAGTCGCAGCCGGAGATCGGGGCGCAAGTCGGCGGTCGAGGCGGGGTGGCACCGCGAAGCGGCCGCGGTAGGCGCGCGACAGGCTGGATGCCGACGAGAACCCCGTTGCCACGGCGATCTCTGAGATCGTCATCTCCGTCTGCTGCAGCAGTTGGCGGGCGCGGGCGAGCCGCAGCCCGAGATAGTGGTGGCCGGGCGTCGTGCCGAGATGGCCGCGGAACAGGCGCTCGAGCTGGCGGGCGGTGACACCGAGACGGGCCGCGAGCGCCTGCGTCGCCACCGGCCGCTCCAGTGCCGCCTCCATCATCGCCACAGCCCGCACCACCTTGCCGTTGCCGGTGCCGAGGCGGCTTGCGAGCGGCAACCGCTGCGCCGAGGCGCGGTCGCGGATGCGGTCGTGGATGAACTGCTCCGACACCGCCACCGCGAGCGCCTCGCCGTGCTTCCGGCGGATCATCTCGAGCATCATGTCGAGCGCCGCGGTCCCGCCGGCGCACGTCACCACCCGCCCGGCGATCTCGTAGAGCTCCTCCGACACCTCGATGCCGGGAAACTCCTCGCGGAAGCCCGGCACCGCCTCCCAATGCATCGTTACCCGGACGCCGTCGAGAAGCCCCGCCCGCGCCAGGAAATGCGCGCCGGTGTCGACGGCCACCATCGTCACGCCCCCGCGCGCGATCCGCCGCAGCGCCGCCAGCAGCGGTTTCGTCTCGAACAGCTGCGGGTCGAAGCTCGGGCAGACGACCAGCGTCGGCACGCCGGCAAACGCCTCGATTGCCGCGTCGACGACGATCGGCAGTCCGTTCGAGGCCGGCACCGGCGCGCCATCGGGCGAATAGAGGTGCCAGGAGAACAGCGTCCGCCCGGCGAGCCGGTTGGCGACGCGCAGCGGCTCGATCGCCGAGGTCACCGCCATCATCGAGAAGCGCGGCACCAAGAGGAAGCCGATCGGCTCCGGACCGTCACCCTCGAAAGCCTGAAACATCCCGCGGCCCCCCGCCGCCCTTGCCCACCGCTACAGAATGCGACGGCAGCGTCGCTTTCTGCAATGCCGCTCAGCCCGCTCCGACCTCGCGCTCCAGCACGCGGATGCGCGACAGCAGTTCGTCGCGGTCGAGATAGCAGCCCTGGAAGTGGCGGTTCCCGGAGGTCGGGTCGAATTCGGCGCGGGCGTGCAGGACGCGGCGGTTGTCGAACGTCCACATCTCGCCGGCGTCGAGGCGCGTCTCCACCAGGAAGCGTGGGTCGGTGGTGAGCTCCGATAAGCGCCGGTAGGCCCGGTAGAACGGCCGCATCTCGGCCGCCGGCAGCTCGAATGGGGCGCGCAGGAAGTTCGCCACCCGCACCTCCGAGACCTCGCCCTCGGTATCGAGCCCGATCACCGGCGCCCGGCAGCGATAGTCGGAGCGCCGCGCCTTGTTGCGGAACTCGACCGGCGTCGTCGACAGGATCTCGAACAGCGCCGGGTCCTCCTCGCGCAGAGCCTGCGCCACCGCGAAGCCGTCGACGAACTGGCTCTCGCCTCCCGTGGCATCGTTGACGAGGCAGTGCAGGAACTGCACGCCCGGCTGCAACTCGCGCGTCGGCAGGTCGGTGTGGAAGGGCAGCTGCAGCGACGTGTAGGCGTTGCTGTCGGCCTCCGGCTTCGTCATCACGTCGAAGATGATGCCGAAGTTGGTCTCGCGCATGAACGAGATCAGGTTGGCGATGCGCCCGACCGTGCCCGGCTCCGTCGGCACGCCGACCATCTTCGTCAGGCCCTCCGCCTCGAGCGCCGTCAGCCAGGCGAGCAGGCCGCGGTCGCTACCGGTCACCTCGGCCCAGGAGAACGTCGGGATCGCCGAAAGCCGCTCCGCCCGCCACGGCCGCTTGACGCGCCGCCGCTCCGCCCGCGAGGCGTCGTCATAGGCGTGCACGCGCAGGAAGCCCGCCTCGAACGGCGAGACGTGCCCGTCCGCCCAGTGCACCGTGATCCGCCCCGGCGCCGCATCGATGCGATCCGGTGCGAGATCCTCCGGCACCGCCGTGATCTCGAACACCTGCTCGCGCGTCACCGGATTGACGCACGTCGTGCACGGGCAGTTGTCGCGCAGCCACAGCGTATCGTAGGGGCTCTGCCGCCCGTCGCTCCAGGCGACGACGACGTCGTCGCCCTCTCGCCGCGCCGCCATGATCTGGTGGCGGGTGACGAAGGGCCGCCAGTCGGCGACGGTCTCCACCGCCACGGGCGGCTCGGCGAGGGCGGTGGAAGCGGCGGCAGCGGCAGCGGCGGACATAGCGATCCCTCCCCAGGGCGTCGGTGTGCCCCGAGGGTGAGGCCGTGCTCGCCTCACCGCATGGCGCCGGGCGACACGTCCATAACGAAAAGCGACGTCCGCCTCAGCGCTCGGCGCTCGCCACGTCGGCATCGACGTCGCGCGTCTGCTCCATCGTCAGGAAATCGAGCGTCAGCGGCAGCCCGAGTTCCACCTTCGGCGCGTGCTGCAGCCGCACGACCACGTCGCGGCTGGCGATGCCGAGCACGTGGCCGCCGCGCGTCCGGTCGGCCGAGATGAAGTGCAGGTGGAAGCCCGGCACGTGCACCGACTGCAGGAAGGACGGCGTCCAGAACCCGACCATCGAGCCCGCGATGTCGGAGAACTCGAACACCGTCTGGATCTTCGCCACCTCGACGAGCGGCCGGTAGTTCGCCTGCTTCGGCACCGAGCGGGCCCGCACGTGGTCGAAGTGCCCGTCGATCCGGACCGCGTAGACGAGGTTCTTCGACGGCAGCATCGAGGCGAGGTGGTGCTCGAAGTCGTCCCCGGCGATCGGGTCGGCCAGCCGCTCCTCGGTGTCGCCGTGGAAGAAGGTCGAGCAGGCGAACGGCGTCTGCACCTCGTCGCCGATGACGTCGGCGCCACCCTCGGGCCTCAGCCGGTAGACGACGTTGTCGATCAGCACCATCTCGCCGTCGAGGTCGTTGAAGGTGCCGATACCGTGGTCGCCGTGGGCGCGCACGGTGCCGATCGTGGTGTCCTCGCGGAGAATGCCCTCCACCAGGGCGGCGATCGGGGCGGAGAGGTAGACCGGCGGGCGAGGGGGCATCGGCGGGGCTCCGGCAGGCGGGTTCGGCTCGCGACCCCACCTCCGTAGCCGACGCGCCGCGTGGGCGCCAGCCGCCGCCGTTCCCAGCAGCGCTCTCAGCCGGCGCCGACGCGCTGGTGCGCCGTGGCGATCGCCGAGAGGTCTGCGGCGGCCGCCGCGTCCGCCTTCGCCAGCGCCTCGCGCCGCTCCGAATAGCGCTCGGTGAGGAGGTCCGTGTGCGGCCGGAGCAGCACGGTGAAGCGGACCAGTTCCTCCATCACGTCGACGATGCGGTCGTAGTAGCTCGACGGCTTCATCCGCCCGCTCTCGTCGAACTCCTGGAAGGCCTTGGCGACGGAGGACTGGTTGGGGATCGTCACCATCCGCATCCAGCGCCCAAGCAGCCGGAGCGTGTTGACGGCGTTGAACGACTGCGAGCCGCCCGAGACCTGCATCACGGCGAGCGTCCGCCCCTGCGTCGGCCGCATGCCGCCGCTGTTCAGCGGCAGGTGGTCGATCTGCGCCTTCATCACCGCCGAGATGGCGCCGTGCCGCTCCGGGCTGCACCAGACGTGCCCCTCCGACCACATCGACAGCGCCCGAAGCTCGCGGACGGCGGGGTGGTCGTCGCCCTTCACCTGGTCGGGCAGCGGCAGCTCCGACGGGTCGAAGATGCGCGGCTCCGCGCCGAACAGCGTCAAGAGGCGGGCGCACTCCTCGACGACGAGGCGCGAATAGGAGCGGTCGCGCAGCGAGCCGTAGAGCAGCAGGATGCGCGCCGGATGACCGAGCGGGTCGGCAAGTGTGGCGGCTGGGCGGGTTTCCAGTACGCGCCGGTCGAGCGCCGGGAACACGTCGAGGTCGGCGACCTCTCTCAAAGCCATCTGCGGTCTCCACGGCCAGGAGCGGGAAGGTGTGCGGGAAGGTGAGCGGGAAGGGGACTGCGGGCAGGGCAGGGGCCGCGCTCACCGGCAGCCGCTCCACAGCGCCGCGCGGCGGTCGTCGCGCTCGCCGTCCGGCAGGCCGGCGCAGCATTCCTCGACGAGGGCGGCGATGACGGAGGACAGCATCGGGTAGTCGGCCCGGCAGATCAGCGTCGTCGCCCGCCGCTCCTGCGTCACCAGCCCGACGAGCACGAGCTTCTGAAGGTGATGCGACAGCGTCGAGGCGGCGATGCCCACCTCCGCTTGCAGGCGGCCGACCGTCAGGCCGCTGTCGCCGGCCCGCACCAGCGCCCGGTAGATCCTGAGCCGCGTCGGATTGCCGAGCGCCTCCAGGCGGCCGGCGACATCGTCGATGTTCATGGCCGCACCATCGGCGGCCGGCACGAGGCTGTCAACGGTATTTCTAGGGATACCGAATTAACACCAGGCCCAGGCGAGCAGACCATCCCCGAAACGACACGGCCCGGAGCGCGAAAGCGCCCCGGGCCGCAAAAGACCGACGATCGATGCGTCGGATCAGGCCTGGCGCGGCTTGCCGCCGATCGGCCCGCCGTTGTTCTTCGTCACCGCCAGCACCGACGGGCGGGGCGGGATGCCGTCCTTGAAGTCCGGCCAGCGGGTGGTCGGCGCCTCGAAGGTCGAGCCGCCGCCGGAGCCCGGATGCTGTACGGCGAGGAAGAGCGTGCGGTCGTCCGGCGTGAAGTAGGGGCCGCACATCTCGGCACCCACCGGCACGCGGAAGAAGTGCCGCGAGGTGCCGCGGAGCTCACCCTCCGTCTCGATCGCCCAGACGCCATCGGCGCGGCCGGTCGCCGACAGGCTGTTGCCGTCGGTGGTGATCCACAGCCGGCCCATGTGGTCGACCGCGCAGTTGTCGGGCATGCCGAACCAGCCGTTCTCGCTGGTGGCGGCGTTGAAGGTGGCGCCGACCTCGGCGATCGCCGGATCGCCGCAGCGCAGCAGGATGTCCCAGGTGAACTCGGGACGGGCGTGGTTGTCGCCGTCGGCCGGGGTGATCTCGATGACGTGGCCGAAGGCGTTGCGGGCGCGCGGGTTGGCCGCGTCGGTCTGCTCGGCCGTGCGGGAGTTGTTGTTGGTCAGCATCAGGTAGACCTTGTTGGTCACCGGATTGGCTTCCATGTCCTCCGGCCGGTCCATCTTGGTGGCGCCGAGCAGGTCGGCGGCGCGGCGCGTCTCGATCAGCACGTCGGCCTGGGAATTGAAGCCGTTCTCCGGCGTCAGCGGTCCCTTGCCGAAGATGAGCGGCAGCCAGCGGCCGGTGCCGTCCTCGCGGAACTTCGCGACGAACAGCGTGCCCTCGTCGAGAATGTCGAGGTTGTTGGCGGTATTCGTGCGGTCGACCTTCGCCTCGGTGACGAAGCGGTAGACGTAGTCGAACGCCTGATCGTCACCCTGGTAGACGACGAAGCGGCCGTCCTTGTTGATGATGTTGGCGGCGCCCTCGTGCTTGAAGCGGCCGAGCGCCGTGCGCTTCTTCGGCACCGAATTCGGATCGAACGGGTCGATCTCGACCACCCAGCCGAAGCGGTTCGGCTCGTTCGGCTCCTGGCCGAGGTCGAAGCGCTGGTAGAAGCGGCTCCAGGCGTAGAAGGTCGTGCCGGAGACCCCGTAGCGGCGGTGGTTCGCCGCCTCGGGATGATCGACCGGCAGCGTGCCGCCGAAGTAGCCGTTGAAGTTCTCCTCGCAGGTCAGCCAGGTGCCCCAGGGCGTCATCGCGCCGGCGCAGTTGTTGAGCATGCCGAGGACGTTGAGGCCGGTCGTGTCGGCCGAGGTCTTCAGCCGGTCGCTGCCGGCCGCCGGGCCGGTGAAGGTCATCGGGGTGGCGGCGGTGATGCGGCGGTTGAAGGCGGAGGCGCGGATTACCCGCCACTTGCCGCTGCTCGCCCGCTTGATCTCGACGATCGAGCCACCGTGTGCGGCGATCTCGATGTCGGCCTGTTCCTTCGTCTGGGACGCGAGGTCGACATAGCCGGGGAACATGATGTCCGGCTCGGTGTATTCGTGGTTGATGCAGAGCAGGCCACGGTCGTCGGCGCCGTCGATCGGCACGTAGCCGACGAAGTCGCAGTTGTAGCCGAACTGCTGCGCCTGCTTGGCGGCCGACTGCGCCTGCGGGTCGAACTTCGGCGCCCCCGGCAGCACCGGGTCGCCCCAGCGGATCAGGATGTCGGCCGAGTGGCCCTTGGCGATGTGATGGGTCTCGTCGACGCCGGCCTCGATCTCGGCGAAGTTGAAGGTGGAGCCGGCCGGCATCTCGGCCGCCTCGGCGCGGCCAGCGGCGAGCGCCAGCGGCGAGACGGTGGCGGCGATCGCCGAGACCGCGAGCGAGCCGCGCAGGATGTCGCGACGCGACATGCGGACCGCGATGATGTCGCCCATCGTCGGGTTGGACGAGGCGTTCGACGCCACGTCGTCATTCGCCTCGAGGGCCTCAGCCGACCACGCGTTCGGGTTCTCGGTCATCGTTCGGACTCCACCACAATCAGAAGAAGCTTGCGCGGCTCAGCATTCGCCGCTGCTAGGCTCGAACTGATATGGTTCCAGTCTGACGGTTGGATGACATGACGGAATTATGAAGGGGCATTTCTACTGAACAATTTTTGTTTAGGCGGGTCACAGGCGGGAATTCAGTGATTATCGTCTGGATGTTGTGGCGGATATTGAGGTGTTAAATCCGTTGTTGTTGTGTCACGCGCCCGCGAAGGGACGGACGCCGTCAGCCTCTGCCGCCGCCCTCAATCGTCACCCCGGACAAGCGAGCCGAAGGCGAGCGCCGATCCGGGGCCCAGCGTCAGACTCCGCGCCGCAGGCGCGGCTTTGGCGTCGCGCGTCCCGCGCGACGTGTCGTCTCCTGGCTCCCGGATCAGGCGCTCGGCTCCGCCTCGCTGGTCCGGGATGACGGCCGAGGGGAGGCGTGCGTTTCCCTCCCGCCTCGTGGGGGAGAGCCTGCCCCGGACTTGATCCGGGGTGGCGGGCAAAGCCCGCCGGAGGGGGCCGCCGCGCAACGCGCGGCGGTACGGCGCCGGAGACTGCCGAACCGCCGCCCGCCGTCGGCTGACGCCGCCGGCGGCCCTCCCCGGACCGCTCCGCGGTCCGACCCTCCCACAGGGGGAGGGTGGGACCGCCGCAAACGCCGCTGCCCAATTTTCACTTCCCACTTCCCACTTCCCACTGCCCACTGCCGACTGCCGAAAGACCCGCCCCCAGCCCCCGCAATAGGAATAAAACCCTTGAAACGGACACCATCCCCATCCACACTCTCCCTCGTCCACTCGCAGGGGCGCAGCCGGGGGCGTACCGGTGCCCGCGGGGTGGACGGCGGTGACCCGCGGCTGGAGAAGACGCGCAAACTCCTTCCCCGGGGGGATCGTGGGTAAAGCCTCCCGCCGCCACCACGAGCGGCGTCCCGGGCCTCCGCGAGGGCGGAGGCAGCGTCACCGGCAACGGGGCGCCAGGGAGTAGCGCCTGCGGCGACTTAGGCGAGGAAAGCGCGCCGGCCCGCAGACCGCCAGGGGGAGCACCGGGACCCAGGCAACACCGCAGATACGGGGCGCCGAGAGGCGCGGGTGCCGCAAGGCACCCTGCGGCGGAGCGATCCGCCGCCACCACTACGGATTGCGCCTTTCGGCGCCCCGTCCCCTCCACCGGAGGGGGAGACCACGGCCAAAACCCCGGCGGGAGACCGTGCGGGGGTGGCGGTGTTTTGCCGGGGTGGAAGAGCTTGGTGGACAGCGGCAGCAAATGCGACGCGGTTTTCCACGCATGCGCCCGAAGCGCGCGCCCCCTCCCCCCTCGTGGGGGAGGTGGCGGGCGAAGCCCGCCGGAGGGGGCCGCCGCGCGCGAGCGCGGCGGTACGGCGTTGGCGACTGCCGAACCGCCGCCCGCCGTCGGCTGTCGCCGCCGACGGCCCTCCCCGGTCCGCTTACGCGGCCCGACCCTCCCACAGGGGGAGGGTGGGCCACATCGGCAAGGTCCCGCCCGCTTCAACCCATCGTTCCATCGCCAGCCCCGCAGCGTTGCACGCCGTCGGGGTGCCGGCGGCGGCGGGCACGAGGATGATGCACCCTTCCGCGGCGCCCGCCCTGGCGCCGCTCAGAACAACGACGCCGCCAAGGCGCCGAGGACCTCAGGGAAGGAAACGCCCATGACTGCTGCGAGCTCTGCCGCGAGCCCCACTGCCCCGATCGACGCGCCGCCGCACTTCTGCTCAGGCCTCGTCGTGCGCCCGACGACGCCGGCGATCGGCGCCGATCTCTTCGGCGTCGATCTCTCGAAGCCGCTGTCGGCGGACGAGAAGCAGGACATCCTCGACGCCCTGCACACCCATCAGGTCGTCTTCTTCCACGACCAGACCCTGACGAACGCTGAGCTCTCAGCCTTCTCCCGCCTGTTCGGCGAGCCGCAGCCGGCGAACGAATCCTCCTTCGACAAGGATGAGGCTTTTCCCGAGATCGACGTTCTCGCCTTCGGCGGCGGCCGGCGGCCCTACAATACCCAGGAGCTCTGGCACTCCGACTTCTCCGGCCGGGCCATGCCGACGATGGGCTCGGTGCTCTACTGCCTCGAGGCGCCGTCGGCCGGCGGCGATACCATCTGGGCGAGCGGCTACGCCGCCTACGACGCGCTGTCGGACAAGATGAAGGCCTATCTCGAGGGCATGCAGGCCGAGCACCGCACCATCAAGGCGTTCGGCGACGACATCCGCTCCAACCTCTGGAAGGACGAGAAGGGCCGCAAGCGGCTGCAGGAGTTGCAGGCGCTACCACCGGCAGAGCATCCCGTCGTGCGCACCCATCCTGTCACCGGCCGCAAGGCGCTGTTCATCAACGAGGGCTTCACCGAGCGCCTCCTCGGCGTCTCCCGCAAGGAGAGCGACGCGGTGCTCGGCTACCTGTTCGAGCACACCCGCGTGCCGGAGTTCCAGGTCCGCTTCCGCTGGCGGAAGGGCGATCTCGCCGTCTGGGACAACCGCGTGACGCAGCACTACGCGGTCTCGGACTACACCGAGCGCCGCGTCATGCACCGCATCACCATCCGCGGCGACCGGCCGTTCTGAAGCGGGCGGGGCGGGATGGCGGCCGATGAAGAACTGCCGGTCGTGATCCTCGGTGACCGGCAGGCCGGAGCGGACGAGGCCGTTCCTGAGCTGCGCCGCGGTGACGTCGAGGAGACGGGCCGAGGGTTGCCGCAGCGGCCCGCCGTTCATGCCGGCGAGCCACCCCTGGTACTTCCACTGCAGCCGGTTGATCACCCCGGTCTGCGCATTGGAGGCGCTTGCCGCTGCGTTCGCCTTGCGGGCCGGATTGATCTTCCAGTAGAGATCCGTCGCCTCGTCGTATTTCCCGTCCTGCAGCATCTTGTGGATGGCCGGGATCGTCGCGCCGAAATATTCGGTGTTGCTGGTGCCGGAATACTGGATCGGAACCAGCTGCGCGAGCGGGATCATGTCCTTCTCGAGCGGATTGGAGATGACCACCTCCTTGCCGAACAGGCGGTGGCATTCGACGAAACCCATGATCGAGGGCATGCCGCCTTCGGCCTTGATGGCGGAAAGGTTCGGGCAGTCGTCGATGAGGCGGCGCAGCAGCGAGGCGCGGATGTCGGAGCCGTGCACGCGCTGGAAACCCCAGTGCGGCACCTGGAACAGCATCACCGCGAGGTTCGTGTTGTCGCAGAACGCCTTGGTGTAGCGGTAGATGTCCTCGTCATTCTCGGCGTAGAAGTTGACAGGATAGCAGAGCAGCACCAGCTCGGCGCCGTTCTCTTCGGCGATCTTGGCCGCCTCGATGTTCTCCGCCAGCGTGTTGAACATGGCGTGGTGGATGAGGTGGATGCGGCCGGCCGCCTCGTCGTTCGCCCACTCGAAGAACTGGCGGTATTCCTCGAGGGTGATCGCCACCTCGGAGACGAGCAGCGTGCCTGAGAAGCCGAACTCGATGACCTTGCGGATGTCGTGGCGGATGCCCGCCTCGTTCAGGGCCTTCAGGTCGGCGGTGTAGGAGGGGATGACGACGTTCGAGCAGCCGACGAGATTCGCCTTCGCCCACTCGCGCGCCTCGGACTTCCTGTAGCTCGGCATCGGTTCGGTCCTCAGGGCTTGGCGGGCGGCTTTGGCCGCTTGACGTGGATGGGGGCGGGAAACGGCAAGGCGAGGCCTTGCTCGACGGCCTTCTCGAAGGCCAGTTCCGCGATGACGATGTCCTGGATCGCCGAGCCGACGGACTTGAACATCGGCAGCCGCGCCTTGGCGACGCGCTCGTCGAGCCGGCCGCGCACGAGGTCGTTGAGGGTGCCGAGCTTGCCGTGGAAGTCGAGGCCCGCGACCGCGGCGGCGATCATGTCGCCGGTCTCCTCGACGACCTCCTCGACCATGTCGCAGACGATGAGGTCGCACGCCTCGACCACGCTGACGTCGATCTCGCGCTGCTCCGGCAATGTGGAGCCGATCGACACGACGACGGTCCCGGGCCGGAGCCAGTCGCCGTGCAGGATCGGCACCTCGCCCTTCGCCCGCGCGCACGCCGCGACGATGTCGGCACCAGCCACCGCCTCTTCGGGCGAAGACGCGGCGCGGGCGGGGACGCCGAGTTCGCGCGACAGGCGGGCGGCGAGCGCCTCCCGGTTCGCCGGCGTCGGCGAGAAGACGGTGATCCCGGTCAGCGGCCGGACAGCGGCGAAGGCGAGGGCGTGCGAGGTCGCCTCGGTGCCGCTGCCCAGCACGGCGAGCGACTTCGGACCCGGCGTCGCCAGCTTGTCGACGGCGACGGCCGAGGTTGCGCCGGTGCGGCAGGCGGTGACGCGGTAGGCGTCGACGAAGCCGGCGAAACCGCCCTCCTGCTGGTCCATCAGCGCCACGACGTAGCTGACCGCGCGTTCCCGCGACATGCCGAACACCTTCGCACCCATGTAGCGCGAGGTGGCCGGCGCCGAGGCGAGCGCCCGGAACCACGTCTTGTCGCCGCGGGCGACGACGCGCGGCGGGTTGGCCGCATCGGAAACGTCTGCGGCATAGGCGGCGCGGAGACGCTCCACCATTTCCGGCCAGGCGAGCACCTGCTCGACGACGTCCGTCGGCACGTAGAGCGGCACGCCGCCGGCCTCCGTCACGGCGAACTCCTGCGGGCCGGCGCTGCCGCCGCCACTCGATCCTGTCGCGACACGACTTTGTCCCCCCCCCCCCCACCGGCCGGCCACCGGCGGCGATCGGACCCTAGAGCGGGCCCAACCGAACGATGGTACGGTGACGACAAATCTACCGCCCGCAGAGTTGTAAGACAAGTTGCGGTGCCGATCCGGAAGCCGACGATGCACCTCGAACCGCCGAAGCCGCGCGAGAACCTCACCGATACTGTCGTCGCCTCGCTGCAGACCTGGCTGCGTGGTGGCGGCCTGCCGCCCGGCTCACGCCTGCCGTCGGAGCACGACCTCGCCGCACGCCTCGGCGTCAGCCGGCCGGTGCTGCGCGAGGCGCTGGCGCAGCTGAAGGCGAGCGGGCTGGTCGAATCGCGCCGTGGCAGCGGCCTCTACACGAGCCACGACCCGCGCCCGCCGGCGCTCAGGGTGTCGCGCTGGGAGACGGGCTCGCTCGATGAGGTCCGGCAGATCTTCGAGCTGCGTGGCCACCTGGAATCGGGCGCGGCGGAACTCGCGGCGGTGCGGCGTACGGCGGCCGACCTCGACGCGCTCGGTGAAGCGATGGCGCTCCAGCGCGCCGCCGCGCGCGACGGGGTGGCCGAGGATCTCGCCTTCCACTTCGCCGTCGCCCGCGCCGCCCACAACGACTACTTCCTGCGGGTGCTCGAGTTGATCTCCGCCTTCCTGGCGACGGCGATGAAGCCGTCGCCGGAGAGAGAGGGCGATTTCCTCGCCCGCAAGCTGGCGGTGGAGGCGGAGCACGGCAGGGTGGTCGAGGCGATCCGCGCCGGCGACCCCACCGCCGCACGAGCAGCGATGCGCGCCCACCTCGACAGCGCCTGGCAGCGCATCGCGACGCACGCGGCCGGGCACGACAGGGCGAATGCTTCGGCGTCTTCGGGCAGCGAGTACGGTTGAGCGGCAGGGCGGTCTGCCGTCTGCCGCTACCGGTTCCAGTCCTGCCCGAACAGCACGTAGCCACCGCCGTCGGGGAGGTCGTCCTTCAGCTTGGGAGCACCAAGCAGGATGTCGTCGCGCCCGTCGTCGTCCAGATCGCCGGCCGCGGAAACCGGGCCCGGACTGTCGAGGCCGGTGATGCGGATGACCGACACCTGGTCCGTTCGGTCGAACTCGACGAGCTTCGGGAAGCGCTTGCGCTGGCCGAGCAGGAGGTAGCCGCTCAGCGGTTCCGATCCGCCTCCGAACATCACGTCGTCGATGCCGTCGCCGTTGGCGTCGCCGACACCTGCCACCTCACCGGAACTCATCCGAGCCCGAAAGCCGTTCGATCCGTCGAGCGCCTTGAGATCGAACCGGCGGGAAACCTTTTTGCTCTTCCGCCCGAAGACGACGAATGCGGTTCGAGCGGCGTCCTCGTCTTCAGCCGTCAGGACGATGTCGTCGACGCCGTCGCCATTCACATCTCCGGCGCCGGCGGCGGAGGCCAGCCCCCACTGTTTCCGTCCCAGTCGGTCGCCCGGCAACACCCCGGGAATGGCAAAACCGTCACGACCATCGAGGTCCCCCAGCGCCAGGCGGCGGGGGAAACCCTTCTTGCTGCCGAACACAACGTAGAGCGTCCCCGCCGCCTTCCGGCCGTCGGGCTTTGATCCCGGGGCTCCCACGAGGAAGTCGGCAAGACCATCGCCATTGACGTCTCCGGCCGCGGCGACGAGCTCTCCGGCGAGGTCGCTCTTGGCAGCGCCGTCAATGCGGAAACCGTTCTTGCCATCGAGGTCCTTGACGTTGAGCACGGCCGGAAAGCGGCCGTCGCGGCGCCCGAAGACGACGAAGGCCAGTCCGGGCCGGCGGTGGTCCTCGGTGCAGCATTGGTAGATCTGGCCACGGGCACCGATGCCAATGTCGTCGACGCCGTCGCCATTGACATCGCCCAGCATCGCGACGGTCTGGCCGAATCCCTCGACGACGAACGCGAAGCTGTCGCTGGACCAGCGATGCTCGACGACGAGGCCGAGCCGCTTGTCCGGCTCGTCCAGCGTCACGAACTTCCTGTTGCCCGCCGCACCGAAGACGACACGAACGTGTCCGTCGCCGCCACCGAGCACAAGATCGTCGATGCCGTCGCCATTGAAATCGCCCCCGCCTGCCACGTGTTCCACGTCTGAGAGGATGCGCATTCCATTGCGGCCATCGAGGGAGGCGACGTCGACGACGTCGGCGAGCTTCTTGCGCTTGTCGCCGTAAACGACGGCGACGTAGCTCTCCCGCGCCGCAACCGCGACGTCGTCCACACCGTCGCCATTGAAGTCGCCGGCGGCCGAGGCGAGCTGTCCGAGCGAATAGGGCTTGCGAGGGGTGGCGCGCAGGATCGTCAGGCCTTCGCTCCTGCGCAGGCTCTTGACGTCGACGGTGTCGATGGCGGTGCGCGATATTTCCTGAGTGATGGTGATCGGCTTCGAGGCCGGCCCGACGTTACCGGCCCAGTCGACGTGCGCCATCCGGTAGGTGTGGGTCTCGTTCTCGGGAAGCTGCACTCGAACGGACCGCCCACCGATCACCCACTGGGGGCGGACCGCCTCGCCGTCGCGAAACAGCAGCATGGGGCCGGCATCGGGTTCCTCGCTGGGTCGAAACGTGAAGACGACTTCCAGCGCATCCGTTGCCGTCTTGGCTGGCGCCGGCTGCTCGAGCTTGGGGCCGAGCGCGAAGACGTCCGGCGGAGTGGCAGGTGGCACGGTATCCACGGTGAAACTCAGGAGGTGCTTGCGCCTTCTTTGAGCCTCCGGTTCCCAAACCGTCGCACGTACACGAAGCAGCCCGTTCTCGAGCTGCGGATACTGGAAGCGGAAGCGGCCGTCGCTGCCCGCCGTCGTACTGCCGAGGGGTAGGATGACGTCGTCGTCCGGGCCGAGCAGGTCGAACGTCAGCTCTGATCCGGCGACGGTCACGCCGCGCATCAACGGGGTGTCGTCCGGCGTGTTGTCGCCGTTGCCGGAGCGGTGGTAGCAACAGGGGCGGGACTCGGGCGCGAACTCCACACTGAACGGTTGTGGTGCGGCAAAAACAGGCGCCGCCAAGGCGAGTGCGGCGCCAAACGCCGCGGCGACGATCACCGCGGACCGGGTATCCACACGGGCGACCCACGCTTTTTGCATTGGTGCCATTCCTCGCTCCCCGGCTAGACTTTTCCCTACGCGACGTTCACCGGGCCGTGCGGCCAAAGCGACCTTTCGTTGCCCAGCGCTGACTCTCGCGCTGTGCAACAGCGGAACGCCAACCTAACACGTCGGCGTCACCCGCTGCATCACGCAATTCAGAAGTGTGCCGGGTCATGGCGCCGGCCGGGGATTGTCGTTCCGATCCCCGTGGCGAACTGCGAGACGTGGGTCCACATCGTTATGATCCATCCCAAATCGACATGGAAACCGGAATGATCTTCGTTTGCTCGCGCGCAGTTGCGGGCGCTAGCTGTGCGGCGTGGTTGCTGACTGATGCTCGAAGAGCGGTTGCCGGGACGGATCGTGATGAAGTCGTTGTCGAAGTTCACCTTGGCGGGACGTCTTTCCCTGCTCGCCCCGCTTGTCGTCGTCGGCGCGATCGAAGCCTCGGCGGCAGACATCACGCGCCGGCCGGTCGCCCAGACGCACCGGCCGAGCGAAGACGCATCGGCGAAACCGCTGCCGCTGCCACTGCCGCCGCTGGCACTCGCGCTGCCGACGCTGCAGGGCGCGATTGCGGACGCCGCTGCGCCGATCGGCCGGCCGGGACAGGTGCCGGGCCGCGCCCCAGGTCTTGTGCCCGGACGCGCCGGCGACCCGGCCGATGCCGGGGTCGAGGCCCTGCGCCTGCCGACCACCCGCATGAGCATCCCCGATGCGTCCGCGCCGCAGGACTTCGGCACGGGGCTCATGCCCTTCACAACGAGTCGTGTCCGGACAGGCGCGTCGAACTCGACGGCGCAGGTGCAGTTTCCGTTCAGCGCCGCTGGCCGGTTGTTCTTCCGGGTCGGTGCCTCGTCGGCGTGGTGCTCGGGGGCGATGGTGGGGAAGGGCGTCGTGCTGACGGCCGCCCACTGCGTCGCCTCCTTCGGGACGCGGACGCTCTACAGCAGCTTCGAGTTCGTCCCGGCCTTCGACAACGGCAAGGCGCCGTTCGGCCGCTGGAAGGCGGAGCGGGTCTATCTCCTGACCAGCTACTTCGACGGCAGCGATGCCTGCGCCGCCGCCGGCGTGGTCTGCCAGAACGACGTCGCCCTGCTGGTTGTGGTGCCACAGCGCAACAAGCTGCCCGGCACGACCACCGGCTGGTTCGGCTACGGCTATGACGGCTTCGGCTACGGCACGGGGGCGAGCCAAATCGACCAGCTCGGCTATCCCGCCACGCTCGACGGCGGCAACCTGATGCAACGCAACGCTTCGATGGGCGTCGTCCGCGCCAACCTCGCCGGCAACCAGCTGATCGGCTCGCTGATGACCGGCGGCTCGAGCGGCGGGCCGTGGGTGGTCAACCTCGGCGTCGCGCCGGTGCTGAACGGCACCTCGGTCGGCTTCGAAGCGGGCCGCAACGTCGTCGTCGGCGTGACGAGCTGGGGCTATGTCGACACGACTGTGAAGGTGCAGGGCGCGTCGCCGTTCACGTCGGGCAACATCAAGTTCCTGATGGACGCTGCCTGCCGGGACTACCCGACCCGCTGCTGAGGCGCGCCGCCGGTCCGGCCCGCGCGATCCTCGCGCGGGCGACCATCGGCACGCTCAGCCCTCGTATCCGCCGTTCAACAGCGCGCTGGCGCGGGCGATCGTCGTCGGGTCGAGGCGGTGCTCCTCGGCGAAGGCGACGAGCAGGCGCTCGTCGCTCATCAGGTGGTCGAGCACGCCGGCGAGGAAGCCGGGCGACGTCGACAGTCCGCGCAGGTCGCCCGGCGCGAGGCCGGTGAGGGCGAGGAAGCGGTCGAGCCGGTCCTCGTCGTCGGCCAGGAAGACGAGAGCGTCGACGCCGAGCGATTCGGCAGCCTCGCGGTTCATCGGCGGTGCCTTGCCCGGCCTCATCGCGGCCCGCCCTTCGTCACCCGGCCCGCACTCCCGATCCGAACGTGGCGTTCGTCCCGCCCGACTTGCATGGCCCCTCCGTTCGGACGACTGTGCCGACGTGCCGGTGGCGGCCGCGTCTTCCTTCGACGCGGCCGGCGGTGCGCGTGGCGCGCGGCGACGTCGATCGTCGCGGCGCGAGTGTGGCCCGGTTCGCGCCGGGCGGGAAGTCCGCACGCGGACGAGCGGGACGAGCGATGGCCGAGAGCGACGAGGCGGGCCGACGGGCCGAGAGCAGCAGTCCCGACGACGACGGACCGGCGACGGGAGGCAGCCGTCCCAAGACGGTGATGATCGTCGAGGACAACGAGCTCAACATGAAGCTCTTCCACGACCTCCTCGAGGCGCAGGGCTACCGCACGCTGCAGTGCCGCCTCGGCCGCGAGGCGTACGATCTTGCACGCGCCGAGCGGCCGGACCTGATCGTCATGGACATCCAGCTGCCGGAGGTGTCCGGCCTCGAGGTGACGCAGCGTATCAAGCGCGATCCGGAGCTGCGCCACATCCCGGTGGTCGCCGTCACTGCCTTCGCCATGAAGGGCGACGAGGAGCGCATCCGCGCCGGCGGCTGCGAGGCCTACATGTCGAAACCGATCTCGGTGGCGAAGTTCCTCGAGACGATTCGCGGCTTCCTGGAGGGCTGAGCCACTCTGACGGCGCCGTCGCGGGTCCCGTATCCGGCGGGCGTCTGCCCCGGCAGGGCGCCTCGTATCGAGCCGGGGGCCTGGAATCAAAACGCCCCGCCGAGGCGGGGCGTGAAGACCGTGGTGATGCCGGCGGCCGTGCGGCCGCCGCGGCTCACTTGATCTTGGATTCCTTGAACTCGACGTGCTTCTTGGCGACCGGGTCGTATTTCTTCTTGGTCATCTTGTCGGTCATCGTGCGCGAGTTCTTCTTCGTCACGTAGAAGTAACCGGTGTCGGCGGTCGACACGAGCTTGATCTTGATGGTGTTGGCCTTGGCCATGTCTCTGATCCCTGCGACAACAGCATCGCCCGCGACGTGCGAGGCGTCGTCGATGCCGATCCCTGAATTGCCGGCATCACTGGCCGAGCGGGGCTGGAAAGTCAAGCGCGGCGGGGCGCCGGGCCTGTCGAAACGCTGCCGCCCCTAGGCGCCTCCGGCGAGTTCGGCTATGTGACGCCGCGAGCCGGCCGGCCGGGGCCGGCGCCCCATTCCGTGGCGCACTTCGGCGCCCATCCTCGACGCTGACAGTGAGGCTGCCATGACCGCCATCATCGACATCATCGGCCGCGAGATCCTCGACAGCCGCGGCAACCCGACGGTGGAGGTCGACGTCGTGCTGGAGGACGGCTCGCGCGGCCGTGCCGCCGTGCCGTCGGGCGCCTCGACGGGTGCCCACGAGGCGGTGGAACTGCGCGACGGCGGCGAGCGCTACCTCGGCAAGGGCGTGCAGAAGGCAGTCGACGCCGTCAACGGCGAGATCTTCGACGCCATCGGCGGCCGCGACGCCGAGGAGCAGATCGCCATCGACCGCGCAATGATCGAGCTCGACGGCACGCCGAACAAGAGCCGGCTCGGCGCCAACGCCATCCTCGGCGTGTCGCTCGCCGTCGCCAAGGCGGCGGCCGATGCGGCCGGCCTGCCGCTCTACCGCTATGTCGGCGGCACGGCGGCGCGGACGCTGCCGGTGCCGATGATGAACATCATCAACGGCGGCGTGCACGCCGACAACCCGATCGACTTCCAGGAATTCATGATCATGCCGGTCGGCGCGGAGAGCTTCTCCGAGGCGCTGCGCACCGGGGCGGAAATCTTCCACACCCTGAAGAAGGCGCTGAAGCAGGCCGGCCACAACACCAACGTCGGCGACGAGGGCGGCTTCGCCCCGAACCTGCCGTCGGCGAAGGCGGCGCTCGACTTCGTCATGACGGCGATCGAGACGGCCGGCTTCAAGCCGGGCGAGGACGTGATGCTGGCGCTCGACTGCGCCGCCACCGAGTTCTTCAAGGACGGCGCCTACGTCTATGGCGGCGAGCGCAAGACGCGGGAGATCAAGAAGCAGGTGCAGTACCTCGCTTCGCTCGCGGCCGACTACCCGATCGTCTCGATCGAGGACGGCATGTCCGAGGACGACTGGGACGGCTGGAAGCTGCTGACCGACAAGATCGGCGCGACCTGCCAGCTCGTCGGCGACGACCTGTTCGTCACCAACACGGCGCGGCTGTCGGACGGCATCGCCAAGGGCGTCGGCAACGCCATCCTCGTCAAGGTCAACCAGATCGGCTCGCTCACCGAGACGCTGGAAGCCGTCGAGATGGCCCACAAGGCCGGCTACCGGGCAGTGATGTCGCATCGCTCCGGCGAGACCGAGGACGCGACCATCGCCGACCTGGCGGTGGCCACCAACTGCGGGCAGATCAAGACCGGCTCGCTCGCCCGCTCCGACCGGCTCGCCAAGTACAACCAGCTCCTGCGCATCGAGCAGGAACTCGGCCCGTCGGGCCGCTATGCCGGCCGGGCGGCGCTGAAGGCGCTCGCGGGCTGATCGGCGGCTGCGGCGGGTCCAGTGTCGACGCTCACCGTCATCTTGCTGCTTCTGGAACTCGCGCTGACGACAGCGCTGGAGGCGCGGTCGCGGGTGCCGCCGCCGCCGCTTCCGCTCGGCGCTGACGTGAACGTCGAATGGCGGGGAAAGCCCGTCTTTCTTCCGCACGCGCTGAAGCCGCCTCAGTAGAGGCTGTCCGCGGCTCTTCACCACGTTCTCCCGCCGCCGGTTGGCTTCGCCCCGCCGGCGGCGCATTCTCATGGCAAATCCGGCACTTGTCCGGACCTCCTGCCATGAAAGGACGAGCCCGCCGTGGAGCAGCTCGTCGCTCCGAACGCCTTCATCCTGTTCGTCGCCGGGCTGATGCTCGTCGGCGTGCTGTCGAGCCTCGTGGCGCAGCGCTTCGGGGCGCCGCTGCTGCTCGTCTTCCTGGTCGTCGGCATGCTGGTCGGCGAGGACGGCCCGGGCGGCGTGGCGTTCGCCGACTACCAGCTCACCTATGTCGTCGGCTCGATCTCGCTCGCCATCATCCTGTTCGACGGCGGGCTGCGCGCCCGCCACACCGGTGTGCGGCGGGCGCTGGCGCCGGCGATCCTGCTGGCGACGATCGGTGTCGTGGTGACGGGCGCCGTCGTCGGCGGGGCGGCCTGGCTGATGCTCGGCCTCGACCCGCTGACGGCGCTGCTGCTCGGCGCGGTGGTGTCGTCGACCGACGCGGCGGCGGTGTTCTTCCTGGTGCGAGCCGGCGGCCTCAAGCTGCGCGCCCGCGTCAACGCCATCCTCGAGGTCGAATCGGGCACAAACGACCCCGTCGCGGTGTTCCTGACGCTGCTCATCGTCGAGATCATCCTCGCGCACGGCCGGCCCGGCTTCGAGACGCTGTGGCTGCTGTTCAGCCAGGCGGTGCTCGGCACCGCCATCGGGCTCGTCGGCGGGGCAGCCATCCGCATGCTACTCAACCGGGTCGACCTGCCGGGCGGGCTGCACCCGATCTTCGTCATCGCTGCGGCGCTCGCCGTGTTTTCGCTCGCCGCCGTGCTCGAGGGGTCTGGCTTCCTCGCCGTCTATCTCGCCGGTCTCGCCGTCGGCAGCCGGCCGATGCGCGCCTCGGCGAGCGTGGCGAACTTCCACGACGCGGCGACGTGGCTCTGCCAGATCGCCATGTTCATGCTGCTCGGCCTGCTGGTGACGCCGTCGAAGCTGCTGCCGCTGCTCCTGCCCGCGCTTGCGGTGGCGGCGGTGCTGACGCTGATCGCGCGGCCGCTCGCCGTCCTCCTCTGCCTGACGCCGTTCCGCATCCCGTGGCGCGAACAGGTGTTCGTCGGCTGGGTGGGGTTGCGCGGGGCGGTGTCGATCTTCCTCGCGACGATCCCGATGCTGGTCGGCATCCCCGGCGCGGAGCTCATCTTCAACACCACCTTCGTCGTCGTGCTCGCCTCGCTGATGGTGCAGGGGTGGACGCTGACGCCGCTCGCCCGCCGGCTCGGCCTCGCAATGCCCGGCGTGGCGCGGCCGGTTCACCGGGTCGAGATCGACCTGCCGGGCCAGTTCGCCCACGAGGTGATCGGCTACCCGGTGACGGCCGACAGCGCCGTCGTCGACCCGTCGATGGTGCCGCGGTGGGCTCGGCCGGTGTTCGTCATCCGCGCCGGCCAGGTGTTCGACCCGGCCGCCTCGGGCCCGCCGGTCGCCGGCGACTACGCCTACTTCCTGGCGCCGCCCGACCGTGCCGCCGACCTCGACCGGCTGTTCTCCGCCGATGAGAGCGGCCGGGCGGCGCGCGAGCTGCCGATCCTGCCGATCGACGCCGGGGCCAAGGTGGCGGTGGTGGCGGCGCTCTATGGCGGCGCCGTCCCCGAGGAGGAGGCGGACCTCACCGTCGCAGCGCTGTTCGACCGCCGCTTCGAGGGCGCCGTGGCGGAGGGCGACACCGTCGAGCTCGGCGGTGCGCGGCTGCTGGCGCGGACGCTGCGCGACGGGCAGGTCGCCGAGGTCGGCCTCGTTCTGGTCGATCCGGACGCCCCGCCGCCGGCGCCGCCACGGCCGAGCCGGCTGAGCCGCCTCGGACGGCTCGTCGGCGTGCACGCCGGCGGAAAAACGCTTCCTTAAGCATGGCTGCGCGAGAGTGCGGTACCGCTGCCGCTCGCCCGGCGGCGGCGTGCGCGATCCGAACGGAACCACCCAGCCATGGCGACCCGCCAGCGCAGAAGCTCCTTCCTCGGCAAGCTCGTCCTGCCGGCCGTGCTCGTCGCGGTGCTGGCCTATTTCGCCTATCACCTCGTCAACGGCGACCTCGGCATGCGCGCCCGCGAGGTGATGGCAGCGGAGAAGAAGGCCCTGCAGGCGACCCACGCCGCGCTCGTCGTGGAGCGCAAGCATCTCGAGGCGCGCGTGCAGCTGCTGCGCCCGGACAAGATCGACGCCGATCTCGCCGACGAGCGCGCCCGGATGCAGCTCGGCTACGCCCATCCCGACGAGATCGTGGTGTTCCGCGGGTCGGAGCGCGCGGCCCTGCCGGTCGCCTCCATCGGCAACAGTCAGGACCCATCCTTTCTCTCCCGTTGAAAGTGAATTGCTCGTTGCGCGGGCCTGACGGCCGGCGTGCGCGCTTTCCATTGCCGCTCCCGGTCGGCTAAGGTTCCCGCGGCCCAGAAAAGTACGCTCGCGGGAGGACACATGGCCGCAGACGACAAAGCCGCGGCGCAAAAGCGCCAGACGGCAGCGAAATCGGGCGCCCGCGGCATGGCGGCGAAAGCCGCGACCGCCACCCGATCGGCGAAGTCCAGCGGCCGCGGCAAGGCCGCGGACGAGACCAAGGCGTCGAACGGATCGGCCACGCCCGCCGGCAACGGCCCGGCGCCGATGACGAAGGCGGAGGAACTCGCCGCCTATCGCGAGATGCTGCTCATCCGCCGCTTCGAGGAAAAGGCCGGCCAGCTCTACGGCATGGGCCTGATCGGCGGCTTCTGCCACCTCTACATCGGCCAGGAAGCCGTCGTCACCGGCGTGCAGATGGCGCTGAAGCCGGGCGACGAGGTGATCACCGGCTACCGCGACCACGGCCACATGCTCGCCTGCGAGATGGACCCGAAGGGCGTCATGGCCGAACTGACCGGCCGGCGCGGCGGCTACTCGAAGGGCAAGGGCGGCTCGATGCACATGTTCAGCGTCGAGAAGGGCTTCTTCGGCGGCCACGGCATCGTCGGCGCGCAGGTGTCGCTCGGCACCGGCCTCGCCTTCGCCAACAAGTACCGCGGCAACGACAACGTCTCCGTCACCTATTTCGGCGACGGCGCGGCCAACCAGGGCCAGGTCTACGAGAGCTTCAACATGGCGAAGCTCTGGCGCCTGCCGGTGGTCTACGTCATCGAGAACAACAAGTACGGCATGGGGACGAGCGTCAACCGCGCCTCCTCGACGACCGACCTCTGCCACCGCGGCCGGTCCTTCGACATCCCCGGCGAGGCGGTCGACGGCATGGATGTGCGGGCCGTGCGCGAGGCTGCGATGCGTGCCGTCGCCCACGCCCGCTCCGGCGAAGGCCCCTACATCTTGGAGATGCTGACCTACCGCTACCGCGGCCACTCGATGTCGGACCCGGCTAAGTACCGGACGCGCGAGGAAGTCGACAAGATGCGGGCCGAGCACGACCCGATCGAGCAGGTCCGCCAGCGCATTCTGGCCAACTCTTGGGCCGACGAAGACGCGCTGAAGGCGATCGACAAGGAGGTCCGCGACATCGTCAACGAGGCGGCGGAATTCTCCCAGCACGATCCGGAGCCGGACCCGTCCGAGCTCTGGACCGACATCGTACGCTGAGCAAAGGGAACCGCGATGCCGATCGAGATCCTGATGCCGGCGCTCTCTCCCACGATGGAAGAGGGCAAGCTCGCCAAGTGGATGAAGTCCGAGGGTGACATGGTCGCCCCCGGCGAGGTGATCGCCGAGATCGAGACCGACAAGGCGACGATGGAGGTCGAGGCGGTCGACGAGGGCCGGATGGGCAAGATCCTGGTTCCGGCCGGCACCGAGGGCGTGAAGGTCAACACGCCGATCGCCATGCTCATCGGCGAGGACGAGAAGCCCGGCGACGTGGCTGCAGCCAAGCCTGAGGCGAAGGCCGATGCGAAGCCCGCCGGCGACGCGGCCGTCGCGCCGCCGCCGAAGGAAGCCGCTGCGGACGCGGCCCCGGCCGCAAAGGACGTCGCGCCGGCCGCCGGCGGCACAGTGCCGGCCCAGCCGAAGTCGGCCGAGCCCGCCGCCGATCCCGACGTGCCCGAGGGCACCGAGATGGTGACGATGACGGTGCGCGAGGCGCTGCGCGACGCCATGGCCGAGGAGATGCGCCGCGACGGCGACGTCTTCGTCATGGGTGAGGAGGTGGCCGAGTACCAGGGCGCCTACAAGATCACCCAGGGGCTGCTGCAGGAATTCGGCGAGCGTCGCGTCATCGACACGCCGATCACCGAGCACGGCTTCGCCGGCCTCGCGGCCGGTGCGGCGATGGCGGGGCTGAAGCCGATCGTCGAGTTCATGACGTTCAACTTCGCCATGCAGGCGATCGACCACATCATCAATTCGGCGGCGAAGACCCACTACATGTCGGGCGGGCAGATTACCTGTCCGATCGTCTTCCGCGGCCCGAACGGTGCCGCCGCCCGCGTCGCCGCCCAGCACAGCCAGGACTATGCCGCCTGGTATGCGGCGATCCCCGGCCTGACGGTGGTGCAGCCCTATTCGGCCGCCGACGCCAAGGGCCTCTTGAAGGCGTCGATCCGCAGCCCGAACCCCATCGTCTTCCTGGAGAACGAGATCCTCTACGGCCAGTCGTTCCAGGTGCCGAAGCTCGACGACTTCGTGCTGCCGATCGGCAAGGCGCGCATCGCCCGGCCCGGCAAGGACGTGACGCTCGTCTCCTTCGGCATCGGCATGACCTACACGACGAAGGCCGCCGAGGCGCTGGCCGAGATGGGCATCGACTGCGAGGTGATCGACCTTCGCACCATCCGCCCGATGGACATCGAGACGGTGGTCGCCTCGGTGAAGAAGACCGGTCGCTGCGTCACGGTGGAGGAGGGCTTCCCGGTCTGCTCGATCGGCTCGGAGATCGCCTCGAAGATGATGGAACTCGCCTTCGACTGGCTCGACGCGCCGGTGCTGAAGGTGACCGGCAAGGACGTGCCGATGCCCTACGCCGCCAACCTCGAGAAGCTCGCCTTGCCGAACGTCGGCGAGGTGATCGAGGCCGTGCGGGCGGTGACGTACCGGTAAGCGCGCGGAGGCCCCGATGCCGGCTTGGGCGATCTTTTCGGTCGGGCCGGTGATGGGGATGATCTGTCTCGTCTGGGCGTCGGCGACGCTCAGGGCGCGGGTGAGGGCAGGGCGCATCGCCGAGGCGGACGTGCTCCTGGCCCGCCTCGACCTCGTCTCGTTTCTGCTGACGAGCCTCAGCATTTTGACCATCTACTTCGATATCGCCAGGGTGACGGAAAACGAAAGGGTCGAGCAGATCATCGAGGAGTGGGCGCGCTACCTGTTCTTCGTGTTCATATCGACCGGACTCGGACTGGGGCTCGCCCGCCGCTGGTGGAGCCTGCAGATCAAGAAGGGGAGCGCCTGACGGTGCCGATCGAGATCCTGATGCCCGCGCTGTCTCCGACCATGGAGAAGGGCAACCTCGCCAAGTGGCACGTCAAGCCGGGCGACAAGGTGTCGTCGGGCGACGTCGTCGCCGAGATCGAGACCGACAAGGCGACGATGGAAGTGGAAGCCGTCGACGAGGGCACCGTCGGCGAGCTTCTCGTCGCCGAGGGCACCGCCGACGTGCCGGTCAACCAGCCGATCGCAACGCTGCTCGCCGATGGCGAGAAGGCGGGGGGTGGGAAGGGTGCTGCCGGCGGTGGTGCCAAAGCGGCGCCCGCGCCCGCGGCCCCCCCCTCCCAGCCCTCCCCCGCGAGGGGGGAGGGTTCGTCCCCTGCCGGGGTCCAGCAAGGTGCGACGTCCGCTGGACCTTCAACAGATGCCACAGCAAAACCCTCCCCCCTCGCGGGGGAGGTGGCCGCGCGGAGCGCGGTCGGAGGGGGGGCGGCCACGGGCTCTGCCGCCAAGAACGGCCACGACGGCGAGCGCGTGTTCGCCTCGCCGCTCGCCCGCCGTCTCGCCAAGGATGCCGGCATCGCGCTCTCGGCCGTCGCGGGCTCCGGGCCGCATGGCCGCGTCGTGAAGAGCGACATCGAGGCGGCGGTCGCTTCCGGCGGCGCGAAGGCGCCCGCGGCGGCAGCCCCGGCTGCGCCTCCGCAAGCAGGCGCCGGATCGGCGCCCGCTGCCGCGCCGATGGCGCTGCCGACGGGTGCGTCCGACGAGGCGGTGATGAAGCTGTTCAAGCCGGGCAGCTACGAGGTCGTGCCGCACGATTCCATGCGCAAGGTGATCGCGCGCCGGTTGATGGAATCGAAGCTGACGATCCCGCACTTCTACCTGACGGTCGACGTTTCGCTCGACGCGCTGCTGAAGCTGCGTGAAGAGGTCAATGCGGCGGCCCCCGAGGTCGACGGCAAGCCGGCCTACAAGGTCTCGGTCAACGACTTCGTCATCAAGGCGCTCGCGCTCGCGCTGAAGCGCGTGCCGGACGCCAACGTGTCGTGGACCGACGGCGGCATGCTGAAGCACAAGGTCGCCGACGTCGGCGTCGCCGTCTCGATCCCCGGCGGACTGATCACGCCAGTGGTGCGCGATGCCGACCTCAAGACGCTGTCGGTGATCGCCAACGAGATGAAGGACTTCGCCGCGCGGGCCCGCGCCCGCAAGCTGAAGCCCGAGGAGTACCAGGGCGGCTCCACGGCGGTGTCGAACCTCGGCATGTTCGGCGTGAAGGACTTTGCCGCCGTCATCAACCCGCCGCACGCGACGATCCTCGCCGTCGGCGCGGGCGAGAAGCGGCCGGTGGTGAAGGGCGACCAGATCGTCGTCGGCACCGTGATGTCGGCGACGCTGTCGACCGACCACCGCGCGGTGGACGGCGCCCTCGGGGCGGAGCTCTTGGCGGCGTTCAGGACGCTGATCGAGAAGCCGATGGCGATGCTGGTGTGAGTGGGGGGCAATCAGCGGACTTGGGTCGAGCGGACAGCGCCGATCGACACCCTGACGTCTTCCAGTGACCTCACAAGCAGCATCGCATCGTGCCGTGTGGGGACAAAGGACTTGCGGCGCCAGAAGGCGGCGGCCTCTTCGTCGATGGCGCGAACGAGCAGTGCGCGGCCGCCGATCAGCTCCGCCGCGGCGGCGCACCGACCGAGGGCGTGAGCGAGCAAGCCGGAGCCGACGCCGCGTCCAGCCCATTCGAGATCGGTGGCGAGTTGGCCGAGCAAGAGACACGGAACGGGTTCGGGCGGCTGACCCGTGCGGATCGCGCGGGGCAGGCTGTCAGCAACGACTGCGGTCGGCGCGAGACCATAGAAGCCGACGACGCGGCCCTGATCGTGGACGACGACGACGGCCGTGAAGCCGCGCTGCTGGTTCGAGAGCGCGCGCGTCTTCAGCCAGTGGTCGAGGGCGGGCTTGCCACAGGAGAAGGGGGCAACGTCGTGATCGGCAGTGAGTGCCTCAGGGGTGGAAAGGTCCACCGCCGGAACTCTTCAATCGTCGTTCCGGCTCGCCCAGGGGGGGCGGCGGCTCAACACCTCGACGAGTTCGGGAACAACCTTGGCCGGCCCCTCGATCGAAGCGCGAAACGCAGCGAAGTTCTCCGGGCTCATGCGGATCAGCGCGGTGTCGAGCAGCACCTCCTCTGCAGCACGCACCGCCGCGTCGCGAACGAACTCGGTTCTCGACCGGCCACGCAGGCCTGCCGCCCGATCGATGAGCGCGATATCCGCCTCCGGCAGGCGCATCGACAGGGGATGGTCCTTCTTGCTCTGGGCGGCGGTCATTGTGCGTCGGGCCTCGAAGGGTGAACGGTGCGAACGTAGCGCAATTTGCGCTACGGCTCAACGCTGGGGGAATGGATGAGGAAGATCGTGGTGCCTGCGATGGCAGTGGCCATGTGGATCGGCGTCTGTTCGACCGTCACGCCCGCCCACGCCGTCCTCTCGCCCTACTGGCAGCGGGTCACCGAGATGCAGGCGATCGCCGGCCATGCCGCCGTAGCCGAGAAGCTCGAGGCGAGGGGGCCGATCGAGGCGATCGAGGCGGTCGGGCCGGATGCCTATGTGGTGAAGGCGGGCGGCTGCACGCTGGAGGTCGCGATCACCGACGCGCCGCCGAATGGCGAACCGATGCCGGGGCCTCGGCAGTTCGACGTCCGCGTCGGCGCCCTGAGTTGCCCTTGAGCCGGTGGACACCGCGACAGCACGGCAAGAGCCGCTTGAACGCTCGCAGCCTTGACCGCCGTCGCGCGACACGGCACTCATGCAGCGTGCGAACGTTTGCACAACCCGTTCCCCGGGCGGTGGCGGTGCCGTCCGCTCTCGGTCCCGCCCGCCGTGCAGACCAGTCCCGCGCGCACGGTCGCTGGAGATTTCGCCGCCAACCTATAGGTTTGTGACGCGCTGCCGCAGAGCGGTGCGAGCCCTGAAGAGGAAACGATCCGAGCCATGGCCGACACTTCCTACGACGTCATCGTCATCGGCGCCGGTCCCGGCGGCTACGTCACCGCGATCCGCGCCGCCCAGCTCGGCTTCAAGACGGCGATCGTCGAGAACAAGCACTTGGGCGGCATCTGCCTCAACTGGGGTTGCATCCCGACCAAGGCGCTGCTGCGCTCGGCCGAGATCTACCACTACATGCAGCACGCCAAGGACTACGGGCTGTCGGCGAGCGGCATCGGCTTCGACATCGGCGCGGTGGTGAAGCGCTCGCGCGGCGTCTCGGCGCAGCTCAACACCGGCGTCGGCTTCCTGATGAAGAAGAACAAGATCGACGTGATCTGGGGCTCCGCCACGCTCGCCGGCGGCGGCAAGGTGACGGTGGCGGCGGCCGACGGGGCACCGAAGGGGGCGCTTGGCGCGGGCACCTACACCGGCAAGCACGTCATCGTTTCCACCGGCGCGCGGCCGCGCGTGCTGCCGGGGCTGGAGCCCGACAAGAAGCTTGTCTGGACCTATTTCGAGGCGATGGTGCCGGACGCGATGC
The DNA here is from genome assembly GCF_046156265.1 of Pseudoxanthobacter sp. M-2. Classification (NCBI taxonomy): domain Bacteria; kingdom Pseudomonadati; phylum Pseudomonadota; class Alphaproteobacteria; order Hyphomicrobiales; family Segnochrobactraceae; genus Pseudoxanthobacter; species Pseudoxanthobacter sp. M-2. The sequence continues at coordinate 710,379 of NZ_JAWDIR010000011.1, forward strand.
CGAAGTCGCTGCTGGTCGTCGGCTCGGGCGCAATCGGCATCGAGTTCGCGTCCTTCTACCGGACGATGGGCGCCGACGTGACGGTGGTCGAGGTGCTGCCGCAGATCCTGCCCGTCGAGGACGCCGAGATCGCCGCCCACGCCCGCAAGCGCTTCGAGAAGCAGGGCATCAAGATCCTCACCGAGGCGAAGGTGACGGGCCTGAAGAAGGGCGGAAACGACGTCACCGCGACGATCGAGACGAAGGACGGCAAGACCCAGACGATGACGGTCGACCGGGTGATCTCGGCCGTCGGCGTCGTCGGCAACATCGAGGGCCTCGGCCTCGAGGCGCTCGGCGTCAAGACCGACCGTGGCTGCATCGTCACCGACGGCTTCGGCCGCACCAATGTCGCGGGCGTCTATGCGATCGGCGACGTCGCCGGCCCGCCGATGCTCGCCCACAAGGCCGAGCATGAGGGCGTCGTCTGCATCGAGGCGATCAAGGGCCTGCACCCGCACCCGTTGGAGAAGGCGAAGATCCCCGGCTGCACCTACTGCACGCCGCAGATCGCGTCCGTCGGCCTGACGGAGGCGAAGGCGAAGGAGACCGGCCGCAAGCTGAAGGTCGGCCGCTTCCCGTTCATCGGCAACGGCAAGGCGATCGCGCTCGGCGAGCCGGAGGGCCTCGTCAAGACGATCTTCGACGCCGACACCGGCGAACTCATCGGTGCCCACATGGTCGGTGCCGAGGTCACCGAGCTCATCCAGGGCTTCGTCGTGGCGATGAACTGCGAGACGACGGAGGCCGAGCTGATGCACGCCGTCTTCCCGCACCCGACCCTGTCGGAGACGATGCACGAGAGCGTGCTTGATGCGTACGGCAAGGTGATCCACGCCTGAGGCAGGTTTCGGCAACCAAACACGGCTCCGCATCCGAAGTCGGGATCGCCGCGCGGAGGCGCACTCGTCGATCCTGCAAGGACCGGCTTGCGCGGGGTCGCCGATGTTGATGTGAATGGAAACGGCGGGCCCCCATCGGAGCCTGCCACCCGGTTCGGGAGCGGGAGGGCAGAATGGGGTCGATCCAGGTCAAGGATATCGTCGTCTGGGTGATCATCGGTTTGATCGCCGGATGGCTCGCGAGTTTCATTGTCGGCGGCGGCGGCATCTTCAGCTACATCCTCTGGGGCCTGCTCGGCTCGATCGTCGGCGGCATCCTGGTGCGGTTGACCGGCATCAAGCTCAATCTCGGCAACCCGATCATCGACCAGATCGTCGTCGCGGCGATCGGCGCGATCATCGTCGTGGTCATCGCGCGCATCATCGCCTGACAACTGCGCCGGCGGGAACGACGGGCCCGGCCGGCGCGTTGCGGCGGGCGGCCCCCGTCGCGGCGCTGCGAGATAATCACCATATAGCGGGTCGCGGCGGGCGAGGCGCCCGAGCGGTCTAGGTACAACGGGAGCAGGACATGGTTGGTGTGGGCTGGTTTCTGACGATCATCATCGGCATTCTGGCCGGGTGGATCGCGGAGCGGGTGATGAGCCGCTCGCACGGGCTGATCACCAACCTGATCGTCGGCCTGATCGGCTCGGTGATCGGCAAATTCCTGCTCGAGAACGTCTTCACGTCTTCGCCCCTCGGTTCGGGCTTCGTGCCGAGCTTGATCATCTCGACGATCGGCGCGATCGTGCTGCTGTTCATCGTCGGGCTGATCTGGCGGAAGTGAAACGGCAACACTCCGCCGCGCTGGCGCGGCGGCTCGCCCCGGCCCGGGGTGTGCATCAGCTGTTGCGCCCTCTGCGCGACAGCCATGCCGCCGCCACCCTCGACGGACCGCCCCACCGACGCTAAGACACCGGTGACAGGAGGCTTTCCCCGCATGGTCACCGTCCTCGACACCGTCAGCGGCGCGAGCGCCCGCCCGCGCCATCCGGAAAAAGCGCACCGGCCCGACGCGCCGCTGTTGCGCAAGCCGGACTGGATTCGCGTTCGCGCGCCGGGGTCGGCTGCGTTCAAGGAAACGCACGACATCGTCAAGGAGCACGGCCTCGTCACCGTCTGTGAGGAGGCCGGCTGCCCGAACATCGGCGAGTGCTGGTCGAAGCGGCACGCCACCTTCATGATCATGGGCGACACCTGCACGCGCGCCTGTGCCTTCTGCAACGTGCGCACCGGGATGCCCGGGCCGCTCGACCCGGCCGAGCCGGCGAAGGTCGGCGACTCGGTGGCGAAGCTCGGCCTCGCCCACGTCGTGATCACCTCGGTTGACCGCGACGATCTCGCCGACGGCGGGGCGGCCCACTTCGCGGCCGTGATCCGCGAGATCCGCGCTGCTGCGCCGGGTACGACGATCGAAATCCTGACGCCGGACTTCCTGCGCAAGGCGGGAGCGCTCGAGGTGGTCGTGGCGGCGAAGCCCGACGTCTTCAACCACAACCTCGAGACGGTCGCCTCGAACTACCTGACCGTCCGCCCCGGTGCGCGCTACTTCCACTCGATCCGGTTGTTGCAGCGGGTGAAGGAGCTCGATCCGACGATCTTCACCAAGTCCGGCATCATGGTCGGGCTCGGCGAGGAGCGGAACGAGGTGCTGCAGCTGATGGACGACCTGCGGACGGCGGAGGTCGATTTCCTGACGATCGGCCAGTACCTGCAGCCGACGCGCAAGCACCACGCCGTCATCAAGTTCGTCACGCCCGACGAGTTCAAGGGCTACGAGACCGTCGCCTACACGAAGGGTTTCCTGATGGTGTCGTCGAGCCCGCTGACGCGCTCCTCGCACCATGCGGGCGAGGACTTCGAGCGCCTGAAGGCGGCGCGGCTTGCGCGGCTGGGGACGACCGCGCCCCAGACGGTCGCGGCGCACGCCTGATCGTGCCACGCTTCGAAACGAAACGCCGCGTCTCCCATGCGGCCAACGAGATGTTCGCCCTCGTCGCGGATGTGGAAAGCTATCCGCGCTTCGTGCCGCTCTGCCAGTCGCTGGTGGTGCGCGGCCGCAAGCGCCAGGACGACGGCACGGAGATCGTCGTCGCCGACATGACGGTGGCCTACAAGGTCTTCCGCGAGACGTTCACCTCCCGCGTGGTGCTCGATCCGCTCAAGCAGCAGATCGACGTGACCTATCTCGACGGACCGATCCGCCACCTCGAGAACCGCTGGCGCTTCCACCCGATCGACGAGCGCCACAGCGAGGTGGTGTTCTACATCTCCTACGAGTTCCAGAACCGGGCGCTGGCGGCGATCATGGGGGCGGTGTTCGAGCAGGCGTTCCGCCGCTTCGCCGAGGCCTTCGAGGCGCGGGCGGACGAGGTCTACGGACGGGCCTGAGGCGAACGCTGACCGCGAGAAGGCTTGGGCGCAAACGCAAAAGCCCCGGGCCGATGGCCCGGGGCTCTGCCGAACGTCGTGGGGCTGATCAGCGCTGACGGTCGCGCTGCTGCTCGGTGTCGAGGTGGCGGTTCTGCTCGGTGCCGGGCTGGCCGCCCTGCTGGTGATCCCGGCCGGCCTGACCGGGCTGCTGGCTCTGCTGGCCACCGCGCTGGTCCTGGCCGCCCTGCTGGCCACCCTGGCCGCCCTGCTGGTTGTCGCGCCCGGGCTGCTGGCCCGGCTGCTGGCTCTGCTGGCCGCTGCGCTGATCCTGGCCACCCTGCTGGTCGCGACGCTGGTCCGGGTTCTGGTTCGTCATGGTCCATCCTCCTCAAGCCCCGCACCCAATCAACGCCTGCTGTCGCGTCCACGTTCCCCACGGGGCGCCCTAAATCATTGAAGATCAAAGAATATGCAGATCGAACGGTTGCCTATTCGCTGGGCTTGAAAGGTCCTGTGCGGCGTGGTGGCGCGGGCCGTAATCGGTGTGTATAACGCCCGCCACCCATGCCCGGCCTCGCCGCGCGTGGCGAATGCCATCGAGGAATGCGACGATGATCAACAAGGCGAGCCCGGTGAAGCCGGTGGCGGGGCAGGGCGGCGCGACGCGCCAGCCGGCGTGGAACCCCACCACGTGGCGCTCGCTGCCGATCCAGCAGGTGCCGGACTACCAGGACCCGGCGGCGCTCGCCGCCGTCGAGGCGCGGCTTTCGAGCTATCCGCCGCTGGTGTTCGCCGGCGAGGCGCGCAAGCTGAAGGCGGAGCTCGCGAGCGTCGCCGCCGGTGAGGGCTTCCTGCTGCAGGGCGGCGACTGCGCCGAATCCTTCGCCGAGCATCACGCCGACAACATCCGCGACTTCTTCCGCGTCTTCCTGCAGATGGCGGTGGTGCTGACCTATGCGGCGGCGCAGCCGGTGGTGAAGGTCGGCCGCATCGCCGGCCAGTTCGCCAAGCCGCGCTCGTCGCCGAACGAGAAGCAGGGCGATGTCGAGCTGCCCGCCTATCGCGGCGACATCGTCAACGACATCGCCTTCACGCCGGAGGGGCGCTACCCCGATCCGCAGCGCATGGAGATGGCGTACCGGCAGTCGGCGGCGACGCTGAACCTTCTGCGCGCCTTCGCCCAGGGCGGCTACGCCAACCTCGACTACGTGCACCAGTGGATGCTCGGCTTCGTCAAGGACAGTCCGCAGAGCCACCGCTACCAGACGATCGCCGACCGCATCACCGAGTCGCTCGCCTTCATGCGCGCCTGCGGCGTCAGCTCGGATTCGGTGGCGCAGCTGCGCTCGACCGACCTCTACACCAGCCACGAGGCGCTGCTGCTCGGCTACGAGCAGGCTCTGACCCGCGTCGATTCGACGAGCGGCGACTGGTACGCCACGTCGGGCCACATGCTGTGGGTGGGCGACCGCACCCGCCAGCCGGACCACGCTCACGTCGAGTTCTGCCGCGGCGTCAAGAACCCGCTCGGCCTGAAGTGCGGCCCGAGCCTCGAGCCGGACGGGCTGATCCGCCTGATCGACCTGCTCAATCCCGACAACGAGCCGGGCCGGCTGACGCTGATCGCCCGCTTCGGCGCCGACAAGGTGCTCGAGCACCTGCCGCGGCTGATCCGGGCGGTGGAGCGCGAGGGCCGGACGGTAGTTTGGTCGTGCGATCCGATGCACGGCAACACGGTGTCGATGAACGGCTACAAGACGCGGCCGTTCGACCGCATCCTGCGCGAGGTCGAGGGCTTCTTCGCCGTCCACCGCGCCGAGGGCACCCACGCCGGCGGCGTGCACATCGAGATGACGGGCAAGAACGTCACCGAGTGCACCGGCGGCGCGCGGGCGATCACGGCGGAAGACCTGCAGGATCGCTATCACTCGCATTGCGATCCGCGCCTCAACGCCGAGCAGGCGATCGAGCTCGCCTTCCTGATCGCCGAGAACCTCAAGAAGGAGCGCGAGGACCGGCGCCGCCACGCGCCGGCCGTCGCGGTCGGCTGAGGCCGACGGGGCGGTGACGACGATCGCCTGGTTCGTCGTCGCCGCCGTCGCCGAGATCGCCGGCTGCTTTGCGGCCTGGGCCGTGCTCAGGCTCGACCGGTCGCCCTGGTGGCTTATGCCCGGTGCGCTGGCGCTGGCACTGTTTGCCTTCGCGTTGACGCGTGTCGAGACCGACTTCGCCGGCCGCGCCTATGCCGCCTATGGCGGCATCTACATCGCCGCGGCGCTGCTCTGGCTGTGGCTCGCCGAGGGGCGGATGCCGGACCGCTGGGACGTCACCGGAGCAGCACTCGCAGTGGCGGGAACGTTCGTCATTCTCTGGGGCCCGCGCGGCTGACCGGCGCAGCCGGGCCGTTCGGCACCGGCGGACGGATTGTTCAGCCAGGGCGACCTCGCAGCGCCGGGCGCGCGCGATTATCTCTGTGCCAGTATCCAATCCGGAGTCTGGCCATGCTGCCGACGCTCTTCCTCTCCCACGGCTCGCCGATGATCGCCCTGCAGGATTCGCCGGCGCGGCGGTTCCTGCTCGACCTCGGCCGGAGCCTGCCGCGTCCGAAGGCGATCGTCGTGGCCTCGGCACACTTCGAGACGCCGATGCCGGTGGTCGTCACCGACCCGGCGCCGGAGATGATCTACGACTTCGGCAACTTCGACCCGCGGCTGTTCGAGATCGTATACCCGGCGCCGGGCGAGCCCAGCCTCGCGATGACGGTGGCTGAGCGCCTGCAGGCGGCGGGGCTCGGTCCGCGGGTTGCGCCGAAGCGCGGATACGACCACGGCACCTGGATCCCGCTCGCGCTGATGTATCCGGACGCCGACATCCCGGTCGTGCAGGTGTCGATTCAGCCTAACGCCGATCCCGCCCATCACCTCGCCGTCGGGCGAGCGCTGGCGGGTCTCGCCGCCGAGGACGTGCTGGTGATCGGCTCAGGATCGCTGACCCACAATCTCGGCGAGGTCTTCGACCGGCGCCGCGGCGGCTTCCGCCCGCTCGAGGGGCCGATCGATGCCTGGGCCACGAGTTTCGCCGACTGGTTCGCGGACAGGATCGCCGCGAACGACGTGGCGGCGCTGACGGACTACCGGCGGCAGGCGCCGGAGGCGGTCCGCAACCATCCCCACGACGACCACCTGCTGCCCCTCTACGTCGCCCTCGGCGCGGCGGGGGAGGGGGCGCGGCCTGAGCGCATCCACACCTCCGGACAGCACGGTTCGCTGATGATGGACGCCTACGCCTGGTGGCCGAAGGCGGAGACGCGCGCGGCGGCGGCGTGAGGGCTGCAGACTTTGGACGCGGAAGCTGGATCTGGCTCGACATCCGTCCCTCCCCTGCCAGGGGGAGGGACAGGCGACCGCAGGTCGCCAGGGTGGGGCCCGTCATTCCGGAGTGCGACGCCAATCGAGGTCGAGCCCGTGATCTCACAGGCCCCACCCTGACCGCTGCGCGGTCTGTCCCTCCCCCTGGCAGGGGAGGGACGTGTCCCGTTGCCGCCGCCGCGCCGCCGCGCTAGACGGAACGCATGCCCACTCCCGATACGCTCCGCCTCGCGCTCGCCCAGTTGAACCCGACCGTCGGCGACGTCGCCGGCAACCTCGCGCTCGCGCGGTCGGCGCGAGCGGAGGCTGCCGCCGCGGGGGCGGACGTGATCGTCTTCACCGAGCTCTTTCTCGCCGGCTATCCGCCGGAGGACCTCGTGCTGCGCCCGTCCTTCCAGGACGCCTGCCGGCGGGCGACCGAGGACCTCGCGGCCGACACGGCGGACGGCGGGCCGGCGGTGATCGTCGGCACGCCCTGGGCGGAGGGCGGAGAAGTCTACAACGCCGTAGCAGTGCTCGACGGCGGCCGTGTCGAGGCGGTGCGCTTCAAGGTGGACCTGCCGAATTACGGCGTCTTCGACGAGAAGCGGGTCTTCGCAGCCGGTCCGCTGCCCGGACCAGTCATGGTTCGCGGCGTGCGGCTCGGGGTGCCGGTGTGCGAGGACATCTGGAGCCCGGACGTCGTCGAGTGCCTGAGCGAGACCGGGGCGGAGATCCTCGTCGTCCCCAACGGCTCGCCCTACCGGCGCACCGTCTATGACGAGCGGGCGAACGTGGCGGCGGCCCGCATCGCCGAGAGCGGCCTGCCGCTCGTCTACGTCAATCAGGTCGGCGGCCAGGACGAGCTCGTCTTCGACGGCGCGTCCTATGTGCTGAACGCCGATCACGCGCTGGCGGTCGCCTTGCCGGCGTTCGAGACGGCGGTGGTGCTGACCGAGTGGCTTCGGACTGCCGACGGCTGGCGTTGCGCCGACGGGCCGAAGGCGGTGCGCGACGACGGCGAGCGCGCCGACTACCGCGCCTGCATGCTGGGGCTGCGCGACTATGTCAACAAGAACGGCTTTCCGGGCGTGGTCCTCGGCCTGTCGGGCGGCATCGACTCGGCAATCTGCGCGGCGCTCGCGGTCGACGCCCTCGGGCCGGAGCGGGTGCAGTGCGTGATGCTGCCCTACCGCTTCACCTCCTGCGACAGCCTCGACGATGCCGCGGCGTGCGCCGACGCCTTGGGCGTGCGCTACGACAGCGTCCCGATCGGGGCGGTGGTCGAGGCGTTCGAGGCGGCGCTCGCGCCGCTGTTCGCCGGAATGGCGCGCGGGGTGGCCGAGGAGAACCTGCAGTCGCGGGCGCGCGGCACGCTGTTGATGGCGATCTCCAACAAGCTCGGTCCGATGGTGGTGACCACCGGCAACAAGTCGGAGATGTCGGTCGGCTACGCCACCCTCTACGGCGACATGAACGGCGGCTTCAATCCGATCAAGGACCTCTACAAGACCGAGGTCTACCGTCTCTCGGCACTGCGCAATGCCTGGAAACCGGCCGACGCGATGGGGCCGGGCGGCGTCGTCATCCCCGAGCGCATCCTGACGAAGGCACCGACGGCGGAGTTGCGCGAGAACCAGACCGACCAGGATTCTCTGCCACCCTACGACGTCCTCGATGCGGTGCTGGAGCGGCTGGTGGAGCGCGAGCGCAGCGTCGCTGAGATCGTCGCGGAAGGCTTCGACGAGGCGACGGTGCGGCGCGTCGAGCGGCTGCTGACGCTCGCGGAATACAAGCGCCGGCAGGCCGCCCCGGGCGTCAAGGTGACGAAGCGCAACTTCGGCCGCGACCGCCGCTATCCGATCACCAACCGCTTCCGCGATCCCGCCTAGCAGCCGCGCGGCGCGAGCCGCGGGTGCGGAAAATCACGGGCTCTGGAGAAACTCCGGCCCGATGGTGCGGACGCGCAGAGGCTCCGGCGTGCTCGCCGGGATCGGCGCGCCGCGGGGCGCGGTCGCCGTCGACGCCGCCGGTGTGAAGAGTACCTCGGCGGCAGCATCGTCGGAGTGGACTGCAGTCGCCGCGATCGGGTCAGCGGTGGGCTGTGCCTCGGAAAGGACGGCGGCCGGCGACGGCGATGCGGTCGTGGTGATCTTGATCAGCGCGGCCGGCCCGGCTGCGCTCGCGTCGATGGCAGCCGGCAGGTCCGATGCGTCGCCCTCGATGATCGCCGGCTCGGCCACGACCGCCGTGATCTCGCTGCCGACGCCGCCGGCGATCGTGAGGCCGTCGATGGCGGCGGCGGCGTCGGAGGTGATCGCCGGCGAGTAGGCGGCGCGCGAGCCCTCGACGTCGATCAGTTCCTGACCGTCGGCCGTGACGATCATCTTCGCCTCGAAGGTGCAGGAGCACGACGGATTGTAGGTCTTGCGGTAGACGAAGGCGGTCTCGAGCTCCTTGTAGGAGCGGCCGTCGGCGACCCGGTACATGTTCTCCGACTCCGAGCCGGAGGAGTGGGCGTAGAGCGCCGCCTGCGGGCACAGCGACTGGCAGACGGCGTCGTCGCGGGCGAAGTTGCCACGCGTCGTCACCGTGCTGATCGGGAAATAGTAGCCATCGCACGAGCGCACGCAGAGGGTCCGGTAGGACCCGCCGCCGAAGAAATGGCGGGCGTAGGTGACCTTCCCGTCGGTCTCGGTCGCCGGCCGCTCGCCAGTGCGCCCGGTCGTCGCTGCTCCCGGCTGCAGACGGACGGTCGTCGCCTCGGTGCCGGCGGCCGCCAGGCCGCGCGGATCCGCCGCCCGGCCGCCGCCGAACAGCAGCGACAACAGCCCGCCGCCCTCGGTGCGCTTCGTCGAGACGATGCGGTTGTTCTGCACGACGTAGTCGGGCCGCCCGCCGCTGCGCTCGGGTGCGGCCTGGGCGGGTGCCGGCGCTGCCGGCCGGGCCTGCTGCTGCCGGGCCGGAGCGGCCTGACCGCACTTCTGCTTGGCCATCTGCGCCTGAATGCGCTTGCGGCGATTCTGGTCACCGGCGCCGCCGCGCGCTTCGATGGCGGCGATCTGGCCGGAAACAGTTCGGATGGTGGAGTCGATGCCGGCACAGGCCCGCGGCCGGCCCATGCTGTTGGAGCCCTGGCAGCCGTTGGCCTTCGATTGGCGCTGCAGTGTGGCGAGACGCTTGCGCGCCGCTGCGAGGTTGCCGCCGCCGCCGCCGGACACCGCATTGAGCTGCGACTGCAGGTCGGCGCAGCTTTGCGCGCGTACCGGACCCGCGGTCAGCAGGAAGCCGGCGACCGTCGCCGCGACCAGAACGCTACCCGTCTTCCACATCGTCGAGGCCCTCTGGTCCTCGCCCCCGGTCGCAACATCAGGCGAACGCCGGGTCCGGCGCGGACGCTTCCTGCCGCCAGCAAGGCGGCATCCCTGATCCGTCGACACTCAAAGGCCTATTACGTCGCCCCGGTCGGATCAAGCCGCTTCCGCTCCCCTATCACCCCACCGTGACGCGTGCGTGAGACGTGGTTAAGCCACTTTCGATCGGCAAGAACCGTGACCGTGGTCGCGGCGTCCGCACCGTCCGGGGTGCGCTGCCGCGGTCACTGGCCGGGGCGGCCCGGCCGTCGTAGTGGTGGCGCAACGGCCGGCAGGCGCACGGGGACCCGATGGACTTCAACGTTACGCTCGGCGGCGTTCTTCTCGCCGGCCTCCTGTCGTTCGCCTCGCCCTGCGTGCTGCCGCTGGTGCCGCCCTACCTCTGCTATGTCGCCGGGACATCCCTCGACTCCCTGACGGCCGGGGAGGGCGACCGGACGGCGGTGCGACGGACGCTGGCGGCGGCCGCGGCCTTCGTGCTCGGCTTCTCGACCGTATTCGTCACCCTCGGCCTCACCGCCTCGCTGCTCGGCCGCATGCTCGCGGCCCACCTGCCGACGCTGTCGATCGTCGCCGGCGTCGTCATCATCGTCATGGGGCTGCACTTCCTCGGCGTCTTTCGCATCGGCCTGATCAGCCGCGAGGCGCGCGTGACTGTCCAGCACAAGCCGCCGGGCCTGCTCGGTGCCTACGTGCTCGGGCTCGCTTTCGCCTTCGGTTGGACGCCGTGCATCGGTCCGGTCCTCGCCGCGGTGCTGGCGGTGGCGGGCAGTTCCGACAGCGTCGGCACCGGCGGGCTGCTGCTCGCCGTCTACGCCCTCGGGCTCGGGGTGCCATTCCTCGTCGCCGCTGCGGCGTCGGGGCCGTTCATCCGCTTCATGAACCGCTTCAAGCGCCACCTCGGCACGGTCGAGAAGACGATGGGTGGCCTGCTGGTCGTCACCGGCGTGCTGTTCCTGACCGGACAGATGACGGCGCTGTCGTTCTGGCTGCTGGAGACCTTCCCCGCCCTCGGTTTGATCGGTTGAGAGGCGCGGCGGTTCGCCACTTGCGCGCCGACGGCATTGCCGACACCTTTCGCTCCCCTAGAACAGCTCCAGGCGGACAAGCGTGGGGCGGGGGCCGGCGCGTCCGGAGCCGAGACATGGAGAGGAGACGGTCGATGCGGATAAGGATCGGAGCGGCACTCGGTGCCGCGATTGCGATGGTGGCGGCATCTTCGGCCTGGGCGGACGGCGATCCGGCCAAGGGTGAGACCGTCTTCAAGAAGTGTGCTGCCTGCCACGCCGTGGGCCCGGACGCGAAGGCGAAGGTCGGCCCGCCGCTGAACGGCGTCGTCGGTGGGCCCTGGGGCCACGTCGAGGGCTATGCCTTCTCCAAGCCGCTTCTCGCCGGCAAGGCCGAGGGCAAGATGTGGGATGTCGCGACGCTCGACGCCTATCTCGAGGCGCCGAAGAAGATCATCCCGGGTGGCAAGATGGCGTTCGCCGGCCTCCGCAAGCCGGAAGAGCGCGCCGACGTGATCGCCTATCTCTCGCAGTTCAACGCTGCCGGCGAGAAGCAGTAGGACGGTCCGGAAGGGCGGCGTCGCCCACGGGCGGCGCCGCCCTCGGGGAAGGCCGGATCAGCCTGCACAGGGGGCAACGCCCTTTCGGCGGGCGCCGGTTGACGGCGGGAGAACGCGGTTTCCGCGGGCCCGTACGGCGGGCCAGGAGCCAGAGGAGAGCGGGCTTGCGAAGGTGCGTCGTGACGGCGATCGCGGCGCTCGTCTTCGCAACCGGATCGGGCGTCGCGCACGGAGCGTCGACGCTCGCCACGACCAGCGGCGCGGCGAGCGCTAACCCCACGACCCACGGCTCAGAGCGGGCGCTGCCCGGGCCGCTGTTTACCCCCATCAACATCATCGACGGCAGCGACGACCGTGGTTCCTTGCTGGAACTCGGGCCGGGCCTTGGGCTGTCGTCCGCCGAGATCGCCCGCATCCGCCGCGTCTCCGGCTTCGTCGGCTGCCTGTCCAACCCGCCGTCGATGGTGTCGGGAATGCTCTTCCTCACCGACCGCCAGGTGGTGACGGTGGCGCACGTCCTGTTCGAGCCCAATGGCCGCCCACGCTCGAAGTGCTTCTTCCGTACCCAGGACCCGGAGCCCTTCTACACGGATCTCGACCTGTCCTCCGGGGCGGTGCGATTAGGGGCGAAGCTCCCGAAGGCGGGATCGGCCGAGGACTTCGTGGTGGTCCGCCTGATGGAGCCCGTGCCGCGGGCGGTGCCGTTTCCGGTCGCTGTGTCGCCGGCCCGTGCCGGCGAGGCGCTGATCGTCGTCACCGCCCACCCGGCCGGCATGGCGCGCGAGGTCGACAAGGGGATCCCGGTCGTCCAGGGCTGCACGGTGCGGCGCGTGGTGCCGTCCGCTTCGCCGTCGGCGCCGTCGCAGTTGCGCACCGACTGCGACGCTACCGGATCCTCCTCGGGCGGAATGAACATGACGCGCATCGGCGGCCAGCTGATGCTGCGGGCCATCACGGTGGCGACCGGCCCGTGGCGCAACAAGCGGCTCGAAGGGGCGCCGTTCAACGAGAAGACGGGCAGCCAGACGGTCGCGATCGCCCTCGACGGCCCCGTCCTGACGGCGGCGCGCGCGCTCGCCGCGTCCGCGCCGTAAAGGGCGGCGCGCGGCCCGATCGTCGGCTTGCAATGCGAGGGGCGGTGGCTATAGTCCGCGCCGCTTCCAAGGCCTGCGCGCCGGGGAAAACAGACACACTGGATCTGGCCGCCGGCGGCCAAGACCCGAGGAACGAGGACGCCCGATGTTCGTAACCGAAGCCTTCGCGCAGGCGCCCGGCGGAATGGGCGGTGGCACCGACATTCTGATGTCGCTGCTGCCGTTCGTCGCGATCTTTGCGATCATGTACTTCCTGATCCTGCGGCCGCAGCGCCAGCGCATGAAGCAGCACCAGGAGCTGGTGAAGAACATCCGCCGCGGCGACACCGTCGTGACCTCGGGCGGCCTGATCGGCAAGGTGGCCAAGGTCGTCGACGACACCGAACTGCAGCTCGAGGTCGCCGAGGGCGTGCGCGTGCGCGTCATCCGCTCGACCATCACCGAGGTGCGCGCCAAGGGCGAACCGGTCAACGACAACGCCTGACGTACCCGACGCGCCGGTCGCCGGCGGAGAGACAAAGCCAGGCCATGCTCTATTTCGCCCGCTGGAAGATCGTCGCAATCCTCGCCGTCATTCTGGCCGGGTTCGCCGCGATGCTGCCGAACTTCTTCCCGGCTTCGACGGTCGCCGAGTGGCCGCCCTTCCTGCCGAAGCGGCAGATCGTGCTCGGCCTCGACCTCCAGGGCGGCGCCTATCTGCTCTACGAGGTCGACCGCAAGGACTACGAGCAGAAGCGGCTGCGGACGCTGGTGGGCGAAATCCGCGACACGCTCCGCCGGGAGCCGCGCATCGGCTACACCGGCCTCGGCGTCCAGGGCGACGCTGTGCAGGTCCGCATTCGTGACAGCGAGCGATTCGAGGACGCCCGGCAGCGCCTCGAGGAATTGCGCAACCCGCTGACCTCGACGCTGATGGGTGGTTCGCCCGTCGACGAGTTCGCCGTCGCCATGGGCACCGACGGTGTCGCCCGGTTCACCTTCACAGAAGACGGCATGGCGCAGCGGGTCCGCTCGATCGTCGACCAGTCGATCGAGGTGATCCGCCGCCGCGTCGACGAACTCGGCACCACGGAGCCGAGCATCCAGCGCGAGGGCGAGGACCGCATCCTCGTCGAGGCGCCGGGGCTCCAGGATCCGGGGCGCCTGAAGGCGCTGATCGGCCAGACGGCGGCCCTGACCTTCCATCTCGTCGACGTCACTTCGTCGATGTCGGACGCGCTGCAGGGGCGGTCGCCGCCCGGCACGATCCTGCTCAACTCTGTCGACGATCCGCCGCAGCCCTACATCGTCGAAGAGACGCCGCTCTTGACCGGCGAGGATCTCATCGACGCGCAGCCGAGCTTCGACAGCAACACCAACGAGCCGGTGGTGTCTTTCCGCCTGTCGACGACCGGCGCGCGCAAGTTCGGGACCGTGACGGCCCAGAACGTCGGCCGCCCGTTCGCCATCGTGCTCGACGACGAGGTGATCTCGGCGCCGGTCATCCGCGAGCCGATCACCGGCGGCGCCGGGCAGATCTCGGGCAGCTTTACGGTCGAAACGGCGAACGATCTGTCGATCCTGCTCAGGGCCGGCGCGCTGCCGGCACGCCTGACGATCCTCGAGGAGCGCACCGTCGGCCCCGGTCTCGGTGCCGACTCGATCCGCGCCGGCGTCATCGCCGCCATCGTCGGAGCGATCGCGGTGATCATCTTCATGATCGCCGTCTACGGTTTCCTCGGCGTGCTCGCCGACATTGCCGTCGTCGTCAACGTGGTGCTGATCCTCGGCGTGATGTCGCTGCTCGGGGCGACGCTGACGTTGCCGGGCATCGCGGGGATCGTGCTGACGATCGGCATGGCGGTGGATTCGAACGTGCTTATCTACGAGCGCATCCGGGAGGAGGCGCGGGCGGGACGCTCCGCGATCTCGTCGATCGACACCGGCTTCACGCGCGCCCTCGCCACCATCCTGGATGCCAACATCACGACGCTGATTGCCGCCGTGGTGCTGTTCTATCTCGGCTCCGGCCCGGTCAGAGGCTTCGCGGTGACGCTCGCCATCGGCATCCTGACGACGATCTTCACCGCCTTCCTGGTGACCCGCCTGATGGTGGCGGTGTGGGTGCGCCGCACCCGCCCGACCGCCATTCCGATCTGACCGGAGTCTCGCAGATGGGCCTGATCCGGCTTTTCCCGGCGAACACAAAAGTGCCGTTCATGCGGTGGACGGTGGTGACCGTGCCGCTGACGATCGTCGCGACCGTCATCTCGATCGCCTTGTTTTTTACCGTGGGCCTCAACTACGGCATCGATTTCCAGGGCGGCACCGTCATCGAGATCAAGACGAAGGACGGCCCGGCCGATATCGGCGAGATCCGAACCACCCTCGATGCGCTGAACCTCGGTGACGTGCAGGTTGTCGAGTTCGGCGCGCCGGACGACGTGCTGATCCGCGTGCAGCGCCAGGAGGGCGGCGACGAGGCGCAGCAGCGGGTGATTGCGCTGGTGCAGGACACCTTCGGCGACAGCGTCGATTTCCGCCGCACCGAGGTGGTCGGCCCGCGCGTCTCTGCCGAGCTCGCCCGCAACGGTGTCATCGGCGTCGGCGTCGCGCTCCTCGGTATTCTCGTCTACCTGTGGCTCCGCTTCGAGTGGCAGTATGCTGTCGGCGCGGTGCTGACGACGGCGCACGACGTCATCATGACGATCGGCCTGTTCGCCGCCCTCCAGCTCGATTTCAGCCTGTCGAGTATCGCGGCGATCCTCACCATTCTCGGCTATTCGCTCAACGACACCGTCGTCGTCTATGATCGAATCCGTGAGAATCTCCGAAAATACAAGAAGATGCCGCTTCGCGAGCTGATCGACATGTCGATCAACGACACGCTGTCGCGCACGACGATCACCGCGGTGACGACGCTGCTCGCCCTGACGTCGCTCTATGTCTTCGGCGGCGAGGTGATCAGCTCGTTCGTCCTGGCGATGATCTGGGGAATCATTGTCGGCACGTTCTCGTCGATCTTCGTCGCCGCGCCGGCGCTGATCCTGTTCGGCCTGCGGCCGTCGAAGCCGGCGGCGGACGAAACGTCCAAGTCCGCCACGGCCACCTGACCTGCGCGATGAAGGGGCTTCGCGACGCCACGCCGCGCGACGCCCACTTTCCGGGCCGCGCACCGATCGATGCCTATGGCGGCGGTGGCTTCCGCTTCGCCGGCATGTCGCACAAAGGCGGCGTGCTCTGCCTGCCGAGCGGCATCCACGGCTGGGTGCCGGGTCCGTTCGGCGATCTGTCGGAGCGGGACTTCGACCGCGTCGTCGCCGAGGCGGCGGGCTTCGAGCTCCTGGTGCTCGGGACGGGGGCGGTGCTCGCCGCAGCGCCGGACTGGCTGCGCTGGCGCCTGAAGGAGGTCGGGCTCCGGCTGGAGGCGCTCGACACCGGGGCCGCGATCCGCACCTACAACATCCTGCTCGCGGAGGACCGCGCCGTCGGCGCCGCGCTGTTGCCCGTCGACTGACCGGCACCGGCCCCCTATCTCCTGCGGCATGAGCGAGCCCCCCGACGCCAATCGAGACACTGCCCGCGCCCTCGACCGGGATCGCTACCTCGCGGCGCTGTTCGCGCCCGCGCCGGCGCGACCGGCCCTGTTCGCGCTCGCGGCCTTCGGCGGCGAGACCGCGCGCGTTCGCGACGTCGTGCGCGAACCGATGCTCGGCGAGATCCGCCTGCAGTGGTGGCACGACGGGCTGTCGGCCGGTCCGGCGGAGCCGGCGAGCGGGAACCCGGTGCTCGACGGCGTCCGCGCCGCGGCGCAGCGCTGGCATCTGCCGCTCGCCGCCCTCGTGCACACCGTCGAGGCGCGCCGCCTCACCCTCTATGACGACCCTTTCGCGACGCTGACCGACCTCGAGGGCTATGCCGGCGAGACCGACGGCACGCTGACGCAGCTCGCGGCGATCGTGCTCGCCGAGGGCCAGGACCCCGGGACCGGGACGATCGCCGGTCACGCCGGCGTCGCGGAGACGCTCGTGCGGACGATCGCAGAGATGCCTGTGCAGGCTGCGCGCGGGCGCTGCCAGCTGCCGCTCGACGTGCTGGACCGGCAGGGCGCCGATGTGGCCGACCTTCTCGCCGGGCGCGCAACCCCGGCGCTGGCGGCGACTCTCGCCGAACTCGCGGATGCGGCGCGGTCGCACCTCGACGCGGTGCGCGCGGGGCTCGCGGACGTCGCGCCGGCGGTGCTGCCGGCCTTCCTGCACCTCGCGCCGCTGCGCGGCCGTCTCGCGTCCCTGACGCGTCCGGGGCGCGATCCGTTCAAGACGGTGCTGGCGCCTTCACCGCTCCGCGATCAATGGCGCCTCTGGCGGGTCGCCCGGGCGCCGTCGCGGCGGCTCTGAGGGTCGCGACCGGCCGGGCTACTCCGCGGCCGCTGCGGCCGTCTCACCAAGGCCGAGCCAGGCGCGAGCGTCGACGAGGGCACGGGCGCTCATGGCGCGCTTGCGGGCGACAGACTTCGCTGTGCCGCGCAGCCGCACGCCGCCCTCGGACGTTGGGGCCTCGATCGGCGGGAACAGCCCGAAGTTGACGTTCATCGGCTGGAACGTCCGCCGGCCGCCTTCCTCGGCGCCGAGGTGGCCGCCGGTGATGTGGGCGAGGAGGGCGCCGATCGCCGTCGTCGCCGGCGGCGGGCTCACCGGCTGGCCGAGCCGCTCGGCGGCGGCGAAGCGGCCGGCGAGCAGGCCCATCGCGGCCGATTCGACATAGCCCTCACAGCCGGTGATCTGGCCGGCGAAGCGGATCCGCCCGTCCGCCTTCAGCGCCAGCGTGCCGTCGAGGAGGGCGGGGGAGTTCAGGAAGGTGTTGCGGTGCAGGCCGCCGAGGCGGGCGAACTCGGCTTTCTCGAGCCCCGGGATCATCCGGAAGATGCGCACCTGCTCGGCATATTTCAGCTTGGTCTGGAAGCCGACGATGTTGAAGAGCGTGCCGAGGGCGTTGTCCTGGCGAAGCTGCACCACGGCGTAGGGTTTCGGCTGCGGCATGCGCGGGTTGGTGAGGCCGAATGGCTTCATCGGGCCGTGGCGCAGCGTCTCCGGCCCGCGCGCCGCCATCTCCTCGATCGGCAGGCAGCCATCGAAGTAGGGGGTGGACGCCTCCCATTCCTTGAACGACGTCACCTCGGCCGAGACCAGCGCCGCGATGAACGCGTCGTAGGTCTCGCGGTCCATCGGGCAGTTCAGGTAGTCGGCGCCGGTTCCGCCGGGTCCCGCCTTGTCGTAGCGGGACTGGAACCAGACGGTGTCGAAGTCGATGGTGTCGCGGTGGACGATCGGCGCGATGGCGTCGAAGAAGGCGAGCTGGTCGGTGCCGGTGAGGGCGCTGATGGCGCGGGCGAGCGCACCCGACGTCAGCGGGCCGGTGGCGACGATCGCCAGGTCGGCATCCTCCGGCGGCAACTCGGTCACTTCCTCGCGACGGATGGTGACGAGGGGCTCTGCCTCGATCGCGGCGGTGACGGCGGCGGCGAAGCCCTCGCGGTCGACGGCGAGCGCGCCGCCGGCCGGCACCTGGTTGCGGTCGGCCGCGGCCATCACCAGCGATTCGGCGAGGCGGAGCTCGGCGTGCAGCAGCCCGACGGCGTTGGTCTCGGCGTCGTCGGACCGGAAGGAGTTCGAGCAGACGAGCTCGGCGAGGCGGTCGGTGTGGTGGGCATCGGTCATCCGCACCGGCCGCATCTCGTGCAGCACGACCGGAACGCCGCGGCGGGCGAGCTGCCAGGCCGCCTCGCAGCCGGCGAGGCCGCCGCCGACGATGTGGACAGGACGGCGCGGGTCGGAGCTGGTCTTCGGGGCATCGGTGTTCATGGCCGTGGTATGGATCGCCGCCCGGTGAGCGTCAACGGCCGGGCCGGCAACGCCGTGGTGGCGAGAGCCGCGGTGTCGGGAGAGCAGTGTGGCGGAGCGACGGGAAGCGGCACGAGAGGTTGCCACGGCGCTCGGCCTCGCCGCCGGCCCGGCGGTGGCGCTCGGCATCGCCCGTTTCGGCTACGGCCTGCTGGTGCCGGCGATGCAGGGCGACCTCGGCTGGAGCTATTCCCAGGCCGGCCTCGCCAATGCTGCCAACGCCCTTGGCTATCTCGTCGGAGCGCTGCTCTCGGCGGCCGCGATCGGCCGCTTCGGCGCCCGCCGCACGGCGGTCATCGGCCTCGTCGTGACGGTGGCGACGACGGCGGCAACCGGCCTCGTCAGCGATTTCCTCGCCTTGTGTGTGCTGCGCTTCCTGCCGGGGCTGTCGGGCGCCTTCGTGTTCGTCGCCGGAGGCGTTATGGCGGCGCGGCTCGCCGCCGAGCGGCCCGGAAGCCGCGGCCTCTTGATCGGCCTGTTCTATGTCGGACCCGGCGTCGGCATGGCGATCGCCGGATTGCTGCTGCCGGGTCTCGTCGACGATCGCCCGGACCTCTGGCGCTGGGGCTGGGTAGCCGCCGCGGTCGCAGCGGCGGTGCTGACGCCGGCGTTCGTGCTGGCGGCGCGGCAAGTCCCGGCGCCCGCACGTGCGGCGCCGGGAACGGTCACCCGACCCGGGATGGCGCGCTTCGTGCCGGCGCTGGCGAGCTACTTCGTCTACGCGCTCGGCATGATCGGCTACCTCACCTTCGTCGTCGCCGACCTTGTCGCCGACGGCGCGTCGGCAGCGGTCGTGACTGCATTCTGGGTCTGCCTTGCGGTCGCGAGCTTCCCGGGTCCGTGGATCTGGCAGCGGCTGCTCGACCGGGCGGACGACGGGCGGGCGATGGCCGTCCTGTGCGCGATGATGGCGACCGGGGTCGGACTGTCGATCGTCGGCGGGCTCATCGGCGTGTTCGCCTCGGCGCTGTTCACCGGCGTCGCCATGCTGTCCGTCGTGGCGGCGACGACGTCGCTGGTGCGCAAGGGCGTGGCGCCGGTCGGGTGGCCGGCGGGCATCGCGGTGTTCACCGTCGCCTTCGGCGTCGGCCAGACGATCGGACCCTGGCTCGCTGGCGTCGTCAGCGACCGCTTCGGCGGCCTCGATGCGGGACTGACGGTGTCCGGGGCGCTGATGGCGCTCGCGGCGGTGGTTGCGTTGCTGCAGAAACCGGTCTCCGCTTCCCCGGAGCGCCCGTGATTCGTCGGACCAGAGGCGTGACGCGACAGGGGGAAGCCTGCGGATGAGCCTGCGCAGCAGACTCGGCTGCGCCGTTGTCGTGGCGGCGCTGGTGGCTGGCTGCGCGGGCCAGCACGTCGGCCAGCCGCTTTCCTGGTACCGGGCGCACGGCGGCACGCCGCCGTCCGGCGATCGCATCTTCGTCTGCCACGCCTTCGGCTGCGCCATCCGGACGCCGGTGACCGTCACGGCCGCCGACCGTGCCAAGCTCACACGCATCATGAAGGCAGGCACCGCATCGCCGGCGGCGGAGCGCAGGGCGATCGCCGAGGCGATCTCGTGGTTCGAGCGGCGCGTCGCCGGGCCGGTCGGCTCCGGTGGCGACGTCGGCGGTCTCGACCTGTGGAACGCCGGCGTGCCGGGCCAGATGGACTGCATCGACGAGTCCACCAACACGACGAGCTACCTGCTGCTGCTGCAATCGTGGAAGCTGCTGCGCCATCACACGGTCGCCTCGCCGGTGGCGCGCGGGTTCTTCCTCGACGGGCGCTATCCGCACGCCACCGCCGTCGTCGTCGACGACACCACCGGCAAGCCGTGGGCGGTCGATTCCTGGCCGCAGGCGAACGGCGTGAAGCCCGACGTGATGACGCTGCAGCGCTGGTTCGCCTCCTACCCCTGGCGGGACTGAGGCAGCCGCGCGACGCAGACGGTGCGCCGTCGAGGGGGCGGATGCTGCCCGCGGGACGCCAGCGCGAAACTCCCTGCACGACTGTCGAAGGGCTACCTGCCCCGCGGCCGCGCTTGCCCTTCAGGCCGCCGGGTGCTGGATTGCTGGCTGTCATACAACTCGAGCGCTCAGACCCGAAGTTGGCTTGACTCGCCCGGCATGCGAGAGGAGTATTCCTGTGCAAACGATCGCATACAAAAATAGCCAAGCGGTCGGGCGATAGGGAAGAAGGTGTCCGCATGGAGCCCACGGTCGACACCGGCAAGCCGGCGATCGTTGCCGATGGTGCCAGCAAGCTGTTCCTCGATGGTGCAGTCGTGGCCTTCCATCAGCTGTCGATCGCCATCCAGGCCAACGAGATCCTGTGCATCGTTGGGCCGAGCGGCTGCGGGAAGACCACGTTCTTGCGCTGTATCGCCGGCCTCACCGACATCAGCTCCGGCTCGCTGCTCGTGCAAGGGAAGCCCGTCACCGGTCCGCCGGACGGCGTCGCCATGGTGTTCCAGCACTTCGGCCTGCTGCCGTGGAAGACCGTCTACGACAACGCCGCATTCGGGCTTGCGATGCGGCGCACGCCGGCCGCTGAGATCCGCGAGCGCGTCGGCCACTATCTGGAGCTCGCCGGCCTCACCGGTTTCGAGAAGCACTACCCCTACCAGCTGTCGGGCGGCATGCAGCAGCGCGTCGGGTTGGTGCGGGCGCTCGCCATGAACCCCTCCATCCTCTTGATGGACGAGCCGTTCGCTGCCCTCGACGCGCAGACCCGCGAGACGCTGCAGGAGGAACTGCTGCAGCTGATGGAACGCCCCGACGAGCGCAAGACGATGGTGTTCATCACCCATTCCATTGATGAGGCGATCCTGCTCGGCGATCGCATCGCAGTAATGAGTGCCCGGCCAGGGCGGATCATCGAGGTCCTGGAGATGCCGTTCGGCTGGCCGCGTGACGTCGAGGCCATCCGAACGGACCCGCGCTTCGCCGAGTTCCGCAACCACATTTGGCACCAGCTCAAAGCACGTCCGCCGGCGCTGGAAGGGAGGGCTGCATGAGCGACCACGCCCAGGCCGTCTCGGCCCGACAGACAGCGATCTCGGATGCCCGGGCCGAGCAGGACCAGGCCAAGCGCGTCGCCGAACTGCGCCGCCGCAAGCTCGGCTACCAGAAGCTCGTCATCCGCGTCGTCTCGCTGGTGGTCGTGCTGACGGCCTGGCAGGTCTTCGGTGCGCAGATCGATCCTATCCTGTTCACGACCCCGATCGCCGTCTTCAACGCGGCGGTGGTGATGATCGGCTCCGGTGAACTCTGGCACTACCTGTGGCCGAGCCTGCAGGTCATGCTGATCGGCCTGTTCCTGGCGGCGGTTGCCGGCATCTTCCTTGGCCTGATGCTCGCCCGCTTCTGGATCCTCGACGTCGCGCTCGATATGTACGTCACCTTCCTCTACTCGACGCCGACGGTGGCGCTGGTGCCGTTGATCGTGCTGTGGGCGGGCTTCGACACAGCTGCCAAGGTCGTCATCCTGTTCCTGTTCGCCTTCTTCCCGATGGTGATCAACACCTACCAGGGCGTGAAGAACGTCGACCCTAAACTTCTCGAGGTCGGCAAGGCGTTCCGCTGCGGCGAGGGCCAGCTCTGGTTCAACATCGTGCTGCCGGCGGCGCTGCCGTTCATCGTGACGGGGCTGCGGCTGGCGGTCGGCCGCGGTCTGATCGGCATGGTGCTGGCCGACCTCTACACGGCGATCTCCGGCATCGGCTACCTGATCGTGCGCACCGCCTCGACCTACCAAGTAGACAAGATGTTCGTGCCGATCATGACGCTCGGAGTCCTCGGGGTCACGATGACCGGCCTGCTGCGCTTGCTGGAACGGCGGGTGGCGCCCTGGACGGCGCAGCAGCGCGACTGACGACGGCGAGGCCGCGCCGCCCCACGGCGCGGCTCTCGCCCCGATGGTGGCCGCACGGGCCGCCGGAGCGAAGACCCCGGAGCCGCGAAGAACGGACGGGCGCGATCAGCGGATCGCCAGGAGGAGACACACAATGTCGGGCAAACGTCTGCACCATTGGATGACGTCGGCGGCGCTCGGTGGCGCAGCCATCCTCGCTCTGGCCGGCACGGCGAGCGCTCAGGACCAGAAGTGCGAGAAGATGCTGCCGATCAACATCGGCATCGCCGTCGTACCGCCGAACGTCGTGCACACCACGCCGCACGTCGCCAAGGCGCTCGGCCTCTTCGAGAAATACTGCGTCGACGCCACGCTGATGCACTTCGAGGGCGGCCAGTCGGCGACGGCGACCACCGCCGTTGCGCAGGGGACGGCGGTCGGCAGCATCAACGAGGTCGCCATCGGCAACGGCATGCGGGCGAAGCAGTTCTGGGCGCTCGCCCCGCGCATGCCGCAGGCCTACTTCGTCGTCGAGGAGATCAAGACGCCGCAGGACCTGAAGGGCAAGCGGCTGAGCGCGGCCGGCGGCGGCGTCGGCGGCTTCAACTGGCGGATGGCGCGCGAGATTCTCGACAAGAACGGCATGTCCGTCGACGACGTGCAGTTCATCTCGCAGGGCACCGCCGGCCGGCTGCCGGGCCTTCTGACAGGTCAGCTCGACGGCGTCGCGCTGCATCCCGAGGACGTCTTCATCGCCCAGGAGAAGAAGCCCGGCGCACACGTGCTGGTGCAGCTCGCGGACATGATGCCGGACTACGTGTTCAACGTTTACGGCGCCAGTGACAGCTTCATCGCCGAGAACCGTGAGACACTCGTCAACATGGCGGCTGCGATGACGGAAGCGAGCCGGATGATGTATACGGACAAGGAGAAGGTCCTGCCGATCATCATCGAGGCAACGGAGAAGCCGCCCGAGGCGGTTGAGTATGCTTGGACGTATCTGACGGACAACTGCGTGTGGACCGTCAATACTGGCTTCGACAAGGCCCGCGCCGAGTGGTCGATCGAGAACTCGGTCCGCAACGGCGACGTCGAAGAGGCCAAGAAGCCGACCTTCGAACAACTCGCAGACCTTTCGATCAGCGCCGACGCGCTGGCCAAGGTGGGCGGGCCGATCGAGATCGGCGAGTGCAAGCTCTGAGTCGATAGTGATCGGACGGTCCGCCCGGCCCCGAAAGGGCCGGGCGGCGCCGTCTCGGGGGATGGGGCAGCGAGGGGGACGATGCGGACGCAACTGGTCACGATCGAGACGGACACCACGCCGCTCGACGGGGCGTTCCATGAGCCGGACGGCGGCGCCACCGCCGGCGGAGTGCTGCTTTTCCACGGCAACACGATGAACTTCTACACCGGCGCGCCGCGGTTTCTGCCGCCGGCGCTGACGGCGATGGGATACGCCTGCCTCGCCTTCAACCGGCGCGGCCACGACATCATGAGCATCCGCAACAGCCGCGCCGCCGAAGGCGCCGCCTTCCAGAAGACGGCGGAGGCGATCGAGGACAATCGCATCGCCGCGCGCTGGATGGCCGAGCGAGGCTTCGCGGCCCCGGTGATCATCGGCCACTCGAACGGCGGCATGCTGGCGGTGCAGCATGTCGCCGACCATCCCGAGACGCCCGCCCTGGTGCTGTTGTCGGCACATGGCGGCGCCGACCAGATGCGCCGGTCGAGCAGCATCGGCCTGCTTGCCGGCAATCGGTTCGCCGAACTTTCGGCCCACGCCCAGGCGCTGGTCGATGCGGGGCGGGGTCAGGACCTGATGCTGATGCCGGGCTGGTGGTACGTCACCACGGCGGAGAGCTTCATCGACCGGATGACGCAACTGCCGGACGTCCTCGCGCTCGCCCCGGAGATCCGTTGCCCGTCGCTGTTCATCGTCGGCGACGAGGAGCCGGCCGACCTCTATCCGGCAGAGCGCTTCGCCGCCCGCGCCGGCGGCCCGTCGGAGGCCCGAATCCTCGCCAACTGCAACCATTTCTATGTCGGCCGCGAGGCCGCAGTGACCGACGCGGTGGTCGACTGGCTGGCTCGGACGCTTCGTCCCGCCGCCGCTGGCCAACCGACAATCGCTCAAGGAGACGACGCATGACCATCATCGCCCCGAAGCCTGGCCTGAAGGCCTGGGAGGACGTCCGCCACAAGCTCGACCACGGCCCGAGCTTCGGCGCCATGTCGGGCACGCCCTATTTCCGCGAGGCGGTCTACGAGCAGTTCTCGGCGGCCGAATACGCGCGCCGCTACAAGCTGTTCCGGGACAAGATGCGGGACGCGAAGATCGACGTCGCCATCGTGCCGGGCGGCCCGAGCCACTGGAGCTTCGGCGGCGGCATGTTGTGGCTGACCGGCCACTGGGAATGGCACGCCTTGGCGGCCTATCTCGTGGTGCCGCTGGAGGGTGATCCGACGCTCGTCTACGCCATGGGGGGCACCCATGCGGAGGCGGTGCGGCGGGTGACGGCAGCGGCGATCTCCGACGTCCGCCATAGCCGCAACGGCAGGTACGCCGAGGTGATGGTCGAGCGGATCCAGGAGCTGGGGCTCGGGAAGGGCCGGATCGGCCTGCTGGAGATCGACCCGCGCCACGGCGACTACCTGCCCGTCAACCAGTTCAACGTGCTGCGCGAGAAGCTGCCGGATGCGGAGATCGTCTTCACCGAGGGGTGGATGCACGAGCTGCTGTCGATCCACAGCGCCGAGGAGCTCGACTGCGTGCGCAAGGCGGGCGTGCTCTGCACCAACGCCATGAACGCCATCGCGGCGCGGGCCCGGCCGGGCGTGCATGAGTACGAGCTGCGGGCCGCGGCGGGTGCGGCGATCCTCGAGGGCGGTGGCGACATCGACTTCCTGATCATCGGCACGACGCCGATGTCCGATCCGGCGCAGGTGTTCGGCAATCCGCGGCCGTCGTGGCGGAAGATCGAGGATGGCGACTTGATCCTGATGGAGCTCGCCGCCGGCTACCGCGGCTACAGCGCCCAGGTCGGCTCGCCGATCTGCGTGGGCGAGCCGCTCGAGCCGATCCGCCGCTTCTGGGACGAGATCGCCAAGCCCGGCTTCGTGAAGATGGCCGCCGAGATCAAGCCGGGCAATCCGGTGGACGCGCTGCGCATCGCCGGCCAGTTCTTCCGCGAGAAGGGGGTGCAGTCGCGCCCGGTGCACTGCCACGGCATCGACCTCGTCACCGACGGGCCGCACGTCTATGCCGATCACATCGACGTCGAGCCGTTCGAGGAGATCATGAAGCCGGGCATGGTGATCATGGCCGAGCCGAACCCGATCTCGGCGGATGGCATGCTCGGCATGTTCGTTGGCCACACCTTCATCGTCACCGAGACGGGCAGCGAGTGCGTCGACGAGTTCCCGCTCGAGCTCGTCGTCGCGGGTCGCGGCGCCTGAGGCCTCGCTGGCCGGCCTGATGGGCCCATTACTCTCTGTTCGCCACTCAAGTTCCCACGCGGAAGGACCACCCTTGCGACACGACATCAGCAGAAACGATTGCCTCGCCCTCCGTCACGACGTGGGGAGAGCCCGATGAGCGCGCTTCCGCCGCTGCGCAGCGGCCCGATCGACGTCCATGCCCACATCGTGCCGGAATCGCTGCTGGCGCGCTTCGAGGCGGGTGAGCGGGAGAACTTCCGGGTCGAGCAGGCCGAGGGCGGGCGGCGGCGCGTCGTGCTCGGCGGCCGCGTCGTCAACCCGCCGCTGATGCCGGCGATGACCGACATGGCGCTGCGCCTCGCCGACATGGAGAAGCAGGGCGTCGCCGTGCAGATCCTGTCGCCGTGGGTGCAGCTCTGCGGCCTCGGCCTCGGTGCGGAAGACGCCGCCTGGGTGGTCGAGGCGACGAACGCCGAGATCGCCGCCATCGTCCGTGCGCATCCGGACCGCTTCCGCGGCTTCGGCGGCGTGCCGCTGCATCACCCCGAGGTCGCCGTCGAGGCGCTGCGCCGCGCCATGACGGTGCATGGCCTGCTCGGCGTCGAGGCCTCGACCACGCCGACCGCAGAGCTCTTCCTCGATGATCCGAAGCTGGAGCCGTTCTGGGCCGAGGCCGAGAAGCTCGGCGCCATCGTCATGCTGCACCCGCCGCAGGGCCCGCCCGTCGGGGCGTATTCCCGCTTCTACATGCAGAACCTGGTGCTCAATCCGCTGGAGACGGCGATTGCCGGCGCGCATTTGATCTTCGGCGGCGTGATGGAGCGCCATCCGGACCTGACGATCCTGCTCGTCCACGGCGGCGGCTTCCTGCCCTACAACCTCGGCCGTCTGAAGCGGGGACATGCCATCCGACCGGAGACCAAGGGCGCGCTGAAGGGCAGCGTCGAGGATTCCTTCCGACGCTTCGTCATCGACACCGTCACGCACTCGGCCTCGGGCCTGCGATTCCTCTATGGCGAGGTTCCGGCCGGGCAAGTGGTGATGGGGACGGACTATCCGTTCGACATGGCCGATCCCGACCCGCTGACGACGGTGCGCGAGGCGGAGCTGCCTGAGGACGATACCCAGGCCGTGCTCGAGGGCAACGCCGCCCGACTGATCGCAGCCGTCGAGGCACGGTGAGAACCGGCGCGTCTGCGCCCGCGCCTTGACGCCAGAAACAAGACGGCCGGCCCACCATCGATGGGCCGGCCGTTTGTTTTCGCTGGTCGAAAGGAGCGTGCGCCGCTTATGAGCGGACGCGGTCGCCGACGAGCTTCTTCAACTGCGACCCGGCGGCCCGCACCTCGGCCAGCGCCTCGGCGGTGAGGTCGACGGTCGTGTCGATCTCCTCGTCGGTGTGGGCGGCGGTGATGAAGAAGCGCAGGCGCGCAGAGCGCTCGGCAACGGCCGGGAAGATGATCGGCAGGGCGTTGACGCCGGCATCGTGCAGGCGCTGCGACAGCATCGCGGCGCTGACGGATTCGCCGACGATCACCGGCACGACGCAGTAGCCGGCACTCGGACCGACATCGAGGCCGCGCTCGCGGGCGCGGGCGACGAAGCGCTGGCCGTTCTCGCGGATGCGCGCGACCCGTTCCGGCTCCCGCTCGAGGAGGTCGAGACAGACCTTGGCCGCCGCGGCGACGGCGCCCGGCATGCCGACGGAATACAGGAAGCCTGGGGCGGAGAGCTTCAGGTATTCGATCAGGGTCGTCGAGCCGGCGATGTAGCCGCCGCAGCCGCAGAGCGTCTTCGACAGCGTGCCCATCCAGATCTCGACCTCGTTCGGGTCGACATCCCAATGTTCAGCGAGGCCGCGGCCGGTGGCGCCGAGGACGCCGAGGGAGTGCGCCTCGTCGACCATCAGCCAGGCGTCGAAGCGGCGCTTGATCGACAGCAGACGCGGCAGGTCCGGCATGTCGCCGTCCATCGAGTAGAGACCCTCGACGACGATCAGCACCCGCTCGGCACGGTCGCGCATCTGGGTGAGCATGTCCTCGAGCGCGTCGAGGTCGTTGTGCGGAAACGTCCGGCGCGTCGCGCCCGACAGGCGCGCACCCTCGGTGACGCTGTTGTGGATCAGAGCGTCGTAGAGGACGAGGTCCTTCGGGCCGAGCAGGTGGCCGATGGTGGTGACGTTGGTGGCGTGGCCGGACACCATCACCACGCAGTCCTCGACGCCGAGGAACTCGGCGAGGCCGCGCTCGAGATCGCGGTGGATCGGCCGCTCGCCGGCGACGAGTCGGCTCGCAGACACCGAGACGCCGTACTGGTCGATGGCCGACTTGGCGGCGTCGATCACGGCCGGATGGCCGTTGAGGCCGAGATAGTCGTAGGAGGAGAAGTTGACGTACTCGCGGTTGCCGATCGTGGTGCGGTTGCCCGCGATGCCGGCGTGCGAGCGGAAGTAGGGGTTCTCGATGCCGAGCAGATCGGCGGCGGCGCGCTGCATGCGCATCTGCCGCACGGGCTGAAGCTCGCCGAAGTCGAACGCGGTGCGGCGTTTGGCGTCGCGAACGGCTGCGAGTTCCGTCGGCCGCCGACCCTTGGCGGCCTTGCGCGTGGCGCGCACGCCGGCCAGCAGCTTGTCCTTGTCCGTCCCCGAAAGTCCGTCGATACCGCGTCCGCGACTCATCCGATGATCTTCCTGATCTTCCGGCTGTGCTCCTCGACGGCGCTGGCGATGGCAGCCGCGTCGGGGCTTTCAGCGTCGCTGTCGCCGACATGGCTCTTGGCCAGCGATTCGGCGTCTTCGCCGAGGTTGCTGTCGAAGTCCTCGCCCCCGATACGGGCGAGAATGCGACGGGAGATGTCGGTCAGCGTGGCACCGTTGGCAAGGGACATCAGCGGGATGTCGATGCCCATGCGCTGCTCGGCCGCCATGCGCAGTTCCAGCGCCATCAGCGAATCCATGCCGATGGCGGCGAGCGGACGGTGCCGGTCGATCTCGTCGGCCGGCAGCCGCAGGATGCGGGCGATCTCGCCGGCGAGCAGCCGCGATACCGTCTCGATGGCGCGGTCGGCGTCCATGCCTTCGACGAGCGCCTTGAGGTCGACCGAGGCGCTGCCCGTCTCGGCGTCGCCGCCGCCGACCGCGATGCGCTCGGCGAGCGGCGTGGCGAGGAGCGCGAGGTCCTTGCGGGCCGCCGCCCAGTCGATGCGGCCGTAGCCGACCATCGCCAGCGCCGGATCAGCGGGATCGAGCGCCAGCAGGCGACCGAGCCCGTCGAGCGCCTCCTCGGCGGTGAGCGCGTGGCGGCCGAGCTTGCGCGACAGCAGCGCGCTGACCTCCTGGTTGCGGGCGAGGTAGCCCGCATCGGCGATCGCGCCCCACGCGACGGCCAGGGCTGGCCGGCCGGCGGCGCGACGGCGACGCGCCAGAGCCTCGAGATAGGCGTTCGCCGCGACGTAGTTCGCCTGGCCAGGATTGCCGACGAGCGTCGTGGCCGAGGAGAACATCACGAAGAAGTCGAGGGGCAGGTCGGCGGTGGCGGTGTCGAGATTGTCGGCGCCGGTGATCTTCGGGGCGAGCACAGAGCCGATGCGGTCGGCGTCGAGGTTCTGGATCAAGGCGTCGTCGAGCACCATGGCCGTGTGCAGGACACCGCCGAGCGGCGCCGGCGCGGCGGCGAGCGACGCGACCAGCCGGTCCACGGCGCTAGCGTCGACGAGGTCGCAGGCGGCGACGCGGACCGAACAGCCGGATGCGCGCAGGGCTTCGACGCGCTCCGTCGCCGCCGGGTCGAGCTTGCCGGAGCGGCTCGCCAGCACCAGGCTGCGGGCGCCGCGGCCGGCGAGCCAGCGCGCGGCCTCGAGGCCGAAGCCGCCCACGCCACCGGCGACGAGGTATGTCCGGTCGGGGCGGATCTGCACGCCGACTGGCTTCTCCGCGCGGATCGCGCCGACGGGCGGAGGCACAACGACGATCTTGCCGACGTGGCCGGACTGCTGCATCAGCCGGAACGCCTCTCCGACCGCATCGGCCTCGAAGCGGCGATAGGGAAGCGGCGTCAGCGTGCCGTCCTCAAACAGCCGCACCAGATCAGCAAACATCCGGTTGGCGAGCGCCGGCTTGTTCATCAGGAGCTGGTCGGCGTCGATGCCGAAATAGGAGACGTTGCGGCGGAACGGGCGGAGCGCGATGCGGGTGTTGGCGTAGTAGTCGCGCTTGCCGAGTTCGAGGAAGCGGCCGAACGGCTTCACCACCGCCAGGCTGCGCTCCATGGCTTCGCCGGCAAGCGAGTTCAGCACCGCGTCGACGCCGACGCCGCCCGTGATTGCCATCACCTCGTCGGCGAACTCGAGGCCGCGCGAGTTGAGGACGTGGTCGGCGCCGAGCGCGAGCAGCAGCGCTCGCTTCTCCGGCGAGCCGGCGGTGGCGATGACGGTCGCGCCACGCCACTTGGCGATTTGCAGCGCCGCGAGGCCGACGCCGCCGGCGCCGCCGTGGATGAGCACCGTCTCGCCCTCGTCGATGCGGGCGAGCTCGACGAGCGAGTAGTAGGCGGTGAGGAAGGCGACGGGGATCGTCGCGGCCGCCTCCGGGGCGACGGAGGAGGGCATCGGCGCCACGGCACGCTCGGCCACGGTGACGTGGGTCGCGAAGCAGGCCGGGGCGAAGGCGATGATGCGGTCGCCGACGGCGCAGCGCGTGACGCCAGGGCCGACGCGGACGATCGTGCCGGAGCACTCCATGCCGATGGTCGGGCCGGCGAAGCCGTCCTCCAGCGCCTCCTCGGGCAGGAGGCCGAGCGACCACATGACGTCGCGGAAATTGAGGCCGGCGGCGTCGACGGCGAACTCGATCTCGCCGGGGCCAGGAACGCGACGCGCACGCCGCACCCAGGCGAGGCCGTCGATGCCGACGCGCGTCGTCTCGAGGACGAAGGCCGGCTCGGCGCCGCCCGTTTCCTCGCCGGCGTCGGCGATCACGCCGCCGCGCTCGATGCGCAGGCCGGTGCGGCGGTTGGCGTCGAGGACGATCTCGCGCTCGGCGATCGGGTCGGCGATCTCGGAAGCGATGCGCACCGCCATCTCGCCGGGCTGCAGCGACGGCGCCGGGTCGATGAGGCGGAGCTCGACGTCCGGGAACTCGTTGAGCGCGACGCGGCCGAAGCCCCAGGCGGCCGCCTGGGACGGGCGATGACCGGGACCGCCGGCGATCGACTGGGCGGCGCCGGGCGCCAGCACCCAGAGGCGCGGCCGGGCCTCGGCGATCTTGACGAGCAGCGTGCCGAGACGGTCGAGGCGGCGGGTGATGGCGGCGAGCGGCACGCGGTCGTCGGCGGCGCCGAGCGCGAACACGAGGTCGCAGCGGCCCTCGCCGCGCATCAGCTCGTCAAGCACGCCCGCGTCGGTGGAGCGGGCGAGGTCGAGCGCGACGACGTCGATGTCGCCGGCCTCGACCGCGCCGTCGACGACGGCGAGGGTGACGGTGCGGCCACGCGAGCGCATCGCGGTGGCGACGGCATCGGCGAGCGAGCGTCCCGGTCCTTCCGCATCAGCGATCACGACGACGCGTCCGAGCGTCTCGGCGGCCGGCGCCTCGACGGACGCGGCGGTGCAATCGGCGCAGAGCACGAGGGCGTCGGTGAGGTCGCTGGCGAGCGGCAGCGCGGTGACGGCGGCAAAGCCGGCGTCAGCGAGCGTGGTCTTCCACTCGTCGGCGGTGGCATTGCGGCCGATGCCCTGATCGGCGGACAGCCCCGTGCGCCACCAGTCGGCACCGACGCCGCAGATCGCGTCGAGCACGATGGTCGGCGACAGTTCGATGGCGACGAGGCGGCCACCCGGCGCTGCTGCACGGGCGAGCGCCGACAGTCCTTCGGGCGCGAAGTGCGTGAGGCGGCCGGCCGACAGCACCAGGTCGTAGGCGTTGCTCTCGGTGCCGATGTCGGCGATCGGCGCGAAGCGGGCGCCGGTGCCGTCGCCGAGGCGAAGGCGGGCACGCTCGAGCACGCTGCCGCTCGGGTCGGTGACGGTGACCGACATGTAGGCCGGGTCGACGAGGGCGATCAGGCGGCGCAGCAGGTCGACGTCGTGGGCGCCGGCGGCGAGCATGCGCAGCGGCGCGCCCTCGGGCCAGGCGGAGGCGATGGTGGCGGCGAGCGCACCGATGGCGTCGCCGAGCGGCCGCGCCATTGGCGAGGCCGTGGCGAGGTGGTCGAGCGTGCCGCTCGAGAAGACGTCGTCCGCGCTTTCCACGAGGCCGCCGGCGAGGCGCTCGGCCAGCACCACCGGTAGCCGGGCCGCGAGCGTTGCCTCGGCGATACGGTCGGGATGCTCGGCGATCAGCGTGCGGACGATGTGGGAGACGTCGGGAAGATCCGTGTCGTCCTCGATCGCCCAGCCCTCGTCGGTCTCGCCGACGATGCCGTACTCCTCGAGGGCGATCAGCAGGCCGGCCGCCAGCGAGCGGGCGTCCTCGGCGAGCCGCCCGGACTGCACCATGGCGTCGAGCGTCACCGGCTCTCCACCCGCGAGCAGCGGGCGCAGCGCCTCGACAGCAGCCGAGCGCGCGGCGGCTTCGACCAGAAGGGCGCCTTCCTCGAGCTCCGGCGCCTCGTCGGTGATGAGACCGAGCGTGCGCAGGGCGACTTCCGGCCCGGCCGGCCAGACGGTGGCGAACGGATCGACACCGTCGCGGGAGACGAGGCGCTTCGGCAGCACGCGGTAGGCGAGGTCGTCGGGGCGGTCTGCAGTCGTCAGCTTGACGCGCTGGAAGCGCGCGCCGTCGAGGACGGCGACCAGGGCACCGCCGGCGTCGAACATCTCGATGCGGGCGGTGACCGAGCGCACCGATGCGCGCGTCACGACCAGGCGTGCCGACGTCGGCGTCTTGCCGGCGGCGGCAATGCGCAGCGACCCGAAGCGGACCGGCAGCACCGTGGAACCATCGCGGCCGTCCAGTCCCGCACGGCCGTCGAGCAGCGCGAACAGGCCATGGAAGCAGGCGTCGAGCAGCGTCGGATCGAGGGCGAAGCCGGCATTGGCGGTGGCCGGATCCGGCGGGGCGAGCTCGACGGTGGCGACGCTGTCGGATTCGATGACGACCGCGTGGGCGCGGCGGAACACCGGGCCATAGCGCAGGCCGAAGCGCTCGGTGAGCTTGTAGAGACGGTCGGCCGTGACGCGGCGCCCGCCCTCTGTCGGCGCCGGCGCCGTCACGTCCGGCAGGCCGGGCGAGCGGGTGATGGCGCCGCGGGCGTGGATCGTCCAGTCGTCGGTGGTGAGGCGGCTGCGGCTGACGATCTCGATGACGTGGTCGTCCGGGGAGATGCGGACCATCGTCTCGCGGGCGGCATCCGCCTCGACGATCAGTGGGGCGACGACGTCGAAGTCGGCCAGTTCGACGGCCTGCACGCCGAGCCACGACCGCGCCGCGGACAGCGCCATCTCCGCGAAGCCGGCGGCCGGCAGCACCACGGAATCCTCGACCTTGTGGTCGGCGAGCCAAGGCACCAGGGCGCTGTCGATGTGGTTGAACCACTCGACGGATTCGCGGCGCAGGCGCGCGCCGAGCAGCGCGTGCGGTCGCCCGGAAATGGCGCCGATCGCCTCCGACGTCGTTTCGATGCGGTAGGGCTTGTTCTGCCACGGATAGGTCGGCAGATCGGAGGAGGGGACGACGCGTGGGCCGAACATCGCGGCTTCGTCGACGGAGCCGCCGGCTGCGAGCACCGAGGCGGCGATGAGGCCGACGACGTCGGGCTTGTCGTCACCACGATCGAGCGAGCTCAGCACGTTCGCCGCGACGTCCATGGTGCGCAGGATGTCGTTGACGTAGCCGGTCAGCACCGGGCGCGGGCCGATCTCCAGGAACAGGCGGTAACCCATGCCGGCGAGCGTGCGCACGCCCGCCTCGAAACGAACCGGCCGGCGGACGTTCTGCCACCAGTACTCGGCGTCGAGGCCCGTGCCGGGCGTCTCCGCCCCGGTGACGGTGGAGATGAAGGGCACGCGGCCGGCGCGAGGCGCGAGGCCCGACAGGGCGCCGACGAGCGGATCACGGATCGGCTCGACGAGGGCGCAGTGGAAGGGATAGTCGAGGTCGAGGCGCTTCAGGGCCCAGCGCTGCTTGCGCGCGTGCTTGGCGAAGACGTCGAGAAGCTCGCTCGGCCCGGAGATCGTGATGCTGCGCGGGCTGTTGATCGCGGCGATCTCGATGCCGGCAAAGCGTGGATCGGCGATCGCGGCGGCGGCCTGCTCGGCCGGCATCAACAGGGCGGCCATGCCGCCGAGGTGGCGGGTGACTTCCTGGTGGGTGGAGCGGGCGTGGATGACGCGCACGCCCTGGTCGAGCGTCAGGGCGCCGCTGACGCAGGCAGCGGCCACTTCGCCGACGCTGTGGCCGGCGACGGCCGCCGGCGTGACGCCGCGCCGGGCGAGTGCCTCGGCGAGCGCCACCTGGATGGCAAACAGCAGCGGCTGGGCGATCTCGGTGCGCTCGATCTCGGCGTCGAGCTCGGGCGAGAACAGCGCGGTCAGCAGCGACCAGCCGGCGATGCCCATGAAGACGCGGTCGATGCGGTCGAAGGCGAGGCGGAAGTCACGGTCGGCCTGATAGGCGGAGCGGCCCATGCCGGGCCACTGCGCGCCATTGCCGGAGAACAGGAAGGCGACCTGCGAGCCACGCGCGATGGCGCGGCCATCGGCGACGGCCGGATGGGCGGTGCCGCCGAGGTAGCCGTCGATGGCGGCGAGGCGCTCGGCCTTGGTGCGGCCGAGGAAGACCGCCCGGTGCTCGAGCCTGTCGCGGGTATAGGCCGCGGCGTTGACGATGCGGGCCGCCTGCGTCTCGTCGGCTTCCTCGATGCGGTCGCGATAGCGCTTGGCGAGCTCCGCCAGCGCCTCGCGCGTCTGCGCCGAAACGACGAGCGGGGCGGCGGCGTCGGCCACCGGCGAGCGGCCGGCCGGGACCGGATCGGCGTCGCGCAGCACGACATGGGCGTTGGCGCCGCCGAAGCCGAAGGAGTTGACGCCGGCATAGCGCGGCGCCGACCCGCGCGGCAGCGGACGGGCGTGCGTCACCACCTCGAGATTGAGGGCGGCGAACGGAATGTCGGGGTTCGGCGTGTTGAAGTGGAGCGACGGCGGCAGCAGGTCGTTCTCGAGGGCGAGCTGTGCCTTCAGGAGCCCGACCAGGCCGGAAGCCGGCTCGAGGTGGCCGACGTTCGTCTTCACCGAGCCGAGCAGCAGCGGCGACTTGCGCCGCTTGCCGATGATCTCGCCGAGCGCCATCGCCTCGGCGGGATCGCCGACGCGCGTACCGGTACCGTGCGCCTCGATGAAGGCGACGGAATCGGGGGTGATCTCGAAGCGGCTGTAGACCTCCTCGAGCAGATCCGCCTGGGATTCGCTCGACGGCAGCGACAGGCCGACGGTGCGTCCGTCGGCGTTGATGCCGGACCCGACGATGAGGCCGCGGATGGCGTCGCCGTTGGCGCGGGCGGCGTTCGCCGAGCGCAGAACCAGCACCGCCGCTCCTTCGGAGCGGACATAGCCGTCGCCGTCGGCGTCGAAGGCGCGGCAGAGGCCGGACGGCGAGAGCATCGACGCCCGCGCGAAGCCGACGAACGGCAGCGGGCTGAGGAGCAGGTTCACGCCACCGACGACAGCGGTGTCGATACGGCCGGTGCGGATCGCCTCCAGCGCCTCGTGCAGGGCGACGAGCGACGAGGAGCAGGCTGTGTCGACGGTGAAGCTCGGCCCGCGCAGGTCGAGTACATAGGAAATGCGGTTGGAGACGATCGACAGCGTGTTGCCGGTCATCAGCTGGACGTCGGCGGCCGCCGGGTCGAACAGGAACTGGTTGCCGTAGTCGAGCGAGGAGGCGCCGACATAGACGCCGGTCCGGCTGCCGGCGAGCTTGCTCGGCGGCAGGCCCGCGTGCTCGAGGGCCTCCCACGTCACCTGCAGCAGAAGGCGCTGCTGCGGATCGATCTGCACGGCCTCGCGGGGCGAGATGCCGAAGAAGCCCGGGTCGAAGCCCCAGACGTCGTCGATCTGGCCGGCGGCCCAGGTGTAGGTCTTGCCGGGGGCGCTGCGGTCCGGGTGACCGAAGCGCTCACGCGCCCATCGGTCTCCGGAAACTTCGGACACGACGCAGCGTCCCTCGGCCAGAACCTCCCAGAACGCGGAGGCGTTTGCCGATGACGGGAGGCGGCAGGCGTAGCCGAGTATTGCGATATCGTCGAAGGTTTCAGCCATCGGGTCCGTCGTAACGCATCGTCTCTGGTCCGGTCGGCGGTACTGGCACCACTTGAAGTCTTGCAGCGACCAACCGGCGACTGCGAAGGCGTCGGTCGTTCCCGAGTCGGTACGGGTCGTCGAGGATCCACTCCAGCCCCGAAAGCTGCTCATACTGTATCGATCGGGGGTGCGCAAGGAACGAGCCAAGCCCGACGCCGGATCGCACGTTTGCTTCGTAAATATTTGAGAGAAATAGAAAAATTGAGTTACGAGGAAGGCGTTTCGAGAGCTCGATTCGGGCTCTAGCGGCGCCGCTTCGGGGGGCTTGCGGGAGGCTCGAAGGGCGTCAGCGCAGCCGCACTCCCGTTGTTTTTCCGGCTTTCTCTAAGAATGGCAGCTCCCCGACGCAGAAATGCGGCGTGCTCACCGAATGCAACGGAACTGCAATCGGAATTGATCAAGCGAAACGGCAGTTTGGCTCGTTCGGACCAGCTTCGCGCAATGTCCGGACGATTGCAGGGGCTCGCCGCGAATCGGTCGTCCGCCTCGCAACGCGGCCAGCTGCGTCGCCCGTCGCCGCCGCGCACCCCCGCGGGGCGCGAGCAGGGACAGCAGCGCGCAGGCGATCGGGTCCGCGCCGGCGCTTGCGTCCCGCCGCGCGCGGCGCCACACAGTCCCTTATGCCGCGGACTGCACCCCGATCCAGCGCCTCGACGAACGCCTCGGACGACCTCGGTCTGCCGGAGCGCATCCTGTATCGCGACGATGACGTGCTCGTGCTCGACAAGCCGGCGGGCGTGCCGGTGCACAAGGGACCGAAGGGCGGGCCGGTGCTGGAGGACGGGTTCGAGGCCCTCCGGTTCGGCCTGCCGGAGCGGCCGGGTCTCGCCCATCGGCTGGACAAGGACACCGCCGGCTGCCTCGTGCTCGGGCGCAGCCGCCGGGCGCTCGCCGCCCTCGGCCGGCAGTTCGCCGGCGGCACCGTCTCGAAGGCCTACTGGGCGGTGGTGCGTGGCGGCCCGGCGGAGGAGGCCGGCACCATCGATGCCCCGCTCGCCAAGCGCGACGAGCACCGTGGCTGGTTCATGATGGTGTCCGCCGACGGGCAGGCCTCGGAGACACGGTGGACGGTGCTGGGGCGAGGCCCCGGCGTCGCCTGGCTCGAACTCGTGCCGGTGACCGGCCGGACACACCAGTTGCGGGCGCACACCGCCCATGCGGGCTTCCCGATCCTCGGAGATCCGATCTATGGGCGGGCGCCGGCGAACGGGGCTCGCCTCCAGCTCCTCGCCCGCACCATCCGGCTGCCGGCGCTTGGCGCGCGTCCGGCAGTGACGGTGACGGCCCCCGTGCCGGCTCACATGAAGGCCGCGCTCGCGCTGTGCGGCCATCGCGCCGGAGACGAGGCCGCGGCGGGCCAGGCGGGCACGAGCGGGGGAGCGGAGGGATGATTCTTGACGAGGGCGCCGGGATGGGGCCGGGGGAACGCCGCACCTTCGTCGCGCGCGACCCCGACTACGAGCGCCGCGTCCGCGACAGTTTCGTCCGCCAGGGGTTCCTGAGACACTGCGGGGCGGTGATCGACGAACTCGCCCCCGGGCACGTGACGCTGTCGGTCCGCCATGCCGAGGCGCTGACGCAGCAGCACGGCTTCTTCCACGGCGGCCTGATCGCGACGCTCGCCGACACGGCCGC
The DNA here is from genome assembly GCF_046156265.1 of Pseudoxanthobacter sp. M-2. Taxonomy (NCBI): domain Bacteria; kingdom Pseudomonadati; phylum Pseudomonadota; class Alphaproteobacteria; order Hyphomicrobiales; family Segnochrobactraceae; genus Pseudoxanthobacter; species Pseudoxanthobacter sp. M-2. The sequence continues at coordinate 748,136 of NZ_JAWDIR010000011.1, forward strand.
AGGCTACGCCGCCCTGTCGATGATGCGGCCGGAGGTCGGTGTGCTGTCGGTGGAGTTCAAGCTCAACTTCATCGCGCCCGCGCGCGGCGAGCGGCTGGTGGCGCACGGACGGGTCATCCGGCCGGGCCGGACCCTGACGGTGTGCCGGGCCGACGTCGAGACTGTCGACGGCGAGCGGGTGACGGAGGTGGCGACGGCGCTCCTGACGATGATGAGCGTCGACGGGTTCCAGGACTGAGACAGCGGCGGAACGGCGGGGTCGCCGGCGCCGGGCCGCGAGGAGGGTGAGCGATGCGCAACGATCTGCCGGGCTTCGATTTTGCTCTCGGCGAGACCGCCGACATGCTGCGCGAGACCGTCCGCAGCTTCGCCGCCGACCGGATCGCCCCGATCGCCGACGAGGTCGACCGCAGCAACACGTTCCCACGGCATCTGTGGCCTGAGATGGGGGCGCTGGGGCTGCACGGCATCACCGTCGAAGAGGAGGATGGCGGCTCCGGGCTCGGCTATCTCGAGCACTGCATCGCCATGGAAGAGGTGAGCCGGGCCTCGGCCTCGGTCGGCCTCTCCTATGGCGCCCACTCGAACTTGTGCATCAACCAGCTCCGGCGCAACGGCACCGCTGAGCAGAAGCAACGCTATCTGCCGAAGCTGATCTCCGGCGAGCACGTCGGCGCGCTGGCGATGTCGGAGCCGGGGGCCGGGTCCGATGTCGTATCGATGCGCACACGAGCCGACCGCCGCCGCGACCGCTACGTGCTGAACGGCTCGAAGATGTGGATCACCAACGGCCCGATCGCCGAGACGCTGGTGGTCTACGCCAAGACGAACCCGGATGCCGGCCCGCGCGGCATCACCGCCTTCCTGATCGAGAAAGGCATGCCTGGTTTCACGACCGCGCAGAAGCTCGACAAGCTCGGCATGCGCGGCTCAGACACCTGCGAACTCGTGTTCGAGGACTGCGAGGTGCCGGAGGAGAATGTGCTCGGGACGGTGGACGGCGGGGTGCGGGTGCTGATGTCCGGGCTCGATTACGAGCGAGCGGTGCTCGCGGCCGGGCCCCTCGGAATCATGCAGGCCTGCCTCGACGTGGTGCTGCCCTACGTCCACGAGCGCAAGCAGTTCGGCCAGCCGATCGGCACCTTCCAGCTGATGCAGGGCAAGCTCGCCGACATGTACGTGACGCTGAACGCCTGCCGATCCTACGTCTATGCCGTGGCGAAGGCCTGCGACCGCGGTCGCACGACGCGCGAGGACGCGGCCGGCGCGATCCTCTACGCCGCCGAAAAGGCGACACAGGTGGCGCTCGACGCGATCCAGTGCCTCGGCGGCAACGGCTACATCAACGACTACCCGACCGGCCGCTTCCTGCGCGACGCCAAGCTCTACGAGATCGGCGCGGGGACGAGCGAGATCCGGCGGATGCTGATCGGGCGGGAATTGTTCGGCAAGACCGCCTGAGCGCGCGTCGGGGCGCTGCTGCCGCGGCGGCGGCCCGAGCGGGGCCTGAAAAAGCGGACGCCCGCCGAGGGGGAGGGGATCCCGGCGGGCGTCACTTTCGGATCCGGAACGAGGGGAGGGGAACCGTTCCGGCCGAGCCAGGGCCGCCGCGGGGGAGGGGATCGCCGCGGCCCGTGGATTCTAGATCTTCTTCAGTCGATCCGATCAGTGCGCGACGCGGCGCGCAATGTTCGGGATCTCGGCCCGGGTGATTCCCAGGTCGTCGAGCTCACGGCTGGAGAGCTTCATCAGCTCCTCATAAGTGGAGCGATACTTCCGCCAGGAGCGATAGCTTTTCACGAGAGAGTCGATCATTTCAACACCAGAGGTTTTGCGTCCGTCGCCGGGTTTGCAGGGCACCCGCCGGCCGGTTTTACGACCGGGGCGCCGCGCTGCGTTCGGCATGACGCGTAGATAGGCGACTGCTTTCGATTGAGGCAGAGGCGGCTGCGCATGGCTGCCCTGCCAATTGTGCAAAGCAGCAGCAGTGTGCCCATTCGGACGGCAGAGGCGCCGTCGGCCACATTTGTCGGCAGGCGCCCGAAGGCCGCCAACTCCAGCAATACCCTAAAAAATGATGAAGGGCGGCGCTGTCTGACGGCGCCGCCCCGCTTACGCTGCAGTGCAAAAGAAGTGGGCGCTACTCGGCGGCCACGGCGCCCCGTCGAGGCCGCCTGGTGAGCAACTCGGCGAGGTAGCGTCCGGTGTGGCTGCGCGGCGCGCGGACGATGTCCTCCGGCCGACCGGCCGCGACGATCTCGCCGCCGCCGTCGCCGCCCTCCGGGCCGAGGTCGACCACCCAGTCCGCCGTCTTGATGACCTCGAGATTGTGCTCGATGACGATGACCGTGTTGCCCTGGTCGACGAGCTCGTGCAGCACCTCGAGCAGCTTTGCCACGTCGTGGAAGTGCAGGCCCGTCGTCGGTTCGTCGAGGATGTAGAGCGTCCGGCCGGTCGCCCGCTTCGACAGCTCCTTGGCGAGCTTGACGCGCTGCGCCTCGCCGCCCGACAGCGTCGTCGCCTGCTGGCCGACCTTGATGTAGCCGAGCCCGACGCGCTTCAGAGTCTCGAGCTTGTCGCGCACCGCCGGCACCGCTGCGAAGAACTCGACACCCTCGTCGACCGTCATGTCGAGCACGTCGGCGATCGACTTGCCCTTGAAGGCGACGTCGAGGGTCTCGCGGTTGTAGCGGCGGCCCTTGCAGACGTCGCAGGTGACGTAGACGTCCGGCAGGAAGTGCATCTCGATCTTGATGACGCCGTCGCCCTGGCACGCCTCGCAACGCCCGCCCTTGACGTTGAAGGAGAAGCGGCCCGGCTCGTAGCCCCGCGCCTTCGCCTCCGGCAGGCCGGAGAACCAGTCGCGGATCGGCGTGAAGGCGCCGGTGTAGGTGGCCGGGTTGGAGCGCGGCGTGCGGCCGATCGGCGACTGGTCGATGTCGATGACCTTGTCGAGGTACTCGAAGCCCTCGATGCGGTCGTGCGGGGCGGGGGCCTCGCGGGCGCCGTTGAGGCGCCGGGCGGCAGCGCGGAACACCGTGTCGATCAGGAGGGTCGACTTGCCGCCGCCGGAAACACCGGTGACGCAGGTGAAGGTGCCGAGCGGGATCTCCGCGTCGACCTTCTTCAGATTGTTGCCGCGAGCCCCGAAGATCCGCAGCGACCGCCCCTTCTTCAGCGCCCGCCGCTTCGCCGGCACCGGAACGTCGAGCTCGCCGGTGAGATAGCGGCCCGTGAGGGAGGCCGGGTCGGCCATCACCTCGGCCGGCGTACCGGCGGAGACGATGCGGCCGCCGTGGACGCCGGCACCGGGTCCGACGTCGACGACATAGTCGGCGGCGAGGATGGCGTCCTCGTCGTGCTCGACGACGATGACCGTGTTGCCGAGGTCGCGCAGGCGCTTCAGCGTCTCGATGAGGCGGGCATTGTCGCGCTGGTGCAGGCCGATCGACGGCTCGTCGAGAACATAGAGGACGCCGGTCAGGCCCGAGCCGATCTGTGAGGCGAGGCGGATGCGCTGGCTTTCGCCGCCCGACAGCGTGCCGGAGCCGCGCCCGAGCGTCAGGTAGTCGAGGCCGACGTCGACGAGGAAGACCAGGCGCTCCCTGATCTCCTTCAGGATGCGGCCGGCGATCTCCATCTGCTTCGGGGTGAGCCGGTCGGGAAGCGCGTCGAACCACTCGTGCGCGGCGCGGATCGAAAGCACGCCGGCCTCGCCGATGTGGTGGCCGGCGACCTTGACCGCGAGCGATTCTGGTTTCAGCCGGAAGCCGTTGCAGGCCTCGCAGGGATGGTCGGACTGGTAGCGCGACAGCTCCTCGCGCACCCACTGCGATTCGGTCTCGTGCCAGCGGCGCTGGATGTTGCCGATCACGCCCTCGAACGGCTTGCGCGTCTCGTAGGCCTTCAGCCCGTCGTCATAGACGAAGGTGATCGGCTGGCCCTTCGAGCCATAGAGGATGGCGTCGCGCACGGTCTCCGGCAACTCGCGCCAGGGCGTCGCCATCGACACCTTGAAGTGTCGGCAGATCGCCTGCAGCGCCTGGGCGTAGTAGGGGGAGGTATTGCCGGTGCGCGCCCACGGCAGCACGGCTCCGTCGGAGAGCGACAGCGACGCGTCCGGCACGACGAGGTCCGGCTCGAACTCGAGGGTGGTGCCGAGGCCGTCGCATTTCGGGCAGGCGCCGTGCGGGCTGTTGAAGGAGAACAGCCGCGGCTCGATCTCGGCGATGGTGAAGCCGGAGACCGGGCAGGCGAACTTCTCGGAGAACAGGATGCGCTGCGGCTCGCCGTCGGCGCCCTTGGCGTCGGCCATCTCGGCGACGGCAATGCCGTCGGCGAGCCTGAGCGCCGTCTCCAGGCTGTCGGCGAGACGGCCGGCGATGTCGGGACGGACCACCAGGCGATCCACGACCACGTCGATGTCGTGCTTGAGCTTCTTGTCGAGGGCCGGCGTCTCGTCGATCTCGTGGTAGGCGCCATCGACCTTGACGCGCTGGAAGCCCTTCTTCTGAAGGTCGGCGAGTTCCTTGCGGTACTCGCCCTTGCGGCCGCGGACGATCGGGGCGAGCAAATAGAGCCGCGTGCCCTCAGGCAGCGCCAGAACCTTGTCGACCATCTGCGAGACGGTCTGGCTCTCGATCGGCAGCCCGGTTGCCGGTGAATGCGGTACGCCGACGCGTGCCCACAGCAGGCGCATGTAGTCGTAGATCTCGGTGACGGTGCCGACGGTCGAGCGGGGATTGCGCGAGGTCGTCTTCTGCTCGATCGAGATCGCTGGCGACAGGCCCTCGATCTGATCGACGTCGGGCTTCTGCATCATCTCGAGGAACTGGCGCGCGTAGGCCGACAGGCTCTCGACGTAGCGGCGCTGGCCCTCGGCATAGATGGTGTCGAAGGCGAGCGAGGATTTGCCCGAGCCCGACAGGCCGGTGAACACGACCAGCGCGTCGCGGGGCACGTCGAGGTCGACGTTCTTCAGATTGTGCTCGCGCGCCCCCCGGATGGAGATGCGTTTTCCAGCGGTGGCGGCGGCGGACGAGCCGTGCGGATCGGCCATGCGGAGCGGTCCTGTAGACGAGTGGGAGGCGGATCGCCCTCAGCAGGGCCGGTCAGCGGTCCGTAAAGGTAAGCGACGAACGGAACAAAGCAAGCACCCCCGCCGCGGCGACGTCGCCGCTTGCGCGTCGCGGCGGTGGCCGATATTCGGTCGGTCAGGCTTGGGCAGGACTTCGAGCACGACCGGCAACGGGGACGAGAGCATGGCCGACTATGCGGACGCGCGGCGCAAGATGGTCGACTGCCAGTTGCGCACCAACGACGTGACCGATCACGAGCTGCTGAAGGCGATGGGCGCCGTGCCGCGCGAATCGTTCGTGCCGGCGTCACGGGCGGCGCTCGCCTACATCGACGACGACCTGCCGGTCGAATCGAGCGACGGCCGCCGCTTCCTGATGCGTCCCGCGACCTTCGGGAAGCTGGTGCAGCTCGCCGAGATCGGCCCCGACGACGTCGTGCTGCTGATCGGCGGGGCGAGCGGCTACGAGGCGGCGGTGCTCGCTCGTCTCGCTGGTTCCGTCGTGATGCTGGAATGTGATCCCGATCTCGCAAGGACCGCGGCCGACCGGCTGGCGCGTCTTCAGGTGGACAGCGCGGCCGTGGTCGTGGGGCCGCTCGAGAAGGGATGGCCGGCGGAGGCGCCCTATGACGCCATCATCGTCGCGGGTGCGACGCAGACCAGTGCCGCCGGCCTCACCGACCAGCTGCGCGACGGGGGCAGGCTCGCCGTTGTCGAGGGTCTCGGAGGGGCCGCTACAGCGCGGCTCTATGTGCGCTCTGCCACCGGAGCAGGCGGACGCTTTGCCTTCAACGCCGCGGCCAAGCCGCTGCCCGGTTTCGAGCCGGCGCCGACCTTCGTCTTCTGATCTGGTGGTGCCGTCTGCCCGCCTGTTGCATTCGCGCCGCAGGTCGCCTCCCGGCGTCGCGGAGAGCCACTCCGCGTCTTTGTCCAAGGCCTGAACCAGCCTATAGGTTAAGGCCGCGTAAACGGCCCGGACGCCGCACGGCCGTCGCGCTGCACGTCGTCCGGAGCGGAGAATCGAGGAGTTGGCTGTGGTTCTCGAAGCCGTTCGTTCGACAGATCTGAAACGCTCGCACCGGCGCAGTGGTTTCCTGCTCGCTGCCGTGTTCTCGATGGCGATCGCGCCCGTCGGCGCCTCCGCGCAGACCCTCACCGATGCGCTCGCTGCCGCCTACATGAACAATCCGTCGCTCAACGCCGCCCGGGCCCAGCTGCGGGCTGTCGACGAAGGCGTTCCCCAGGCGCTGTCGAACTACCGGCCGCAGATCAACGGCACGGTGTCGGCGGGCGCGGTCGGCACCAACAGCCGGCTCGTCACCTCCAAGACCCGGACCCAGAGCAGGGGAGGCACGGGCACCTATCCGGTTTCGATCGGCATCAACCTGGTGCAGCCGATCTTCCGTGGCTTCCAGACGCAGAACTCTGTCCGGTCGGCGGAGTCGTCCGTGCTTGCCGAGCGCGAGGTCCTCCGCGATTCCGAGCAGGGCATCATGCTCGACGCGGTGACCGCCTTCGTCGACGTCATCCAGAACCTCGCGCTGGTCCGGCTGCAGGAAGCGAACCTGAAGTTCCTGTCGGAGCAGGTGAAGGCCTCGCAGGACCGCTTCCAGGTCGGCGAGGGCACCCAGACCGACGTCGCCCAGGCACAGGCCAGCGAGGCCCAGGCGGAAGCCGACCTCGCGTCCGCCCGCGCCGACGTGCAGACCGCGCGCGCCCAGTTCCGCGCCATCACCGGCCTCGAGGCGAAGAGGCTCGTCCTCCAGCCCGTCGGCGACAAGGTCCGGCCGAAGGCGCTCGACGCGGCGCTGACGCTGGCCCAGAAGGAACATCCGGCGATCCTCGCGACCGTGCACAACGTCGACGTGGCGATCTTCAACGTGAAGGCGCTGGAGGGCCAGACGCTGCCGCAGGTCGACCTGCAGGCCGGGCTGAACCGTGACTACACCTATGGCGGCGTTTCCGTGGGATCGCCGCGCTACACCGACACCGCCTCCGTCCAGCTCAACATGACGGTGCCGATCTACCAGGGCGGCCTCGTCTCCTCACAGGTGCGCCAGGCCAAGGAAGACCTCGGTGGCGCCCGCATCCAGGTCGACCTCAACCGCGACAACGTGCGCTCGCAGGTCGTCTCCGCCTGGTATCAGCTCGATGCGGCGGAGGCTGCGATCAATTCGGCCCGCACCGCCGTTGTCGCCAACCAGCTCGCCGTCAACGGTGTCGTCGAGGAACAGCGGGTCGGCCAGGCCACTACCCTCGACGTCCTGCAGCAGCAGAGCCTGTTGATCGACGCCCAGACGACGCTGGTCTTCGCCGAGCGCAACAAGGTGGTGGCTCTCTACGCCCTCATCCAGGCTGTCGGCCGCCTCAACGCCGAGGCGCTGAAGCTGCCGGTACCGATCTACAAGCCGCGCCAGCACTATGAAGCGGTGCGCGACCAGTGGTACGGCCTGCGCACGCCGGACGGCCGCTGAGGCTTGCTTCCATCCACAGTCTAGAGGGCGCCGCCGCGTCGACGGCGGTGCCCGTTTCGACATGCCGAATTCCCGTCGAAGCCCGGCACCGGTACCATCCCTCGGGAACGTGCGATTCGAGGGGAGTGGCGGCAACGCCGATTTTTGCGCGGAGGGGGAACGATGCCGGCTGCGAGCGCCATGCGTGACCAGACGATGGACGAGATCCTGGCCTCTATCCACCGCATGATCGCCGATGGCGGCGCGGCGGGACCTGCGACGCCGGATTTCGCTTCTCCCTCGTCCGCAGCCGCCCCGGTGACCTCTGCCGCCGGCGATCCGAACGACGCGAGCGACACGGAAGACTGGATGGCGGCTCAGGTCGCGGCCGTCCTCGGTGAGACGGTTCGGACCGCCGTCGCGGCTGCTGCCGTGACACCCGAGCCGGAGCCGCTCGAGCGGCGGGTCGGTCGCCGGTTCGTTGACGGGCTCGCCGCCGGGCCCGAGGATGTCGCTCTCATCGCGACGGAGCAGAAGGTGGAGACGAGGATGTCGGAACAGCAGCGCGCCACGGTCTCGGCGGTACGCCCGGAGGCGGCTCCGCGCGGATCGGCGGAGGCCTCCGCCCGCCCCTCCGCCGACAGCCGGGAGGAGGACAAGCTGTTGTCGGATCAGGCGAACGGCTCCGTCGGTGCGTCCTTCGAGACGCTGTCGCGCACCATCCTCTCGCAGAACCCGCGCACGCTCGAGGATCTCGTCCGCGACCTGCTCAGGCCGATGCTGCGGACCTGGCTCGACCAGAACCTGCCGCGCATGGTGGAGCGCATGGTCAAGCAGGAGATCGACCGGATTTCGCGCGGAGAGCGCTGAGCGTCCCCGACTGCGCCGGATTCAGCCACGCCGCGCCAATGCCGGGCACCCGTGATCGTGACGGCCGACGGCGCGGCCGCGGCGGTTGACTCGCGCCATCCGTTGCGGGCACTTGCACCGCCTGACGCACGCTAGATCAAGAATTCGAGATGCTTGACAAGACCTACGACGCGGCCGCGATCGAGCCGCGCATTTCCACGCTATGGGACGACAATAACGCCTTCGCCGCCGGAGCCGGCGCGAAGCCGGGCGCGAAGCCGTTCACGATCGTCATCCCGCCGCCGAACGTCACCGGCTCCCTGCACATGGGCCATGCGCTCAACAATACCCTGCAGGACGTGCTGTGCCGGTTCGAGCGGATGCGCGGGCGCGACGTGCTGTGGCAGCCGGGCATGGACCACGCCGGCATCGCCACGCAGATGGTGGTGGAGCGTCAGCTCGCCGAGAGTGGCGAGACCCGGCGCGGCCTCGGGCGCGAGGCGTTCGTCCGTCGCGTCTGGGCCTGGAAGGAGCAGTCGGGCGGATCGATCCAGAACCAGCTGAAGCGCCTCGGCGCCTCCTGCGACTGGAGCCGCGAGCGCTTCACCATGGACGAGGGCCTGTCGAAGGCTGTCCTCGAGGTCTTCGTCACCCTCTACGAGCAGGGGCTGATCTATCGCGACAAGCGCCTCGTCAACTGGGATCCGAAGTTCCAGACGGCGATCTCCGACCTCGAGGTCATCCCGGTCGAGGTGAAGGGCAAGCTCTGGCACTTCCGCTATCCGATCGAGGGGCGGACGTTCTCGGCCGAAGATCCGTCGAGCTTCGTCGTCGTCGCGACGACGCGGCCGGAGACGATGCTGGGTGACACGGCCGTCGCCGTGCACCCCGAGGACGAGCGCTATTCGGCGCTGGTGGAGGGCCGGGCGCACGTCGTTCTGCCGCTCGTCGGCCGTCCTATCCCGATCGTCGCCGACGAGTATTCCGATCCCGAGAAGGGCACCGGCGCGGTGAAGATCACGCCGGCGCACGACTTCAACGACTTCGAGGTCGGCCGACGGCACAGCCTGCCGCTGATCTCGGTGCTCGACGCCGAGGCGCGGATGGCGCTCGACGGCAACGAGGCGTTCCTCGCCGGACTGCCGGTCTCGAGCGACCTCACCGAGGCGCTCGCCCTGCACGGCGTCGACCGCTTCAAGGCGCGCGCCGCGATCGTCGAGATGATGGAGGCGCGGGGCCTCCTCGAGAAGATTGAGGACCACACCCACGCCGTGCCGCACGGCGACCGCTCGAACGTCGTCATCGAGCCGTTCCTGACCGACCAGTGGTACGTCGACGCCAAGACGCTGGCGAAGCCGGCGATCGATGCGGTGCGCGCCGACCGCACCGTTTTCGTGCCGAAGAACTGGGAGAAGACCTACTTCGAGTGGATGGAGAACATCCAGCCGTGGTGCGTCTCCCGGCAGCTCTGGTGGGGTCACCAGATCCCGGCGTGGTACGCCGCGGACGGCAGCTGCTTCGTTGCCCGCAGCGAGGCCGAGGCGCTCGCTCAGGCCGAGAAGAAGTTCGGCCAGCCGACGCCACTGACGCGCGACGAGGACGTCCTCGACACCTGGTTCTCCTCGGCGTTGTGGCCGTTCTCGACCCTCGGCTGGCCCGACGAGACGCCGGAACTCGCCCGCTACTATCCGACCTCGGTGCTCGTCACCGGCTTCGACATCATCTTCTTCTGGGTTGCCCGCATGATGATGGCGGGGCTGCACTTCATGAAGGAAGTGCCGTTCGACACCGTCTACATCCACGCCCTCGTCCGCGACGAGAAGGGCGCAAAGATGTCGAAGTCGAAGGGCAACGTCATCGACCCGCTCGACCTGATGTCGGAATACGGCGCCGACGCGCTGCGCTTCACGCTCGCCGCGATGGCCGCGCAGGGGCGCGACATCAAGCTGTCGACGGCACGGGTGTCGGGCTACCGCTCGTTTGCCACGAAGCTCTGGAATGCGGCGCGCTTCGCCGAGATGAACGGCTGCGTCCGCGTCGACGGCTTCGACCCGTCGACGGCGAAGACGACGCTGGCGCGCTGGATCGTCGCCGAGACCGGCAAGGCGACGGCCGAGGTGACGGCGGCGCTCGAGGCGTTCCGGTTCAACGACGCCGCCGGTGCCGTCTACCGTTTCACCTGGAACACCTTCTGCGACTGGTTCGTCGAGCTCGCCAAGCCGACGCTGCTCGGCGCCGACGGGGCCGAGAAGGACGAGATCCGGGCTGTCACCGCCTGGGCGCTCGACCAGATCTTCGCGGTGCTGCATCCGTTCATGCCCTTCGTCACCGAGGAGCTGTGGATGCGCACCGGCGAGGCGGGCCCGTTGCGTGATCATGGCCTTCTCGCCCACGCGCCATGGCCGGCCGTCACCGGCGGTGACGATGCGGCGGCCGCCGAGGTGAACTGGCTGATCGACCTGATCAGCGCCATCCGCTCCGTGCGCGTCGAGACCAACGTGCCGGGCGCGGCGATGGTGCCCCTCGTCGTCGTCGGGGCCGACGCCGAGACGCGCCGGCGGCTCGCCGCGAACGACGCTGAGATCAAGCGCCTGGCACGCATCGAGGCGATCGAACTGGCTGAGGCGGCGCCGCCGCAGTCGGCGCAGATCGTCATCGGCGCGACCGTTGCCTGCCTGCCGCTCGCCGGCATCATCGACCTCGCGGCGGAGCGGACGCGGCTCGAGAAGGAACTCGCCAAGATAGACAGCGACGTGGCGCGCATCGATGCCAAGCTCTCGAAGCCCGACTTCATCGCACGCGCCCCCGAGGAAGTCGTCGAGGGCGAACGCGAGAAGCGGGAAGAGGCCCTGCAGCGCCGCGCCAAGGTGGTCGAGGCTCTCGACCGTCTCACCTGAGCGATGGTGGGGCGGTGGGCACCGGATTCCGGGCGCGTCCGGCCGATGCGCCTTTTCTCTGCCGGGTCGCAGTGCTAAAGCGGCGCCGAGGGGAGGCCAGATCGGCCGCCCCGGCGTTCCACCGACGGGTTTCGATGGCAAGTCTCAGCGCGGCAGGGCGGTTCGCCGGTGTTCTCTTGGCGGCCGCGGGTGCCCTGAGCCCGGCGGCGGCCCAGGTCGTCGAAATTCCGCCCGAGCCGGAGGCCGCCGCGCCGGCGCCTCCGCGCGACACCAAGCTCTCGAACGCGGTCGCGGTGTTCGCCGGTCTCGACAAGATCACCGGCCGAATCATCGCCTTCGACGTCTACATCGACGAGACGGTGCAGTTCGGCGCCCTGCGCGTGACGCCGCGCGTCTGCTACTCGCGACCCTCCTCGGAGACGCCTCAGACGGACGGCTTCGTCGAGGTCGACGAGATCACGCTCGACAACCGCATCCAGCGCATCTTCACCGGCTGGATGTTCGCTGCGAGCCCCGGGCTCAACGCCGTCGATCACGCGATCTACGATGTCTGGCTGACCGACTGCCGCGCCTCGTCCGACGTGGCGCCGCCGGAAGGCTTCGACATGTCGCGCTTCTCGGAAGACGAGGTGGAACTGATCGAGCGGCCGCCCGGCTGGTTCCCGCTGCCGCTGCCGAAGCCGCTGATCATTCCGCCGAGCACCGACGCGCCGGTGGCCGATTCGCCAGGCCCGGATTCAGACGCTCCCGAGGATTGAGAGCGCCTCGTTGCCGGTGAGCGTGCGCGGTGCGCGCGTGAAGTCGCCGAAGCCGTCGAGAGCAACGTCCAGCATGCGCTGATAGTCGCGCCGCCCGATCTCGAGCGCGCCGAAGCGGGCGAGGTGGTCGGTGACGAACTGGGTGTCGAGCAGCGTGAAGCCGCCGGCGACGAGCCGGGCCACGAGATGCACCAGCGCCACCTTCGATGCGTCGCGCTCGCGGCTGAACATGCTCTCGCCGAAGAAGGCCTTGCCCAGCCGCACGCCGTAGAGACCGCCGACGAGGCGGCCGTCTCGCCACGCCTCGATCGAGTGGCCGTGGCCGATGGCGTGCAGGTCGCCGTAGAGGCGGCGGATGCGGGTGTTGATCCAGGTCTTCCGCCGGCCCGGCACGGGCGCCGCGCATCCTTCCATGACGCCGGCGAAGTCGTGGTCGACGCGGATCTCGAACCGGTCGGAGCGCACGGTTCGCGCCAGCCGCTGCGGGATGTGGAAGCGGTCGAGCGGAATGATGCCGCGCCGGTCCGGCTCGATCCAGTAGAGCCCCGGATCGTCGGCCGATTCGGCCATCGGGAAGATGCCGCAGGCATAGGCCTTCAGCAGCACCTGCGGCGTGATCTCGAGGACGACGTCGTTCTTGCCGGTCATCGCCTTCCGCCGTGGCCCGTCAATCGTGAGAGCCGAGCCAGTTCTCCAGCCAGTGAATGTCGTATACGCCGTTGGCGATGTCCGGATCGTCGACGAGGGCCCTGAACAGTGGGATCGTCGAGCGAATGCCGTCGACGACGAACTCGTCGAGGCAGCGCCTGAGCCGCATCATGCACTCGACGCGGTTGCGGCCGTGTACGATCAGCTTGCCGATCAGGCTGTCATAGTAGGGCGGGATCACATAGCCCTGATAGACGCCGGAATCGACGCGCACCCCGAGGCCGCCGGGCGGATGGAAGTAGGAGATCCGGCCGGGGGAGGGGGCGAAGGTACGCGGGTCCTCGGCGTTGATGCGGCACTCGATGGCGTGGCCGTTGAAGGTGATGTCGGACTGGCGCATCGACAGCGGCGAGCCGGAGGCGACGCGGATCTGCTCGTTGACGATGTCGATGCCGGTGATCATCTCCGTGACCGGGTGCTCGACCTGCAGCCGCGTGTTCATCTCGATGAAGTAGAACTCGCCGTCCTCGTAGAGGAACTCGACCGTGCCGGCGCCGGAATAGCGCAGCTTGCGCATGGCGGCTGCCACCGTCTCGCCGATCTCCTGTCGCTGGCTCTCGTTGAGAGCCGGCGACAATGCCTCTTCCCAGACCTTCTGGTGGCGACGCTGCAAAGAGCAGTCGCGTTCGCCGAGGTGGACGGCGTTGCCGTTGCCGTCGCCGAGGACCTGGATTTCGATGTGGCGGGGCTTGGCGAGGTACTTCTCGATGTAGACGGCGTCGTCGCCGAACGCGGCCTTCGCTTCGGAGCGGGCCGTGCCCAGGGCGACCTCGAGGTCTTCGGGCGTGTGCGCCACCTTCATGCCGCGGCCGCCGCCGCCGGCCGAGGCCTTGATCAGCACTGGATAGCCGATGTCGGCGGCGATGCGGCGTGCCTCGACCTCGGACGTGACCGCACCGTCGGAGCCGGGAACGACCGGGATGCCGAGCTGCATCGCCGTGCGCTTCGCCTCGATCTTGTCGCCCATGATGCGGATGTGTTCGGGCGAGGGACCGATGAAGGCGACGCCGTGGGCCGCGAGGATGTCGGCGAAGCGGGCGTTCTCCGACAGGAAGCCGTAGCCCGGGTGGACCGCGTCGGCGCCGGTGATCTCGCACGCCGCCAGCAGGGAGGGGATGTTGAGGTAGCTGTCGCGGGCGGGCGGCGGGCCGATGCAGACGCTCTCGTCGGCAAGGCGCACGTGCATGGCGTCGGCATCGGCCGTGGAGTGGACCGCCACGGTGGCGATGCCGAGCTCCTTGCAGGCGCGCAGGACGCGAAGCGCGATCTCGCCCCGATTGGCGATGAGGATCTTCGAGAACATCGTCATTCGAGGATGACCAGCGGCTCGCCGTATTCCACGGGCTGGCCGTCCTCGACGAGGATCGCGGTCACCGTGCCGGCCCGCGGGGCCGGGATCTGGTTCATGGTCTTCATCGCCTCGACGATGAGCAGGGTCTGGCCGGCGGCGACACGGTCGCCGACCTCGACGAAGGGCTTCGCCGTCGGCTCGGGGCCGCGATAGGCGGTGCCGACCATCGGCGACTTGACCGCGCCGGGGTGATGGTGCGCGTCGACCTCGACGGGGGCGAGTGCCACGGGCGCTGCGGTGGCGACGGGAACGGTCACCGCCGCGGAGGCCGCCGGCGCGGCACGGGAAACGCGGATGCGCAGGTTCGGCTGCTCGACTTCGATCTCGGTGAGCTCGGTCTCCTTCAGGAGGTCCGCGAGCTCGCGAATGAGGGCCGAATCGATGGTTGGCTTGGCGTTGGACATGGATCTCTCTGTCAGTCGGCGCTGGTCAGCCGGCGAGAATGCCGGCGAGCGCTTCCAGCGCGAGCACGTAGCTGCGGGGACCGAACCCGCAAATCACGCCCGTCGCAGCCGGTGCGAGGTAAGAATGGTGACGAAAGCTTTCGCGAGCGTGCACATTTGAAAGATGCAACTCGACGGTCGGCAGCGCCACGGCGCGGATCGCGTCATGGAGAGCGATCGACGTGTGGGTATAGGCGCCCGCGTTGATCGCGATGCCCCGCGCCGTCGTGCGGGCGGCATGGATGAAGTCGACCAGCTCGCCCTCGTGGTTCGACTGCCGGAAGTCCACCTCGAGGTCGAGTCGCTCGCCGGTGAGGCGGCAGAGCTCCTCGATGTCGGCAAGCGTTGCGCTGCCGTAGATGCCCGGCTCACGCAAGCCGAGCAGGTTGAGGTTGGGGCCGTTGAGGACGAGGACCGGTATAGCCATCCGAAGCCGCGCTTGTTGTCTGGGCAGAACGCGAGGCGCGGCCCGGTGGGCCGCCCTCGGGTGCGCCGCTTATAGGGGCTTGCGGACGTCGTGTGAACGACCGATCAGCAACTGGTCGTCCCGGAGCATGCGTCCTCCACATCGGCAGCGAGGGTGTCGTAGCCGACAGCGCCGACGAGGACCTTGTCGCCGATGACGTAGGACGGCGTGCCGTTGATGCCGAGTGCATTGGCGAGGCCGTAGACCTCCTCGATGGTCTCGGAGACGATCGGGCCGGCCATCACCTCGGAGATCTTGTCGAGCGGCAGGCCGAGCTTCTCGACGACGTCGAGGGCCGCGGCGCGGTCGATCGGGCCCTCGTGGCTGAGAAGCGCGATGTGGAAGTCGAGATAGCGCTCGGGGGCGACCTCGTTGACGGCGATCGCGACCTGTGCCGCCTCCGTGGAACCGCGGCCGAGCACCGGGAACTCCTTCAGGACGACGCGCAAGTCGGGGTGTTCCTTCAGGAGGCGCACGAGGTCACCCATCGCGCGCTTGCAGTAGCCGCAGTTGTAATCGAAGAACTCGACGAGGGTGACGTCGCCGTCGACGTTGCCGAGAACGACCTGACGGGTCGAATTGAAGATGATGTCGCGCTGCTCGGTGATCGCGGCGACACGCTGCGCCTCCTGCTCGGCAGCCTGCTTGCGCTCGAGCGCAGCGAAGGCCTCCTGCAGGATCTCCGGGTTGGCCAGCAGATATTCGCGCACGATGGTCTCGACACCCGCGCGGTCGAGAGGCGCGGGCGTATCGGCGGTCTGCGAGGCCGCGGGTCCGGCGAGAGAGAGTGCCGCGCCGGCGGCCAGGACGATGGCGCCGACGGCGGCCATGAATGCGCGCATGATGAAGTCTTCC
The DNA here is from genome assembly GCF_046156265.1 of Pseudoxanthobacter sp. M-2. Lineage (NCBI taxonomy): Bacteria > Pseudomonadati > Pseudomonadota > Alphaproteobacteria > Hyphomicrobiales > Segnochrobactraceae > Pseudoxanthobacter > Pseudoxanthobacter sp. M-2. The sequence goes on from NZ_JAWDIR010000011.1 coordinate 763,993, forward strand.
GTCGGTCCAAAATGAAATGCAGAGACCGGGGACCGTGCCGGCTCTGCGCGAGATCAGGGCTTGGGCGGCTTATACGACACGATGTCGTCGGCTTGAAGCCAGGCGGGGGAGCCGGGCTTCAACTTCGTCTGGGCGCGCGCGGCGTAGCGGCGGGCGGCATCGACATTGCCCTCCGCCATCAGGCCGCGGGCGGTGGCGAGGTCGGCCATGCCGATCTCGCCGCGCTGGGCATAGGCGGTGGCGAGCTGGCGATAGGAGAAGCCGCCGAGCGTGTCGGTTGCGAGCCCGCGGTTCAGCTGCCCCACGGCCTCGTCAGCGAGCTTCCGGTCGCCGGATGCGACCATCGCCTCGCCGAGCATGGTGCGGATGAGCGGAGCGTTCGGCGCCAGCGACACCGCCTTGCGCAGCGCCGTGACCGCCTCCTTCGGGCGGCCGTTCTCCAGGAGCGTCTGCCCCTTCAGTTCCCAGAAGAAGGCGTTGTTCGGCTGCGCCTTGATCAGCGCGTCGAGCTGGCGCTGGGTGCCCTGCAGGTCTCGCATGCGGTGGGCGAGCACGGCGCGAGCATACTGCGCCGGCAGGCTCTGGTCGGCGGCCGGATAGCGGCGCGCGACCGCGGCGGGCGCCTCCGTGAAGGCGATCAGCTTGGCGCGCACCAGATCATGGCGGGCCTGCAAGGCGGGCGGGTCGACCGCATCGAAAAAGGGGCTCTTGCGGGCTCGCTCCTCCAGCTGCGCGATGCGGTCGCGCGGCATCGGGTGGCTCTGGGCATAGGGGTCGGCGAACCGCGCCGACAGCAACTGCTGATCGGCGAAGCGCTCGAAGACACGAATCATCCCCTTGGCGGACTGCTTCGTTTTCTCGAGATACTTCAGGGCTGCGCGGTCGGCCGACTCCTCCTCGCCGCGCTGGTAGGCGAGGAAGCTGCGCTGGGCGGTCTGCATGCCGGCACCCGCGATGCCGATGCCGGCCTGGCTCATTTCGCCGCTGCCGGTGCCCGCCCCGGCGGCCATGGCGCCGATGCCGAGGATCATGCCGATCGCCGCCATCACCTGCGCCTTGGCCATTGCGTCCCGCATGCGCACCAGGTGGCCGCCGGCGATGTGGCCGGTCTCGTGCGCGAGGACGCCGATCACCTCGTTCGGCGTGTCCGAGGCGGTGATGACCCCGACATTGATGAAGATGCGGCGGCTGTCGACGACGAAGGCGTTGAAGTCACGCTTGTTGATGAGCACGACCTCTGTGGTGCCGCCCGGCAATCCGGCCGCCTTCAGGATCGGCGCGAGATAGTCACGCAACAGGCCCTCGGTCTCGGCGTCGCGCACGAGGGGAATCGAGCCGGATTGTGCGTGCGCCGGTACCGCGATGAGGTTCGCAGCGGCGATGGCCGAAAGCACGGCACCGGCGAAACCGGTCCGGCGAGCCTTCAAGAGGCTGCTACAGGCCGTGCGCCATCGCCGGAAAAGGCGATCTACCCCCATCCGCGCCTCGTCTTCGCACCTCGCTGCGTCGCCGCGAGCACCGAAGAGAGGAAATGCGGCGGTAGCACGGCGTTCCCGCGACAATGCCGGCCCTCCCGGTGGGGGAGAGCCGGCATTGATGCTCGCCGCTCTGACGCTCGTGCCCGCTCAGAAGAACGAGCGCCGCTGCCACCAGCCGGACCGCTTCGGGCGGCCGTCGTCCGGCTCGGGGGCCGGCTGGGCGGCGACGGGCTCGGGGGTGGCAACCGCGGGGGCGCTTTCGGCCGGCTGTGGCGCGGCCGCCTCCACCGGTGCCGCCGGTTCCGGCTGCGCCTCGACACTCTCCGTCTCCGGCGTTTCCGCAGCAGCCGCAACCGGCTCGACCTGGGACGTCGGCTCGGCGGCGGGCGTTTCCGCCTGCTCCGGCTGCGGCTCCGCCGCGGCCGTCTCGTGGACGGTGGTCTCGGAAGCGGTGGCTTCGGCGTCAGTGGTCTCGACGGCGGCCCCGTCGGTGCTCACCGCCTCCTCGGCTGCGCTCTCGTCCTCGGCCCGGCGGCGGCCGCCACGGCGACCACGGCGGCGCCGGCGCTTGTCTTCACCGCTATCGCCCTCGGTGGCGTCAGTGGGGGGCTCCTCGCCGGACGACGACGCCTCGGCGGCACCGGTCTTGCTCGCCTGCGCGTCGGCCTGCGGGGCCTCGGCGTCTGCGGCTGCCTCTGCTGCGGGCTGGGCCCACGGCGACGGTGCGGTGTCGGGAGCGGACGTGCCCTCCGTCATCTCGGGGGCGTCGTTGCCGCCATCCGCCTCATGCTGCTCATCGTGTTCGGCGTGATCGGAACGGTCGCCATTACCATTGCCGTTGCCGTTGCCGTTCTGGTCGCCGCCCCGCCGCCGACGGCGACGGCGGCGGCGACGCGGTGCCTCGCCCTCTGCCGTCGCGGCAGCCTGCCGCGGCTGCGATGGCTGGTGTTGCGGCCGCTCGGGACGGGTCGTCTCGGCGACAGCCTCCTCGACCTGCTCCTCGTCTTCCTCGACGTCGACGTCCTCGTCTTCCGGCTCGATCGAATCGACCTTCACGAAGCTGTCGGCCGGGCGCGTCGGCGCCTGCACCGGGCGCGTCGCCGGCTCGCCCTTCTCGATGGCGTGCAACTGCGTGCCGAGGCTCTCGTCCGCGGCGATGGTGATGGTCACGCCGAAACGCCCCTCGATGTCGGCGAGGTGGCGGCGCTTCTGGTTGAGGATGTAGAGGGCGACGGACGTTCGGCAGCGGACGTGCAGGTTGTTGGCGGCGCTCTTCAAGAGCACGTCCTCGATGACGCGCAGAACGTGCAGGGCGACCGACTCGGTGGAGCGCACGACGCCGGTGCCGAAGCAGTGCGGGCAGACCTGGGTGGAGCTCTCGACGACGCCGGTGCGGATGCGCTGGCGCGACATCTCCATCAGGCCGAAGTGGGAGATGCGGCCGACCTGGATGCGCGCCCGGTCGGTGCGCAGGGCCTCCTTCAGGCGCTTCTCGACGGCGCGGTTGTTGCGCTTCTCCTCCATGTCGATGAAGTCGATGACGATGAGGCCCGCGAGATCGCGCAGCCGAAGCTGGCGCGCCACCTCGTCGGCGGCTTCAAGGTTCGTCTGGAGGGCGGTGTCCTCGATGTTGTGCTCGCGCGTCGACCGGCCGGAGTTGACGTCGACGGAGACCAGCGCCTCGGTCTGGTGCAGCACCAGATAGCCGCCGGACTTCAGCGTCACCTGCGGCGAGAACATCGCGTCGAGCTGCGCCTCGACGCCGAAACGCGTGAAGATCGGCGAGGCTTCCCGGTAGGGCTGGACGTTCTTGGCATGGCTCGGCATGAGCATGCGCATGAAGTCCTTCGCCTCACGGTAGCCGTCGTCGCCGGCGACGATGACTTCGTCGATGTCCTTGTTGTAGAGATCGCGGATCGACCGCTTGATCAGGCTGCCTTCCTCGTAGACGAGCGTCGGCGCTACCGACTGCAACGTCAGCTCGCGGACGCTCTCCCACAGACGCAGCAGGTATTCGAAGTCGCGCTTGACCTCGACCTTGGTGCGATTGGCGCCGGCTGTGCGCAGGATGACGCCCATGCCCTCCGGCACCTCGAGGTCGGTGGCGATCTGCTTCAGGCGCTTGCGGTCGGCAGCCGAGGTGATCTTGCGGCTGATGCCACCGCCACGGGCGGTGTTCGGCATCAGCACGGCATAGCGGCCGGCGAGCGAGAGGTAGGTGGTGAGCGCCGCACCCTTGTTGCCGCGCTCCTCCTTGACGACCTGCACCAGCATGACCTGCCGGCGCTTGATCACTTCCTGAATCTTGTAGGAGCGACGCATCCGCTGCGGGCGCCGCTCGGGCACCTCCTCGAGCGCGTCCTCGGCGCCGACGGATTCGACCGACTCGCTCGTCTCGACGGATTCGACGGTGCCGCCGTCGTCGCTGGTGTCGGCCTCGGAGGTGCGCTCGGCGTGGGTGTCCTCGGCCATGGGGCCGGACTCGGCGGCCTCGGGCATGTCGTGGTGGTCGTCGGCGGCTGACCGCTCGTCTTCCGCTTCCTGCTCGAGGAGCGCCTGACGGTCGGCGAAGGGGATCTGGTAATAGTCGGGGTGGATTTCGCTGAAGGCGAGGAAGCCGTGGCGGTTGCCGCCGTACTCGATGAAGGCGGCCTGCAGCGACGGTTCGACCCGCGTTACCTTCGCTAGATAAATGTTGCCGCGGAGCGGCTTGCGGGTTGCGGATTCGAAATCGAACTCTTCGACGCGGCTACCGCGAACCACGACCACCCGGGTCTCTTCCGGGTGGGTTGCATCGACGAGCATCTTGTTTGCCATGGGGGGAAGTCTCCACGGCCGCGGCCGCTGTGCACGCATGTGAGCGTGCAGCCACGCGGCGGGCCGGCTCTAGGGGCGATCCCGGGACGGGATCCTGGATGGTGTGGGGGCGGGGAGACCGGACGGGGCGCGCGCGTCGCCCACGCGAGCCGGCCAGCGATGGCTGGCAGCTCGGGTGCGTGGAGCGGGCTTGGGCGGCGCGTCATTCGTCCAGTACAAAGCGAGCGTGGCGCTCGTTCTCCCCAGGGGCGCCGTGCACCGAAGGGGTGCCGCGGCAGCTATCGTTGCAGTGCAGGCGAACGGGTTCGCGGCGCACCGTCGGCGGTCCGACGGGATGATCGCTCCGCGACTGACGGCAAGGGGCCGTCGCTGGGAGCGCGGCCCGCTGGTCCGAGATCCTTACCGGAACATTCCGGAAGGAGTGGCTGGCCCGGCGGTCATCCGCGGCGGAGAATGGGCGCGAGGGGCGACCCGGAAGGGCGAACCGATCAATCGACCGGATTGCGGAACCGGAGCCGCGTGTCGCGGATCGGTGCGCAGAGGTGAAGTGCATCCTACGCAACCGTCTCTATTTACGAACAGGTGTTTGCGTTGGCAAGCACGGCGGTTCGGCGCGCCGTCTCCGGATAGCAGCCACAGCCGGTCAACCGGCGGTTAACGCGGGTGCGCCTATCGGGTATGAACGATCAACGGACGACGGCACCGATCGCCGACAGCGGACTGGCATGCTGCGCACCCTCGCATTTCTGGCCCTGGTGATTCTCGCTGCGACGGCAACAAGCCGGGTCGCGGGCCAGGACAATGGCGGTGTGGAGGCACGGCAAACGACGGCCTTCGACGCCGGCGAGCCAACGCCGCCACCCGAGGCGAGAGAACTCGTCGCGACGACGGCGCGGATCGCTGGCGATGCGATGCGCACCCGTTTCGTCGTCGACCTCACCTCGGAGGTCGGGTTCGCGGTGTTTCCGCTCGCCGATCCACACCGGATCGTGATCGACCTTCCGCAGATGCGCTTCGCCCTTGGTCCGGAAGCCGGCCGTCAGGGCCGTGGCCTCGTCGCGTCCTGGCGCTACGGCCTTCTCGCCGTCGGCAAGTCGCGCGTCGTCATCGACCTCGCGCGTGCGGCCGCGGTGGACAAGGCGTTCGTGCTGCCCCCCGTCGATGCGCAGCCGGCGCGGCTGGTGATCGACCTCGTCGCCGTCGACGAAGTGGCCTTCGTGGCGGAGGCAACGCGGGCGAGGGACGCCCGCACGACGCCGCGAGAGAGCGACGGCGGCGCGGCGGCAGCCGCCCTCCGCCAGGCCCGCGTTCGGCCGCTGATCGTGCTCGATGCCGGGCACGGCGGCATCGACACCGGTGCCGCCGGTGTGCACGGCACGCTGGAGAAGAACATCACCCTCGATTTCTCGAGCCTTCTCAAGCGCAAGCTCGAGTCGACGGGGCTGTTCGAGGTGCGGCTGACGCGCGACGACGATGTGTTCATCGCCCTCGACGACCGCACGGCGTTCGCCCGTCAGGTCGCGGCCGACCTCTTCGTGTCCATTCACGCCGACGCTGCGCCGCAGTCCTATGTTCGCGGCGCGACCGTCTACACCGTCTCCGAGCGCGCCTCCGATGCCGACGCGGCCGCCATTGCCGCGCAGGAGAACCGCTCGGACGTGATCGCCGGCGTCGATCTCGACGAAACCTCCGACGATGTCACCGACATCCTCATCGACCTCGCCCGCCGCGAGACCAAGACGATGTCGCACCGGGCCGCGGAGGCGATGATCTCGTCGATCGCGGGGCACACCAAGCTCAATTCGAACCCTCACCGCTACGCCGGCTTCCGGGTCCTGCGAGCCCACGACGTGCCGTCGGTGCTGGTGGAACTCGGTTACATGACCAACCGCCACGATGAAGCCCTGATGCTGTCCGAGGAATGGCGCGACGGCACGGCCGAGGCGATGGTTCAGGCGATTCGCGGCTTCTTCGAGCCGCGGCTCGCCGCATCCGGCGCCGGGGCTGCTGCTGTCGAAGCACCGTCTCCGGCCCTGGACGGGGAGAGTGTCGTCGTCGGGAGCGGAGTTCCGGCGAACGACGCGGCCCCGGTCCGCGGACCGGCGGGCGAGGGGGGAGATCTGGCCGCTGCGCGGTGAGCCGGGCTGTCTCCCCGATGGTGCGGGGTTGCCTCCGAAAGGGCCGCGTCGTAACTGACGCGCTGGGGCAACGGGTCGGTGAGGCATGCGGCGGTCGGATTGCGGAAAGCGGTCGAGACGGTCGTGATCGCTGCGCCGGAATGACGTGATCGGATGCCCCCCCGCGGGCGTCCGGCGTGAAGCGAGTTGGCCGCCGGCCTCGAAGCGCGAGTTGACGCGATGACGTTTCTTCTTCGCACGATCGGATACCTGTTCGGGATCGGATCCGTGTTCGCGCTGATCGGCGCCGCCGGTGTCGCCTGGTATGTGAGTTCGATGGGCTCCGACCTGCCGGACTACACGGCGCTGCGCAAATACGAGCCGCCGGTGATGACCCGCGTGCACGCCGCCGACGGCAGCCTCGTCGCCGAGTATGCCGTGGAGCGCCGCCTGTTCCTGCCGATCCAGGCGGTTCCTGACCTCATCAAGCAGGCGTTCCTGTCGGCCGAGGACAAGAACTTCTACCAGCACAACGGCATCGATCCGTCGGGCATCATCCGCGCCATCGTCACCAACGTCCGCAACCGCGGCTCCGGTCGCCGGCCGGTCGGTGCGTCGACCATCACTCAGCAGGTCGCCAAGAACTTTCTTCTGACCAACGATCCGACCGTCGACCGCAAGATCAAGGAAGCCATCCTGTCGATGCGGATGGAGGCGGCGTTCACCAAGGACAAGATCCTCGAACTCTACCTCAACGACATCTATCTGGGCCTTGGCGCCTATGGCGTCGCCGCGGCCTCCCTCGTCTATTTCGACAAGTCGGTGCACGAGCTGACCGTCGCCGAGGCCGCCTACATGGCGGCGCTGCCGAAGGCGCCGAACAACTACCATCCGTTCCGCTTCCCCGACCGCGCCATCGAGCGGCGCAACTGGGTGATCGACCGGATGGAGGAGGACGGCGTCATCGACAAGGCGACCGCCGATGCGGCGCGAGCCGAGCCGCTGCGCGTCACGCCGCGCCACACCGGGCCGCACCTCGTCGCCACCGATTACTTCGCCGAGGAAGTGCGCCGGCGCATCTACCAGCTCTACGGCGAGAGCGGCCTCTATGGCGGTGGCATGTCGGTGCGGGCGACGCTCGACCCGAAGCTGCAGGTGCTGGCGCGCAAGAACCTCAACGCCGGCCTGATGAAGTTCGACGTGCAGCGCGGCTCGTGGCGCGGCCCGGTCGAGCGCGTCGATCTCGCCACCGGTGACTGGGGTATCCCGCTCTCCAAGGTGCCGCCGCTGATCGACGTGCCGGAGTGGCGCCTCGCCGTGGTGCTGTCGGTGTCCGACCAGGACGCGGTCATCGGCTTGCGCCCTAACGTCGAGGTGTCCGGCGCCATCGCCAGCGAGCGCGATACCGGCCGGGTGACGCTGTCGACGATGTCATGGAAGCGGCGGATGCTCTACCGCACCGATCCGCAGAAGCTCGTCGGACGGCCGTCCGGGCGCGTGCCGCCGAACCAGTTCACCTATGCCGGCATCAACAAGATGTCGCAGGCCGTGTCGCCGGGCGACGTCGTCTACGTCGAGAAGGTGCCGGAGGAGGGCGAGGACATCTGGCGGCTGCGTCAGGTACCGAACATCTCGGGCGCCATGGTGGTGATGGACCCCCACACCGGCCGCGTGCTGGCGCTGGTCGGTGGCTTCTCCTACGGCGACAGCGAATTCAACCGCGCCACCCAGGCGTGGCGGCAGCCCGGCTCCTCCTACAAGCCGTTCGTCTACGCGGCGGCGCTCGACAACGGCTACACGCCGGCGAGCGTCATCGTCGACGGGCCGATCTCGATCGCCGACGGCATGGGCCGCGTCTGGTCGCCGAAGAACTACGGCGGCAAGTACGGCGGTCCTTCGACACTGCGCCTCGGCATCGAGCGCTCGCGCAACCTGATGACGGTTCGGCTCGCCAAGGACATGGGCATGCCGCTGGTGGCGGAGTACTCCAAGCGCTTCGGCATCTACGACGACCTGCTGCCCTACCTGCCGATGGCGCTGGGCGCCGGCGAGACGACGGTGCTGCGGCTCACCTCGGCCTATGCGATCATCGCCAACGGCGGCAAGAAGATCGTGCCCACGCTGATCGACCGCATCCAGGACCGCTACGGCAACACCATCTACAAGCATGACGCGCGCATCTGCGAAGGCTGCGTGGCCGAGACTTGGGCCGAGCAGCCGGAGCCGACCCTGATCGACGAGTCCGAGCAGGTGCTCGACCCGATGAGTGCCTACCAGATCACCTCGATGATGGAGGGCGTCGTCCAGCGTGGCACGGCGACCGTCGTGAAGCAGGTCGGCAAGCCGATCGCCGGCAAGACCGGCACGACGAACGAGGAGAAGGATGCCTGGTTCGTCGGGTACACGCCGGATCTCGTCGCCGGCGTCTTCATCGGCTTCGACCAGCCCCAGCCGATGGGCAAGGGGGCGACCGGCGGTGTCCTGGCGGCGCCAATCTTCACCGAGTTCATGAAGGAGGCGCTCGCCGACAAGCCGTCGGTCGCCTTCCGCATCCCCGAGGGCATCAAGCTCGTGCCGATCGACCGCACGTCCGGGCAGCGCGTATCGGGCAGCGGCGGCAACGTCGTCATCGAGGCGTTTAAGCCGGGCACGGCTCCGGGGGAGGGCGTTTCGATCGTCAGCGACTTCTCCTACACGGGCGAAGGCGGCGGGCAGAACCGGCGGGTGTCGCCGGAGGCCGAGCGGGCGGTTTACTCCGGCACCGGCGGCCTTTACTGAGCACGCACCACTGAGCACGGCCGCCTGGCGCTTCGGCGCCGGCGGCTGCCGGCGGCGCGACCGCGTCCGCCATCCATCCACCCATCGGTCGCAAGAAGGTTCTTCATGCGCGCAGAGATCGAGTCGATCGTCGACGAGATCCAGCAGGCGATCAGCCTGCTGAGGAGGCATCTTTGACTGGGATCGCGCCAAGATCCGCCTCGCCGAACTGAACGCCGCCGCCGAGTCCCCGTCGCTCTGGGACGACCCGGAGCGCGCACAGAAGCTGATGACCGAGCGGCAGCGCCTCGATCGCCAGATCGGTGCCGTCGAGCAGCTCGAGCGGGAGACGCAGGACGCCGTCGACCTCATCGCGATGGGCGAGGAGGAGGGGGAGGCTTCGGTCGTCACCGATGCCGAGAACATCCTGCGGCAGCTCCGGGCCGACCTCGCCAAGCGGCAGGTCGATGCGCTGCTTTCCGGCGAGGCCGACGGTAACGACAGCTTCCTCGAGGTGCACGCCGGCGCCGGTGGCACGGAGAGCCAGGACTGGGCTCTCATGCTCCTGCGCATGTACACGCGCTGGGCCGAGCAGCACGGCCTGTCGGTGGAACTCATCGAGGAGAACGCCGGCGAGCAGGCCGGCGTGAAGTCCGCGACGATCCAGGTCAAGGGCGAAGCCGCCTACGGCTGGCTGAAGACCGAGTCAGGCGTGCACAGGCTCGTGCGCATCTCGCCGTTCGACGCCAACGCGCGGCGGCAGACGAGCTTCGCCAGCGTCTGGGTCTATCCGGTGGTCGACGACACCATCGAGATCGAGGTGAACGAGAGCGACTGCCGCATCGACACCTACCGCGCCTCCGGCTCGGGCGGTCAGCACATCAACACGACCGATTCGGCCGTGCGCATCACGCATCTGCCGACCGGCATCGCGGTCGCCTGCCAGAACGAGCGTTCCCAGCACAAGAACCGCGCGACCGCCTGGAAGATGCTGCGCGCCCGCCTTTACGAACTCGAGCTGAAAAAGCGCGAGGAGGCGGCGATGGCGACGGAGGCCACCAAGTCCGACATCGGCTGGGGCCACCAGATCCGCTCCTACGTGCTGCAGCCCTATCAGATGGTGAAGGACCTGCGGACGGGCGTCGAGACCAGCAACACCCAGGCGGTGCTGAACGGCGACCTCGACGCCTTCATGGAGGCGGCGCTCGCCCAGCGCGTCAGCGGCGAGACCAAGGCGATCTCGGACGTCGATTGAGGACGCCCCGGCGCCCGCTCGTTTCAGCCGCCGCGGTCCTTGCGATCGCCGCGGCGGGAATGGCCGGCGCACCCGGATCGGCGCGCGAGGCTGTCGTGCCGGCTGTCGGCGAGACGGTCGATGCGACGGCCCCGCCGTGGTCCTCGATCGGCCGCGTCAACAACAGCGTCGGCGGCAGCTGCACCGGCGTGCTGGTGGCGCCCGATCGCGTCGTGACGGCCGCCCACTGCGTCTTCAACGATCGAACGGGGGTGTTCCTCAGGGCCGAGGCGATCCACGTCCTGCTCGGCTTCGCGCGCGGCGACTATCTCTTCCACGGCCGCGCCGCTTCCTACCGTGTCGCTGACGGCTACCGGCCCGGGGAGGGGACGGTCGGAGCCGACTATGCCGTCATCGTTTTGGCGGAGCCGGCACCACCGACGATCGTGCCGCTGCGGCTGGCGCGCGAGCCGGCGGCGACCGGGACGCGCCTGGTGGCGGTCGGGTACGGACGGGGGCGGCCCTACGTCCCGACCGTGCTGGCGAACTGCCTCGTCACCGGCCATGTGCCGCAGGACGCCGCTGTGCTTGCCACCGATTGCGTTGCCCCGGACGGATATTCCGGCGGCCCGCTGCTGTCCGCGGACGACCCCGGGATGGTGCTCGGCCTGCAGGTCGCCCGCCAGCGCCACGAGGGGACGCTGCGCACACTGGCGGTGGATGCCGCCGCGATCGAGCTCGAAGCGGCGTCAGCGCCGAGCCCCTGAGATTCAGGTGCGGATCGTCTCGAGCGGGCGGTAGAAGCCCGGCGTCAGGCCGGCTTCCGATCGGGCGCGATCGTTGAAGGGCGGCTTCAGGGGGCTGCGGAAATGGCGGCGCACGAGCGCGTGGAAGCGTGGCTCCGGCGCGGTGCGCTCGCGGTCGCAGAGGAAGCGGAACCACTTCGCCCCGACGGCGACGTGGCCCTTCTCGTCCTCGTAGATGGTCTTCAGGATGTCGGCCGTCGCCACGTCCCCCTCGGCCTGCGCCTTGGCGATCAGCGAGGGCGTGACGTCGAGGCCGCGCGCCTCGAGCACCAGTGGCACGATCGCCAGCCGCGCGGCGAGGGAATGACCGGTCTCCGCGGCCGCCTGCCAGAAGCCGTCGTGGGCCGGCAGGTCGCCATAGGCGGCGCCGAGGTCGGCGAGCCGGGCGGCGAGCAGGCGGAAATGTCCGGCCTCCTCGACGCCGACGCGCACCCAGTCGTCATAGAACGAGCGCGGCATGCCGGCATCGGCGAAGCGGCCGACGATGTCCCAGGCAAGGTCGATCGCGTTGAGCTCGATATGGGCGATGGCGTGCAGGTAGGCGATGCGGCCGCTTGCGGAGCCGGAGCGCTTCGGCATGTCGCGCGGCGCCAGCAGCAAGGGCCGCGGCGGCCGCCCCGGGCGGTCCGGGACGGGGGGATCGAGGGTGGGCCGGACGAGGGAGAGCCGGTGGGCGCGCCAAAACGCGGCCACCTCTGTCGCCATCTCCACCTTGCCCGCGGGATCGACGGTTGCGACGATCGTGCGCGCCGCAGCGGCGAGCGACGGCGGGGGAGTGGTCAAGCCTTCGCCAACCCCTTCACGGCGGCGAGCACCTCCTCGGCGTGGCCCGGCACCTTCACCTTGCTCCACACGCGGGCGACCTTGCCGGCCCCATCGATCAGCACGGTGGTCCGCTCGACGCCCATGTACTTGCGGCCGTACATCGACTTTTCCGCCCACACGCCGTAGCGCTCGAGCGTCTCCTTCGCCTCGTCGGCGGCGAGCACGACGCTGAGTTCGTGCTTGGCGCGGAACTTCTTGTGGCTCGCGACCGAATCCGGGGAAATTCCGACGACCACGGCCCCGGCGGCCTTGAAATCACCGCCGAGCTGCGTGAAGTCGACCGCCTCGCGCGTGCAGCCGGACGTGTCGTCCTTGGGGTAGAAGTAGACCACGACCGGACTACCTCTATGATCGGAAAGTCGGAACGCGCCGCCGTCGTCGGTTGGCAGCGAAAAATCGGGAGCGGCCGTGCCTTCCACGATGGCGGTCATCTGGGCGTCCTTGGGTTTTCAGGGGGCGTTTGAACCATCCGCGGTGCCGATACGCAAGGTGAACGGCGGCGGATTTCTGCAGCCGCGATGACGCCGACGCAACCCCACGACGACGCGCCGGGGGACCTGGCGGAGCAGCGCCCGGCTCACGCAGTTGCCCCAAAACGCCGGCGACGGCGGGGACGCCGCATCGCGTGGTCCTGCGCGATCATCGCCGTACTCCTGGTCCTCGCCGTTGCCGGTATCGCCATCCGGCTGATGATGGCACCGATCGGCATCGCCATGGCGGCCCGGGAGGCGCAGTCGATCCTGCAGACGCTCGTCGGCGCCGAGGGAACCGCCAGCGTCGGCACGGCGTCGCTCTCGTGGCGCCAGTCGATGGGGATCGTGCTCGAGCTCGACGACATCCGCCTCGAGGGTCCGACGGGGAAAGCCGAGGTTCCCTCGATCGTCATCGACATCGACGCCGATGCGCTGGTGATCAGCCAGCGCGTCCGCGTCCACGCGCTCATCATCGAGGGTCCGTCGGTCGATCTCGCGCCTCTGCAGCCGGGGGAGTTCGGCCAGCCGGAGCCGATCGAACTGCTCGAGAACATCGACGAGCGACTCGGACGAGTTGCGCTTGTCGCGGCCCAGAACGGTGTCGAACTGATCGAGGTGCATGACGGCCGGGTCCGCCTCGACCGACCCGACCCGTTGCCGGCGCTCGAGATGGCTGCGGTGTCCGTCCGGGCGGAGGCGGCCGGCAGCGGGTCCGTCGAGGTGCGGGCCGAGGCTCAGGTCGGGACCGGCAAGTGGACCGGCGCGATCTCGCGGAGCCCGACGCCGGCCGGCACGCGGTTCGCCGCCTCGATCGACGGTATCGGCATCGCCGAGGTGCTCGGGACCCAGCTGGTGTCACCCGATCTCGTCGTCGGGGCCGGAATCATCGCCGAATTCGGCTCCGAGGGACGCGCTTCGGCAGCCTCGCTCACCGTGGATGTGGGACCCGGCCAGATCGCGGTCCGGAACGCGCCCTCGGTCGAGCTCGCGCGGGCCCAGGCCAACCTCGTCTGGCGGCCGCAGACCAATGACTTCGCCCTCAATCCGTCGCCGCTCGAGTTCGACGGCTGGCAGTTGCTGATCGCCGGTACCCTGACGGCCGCATCAGCAACCGACCCGCTCTGGCGCTTCCAGTTGACGATGCCGCGCGCCATTCTCGCGCCGCCCGACGTGCCCGGCACGCCGGTCGAGATCGAATCGGCCGTGGCCGACGGCAGCTTCGATCCGCGCACCATCGTCATCACTCTCGACCGCGTCGAGGTGAAGGCCGCAACGGGAAGCGGTGCAGGCTCGGGTCGCATCGTGCTGGGGCCAGGCGGGCCGAAGGTCCGGCTGCTCTTTCAGGTGACGTCTCCGACCGACTTCGGAACTTTCATCCGCGTCTGGCCGCGACCGGTCGTGCCGCCGGCGCGCATGTGGATGATCCAGAACGTCCTCGCCGGGCGCCTCGTCAGCGGCACCATCGACGTCGACCTTGGCCCCCTCGACCTCGATCCGGACCCGATGACCAGCGAGCCCGGCCAGCCGCCGGCGGACATCCGATTCGGCTTCGAGGGCGGTGCCCTGCGGATGGTCGGGTCCCTGCCGCCGCTGACGGCAGCGGCCGGGCAAGGTCACATCCTCGGGCCGACGCTGGCCGTCGACGTGACCAGAGGAACGCTCGCCGCATCCGTCGGCGGCGACGCCACGGTGGCTCCGGCCAAGGTCACGGTGGACGAGTTACGCATCCAGCCGCTCGTCACCACCACCACCGCAACGATCAGCGGTTCCGCTGCGGCACTCGCGTCCTTGGCCAATTCGGACCCGATGCGCGCGATGTCGGCGCTGAAGATCGATCCCGCGGCGCTGTCCGGCGAGGCGCGGGCTGAGCTCTCGGTGCACGGCCCGATGGATGCACGGCTCGACATGAGCCAGCTGACCTGGACGCTGAACGCGACGCTGCGCGACGTCGCCTCCACGACGCCGATCGACGGGCACCGCATCGCCGACGCCAACCTCGCGATCGTCGCCGACAAGGCGACAATGTCGGCCAAGGGGACAGCGGTCATCGACGGCATCCGAGCCAACATCGACGTCGTGCAGCCTTCGGGCGGCGGGGCAGCGACGCGCGGCGTGACGTTCACGCTGTCGGAAAAGGAGCTCAAGGCGCAGGCGCCGGGTTTCGACGGAATCCTGCAGGGGGCAATATCCGTCGAGGTCGCCGACGCGGGTGCGGACGGCCAGTCGATCATCGTCGATCTCACCAAGGCGAGCCTGACGATCCCGGGAATCGGCTGGACGAAGGGGGCCGGGGTGGCGGCCGACGCCACGTTCCGCTTGGTTGGCCGTGACGGCGCCAAGGACATCCGTGACCTCGTCTTCCAGTCCGAGGGTGTGCGCGTCGCAGGCTCCGCTTCGCTCGATGCCAAGGGCGGCCTCACCGCGGCGACGTTCGGGACCTTCTCGCTGCGTCCCGGTGACAGCGCATCGGTGGACGTGCAGCGCGGCAAGGGTGGCGCCTACGCGATCACGGTCCGCGGCGCCCGCTTCGATGGTCGCGGGCTGATCAAGCAGATGGGGGCGGCCGAAAAGGGCGGTAAGGACAAGCTGGCGATGCCGATCGAGGTCGACGCCCAGCTCGAGCGGCTTATCGGCTACAACGGCGTCAGCATCGACGGTCTGCGCGCCAAGGCGCGCGTGCAGGGAAGTGGTCCCCGCAGCGTCACCGTCTCAGGGCGCATCGGCGGCGCCGACATGCAGATCGCCCTCAAGCCGGACGGTGACGCCCGCACCCTCTCGGTGACGTCCGGTGACGCCGGTGGCCTCCTGCGATTCCTCGACTACTACGGCAAGATGCGCGGCGGGCGAGGGACGGTCGAGGCGAGGATGACGGAGGGGGGAACGCAGGGGCGTGCCTCCATCCGCGAGTTCCAGATCGTCGAGGATCCCAAGCTCGCACGCCTGATCGAGACGGCCGCCCAGAGCCGTGGTGGACGCAGCGGTCGCAATGGCGGCAATGGCGGCGGCCAGACGCAGATTCCCGCA
The DNA here is from genome assembly GCF_046156265.1 of Pseudoxanthobacter sp. M-2. Classification (NCBI taxonomy): domain Bacteria; kingdom Pseudomonadati; phylum Pseudomonadota; class Alphaproteobacteria; order Hyphomicrobiales; family Segnochrobactraceae; genus Pseudoxanthobacter; species Pseudoxanthobacter sp. M-2. Next base: position 779,524 of record NZ_JAWDIR010000011.1, read on the forward strand.
TCGGCGACGAGCTTCGATCGCCTGACGCTCGACTTCCGCCTCGCCGGTGGCGTGCTTTCGATCGAGGATGCGGTCCTGCGCGGGCCCGGATCGGGCGGCACCGCCACCGGCACCGTGCGCCTCGATACCGGCCGAATCTCGATCTCCGGGACCTACATCCCGATCTTCGCGATCAACAACCTGTTCGGCCGCATTCCCGTGCTCGGCGAGATCCTCGGCGGCGGGCGGGACGGCGGCCTGTTCGGCATCACCTTCAAGCTCGACGGGCCGATCGCCGACCCGGCCCTCTCCTTCAATCCGATCTCGTCGATCACCCCGGGCATCTTCCGGCGGATCTTCGAGTACCAGTGAGGCGGACGGCCGCCTCGCCGGATCTCAGACCGGCTGAGCCTTGCGGCCGCCGCGGGCGACGTGGTCGCGGGCCTCGGCATCGAGGAGACGGCGGGCGAGTTCGGCGGCACGCACCGCCAGTTCGCCGGCGCCGGCGTGGAGCGGGCGGGAGTTCTTCACCGCTGTGACGTTGTTCTGCATGTCCTCCGCCGTCCAGCCGCGGGAGTGGGCGACATAAGGAAACTGCGGGAAATGGAAGCCGAGCTCGGCGAAGAAGCCGAGCATCTGGCCCGCCACGCCCTGCACGTTGTCCTGGCCGCCGACGATGATGAAGGCGGCGACCTTGTTGCGGATCAGCACCCGGTTGCGGATCGTCACCTGGTTCTGGATGGTGTTGAGTCGCTCGGCCATGCGGAAATAGAGCGAACTCGCCTGACCCCAGCGGATGGGGGTCGCGACGAGGACGGCGTCGCACCAGTGCACGAGCGCCTCGTAGACCGGCGTCAGACCGTCTTCGGGGCGCATCTGAGTGACGGAACACGGCCACGTGCAGGCGTGCGCCGCCTTCGAATAGTAGCCCTTGCAGGCCTCGAAGGAGAGGTCGTTCAGGCGGATCAGCTGTGTCTCGCACCCGTCCGCCGCGGCGGCGGCGAGGGCCGAGGCGAGGAGGTCGTCGGACCCCGAATAGCGGGGCGCACCCCCGTCCATCGCGGTGGTCGACAGACCGAGGACCCGGATTGGACCGGGGGCGCGAACGACGGGCCGCTCCAGCGGGTGCGGCTCATGAGGTGACTTCGTGCGCGGCGTGCCGGCGGCGACGTCGACGAGAACCCGTCCCGCCTCGACACGCACCGGATAGGCCGGGACCTGGTCCGCCTCGAACCCCGGCTCGCCGCGGCCGGTGACGCGGTGGAACTTCCACTGGTGCCAGGGGCAGACGACATAGTCACCGTCGAGGGTGCCCTCGCCGAGCGGCCCGCCGACGTGATTGCAGGCGTTGGAGACGGCGCCGAAGACGCCGTCGCGGCAGGACACCGCGAGCCTGGTGGTGGCCGCCTTGACCGCCGACACTGGTTTGGCCGCGAGCTCTTCGACGCTGCCGACGTCGGTCCAGTTCGCCTCGGTCATTTCGGTTCCCCCCGCGGCTATCGGGCTCGCCGGCTCGGCACCCCGGCGGGCGGCGCCCACGCATCTGGCCGCGCCGGCGTCCGCCGGTCAATCGGCCCCGCCGCTGCTGGAGGGTCGATCACGATACGTTCAGAAGGCGTCAGCCCTTGAACGACGTTTCCGAAAGAGATAAACATATCTTTATATGGATTGGAGCCCGAACTTGACGAAGGACGCGCCGCTCGCCCTCGACCCGCTGGTCGCCTGCCTGAAGGCGGCGGGTGAGCCGTCGCGCCTGCGCATCCTCGCCCTGTTGGCGGCGAGCGATCTCACCGTCAAGGACCTCACCGCCATCCTCGGGCAGAGCCAGCCGCGCATCTCGCGCCACCTGAAGCTGCTCGTCGAGGCCGGTGTCGTCCGCCGGTACCCCGAAGGGGCCTGGGCCTACTACCGCCTCGCCGAAGACGATGCGGCTGGCGCGCTGGGCGCGACGCTCGTCCAGAGACTCGATACGGCCGACAGCGTGCTCAGTCGGGACCGGCAGCGGCTGGAGGCGGTGAAGCGTGCCCATGCCGAGACGGCGGCCTCCTATTTTGCCGCGAACGCCGCCTCGTGGGACCGCCTGCGCTCCCTGCACGTTCCGGAAGATGCGGTCGAGGCAGCCATTCGCAGGGCCGTCGGCACACGCCCCTTCGGCAGCTTTCTCGACCTCGGCACCGGCACCGGGCGGATGCTGGAGCTCTTCGCCGACCTCTACGAGCGCGGCGTCGGCATCGACGCCAGCCAGCCGATGCTGGCGGTGGCCCGCGCCAATCTCGACAACAACGGCGTGACGAACGTCCAGGTCCGCCACGGCGACGTCTATGCGCTCGCGGTGCCGCACGGCAGCTTCGACGTCGTCGCGATCCACCAGGTGCTGCACTTCCTCGAGGATCCGGCCCGCGCCGTCGCGGAAGCCGCGCGCGCCGTCCGTCCAGGCGGGCGGTTGCTCGTCGTCGACTTCGCGCCGCACGACCTCGAGTTCCTGCGCGCCGAGCACGCCCACCGCCGGCTCGGCTTCTCGCACGAGCAGGTGGAGGGGTGGCTGCGGTCTGCCGGCCTCGACGTCGTGCGCATCGAGGATCTCGCGCCCCCCGCCGGATCGGACGGGCAACTCACCGTGACGCTTTGGCTCGCCCGCGACCCGCGCTTCGAGGTCGCCGGCGACAAGACCCGACGCCTGGAGACGACGGCATGACGAACCCGATCACCCGCCTCAGCCGCGCCGGCGGCGAAGCGCCGTTCCGCGTCTCGTTCGAGTTCTTTCCGCCGACCTCCGAGGATATGGAGCGGCGTCTGTGGGATTCGATCGGGCGGCTCTCCCCGCTGTCGCCGAGCTTCGTCTCCGTCACCTATGGGGCGGGCGGCTCGACGCGCGAGCGCACGCACGCCACCGTCGAGCGGCTGATCCGCGAGACGCCGCTGAAGCCGGCCGCGCACCTGACGTGCGTGGCGGCGAGCCGCGACGAGGTCGACGCTGTCGTCCGTTCCTACTGGGAGGCGGGCGTGCGCCACATCGTGGCGCTGCGCGGCGATCCACCCGAGGGCGTCGGTGCGCGCTACACGCCCCATCCTGACGGCTATGCCTTCTCGGATGAACTCGTCGCTGGCGTGCGCCGCATCGCCGACTTCGAGGTCTCGGTGTCCGCCTATCCGGAGCGCCATCCCGAGAGCCCCGACTGGGCGACGGAAATCGACGCGCTGAAGCGCAAGGTCGATGCCGGCGCGACTCGGGCGATAACGCAGTTCTTCTTCGACAACGATCTCTACGATGCCTATGTCGAGCGGGCCCGCAATGCCGGCATCGACATCCCCATCGTCGCCGGCATCATGCCGGTGCTGAGCCTCGCGCAGGTCACCCGCTTCGCCGAGCGCTGCGGCGCGACGGTGCCGGACTGGGTGCGCCGCCGCTTCGAAGGGCTGGAGGCCGACGCTGCCACCCGGCAACTCGTCTCGGCCGCCGTTTCGGCCGAGCAGGTGATGGACCTCGTCGACCGTGGCGTCACCGACTTCCACTTCTACACGCTGAACCGAGCCGACCTCGTCTACGCCATCTGCCACCTGCTCGGCCTCAGGCCGGACAGCGTGGCGGCCGCAGCCTGAGGCGCAGGAGACGACGATGACCCATCCCCGTGCCGCCGCCGCGTCGCGCGCGACTGCAACGCTCAATGAGATCGCCGCCCGCCGCATCCTTGTGATCGACGGCGCGATGGGCACGATGCTGCAGCGCTACAAGTTCTCGGAAGGCGACTTCCGCGGCAGCCGCTTCGCCGACTGGCCGAGCGACGTGAAGGGCAACAACGACCTGCTCAGCCTGACGCAGCCAGATGCGATCCGCGCCGTCCACACCGCCTATTTCGAGGCCGGCGCCGACGTGGTGGAAACCAACACCTTCTCCTCGACGACCATCGCCATGGCCGACTACGGCATGCAGGCGCTCGCCTACGAGCTCAACTTCGAGGGCGCGAGGCTCGCCCGCGAGGTCGCCGACGCCGTCACCGCGCGCGATCCGTCGCGTCCGCGCTTCGTCGCCGGCGCCATCGGCCCGACCAACCGCACCGCCTCGATCTCGCCGGACGTCAACAATCCCGGCTTCCGCGCCGTCAGTTTCGACGATCTGCGCATCGCCTATGGCGAGGCGGCGAGGGGGCTGGTTGACGGTGGGGCGGATCTCATCCTCGTCGAGACCGTCTTCGACACGCTGAACGCCAAGGCGGCGCTGTTCGCCATCGAGGAGGTTTTCGAAGAGGTCGGCTTCCGGCTCCCGGTGATGGTGTCGGGCACCATCACCGACCTGTCGGGCCGCACCCTGTCGGGCCAGACGCCGACGGCGTTCTGGTACTCCGTCCGGCACGGTCGGCCTTTCTCGATCGGCCTCAACTGCGCGCTCGGCGCCAAGGAGATGCGCGCCCATATCGCGGAGCTTTCGCGCGTCGCCGACACTCTCGTCTGCGCCTATCCGAATGCCGGCCTGCCGAACGAGTTCGGCGAGTACGACGAGAGCCCGGCGGCGACCGCGGCCCTCATAGGCGAGTTCGCCGACGCTGGGCTCGTCAACATCGTCGGCGGCTGCTGCGGCACCACGCCCGACCACATCGCGGCGATCGCCGCGGCAGTTCAGGGCAAGCCCCCGCGGCTAGTCCCGAAGGCCGACCACCGCCTCCGCCTCGCCGGCCTCGAGCCCTTCGCGGCGTGAGCGCTCGCGCGTTCCGCCTCCCCAAGACCCCGTCTGATCTCAAAGGCTCGCCGGAATGACCCGCACGGCCACGTTCATCAATATCGGCGAGCGCACCAACGTCACGGGCTCGGCGCGGTTCCGCAAGCTGATCAAGGAGGGTGACTACGGCACCGCCCTCGAGGTGGCGCGCGAGCAGGTCGAGAACGGCGCCCAGATCATCGACGTCAACATGGACGAGGGCCTGCTCGATTCCGAGCAGGCGATGGTGACCTTCCTCAACCTCGTCGCCGCCGAGCCGGACATCGCCCGCGTGCCGGTGATGGTCGATTCGTCGAAGTGGTCGGTCATCGAGGCCGGGCTGAAATGCCTGCAGGGCAAGGGCATCGTCAACTCGATCTCGATGAAGGAGGGCGAGGAAGCCTTCCGCGAGGCGGCGCGGCGCGTGCTGCGCTACGGCGCGGCCGTCGTCGTCATGGCCTTCGACGAGAAGGGCCAGGCCGACACCTACCAGCGCAAGATCGAGATCTGCCGGCGCTCCTACGACATCCTCGTCAACGAGGTCGGGTTCCCGCCCGAGGACATCATCTTCGACCCGAACATCTTCGCGGTGGCCACGGGCATCGAGGAGCACGACAACTACGGCGTCGACTTCATCAATGCGACGCGCTGGATCCGCGAGAACCTGCCCGGCGCGCACGTCTCCGGCGGCGTCTCCAACCTGTCGTTCTCGTTCCGCGGCAACGAGCCGGTGCGCGCGGCGATGCACTCGGTGTTCCTCTACCACGCGATTGCCGCCGGCATGGACATGGGTATCGTCAACGCCGGCCAGCTGACGGTCTACGACGACATCGACCCCGAACTGCGCGAGCTCTGCGAGGACGTCGTCCTCAACCGCCGCAAGGATTCCACCGAGCGCCTCGTCGATGCGGCGGCGCGCTTCAAGGGCGACGGCGTCCAGAAGAAGGAGGTCGATGCGGCCTGGCGCTCCTGGCCTGTCGCCAAGCGCCTCGAGCATGCGCTCGTCGCCGGCATCACCGAGTTCATCGAGGTCGATACGGAGGAGGCGCGCCTGACCGTCGAGCGGCCGCTGCACGTCATCGAGGGGCCGCTGATGGCCGGGATGAACGTCGTCGGCGACCTGTTCGGCGCCGGCAAGATGTTCCTGCCGCAGGTGGTCAAGTCGGCCCGCGTGATGAAGCAGGCGGTCGCCTACCTGATGCCGTTCATGGAGGAGGAAAAGCGCCTCTCCGGCCTCGACCAGCGGTCAGCCGCCGGCAAGGTGCTGCTCGCCACGGTGAAGGGCGACGTCCACGACATCGGCAAGAACATCGTCGGCGTCGTCCTGCAGTGCAACAATTTCGAGGTGATCGACCTCGGCGTGATGGTGTCGTCGACCCGCATCCTGGAAACGGCGCGCAACGAGAACGTCGACATCATCGGGCTTTCCGGTCTGATCACGCCGTCGCTCGACGAGATGTGCCACGTCGCCGCCGAGATGGAGCGCGAGGGCTTCGACATGCCGCTTCTGATCGGGGGCGCCACGACGAGCCGCATCCATACGGCGGTGAAGATCCATCCGAACTACCAGCGCGGCCAGTCCGTCTATGTCACGGACGCGAGCCGCGCCGTCGGCGTCGTCTCGCGGCTGATGTCGGACCGGACCGCCTTCTTCGGCGAGGTGAAGGCCGAGTACGCCAACATTGCCGAGGTGCACGCCCGCGGCCAGGCCGACCGCCGGCGGCTGTCGATCGAGGCAGCGCGGGAAAAGCGCATCAAGCTCGATGCGACGAAGCCGATGGTGCGGCCGAGCTTCCTCGGCACGCGGGTCATCGACGACTGGCGGCTCGCCGATCTCGTCGACTTCATCGACTGGACGCCGTTCTTCTCCGCCTGGGAGATCAAGGGGACCTATCCGCTGCTGTTCGAGGACGCCAAGGTGGGCGAGGCGGCGCGGGCGCTTTACGCCGACGCGCGGGCGATGCTGACCCAGATGGTCGCAGAGGACTGGCTGACGCCGCGGGCCGTCGTCGGCTTCTGGCCGGCGGCCGCCGACGGCGACGACATTGTCCTCTATGCCGACGAGGAGCGGCGGGAGCGGCTCGCGACGCTGCACACACTGCGCCAGCAGATGGCGCGGGCGAGCGACCGCGGCAACGCCGCTCTGTCGGACTTCGTCGCTCCGGTTTCGGCGGGCGTCGCCGACTATGTCGGCGGCTTCGCCGTTTCGACCGGCTTCGGCGAGGATGTCGTCGCAGAGCGCTTTGCGCGCGCCAACGACGACTATTCGAAGATCCTCTCGCAATCGCTGGCGGACAGACTCGCCGAGGCCTTCGCCGAGGCCCTGCACGCCAAGGTGCGGCGCGAACTCTGGGGCTATGCCCCGGATGAGACACTGACCAACGCCGAAATGATCGCCGAAGGCTACCAGGGCATCCGCCCGGCGCCCGGCTATCCGGCGCAGCCCGACCACACCGAGAAGCGGACGTTGTTCCGCCTCCTCGATGCGGAAAGCGCCATCGGCATCCGCCTCACGGAGAGTTGCGCGATGTGGCCGGCATCGTCGGTCTCCGGTCTGTACTTCGCCCGCCCCGAGAGCCACTATTTCGGCGTCGGCAAGATCGAGCGCGACCAGATCGAGGATTATGCCGTCCGCAAGGGCTGGCCGGTGGAAGAGGCGGAGCGCTGGCTCGCCCCGATCCTCGCATACGATCCCCTGCGGATGCGCCAGGCCGCTGAATAGGCATTTACGCATTTCAGCATGAAGTCTATGCTTCATCGCATGAAGGTGCGATGGGACGACTTCGAGACGGTGCTGGAAGTCTGGCGGACCGGGACGCAGGAGCGTGCGGCCGCCGCCCTCGGCCTCGATCAGGCGACCATTTCCCGGCGCATCGCGCGCCTCGAGCAAGCCGCGGCGGTGAAGCTGTTCATGCGCAGGGGGGGCCGGCTGGTGCCGACCCCTGCCGGTGAAGTCTTCGTCAGCCGCCTCGCCCAGGTCGACGAGGCGGTTACCGCGGCCCGTGTCGCGCTCGCCGCGGCAAATGCCATCGCCGAGACGACGGTTCGCATCGCCGCGACGCCCTTGCTGATCGACCATGTCCTGGCGCCGGCGCTGGGCGGCCTGTCACGCCGCTATCCGGGCCTGAAGGTCGACCTTGCGGCGCGTCCCGCAGGCAGCCTTCTCGCCGCGGACTGCGACCTGGCGCTACACGAATCGCGGCCGGAGGACGAGGGACTGGTCGTGCGCCGTGTCGCCGTCATGCCGTTCCGGGTCTACGCCCCCGCCGCCCGTCCGGACTGTGAGGAATGGGTCGGCCTGCTACCGCGCGAGGAGCCGATGCCGCACACCCGCTGGATGGCCGACAACGTGTCACGAGCGAAGGTTTCGGTGCGCGTCGCCGAGTGGTCGACGGCCCTCGTGGCGGTGACGAAAGGGGTGGGACGATCGCCTCTGCCCGTCTTCATCGGACGTCGAGAGCCGGCCGTGCATCCTGTGTCGGACGTCGTCTTCGCCCACGAGATCTGGCTTGCGCTGCCAGCCGATTCGGCGCCCGCGCCACCGCTCGCGGCCGCCCAACGCTGGGTGGACGAGGCTTTATCGGCCGTCCACCTCAGCGACGCCTGACCTCGGGCGCACCTGAGGCGTACGATCACGCGTCCGGGGCGAGCCCGCGGTTCCCAGACCCAGTACGAGATGACGCTACAAAACCAAGGCGCTCGCCTCGACGGCGAGTGATGCCGGACAGGTCGACGCCGTTTCAGTGCACGGCGGACTCAGAACAGGCCGACGGCGATCGCTCCGATGAACACGAACGCCGCGGTGACGAGGAACACGTTGAGGCTCTTGCCGATAGTCATCGTCGCCTCCTGCAGGTGCCCTACCTAACGAAAAGGTAACCCTGTTCGCCGTCCGTGGGAACCGACCAAACGTTGTGCGCCGCACAATTCGAGCGGCTTTGTAATGACGATAGAGTAAGTCGTGTTACTGGCGCAATCGCTTAGGTCAGCCAGAATGGCGGCTGCCGCGAAAAAATCTCCCGCCTCAGCGGGCATTCGGGGAACGCCGTTCTGCCAGCCGGTGGAAGTGCCGAGACTCGCCATAAAGTGGGGAAAGGCGGCCAAAGGCGTCGGCGAGGACCAGGGGCCTCTCGGCCGCCAATCCGCCTGCAACGGTCGTCTGCGCGTTAACGCCCGGTTCGGAAGAGGGGCGCGATGGTGCGGGCATGGAACGCCGCCTCGCACTGCGCTTCGCCGCCGTCGCGCTGCTCTCGGCCGCGCTGGCCGGGTGCGGCTTCTTCGGCTACCGCGGCAGCGAACCGCGCGAAGCCTGGCGCGCCCAGGCGTCCGCGGCGTGCATGCGCTCGGGCCTCGTCCAGCCGACGGCCTTCGTGCGCCCGCGCCGGGCCGTCGATGGCCCCGGCATCTGCGGCGCCGACCGCGCGTTCGTGATGTCAGCGGCGCTCGGCGGGCGCGTCGCCTTCTCGACACCGGCCACCCTCGACTGCCCGATGGTGGTCTCGACCGAGCGATGGTTCGCCCAGACGGTGCAGCCGGCCGCCCTGCAGTACTTCGGGCAGCCCGTCGTCGAGGTCGGCAACGCCGGATCCTATGTCTGCCGCGGCCGCAACGGCTCGAGCAAGGGCCCGCTGTCGGAGCACTCCTTCGCGAACGCCCTCGACATCTCCTCCTTCACCCTTGCCGACGGGCGCCGCATCACCGTCGAAGGTGGCTGGTGGGGCACCGTGGAGGAGGGTCGCTTCCTGCGCGCCGTCCACCGCGGGGCCTGTGACCGCTTCACCACCGTCATCGGTCCCGAGGGTGACCGGGCCCACCGCGACCACCTGCACCTCGATCTCGCCCGCCACGTCCGCAAGAACACCTACCGCTACTGCCGCTGAGGCGCCGCGGCCGGGGGCGTGGCCGGGTCACGCGCTGGCGCGCAAACTGCATGCGCCGCCGTCGCCGAAACCTCTGGGAAAAGCGAGCATGGACACCATTCCCGTCATCGACGTCTCACCGCTCGCCTCTGCGGACGAAGCGGACCGACGCCGCGTCGCCGCCGAGATCGGCCAGGCGTGCCGCGGCATCGGCTTCTTCTACGTCGCCGGCCACGGCATCGCGCCCGCTACGCTGGAAGCCGTGTTCGCGCAGGCGAATGTGTTCTTCGGCCGTCCGGTCACCGAGAAGGCGGAGCTGTCGATCGAGCAGTCGCCGTTCAACCGCGGCTATGTCGGGCTCGGCGGCGAGAGCCTCGACCCGAGCAAGCCGGCCGACCTGAAAGAGGCCTTCAACATCGGCCTGGAACTGCCGCCGGACGATCCGGAGGTGGCGGCGGGCCGGCCGTTTCGCGGGCTCAACCAGTGGCCCGACGATGGCGATTTCCGCGCCACCATGCTCGCCTACTACGACGCCGTGCTCGACCTCGGTTGCCGCCTGCACCGCGGCTTCGCGATCGACCTCGGACTGCCGGAGGACTTCTTCGCCCCCGCGCTCGAGCGGCCGGCTGCGATCCTGCGGCTGCTGCACTATCCGCCACGGCCGGCGATAATCGCGGAGGGTCAGGCGGGCGCCGGCGAGCACACCGACTACGGCAATCTCACGCTCCTGATGGTCGACGGCGTCGCCGGTCTGGAGGTGCGCACGCGCGACGGCCGCTGGATCGACGCGCCGCACATCCCCGGCACCTTCGTCTGCAACATCGGCGACTGCCTGATGCGCTGGACGAACGACGTCTATGTCTCGACACCGCACCGGGTGCGGCCGCCGGAGCGGGAGCGCACGTCGGTGGCGTTCTTCCTCGACGCCAACCCGGACGCCGAGGTGGCGGTGCTGCCCGGATGCGTGTCGCCGACGAGGCCCGCCCGCTATCCCCCGATCAGCGCCGGCGACTATCTGTCGGAGCGCCTCGACGCGACCTATGCCTTTCGCCAGAAGACAGCCTGAGTCGTCACGAAATCCCGACTTTTCAAAGACTTCGTCAGGGTTTCCTCAGCCAGCTTCGCAACAACGTGTCCATAGTAGCGAGGGCCGACGCCTTGGCGGCGGCATTGGCCGCCCTGGCGAAGTCCGTCTTCCCCGACGAGGCCCGGTCGAAGCCGTGGGTCGCACCGAGATAGGTCGCCATCATCGCCGGCGCCTGGCGCTCGAGCGCCTCGGTGTAGCGGGCATCGCACGTCGGCGAGGGTGGGGTCGTGGTGTCGGCGGTGCCGACAAAAAGGTGAGTCGGGATCGTCGGTTCCCATTCGCCGTTGAAGTCGCCCTGCAGGCCGCAGCCTGGATAGAAGGCGGCGGTGCCGGCGAACCAGGGCGACGGCTTGGCGGCGTTCTTCTTCCACACCGTGGGGCCGGTCTTGGCGACGGTGGACAGCACGGCACTACCGCCGTTGGAGAAGCCCACCAGTGCCACCGGCCGCTGGCGGACGCGGTCCTGCTTGCGCAGTGCCTGCAGGGCGCCGATGGCGTCGAGCGGCCGCACTGTCACCTCGTTCAGCTTCGCCGGACGATCCTCGTAGGGGATGTCGCAGACGCCGCCACCGTGGCCGCGCGGGCCGAAGCTGTCGACGAGGAGCACGCCGTAGCCGGCCGCCGACAGGCGGCCGCCCCATTCGCGGTACTGGGAGGCGACGGTGGCGGCGTCGAAGGAATCGGCGCCGGAGGAATAGGCGCCGCCGCAACCGTGCATCAGCACGACGGCAGGACGCGCGCCGGCCCGCTTGGCGTTCCAGAAATAGCCCGTGAGCGTCGTCTTGCCGTCGGCGCTCTTGAAGCTCAGCGTCGTGTCCGGTGACCGCGCATCGGCGGCGATGGCCGGTGTGGCGAACGCGAAGGCGGCCGCAAGGGCGGCAATGGTCGAAAGGCGGTGCATGTCGATAACCCCGTCAGCCGCCCCGCCACTGTGCGGCGGTCCGCGGTGGCGACTGATCGGTCAGCCTGCCACGCGCGACGCCGGTCGGCGAGTGCGGCGCCCTTGTGCCGCACGGGCGATCTCGCGGCTGTGATCGACGTCACGCCGTGGCGGTGTGTTCAGGTTCAGGAGCCGGGGAGGGCGAAGAGATCGGCCAGCACGCCATGGGCGCCGCGCCGTCGGTCCGCGGCCGGGCCGTCATAGACGACGAGCAGGTGCGCGACGCTGGAGCCGGGCAATCTCAGCATCGTCATGCCCTCGGCGTGATCGTCGCCATCGCCGAACGGGAGGTCGCCGAGATAGGCGACGTCCTCGCCCCCGTAGACGCCGGCGGCCCGCGGGGCGCTGCTCGATGCCGCCTGGCGCCAGCGATAGATCCGCACCGGCCCGTCGAGGTCCATGGTCGGGCCGGCGAGGATGAGGATGTCGTCCCCGTGCGGCATCAGCGAGCGGATGCCGAGCCCGTCGAGGCCGAGGAAGTGCTTGCGGTAGACGGCGCCGTCTTCTCCGACCGGAGCAAGCGCGAGAGAGCCCCGCTTGCCCTCCGCGACGGCGATCTCGAGGACGGTCGCGTGCCCACGCAGCACGGGGCCGCGCAGGCCGAGGAAGATGCGATCGTCCAGCACGACGATGCCCTCGACGTCGAAGCCGTTCTCCTTGGCCGGCACCTCCATGAACGGGCCGAAGTGCTCGTCCGCGCAGACGGCGGCCGACAAGGCGCTGCGGGTGGCCGCCGCCTTCAGATGCTTCTGCTTCTCGGCGATCGACAGTCGTCCCGCACGCAGCTTGCCGCCCTCGTCGGTCTTCACCTTGTCGGCGAGTTGGGCGGCATTGCCGTCGCCCTTCGCGAGCGGGATGCGGCCGAACAGAAAGCGGTTTGCCTCGAGCTTCACGTTGGTCAGCCGGGACAGCGCCGCTTCGGCGTCATCGGCCTTCTTCGGCCGTCGGCGCGCCAGGCTGTGCGACCCGGCGACCCAGAGGTAGCCGTGACGCAGCGCGAGGCCCTCGATGTCGGCCTCCTCGTCGTCGGCACCCGGCAGGCCGAGGCGGTCGCGCAGGGGTACCCTCTCATGGGCAGCGAAGTGCGTGCCCTCGTCCGACAGCGTGAGGCGCTCGACCGTGGCTGTCTCGTCCGAGGCGAGCCAGAGCGTCCGGCCGTCCGCCGACGCAACGACGCACGACAGGTGCTCGCGCGGGGGCTCGCCGTCTCCGTCCGGGGCGCTGAACTCCAGTGCGATCTGGCCGATGCGGGGCAGGGTGCGCCGCGCGGGGGAAGTCACGCGTCGGTCTCCCTCTCGTCAGCGGGGCCGTAACCGCCGCCGGTGGGTGTCACGACCGTCACCGACTCGCCGGCCTCAACGACCGTCTGGTCGCAGCCCTCGAGCTCCTCGATGCGCCCGTTGCGCCGCCGTACCAGCGTGCGGCCGAGTTCGCCCGGCTCGCCGCCGGCGAGCCCGTGCGGACGGACGCGGCGGTGCGACGAGAGGATTGCGCAATCCATCGTCTCGAGGAAGCGGATGGTGCGGCTGGTGCCGTCGCCGGAGCGCCAGCGGCCGCGCCCGCCGGACCCCGCCCGGATATGGAAGTCCTCGAGCAGCACCGGGAAGCGGAACTCCAGGATCTCCGGGTCGGTGAGGCGCGAGTTGGTCATGTGGGTGTGGACCCCGTCGGAGCCGTCGAAGCCCGGGCCGGCGGGCGTGCCGGAGCAGATCGTCTCGTAGTACTGGTAGCGGTCGTTGCCAAAGGTGAGGTTGTTCATCGAGCCCTGGCTCGCCGCCATCGCGCCGAGGGCACCGAAGATCGCGTTGGTCACCTGCTGGCTCGTCTCGACATTGCCGGCCACGACAGCGGCCGGGTAGCGCGGCTTCAGCATGCACCCGTCGGGGATGACGATGCGGATCGGCTTCAGGCAGCCGGCGTTCATCGGGATGTCGCCGTCCACCATGACGCGGAAGCAGTAAAGCACGGCCGCCCGCGTCACCGGCTCGGGGGCGTTGAAGTTGTTCGGCTGCTGCAGGCTCGTGCCGGTGAAGTCGACCGTCGCCTCGCGCCGCTCGCGGTCGACGGTGATGGCGACACGGATGACGGCGCCCTGATCGGTCTCCACCGTGAAGGAGGAATCGTGCAGGGCGTCGAGGACGCGGCGAACGCTCTCCTCGGCGTTGTCCTGGACGTGGTTCATGTAGGCGCGGACGACGTCGATGCCGAACTCCGCCACCATCTTTCCGAGTTCGTGCACCCCGCGCTCGTTCGCCGCCACCTGCGCCCGCAGGTCCGCAAGGTTCTGCTGGACGTTGCGAACCGGGTAACGATGGAGTGTCAGGAGCTCGACGAATTCATCTTCCTTCGCAGTGCCTTGATCGACAATCTTGAAATTGTCGATGAGGACCCCTTCCTCTTCCACCGTCGTCGCGCGGGGAGTCATGGAGCCAGGGGCCGTGCCGCCGATGTCGGCGTGGTGGCCACGGCTCGCCACCCAGAACCGCAGTTCCGTGCCGTCGTCGCCGAAGACGGGTGTGACGACGGTGATGTCGGGCAGGTGGGTGCCGCCGTTATAGGGGGCGTTGAGGGCGAAGACGTCGCCGGGCCGGATGTGCCCCTCGTTCAGCCGGATGATCGTCTCGACCGAGCTGTCCATCGAGCCGAGATGCACCGGCATGTGCGGGGCATTGGCGACGAGCTGGCCTTCGGCGTCGAAGACGGCACAGGAGAAGTCGAGGCGTTCCTTGATGTTCACCGAGTAGGCGGTGTTCTGCAGGGTGACGCCCATCTGCTCGGCGATCGCCATGAAGAGGTTGTTGAAGACCTCCAGCATCACCGGGTCGGCTTCGGTGCCGACGGCGGTGCGTGCCGGCAGCGGCACGACCCGGGTGAGCTCGACGTGGTCGTGGACGGTGATCCGCGCCCGCCAGCCGGGCTCGATGACGATCGTCTGGTGCGGCTCGACGAGCAGCGCCGGACCGTCGATCGTCTGGCCCGGTCGGACGTCCTCGCGACGGTGGAGCGCGGCCTCGTGCCACGCGCCGTCGGTGAAGATCGCCGTGGTGCCAGCCGCTGGTGCGGGGCCTTCGACCGTCGCGTGGACCGGCTCCTCGCGCCCGGCGCCACCGCCGCGGCTCTCCGCCTCGACCGCCTCGGCGAACACCGCGCGGCCGTCGAAGACGAAGCCGAACTGGCGCCTGTGGGCAGCCGCGAACGCTGCCGCCATTGTCTCGGGCTCGGCCAACGGAACGGGGATGGGGGTGTCGGTGCCGGCGTAGCGCAGATGCACCCGGATCTCGGTCTCAACGTCCGACGGCGCGATGCCCTGGCGTTCGAGCTCAATCCCGGTTTCTGCCGCCAGCACGGCCGCCTGGGTGCGGATCTCGGCATGCCCGGCGGCGTCGAGCGGGCGGGCGATGGTGCGCGTCCGGGTGGCGCGTACGTCCGCGAGACCCATGCCGTAGGCCGACAGCACGCCCGATAGCGGGTGCAGGAGCACCCGCGTCATCGCCAGGCGGTCGGCGACGCGGCAGGCGTGCTGGCCTCCGGCGCCGCCGAAGCAGGCAAGCGTGTAGGACGAGACATCGTGGCCGCGGGCAACGGAGATCTTCTTGATCGCATTTGCCATGTTCTCGTTGGCGATGGTGAGGAAGCCCTCGGCGATCTCCTCCGGCGACCGGCCGCCGCCGACTTCGGTGGCGAGTGCCTCGAAGCCGGCGCGGACGGCGTCGGCGTCGAGCGGCTGCGCCTGGTCGGGGCCGAAGATCGCCGGGAACTGCGCCGGCACCAGCTTGCCGACCATGACGTTGGCGTCCGTCACCGTCAGCGGGCCGCCGCGCCGGTAGGCCCGCGGGCCGGGGTCGGCGCCTGCCGAATCCGGGCCGACGCGGAAGCGGCCGGCGTCGAAATGAAGGATGGAGCCGCCGCCGGCGGCCACCGTGTGGATGCGCATCATCGGCGCGCGCAGGCGGACGCCGGCGACCTCGGTATCGAAGGCGCGCTCGTATTCGCCGGCATAGTGGGACACGTCGGTCGAGGTGCCGCCCATGTCGAAGCCGATGACGCGGTCGGCGCCGGCGATCAGCGACGTCTCGACGGCGCCGACGACACCGCCGGCGGGGCCCGACAGGATGGCGTCGCGCCCCTGGAACAGGCTCGCCGCGGTAAGACCGCCGGACGACATCATGAACATCAGCCGCGGTCCGTCACCCGCCGTTCTCCCGTCCGACGCGCCGAGATCGGCGGCGACGCGGTCGACATAGCGGCGCAGGATGGGCGACAGGTAGGCGTCCGCCACGGTGGTGTCGCCGCGGCCAACGAACTTCATCAGCGGCGAGACCTCGTGGCTCGTCGACACCTGCGCGAAGCCGATCGAGCGGGCGAGCGCCGCGACGAGCTTCTCGTGCGCCGGGAAGGCGTAGGCGTGCATGAAGACGATGGCGACCGAGCGGATGCCGGTCGCGAACGCCCGTTCGAGATCGTGCCGGACGAGCGTCAGGTCGGGCGCGTGCTCGACGGAGCCGTCGGCCCGGACCCGCTCGGCCACCTCGACGACGCTCTCGTAGAGCATCTCGGGCTTCACCACGCGCTTGGCGAAAATGTCCGGGCGCGCCTGGTAGCCGATGCGGAGCGCGTCGCGGAAGCCGGAGGTGACGACGAGCAGCGTCCGCTCGCCCTTGCGCTCGAGCAGTGCGTTGGTCGCGACGGTGGTCCCCATCTTGACGGCGTCTATGCGATCGGCGGGGATCGGCGCGTCGGGCGGCACGCCGAGGAAGCGGCGGATGCCTTCCAGCGCGGCGTCCGCATAGGCTTCCTGGTTCTCCGAGAGCAGCTTGGCGGCATCGATGGTGCCATCGGGGCGGCGGGCGACGATGTCGGTGAACGTGCCGCCGCGGTCGATCCAGAAGCTCCAGCGGCCCATGTCGGCCGCCCGAGCATCCACCGTCGGTTCCGGAATGGGCGCGTCTGCGGGATCCGTCGCGGTCATCGGGCCACACTCCGTCCTGCCGTCTGCGATCAGCCCTAGCCTGTCATCGAGAATTTGTCGATAATTTGCGCGAGAGCTCGCCGTGGAGAGGGCGTGCGGCGCGGAGGCAGCGAGAATGACGGACCCAACAGTGGATCGTGGCGTCGTCGGCCCCGTCGTCTCGGCGGCCCATCTCGCCGATGGCCGGTTGCCGCCGCTGTCGGAGCTCGAATTCGCACTGACGATGGCCAACCACGCCTTCCATCGCTGGATGGTGCGGGGCATGGCCGCGGCTGGCGTGCCGGGCCTGTCGCCGCTGGAGGTGCTGGTTCTCCACCAGGTCCACCACCGCGAGCGGCCGAAGACGCTGGCCGACCTCTGCCTGGTGCTCGCGATCGAGGACACCCATACCGTCACCTATGCGCTGAAGAAGCTCGAGGCGCAGGGGCTCGTGCGCTCCGGCCGCCGCGGCAAGGAGAAGACCGTCGCGATCACCGCGGCCGGAGAGGAGGCGAGCCGCGCCTACCGCTCGATCCGCGAGGGTCTGCTCGTCGCCTCGGTGGTAGAGACGGGGCTCGACGCAGCCGAAATGTCGAAGCTCGCCGCGCTTCTCCGCGCTCTCTCGGGCCAGTACGATCAGGCAGCCAGGGCCGCCGCCGCGATGTGAGTCGGCCGGATCGCGGCAAGCGGGGAGGGGCGCTTGATCAGGCTCGGCAGGGAGTGGCCGCTCGGTCTGGTCTGGGTGACGGCCGCCCTGTTCGCCGTGTTCGGCGAGGCATGGCTCGACCGCGCCGTGCCGCTGTGGCTCGGCACGATCTTCTTCCTCTGGCTGTTCGCGGCGATCCTCGCCGGCGCCTTCGGTGTCGTCCGCCACGCCGAGGCGATCGCCCACCGTCTCGGCGAGCCCTACGGCACCCTGGTGCTGACACTGTCGGTGACGGTGATCGAGGTCTCCTTCATCGCCGCCGTCATGATCGGCGGTGGCTCGGCGACGCTGGCGCGCGACACGGTGCTCGCCGTCGTGATGATCACCCTCAACGGCATCGCCGGGCTGTCGCTGTTGCTGGGCGGGCTGCGGCACCGGGAGCAGAGCTACAACTTCGAAAGCGCGCGCGCCTTTCTGGCCGTCATTATCCCGCTGTCGGTGATCGCACTGGTGCTGCCGAACCACACGGTCACGACGCCGGGGCCGACACTGTCGACGGTTCAGGCGGTGATGACGGCGGTGCTGACGCTGCTGCTCTACGGCTGCTTCCTCGGCATCCAGACGGTCCGGCATGCTGCCTATTTCGCGGAGCCGCCACTGGCCGGCCCGGAGGAGCCGACGTCGGCAGACTCACCTCCGGCACGGTCACACGACGAGCCGGAGGCGCTGCCGCTCGGTGCCCACATCGCGCTTCTCGTCATGCTGCTCGTGCCGATCGTCTTCCTGGCCCACGAGTTCTCGCTGTTCGTCGAGCGCGCCGTCGAGGCGGCCGGGGCGCCGCCCGATCTCGTCGGCCTGCTCATCGCCATCCTCGTGCTGACGCCGGAGGGTGCCGGTGCCTTGCGGGCGGCGCTCGCCAATGAGCTCCAGCGCGCCGTCAACATCGGCCTCGGATCGGCGCTGGCGACGATCGGACTGACGGTCCCGGCGGTGCTCGTCGTGGCGCTCATCCTCGGGCAGCAGGTCGAGCTCGGCATCGATCCGCAGGAGCAGGTGCTTCTCATCCTGACGCTGGCAGCCAGTCTGCTCACCTTTTCGAGCGGCCGCACCAACGTCCTGCTCGGTGCCGTCCACCTCGTGCTGTTCCTCGTCTACGTGGTGCTGATCTTCGACCCGTGAGCCTGCCCCGAGCCTTGCCGGCAGATCCGCCCGTTGCCCTTCACGTCGCCCGCCGGGTCGCGGCCGCGCGCGGTTCGGTCTATGAGAGGGGGCCCGGCGAACGCCCGCGCGGGTCGAACGGAGCCTTCCATGCGACGCCGATTGACGGCCGTGACCGCCGCTGCGCTGATCGCCGGTGCCCTCTGCTGCCCCGCACAGGCGCAGGCGCCGGCCGTTGTCGGTGACTGGTCGGTGCTGGCCATCGGCAACGAGGCGATCGCGGCCGAGGCAGGCCTCACCGTCACCTTCACAGTGGATGGCGCGGTCTCCGGCTCCACCGGCTGCAACTCCTTCTCCGGTCGCTACGAGGCGCGCGGAGCGGGCGTGACCATCCTGCCGCTGCGGATGACACGGCGCGGCTGCCCGGAGGTCGAGATGCGGCGCGAGGTGGCGATGATGCGCGCGCTCGGCACCACGCGGCGGGCCGACCAGCGTGTCGAGGGGCGCCTCGCACTCATGGGCGACGGCAACGCCGGAACCGAGCTGTTGCTCGGCCCGCGCGCGCCCTGACGCCAGCACGCCGGCGTCGCAACCCATGACGATCTGGTCCCGCATCGCCCAGGTGCTGCAGGCCGTCGGCGCAGGCAGCGCCGGCCTGCTCGACCGGCTGGTGGCCGCGGTGCTCGGCACCAGCGAGCAGCGGCGCGGCGTCGCCTTCACCGTCGCGGTGGTGGCGCTGTCGGCGAAGATGGCGCGGGTCGACGGCAAGGTGACGAACGACGAGGTCGCCGCCTTCCGCCGCTACTTCTCGGTGGCGCCGGGCGAGGAGCCGTCGGTGCGCCGCCTGTTCGCCCTCGCACAGGCCGACATCGCCGGCTACGAGACCTACGCCCGCCGCATCGGCGCCCTGTTCGCCGACGAGCCAACGGTGCGCGAGGACGTCCTCGAAGGGCTCTTCCTCATCGCCGCCGCGGACGGCTGGCTGCACGAGAGCGAGCTCGTGTTCCTCGAGCGGGTCTCCGAGCTCTTCCAGGTGTCACCGACGGCGTTCCGCCGCATCAAGGCGCACTTCGTGCAGGATCCCGACGATCCGTACGTCGTCCTCGGCATCTCGCCGGACGCCGATCCGGTCACGTTGAAGGCGCGCCACCGCGAACTCGTCCGGTCGCTGCATCCCGACATGCTGATCGCCCGCGGCGTCCCGGCGGAATTCGTGCGCATCGCCAACGACCGCCTCGCCGTCGTCAACGCCGCCTGGGCGCAGATCTCAACAGAGCGAGGACTGTGATGGCGTCGCCCGACGACACCCCGCCGATGATCGACCTGCCGTCGCCGAACCAGGGGCCGCGGGCCGACGGCGTCGCGCCGTCGATCCTGCTCCTGCACTACACGGGGATGCCGTCGGCCGCGGCGGCGTTGGAGCGGCTCTGCGATCCCGTCGCCAAGGTATCGTCCCACTACGTCGTCGACGAGGACGGCACGCTCTACCGGCTCGTCGAGGAGGACCGGCGCGCCCACCATGCCGGCGTCTCCTTCTGGGCGGGCGCCACCGACATCAACTCCGCCTCGATCGGGGTCGAGATCGTCAATCCCGGCCACGAGCACGGCTACCGCGCGTTCCCCGACGCCCAGATCGCGACGGTGACGGCGCTGGCGCGCGGCGTCCTCGCGCGCTGGCACATCCCGCCGCAGCGCGTGCTCGCCCACTCCGACGTCGCGCCCGATCGCAAGCAGGATCCGGGCGAGCTGTTCCCGTGGGACCGCCTCGCGGCCGCCGGCGTCGGGCAATGGGTGGAGCCTGAGGCGATCACGCCCGGCCTCGCGTTCAAGCGGGGCGACGAGGGGCAGCCGGTGGCGGCGCTGCAGGCGATGCTGGCGCATTATGGCTACGGCCTGCCGCTCACCGGCGTCTTCGACCAGCGCACCGAAACCGTCGTGACCGCCTTCCAGCGCCACTTCCGTCCGGCGCGGGTCGACGGCGTCGCCGACCGCTCGACGCTGGTGACGCTGAAGCGGCTGTCGGACGCACTTCCGGCCGTGGCGACCGGCGGCGCGATGCGGGCCTGACGGCACCGCCGGCGGCGTGTATAGGCGCAGCGTGAGAACGCCACCCGCCGCCTTGCCCCCGGCTGCCGCCGCCATCCGCACCACCGTCCTGTCGCTGGCGATCGCCGCGGCGGGCGGCGGCCTCGCGCACCTCGCTGGCCTGCCCGCCGCCTGGCTCGCCGGCTCGGCGGTCGCTGTCTCCGCCGCGGCGATCGCCGGCTTTCCCATCGGTCTGCCGGGGCGCCTTCGCGACGTCGCCTTCGTGCTCCTCGGCGTCTCGATGGGCACCGGCGTGACGCCGCAGGCGCTGGAGCGGGCGATCCACTGGCCGGTCTCGCTGGCGGTGCTGGTGGTGTTCATCGCAGCGGTGATCGCCGCCGGCTTCCTCTACTTCCGCCGCGTCTCCGGCTGGGACCGGGAAAGCGCCTTCTTCGCCGCGATACCGGGCGCGCTGTCCTATGTGCTCGCGCTCGCCGTCACCTCGCGCGCCGACCTGCCGAAGGTGGCGACGGCGCAGAGCATCCGCGTCTTCGCGCTGGTGGCGGTGCTGCCGCTCGTCATCGGCAGCGTCCAGGAGGTGGTGCCGCCGCAACTGCCGCCCGTCGGCGGCCTCGGCGAGATCCTCGCGCTGATCGGCGGCTGCGCGCTCGCCGGCATCCTCGCGGCGAAGGTGCGTGTGCCGGCTGGCCTGCTCACCGGGGCGTTCTTCGCCAGTGCGGCCGCCCACGGCTCCGGGCTCGTCTCGACCGGGCTGCCGTGGTGGCTCACGGTGCCTTCGTTCGTGGCCCTCGGCGTCGTGATCGGGGCACGGTTCGCGGGCACGACACCGCGGACGCTCCTGGCGCTGGCGGGCGCCTCGCTCGGCGGGCTCGCCGTCAGCGTCGCGGTGTCCGTGGTGGCTGCGCTCGCCGTCGTGGCACTGACCGATACCAGCCTCGGTCAGGCGCTGCTCGCCTTCGCGCCGGGGGGCCTCGAGGCGATGATCGTGTTGTCGCTGCTGCTCGGCATCGACCCGGCCTTCGTCGCCACGCACCAACTGGCGCGCTTCGTCATCATCGCCCTGACGCTGCCGCTGGCGGCCCGCCTCGCCGGCATCGGCCGCACGTGACCGCGGCTCAAAGTCTCCGGTGAGTTGAACACTCCGACCACCGTTGCCCGATTCGGGCCGATGCGGCATGGATGGCTGAGCCTCGCCGGGAGCGGCGACCGGCGAGGGGAGAGCAAGCGTACCGCCGTTCGCGGATCTGCGCGCGGCGACCCGGGGAAGGGGAGCATGATGTCGATACCGAAGTGCCTGCTGATTGCGCTCGTCGCCGTTTTGTCCGCGTCTCCCGCCTTCGCCGAGAACGGTCGCACGCAGCGCGACGTCGCGCTCCAGGCCCTTCAGCTCTCCGACGAGGTGGCTCTGAACACCGCGCGCAAGGGGAGCCTTCCGGGTGGTCTGCCGCCCGGCGTCTACCCGAACCGGGAGCGTGACGGACGGGTGGTCTGCGTACGCGAGCGGGTGCAGTCCCCGACGAATCCGGCCCACGTGGAAATCGTCACCGTCTGCGCGCGCTGACCGCCGATACTTGCTGGTTTTTTCGCGATTGCGGTTCGCTCTTCGGCAGAGGGCGGGACTTCCCAGTTGGAACGATGCGCTGCGGGACACGTTTCCCAGCCGACCAACGAAGGAGGACCTGAGATGTCCATCGCCCGGAAATCCGCTGTCGCCGGCCTTGCCGCAGCACTGGCGGTCGCCTCGTTCGTCTCACCGGCGTTCGCGGACCGGTGGCACAACAATCGCGATGCGAAGATCGCAGCCGGGGCTGCGGCCGGCTTCGCCGCCGGCGCGATCGTCGGCGCGGCGGCGTCGCAGCCCGGCTACTACGCGCCTCGCGGCGTGTACGTCGCGCCACGTGGCGCCTACGTCGCCCCTGCGCCGCGCGTCTACTACCGCCCGCCCGCCTATCGCTCCAACTGCGGCGTGC
This sequence comes from Pseudoxanthobacter sp. M-2, assembly GCF_046156265.1. Taxonomy (NCBI): domain Bacteria; kingdom Pseudomonadati; phylum Pseudomonadota; class Alphaproteobacteria; order Hyphomicrobiales; family Segnochrobactraceae; genus Pseudoxanthobacter; species Pseudoxanthobacter sp. M-2. The sequence continues at coordinate 801,850 of NZ_JAWDIR010000011.1, forward strand.
GCAAGGTCAAGGCGTGGGATCCGGTGCAGCGGCGCAATGTGACGGTTCAGAAGACAGTCGTCTGCCGCTGACGCGGCAGAATCGGGCGCTGCGAACGAGGAGCGCCGACGTGAAGTGGGACAGGCCGCCGAGGCGCTCGGCGGCCTGTTTGAGTCACGGCCGAGAGCTGGGCGTTTCAGCCGCCGGCTGCCCGGAAGATGGAGTAGGGAACGAGGGCCGTTTCCCGGACGGTGACGCTGCCGCCGAGAGGCAGACCGAGCGCCGTCCAGACCTCGACCAGAGCCTCGCGCAGGGCCTCGACGAGGGCGTCGTCGTGGAAGGGCGTCGGCGTGATGCGCAGCCGCTCCGTGCCGCGCGGCACCGTCGGGTAGTTGATCGGCTGGATGTAGATGCCGTGCCGCTCCAGCAGGCGGTCGCTCGCCGCCTTGCACAGCTCGGCGTCGCCGACGAACAGCGGCACGATGTGGGTGTCCGACGGCATCACCGGCAGGCCGGCGGCGGCCAGCGCCTCCTTCGTGTGCCGGACCTGGCGGCGCTGTCCGGCGCGCTCGCGCCACGACCCCTTGAGGTGGCGAATCGAGGCCGTCGCCGCAGCGGCGAGAGCCGGTGGCAGTGCCGTGGTGAAGATGAAGCCTGGCGCGTAGGAGCGCACGGCGTCGATGACCGAACGCCGGCCGGCGATATAGCCGCCGAGCACGCCGATGGCCTTCGCCATCGTGCCCTCGATGACGTCGATGCGGTCCATCACGTCGTCGCGCTCGCAGATGCCGGCGCCGCGCGGGCCGTACATGCCGACCGCATGCACCTCGTCGATGTAGGTCATCGCGCCGTATTTCTCGGCGAGGTCGGCGATGCGGGCGATCGGCGCCACGTCGCCGTCCATCGAATAGACCGACTCGAAGACGATCAGCTTCGCCCGCTCGCGGCCGGCCGCCTTCAGCAGCGACTCGAGATGCTCGACGTCGTTGTGGCGAAACAGCTGCTTGGCGGCACCGGAGCTCTTCACGCCGGCGATCATCGAGGCGTGGTTGAGCTGGTCGGAGAGGATCAGGCAGTCCGGCAGCAGACGGGCGATCGTCGAGATCGCCGCCTCGTTGGAGACGAACCCGGACGTGAAGGTGAGAGCGGCTTCCTTGCCGTGCAGGTCGGCAAGCTCGGCCTCGAGCTCGACCAGCGGGTGGTTGGTGCCCGAGATGTTGCGGGTGCCGCCGGCGCCGGCGCCCATCCGGTCGGCGGCCTCCTTGAGGGCGCCGACGACGGCCGGATGCTGGCCCATGCCGAGATAGTCGTTCGAGCACCATACGACGATGTCGCGGGTCTCGCCGTCACGCCGCATCAGAGCGTGCGGAAAGCGCCCGGCGATCCGCTCGATGTCGGCGAAGACGCGGTAGCGCTTCTCGTCCTTCAGCGCCGTCAGCGCCGTCTCGAACACCGAGTTGTAGTTCATTCGTCCGTTTCCACCTGCACGCGGCCGCGCCCGTCTCGACCACACCCCCGCGCCACACCCTTCGACCTGCGCCAAATCTAGCGTCCGACGGCCGGCTTGTCGAAAGCACGCATTGCCGCGCCGTGGCGAGGGCGGAGAATGACCGTCCGGCTGCGGGCGGCATTGCGCTGGATCAGTTCCAGGAAGGAACCGGTGCAGCGACGGACGGACGGGGCGCGTCGGCTCGCCGGAACCGTTGCCCTGCGGCGCCGGCCTGCCATAGTCGGGCGCCACCGCAAGGAGCCGCACCGATGTCCAGCACTGCCCCGTCCCCGATCACGTTCAGCAATCCAGAGGGCATCGCCTGGCCGGGCGGCTATTCGCTCGTCGTCGACGTGCGTGGGCCGGCGCGGCTCATCATGATCGCAGGCCAGATCGGCTTCCGCCCGGACGGCACGATGCCCGCGGACTTCGAGGGGCAGGCGGTCGCCGCCTTCGAAAACGTCAAGCGCGCGCTCGAGGCGGTGGGGGCGAGCTTCACCGACGTCGTCAAGCTCAACAACTACCTCGTCGACATCGCCGGCGACCTCGCCACCTACCGCGCCGTGCGCGACCGCTACGTCAACCTCGCCAACCCGCCCGCCAGCACAACCGTCGCCGTGCCCGCGCTGGCGATCCCGGGTGCGGTCTACGAGGTGGAGGCGATGGCGGTAATCGCCGGGTGAAAGGGCGGTGCCGCGGTGAGCCAACCCGCGTCGCATCTGCCCTTCATCTTCTCCGGCTTGACGCGACTGTAGGTTGCGCTACGGGTTGGTATTCAGCTCGCTGCGGCGGAGGGGAAGCATGCGATTGCCAGTGTGTATCCTAATCTTGGTAATGCTCTCGACTGGCATTGCACGTGGCGATTGGACCACCTCGGTCGAAAAAGACGGCAGCGCTGGGAGCCAGAAGGCGTCGTTGCGTGGGGTGCTATCAACCAGTGCATATATTCTGGGAACATGCACATCTTCTGGTGTTCTGTCGTTTTCCTTTGTTTACAAGGGAAAATCGATTAATGCATCTCCTGGAAAGAAATACAACTTCACCATGAAGACGGACGGCGGCTACGACGTGGGGAGTGACGCCAGATTACGCCGACCAAGTGCTGACACGTTTGTGTTTGTCTCTGAGAGTATGGCGTTCGCCTTGCACATGATCGATGACATTCATGATGCGAAACGATCTGTCCATGTGGAAATATCAAGTGAAGCAGCCGGCGTCCTTGTCGCGGTGAACGGCAATGTGACAGGAGCCAAGGCCGCCGTCACACGCTTCATCACGGCCTGCTCGCTCCCGATCAGGCACGCTACGCTTTTGCCTCTCGCGGACGGGTGACGTCCCGGAGCCATTCAGAACGCCTTGAACGTCACGATCGTCTTGGTGTCCTGGATGCCGTCGATGGTGTGGACCTTCTCGGCGATGAAGTGGCCGATGTCGGCGGTCTCCTCGACATAGATCTTCACCAGCAGGTCGTAGTCGCCGGCCGTCGAGTAGACCTCGGAGGCGATCTCGGCGTCGGCGATGCGGTTGGCGACGTCGTAGGCCTTGCCGAGCTGGCATTTGACCAGAATGAAGAAGGGCTTCATGGGCAACTCCGGCACGCCCCGGAGCGGGGCCGCTGCAATCGATCGGACTGAACCGGAAGCCCGCCCAAGGAGCAAGAGGCAAGGCCCGTCCGGGGAGGGGTGGGGAAAGAGGCGCTTCTGATTTTCACTCGCATCTGTTGCGGACTCTTGCCATCCACCCCCCGACGCGCGCAAAAGAGAGGAAAGGCGGATCGTCCGGGCCGCGGACTTCCAGTGGCTGGACGAGCGCAACGCCCACAGACCCGGAGCCGATCCGATGCCGTCCCCTGCCATGAACGCCGCCGCCGCGTCCTCGTCCGTCGTCGTGCCGATGCCCCGCTCGCTCACCGAGCGCCAGCGCCGGGTCATCGCCCACATGGTGGCGGCCGTCGACAAGGCGGAATCGAGCGACCACCCGTTCTCGTATTTCTACGCGCGGGAGCTGTTCCCCGCCGACTTCTACCGCGACATCCTCGCGAGCCTGCCGGAGAAGTCGGTCTACTCGCCCATCAACATCGAGCGTTGGCGCCGGCCGAACGGCGAGAGCACGCGCGACCGCTTCTTCCTGTCGCGCGAGGCCCTCGACACCCTGCCGCCGGGACTGAAGCAGTTCTGGCGCGAGATGACGGAAATCCTGACCTCGCCGGAGCTGAAGCAGGCGGTCTTCCGCAAGCTCGCCACCGACATCGCGCTGCGCTTCGACACGACGCCTGCGAAGGTCGGCGACATCCAGGCCTGGCCGCGCTGCACGCTCCTGCGTGACACCGAGGGCTACCGCATCAAGCCGCACACCGACGGTCTCGAGAAGATCGTCACGATGCAGATCTATCTGCCGCCTGACGAGAGCCAGCGCGACATCGGCACCGTTCTCTATGAGGAAGACGGCTCGCTCATCGCCAAGCTGACGCGCCGCTCGCTGAAGAAGTTCAAGAAGTTCGAGTTCCTGCCGAACACCGGATACGCCTTTGCGGTCAACAATCGCAAGGGCAAGAAGAGCTGGCACGGCACCGAGACGCTCGCTGGCTCGGTCGGGACGCGCAACACTATCATGAACCTCTACCGCGGCACTTCGGAAGAGGAATATTACTGATCGACGAGGCTGATGGGTGGTTGCTGCCCGTCGGCATGGTCTGAGGTCGGCCGCGACCCGCGGCCGCGCCGACGTGGACGGTCGGCAACATTTTTGCGGATCGGTGTCACACCTCGTCGGTCTGTCTCGTCCTGTCTCCGAACCCGGGCTCATCCGGGCAACGAGAGGACGACGATGACCCCCCGTATCGACCTGTTCAAATCCGCCCCCGACGCCATCAAGGCCATGATGGGCCTCGAGACCTATGTCCGGGCGAGCGGCCTCCCGACATCGCTGATGGAGCTCGTGAAGATGCGGGCCTCGCAGCTGAACGGCTGTGCGTTCTGCCTCGATATGCACGCCCGCGATGCACGCAAGCACGGTGAGAGCGAGCAGCGGCTCTATCTCCTCAGCGCCTGGCGGGAATCGCCGCTCTTCAGCGACAGCGAGCGCGCGGCGCTGGCGTGGACCGAGGCGCTGACGCGTCTCCCGGAGTCAGGCGTGCCCGATGATGTCTACGACGAGCTCACCCGCCACTTCTCGGAGGCCGAGATCGTTCGCCTGTCCATGCTGATCGTCGCGATCAACGGCTGGAACCGGCTCAACGTCGGCGTTCGTGCCGTGCATCCGGTCGAGGAGCGCAGTGCGGCGTGAACGCCACGTTGCCCCCGTCGTCGGCGCCGGCGGATGGCTTCGAGCCGCACCGGCGCCGGCTGCGCGGCCTTGCCTACCGCATGCTGGGCTCGGTCGCCGATGCCGAGGACGTCGTCCAGGACGCGTTCCTCCGCTGGCACGGAGCCGACCGGGCCGCGGTGGACGATGCCGGCGCCTTCCTGTCGCGCGTCGTCACCCGGCTCTGCCTCGACCGGCTGAAGTCGGCGCGGGCGCGGCGGGAGACCTATGTCGGCTCGTGGCTGCCCGAGCCCGTGCTCGAGGCCGATGCCTTCGGCGGCGGAGACGCGGAGGATGCAGCCCTCGACCTGTCGGTCGCGCTGATGCTGGCGCTCGAGCGGCTGTCGCCGCTGGAGCGTGCCGCCTTCCTGCTGCACGACATCTTCGATGCGAGCTTCGACGAGATTGCCGCGACGCTGGGACGATCGCCGGCGACCTGCCGCCAGCTCGCGACCCGCGCCCGCCGCAATGTCCGCTCCGAGCGGCCGCGTTTCCCCGTGCCGACGGAAGAGAGCGAGCGCATCGCGCGCGCCTTCCGCGCGGCCGCCGACAGCGGCGACGCATCGGCGCTCTCGCAGGTGCTGGCCGCCTCCGTCGTGCTCACCGCCGATGGTGGAGGGCGCGCCTCGGCGGTGAAGGATCCGCTCGTCGGCCGCGAGGCGGTGGCGCGCTTCTTCAGCCGGCTCGCCCGCGCGCCGCTCGGACCGGGCGTCGTCCGCGAGGCGCGGATCAACGGCCTGCCGGGCTATGTAACGCGCCACGCGGACGGCACCCTGCAGACCACCGCCTTCGAGATCGAGGACGGCCTGATCACCGCCATCCACGTCGTCCGCAACCCCGACAAGCTCTCGCACGTGCCGCCGCCGTAGAGGTCGACGCGGGTCGCATCGGGGGCGTTGGCCCTGGTTCAGCGCTTTGACATCCGCCTGCCGCCGCGGCTACGGTGCCGCCTCCTCATGGGGGTGCCCGTCCGGGCTGAGAGGTCGTGCGCGACCAACCCCTCGAACCTGAACCGGGTCATTCCGGCGGAGGGAATGGGATGGCTGCTCACCTCGCACAGACACTGTCGAGAACCGCTGGTCCGGGTGGTTCGCCTCTGCCGGCCGGGGCTCGCGCGCGCCGCAGCGTCGACCACTCGGTCTACATTGTCCTGGACCCGTCGGCCTCGAACGGTCGGCCGCTGACCGACATCGCCCGCGCCGCGGTGGCGGGCGGCGCCACCCTCCTGCAGTACCGCGACAAGCACGCATCCACCGGCGAAATGGTCGAGACGACGCGGGCGCTCCTCGCCGTGCTGGCGGGCTCGGGCGTGCCGCTCGTCGTCAATGATCGCATCGACGTGGCGCTCGCCGCCGGCGCCGACGGTGCGCATGTCGGCCAGGACGACATGGCCGTCGCCGACGCGCGCCGGCTGCTCGGTCCCGACGCCATCCTCGGCCTCAGCCTGAACTCCGTCGCCGAGGCAGAGGCGGCCGAACTCGACCTCCTCGACTATGTCTGCGGCCAGTGCGCCTTCGCCACCGGCAGCAAGGCGGACGCACCGCCGCCGATCGGCGTCGCCGGCATTGCCGAGATCGCCGCGACCGTCCGCCGGCGCGTGAGGGCGATGCCCGTCGGCGCCATCTCCGGCATCACCGCGGAAAATGCCGGCGCCGTCATCGCCGCGGGGATGGACGGTGTCGCCGTCATCTCCGCAGTCTGTGCCGCACCCGATCCTGCAGCTGCCACGAGAGCGCTCCGCCGCGCCGTCGATGCTGCCCGTGCCGAGGCCTCCGCATGACTGTTCCGACGACGCCGATCGCGCTCTCCATCGCCGGCACCGACCCGACGGCGGGCGCCGGCCTGCAGGCCGACCTCAAGACCTTCTCTGCCCTCGGTGTCTATGGCGCCACCGTCGTCACCGCGCTGGTGGCCCAGAACACCACCGGCGTGCAGGCGATCCAGGAGATCCCGCCGGCGTTCGTTCGCGCGCAGATGGATTCGGTCTTCTCGGACCTCGCCGTCGCGGCGGTGAAGATCGGCATGCTGTCGCAACCGGCGGTCATCGAGGCGGTGGCCAGCGGGCTGGAGGCCTGGGCCGGGCCGCCCATCGTCCTCGACCCGGTGATGGTGGCAGCCTCGGGCGACCCGCTGATCGCCGACGCGGCGGTGGCGGTGCTGACGCGGCGGCTCTTCCCGATGGCGCTGCTGATCACCCCGAACCTCTTCGAGGCCGCCCGGCTGCTTGGGCGTTCGCCGGCGGTTGACGAGGCCGAGATGGTGGCGCAGGGGACGGCGCTCCTCGATCTCGGGCCGGCGGCCGTGCTGGTCAAGGGCGGCCACGCCACGGGCGACGAATCGGCCGACGTGCTCGTTCAGTCGGGCCGCGATCCGGTCTGGTTCCGGGCGCCGCGGATCGCGACCCGCAACACCCACGGCACCGGCTGCACCCTGTCCTCGGCGATCACGGCCGGGCTCGCCAAGGGCGCCGCCCTGGAGGAGGCCGTGGGCGAGGGCAAGCGCTTCATCGCCGCCGCCATCGCCGCGGCGGACCGGCTGACGATCGGCCGCGGCCACGGCCCCGTGCACCACTTCCATGCGCACTGGCCCGCCTGACAGCCGGGAACCTCGTCACAATCCTGAAATCGGAATCGTGTCTCTCGGCGGCCGAGCGCGCCGGCGAAGTTGTTCCGGACCGCTCGTTCCGCCGAATCTGCCCTCCGGTGGCGGCGGCTGCCAGGTCGGCCGGCGCGAGCAAGGTTCCAGCCATGAGCGACGACGCTCCCACGCGTCTGTGCCGCACCATCTTCCTGTCCGACGTGCATTTGGGGACACGAGGCTGCCAGGCGCACCTGCTGCTCGACTTCCTGCGCCATCATGATGCCGAGACGATCTACCTCGTCGGCGACATCATTGACGGCTGGCGCCTCAGGCGGGCGTGGTACTGGCCGCAGGAACACAACGACGTCGTGCAGAAGCTCTTGCGCAAGGCGCGCAAGGGCGCCCGGGTCGTCTACGTCCCGGGCAATCACGACGAGTTCCTGCGGGATTATCTCGGCACGCATTTCGGCGGCGTCGAGGTTGTCGATTCGACCATCCACGAGACGGCCGACGGCCGACGGCTCCTGGTCATCCACGGCGATCAGTTCGACATCGTCGTCCGACACGCCAAGTGGCTCGCATTCCTCGGGGATTGGGCCTACACTGCCGCCCTCGGAATGAATACCTGGCTCAATGTGGGCCGGCGCAAGATCGGCCTCACCTACTGGTCGCTCTCCGCCTGGGCGAAGCTGAAGGTGAAGAACGCGGTGAACTTCATCGGGAAGTTCGAGGATGCCTTGTCGGCCGAGGCGCGACGGCGGGCCGTCGACGGGGTGGTGTGCGGCCACATCCATCATGCCGCTTTGCACGACCTCGGCGGTGTGAGTTACATCAACACCGGCGACTGGGTGGAGAGCTGCACCGCTGTGATCGAATCCCATGATGGAACGCTTGAGCTCGTCTACTGGGCGAGCTCTTCCCGGAGCCTCGTCCCCGTCGCAGCCCCCGGCGCACGCGCCGCCGCATGAGCCGACTCCTGCTCGTCAGTGACGCCTGGCACCCGCAGATCAACGGCGTCGTCAGGACGCTCGAGCGCACGCTCGAGGAGCTCGAGACGTTCGGTGTCGCCTGCGAGACGCTCACCCCGGCGGACTACAAGACGATCCCCTGTCCGACCTACCCGGAGATCCGGCTGGCGCTGGCCACGCCGTGGTCCGTGTACGGCAGGCTTCGTGATTCTGGCGCCGAGCTCATCCACATCGCGACGGAGGGCCCGCTCGGCGTGCTCGCCCGGCGCTGGTGCGTGCGGAACGGCGTCCGTTTCACGACGAGCTATCACACCCGATTTCCCGAGTACGTCGCGGCCCGCATTCCCGTGCCGCTAGACTGGACGTATGCGTGGATGCGCTATTTCCACGGCGCGGCGGCCGCCTGCATGGTGGCGACGCCGACGCTGGAGCGCGACCTGGCGGCTCGTGGCTTCACCAACCTCGTGCGCTGGAACAGGGGCGTCGACCACAGCCTGTTCAACCCGGATCACCGCCGGGTCCTGGACCTGCCGCGGCCGATCTTCGGCTATGTCGGCCGGGTCGCCATCGAGAAGAACCTCTCGGCCTTCCTCGAGCTCGACCTGCCGGGCTCGAAGGTCGTGGTCGGTGACGGGCCGGCCGTCGCGGATCTGCAGCGCCGCTTCCCGGACGTCGTCTTCACCGGCGCAAAGGTCGGCCGCGAGCTCGCCGAGCATTTCACCTCGCTCGACGTCTTCGTGTTCCCGAGCCTCACCGACACGTTCGGCAATGTCGTCATCGAGGCGCTGGCGAGCGGCGTTCCGGTGGCGGCCTTCCCGGTGATGGGGCCGATCGACGTCATCGGCGACAGCCGCACGGGCGTGCTCGACAACGACCTGCGCAAGGCGGCGCTGGCGGCGCTCGAGATTCCCCGCTCCCGCTGCCGGGCCTATGCGCTGGGCTTCTCGTGGGAGGCTTCGGCCCGCAATTTCCTCGAGAACATGCTGGCGGCGATCGGCCACGAACTGCCCGATCTGCCGCTCAGGGCCGCGGCCGAGTAGACGCGGCCTCGTCCACCGTCTCGACGGTCAGCGCCGTCTGGCGGAGCACCTCGAAAAGCGCCGCCGTCGACAACCCGAACAGCAGGATGCCGCAGCAGGCCGCCATCGGCCCGAGCAGGCGCCATTCGGACGTCGGCAGCACGTCGCCGTAGCCGAGCGTCGTGTAGTTGACGAAGGCGAAGTAGAAGGACGCGTCGCCGTCGGCGGTGACGCCGAGCAGCTTGTAGATCGACGCCCAGACGATGATCTCGAGCATGTGGGCGACGAGCAGGGTGATGGCCGACGGCAGGACCGTACGGACGATACGAAAGAAGCGGTGTCGCGTGGCATCCCGGGCGAGCCGGGGCGAGGCGACGATCACCGCGCTGACCACGGTCGTATGAATGGCGACCGCGATCAGGCACGCGAGCGTGCCGATGAGAACCGGGATCATGCTCACCCCCCGCCGGCCCGACGAGGGCCGCCCGCGTCCGTCGCAACTGCGCCGTCCGCTTCCTATATCGATGCCGGACGCCATTTCACGAAGGATCGCCGATGTCCATCCTCCGCCTCGCCGCCGCCACCGCCTTGTCCCTCTTTCTTGCGTCCCCCGCCCTGGCCCAGGGGCCGGACGAGATCTTCGAGAAGACGACGGTCTGGCGGATGCTCTCGCCAGACGCCAAGCTCGTCGTCTACGGCATCGACGATCCCGCGATCGAGGGCGTCGCCTGCCACTACACGCTGCCTTACATCGGCGGGTACAAGGGCATGTTCGGCCTGGCCGAGGAGGTCTCCGACATCTCGCTCGCCTGCCGTCAGACCGGCCCGATCACGTTCAAGGAGAAGTTCGAGCAGGGCGAGGAGGTGTTCAGCCAGCGACGCTCGCTCGTCTTCAAGCGGATGCAGATCGTGCGCGGCTGCGACACGAAGCGGAACGTGCTGGTCTACCTCGTCTACTCCGACCGCATCATCGAGGGCAGCCCGAAGAACTCGACCTCGTCGGTGCCGATCATGCCCTGGGGCGCCGCGCCGGCGCCGCGCTGCGCCGACTTCGTCGACTGAGAGCGCAGTCGCTCGGGCGGATGCCGGCAAAGTGACAGGGGATATTTTCCCGCTGGCCCGCATGCGCGCTTGAGCGCCCCGGCTGGGTGCTTTACGCAACCCCTCAACCTCCGCCAATGTGCCTAACGTTCGGTTAAGGGCGATGGGCAGGGGCGCCGGATGGGGCGTATGGTGTTGCAGTTTTGGCCCCGGATGCGCGGCGGAACGGTCGTGCTCGTAAGTGCACTGTCGCTGGCCGGCTGCGTCATGGCGCCCTACGGCGAGCGGGTCGAGCCGATCGCCCTCGCGCAGGACCGGATGCTCGGGCCGGAAGCTGCCTTCGTCGCGCCGCCGGTGGGTGGGCCGACCGTCATCGGCGTGATCCAGCGCACCTACCGCAACGCGGTCCGGCAGACGATCATCCTGCAGACCGACGGCAGCGTTTCCGGCGAGAACACGATCGACGTCACCTTCTACGGTCCGCTGAAGGCGCCGCCCGATGCCGGCAACCTGAAGCGGGACACCGGCACCCTGACCGAGATCGGCGCGGAGATGCGGCGCAAGATCCCGCTGCCGATGGCGATCTCGCCGGACTATGCCCAGAACAGCTACGGCCCCTTCGGCTTCGCCTTCGGCGGCAACGCCAACGGCCGCTGCCTCTATGCGTGGCAGCGCATCCACGCCCAGCGCAACATCTTCCAGGAGCCGAGCGCGCGCGGGGAGATCAGTCTCAGGCTGCGGCTCTGCCGCCGCGGCGTGACGGACGCGCAATTGCTGGCGGTGATGTACGGCTTCGCCTTCGTCGCCACCCTTCCCAATCCGAACTGGAACCCCTTCGGCACGCCGCCGCCCGCCGATCCGGAAATCGGCCAGCGCGGCGTATCGATCAATCCGCTGACCGACCAGGCCGCCGCTTCGCGGGCCGCAGCCGCTGCTCCGCCGCCGGTCGGCATTGCCCCCGTCGTCGCGGCGCCGCCACGGACGACACGGCGGCCCGAGGCGACCCAGGCGCCCGTCCGCACGGTGCGGCAGCCCTCCGACCGGCTGCCCACGCCGGTGGCGCAGCCGACGATGGTGCGGCCGTCCAGCCCGACGTCGGCGCCGACCGAACTCGGCATGCCGCCGGCGTTGAGCGAGGCATCGCCCGCCGCTTCGCCGTCGCCGCAGCCGAGCTCGACGGTTCCGCCGGCGCCGGGGGCCGGACAGCAGCCGGTCCGCCAGGTTGTCCCGGCCTCGCCGGCACCGGCGGCACCGGCGCCATCCACCGTCGTCCCGGCCGCCCCGAGGGCGTCGCCGTGATCGCGTCGGCGATGATCTCCGGCGTCCGTCGGCACGGGGCGGGGAGGGCGCGATGACGGTCGTCTGGGCGCTTCTGTGGATCACCAGCTCGGTGCTGCTGATCGGGCTGCTTGCCCAGCCGATCAGCATGGCGACGCATCTGGCGGTCGGGCTGGTGGCGATCGCCGCCATCGCCATCATCAAGATGTTCCGGCCGATGGGGCTGTGGCGCTCGATCTTCCTCGCCTTCGGAACTGCCGTCGTGCTGCGCTATGTCTATTGGCGCACCACCTCGTCGCTGCCCCCCGTCGAGCCGCTCGCCAACTTCATCCCCGGCATGATCCTCTACGTCGCCGAGATGTACAGCGTCGGCATCCTGGCGATCTCGCTGTTCGTCGTCTCCGACCCGCTGAAGCGCCCGCCGGCACCCCGGCTGTCGGACGAAGACCTGCCGACGGTGGACGTCTTCATTCCCACCTACAACGAGGAGAAGGCGCTGCTGGCGATGACCGTCGCCGCCGCCAAGGGGATGGACTACCCGGACGGCAAGCTGACGGTCTACCTGCTCGACGACGGCGGCACCGAGCAGAAGTGCAACTCCACCAACCGCTTCGAGGCGGAAGCCGCGAGGGAGCGGCGTGAGGAACTGACCGCACTCGCTACGGGTCTCGGCGCGGTCTACCTGACGCGTGCCCGCAATGAGCACGCCAAGGCCGGCAACCTCAATGCCGCGCTCGGTGTCACGAACGGGGAACTCGTCGCCGTCTTCGATGCCGACCACGCGCCGACCAGCGACTTTCTCACCGAGACGGTGGGCTTCTTCAAGCGCGAGAAGAAGCTCTTTCTCGTGCAGACGCCGCACTTCTTCATCAATCCCGACCCGGTCGAGTACAACCTCAACACCTTCAACCGCATGGCCTCCGAGAACGACCAGTTCTACGGGATGGTCCAGCGCGGACTCGACAAGTGGAACGCGTCGTTCTTCTGCGGCTCGGCGGCAGTGCTCCGGCGAGAAGCCTTGCGGGAGAGCAATGGCTTCTCGGGCCTCTCGATCACCGAGGATTGTGAGACGGCCCTCGAGCTGCACTCGCGCGGCTGGACGAGCGTCTATGTCGAGAAACCGCTTGTCGCCGGCCTCCAGCCCGAGACCTACACCAGCTTCATCACCCAGCGCTCTCGCTGGGCGCAGGGCATGACGCAGGTCATGATCCTGAAGAACCCGATGTTCAAGCGCGGCCTCTCCTTCCCGCAGCGCATCTGCTACATGTCCAGCCTGCTCTACTGGCTGTTTCCGTTCTCGAGGGCGGCGTTCCTGTTTTCGCCGCTTCTGTATCTGTTTTTTGGACTGCAGATCTTCGATACGAGCGGATATGAGTTCTTCGCCTATACGCTGGTCTACATCATCATTAACCTGTTGATGCAGAACGCGCTGTACGGGAAGTTCCGCTGGCCGTGGATGTCGGAGATCTACGAATATCTCCAGTCCGTCTATCTCGGCCGCGCAGTGCTGTCGGTGATCGGCAGCCCGCGACGTCCCGTCTTCAAGGTGACGGACAAGGGCCAGACCACGGACCGGGATCAGATCTCGTCGCTCGGCTGGCCCTTCTACGGCATCTTCGCGCTTCTGGTGGCAGGCCTCGTCGCCACCGTGTGGCGTGTCGTGACGGAGCCGCTGTCGAACGACGTTACGCTCGTCGTCGGCGGCTGGAACCTGTTCAACCTCCTTCTAGCCGGTTCCGCCCTCGGCGTGGTCGCTGAGCGGCGCAACCTTCGGCAGGCGCCGCGCGTCGACGTTTCTCGTCCGGGCGAGCTGATCGTCGGCGAGACGACCGTGCCGGTGATGATCGAGGACGGCTCGATGTCCGGCGTGCGCCTGCTCGTGAAGCGTGGCGGCATTGGCAACATCGCCTCGGGCTCGCGGTGCGAGCTTCGCTTCACGCCGTCGAAGCCGCTGCCGTCGGACCGCATGCCGATCGTCGTGCGCGACGTCGGCCTGATGAGCAACGGCGACGTCCAGCTCGGCTGCAGCTCCGACCCGACCGAACCGGTGCATGACCGGCTGCTCGCCGACCTCGTCTTCTCGGATTCCGCCCGCTGGCAGGCCCTGCTGATCAAGCGGCGCGTCGAGGTCGGGGTGATTCGCGGCACGCTGTTCGTCATCTTCACGTCCGCCGTGCACGCCATCCGCGGCATCAGCTACATCTACCGCACCCGCGCCTCCCGCCGCGCCGAAAGGAGGCGGGTGGCATGAGGGGAGGCTGGCGCCGACCGACTGTCGGGCTCGCCGCGGCGATGCTGCTGGCGGCAACGGTGGTCGCCGCCGCCCAGATGCCGTGGCCGCCCCGAGACGGCGGAGCCGGCGGTGCGCCCCCGGCCGCCACTCCCGCTGCCCCGCCAGCCGCTCCCGCCGCCCCCTCCACTCCCTCGGGCACCCGGGTCGCACCATTTCAGATGCGCAGCGGCGAGCCCGCGGCCCCACCGACGCAGCCGGCGCAGCCGGCTGCTCCTGCCGCTGCGGCACCGGCCCCGCCGCCGGCGGCTGCGAGCGGCAGCGTCGCCGTCGACCGACCGATCCTCTCTGCTCCCGACATCAGCCTCTCGGGCGAGAACGCCTCGGTGACGGAGACCGTCTACCTCAGCGCTGCCGAGGCCGCCCGGCCGGCAACGCTGTCGGTCGGCATGCTGTCGGCGGTGGTGGTGATGCCGGAGGCGTCACGGCTGACCGTGACGGTCAACGGCGAACCCGTGATGGCCGAGCCGATCACCTCGGCCGGCCGCGTCCGGCGCTACCAGACGCGCCTGCCGATGGGCGTCTTACGGGCCGGACCGAACAGGGTGCGCATCGCGGTCGAGCAGCGCCACCGGGTCGACTGCTCCGTCGCGGCGACATTCGAGCTCTGGTCGCTGCTGCAGCCGGCGACCACCGGCTTCAGCTTCGAGGGCGGCCCGGTGGCGCTGTCCGGCCTCGCCGACCTGCCGGCGGTCGGGGTCTCCGACACCGGCTCCACCAGCCTCGTATTGCTCGGCCCCTTCCAGGAGGGGCCGTTCGGAGCCCGCTTCGCGTCCGTCGCCGCGGTGACCAGCGCCGCCGCGGTGCTCGGCCGGTTCGGTCATCCGGTGGTCGAGCCCGGCGCCGGCGACCGCCCCGGCCGGCGATCGCCGGGCCGGCTCGCCGTCGTTGTCGGCACGGCCATCGCGATCCTGCCGTTCACCACCGTCGGGGCGGTCGAGGCGGAGAAGGGGCCGACGGTCGCCTTCGCCTCCGACCCCGCCACCGGCGTTCCGACGCTCGTCGTCAGCGGTCCGTCACCCGCCGACGTGCAGACCGCCATCGAGCGCCTGCGGGCGACCGCTGCCGACGCCGTCTATCCCGGCGAAGGGCCGGGTCACTGGCGCTTCCCGGAGGTGGTTGAGTTCGACGGTGGCGAGGCGCGCAGCTTCGCCGAACTCGGACTGCGCACGCAGGAGGTCTCCGGACGTCGCTTCGCCGAGAGCTTCAGTTTCCTGCTGCCGGCGGACTTCTACGGGGCGAGCAGCGGTACGGCGAGGCTTCGTCTCGATGCCGCCTTCACCGAGGAGGTAGGCCCCGGCAGCGTCATCAACATCCGCGTCAACGGTCAGGTGGCGCTCAGCCTGCGGCTCGCGACGACGCGGGGCGGGCTGTTCGACAAGCGCCGCATCAACGTGCCCATGCAGTTCTTCCGTCCGGGCTACAACCGCATCGAACTCGAGACCGTGCTGGTGACGCAGTCGGACCTCGAGTGCCCGCCCGGCATGTCGGGGACGGGGGAGGACCGCTTCGTACTGTTCGATTCCAGCGTCTTCGAGGTGCCGGAGTTCGCACGGTTCGGCTCGTGGCCCAATCTGGCAGCGTTTTCCGCCGACGCGTTCCCCTACGGGATCAGCCGTGACCGGCCGCTGGCGGTCTATCTCGGCGGAAGTGCTGCGGCCGCGCCGGCGGCGGCGACGCTGCTGGCGCGCCTCTCCGTCGACACGGGAAAGCCGTTGCTAGCGGAGGTGGTGCCCGACGAGGCGGGACTCGCGGGGCGCCCCGCCCTCATCGTCGCGACCGCGGCCGAGGTGCCGCCTTCGGTGGTGACGGCCACCGGCCTGTCGCTGGCGATCGAGTCCTGGCGGACCGCCGTCGTTCGCACACCGTCCCAGTCACAGACGGCACCGGCGGCGTCGGGGGCGTTCGCCGATGCGATGCGGCGGCTCGAACAGTTGCAGCCGGCCTCGCCCACGGCCGGACCCGCCGGTCCGCCGATCGACATCGGCAATCCCGAGCGCACCCGTGCCCTCTACGACCAGTGGCGGCGGCAGGTCGGCGACGACGCCACCAGTGATGTGCTGCAATGGATCCGGCAGTGGCTGAACGAGGCGACGGCCGTGTTCGGCAGCGTCGGTCGCGGTGGCGGGCCGGTGCGGCTGTCGCCCCGCAGCTCGCTCGCGCTGGCACAAGCCCCGGCCTCCCCGCCGACTTGGCGATCATTCTTCTGGGCGGACGCCGCACCCGCTCCCTGGACGCTCCTGACTGGCGCGAACGACGCCGCCCTGGCGACCGCCACCGCCGTGGTGACGGCACCGACCACCTGGCTGCGGCTCGCCGGCGCGACGGCGATCTACGACGAGGCGACCGGAGCCGTCGCGACCTATCCTCCCGCCGCCGTCGTCGACATGGCGACCCAGCCCTTCTCGCTCGCCAACGTCCGGCTGGTTTCGGCCAACTGGTTCTCGATCAACATCGCCGTTTATGTGTGGGTGGTGGCGGTGATGATCTTGTGCGTCGGCGTGACGAGTTGGATGTTCTTGCGCCGGCTCGGCAGGAAGGCCGAGCCGTGAGCGGGAAGGAGCGCAGTCCGCAGCCGATGCCGGCCGTCCCAGCCTCGCACCGCGCCAGGATCGGCGTGCTCGTCGGTGCGGCCGTCGCCGTGGCGACCGCCGCCACGGTGCTCGTCGCCCACGCCGTCGGGCGGGCAACGGACGCCGGCGCCCCGGCCGCGAATTCCCGGCCCGAGGCCGTGGACAGTGTCGTCGCGCAAGGTCCGCTGATCGTCCCGCAGCGTCAGTCCACGTCGGCAGCGGTTGGCGCCGCCGATGCAGCCGCCGCCCCCGCGCCGCCCGCAGCACCGCCGACGCCCGCCCAGCCGGCAGTTGCACCCGCATCGGCGCAATCCGCTACGTCGGCGACGGCCGATCCCGAAGTCGATGACAGCGCGTTGCGCTACTTCCTGCAGCAAGGCGACACGCGGCGGGCTCAGGCCGAGATGCAGCGCCTGCATCGGCTCTATCCGAACTGGGAGCCGCCGGCGAACCTGTTCGATCCCAACGCCCCGATGCCGAGCGACGTCCAGCCGATCTGGGACCTCTACGGCGCCGGCGACTATGCCGCCGCCCGCAAGGCCATCGCCGACCGCCAGGAGGCCGAGCCCGGCTGGACGCCCCCCGCCGATCTGGTCGCGGCGCTCGACCAGGTTGGAGAGCGCCAGAGGCTGCTCAATGCCGCCGACGTCGAGCAGTGGGAGACGGTCCTCGCCATCGCTGACAGCGCGCCGGCGATGCTGACGTGCGACAACATCGAGGTGCTCTGGCGGGTCGCCGAGGCGTTCGCCCGCACCG
The DNA here is from genome assembly GCF_046156265.1 of Pseudoxanthobacter sp. M-2. Classification (NCBI taxonomy): domain Bacteria; kingdom Pseudomonadati; phylum Pseudomonadota; class Alphaproteobacteria; order Hyphomicrobiales; family Segnochrobactraceae; genus Pseudoxanthobacter; species Pseudoxanthobacter sp. M-2. The sequence continues at coordinate 819,126 of NZ_JAWDIR010000011.1, forward strand.
GCAGCGAGCAGCGTGCCGTCGACGCTGAGACCTACATCGTCGAGAATTGTCCGGGTGCGGCTCCGAAGGTGGCGGCCCTCCAGAAGGCCCTCGATTTCCTGCCGCTCGCCCGCGTCGAGGCGTTGCTCGCGCGTGCCGTCGATCCACCGGCATCCGATCCGGCCTTCGACGTCGTCAGGCTGGAAATCGCCCGCCGGCAGGTATCGGCTGCCAACGACGACCCGTCCCAGACGGCGCCACCGGACGCGCTCGCCCGTCTCGCCACCGCGGCACAGGGGGAGGGCGGGGCCAACGACGCGCTGCTGCTCGGCTTCTATGCCTACCGTCACGGCGATGCGCAGGGCGCCACCGGATGGTTCCTGTATGCGCTGCAGCGGGGCGGCGGCGCCAAGGCAGCCGAGGGTTACGTGCTGGCGATGCAGGACCTCGGCCGCCAGATCGAGGCGGAGCCGGTGGCCTTCGAGTGGCGCAACGCCGCCCGGGAGAACATGGCCGCCTATCTCACGGCGATCACGACGGCCCTGACGACGGACGACACCGCACGCATCGAACAGCCGCTGCTCGACCGCTTCTCGCAAACCGTCGCAGAGCAGCGCTCGCCGCTCGGCGCCCAGGCTCTCGGCTGGTACGCCTACAACGCCGGCCAGGCGGAGGTCGCGGCTGACTGGTTCTCGGCGTCGCTCGAGTGGCACCCCTCCGAGGTCGCCGCGTACGGGCTCGGCCTTGCCTATCGTGCGCTCGACGACGGTGCGGGGTTCCAGGACGTGTTGCGGACATGGGTCGCGACGTTTCCGCGCCTGCCCGAACTCTACGTCCAGGGCGCTGCCCAGGGTACCGCTCAGCGCGGCGGAACAGGCGGTCGGGCGATCGCGACGGCGCCCGGCCGCGTGCCGATGTCGGCGGAAGCCGAATCGATCCTGCGCGAGCTCGGCCTCGCCGACGACCGCGCCGCCCGGCGGCGCCCGCCCGCCGACGAAGCGCTTCGGCTCGTATCGCCAGCTGCGGGCGAATCCTCCGGATCGCAAGGCGGCGGGATGATGCTCGGAGACACCGCCGATGGCGCTGGCCCGGGACCACGCCGGACACAGGGCATCGGCTGCGGCGGGGCAGGGGCGGGCACGCTCGCGGCTGGCTGGTGCCTGATGGAGCAGGACAGGCCCTTCGAGGCGGCCCAGGCCTTCTCGCAAGCCGGCGGTGGTGAAGCCGCCTTCGGCGCGGCCCTCGCATACCTGCGCATGGGGCTGACGCGCGATGCGGCGCTCGCGGCGGCCCGGGCGCCGCTGGACGCGACCCGTCGCCACCAGATCGAGACCAGTCTCGTCACCCAGGTGGCCACTGACGCCTATCAGCGTGGAAAATTCACCCAGGCGCTCGAGGCGCTCGACCAGCGCCGGGCGCTGGCGCCCGAACAGAACGACCTGATGATGCTCCGCGGCTGGTCGCACTACGAGATGGGGGACTTCATCTCGGCGCGCCAGATGTTCGAGGCGGTCGATGCCGTCGCCCCGACACCGGCGACGCGCCGCGCCCTCAACACCGTCAATCTCCGGATGACGCCGCGCAGCTTCCGAGACCAGTAGAGCGCGCCGGTTCGGCGCGTGTTCGTGTTTTCGCGCGGGATGTGCAAAATGGCCGGATCACTGGGGGCAGCGGCCGTCGAGCATCGGTGACGCGTTCGAACCATCTGATTATTGGGCCGATTTCTGCAAGTCGGGGTTGTCTTCGCTATCGCGGCTGGTGCTCTCCCGGGTTATGCAAACGATTGCTTGACCCGACCATGCTACGAGAATACTGTCAGTGCAGTTAAGCCCGTCGTCAGAACGGGTTCCGCAGGGAGGAGACGGCGCGCCGCACGCGGCGACGGCTTGCAACATTCTCCCTCGAGTGTGTGGAATGTCCGCCTTCAGGAAGGCTGCGCAATGGCATTGGCGAATACGATCTCCGCAACAGAACCGGGCGCGCAAAGTGCGTCTGCGCAACCCGTCATCGTCGCAGAGAACCTGACGATCGGTTACAGCTTGCACCGCGAGCGCAAGTTGCTGACAGCCCTCAAGAATATTACGCTGACGGTGAACAAGGGCGAGTTCGTCGTGCTCGTCGGTCCGTCGGGCTGTGGCAAGACCACGTTCATCAACGCGATCGCCGGCATCGTGCAGCCGTGGGAGGGCAGCGTCGAAGTCAACGGCAAGCCCGTCTCAGGGCCCGGGCCGGACCGCGCGATGGTGTTCCAGGACTATGCGCTGATGCCCTGGCGCACCGTCGAAGCCAACGTCCGGATGCCGTTCGAGCTCAAGAACCTCGGGCTGTCGAAGGAGCAGATGGACGAGCGAGTCCGCCGCTATCTGAAGCTCGTCGACCTCAACGGCTTCGAGAAGTCGTTCCCCTACGAACTGTCGGGCGGCATGAAGCAGCGCGTCGGCATCGCCCGGGCGCTGGTGACTGAGCCGGACATCCTGCTTGCCGACGAGCCCTTCGCCGCCATCGATGCGATGACGCGCGAGGCGATGCAGAGCGAACTCGAGCGGTTCGTTACCGAGACGCGCCAGACGGTCGTCTTCATTACCCATTCGATCGACGAAGCGGTGATGCTCGGCGATCGCGTCGTGGTGATCTCCTACCGGCCCGGACAGATCAAAGAGATCGTTCCGGTGAACCTGCCGCGCCCGCGCTTCAGCTACGACGTGAAGGCGCTTCCCGAATACGGCGAGCTACGTGAGCACATCTGGCGTCTCGTGAAGGACGAGGCGCTGCAGGCCGCCCGCGGAGGAAAGTGATGACGGTCCAGAGTTCATCTGCCACCCCGCCGGCCGATTCTGGCCGGTACACCGACGCCCAGTGGACATTCGCCGAGTTCTGGCGGCGCTGGGGGTCCTGGTTCATTACCGCCATCAACCTGACGTGCTTCTTCATCATCTGGGAGCTGTTCGCCCGCTCCGGTGCGATCAGCCCGCTCTTCCTGCCGACTGCGTCGGGCATGTTCGAGACGCTCTATGTCGGCATGACGACCACTGCGCCGCCGGGCTCCGTTATCTCCGGCAGCATTCTCGATCACCTCGGCTACTCGATGACCACGTTGTTCACCGGGCTCGCGATCGCGTGCGTGATTGGCATCCCGGCCGGTCTGCTGATGGGTGGAAACCGGGCCGTCGAGACGATCCTCAGCCCCTACATCTGGGCACTCGCCTCGCTGCCGCGTATCGCTCTGGTGCCGCTGTTCATCCTCTTCCTCGGCTTCACGATGAAGATGCAGATCACCATCATCGTGCTGTCGGCCGTGTTTCCGATCATCATCAACGCCTGGGCCGGCGTGAAGACGACGGAGAAGTCGCTGCTTTCCGCTGCGCGCGTCTTCGGCGCGAGCAAGTGGGACCTCTATCGCAAGGTAGTGTTCCCCTACACGCTGCCCTTCATCATCTCGGGCATCCAGCAGGGTATCGGCCGTGGCCTCATCGGCGTCGTCATCGCCGAGATCTTCGGCGGCTCGCGCGGCCTCGGCTACCTGATCCAGCGTGCGGCAGACACGTTCAACTCGTCGCTGATGTATGCGGTGCTGATGTTGCTCGTGATCGTGTCGCTGTCGCTGATCAACTTCACGCGCTGGCTCGAAGCCTACGTCGCTCCATGGCGCCGCCTCGATCGCGTCTGACGCGGTCAGGTAACTGCCAAGAAGGCTCGACCGCGCACGACGCGGTCGAGCACAGAAGAAGAAGTGCCTTTTGAAAGACGCGCGAAAGCCCGCGTTCAAATATCATCCCTGGGGAGTACGCCAAGATGAAGCACAAGATCACACTGCCCCGCCGCGACGTCCTGAAGCTCGGCGCGATGGGCGTGTTCGGCACCATGATCGCCGCCTCGACGCTGCCGGGTAAGGTCGGCGCGCAGACGCCCAGCATCGAGAACATCAAGTCGAACCTGAAGGCAATCCGGTTCGGCGACTTCAATCCGAACTACGCCGCGCAGTGGTCGGTTCGCCTCGCTCAGGCGCTCGGCTACTTCCAGGAGCACGGCATCGAAGAGTTCGATATCACGCTCTCCGAAGAGTACATGCCGGGCCTGATCGGCGGCAGCCTCGACATCACCCACGGCGACACCTCGGTGTTCGTCGGCGCCGGCGTGGCGAGCGGCCTGCCGATCAAGATCATCTCGATCTATCGCCACAGCGAGTGGTGGATCATGGGCGTCGCCCCCGGCATCAACACCGCCGAGGACCTGAAGGGCAAGAACATCACCGGTGGTGGTCTCGCCGGCCGCAACACCTGGGTCCAGAAGCAGCTCGTGGCGAAGCTCGGCCTGCAGGAGAGCGACGTCAACTTCGTGCCGTCGTCGGGTGGTTCGGACGGCCGTCTCGGCGCGCTCCTCGCCGGCACCGTGCAGGGCGCCAGCGTCTTCCCGCGGCACCGCAAGGCGCTCGAGGAAGCCGGTGGCAAGTTCCTGATCGAAGAGCTCGCCATTGCGCCGCAGGAGGCCTTCGGCGCCATGGGCGGCTGGCTCGAGGCGAACGAGGACGCGGCCTACGCGTTCACGCTGGCCGACCTCAAGGCCCGCCAGTGGCTCTTCAAGCCGGAGAACAAGCAGAAGGCCTATCAGGCCATGCGCGACCTCGGCTACGAGATCCCCGCGAGCTTCGAGGATCTCTACCAGGTCGAGCTCGACCAGATCAGCCCGGACGGCGGCTTCGAGAGCGCCGAGGCGATGGACCGCTTCATGGCGGAAATCGCCATCACCGGCGAGGTTCCGGAGAACGTCGATTGGCGCAAGTACGTCGACTTCAAGTACACGTGGGCCGCCCAGGAGGCCCTCGGCCTGCCGAAGCGCCCGGCCTCGATCTGAGGTCTGCGGTGCATCCGGTGGTCTGACCGCCGGTGACACGATCGAGGCCCGTCGCGAGAGCGGCGGGCCTCGTTTCGTTTTTGGGGACGTTCCGTCAGCTGTCGGTGGCGACGAGCCGTTGCAAACGTCACCGCCCTCGCGGCGCCTCGAAGGCGACGGCTTCGAACCGGCTGCGGCGCTCCGCGAAGACGAGCCGCATCGACCGCGCCAGTTCGCGGCGGACCGCTGCCTGCGCCAGCGCCGGCATCTGTGCCGCGTCGTCGAAGCGGCGGAGGTGATGGAGCACGACCACCCGTCCGCCGGGCGCCAGGGCGGCTGCGATCTTCGGGATCAGCAGTCGGAGGTCGTTTGGGGTCAGGTAGTAGACGATCTCGGAGGCGACGATGAGGTCGAAGGGACCGCGGGGCATCTCGTCGGGCAGCCTGGAAACGCCGACACTCACCGACGGGTGCTCCTGGGTCCGCCGGCGGGCCTCGGCGATGGCGGTGGGCGAGGCATCGACGGCGGTCAGCCGCAGGCAGCGGTCGGCGAGACGCAGTGTCGTCTCACCGTTCGCGCACGCAAGCTCGAGCCCGCGACCGTAGAGCCGGGTACCGCACGCCCGCAGCAGGACGCGGCGCTTGTGGGCCTCGAACCGCGAACTCCGGTAGTTCCAGGGGTCGATCGAGGTGCGGAACAGGCGCTCGAACCCGTCGGGGTCGATCGGCTTCATGGGGTCACACGCCAGAAGCGCTCCGTCCCGCCGGTCAGACGCTCGATGGTGGCGGGACGCAGGCGGAAGGCCGCCGGATCGTCGTCGATGAGGTCGGTGGTCTGCGAGCGATGCGCCGCGAGTGCGGCCCGCTTCGCCTCTGCCGCGACCCCGATATCGACGTGGATCGCCTGTACCTCCCCCGCGAGGGGGAAGTCCTCGGGCGCGCCGAGCTCGTCCAGCCAGATGGCATATTCGAGAATCGGCGGGTCGAGGTCGGCCTGCCGGAGGGCCTCCCGGGCCAGATGCCATCCGTCGCGGTGGTCGCAATGCGGGTCACGCCGCCACGGCAGGATGGCGAGATCCGGCATCAGGGCGGCGGCGACCCCGGCAATCATGTCTCGTGCGGCTATCCAAGCTGCTGACCCCGACATGGGCATCGCGGCATCGTTCAGGCGCAGAAAGGTGCGTGGGCTGTCGCCGGCGCCGAGGGCCGTCAGCGCCTCGATTGCCTCGTGCTCGCGCAAGGCGGCGAGACGCGGCCTCGGCCACGTGCGCGAGGCGCGATGCGAGGCGCCACCATCCGTCAGAAAGACGGTGTGAACGACGCTGCCGACCGCCACCAGCCGGGCGATCAGGCCGCCGCATCCGAGCGTCTCGTCGTCCGGATGCGGGGCGACGACGAGAACCCTGCGCGCGGCGAGCGGGTCGATGACGGCCGGGATCATCGTGTTGAACCGGTGGAACCGGGGCGCCATTCGCCGCGTGCAATGGCCCCGCCGAGGGCTGTCATCGCGCCGTCGGGGTTGGGCTGCCGCAGGTAGGTCCGCAGGTCTCGCATGCGCCGCTCGAGCGGGTGCGGTGCGATCATGCCCGCCGCGCCGACGGCGCGCTCGGCGTCCTCCAGCACCGCCAGAGCGGCGGCCTCGATGGCGGTGCGGCTGGCATTGGCAACGGCGATCGCCGTCTCCCCGGCGTTCGTTGCGGCGGGGGTCGCTGCTGCGTCGCGCCAGGCCGCGGCCGCGGTGTCGAGCCAGTGATAGCCGGACTGCAAGGCGACGCCCATGCGCGCGATGCGGTGGCTTTGGAACGGATCGGCGGCGCGGCCGGTGCGCGACAGATGCTCCAGCGCGGTGTCGAACACGGCGTGCATGCCGCCGACCTGCACCGCGGCGAATCGGATGGCGCCGGCACCGAACCAGGGTGGGCGCACGTAGTCGTCAGGGCCGCCGATCACCCATTCGGGTTCAACCGCAAGGCCTGTGAAGTCGACGACGTGACTACCTGACGCTCGCATCCCGAGCGGCTGCCACCAGCTGCGATCGACGGGTCGATCGTCGAGCGGTACCAGCAGCATCAGTCGCCCGCCATCGGCCGGGGCGGTGATCAGTGCCCGGCTGAGGCCGTCCACGCCGGTCGAGAAGGTCTTGCTGCCGGAGAGGCGGCCGTTCTCGATCAACACAGGGTTGGAGGGCAGGTCCGTGTTCCAGACGCCGAACAGATGCCCGGCGCGGGCGAGGTCGTCGACTTCGGCCCGCTGCGACGGTGTGCCGAACTGCGCACACAGGAACAGCGCGTTGACGTGGCCCTCGTAGATGCGGCCGACGCTGAGGTCGCCCCGGCCGACGGCGGCGAGCAGCGTCAGAAGTCTGCCGATCTCATTGGGACGCAGCGGCGGCGCGGCGATGAGGCCGAGCCGCCGCAACTCCCGGAAGGCAGCATCGGGAAAGCCGCCGTCGGCGTCCCGTTCGGCGGCATCCATGGCGGCCGCCTTGCTGGCGACTTCGTCGGCGCGGGGGGAGCTCAGATCATGCTGCAAGACGCTGGCCCTCGGTCATTGCGATGATCCGCTCGATCGCGGCAATCGCCACGTCCACCGGAACCGTCGCGGCCGCATCCGGCTCGTCAGGGACCACGCGTTCCAACAGGGCTGCGATCTCCGGCTCACCAACACGCGTGATTTCGGGAAGGCCCAGCTCGTGCATCACCTGCCGGCGTGTCGTGGGGTCGGCTGTCGCGAGGTCGCGGATGGCGCGCCGCCTCTGCAACCGCCACATGATGCTGTCCGGCGCTTCGACGAGATGCGGTTGCTGCGATCCCGCTTCAGACACCCAATGGCGCAGGCAATCTGCCATGCCGCCGGGGGCGCGCCCCTCGAGACGCGCAGACACCTGCACGCGGACATCTGGTGCATGGCGCAGCCGGTAGCCGGCGGCCCGGACGCGGCTGACGAAGGCGAGATCCTCGCGAAACGGGAGCGGCGGCATCCCGCCCACGGCGGCATAGACCGGACCGAGAACGGCGAGGCTCGCGCCGGTATGGTCGCAGTGGCGAGGCAGGGGATCGTGGGGGAGAGGATCGACGAGCGCTGCCAGCCGATCGGCGATCGCGGCGTACTGCAGATGCTTCGCCGACAGGCGCAGAAAGGCCGGACCGAGACGGGCTTCCTCATCGGGATCGCCGATGATGTGACCGCCCACTAGGTCGGCGCCGTCCGCGATCGCCCGGAGGTTTGCGTCCACCCAATCGGCGGTCGGACGCGCGTCAGCGTCGGTGGTGATCAGCACCGCGGAGGCCGAGAAGCCCGTCGTCGCCCAGGCGGTCTCGAGGGCCATGCGGCGCGCCGATCCGACGTGCGCGTCGGCGGCCGCGAACGCGACGTCCACCCCCACCACGTCGAGGTCTGGATGACGGCGGCCGGCTTCGTGCAGCACCGCGGCGGAGGCGTCCGCGCAGTTGTTGAGGACAATGACGACAGTCAACTGCCGGCCCTGGCGCAGCCAGGTCTGTTGCGCCAGGGACTGCAGGAGGGCGGGAAGGCGCTCGGCCTCGTTGCGAGCCGGAACCGCCACCACGGGGTGAAGCAGACGGGGCTTTTCCAAGATTCGGATTCCGCGCGCTGGTACTGCCGATGAGACCCACCTCGCATTCGCGCCTGTCTCGCCTGATCGGAGGGTGAGACGTCGCCCTGCTGATGAGCGTAGCCCAACGCCCTATCAGCCACACAGGTTCCGCGCGGCGAGTTTTGCTGTCTCGATGCGGCACCGCGCGTCGAAATCGGTCGCGGGTTGAAGTAATAGGCGGTCGATTGCTTTTGCTGAAAGCGGAGACTTGGAACGTGCTCCGGGCATCGGCGGCGGAATGATGCTGCAGGTGGGCGTTCGGTTCCCGGCCCCCTGGCCGCAGGACAGAGCTGCCGGACAGCGTGCCAGCAAGCGGCGGCGTGACGCCAAGCGAGGTGGGTCGGGGACTGGTGGGCGGTGAGGGGTTCGAACCCCCGACCCCCTGGGTGTAAGCCAGGTGCTCTGACCAGCTGAGCTAACCGCCCGCGCGGCTTCGATTAGAAGTTTCCTCCCCGGCAGGCAAGGCCGCGCCTCGGAGGATGCGATCGCGCGCCGCTGGCCGCCGTTCTGCCGGTCGCCTTGCGCTCGGCGGTGCGGGCGCGTATATCCCGCGCCATTCCACACGCGGGATCAGGGTATCGGCTGCTCGCGGCCGACATCCAACCGGTGCACCAAGCGGCCGTCCGGGCCGCCGTCACGACCCGCGGAGGCACAACCGGTAAAGGAACACCAGAGCCATGTCTCTGCCCGATTTCACGATGCGCCAGCTGCTTGAGGCCGGTGTCCACTTCGGCCACCAGACCCACCGCTGGAACCCGAAGATGGCGCCCTACCTGTTCGGGGCCCGCAACAACATCCACATCATCGACCTCGCGCAGACGGTGCCGATGCTGCACCAGGCGCTGAAGGCGGTGAGCGACACCGTCGCCAACGGCGGCCGCGTGCTGCTCGTCGGCACGAAGCGCCAGGCGACCGAGTCGGTGGCCGACGGCGCCCGTCGCTCGGCCCAGTACTTCGTCAACGCGCGCTGGCTCGGCGGCATGCTGACGAACTGGAAGACGATCTCGCTGTCGATCCAGCGCCTGCGCAAGCTCGAGGAGCTGCTCTCCGGTGACCAGCAGGGTCTCACCAAGAAGGAGCGCCTGAACCTCAGCCGCGAGCGCGACAAGCTCGAGCGCAACCTCGGCGGCATCAAGGAGATGGGCGGCATCCCCGACCTCATCTTCGTGATCGACACCAACCGCGAGGCGATCGCGATCGACGAGGCCCGCCGCCTCGGCATTCCGGTCGTGGCGATCCTCGATTCGAACAGCAACCCCGACGGCATCACCTATCCGGTGCCGGGCAACGACGACGCCGGCCGCGCCATCGCCCTTTACTGCGACCTGATCGCGCGCGCCGCGATCGACGGCCTGTCGCGTTCGCAGGGTTCGATGGGCATCGACGTCGGCGCCGCCGAGGAAGTTCTCGTCGAGCCGGCGCTGCTGCCGGAAGAGGAAGTTGCGGCCGAGGCTCCCGCCGAGGAGGTGGCCGAACTGGCCGAGGCCTTCGGCGAGACGCCGGAGCAGGAGCCGGCGGTCGCCGCCGCGAACTGATCGATCCGCCGGGGTCTCGGCCCCGGACGACCATCACGGCGCACGCGGCGCGGGCCATAGGCCCGCGTTTGCGTGTCGCCATGCCGGCACTGCCGGTAGCACCACAGAGCCCCGAAGAGGCGAGCCATGAACATTTCCGCGACGATGGTGAAGGAGCTCCGCGAGAAGACCGGCGCGGGCATGATGGACTGCAAGGCAGCCCTCACCGAGACCGCCGGCGACGTCGAGCAGGCGATCGACTGGCTGCGCAAGAAGGGCCTGTCGAAGGCCGCCAAGAAGGCCGGCCGCGTCGCCGCCGAGGGCCTCGTCGGTATTGCGTCCGACGGTCCGCGCGCTGCCGTGGTGGAGGTCAACTCCGAGACCGACTTCGTCGCCCGCAACGAGGCCTTCCAGACGCTCGTGCGCACGATCGCCGGGGTCGCTCTCGCCAACGGTGGCGATCGCGACGCGACGGCCGCGGCCGGGTATCCGGGCAAGGGCCACTCGGTCGACGACGAAGTGCGCGAGGCGATCGCCACCATCGGCGAGAACATGAACTTCCGCCGCTCGGCGATGCTCTCGGTCAGCGCCGGTGTCGTCGGCAGCTACATGCACGGCTCGACGGCCGACGGCCTCGGCAAGATCGGCGTGCTCGTTGCCCTCGAATCAACCGGCAAGGTCGAGCCGCTCGCCGACGTCGCCCGCAAGATCGCCATGCACGTTGCTGCGACGAACCCCGTCGCCGTCGACGCGTCCGGCATCGACCCGGCGACCATCGAGCGGGAGAAGGCGATCCTGCTCGAGAAGCACCAGGGCAAGCCCGCCAACGTGCAGGACAAGATCGCCGAGTCCGGCCTCAAGACCTACTTCAAGGAGGTCTGCCTGCTCGAGCAGCCCTTCGTGCACGACGGCTCGAAGACGGTCGCCCAGGTGCTGAAGGAGACCGAGGGCCAGGTCGGTGCGCCGGTGAAGCTCACGGGCTTCGTGCGGTTCGCGCTCGGCGAGGGCGTCGAGAAGGAGACCTCGGACTTCGCCGCCGAGGTGGCCGCGGCCGCCGGCACCCGCTGAGCGCCGGCGGGAGCCGCGTCATGGCGGACGCTGAGAAGCGCGAGACGGCCGCCGGCGCAACTGGCCTGCGCTGGCACAAGGTGCTGCTGAAGGTTTCCGGCGAGGCCCTGATGGGCAGCCGGGGCTTCGGCATCGATCCGGCGGTCCTCGACCGGATCGCCTCCGAGGTCGCCGAGGGTGTCCGCCTCGGCGCCCGCATCGGCCTCGTCGTCGGCGGTGGCAACTTCGTGCGCGGCGCGAAGATCGCCGCCGACGGTGGTGACCGCGTCGCCGGCGACCACATGGGCATGCTCGCCACCGTGATGAACTGCCTCGCCATGAAGGCGGCGCTCGTTCATCGCGGCGTTCCGTGCGTGGTGCTGTCGGCCCTCGTCGTCCCGGCGATCTGTGAGACCTTCACCCAGCGCGCCGCGGTCGAGCACATGGATGCCGGCCGCGTCGTGCTGTTTGCTGGCGGCACCGGCAACCCCTTCTTCACGACTGATTCCGCGGCGGCGCTGCGGGCGGCCGAACTTGGCTGCGACGCCCTGATGAAGGGCACCAATGTCGACGGCATCTATTCGGCCGATCCCCGCAACGATCCGGCTGCCGTGCGTTACGAGACACTGACCCACCAGGAAGTGCTGGCGCGCGACCTCGCCGTCATGGACGCCGCGGCGATCGCCCTTGCCCGCGACAACGGCATTCCTGTAATCGTGTTCTCGATCAAGGAGCCGGGGGAGTTCGTCGACGTTCTGCGCGGCGCCGGCCGTGCGACTGTCGTGACCGGATGAGCCGGTCCGCTGGGCATCGCGCGTCCGGGGACCGGGTGACCCACCGACGGCGGCGGAGTTCTTCCACCGCGATTCCATTGCAGCCATGAAGCCCGTCTCTCAGAAGACGGCCCGCGAGAGGACGACACCATGAGCGGCGTCTACGATCTCGATGACCTCAATCGCCGCATGCAGGGCGCCATCCAGTCGCTGAAGGGTGAGCTCAGCGGATTGCGAACCGGCCGCGCCTCCTCCTCGATGCTCGAGCCGATCACCGTCGAAGCCTATGGCGGAACGATGCCGCTGAGCCAGCTCGCGACGGTGTCCGTGCCCGAGCCGCGCCTGATCACGGTGCAGGTGTGGGACCGCTCGATGGCGGGTGCGGTCGAGCGCGCCATCCGCGAATCGAGCCTCGGCCTCAACCCTGTCGTCGAAGGCACGTCGATGCGGATTCCGATCCCGGAGCTCAACGCCGAGCGTCGGCAGGAGCTCGTCAAGGTCGCGCACAAGTACGCCGAGAGCGCCCGCATCGCCGTCCGTCACGTCCGCCGCGACGGCATGGAGACGCTGAAGAAGCTCGAGAAGGACGGCAAGGTCAGCCAGGACGACCACCGGACGCTCTCGGACAAGGTCCAGAAGCTCACCGATGGCGCCATCGCCGACATCGATCATATTGTGGCCCAGAAGGAACACGAGATCAGCCAGGTCTGACCTCGGTTCCCGAGGGGAGCGTGGCGACCGCCTCGGTCGGTAGGAGCCCTTACTTGGCCGCAGGCCACGATCAGTCGCTCGCTCTCGCACCGACCGGCCCCGAACGGGACTGGCCGAAGCACGTCGCCATCATCATGGACGGCAACGGCCGCTGGGCGCGGGCCCGCGGGTTGCCGCGCAGTGAAGGCCATCGTCAGGGCGTCGAGGCGCTCCGGCGCACCGTGCGCCATGCCGCCGACCGTGGTGTCGAGATCCTCACCCTGTTCAGCTTCTCCTCGGAGAACTGGTCGCGTCCCCCCGACGAGGTCAGCACCCTGATGGGGCTGCTACGCCTTTTCGTGCGACGCGACCTCGCGGAACTGCGCGACGCGAACGTCCGCGTCCGCGTCATCGGGGAACGCGCCGGCCTCGACCCCTCCATTGACGCGCTTCTCGACGAGGCGGAGCGCACGACGGCCTCCAACGACGGTCTGGATCTCGTCATCGCCTTCAACTACGGCGGCCGCAACGAGATCGTGCGTGCGGCGCGCAGGATCGCCGAGGACGTGGCGGCCGGCCGGCTCGCGCCGGCGGAGATCACCGAGGCGATGTTCGCCGACCGTCTCGATACCGCGGGGCTACCGGCGCCCGACATGCTCATCCGCACGAGCGGCGAGCTGCGCATATCGAACTTCCTGCTGTGGCAGTCGGCCTACAGCGAGCTCGTCTTCCTGCCCACCTACTGGCCGGACTTCGACGCGGCGGCCTTCGATGCTGCCGTCGCCGAGTATCTCGGCCGTGACCGCCGGTTTGGCGGCCTCTCGGCGCGGGTCGGCGGGTGAAGCGCGCGGGCCAAGGGGATCTCGTCCGCCGCGCCGCTTCGGCGCTCGTGCTGGCACCGATCGTCCTCGTCGCGGTGTGGCTGGGCGGGCTACTGTTCGCGGGCCTTGTCGCGGTCGTCGCGGCGATCGTGATGCTGGAATGGTGGGCGGTGACGACGCCGCACCGCCCCCGGCGCGCCAGAGGGCTCGATCCCGCCGCGACGATCACAGCCGTCGCCGCTGGCGCTGCACCGCTCGCCATGGCGGCCGGGCAGCCTGTGGTCGCGGCCCTGATCCTTATCGCCGGGGCGGCCGTCGTCGCCTTCTTCCATCGCAATCATCTGGCCAACTGGGTCTGGCCGGCGCTGGGGATCGGCTACGCCGGGATCCCGGCGGTTGCGCTCGTGGCTGTACGCGACCTTCCGGGCGGGCTGTGGATGATCCTGGCGCTGATGGTCGTCGTATGGGCGACGGACAGCGTCGCCTATTTCGGTGGCCGCGCCATCGGCGGGGCGAAGCTGTGGCCGCGGGTGTCTCCTGGAAAAACGTGGTCGGGTGCGATCTGCGGGCTGGTCGGCGGCGTACTGGCGGGTGGGATCGTCGCAACGATCGCGGGGGGCGCTCTGATGCCCGCTCTGGCCGTCGCGGCGATCCTGTCGATCGTCTCGCAGATTGGCGATCTGGCGGAATCCGCCATCAAGCGGCGCTTCGGCGTCAAGGACTCGGGCAAACTCATTCCAGGACACGGTGGCGTCATGGACCGGGTCGACGGGCTGCTGGTGGCGGCTGTCGCAGCGGGGCTCCTGTGCCTCGCCTTCGGCGCGGTGCCGGCGTTCGCGCCGGCCATCTGACGGGGCCTGGCACATGCGTCTCTCGGTTCTCGGCGCCACCGGATCGATCGGGCGGTCGACGCTCGACCTCGTGGCGCGCGCGCCCGAGCGGTTTCAGGTCGTCGCCCTCGTCGGTGGCAGCCGGCCGCAGGAACTCGCCGAGGCGGCCAAGGCGGTGCGCGCCGAGATCGCGGTGGTCGCGGATGCGGCCGCCGGTCCGGCCCTGCGGGATGCGCTCGCGGGCACCGGGATCGCCTCCGCCGCCGGCGAGGCGGCCGTTCTCGAGGCGGCCACCCGTCCCGTCGACATGGTGATGGCGGCGATCACCGGCGCTGCCGGTCTGGCGCCGACCCTCGCCGCTGCCCGCACCGGCAGCACCATCGCGCTCGCAAACAAGGAATGCCTCGTCTGTGCCGGCGAGCTCTTCCTGCAGGAGGCCGCCCGGCATGGGGCGCGGGTGCTACCCGTCGATTCCGAGCACAACGCCATCTACCAGGTGCTGGAGCAACGCAATCTGGCGATGGTCGACACCATCCTCCTGACCGCGTCCGGCGGCCCGTTCCGCACCTGGACGATGGAGGAGATGGAACGGGCGACGGCCGCGCAGGCGCTGAAGCATCCGAACTGGTCGATGGGCGCGAAGATCACCATCGATTCCGCCACGCTGATGAACAAGGGCCTCGAGGTGATCGAGGCGAGCCTGCTGTTTCCGGAGGTGGCCGACCGTATCGACGTCGTCGTCCACCCCCAGTCGCTCGTGCACGGCCTGGTGGCCTACGCCGACGGTTCGATGTTGGCGCAACTCGGCAAACCCGACATGCGCACGCCGATCGCCTATTGTCTCGGTTGGCCGGAGCGGATGGCGACGCCCGTCGGACGGCTGGACCTCGCGGCAATCGGGACCCTGACGTTCGAGGCGCCGGATCGTGCCCGGTTCCCGGCGCTGGGGCTTGCGATGGCTGCCCTTCGGCGACGGCAAGGGACGACGACGGCGCTGAACGGCGCCAACGAGGTGGCGGTGGCGGCCTTCCTGGAAGGCCGCATCGGTTTCCTCGACATCGCGCGGATCGTGGAGACCGTCATCGAGCGGTCCGACGCGCTCGGCATGCTGCAGGAGCCCACCTCTCTCGAAGCGGTCTTCGCGCTCGATGCGGGGGCGCGACGACTCGCCGACGAGAGCGTGCACACGGTTGCCGCATTGCGGCCCTAAAGCCGCATCGGGCGTAGCAGGAGGGCAGGATGCTCGAGTGGGTAACCGGACTAGGGTCCGGCTTTTTGGGCTACGCGATCCCGTTCCTGTTCGTGCTGACCGTCGTCGTGTTCTTCCATGAGCTCGGGCACTTCCTGGTCGCGCGCTGGTGCGGCGTGAAGGTCGACGTGTTCTCGGTCGGCTTCGGCCCGGAGCTGTTCGGGCGGAACGATCGCCACGGCACCCGTTGGCGGCTCGCCGCCATCCCGCTTGGTGGCTACGTCAAGTTCGCTGGCGACGACAACGCCGCGAGCGTCCCGAGCCGCGAGCGCCTCGCCGCGATGAGCCAGGACGAGAGGCGCACGAGCTTCGCCGCCAAGCCCGTCTGGGCGCGCGCCGCGGTCGTCGCGGCCGGCCCGATCGCCAATTTCCTCCTGACCATCGTGATCTTCGCGGTGCTGTTCGCATCCTTCGGCCGGCCGATCACCGAGGCCCGCGTCGATTCGATGGAGCCGGGCAGCGTTGCGGAACAGGCCGGATTCCAGGTCGGCGACATCATCCGCTCCATCGACGGCGAGCCGATCGCTTCATTCTCCGACGTTCAGCGAATCGTCAGTGCGCACGCAGACGACGAACTGCAGGTCACTGTCGACCGGGACGGCGCGGAGGTCGAACTGCCCGTGACCCCCCGGCTGAGCGAGATCACCGATCGCTTCGGCAACGTCCACCGCATCGGCGTGCTCGGCATCCGCCGGGACACCAGCGGCGAGGACGTGCGGACCGAGAGCTTCTCGCCGCCAGCGGCCGTGGTCGAGGGCGTCAAGGAGACCTGGTACGTCGTCACCCGCACCGTCGACTATCTCGTCGACGTCGTGACCGGCCGGGAGCCCGCCGATCAGCTGGGTGGACCGATTCGCGTCGCGCAGATTTCAGGGCAGGTCGCGACGCTCGGCTTCGTCGCCCTGCTCAATCTGACCGCGGTGCTGTCGGTGAGTATAGGCCTCCTTAACCTTATGCCCATTCCGATGCTGGATGGTGGCCACCTCGTCTACTACGGCATCGAGGCTGCCCGCGGCCGGCCGCTGAGCGAGAGGGCGCAGGACGTTGGCTTCCGGATCGGACTGACACTGGTGCTTTTGCTCATGATTTTCGCCACATGGAATGACATTCTTCACGTATGGCCGGCATGAGTGGAGCGGCCGTGGCGCATTCGCAACGCCCGCCAGCGATCGCTTTCTGAAGGGGGTTCATCGGCTTGCCACTCCGGATAATCCCTGCAATACCCTCCAATGGCATTGCCACGCAGTACGCTGTTTCCGACGGCGTGCGGACCGGCATGCCGCGTAACGCGGCCTTGGAAGACGAGAGGACCTCAAGTCCCCATGCGTAGTTTGGCGACCGTCTTCGAGCGTGCCCTTGTCCGTGGCGCCATTGTTGCCGCCCTGTCGGCGACGGCCCTCACCACATCCGTGCTGCCGATCGTTGCCGTTCAGGCTGCGACGGTCTCCACCATTGTCGTCGACGGCAACATCCGCGTCGACGCCGAGACGGTGCGGACCTATGTCTCGATCAAGCCGGGCCGCCAGTTCGGCCCTGCCGACATCGACGAATCCATCCGGGCGCTCTACGCGACCGGTCTGTTCGCCGACGTCCAGATTTCTCAGCGCGGTTCCTCCCTCGTCGTCACCGTCAAGGAAAACCCGGTCATCAACCGGATCTCCTTCGAGGGCAATCGCCGTATCTCCGACGAGACGCTGACCGGCACGATCGAATCGAAGCCGCGCTCCGTGCTGACGCGCGCCAGCGTGCAGAACGACGTGCAGCGCATCCTCGATTCCTATCGGCAGAACGGCCGTTTCCGCGCCACGGTCGATCCGAAGATCATCGAGCTGCCGCAGAACCGCGTCGACCTCGTCTTCGAGATCAACGAGGGCGACAAGACCGGCGTTTCACGGATCACCTTCATCGGCAATCAGTCGTTCAGCGACGGCCGCCTGCGTGATGTGATCCGCACCCGCGAGTCGGGTCTTCTGAGCTTCCTGCGCACCACCGACAACTACGATCCGGATCGCTTGGCGGCGGATCAGGAGTTGCTGCGCCGATTCTACTACAACAACGGCTATGCCGATTTCCGCATCATCTCGGCAGTCGCCGACCTCGACCGCGAGCGGAACATCTTCTTCATCACCTTCACCGTCGAAGAGGGTGAGCAGTACAAGTTCGGCGACATCTCCGTCGACACGACGCTCGCCGCTCTCGATCCCGAGAAGCTCCGGTCCGTCGTGACGACCTCGCCTGGCGCGGTCTATTCCGCGGCGGAGGTGGAGAAGTCCCTCGAGGCCCTGACGATCGAGGCCTCGCGCCTCGGCTACGCCTTCGCCCAGGTGCGGCCGCGCGGGGATCGCGACTACGAGAACCACACGATCTCCATCGCCTACACGGTGGACGAGGGCCCGCGCGTCTACATCGAGCGCATCGAGGTGCAGGGCAACACGCGCACCCGCGACTACGTCATCCGCCGCGAGTTCGATGTCGTCGAAGGCGATGCCTACAACCGCATCCTGATCGACCGGGCCGAGCGCCGCCTCAACAACCTTGGCTTCTTCAAGACGGTCCGGATCACCTCCGAGCCGGGCAGCGCGCCTGATCGGGTCGTCGTGCTCGTGAACGTCGAGGAGCAGTCGACGGGCGAGGTCTCGTTCGGTGTCGGCTACTCGACCTCCGACGGCATCATCGGCGACATCTCCATCACCGAGAAGAACTTCCTGGGCCGTGGCCAGTACGTGCGCGCCATGATCGGTGGTGGCGAGAACCAGCAGATCGGTGAGTTCTCGTTCACCGAACCCTATTTCCTCGGTCGCCGCATCGCCGCGGGCTTCGACCTCTACGTCCGCGAGTCCCAGCGCAACAGCTACCGTCCCTACGACGAGAGCGAGTACGGCGGCGGAATTCGCTTCGCGTTCCCGATCACCGAAGCTCTCACGTTCAAGGTTTTCAACAATATCGAAAGCCGGGACATCACTCTTGCGCAGAGGTGGCGTAAAGATACGTCTATCGCCATCCTGCAGGATGAAGGCGAACGGTTCACGTCGCTCATCGGTTACGAGCTGACGTACAATACGTTGGATAACCTGGTCGATCCTCGCGCGGGCATTTTTGGTTCCTTCACTCAGGAATATGCCGGCGTTGGCGGCGACGTGTCGTATCTGCGGAACAAGGTCGCGGGGCGTTATTATCGCGAGTTGATGCCGGACTGGGGCCTTGTCGGCATGCTGAGAGGCGAGGCCGGCTATGTTACGGGCATTGGCGAGCGCGTTCAGGTTCCGGATCAGTTCTATATCGGCGGACAGCAGATCCGTGGCTTCCAGTCCGACGGTATCGGCCCGCGCGACACCCGGTACAAGAACAACGGCAAGGTCAAGTACAGCGACGCGCTCGGCGGTCGGGCCTACGTCGTGGGCTCTGTCGAGGGTGTTTTCCCGCTTCCGTATGTTCCGTCGGAGCTCGGCTTCAGCGGTGCCGTCTTCTCGGATGCTGGAACGCTCTTCGACACCGACAAGAGTTCGCGCTGGTACACCAGAGGCAACGGAAAGCCCCAGAACCGCCCGGTCCGGTTGCGGGGCACCAACGACGCCGAAATCCGCTGGACGGCCGGTTTCGGTTTCGGCTGGAAGTCGCCGTTCGGACCGATTCGCGCCGACTTCGCGTGGCCGATCACGTCGAACAAGTACGACAAGGAGCAGGTGTTCCGGCTCGGTGGCGGCACGCGCTTCTGAGGACGGCCGCTTCCTGGCGGGCCGGACCACCCGGCCGTGCCACCGGCCCGCGGTCATGCGGGTCGGTGCGGCAGGGATCAGGTGAGCCCCCGGCGATGGCAGGACTCGATGGCTGAGCCGGAATTCTTTCCAGTACCGGCAGGTCTGTCCTTGGCGGAGATCGCCAGCGCCATTGCGGGGCAGCTGACACGCGGCGATGCCGACCGCGTCATCCGCGGGGTGGCGCCTCTGGACGGCGCCGCTGCGTCGGACATCACCTTCATCGACAACCCGAAGTATCTGAGCGGGCTGACGGAAACGCGGGCCGGGGCGGTCATCTGCGCCGCCAAGTTCGCCGCCCGTGTGCCGGCCTCCTGCGCCGTAATCGAGGCGGCCGCGCCCTATCGTGCCTTCGCGACGGTGGTGGGCCTTCTCTACCCCGATGCCTTGCGGCCGCCGGGCATCGTCGGCGGAATGGGCATCTCGCCTGCGGCGCACATCGACGCCAGTGCGCGCCTCGAGCCGGGCGTGGTCGTTGAGGCGGGGGCGGTGATCGGCCCGCACGTCGAGATCGGCGCCGGCACCGTCGTCTCCGCCACCGCCGTCGTCGGGTCGCACGTCCGCATCGGCCGCGGCGGCCACATCGGCTCCGGATCGACCGTCCAGCACGCTCTGATCGGCGACCGCGTGATCATCCACCCCGGGGTCCGCATCGGTCAGGACGGTTTCGGCTTTGCGATGGGCCCGCAGGGGCACCAGAAGGTGCCGCAGGTCGGCCGCGTCGTCATCCAGGACGACGTCGAGATCGGTGCCAACACGACGATCGACCGCGGCGCCAACCGGGACACGGTGATCGGGCAGGGAACGAAGATCGACAATCAGGTCCAGATCGGCCACAACGTCGTCATCGGCCGGCACTGTGTCATCGTTGCGCATGCGGGGGTCTCCGGCTCCACGGTGCTCGAAGACTATGTGGTGCTCGCCGGCAAGGTGGGGTTGTCGGGGCATCTGCGGATCGGCAAGGGCGCACAGGTCGCTGGCGGCAGCAACGTCGCCGATGATATCCCCGCCGGCGAGCGATGGGTGGGAACGCCGGCAAAGCCGATCCGCCAGTGGATGGGCGAGATGCGGGCGCTGACTGGGCTCGGTCGCGAGCGCCGGTCGAAGTCGGATCCGGCCGCGTCGGCCGAACGTGGTTTGGACGAGGAGCCGAAGGCGTGAAGGTGGAAGACGAGGTGAAAACCGGTTCGAGCGACGGTCGCACGCTGGAGTCGGCGGACATCATGCGCGTGCTGGAATTGCTGCCGCACCGCTACCCCTTTCTCATGGTCGACCGCATCATCGACATGGACGGCGACGATGCCGGTATCGGCATCAAGAACGTCACGTTCAACGAGCCGCATTTCGCCGGTCATTTCCCCGGCAAGCCGATCATGCCGGGCGTGCTCCTCATCGAGGGCATGGCGCAGACGGCGGGTGCCCTCTGCGTGGCGTCACGCGGAAAGGGTGTGCCGCCGTCTCTCGTCTACTTCATGACGATCGACAAGGCGAAGTTCCGTCGCCCGGTCGTCCCCGGCGATACCGTCGAGTTCCACGTCCGCAAGGTCCAGCGCCGCATGAACATCTGGCGCTTCCGCGCCGAGGCTAAGGTTTCCGGCACCAAGGTGGCGGAAGCCGAGATCAGCGCCATGTTGGTCGATCAATGACCGCGCACCCTGAAGCCGGAGCCATGGTCGCCACCGCCGAAATTCACCCGACCGCGATCATCTCCGACGGCGCCGTCGTTGGCGCGGGCGCTCGCGTCGGTCCCTATTGCATCGTCGGCCCGAACGTCGTTCTGGGCGAGGGCGTTGTGCTCGAGTCCCACGTCGTCGTCGGGGGCCACACCACGCTCGGCGCGCGCTGCCGCGTCTTCCCCTTCGCCAGCATCGGCCAGCCGCCGCAGGACATGAAGTACCGCGGCGAACCGAGCCGCCTCGTCATCGGGGCCGACACGGTGATGCGCGAGCACGTCACCATCAATCCCGGCACCGAGTCGGGCGGCATGCTGACCTCCATCGGCGAACGCTGCCTCATCCTCGCCGGGGCCCATGTCGCGCACGACTGCCGCCTCGGCAATGGGGTGCTCCTCGTCAACAACGTCGTCCTCGGTGGCCACGTCCAGGTCGAGGACAACGCCATTCTCGGCGGCGGCTCGGCGGTCCACCAGTATGTCCGCATCGGACGCCATGCCTTCCTCGGCGGCATGTCGGGCCTCGAGCACGATCTCATCCCCTTCGGCATGGCGATCGGCAACCGCGCGCGACTGGCCGGCCTTAACATCGTCGGGCTGAAGCGCCATGCTTTTCCGCGCGAGCAGATCCATGCCCTGCGCAAGGCCTACCGGATGCTCTTCGCCGATGAGGGGACGCTCGCCGAGCGGGTCGACGACGTCGCCCGGTCGTTCGAGGACGAAGCCCTCGTGCAGGGGGTCGTCGCGTTCCTTCGCAGTGGTGGCGACCGATCCGTCTGTACGCCCCTGAGCGCCGCGGACGCCTGAGCGACGTGGCGTCCCGGACGGCCGACGAGCCCCTCGCGATCCTGGCGGGCGGCGGCACTCTGCCGCTCGAGGTCGCCGAGGCGGCAAGCGCCGCTGGTCGCAGGGTCGTCATGGTGGGCATCCGAGGCGAGGCCGATGAGGCCATCGAGGCTCTGGGCGCCCAGTGGGTCGAGTGGGGCCAGGTCGGGCGCCTCCTCGATCTCCTCGCAGCTGAGCATTGTCGGGACCTCCTCCTCGTCGGGGGCGTCGTCCGCAGGCCGGACTTTCGCTCCGTCGCCTCGGACTTCGGCACCGTTCGCCGCCTGCCCAAGATTCTCGCCGCCCTCTCCGGCGGGGATGACGGGCTTTTGCGGCGCGTCATTGGTCTCCTCGAAAGCGAAGGGCTGCGCGTCCTCTCGGTCCTCGACGTGGCGCCCGCGCTCGTGCTCGCGCTGGGTCCGATCGGACGCCGGTCACCGGATAGTGCCCACCGCGCCGACATCGGGCGCGGACTGTCGTTGCTGGCGGCGCTCGGCCCCTTCGACGTCGGACAGGCGGCCATCGTCGCCGGCGGGCGCATCGTCGCCATCGAGGGAGCGGAGGGCACAGACGCGCTGATCGATCGCTACCGGTCGGTCCGCAATGCCGGCCGTATCGCGCGCGATGCGCACGGCGTCCTGGTCAAGGCGTCGAAGCCCCAGCAGGATCGGCGCGTCGATCTTCCCGTGATCGGCCCGGAAACGGTCCGCCGCGCCGCCGATGCGGGGCTCGCTGGCATCGCCGCCGAAAGCGGCCGGGTCCTCGTGGTCCGCCGGCAGGAAACCCGCGCGGCAGCGGATGCGGCCGGCATCTTCGTCGTCGGGGTCGAGACCGGCGGTCATCATGACCGCGCCTGACGCCACCACTCCGCTGAATGTCTTCATCGTGGCCGGCGAGGAATCCGGCGACCAGCTCGGGGCCGCCCTCGTAGCGTCGCTGCGGGCGATCACGGACCGCCCGGTCGTTCTGTCGGGCGTCGGCGGCGAGCGGCTCGCGGCGGCCGGCCAGGTTTCGCTCTTTCCGCTCCAGGACATCGCCGTCATGGGGATGACGGAGGTCATCGGACGGCTGCCGACGCTCATCGAGCGCATCCGCCAGACGGTCGAGGCCGCCGTCGTCGCGCGGCCTGACGTGGTGGTGCTGATCGACAGCCCGGACTTCACCCATCGTGTCGGGCGCCGCATCCGCAAGCTCGCGCCCGCAATCCCGATCGTCGGCTATGTCAGCCCGTCCGTCTGGGCCTGGCGGCAGGGGCGTGCGCGCAAGATGGCGGCCTTCGTCGATCGACTGCTGGCGATCCTGCCGTTCGAACCGGAGGTCCACGCCCACCTGGGCGGCCCGCCGTGCGTCTATGTCGGTCACCCGCTCCTGGAACGCATCGGCGTGCTGCGGCCGGGTGCGGGAGAGCGGCGACCGCTGGGGGAGGGGCCGCCGCTGCTGCTCGTGCTGCCGGGCAGCCGGCGCAGCGAGGTTCGTCGCCTAATCGACGACTTCGGCGCCGCCGTCGCCGCCGTGGTGGAGCACGTGGGACCGTGCGAGGTCGTGCTGCCCGCCGTGCCGCATCTCGCCGACGAGATCCGCCAGCGGACACGTTCGTGGCCGGTGGCGCCGGCGATCGTCGTCACCGAGGGGGAGAAGCACGCCGCCTTCCGGCGGGCGCACGCCGCACTCGCTGCATCGGGAACCGTCAGCCTGGAACTCGCGCTCGCGGGTGTGCCGATGGTCGTCGCCTACCGGCTCGACGCCATCTACCGGTCGCTGAAGCGGCTCAACCGCGTCGTACGGATCGCCCGCGTCAGCTCGATGGTGCTGCCGAACATCATCATCGGCGAGAACGCGGTGCCGGAGTACCTCGACGACGATGCCGCGTCGGCCAAGCTCGCGGCCGCACTCGCGCCGCTGCTGGCCAACAGCCCGGAGCGGGCATCGCAACTCGCGGCGTTCTCGCGCCTCGATGAAGCCATGCGGCTCCCGGACGGCCGTCCGCCGAGCGTCAGCGCGGCGGAGGCTGTCCTCGAGGTTGCCGGGGCGAAGCCCCGGCAAGCCTGATCTGCGGCTCTGATCAGCGGCGCTGCATGATCGGGACATAGTCCCGCTGCACGGCGCCGGTGTAGAGCTGGCGCGGACGGCCGATCTTCTGCGACGGGTCCTCGACCATCTCCTTCCACTGCGCGATCCAGCCGACGGTGCGCGCCAGTGCGAACAGCACGGTGAACATCGTCGTCGGGAAGCCGAGCGCCCGGAGCGTGATGCCCGAATAGAAATCGATGTTCGGGTAGAGCTTCTTCTCGATGAAGTACTCGTCGTTCAGCGCATAGCGCTCGAGCTCGACGGCCACCTGCAGCAGCGGGTCGTCACGGTGGCCGAGCTCGGCCAGCACTTCATGACAGGTCTTCTGCATGATGCGGGCGCGCGGGTCGTAGTTCTTGTAGACGCGGTGACCGAAGCCCATCAGGCGGAACGGGTCGTTCTTGTCCTTGGCGCGGGCGATAAACTCAGGGATGCGATCAGGCGTGCCGATCTCCTGCAGCATGTTCAGCGCCGCCTCGTTGGCGCCGCCGTGAGCGGGGCCCCACAGGCAGGCGATGCCGGCCGCGATGCAGGCGAACGGATTGGCGCCGGAGGAGCCCGCCAGACGCACCGTCGAGGTCGAAGCGTTCTGCTCGTGATCCGCGTGCAGGATGAAGATCCGGTCCATGGCGCGCGCCATCACCGGGTTGATCTTGTACTCCTCGCACGGAACTGCGAAGCACATGTTGAGGAAGTTCGACGAGAAGTCGAGCTCGTTGCGCGGGTAGATGAACGGCTGGCCGACCGAGTACTTGTAGGCTGCGGCAGCGATCGTCGGCATCTTGGCGATCATGCGCAGCGAGGCGATCATCCGCTGCTGCGGATCGGCGATGTCGGTGGAGTCGTGATAGAATGCCGACAGCGCGCCGACGACGCCGACCATCACCGCCATCGGGTGCGCGTCGCGGCGGAAGCCGGAGAAGAACCGCGTCATCTGCTCGTGGATCATCGTGTGATAGGTCACACGATTGACGAAGTCGGCCTTTTGCGCCGCCGTCGGCAGCTCGCCATAGAGCAGCAGGTAGCAGGTCTCGAGGAAGTCGCCGTGCTCGGCGAGCTGCTCGATCGGATAGCCGCGATAGAGCAGGATGCCCTTGTCGCCGTCGATGTAGGTGATCTCGGATTCGCAGGAAGCGGTCGACGTGAAGCCCGGGTCGTAGGTGAACATCCCGGTTTCGGCGTAGAACTTGGAAATGTCGACGACGTCCGGCCCGATGGAGCCCGGTCGCACCGTCAGGTCGAAGTTCTTGTTGCCGATGCTGAGCTTCGCGGTCTTTTCGCTCATGTCGCTCGCCCCTTCAGAGCCGTGTCGATGAAGGTCCGTGGCTGCGAGCGTCCGAGCGTGCCGTGGGGCGCCAAGATTATTGTGTTCTTTTGAGGCTCGGTGGGAGGTGCGCGTTAGCTTGGGACCCTGAGGAGGGTGGGGTATCCCATTTGACGCACCGCCGCAAGCGCCGACGGTATTACGCTGCGAGGTCGGCGATCCGCGACAGGCTCTCCTCCCGGCCTACCACCGCCAGCACGTCGAAGATGCCCGGCGAGGTCGTCCGGCCGGTCACCGCAGCACGCAACGGCTGCGCCACCTTTCCGAGCTTCAGGCCCTTCTCGTCCGCGAAGGCCCGCACCACCGCCTCCGTCGAGCCGGCGTCCCAGGCCTCCGCCGCAGCAAGCCGCTCCGCGAGGGCGGCCAGCATCGAGCGGGTGTCGGCGTCGAGCAGGTCGCTCGCCTTGGCGTCGAGGGCGAGGGGGCGCACGGCCCAGAGATAGCGGGCGTTGTCGACGAGCTCGACGAGGGTCTTGGCGCGCTCCTTCAGGCCCGGCATGGCGTCCAGCAGCTTCGCCTCCAGCGCCGGCGACCAGGCCGCCCGCAGATCGTCGGCGCCGTCGAGCCAGGGGAGGGCTGAAACCAGCGCGGCCAGAACCTCCGCGGGCTCCGCGGCGCGGAGGTAGATGCCGTTGAGGTTCTCGAGCTTGGCATAGTCGAAGCGCGACGGCGACCGGCCGACCGCGGCGAGGTCGAACCAGGCGACCATGTCCTCGGTCGACATCACGTCGGCGTCGCCGTGGCTCCAGCCGAGCTTGACGAGATAGTTGCGCAGCGCCGCCGGCAGATAGCCCATCGCCCGGTAGGCCTCGACGCCAAGGGCGCCATGGCGCTTCGACAGCTTGGTCCCGTCCGGCCCATGGATCAGCGGAATGTGCGCCATCACCGGAACGCGCCAGCCCAGCGCCTGATAGAGGATCGTCTGGCGGGCACCGTTCGTCAGATGGTCGTCGCCGCGGATGATGTGGGTGACGCCCATGTCGTGGTCGTCCACCACCACCGACAGCATGTAGGTGGGCGTGCCGTCCGAGCGCAGGATGACGAAATCGTCGAGATCCTTGTTGGGGAACACGACGCGGCCCTGCACCTGGTCGTCGACGGGCGTGTCGCCGGCGAGCGGCGACTTGATGCGGATCACCGGCTTGACGGCTGCCGGCGCCTCGGACGGGTCGCGATCGCGCCAGCGGCCGTCGTAGCGCGGCGGCCGGCCCTCGGCACGGGCGAGCTCGCGCATCTCCGTCAGCTCCGCCGGCGACGCATAGCAACGGTAGGCGCTGCCGGCGGCGACGAGCCCTTCGGCGATCTCGCGGTGGCGGGCGGCGCGGGCGAACTGGAACACCGGCTCGCCGGTCCAGTCGATGCCGAGCCAGGTGAGCCCCTCGAGGATCGCCGTGATGGCAGAGTCGGTCGAGCGCTCACGGTCGGTGTCCTCGATGCGCAGCAGCATCGTGCCGCCGGTGTGGCGGGCATAGAGCCAGTTGAACAGCGCCGTGCGCGCCCCGCCGATGTGCAGGAAGCCGGTGGGCGAAGGGGCGAAGCGGGTGACGACGGGCTCGGACATTCGGACCTCTCGAGACCGGAGCGGCATCACGATCGCCACCGTCGCCAGGCGGGGAGCCGCAGGCCGGTTCTGGCTCGGGTGACGATCCGACGCGATGATTGCGGCGGCACGCCGGTGTCCACCTTTCGGTGTGGCCGGCTGGTACCGTTCGGGCGCTCGTGTACCATGCGGGCGGGCCGATCCCAAGTCTGCGAAAGGAGCCTCCGGATCGTCGATCGACGAGACGGGGTGCGCAGCCGGCGCGGCGGGATCGTTGCGCGGGGTACCAGAAAGGACCACCCCGCAATCGAACTGCGCGGGCGAGCCCCCCGGTTGCTCGCTGGCCCCTCGGGGGAGGGCGCGGCCATGTGGCCGGAGACCCGTGCGAGAGAGCCGCCGGCCGGCACGCGCCACCGCGCTGCTGCCGGCTTCGGCGCGCCACCGCCGCCGCTCGCGGCACGCCTGCGCGCGACCGGCGAGGCGCTCGCCGGCTTCGCTGCCCACGACCGGGCCGCCGGCCGGGGCTTCCTCTGGGTGCCGGTCATGGTCGCCGCGGGTGTCGCCGCCTATTTCGCGCTGCCGCGGGAACCGGCGCTGTGGGCCCTCGCGGGACTGGCCCTCGCGTGCCTGCTCGCGGCCTGGCGGACGCGCGAACGGACGTTGGCGTTCCCCGCGCTGGCGCTCGCCGCCGCCCTCTGCGCCGGTGCGACCGCGGCAAAGCTCGAAGTCACGCTGGTCGCCGCCCCGACGCTCGACCGCGCCCGCACGGCCGAAGTCAACGGCTTCGTCGAGCGCGTCGAGCGCCGCACCGGCGGCCGGGCGCGCCTGACGATCCGACCGGTCACGATCGAGCGGGTGCCGGCCGCCCGCCTGCCGCGGCGCATCACCGTCACCGCCGCCGGAGCAGCGAGCCTGCTGCCGGGCGACGGCGTGTCGCTCACCGCGCGCCTCGAGCCGCCGCGCGGTCCCGACATGCCGGGCGGCTGGAACCCCGCCCGCTCAGCCTACCTCGACGGCATTGGCGCCAGCGGCTTTGCCTATGGGCGGCCGCAAATCATCGATCTCGGTGCCGTGCCCTGGTCGCTCGCGCCCGCGCGCGCCGTGGCGGAGGTCCGCCACACCATCGCCGAGCGCCTGCGTGCGGCGCTGCCGGGGCCGCGCGGGGAGGTCGCCGCGGCGCTTCTGGTCGGCGACCGCGGCGGAATCCCGGAGAGCATCGAGGAAGCGATGCGAGTGTCCGGCCTCGCCCACGTGCTGTCGATCTCGGGACTCCACATGGTGCTCGTTGCCGGCACCGTCTTCTGGGTGGTGCGGGCCCTGCTCGCGGCAATCCCGGCGCTCGCCCTGACGCGGCCGATCAAGGCCTGGGCGGCGGTGGTGGCCCTCATCGCGGCGACCTTCTACCTCGTCATCTCCGGGGCGGAGGTCGCGACGCAGCGCGCCTACGTGACGATGGCCGTGGCCCTCATCGCGGTCCTCGTCGACCGGCCGGCAATCTCCTTGCGCACCGTTGCTGTGGCGGCGCTGGTCGTCATGGCACTGGAGCCGAGTGCCGTGCTCGGGGCCGGGTTCCAGATGTCGTTCGCCGCAGTGATCGCGCTTGTCGCCGCCTACGAGTGGTGGGGCAGCCGGGAGCGCGGCGAGACGACGTCGCCGCGGCGCGGCACGGCGATGTGGCTGGGGCGGGCAGTTCTGTTCGGGGTGGCAGGCCTGGCCGCAACGTCGCTGATCGCCGGCCTCGCCACCGCACCGATCGCCGCCTACC
Source organism: Pseudoxanthobacter sp. M-2 (assembly GCF_046156265.1). NCBI lineage: Bacteria > Pseudomonadati > Pseudomonadota > Alphaproteobacteria > Hyphomicrobiales > Segnochrobactraceae > Pseudoxanthobacter > Pseudoxanthobacter sp. M-2. The sequence continues at coordinate 847,425 of NZ_JAWDIR010000011.1, forward strand.
ACTTCCACCGCGGTGCGCCACTCGGCCTGCTCGCCAACCTCGCGGCGATGCCGGCGGTCTCGGTGCTGGTGATGCCGTTCGGCGTGCTGGCGCTGGTGCTGCTGCCGTTCGGGCTGGAGCAACTGGCCCTCTGGCCGATGGGAATCGGCCTCGGCTGGATGTTCGCCGTCGCCGAGACGACGACCGCCTGGACGGGCGACAGCGCGATGATCGGCCGGGTGCCGCTCGTCGCCGTCCTGCTCATGGTGGCGGCGCTGCTGTGGGTGGCGATCTCGCTAGCGCCGTGGCGGCGGCTTGCGGTGCTGCCGCTGCTGGCGGGTCTCGCCCTGGCGACGACCGGCGCCCGCCCGGATCTGCTGGTTTCAGGCGATGGCCGCGCTGTCGCGGCGCGGGGGCCGGACGGCAGGCTCGCCGTCGTCGCCGCCGACAGGTCCGCCTACACCGTCCGCGCCTGGCTCGCCGCCGATGCCGACCCCCGAGACGCCAAGGCCACCACCGCCCCACCCACCCGCTGCGACGATCTCGGGTGCGTGCTGCCGCTCGGGGACGGCGATCTCACGGTCGCCGTCGTGACGAGGGGCGTTGCCCTCGTCGAGGACTGTCGGTCCGCCACCGTCGTGGTGGCGCCGGTGCCGCGGCCCGCCGGCTGTCTTGGCCCCCAGCTCTATATCGACCGTTCGACGCTCGCCCGGACCGGTGCCATCGCGGTGATGCTCGACGCCGCCGTGCCCGGCGGTCTCAGCGACCCCGTCACGGCCGGCACCAACGGGCGACCGTGGTCGCGGACCGGCGATGCCGTTGGAGAGAACCCCTCGGCGCCGCGGCACCGCGAGGTGACGGCCGCCGCGCGAGGCGGCGGCGAGGATCAGTAGCGGCGCAGCAGTGCCACCAGCCGGCCCTGGATGCGGATGCGGTCGGGCCCGAAGATGCGCGTCTCGTAGGCCGGGTTGGCGGCCTCGAGCGCGATCGAGGCGCCCTTGCGGCGCAGCCGCTTCAGCGTCGCCTCCTCGTCGTCGACCAGTGCCACGACGATGTCGCCGGTCGTCGCCGCGTCGGTGCGCCGGATCACCACGGTGTCGCCATCGAAGATGCCGGCCTCGACCATCGAATCGCCGCGCACCTCGAGGGCGAAGTGCTCGCCGGCGCCGGCGAGTTCCACCGGCACGGTGATCGAATGGGTGTGGGTCTGAATGGCCTCGATCGGCACACCGGCGGCGATGCGGCCCATCACCGGGATGCTGACGCCGCCCGCCGTCTCGCCCGCTGCCGCCGGGCGTGGCTCGGCCGGGCGGATGCGCGGCCCGTCGCCGTCGATGACGCTCGGGGTGAAGCCACGGGCCCGTGTCGAAGCCGGTCCACTGGCGACCGATTCGGGCAGCCGGATCACCTCGAGCGCCCGCGCCCGGTTCGGCAGCCGGCGCAGGAAGCCACGCTCTTCCAGAGCCGTGATCAGCCGGTGGATGCCCGACTTCGAACGCAGGTCGAGCGCGTCCTTCATCTCCTCGAACGAGGGCGGCACGCCGCTCTCCTTGAGGCGCTCGTGGATGAACATCAGCAGCTCGTACTGCTTGCGTGTGAGCATCGTCGTCTCCCGCGCCCCCTCGTCGGTACCGCGACCTCGAATCGCGTACAAATCACGAACACAAGCTATCCGTTCTAGTTGTGTTCCTCAAGGGTGAATATTCGGTTGCCGCAGCGCCAAGCCCATGCCGCTGTTGCCGAAGCACCGTCCGTGGTTGCGGGCGGCGCGCTGCCGGGACTAGCCTGCCCGTCCGCGGCCCCGAGCGTCGGCGGCAGGAGAACACGCCATGGCCAAGCAGTTCGCCGAAATCGGCAAGCAGCACCGCGACTTCATCGAGCGGCAGCGCATCTTCTTCACCGCCTCGGCGGCGCGGGGAAGCCGCATCAACCTGTCGCCGAAGGACGCGGCGTCGCTGCGTGTGCTCGGACCGAACCGGGTCGCCTATCTCGACTGCACCGGCAGCGGCAACGAGACGTCGGCCCACATGCTCGCCGACGGCCGCCTGACGATCATGCTGTGCGCCTTCGAGGGGCCGCCGCTGATCATGCGCCTCTACGGTGCCGGCGAGGTCCTGCGCCGCGGCACGGCGGGTTATGATGACCTCCTTGCCGGCGCGTTCGACGGCCGCGAGCCGGTGGGCGCGCGCCAGATCGTCGTGCTGTCCGTCGATCTCGTCCAAACCTCGTGCGGCTTCGGCGTGCCGCTGTTCGACTATGTCGACGAGCGTCCGTCATTGACCCGCTGGGCCGAGGCGAAGGGCGAGGAGGGCCTCGAGGCCTACCGCCGCGCCGAAAACACCGTCAGCATCGATGGCTTGCCCACCGGCTGGCCCTCGGACGAGGTGGCGGTTCCGGCCGAGTGAGTGGTGCGGACGGCGGGGGTCGAACCCGCACGGAGCAAGCCCCGAGGGATTTTAAGTCCCTTGCGTCTACCGGTTTCGCCACGTCCGCAGCCGGGGAGGGCACCTTGGCAAGGTGCGCCCGGGCAGCGCGCACATTAGGGGCTGGGTGCGGCCGCCGACAACCGTGAACCTCAGCCGCTGCCGCTCAGGCTGCCTTCGGCACCGTCTCGGCACAGAAGCGGACGAGCGCCGCGGCGAGGTCGGTGGCGGCCGAACCGGCGTCCTTGCGCACCATCAGGGCGAGTTCCGTCGCGGGCACGTCGGGCATGCCGTCGGCGCGGCCGAGCACGCGGTGGCCGGCACGCACGGCCCGCTCCTCCAAGAGCGCCACGCCGAGGCCGCCGGCGATCGCCACCTGGATGCCCATCAGGTTCGGGCTCTCGTAGGCGATCCGCCAGTCGCGCCCCGAGCGCTCCAGCGCGTGGACGGCGCGCGTGCGGTAGACGCAGCCGTGGGGGAAGGCGACGAGCGGCAGCGGGTCGACGGGCAGCGGGTGGTCGGCGCTGGCGATCCAGACGAGCCGCTCCGCCCAGACGGCGAGCGCCGGACCGGCGCCGGGATCGCGCTTTGCCAGCACCACGTCGTACTCGTCCGCCTCGAGCCCCGCGACGAGGTCGACCGAGAGCGCGCAGCGCACTGACAGGCGACAGCCCGGTCGGGCTCGCGAGAACGCCGCCACCGCGTCCGTCAGCGGCTCGACGGCGAAGTCGTCGGGCACGCCGAGCCGCACCACCTCGACGCGCGGCTCGCGACCGACGGCGGCGCGGGCCTCGGCGGCGAGCGACAACAGCCGGCGCGCGTAGCCGATCAGGCGCTCGCCGTCCTCGGTCAGGCGCACGGCGCGCCCCTCGCGGTGGAACAGCGGCCGACCCACCGCCTCCTCGAGCCGGCGGATCTGCTGGCTGACGGTGGATTGCGTCCGGTGCACCCGCTCGCCGGCCCGTGTGAAGCCGCCGGAGTCGACGACCGAGACGAAGGAGCGCAGAAGATCGAGATCGAGCACGATGGCCTCCCATTCGGGACGCCACTAGATTAGATCGAAACATTGAATTTCCCAATAGGAGGCGAGGCGCCTACGGTTCGGAATGCTCGTTCCAGCAGCCTCCGAATCCTCGATCCTGGGCGTTGTCGCGATGTCGTCTCTCTTGGACGCGGGGGCTGCCGCCGGCGCGAGCCGACCGACGGTCCCGCCATCTCCTGTCTCGTGCCCCGCGGTGCCCTCTGTGACGATCTCCAGCCCCGTCCCGCGATCCGTCGCCGCTGCCGCCCGCGGCCCCTCCCGCCTCGTCATGACGGCGCTGATCGCGCTTTTCTGCGTGCTGTGGAGTTCGGCCTTCGCCGCGGCCAAGATCGCGCTGGTCGACTGCCCGCCGCTGACGCTGCTCACCGTCCGCTTCCTCGTTGCCGGGGCGCTGATGGTCGCCGTCGCCTGGGCGCTGGCCGGCCGGCCGCGGCTGACGCGGCGGGACGTGGTCTCGCTCGCCATCCTCGGCGCCCTCAACAACGCCGTCTATCTCGGCCTGAGCTGGACCGGCCTCACTACCGTCACCTCGGCCTTTGCCGCCGTCATCATCAGCGCCGGTCCGCTGCTCGTCGCGGCGTTCGCCTGGCCGGTGCTCGGCGAGCGGCTGACGGTGGTGAAGGTTGTCGGCCTGCTGCTCGGCCTCGCCGGCGTGGCGCTGGTGCTGCGCTCGCGGCTGATGGGAAGCGCGGGCATCGGTGGCGAGGACCCGCTGGGCACCCTGCTGGTTGTGCTCGGCCTCTTCTCGCTCGTCGCCGGCACGCTCGCCTACAAGAAGCTCGCGCCGGGCGGCGGGCTGTGGGTCGGCAACGGGCTGCAGTGCCTGTTCGGTGGCCTGATGACCCTGCCGGCCGCGCTGCTGCTCGACGACTGGTCGACGGTGCGGCTGACGCCCGGACTGGTCGGTGGCTTCCTGTGGCTGGTGCTCGCCGTTTCGGTCGGCTGCTACGCGGTGTGGTTCTTCCTGCTCGGCCGCAGCTCGGCGACGAGCGCCAGCGCGCTGCAATTCCTGACGCCGCCGCTCGGCCTGCTGTTCGGCTGGCTGATTCTCGCCGAGCCGGTGGTGCCGCTTGATCTCCTCGGCATCGTGCCGATCGCCGCCGGCATCTGGCTGGTCACCCGCGGCTGGCCGCGCCGCGCCGCGGCGAAGCCGGAGACGTGAGCCGGCCTCAGCGCGGCAGCGTCGACGCGCCCATCAGCGCCTCGTCGATAGCGCGTGCGGCCTGCCGGCCCTCGCGGATCGCCCACACCACCAGCGACTGGCCGCGGCGGCCGTCGCCGGCGGCGAAAAGCTTGTCGACAGACGTGCGGTAGTCGTCGGTGTTGGCGGCGACGTTCGTCCGCTTGTCGAGCTTCAGGCCGTCGCCCATCTCGGCCACGTAGGTATCAAGGAGGGGCCCGGCGAAGCCGATGGCGATCATCACGAGGTCGGCGCGGATCAAGAACTCCGTGCCGGAGATCGGCCGGCGGCTCTCGTCGACACGGGCGCACTGCACGTGCGTGACGCGGCCCTTCTCGCCGATGATGCCGAGCGTCGCGGCGGAGAACTCGCGCTCGGCGCCCTCGGCCTGGCTCGACGATGTCCGGAACTTCGTCGGCCAGTACGGCCAGATCCGCAGCTTGTCTTCCCGTGCCGGCGGCATCGGGCGGATGTCGAGCTGGGTGACGCGGATGGCGCCCTGGCGGAAGGCGGTGCCGACGCAGTCGGACGCCGTGTCGCCGCCGCCGATGACGACGACGTGCTTGCCGTAGGCGAGCACCGGCTCCTCGCGCACGGGCTCGCCGCCGAGTCGGCGGTTCTGCTGCACGAGATAGGGCATGGCGAACTGCACGCCCTTGAGGTCCGATCCCGGCAACCCCGCCTCGCGAGGCCGCTCGGCTCCGGTGGCCAGCAGCACCGCGTCGTGGTCGTTGATGAGCGTCTGGAGCTTGGCGTTCCGCCCGATGTCGACGCCATAGTGGAAGTGCACGCCCTCCGCCTGCATCTGCACGACGCGGCGGTCGATGTGGTGCTTCTCCATCTTGAAGTCGGGGATGCCGTAGCGCAGCAGGCCGCCCGCCTTCGGCTCGCGCTCGAAGACGTGCACCTCGTGGCCGGCGCGGGCGAGCTGCTGGGCGGCCGCCATGCCCGCCGGCCCGGAGCCGACGACGGCGACGCGCTTTCCGGTGCGGTGCGGCGACGCTTCGGGGACGACCCAGCCCGCCTCCCACGCCTTGTCGGCGATCGCCTGCTCGATCGTCTTGATCGCGACCGGGACGTTTTCGAGGTTGAGCGTGCACGCCTCCTCGCACGGGGCGGGGCAGATGCGGCCGGTGAACTCCGGGAAGTTGTTGGTGGAGTGCAGGTTGCGCGACGCTTCCTGCCAGTCGCCGGCCTGGATCAGGTCGTTCCAGTCGGGGATCTGGTTGTGCACCGGGCAGCCCGTCGGCCCATGGCAGAACGGGATGCCGCAATCCATGCAGCGCATCGCCTGCCGCTCCACCTCCGCCTGCGGCAGCGGCAGCACGAACTCGCGATAGTGCCGGATCCGGTCGGAAGCCGGCTGATACTTCTGCTCCTGGCGGTCGATCTCCAGGAAGCCGGTCACCTTGCCCATCGTTCGTCCCGTATCCTCAGGCCGCGTGCGCGAGCGGGGAAAGGCCGAGTTCGGCCTCGCACCGCGCGATCCAGTCTGTCACCGCCGGCCGGGCCGACAGGTCGAAGCCGCCCTCCGGCGCGAGGCGGGTATAGGCGAGAAGCGAGATGTCGGCGACCGACATATGGTCGCCGACCAGCCACGTCCGGCCCGTCAGTGCCCGCTCCAGGAAGTCGATGGCCTTCTCCCCGCGCGCCACCTTGTCGGCATCCCGCTCGGCAGCGGTGCGCCCGAGATAGACCATGTGGTACCGGCACACCGCGACATAGGGCTCGTGGCTGTACTGCTCCCAGAACAGCAACTCGTCGACCTTCGCCTGCTCGTAGGCGTCCGCCGGCAGCAGCGCGCTGTCACGGGCGAGGTAGCGGATGATGGCGTTCGACTGGGCGAGGGGACGGCCGTCGTCGAGCACGACGACCGGCACCTGACCGGCCGGATTCATCGTCAGGAACGCCTCCGTCCGCGTCTCCCCTTTGGAGAGATCCACGTCGGTCCAGTCGTAGCCGATCCCCAGACGGTCGGCCGTGTAGGCGACCTTCAGGCAGTTCCCCGATCTGCGGTCGCCATAGACGCGCATCACCATCGCTCGCCCACCTCTTTCGCGTTGCGGCCCCGGCGGCGGATCACTCCGCAGCGAGGCCGAGGCGCTGGCGCTGCATCTCCATGATGGCGCGCCGGTACTCGACCGGCATCACCTTGACGAACTTCGGACGGTAGTGGTCCCAACCGTCGAGGATCGCCTTCGCCCGCAGCGAGCCGGTGTAGCGGTGGTGGTTCTCGACCAGCTGGTAGAGCCGCTCGTCGTCGTGCTCCGTCATGTCGGCCGAGAGGTCGACGCGCCCCTTGTGCTCGATGTCGCCGCCGTGGTGATGCAGGCGCTCGAGCAGGTCCTCTTCTTCCAGCACCGGCTCGAGGTCGACCATCGCGAGGTTGCAGCGCGACCCAAACGAGCCGTCCTCGTCGAGCACGTAGGCGACGCCACCCGACATGCCGGCGGCGAAGTTGCGCCCGGTCTCGCCGATGACGACGACGAGGCCGCCGGTCATGTACTCGCAGCCGTGGTCGCCGCAGCCCTCGACGACGGCGATCGCCCCGGAGTTGCGGACCGCGAAGCGCTCGCCGGCGACGCCGTGGAAGTAGCACTCGCCCTCGGTGGCGCCATAGAGCACCGTGTTGCCGACGATGATCGACTTCTCCGGCACGATCTTGGCTTCCGCCGGTGGCCGCACGATGATCTGGCCGCCCGACAGGCCCTTGCCGACATAGTCGTTCGCCTCGCCGACGAGATCGAGGGTGATGCCCTTCGCGAGCCATGCCCCGAACGCCTGGCCGGCGGTGCCGGTCAGCGAGACGTGGATGGTGTCATCCGGCAACCCTGCGCCGCCGAAGCGGCGGGCGACCTCGCCCGACAACATGGCGCCGGCGGAGCGGTCGACGTTGGTGATCCGGGCTTCGATCTGCACCGGATGTCGGTGCTCGAGAGCCGGCATCGCCTGCGCGATCAGCTTGCGGTCGAGCACGTCGGCGATCGGGTGGTTCTGCTTCGTCGTGTGATGAAGCTCTTCCGGCGCCACATCCGGCTTCATGAACAGCCGGGAGGCGTCGAGGCCGGCCGCCTTCCAGTGCTCGACCAGCTTCTCCTGGTCGAGCATCTGGGTCTGGCCGACCATCTCGGCGACGGTGCGGAAGCCCATCTCGGCCATGAGCACGCGCACCTCCTCCGCCACGAAGAAGAAGAAGTTGACGACGTGCTCCGGCGTGCCCTTGAAGCGCTTGCGCAGCACCGGGTCCTGGGTGGCGATGCCGACCGGGCAGGTGTTGAGGTGGCACTTGCGCATCATCAGGCAGCCGGCGGCGATCAGCGGCGCGGTGGCGAAGCCAAACTCGTCGGCGCCGAGCAGCGCGCCGATGACGACGTCGCGCCCGGTGCGCAGGCCACCGTCGACCTGCAGGCCGACCCGCGAGCGCAGGCCGTTCAGGACGAGCGTCTGGTGCGCCTCGGCGAGGCCCATCTCCCACGGGCTGCCGGCGTGCTTCAGCGAGGTGAGGGGGGAGGCACCCGTGCCGCCCTCGAAGCCGGAGATGGTGATGTGGTCGGCGCGCGCCTTGGCAACGCCGGCGGCGACCGTGCCGACACCCACTTCGGAGACGAGCTTCACCGCGATATCAGCGGTTTCGTTGACGTTCTTCAGGTCAAAGATCAGCTGCGCCAGATCCTCGATCGAGTAGATGTCGTGGTGCGGCGGCGGCGAGATCAGGCCGACGCCGGGGGTTGAGTGGCGCACCTTGGCGATGGTCGCGTCGACCTTGTGGCCGGGCAACTGGCCGCCTTCGCCGGGCTTCGCGCCCTGCGCCATCTTGATCTGGATCTGATCGGCGTTGACCAGATATTCCGCCGTGACGCCGAAGCGGCCCGACGCCACCTGCTTGATCGATGAGCGCATGGAGTCGCCGTTCGGAAGCGGGATGAAGCGTTCCGCCTCCTCGCCGCCCTCGCCGGTGTTGGAGCGCCCGCCGATGCGGTTCATGGCGATCGCCAGCGTCGTGTGCGCCTCGCGCGAGATCGACCCGAACGACATCGCGCCGGTGGCGAAGCGCTTGACGATCGCCGAAGCCGGCTCGACCTCGTCGAGCGCCACGGGTGCCCGCCCGGCTTCCGCCGCGCTCTTCAGGCGGAACATGCCGCGGATGGTGTAGCGGCCGGCCTCCTGGTCGACGAGGCGGGTGTACTCGGCAAACGTCTCGGCGGAGTCGGTGCGCACCGCGTGCTGCAGCTGCGCGATGGTGTCCGGCTGCCACATGTGCGCCTCGCCGCGCAGGCGGTAGGCGTACTCGCCGCCGATCTCCAGCGTGCGGCGCAGCACCGGGTCGTCGCCGAAGGCGGACGCGTGGCGGCGCACCGTCTCCTCGGCGACCTCGTGCAGGCCAACGCCCTCGATGAGGGTGGCGGTGCCGAAGAAGTACTTGTTGACGAAGGCCGACGACAGCCCGACGGCGTCGAAGATCTGCGCGCCGCAGTAGGACTGGTAGGTGGAGATGCCCATCTTGGACATCACCTTGAGGATGCCCTTGTCGATCGACTTGATGTAGCGGTGCACGACCTCGTGCTCGTCGACCTCCTCCGGGAAGCTGTCGTGGATGGCGACCAGCGTCTCGAAGGCGAGATAGGGGTTGATCGCCTCGGCGCCGTAGCCGGCCAGCACGCAGAAGTGGTGCACCTCGCGCGGCTCGCCGGACTCCACCACGAGCCCGACGGAGGTGCGCAGGCCCTTGCGGATCAGGTGGTGGTGCACGCCGGCGGTGGCGAGCAGGGCCGGGATCGGCACCCGGTCCGGCCCGACCATGCGGTCCGACAGGATGATGATGTTGTAGCCGCCGTGCACGGCCGCTTCCGCGCGCTCGCACAGCCGCTCGAGCGCGTCCTCCATGCCGCCCGGGCCGCGGGAGGCGAGGTAGGTCGTGTCCAGCGTCTTGGTCTGGAAGTGGTTGTCCTCGATGTCGCCGATCGCCCGGATCTTCTCCAGGTCCTCGTTGGTGAGGATCGGCTGGCGCACTTCCAGGCGCTTGCGCTTCGACAGGCCCTTGAGGTCGAACAGGTTCGGCCGCGGCCCGATGAACGAGACGAGGCTCATCACGAGCTCCTCGCGGATCGGGTCGATCGGCGGGTTCGTCACCTGCGCGAAGTTCTGCTTGAAGTAGGTGTAGAGCAGCTTCGGACGGTCCGAGAGCGCCGAGATCGGCGTGTCGGTGCCCATCGAGCCGACCGCCTCCTGGCCGGTGACGGCCATCGGCGACATCAGGAGCTTCAGGTCTTCCTGGGTGTAGCCGAACGCCTGCTGGCGATCGAGCAGCGGCACGTCGCCCCGCGCCGGCCGGGCAGCGACGCCCGGCAGGTCCTCCAGCACCATCTGGGTGCGGGCGAGCCACTGCTTGTAGGGGTTGGCGCGGGCGAGCGAGGACTTGATCTCCTCGTCGGAAACGATGCGCCCCTCCTCGAGGTCGATGAGGAGCATCTTGCCCGGCTGCAGCCGCCACTTGGTGACGATCTTGTCCTGCGGGATCGGCAGCACGCCCATCTCGGACGCCATCATCACGAGGCCATCCTCGGTGACGAGATAGCGCGCCGGACGCAGGCCGTTGCGGTCGAGCGTCGCGCCGATCTGCCGGCCGTCGGTGAAGACGACGGCCGCCGGCCCGTCCCACGGCTCCATCAGCGCCGCGTGATACTCGTAGAAGGCGCGCCGCTCCTCGCTCATCAGCGGGTTGCCGGCCCACGCTTCGGGGATGAGCATCATCACCGCGTGAGCGAGCGAGTAGCCGCCCTGCACGAGGAATTCGAGGGCGTTGTCGAAGCAGGCGGTGTCCGACTGCCCCTCGTAGGAGATCGGCCACAGCTTCGAGATGTCGTTGCCGAACAGCTCGGAATCGACCGAGGCCTGGCGCGCCGCCATCCAGTTGACGTTGCCGCGCACCGTGTTGATCTCGCCGTTGTGGGCGACCATCCGGTAGGGATGGGCGAGCTTCCACGACGGGAAGGTGTTGGTCGAGAAGCGCTGGTGGACGAGCGCCATCGCCGAGGCTAACGCCGGGTCCGACAGGTCGCGGTAGTACCTGCCCACCTGCCAGGACATCAGCATGCCCTTGTAGACGAGCGTGCGGCAGCTGAGCGACACGACGTAGAAGTCGGTGTCGCTGAAGCCGATGCCGGTGAAGATGGCGTTCGAGATCACCTTGCGCAGCACGTAGAGGCGGCGCTCGAACTCGTCGGCGTCGGCGATGTGGGCGCCCCGGCCGATCAGCACCTGCATGTGCACGGGCTCGGAGGCGAGCACGGTCGGCGAGAAGCCGGAATTGTCGGTCGGCACGGTGCGCCAGCCGATGATCTCCTGGCCCTCCTCGCGGACGACGCGCTCCACCGTCTCGATGCAAATCGCCCGCATCGCCTCGTCGCGCGGCAGGAAGATGTGGCCGACGGCATAGGCGCCCGGCTCCGGCAGGCTGACGCCGAGCCGCTCCGCCTCCTCGCGGAAGAAGCCGTGCGGAATCTGCACCAGGATGCCGGCGCCGTCGCCCATCAGCGGGTCGGCGCCGACGGCGCCGCGGTGCTCGAGGTTCTCGAGCAGCTTCAGCGCCATCGCGACGATCTCGTGGCTCGCCTCGCCGCGCATGTTGGCGAGGAAGCCGACGCCGCACGAATCGTGCTCGCGGTCGGGGCGATAGAGGCCCGTGGCGGCGGCGCGTTTCGTCGCGGCCTCGGCCGTCGCCCGATCCGCACCAAAGCCCGTGCCCTTGCTCCCGATACCGCCGATCATCGCCGTCCTGCTCCTCTATAGAGCCGTTCCAACCCCGGCGCCGCGCAAGGCGACGCCCCGTCTTCGTCTCGTTGCCCGCCTCTGCCGACGCCGGAGCGCCATGCGGGCAGGCATCTTCCGGGCCAAGTTCCGGCCCGCTCCGGTCCGCCGCGTACCGGGTCGCGTTCGACACCCGACCTATAGGCGAGGTAGCCGACATCACAAAGACGGCAAGCCCATCCGTCGCCCGCGAGCCGGCGCCCGGCACCAGAACACCGCTCAGTGCCGGCGCACCGAGAGCCGCCGGCCGCCCCGCAGGACGAGCCGTCGGCTCGAATCCGTTCGTGTACCTATGATAGGGCAGTCCTACTGACCTATCCAGAGGGGAAATTGCCAGAACCCGCCCCGCCGCGCAAGGACGTTTCGGCGATGGGGGCAGGGGCGACCGAAATGGGAGGCTCGTCAGGTGGTCGCGCGGGCCTCACCCACCCCATACACCACCCGCACCCGCCCATCCCCCAGCGCCTCCACCTCCCGCAGCGCCAGCCCCCGCCGCGTCCCGACCGTCTCGAACAGCCCGAGTCCCGGGCCGGCGACGAGTGGGTAGACGATGAGGCGCAGTTCATCCACCAGCCCGGCGTCGAGGCAGGCGGCCACAGTCCTGGCGCCGCCGACGAGGTAGATCGCCTTGCCCGGCTGCGCCTTCAGCGCCGCGAGCTCGTCGAGCGAGCGCAGGAAGCGCGTCGCCGGCCAGGCGCCCTCGGTCATCGTCGTCGACAGCACGTAATGCGGCGTCTCCTCGGTGACGCGGGCCCAGGCGAGCTCGGCCGGGGTCGGGGGCTTGCCCGTTGCCCAGGTCGGCGCCTCCGGTTCGGCCCGCACGGCCGACCAGTAGCCCTCGTAGCCGGGGTACATGCCGCCGCCGAGCACGCAGGCATCGATCTCATCGGTGAGGCCGTAGTCGTCCGACCACGACGTCACCCAGTCGGCGAGGCCGTCGGTGCCGGCGATCCTGCCGTCGAGCGACATCTTCAGGGCAGCAATGAGGGGGCGCATGGTGTCCTCGTCTCCAAGGCCAATCTGGCCAATGAAATTAGATAGTTGCCGTCGTCATCCCGGACGCGAAGCAACGCGAAGCGAGCCGGGACCCAGCGGAAAAGCGGGGCGCGCGGAACGCGCGACGCAGAAGCCGCGCTCTGCGCGGAGTCTTGTGCTGGGTCCCGGATCGGCGCTCGGCTGCGCCTCGCTTGTCCGGGATGACGGTCAGTGAGGAGGCGCCGCCTCCGTCGGCCCTCAATGTCCGCCGGGCGGCAGGCAGAGGATGTCGCGGTAGGCGCAGAGGTCGCCGACGAGCTGCTTCTCGTCGGCGAGGATGGCGGCCGTCTCCGCCGCGCCGAGCATCTGGATGATGTAGCTCTGCTCGTCGTTGCCCTGGCGATCGATAAACGGCCAGGCGAGGCTCGCATGGTCGGCGAGATCCGGTGACGCGCCGATGTCGGCGTTCGTCACCCCCGGCGCGTAGAACATCAGATGCGGCATCGCCAGCGTTCGCACCGCCATGTCCGGCGGCCCCACCGTGCGGAACACCGGTGCCACCATGTAGGAGAGGCCGGCCTTTTCCGGCACCCGGTAGGTGCCGTCGGCCCAGCGCCCGGCGATTTCCGCCTTCAGAGCCTCGCCGCCGAGGCCTCCGGCGCGCAGCTCCGCGGCATCCATGATCACGGTCAGATAGGTTCGCGTGCCGGCGGCGTCATAGCAAAGCGGGATGTAGATGTCGTCGCGGTCGTCGGCCAGTTCCCAGACGGTGCGCTGGACGAGGCAGGCGACGCCGCTCGTGCCCTGTCTCGCCAGCCGGAAGCCGCTGGCGGGGTCGAGCAGGAAGACGGTCGCGTCGTCGCGCAGCGCCGGCGGCGCGGCGCTGAGCGCCAGCCGCGTCTCGAGACCTTCCGGCATCGCCTCGATCACGGTACCGGCAGCAAGGGCCGGCGCTGCGGCGAGGGCGAGCGCGACCAACGTCGCGGCCGCGGCGGCCCGGGGCGCCGAGTTGCGCCCTCCATTCGAAGCAAGCACTGCGGTGTCCTCCGTGCAGACGCGGTCCGGCCTTGCCCGCGCCCAGGCGGGCGCGGGGTCAGCGGGAGCGCGGGGTCGGTCGTGGAAGTCGGCTATCGATGAGCGGGATGCCGCGCGGCGTGGCGGCCGCCGGCTCATTCGCCGGGTGACTGCCTCAGTCCGGCAGGCGCTGGTCGTAGGCGTCCTTCAGCGCCACCCAGCCCTCCCAGAAGGCCGGCCGCGCCGTACCGGCAACAGTGGCCGCCAGGGTGTCGAGGTGCATGTGCCAGCCGGCGGCGACCTTGAGCAGCATGTCGCGGCTCGGCAGGCGACGGTGGGTGACGGTGAGCAGCACCTTGGCGCCGACCGGCTCGAGCTCGAAGGAGACGTCGTCGCTGCCGTTCCAGGTGAAAACGAGCTTCCGCGGCGGCTCGCAGGCGACGATGCGGCTCTCCATCCGGTGCTCGTCGGAAAAGCCCTCGGGCCGCTCGGACGGCACGTCGGACAGCGTCGCGTTGCGCCAGACGAAGGTGAACGGCGCGCCCGGCCGCATCTCCATGTCGCCGGCGGCCAGCCACTTCCGGCGCAACTCGCTCTCCGTCAGGTAGGACCAGACCCGCTCGATCGGGCCTGGAAGCAGCCGCTGGATCGTCAGCGTGGTCGGCTCGGTCAGCACGCCGTAGGCGTCGGGGGAGGTGATCTCGTTCATGGCGCGTCTCCTTCGGGAGAGGGGAGGTCTGAGGGGATGGGCTCTGCGGGGGCGGGGGCGGAGAGGGTGGGGTCTGCGGTAGGAACGGCGTTCGCGTCCGCCGGATCGGGCACTCGGTTCGGGGGCGGGGTCACGTTGCGGGCAGGGGCGACGGGCATCGCCGCCTCCTCCCGCAGGAGCCGCTCGAGAATGTCGATCCGCCCGCTCCAGAAGCGCTCGTAGAAGCCGAGCCAATGGTGGGCGCCGGCGAGGGGCCCCGGCGCCAGCCAGAGCCGGTGCGTGCGACCGGCGACCGCGCGCTGCACCAGTCCCGCCCGCTCCAGCACCCGGACGTGCTTGGAGGCTGCCGCGAGCGACATCTCGAACGGCGCCGCGAGCCTGCCGACCGTCCGCTCATTGCCGGCCAACGCCCGCAGCATCCGCCTTCGCGTGGCATCTCCGAGGGCGTGGAAGACGGCGTCGAGCCGGGCGGGTTCATGTTCAACCATGTGGTTGAATATGAAGGTGGTGGCGCAGAGAGTCAACCGTTGAGTTAAGTGACGCGGTTGGAAGCCCCCGATGGGTCATTCCCGGGCTTGTCCCGGGAACCCATCCTTCACGGCTCGGCAAGCCGGCCGCGGGCGTTCTGCTCCCTGAGGCGGGTAGGTTCCCGGGACAAGCCGGGAATGACCCCAGAGGGGGAGGTGCGAGAGGCAGGAAGAGCCGCAGGCGGAGGCGAGACGGTGGTCATCGCTGGCCCCGCGACCACCGCACGCCTTGCCGTCGACGCACCGCTCCGGCATTGAGGCTGCCGGTCGCCGCGCCTCCCGCGGCGGGCGTTCGCGGGAGCCTCGCCGATGAACTTCGCCTCCGACAACTGGGCCGGCGTGCCGCCGGAAGTGGCGCACGCGCTCTCCGCGGTGAACGTCGGTGTCAGCCCCGGCTACGGCAGCGACGACTGGACGGCCGGCGTCGAGCGGCGGATCGGGGAGGTGTTCGAGCGCGAGGTGGCGGTTTTTTTCGTCGCCACCGGCTCGGCGGCGAACGCGCTGGCGCTGTCGGCGCTCGTCCGCCCCGGCGCGCTGGTGCTCGCGGCCGACGAGGCGCACATCCGCACCGACGAGTGCAACGCCCCGGAATTCCTCACCGGCGGCGCCAAGATGGTCGGCCTCTCCACAACGGCCGGCCGCATCGACCCGGCGGCGTTGGACGCCGCGCTCCACCGCTATCCGCCGAACGTCGTCCACTTCGGTCGGCCGGACGTCCTGAGCCTGACCCAGGCGACCGAGCTCGGCACCGTCTACACGGCGGAAGAGATCGCCGCGCTCGCGGCCACGGCGAAGGCGCGCGATCTGGCCGTCCATATGGACGGTGCCCGTTTCTCCAACGCCGTCGCCCGCCTCGGCGCGTCACCGGCCGACTTCACCTGGCGGGCGGGCGTCGACGTGCTCTCCTTCGGGCTGACCAAGACCGGCGCCTGGGCGGCGGAGGCGGTGGTGTTCTTTGACCGTGAGCGCGGCCGCGAGTTCGGCTTCACCCGCAAGCGGGCGGGGCACCTGTTCTCGAAGAGCCGCTTCGTCGCCGCCCAGTTCGAGGCGCTGCTCGCCGACGGTCTGTGGCTGCGCCTCGCCGCCCACGCCAACGCCATGGCCGACCGCCTCGCCGACGGCCTGTCCCGCATCCGCGGCGTCCGCCTGCCGTTCGCGCCGGGTGCCAACGCCGTCTTCCCGGTGCTGCCGAAGCCGACCTACGAGCGCCTCGTCGCCGCGGGCGCAAAGCTCTACCCGTGGTCGGCCGCGACGCTCGCCCCAGGCGACCGCCCCGGCGAGGACGAGACCTACGTCCGCCTCGTCACCTCCTTCGCCACGACGGCGGACGAGGTCGACGACTTCCTGGAGCTCGTCGACCGCGGGTGAGGCGAGGGCGCATAACTACGCCCGCGCCTCGATCCACCAGCAGGCCGCCGTGAAGCGCACCGTGTCGCCGTGCACGAAGGTCTGGAACGCCGCCCGCACCGCCGTGAGCACGCGCTCCCGTGTCACCTCATCGACCTCGCGCAAGAGCGTGCCGAGCGGGCCGAGGCGGGTGAGATAGAGCTCCAGCGCCGTCGCCGGGAACGTGCAGTCGACATCGACCGGCCGCATCGTCACGCCGCCCCAGCCGCTGTCTTCGAGGATGCCGCGCACGCGGCTCTCGTCGGCGAAGGCGAACTGGCCCGGCGCGTCCGGCCGCCGCGGCGGCGGCGCCTCCGGCAGCATCGGCACGGCGGTGCGCTCGGCCGTCGTCATGAACGGGTTCTCGTCGCGGCTGCGCCAGGCTACGGCTGCGAGCCCGCCGCCCGGCCGCAGCGCGCGGCGGATGTTCGCGAAGGCGGCGACCGGGTCGGGGAAGAACATCACCCCGAAGCGCGACACCGCGAGATCGAAGTGCGCGGGAGGCAGGGCGTGGGTCGTCGCGTCCGCCACCACGAAGCGCGCCTGCGAGCCCTCCCGTTCGGCCCGGGCGCGGGCGTGCGTCACCATCGGCGCCGAGATGTCGACGCCCAGCGCCTCGCCGTCTTCGCCGAGCCGGCGAGCGACCGCGAGCGTCGTGGCCCCGGTGCCGCAGCCGATGTCGAGCACCCGGCGGGCGCTGGCCGTCGCGGCCGTGTCGGCGAGCGCCTCCTCGAGACCGCTGAACATGCCGTCGAGCAGTTCCTGTGCCTCCACCCACGCCTCTCCGGCGGGTCCGTTCCAGTGCGCCGCCTGATCGGGGCTGCTGCTACTCGCCTGCACCATCATTGCCTCCATTCGCTTGCCTGAACGGCCATCCGGCGGCACCCTGCCACTTCAAGCTAACTTGAGGTCAAGAGGGATGCGCGACGTAAGGGTGACCCACGATCTCGACATCGCCGAGGTGGCGCGGCGCTCGGGCGTGCCCGCGTCCGCATTGCGCTACTACGAGGAGAGGGGGCTGATCGCCCCGATCGGCCGGCGCGGCCTGCGCCGCCTGTTCGATGCGAGCGTGCTGGAGCGGCTGGCGCTGATCGGCCTCGGGCGCGCCGCCGGCTTCTCGCTGGATGAGATCGCCCGCATGTTCGCCGCCGACGGGCGGCCCGCCATCGACCGCGACCTGCTCACCGCCAAGGCGGAAGAGCTCGACCGCACCATCCGCACCCTCACGGTGATGCGCGACGGCCTGCGTCACGCCGTCGCCTGCACCGCACCGAGCCACATGGAATGCCCGACCTTCCGCCGCATCCTGACGGCGGCAGCCTCCGGCAAGCTCGGCGGGCGGGGGAAGCGGTCACCGCCGGTCTGCGTCGCGGTGGAGTGAGGCGAGGGCGGGTGAGGGGTGTGGCCGGGGCACTGCGTCGTCTCTGCCGCCGAGCCCGCGGCGCCCCCCCTCCCTGCCCTCCCCCGCGAGGGGGGAGGGTTTCCATGGTGCCTGGGCACGCCCTCACCTCAAATCTCGGCGCGAACCCTCCCCCCTTGCGGGGGAGGGCAGGGAGGGGGGGCCGCAGGTACAGCAGACGTGATGATCTCAACCGCCCCACAAGTCCTCCGACGCCACCACAACGGAAAAGGGGCGCCCCGCTCTCGCGAGGCGCCCCGTCGTCTCTACCGTCTCTCAGGCGAGCATCGTCAGGCGGCGACCTGCTCGATCTGCTTGGCCTGCGCGGCGCGGATCGGCACCTGGCGCGGCTTCAGCTGCTCGGGCACCTCGCGCACGAGGTCGATGTGCAGGAGGCCGTTCTCGAGGCTCGCGCCCTTCACGACCACGTAGTCGGCGAGCTGGAAGCGGCGCTCGAAGGCGCGGCCGGCGATGCCGCGGTAGATCACCTGGCGCTCGCTGCCGTCGGTCTCGGCCTGCTTCTCGCCCTTCACCGTCAGCACGTTCTCGCGCGCCTCGATGGAGAGGTCCTTGTCGGCGAAGCCGGCCACCGCCATGGTGACGCGGTAGGCGTTGTCGCCGGTCCGCTCGATGTCGTAGGGCGGATAGGACGGCGCCTCGGCACCGGCACCCTGGTCGAGCAGGTTGAACAGCCGGTCGAAGCCGACGGTGGTCCGGTAGAGGGGGCTCAGATCGAAGTGACGCATGGTGTCCTCCAAGAAGAAGCGACGTTGATGTCCGGAATGCGCTCCGTCCGCCGTCTTGGCCGGACTGTGGGCATTCCTGCGGACCCGGTTGGCGCCCGCACGACCGAGGTAGGAGCGGCGTTTTTGCAGTTCAAGGGGGGCGTGTGCGAAGAATTCGTCGTTTGCCGATCACGCCGGAGCGCCCATGCTCGTGAAGGTTGACCCGACCGCGCCGGCCCTTCTCGACTTGCCGATCAACCCGGTGCCGCCGGGCGTGCGGACGCTGACGGTCGCCGGCCGTTGGAACGTGCCGCTGCGCGTCGCGCTGTGGCCGGCCACCGGCGAGGCGCGCGGCACGGTGGTGATCGTGCAGGGCCGGGCGGAGTTCATCGAGAAATATTTCGAGACGATCGCCGACCTGCAGAAGCGCGGCTTCGCCGTCGCCACCTTCGACCTGCGCGGCCAGGGCGGCTCCGGCCGCCTGACGAAGGACCCGCACGTCGGCCACGTCGCCTCGTTCCACGACTATGTCGCCGACATCGAGACGGTGATGCGCAAGGCGGTGATGCCGGCGCTGCCGCCGCCCTATACAGCGCTCGCCCATTCCACCGGCGGCGCCGTCGTGCTCCTCGGCGTGCGTCGGCTGCACCCGCTGTTCTCGCGCCTCGTCACCGTCTCGCCGCTACTGGGGTTCGGCGAACGCAACATGCCGGACTGGGTGTTCGCCTCTGTGCTGGAGGTCTCCTGCCTCATCGGGCTCGGGCGCAAGCAGGTCTCCGCCCGCCGGCCCGGCGCCGGCGAGCCCGGCGTCTTCGAGGGCAACCCGCTGACGTCGGACCACGCCCGCTTCTCCCGCAACCTCGCCGTCCTCGATGCCGCCCCGGCGCTGCGCCTCGGCGCGCCGACGATCGGCTGGGTGAAGGCCGCGCGCGACACCATGGTGACGCTGAAGAAGGCCGAACTCGTCGAGCGGATGACGCTGCCGACGCTGATCTTCGCCTCCGGCCGCGACCGTGTCGTCGATGCCCGTGCCGTCGAGCGCTTCGGCAAGCGGCTCGTCAACGGCGGCGTCATCCTCGTTCCGGGCGCGCGCCACGAACTGATGATGGAAGCCGACCGCTTCCGTGAGCCATTCTGGGCGGCGTTCGACGCCTTCGTGCCCGGCGAGGAGTGACGATGGCCTACATCTTCCTTGCTGTCGCGATCGTCGCCGAGGTGATCGCCACCACGGCGCTGAAGTCCGCCGACGGCTTCACCAGGCTGTGGCCGTCGCTCACCGTCGTCGTCGGCTACGGCCTGGCCTTCTTCCTGCTGTCGCTGGCGCTGCGCACCTTGTCGCTCGGCTTCAGCTACGCAGTGTGGGCGGGCCTCGGCATCGTGCTCGCCGCCACGGCCGGCATCGTCTTCTACGGCGAGAAGATCGACCTCGCCGGTGCGCTCGGCCTCGCGATGATCATCGGCGGCGTCGTCGTGCTCAAGACGTTGTCCGGCATGAGCGGCCACTGAGGCCGCCCGCAGGGCCGGGCAGACAGCGGCTCTGCGAGTTGGGTCAGTCCGATCCGCTTTCCCGTGCGACCGCCCGCCAGCCGATGTCGCGCCGGCAGAAGCCGCCCGGCCAGTCGATCCGGTCCACGGCGGTGTAGGCGCGCCGCTGCGCCTCCGCAGCCGTGGCGCCGGTCGCCGTCACGGCCAGCACGCGGCCGCCGTTGGCGATGAGCGTGCCGTCGTCGGCCAGCGCGGTGCCGGCGTGGAAAACCGTCGCGCCCGTCGCCTCCGCGGCAGGGAGACCGCCGATCGCCGTGCCCTTCTTCGGTTCGCCCGGATAGCCCGCGGCCGCCATCACCACCGTCAGCGCCGTCTCGTCCCGCCACCGCGGCACCGCGCCGGCGAGATGGCCGGTGGCGCAGCGGTACAGGAGGTCGAGGAGGTCGTCCTCCAGCCGCGGCATCAGCACCTGGCACTCCGGGTCGCCGAAGCGGACGTTGTACTCGATCAGCTCCGGGCCCTTCGCGGTGATCATCAGCCCGGCAAAGAGCACGCCCTGGAACGGCGTGCCGCGGGCGGCGAGTGCCGCCACCGTCGGCCGCACGATCTCCGCCATCGCCCGCTCGGTCATCTCGGCCGTCATCACCGTCGCCGGCGAGTAGGCGCCCATGCCGCCGGTGTTCGGTCCCTCGTCGCCGTCGAAGACGCGCTTGTGGTCCTGAGCGGTGCCGAACGGGACTACGGTCACGCCGTCCGTCAGGGCGAACAGGCTCGCCTCCTCGCCTTCGAGGAAGGCCTCCACCACCACCTCGGCGCCGGCCGCGCCGAAGGCACCCTCGAAGCAGGCGTCGACGGCCTCCAGCGCCTCCGCGGTCGTCATGGCGATGACGACGCCCTTGCCGGCGGCGAGGCCGTCGGCCTTCACCACCATCGGCGCGCTGCTCATCTCGACATAGGCGCGCGCCGAGGCGGCGTCGCGGAAGCGGGCGTAGGCGGCGGTCGGGATGCCGACTTCTGCACACAGGTCCTTGGTGAAGCCCTTGGAGCCTTCCAGCTGCGCGGCGGCGGCGCTCGGTCCGAAGACGATGATGCCGGCTTCGGTCAGCCGGTCGGCGAGCCCGGCGACGAGCGGCGCCTCCGGCCCGACCACCACCAGGTCGACGCCGTTGTCGCGGCAGAACGCCACCGTCGCCGGTGCGTCTCCGACCGCGATCGGCACCAGGTCGGCGACGGTGGCGATGCCCGGGTTGCCCGGTGCCGCCCACAGCTTGCCGAGCCGCGGCGACTGCGCCAGCTTCCAGGCGAGCGCGTGCTCGCGCCCGCCGGAGCCGATCACGAGCACGTTGAGGCGGTCGTCGGAGGTCATGGTGTCGGCCCGTCTGCTTGGCGGAGGTCGGGGCCGCGCTTAGCACGGCGGGACCGCCGGCGCGACGGGCGATCGCACCGCCTTGACGCGGCGGCCCGGCGGTGGTGCACCAGCGGGGGAGGGAGGACGCCGATGACCGACCGTGCCGTCGCCGACGCCGACCGCGGCAACTGGGTGGACCGCTGGGCGCCGCTGTCGTGGCGGCCTTATGCTCGCCTCGCGCGGCTCGACCGGCCGATCGGCTGGTGGCTGTTGTTGTGGCCGTGCTGGTGGTCGGCGGCGCTGGCCGCGGTCGCAGCCGGGGCGCCGTACCCTAACCCGTGGCACCTGGTGCTGTTTCTCGTCGGGGCCATCGTCATGCGTGGCGCCGGGTGCACCTACAACGACGTCGTCGACCGCGACGTCGACGCGCAGGTGACGCGCACCCGCTCGCGGCCGATCCCGAGCGGCCAGGTGAGCGCGAAGCGTGCCTTCGCCTTCGCCGTGGCGCTCTCCTTCGTCGGCCTTGCGGTGCTCCTGCAGTTCAACTTGACGACGATCCTCGTCGGCGCCGGCTCGCTCGTCGTCGTCGCCGCCTATCCGTTCGCCAAGCGCGTCACTGACTGGCCGCAGATGGTGCTCGGCCTCGCCTTCTCGTGGGGAGCCTTCCTCGGCTGGACCGCGGTGTTCGGCGAACTGGCGCTCGCGCCGGTGGCGCTCTACCTCGCCGCCATCCTGTGGACGATCGGCTACGACACCATCTACGCCCACCAGGACCGCCGCGACGACGCCATCGTCGGGATCCGCTCCACGGCGCGCCTGTTCGGCCGCTACACCAAGCTCTCGATCGGTGGCTTGTTCGTGGCGACGGTCGTGGCGCTCGCCGTGGCGTTCGCGCTCGTCGGGGCAGGGTGGCCGGCCTACGTTGGCCTCGCCGCTTTCGCCGTCCATCTCGCCTGGCAGGTGATCACGCTCGACGAGGACGATCCGGCGCGCTGCCTGATGCTGTTCCGCTCCAACCGCATCGCCGGCTGGATGCCGTTTTTGGGCCTTGTTGCCGACGCGGGACTTCGCGCCGCCGGTGTCGGTGGCTGAGAGATCAGCGCTTGAACCCCGCGCGTCCGCCCTCGTGGACGCGCAGCGACGGTCCGCCGGCCCGCACCAGGGGGCGGGGGGCGGCATCGGGTGCGGCCGTGGCGATCACCGCGTCGATCGGCGCGGCGATGCCGTCACGGTCGACGAACAGCCGCGGCAGCCGGAGCGCTTTCGACCAGCCGTCAAGAAGGCGGGCGGCCTCGTCGACCGTATCGGTCGCGCCGAGCGGCACCGTCAGGCCCGGGTCGGAGTGGACGAGCAGGAAGGAAATCTCGTCGAGATCATCCGAGATGCACACCCCGACGCCGCGGAAGGCGGCGACCGGGATCACCATCGTCATCGCCACGCCCGAGAGGCGCCGCCGGATGACGGCGTGTGTCTCGTCGAGCACCAGCGACAGCAGCGCGTCGTTGCCGACGACGCCCTCTTCGGCGGCGAAGCGGTGGGGCAGCAGGTCGTCGGCGGCGCGCGGGGCGCGGTCGGCGGTGTTGATGTCTGCGGTCGATGGGGGCACGTCGGCCTGCTCCTGATCGCCGGCTGTCTCCGGCTCTTGTCTGCCCGTGATCAGGGGGCCGGCGTGCTTGTGCGGCCGTTAACGCGGAGGTGGTGGGCGGGGTGGCTCTTCCCGCACGGTTACGCAAACCTCACCCGGATCGCGCAAATTCGCGCCCGACTTGGCTTCCGAACCGTCGCTCTGCCCGCGACCTCGCGACGCCCGTGCCTTGCGAGGGGTGGGTCGGCGCCGTAGATGAACGGGGACCGCACCGCCTCCCTCGCACCCGTCGTGCGGCGGGACGGACGGTGCGAACGGGACACCGCATGACCGATACCCCCGATCTCGACCGCCTGAAGTCCGTCGCCGCCGATCTCGTCGCACAGGCGCGCCGCGCCGGGGCCGATGCCGCCGACGTCGTCGTCGTGCGCGGCACGGCGCTCGCCATCGAGGTGCGCGACGGCCGCGTCGAGAAGACGGAGCGCTCGGAGTCCGACGACCTGTCGCTGCGCGTCTTCGTCGGCCGCCGCTTCGCCACCGTCTCGACGAACGCGCCGTCCGAGGCCGCCGCCCTCGTCGAACGCGCGGTGGCGATGGCCCGCCACGCGCCGGAAGACCCTTACGCCGGTCTCGCCGATCCCGACGCGCTGGCGCGCGAGTTTCCTGACCTCGACCTCGTCGACCCGAAGGCGCCCTCGGCGGCCCAGCTGACCGAGACGGCGCTCGCCACCGAGGCGGCGATGCGCGAGGTCGCGGGCGTCAGCCGCTCCGGCGGCGCCTCCGCCTCCTGGAGCCTCGGCGGGCTGGTGCTCGCCACCTCCGGCGGCTTCACCGGCGCCTATCTCGGCTCGCGCCACGGCCGCTCGGCGATGGCGGTCGCCGGCGAGGGGACGGCCATGGAGCGCGACTACTGGTCGAGCTCCGCCGCTCATCTGGAGGACGTCGAGGCCGCGGACTATGTCGGCCGGCGCGCCGGCGAGCGGGCGGTGCGGCGCGTCTCACCACGCCGCGTCGAGACGCAGACCGCCACCATCGTCTACGAGCCGCGCGCCGCCACCAGCCTGGTTCGGGCCCTCGCCGGCGCCGCCAACGGCGCGGCGATCGCGCGCGGGACGAGCTTCCTCAAGGACAAGCGCGGCGAGCGCGTCTTCGCTCCGGGCATCCGCATCACCGACGACCCCACCCGCCGGCGCGGCCTCGGCTCGCGGCCCTTCGACGGCGAGGGCGTCGCCGGCCGGCCGTTCGCGCTCGTCGAGGACGGCATTCTCACCGACTGGCTGCTCGACGGCGCCACGGCGCGAGAGCTCGGCCTGACGAGCAACGGCCGCGCCGCCCGTGGCGGCGGATCGCCGTCGCCGTCCTCGACCAACCTCACGCTCGAACCTGGGAAGATCGGTCCGGCCGAGCTGCTCGCCCAGGTCGGCACCGGGCTCTACGTCACCGACCTCATCGGCCACGGCGCCAACCTCGTCACCGGCGACTACAGCCTGGGTGCCGCCGGTTACTGGATCGAGAACGGCGAGCTTGGCGGGCCCGTCAGCGAGATCACCATCGCCGGCAACCTCGGCGACATGTTCTCGCGCATGGTGGTCGCCAACGATCTCGAGTTCCGCGGCGCCACCAACGCCCCCACCATCGCCATCGAGGGCCTGACCATTGCCGGGCGCTGAAGGCGTGGCGTCGCCCCACGCCGCCGATCTGGCGCTCCTCGCCGACGCCGCCCGCCAGGCGGGCGCGATGGCGATGGGCTACTTCCGACAGTCGCCGGAGGTCTGGACGAAGGGCGATTCCTCACCGGTGAGCGAGGCCGATCTGGCCGTCGACCGCTTCCTCGCGACGCACCTCGGCGCCGCGCGGCCGGATTATGGCTGGCTGTCGGAGGAGAGTGTCGACGATCCGGTCCGCCTGCAGCACCGCCGCATCTTCATCGTCGATCCGATCGACGGCACCCGTGCGTTCGTGCGCGGGGACGAGGATTGGACGGTCAGCCTCGCAATCGTCGAGGACGGCCGGCCGATTGCGGCCGCCGTGCTCTGTCCGCCGCGCGACGAGCTGTTCCTGGCGAGCCTCGGCGGTGGGGCGCTGCTGAATGGCGCCGTCGTGATGACGAGCGGCGCGACGCGGCTCGCCGGCGCCCGCATCGCCGGCCCGAAAGGCTTCGTCCGCTCGGCCGCGTTCACGGACGCCGGCGTCGAGCCGGTGCCGCTCGTCCACTCGCTCGCCTACCGCCTGTCGTTGGTCGCCGCCGGCCGGCTCGACGCCGCCGCAGCCAGCAGCAAGGCCTGCGACTGGGACCTCGCCGCCGCCGATCTGCTGGTGCAGGAGGCCGGTGGCCGGCTGACCGACCTCGACGGGCGTTCCGTGGCCTACAATCGCGAGACTGTGCGCCACCCACCGCTGGTCGCCGCGACCCCTGCGATGCATGACGCCATCGCGGCGCTCCTCGCCAACGCCATCGCAGCGCGGGCCCTGCACGGAGCCTGACCGACCAGCGTCGCCTTGTCGGGCCAAAGGGGACCCGGTATCGTCACCGGCAGGCGCTCCGGGGAACGCCTTCGCGACGACGCCGTCGGCGCGGCGCGACGAGGGTCCGGCCTTGCTGCAGCTCCGCTATCCCGAGGTCATCGCCGGCCCGCCGCGCCCGAGCCGGATTCTTCGGCCGGATGGCTCCGTCGCGACGAGCGGTCACGAGCGCCACCACGTGCCCGGCGCCGGAGCGATCCTCGTCGAGGTCGAGGCCGGCGATACCGTCACCATCCGCAATCTCGAGGGCGGCCAGGTCTGCGAGATCGTCACCGTCGACCGTGACGGCCGCAGCGATCCCGGTGTCCTCGGCGTCCCCGCGAATGGCAGCGCCACCGGCCTGAAGGCGCTTCTCTTATCGGGCGAGCCGAGCCTGGCGCTCTTCCGCCGCCGCCTGGAGCGGCGCGGGATCGCGCTCGCCGGCGCCTCCGCGCTGCACCTCTTCGGCGACGGCACCTCGGCGGGAGCGCAGGAGCGCTTCACCGTGCAGCGCGACGGCGCCCTCGTCGTCGCCGCCCCCGGCGGGCCGATGGCGGTCGACGGCCACGACACCGCGACGCCGCTCGCCGTGCTGGTAGAGCGTGGCCGGCCGCGCCTCGTCGGCACCCACGCCTTGCCGGATCCGCTTGCCGATCCCGTCGACGACATTCGTGTCCACTCGGCGACGGCGCGGTCCTATTTCGTCAAGGCGGGCGACTACATCCAGATCATCGATGTCGACGGCCGGCAGTGCACCGACTTCCAGTGCTTCTCGGCGCGCAAGCTCGATAGGGGCAAGGACCATCCCCTCGACGTGACGACGACGCGCACGCTGATGGGCTCGGCCTATCCGATGCCCGGCCTGCACTCGAAATACTACGACCAGGACATGGAGCCGCTGGTCGAGGTGGTCCAGGACACCTGCGGCCGCCACGACGCCTTCGCGCTCGCCTGCGCCGCCAAGTACTACGACGACATCGGGTATCCCGGCCACGTCAACTGCTCGGAGAACTTCAACAACGCCCTCGCTGGGCGAGGTGTGACGCCGCGTGCCGGGTGGATGGCGATCAACTTCTTCTTCAACACGGCGATCGACGCGCATGGCCACGTCGTCTCCGACGAGCCGTGGTCGCGGCCCGGCGACTATGTGCTGCTGCGGGCGCTGACGGACCTCGTCTGCGTCTCCTCGGCCTGCCCGGACGACACCACGCCGGCGAATGGCTGGCACCTCACCGACATCCACGTCCGCACCTATTCGGGTGCCGAAAAATTCTCTCGTGCCATAGCGACCCGCATGACCCCCGACGCCGAGCCGAAACTGACCCGCGAGACGGCGTTCCACGATCGCTTCGCCCGCCACACCCGCGACTTCTCCGAATACCGCGGCTACTGGCTCGCCAACGCCTTCGCCAAGGGCGGGGCGGTCGAGGAATACTGGGCCTGCCGCGAGAAGGCGGTGGTGATGGACCTGTCGCCGCTGCGCAAGTTCGAGGTGACGGGACCGGACGCCGAGGCGCTGCTGCAGTACACGCTGACGCGCGACGTGAAGAAGCTCGGGGTCGGCCAGGTCGTCTACACCGCCATGTGCTACGAGCACGGCGGCATGATCGACGACGGCACGCTGCTGCGCCTCGGCCGCGACAACTTCCGCTGGATCGGCGGCGACGACTTCGGTGGCCTCTGGCTGCGCCAGCAGGCCGAGAAGCTCGGGCTGACCGTGATGGTCCGCTCCTCAAGCGACCAGATGCACAACATCGCCGTGCAGGGGCCGGCGAGCCGCGACATCTTGAAGGAGATCGTCTGGACGGCGCCGACGCAGCCTTCGATGGCGGAGCTCGAGTGGTTCCGCTTCGCCGTCGGCCGCATCGGCGACGCCCAGGGGGTGCCGATCGTCGTCTCGCGCACCGGCTATACCGGCGAACTCGGCTACGAGATCTGGTGCCACCCGCGCGACGCCGGCACTGTCTTCGACGCCGTCTGGGAGGCCGGCCAGCCGCACGGTCTCAAGCCCATGGGCCTGCAGGCGCTCGACATGGTGCGCATCGAGGCGGGGCTGATCTTCGCCGGCACGGAGTTCTCCGACCAGACCGACCCGTTCGAGGCCGGCATCGGCTTCACCGTGCCGCTGAAGGGCAAGA
The DNA here is from genome assembly GCF_046156265.1 of Pseudoxanthobacter sp. M-2. Classification (NCBI taxonomy): domain Bacteria; kingdom Pseudomonadati; phylum Pseudomonadota; class Alphaproteobacteria; order Hyphomicrobiales; family Segnochrobactraceae; genus Pseudoxanthobacter; species Pseudoxanthobacter sp. M-2. The sequence continues at coordinate 874,649 of NZ_JAWDIR010000011.1, forward strand.
CGGACGACTTCATCGGCCGCGACGCCCTGATCCGGCGCAAGGACAATCCGCAGCGCAAGCTCGTCGGTCTCGAGATCGATGCCAACGTCCCCGTCGGCCACGGTGACTGCGTGCACGTCGGCCGCGCCCAGATCGGCCAAGTGACGAGCGGCATGCGCTCGCCGCTCCTCGGCAAGACGATTGCGCTCGCCCGCCTCGACGTCACCCACGCGGCTGTCGGAACCGAGGTGGAGATCGGCAAGCTCGATGGCCACCAGAAGCGCCTTCCGGCGCGAGTCGTGCCGTTCCCGCATTTCGATCCGCAGAAGACGCGGCCGCGATCCTGATCGGCAGAGCGCGGCCGCACAAGCGCTGCGCACTTGCCTGCACGTCCGATGATCATCGCGCTGCACCTTTGTGCAGTGCACGCCTATACTGTCCAATGCAGCCGAATGGCTTGCTGAAACGACGCCGTCATCCTGAAGGGGCATTGCGGAGGAGGGCGCAAGGCATATAAGTTTCATCTGGTGAAAACTGCGGACCCGGGCTGACGATGGCCGGCCGCGGCAGGCGCGCCGGGGGGCGGCGCACGGGGACCTTGATTTTGCAGGTGTCGACGAGCCAGCCGGTGTGAGAGTCCGGCGGCGCGCGTCGAGAACGATTTCTGCCAGGGCAGCAAGGATAAAGAGCAGCAAGGACGAAGACTGACGCACCTGAGCTGAACCAGCGCTTCCGGATCGCACAACTGGAGAAGAAGACATGTCGATGAGCAGTCGTTTCTCGAGAGTTGGAAAAGGGGCGCTCGCGATCGCGGCCGCCACGTGGTGCCTCGGCGGACCGGCACTTGCTGCCGCACCGGAATCGAACGATCCGATCAAGATCGCGCTGTTCGACTGGACCAGCGTCAACCTCAACGCCAAGATCCTCGGCGGCATCCTCGAGAAGCTCGGCTACACGGTCGAGTATCCGACCGCCGACTACCTCTCCAGCCTGACCACCGGCCTCACCAACGGCGATCTGACGGTCGCCATGGAGTTCTGGGACACCACGGCAGGCGAGGCGATGAAGGCGTCGGACGCCACCGGCCAGACCGAGAAGCTCGGCCCCCTCGGCCCGAAGGCCAAGGAAGAGTGGTGGTACCCGCTCTACATGAAGGACAAGTGCCCCGGCCTGCCGAACTGGGAAGCCTTGAAGGACCCGAAGTGCGCCGAGGCGTTCGCCACGCCCGAGACGGCGCCGAATGGCCGCTATGTCGGCGGCCCGGTGACCTGGGAGGGCTTCGACGACGAGCGCGTCGTGTCGCTCGGCCTGCCGTTCACCGTCATCCATGCCGGCACCGACGCGGCGATGTTCGCCGAGCTCGACTCCGCTTACCAGCGCGAGGCTCCGATCATTCTCTGGGTGTACTCGCCGCACTGGGCGCCTGCCAAGTACAAGGGCGAGTGGGTCGAGTTCCCGGAGTATACGGCCGAGTGCTACACCGATCCGGCGTGGGGCGTGAACAAGGACGCGCTGTATGATTGCGGCAAGCCGTTCGGCGACATCTGGAAGTATGCCTGGGGCGGCATGAAGGAGAAGTGGCCGGTCGCGCACAAGGTCGCCAAGGCCTACACGATCGACACCGACGTGCTGAACGCCATGAGCGGCAAGATCGACCTCGACGGCATGTCGCCGGAAGACGTCGCCGCCGAGTGGATCGCCGAGAACGAGGCGACCTGGAAGAAGTGGGCCGAGTAAGCGCCCGGGCGGAGCAAGCCTCCGCCGACTAGACGGTTGCGGCCCCGATCCTGCATCGATCGGGGCCGCGGACCACCGCACATGATCACGAAGGACGGTGCATGAACGCTGCAGTCGACACGGGCCTGTCGGCCGCGCTCGCCAGGCCGGTCGATCCGCGCCCGGTCAAGCTCGCCTGCCGCAATGTCTGGAAGCTGTTCGGCCCCGACGCCGCCGACTGGATCGGCAAGCGCGACGGCCGCGCCACCTCGGCCGATCTCGCCGAGGCGAAGCTGGTCGGTGCCGTCCGCCATGTCGACCTCGAGATCCGCCAGGGCGAGATCTTCATCATCATGGGGCTGTCGGGCTCCGGAAAGTCGACGCTGGTGCGCTGCATGTCGCGCCTCGTCGAGCCGACCTTCGGCACCGTCGAATTCGAGGGCAAGGACCTCCTAAAGGTCTCCGACGCCGAGCTGATCGAGCTCCGCCGCCACCGCATGGGCATGGTGTTCCAGAACTTCGCGCTGCTGCCGCACCTCAATGTGCTCGAGAACATCGCCTTTCCGCTGAGCATCCAGGGCATCGACCGAGCGAAGCGCGAGGCACGCGCCCGCGAAGTCATCGAGCTCGTTGGCCTGCGCGGGCGCGAGCACTTCTATCCGCGCGAGCTTTCCGGTGGACAGCAGCAGCGCGTCGGCATCGCGCGCAGCCTCGCCACCAAGCCCGAGGTGTGGTTCCTCGACGAGCCGTTCTCGGCGCTCGACCCGCTCATTCGCCGCGAGATGCAGGACGAGCTCCTGCGCCTGCAGGGCGTGCTGCACAAGACGATCGCCTTCATCACCCACGACTTCGACGAGGCGATCCGCCTCGCCGACCGTATCGCCATCATGAAGGACGGTGAAGTCATCCAGACCGGCACGCCGGAGGAGCTGGTCGTCAATCCGGCGACCGACTACGTCGCCGAGTTCACCCGCGACGTGCAGCGCGCCAAGGTGATCTCCGCCCGCAGCCTGATGCGACCGTGCGCGGGCGGCGAGCACGGCGGCGTCGTCGCCCCGGAAGCGCGGATCGCGAGCTTCTCGGCCGGCATCGTCGCTGCCGGCAAGCCGTTCGCCGTCGTCAACGGAACGGGCAAGCCGATCGGCGAGGTGACGCCGCAGGCGGTGATCGACCTTCTCGCCGGCGTCGACGGCCGCGGGGCGCGGCCATGACGATCGCGACCGACCTCTCCGCCGCTCCGGCGCGGCCGCTGCCGTTCTGGCCGGCAGTATGGGCAGTGGCGCTCGCCGCCGTGCTGGCGCTGACGCTGCTCGGCGACCGCTTCCCCGCCCTCGTCGACTATCCCGCCGCCGCCGTCATCCCGGTCACCGACTGGGTCTCGGCGATCATGGCGTGGCTGAAGGCGAACATCACCTGGCTCACCCGCTCGATCACCGCGATCCTCGGCGTGCCGCTCGATTTCGCGCTCTCCCTGCTCGCCAAGAATTTCAAGATCGGCGCCGGGCCGGAGGCGATCGTGCTGCCGCGGCTGTCGTGGGTCGGCATCGTGGTGGCCGCCTTCCTCGCCGGCCGTGCCTTCGGCGGCTGGAAGCTCGGCGCGGTGGTCGGCGGCTGCTTCCTCTACATCGCGCTGTTCGGCAAGTGGACGAGCGCCATGCTGACGCTCGGCCTGATCTCGATCGCCGTGCCGTTCTGCATCGTCACCGGCCTCCTCATCGGTATCTGGGCGTGGCGCAAGCCGTGGGCGGAGAAGCTCATCGTCTCGCCGTCGCTCGACCTGATGCAGACGATCCCGACGTTCGCCTACCTGATCCCGATGCTGATCCTGTTCGGCAACAGCCCGGTCTCGGCGATGATCGCCACCGCCATCTTCGCGATGCCGCCGATGGTGCGCGCCACCATGCTCGGGCTGTCGCGCGTGCCTTCCGAGATCGGCGACTTCAGCGAGATGGCCGGCTGCACCGCCCGCCAGAAGCTCTGGCGCGTGCTGCTGCCGTCGGCGCGGCCGACGCTGATGGTCGGCGTCAACCAGGTGATCATGCTGGCACTGAACATGGTCATCATCGCCTCGATGATCGGTGCCGGCGGCCTCGGCTACGATGTGCTGCTGGCACTCCGGGCGCTGAAGGTCGGCGAGGCGATGGAGGCGGGTCTCGCGATCGTCGCGCTCGCCATCGCCCTCGACCGGCTGAGCCAGGCGATGGCGCGCCGGCAGGCGCGGGGACACGTGCACGGCGAGATGGAAGACGGCCCGTTCTGGCGGCGCTATCCGAACCTCTCGCTCGCCGTCACCGTGCTCGCCGCCACCACCGTTGCCGGCCTGTTCATCCCCGCCTTCGCCGACGTGCCGAAGGCGATTACCATGACCACCGCGCCGGCGTGGAAGGCGGGCGTGTCGTGGATCACCATCAACCTTTTCGACGTCATCGAGACGGTTCGCGTCGCCCTCATCCTCTACGTGCTGAACCCCGTCCGCGCCTTCTGCGAGGGCTTCCCGTGGCTCGGGGCGGTGTTCCTGCTCGGCCTCGCCGCCTTCCAGCTGGGCGGCGCCCGCCTCGCCATCCTCGTCGCCGCGCTCACCGCCTACTGCGCCGTCACCGGGCTGTGGGAGAAGACGATGGCGACGGTCTACCTCGTCGGCGTCTCCGCCTTCATCGCCTGCCTGATCGGCATCCCGATCGGCCTGTGGGCGTCGCGCAGCGACCGCGTCGAGAAGATCGTCACGCCGATCATCGACACCCTGCAGGTGCTGCCGTCGTTCTGCTTCATCATCCCGGTCGTCATGCTGTTCCGCGTCGGCGACGTCACCGCGATGATCGCCACCGTCGCCTTCGCCGTGGTGCCGGCCATCCGCTACACCAACCACGGCCTCCGCCAGGTGCCGCCGGCGCTGATGGAAGCGGCGGTCGTCTCGGGCTGCACGAAGCGGCAGACGTTCTTCCGCGTGCAGCTGCCGCTGGCGCTGCCGGAGATCATGCTCGGCATCAACCAGACGATCCTGATGGCGCTCGCGATGATCATCATCTGCGCGATGATCGGCACGCGCGACCTCGGCCAGGAGGTGTTCATCGCGCTGTCGAAGGCCGACGCCGGCCGTGGCATCGTCGCCGGCCTCGCCATCGCCTTCATCGGCATCATCGCCGACCGCCTGTTCGGCGCCTGGACAGCGAAGGCACGGGGGAAGCTGGGGTAGGGGGCTACAGCTCGTCCCGAGGCTTGTGCGCGCCGTGGACCACCGCGAGTACCTCGACGATGTCCCGAACGCGAAAGATGACGATGTACGGCGTGCCGGTCACCACCAGTTCGCGCGTTCCTACGGCACGCCCTCTTCGGCATGCAAACGGGTTGTCAGCGAGAAGCGCGTTGGTTCGGCCGATGAGCGCGATTGCGAGTTGGTGGGCCGCAATCGGGCGGTCCTGCGCGACAAAATCCTGAATCTGGTCCACGTCGGCGAGGGCACCCCTCGTCCAGACGACGCGCATCAGGTGGGACGGTACTTGTTCATCACGCTGGCGACGTCTTCGGCGCTTGCGAAGTCACCGGCATCCGCAGCGGCCGCCCGCTGCGCGACCGTCTCCAGGAGAGCCTCCTGCCAGTCCAGCGAATGACCGTTCTCGAGGGCGTCGGTCAGGACGTCGGTCGGCGTCAGGTTCGAACGCGCCGCGATGGTATCGACGCGCGCCCGCAGATGGTCCGGAAGCTTCAGGTCGGTGGACATGGCACATCGTAGCACCGGCGCCCCGCCGCGCTCAATCGGCGGCGGAGCGGAAGCTCTCGGCTACTTGCTCGCTAAATAGCTCTCCATCGAATCGTCCATCGCCTCCATCCACGGCGTGTGATGCTTCGGCGACATCGTGCCGGTCATCAGCGAGCGGTAGGCGTTGTCGCGGAAGCCCATGATGTTCTCCATCTTGTGGTGCTCCCACTCCATGAAGGTCTTGTTGGTCGCCTCGATGTCGAACATCGGATAGTCGGTCGCCTCGATCAGGTCCTTCGTCTGGTCACCCTGGAACCAGATGGCGTCCTCGGCGGTCTCGATCTTCTCCTCGCGGTCGCGCCAGGCCTGGCTGTGCGCCGCCATCTCCTCCGCCGAAGGCAGCTTGATGCGGCCGAGCATGACGTCGCGGGCGTACCAGGCCTGCGCGTCGAACATGTTGAACGTGTAGAACTGGTCCTGCATGCCGATGTAGAACAGCGCCGGGTTCTTCTCCCAGACAACGCCCTGGTAGAGACCGAGTGGCCACATCCTGTTGGTCGTTTTCAATTTCAGGTCGTCGGTGAGGAAGGGGAAACTGTGCAGGTAGCCGGTGCAGAGGATGATGGCGTCGACGTCCTTCGTCGTGCCGTCGGCAAAGTGCGCGGTCTTGCCGACCACCTTCTGCAGCAGCGGAACTTCCTTCCAGCGCTCCGGCCAGTTGAATCCCATCGGGCGTGAGCGGTAGCTCGTGGTGATCGACTTCGCCCCGTACTTGTAGCACTGCGAGCCGATATCCTCGGCCGAGTAGCTGCGGCCGATGATCAGCACGTCCTTGCCGGTGAACTCGCAGGCGTCACGGAAGTCGTGGCTGTGCAGCACGCGGCCCTGGAAGCTCTCGAAGCCCTCGAAATAGGGCACGTTCGGCACCGAGAAGTGACCGGAGGCCACCACGACGTTGTCGAATTCCTCGGAGTAGGTGTGGTCATTGGTGCGGTCGTGGGCGGTGACGGTGAATTTCTTCGACGCGTCCGACCACGTCACCATGCGCACCGGCGTGTTGAAGCGAACCCAGCCGCGCACGCCGGCCTTCTCGACCCGGCCCTTGATGTAGTCCCACAGCACGGCGCGCGGCGGATATGATCCGATCGGCCGGCCGAAGTGTTCCTCGAAGGTATAGTCGGCGAACTCGAGGCACTCCTTCGGCCCGTTCGACCACAGGTAACGGTACATCGAGCCGTGCACCGGGTCACCGTGCTCGTCGAGGCCGGTGCGCCAGGTGTAGTTCCACAGGCCGCCCCAGTCCGACTGTTTCTCGAAGCAGACGACCTCGGGGATCTCGGCCCCCTTCGCCGCCGCCGACTGGAACGCCCGCAACTGGGCGAGACCGGAGGGACCGGCTCCGATCACCGCGACCCGCTTCTTCATGGACTGCTCCCCGACTTTTCCACAACGAAAGATTTTTCACTGTCAGGACGGTATCCCGTCCCCAATCTCTGTCAATGCTCGCTCTCGCGAAGCAACGCTGCCGACCGACGCCCCCGGTCGCCGCGCCGGCCCCCGACCGGCGACGCACGGCCTTGAGCCGGTTTTCCCGCCAGTGTATCTGGCAGGAGAGTGGTTTCACTGGCGGTGAAATCCGCCGCACCGGGAAAGGGTGGACCGTGGCCGAGCCCGGACGCAAGAGGGATCAGCAGCCCACGGCGCGCGGCGGCGCGGGGGGCGCGAAAGCGGCGGCCACCACCGTGCCGGACGTGCACGCCATCCTGCCGCCGCTGTCGCAGAACCCGCATGCCGTGCGCGACACGCCCGAAAAAGTTCTGGAGGTCGCGATCGGCCGGGAGGTGCGCGCCTTCCGCCGCAAGCTCGGCATAACGGTCGCCGATCTCGCCGCCGCCACCGGCCTGTCGCTCGGCATGCTGTCGAAGATCGAGAACGGCATCACCTCGCCGTCGCTCACCACCTTGCAGGTGCTGTCGCGGGCGCTTGGCGTGCCGGTCACCGCCTTCTTCCGCCGCTACGAGGAGGAACGCAGCGCCGTCTTCGTCAAGGCGGGGGAGGGGCTGGAGATCGAGCGCCGCGGTACCCGCGCCGGCCACCAGTACAACCTGCTCGGCCACGTCGGCGCCAAGGCGAGCGGAGTCGTCGTCGAGCCCTATCTGATCACCCTGTCGGAGACCTCCGACGTCTTCCCGACCTTCCAGCACGAGGGCATGGAGTTCCTCTACATGCTGGAAGGGGAGGTGGTGTACCGGCACGGCTCCAACCTCTTCCGCATGCTGCCCGGCGACAGCCTGTTCTTCGACGCCGACGCGCCGCACGGGCCGGAGGAACTCACCCGGCTGCCGATCCGCTACCTGTCGATCATCTCCTACCCGCAGGGCGGTGGCGGCTGAGCGGGCCGGCGGATGCGCCTCAGTCCGGCCCGAACCCGGGCGAGGTCGGTGCGCCGTCGTCGTGGGCCGAAAGCCATTCAATGAGCGTCGGCCGGTAGCGCGTCAGACCCTTGTAGGCGGCGATCTCGTCCGGCAGGTCGCGGATGACGCGGTGCAGCCGCCGCGCCCACTTCCGAGAGGTGACGAGCTCGTCCATCGGGATCAGGTAGCAGCGGATCGGGAAGACGAGGCCGTTCGAGCGCGGCAGCCGCCAGAAGCTCTGCAGCTCGACGCGCAGGTGCACCTTTCGGCCGACGTTCTCCGGCGTCACCGTCGTCCGGTCCGGGCCCCACTTGTGGTAGTTCTCGGGGCTCGTATCGAGCCGGGGATTGATCGTCATCGTCCAGTTGAGGCGCCGCGCCGGCTTGCCCTGCTGCACGTTCAGCAGAAACTTCAGGGCGCGGGTGAAGATGCCCTTCTCGTGGGCGAGCGGCACCGGCGCGTGCCATTCGAAGAAGTTCATGCCGATGTCGAAATCGAGCGACCAGTCAGCCTGCGTGGTGACGATGCCGGCATCCATCCACAGATTGCCGTCGCGCTGGTCGAGCAGGCAGAAGTCGCCCTGCGACTGGCGGGTGATGTACTCCATCGGCCCGTAGGGCAGGGTGGCGACGTCGCCGAAGGTGAAGCGGTCGTCGATGCCGAGTGGCCGGTTCACCCAGTGCCAGCGGTCGCCGTCGCGCGTCAGCTCGAAATGTTCGGGGTAGCTCTCCGCCTTCGCCGTCATCAGGAGCTCGAGCAGGTCCCAGCCAGCGAGCGTCATGTGCGGCAGCGACTGGCAGCGCAGCGGGTCCTCGGCGAGCACCAGGGCCCGGTCCTGCATCTCCGAGACGTAGTGCTCGTCGACGTCGATCGGATGCTCGAGCACGCTGCCCTTCGGGCCCGCTACGTGCGGCTCGATGTTGACCGCATACATGTAGCTGTCTTCGTGGAACGGGAACGGGAAGCGGCGGATGTGCTCCGGGCTGTTGCGGAAGCTGAAGTCGTCCCGAAACGTCTCCTGGCGGAAGGTGATGCCCATGGTGCGGTTCCTCAGCGATCCAGCACGAGGGAGGGGCCCTCGAAGCGCGACACGCACGGCATGATCTTGCGGCCGGAGCGGTGCTCGTCCTCGCTCAGCCAGTGGTCGTTATGCAGGAAGGTGCCCTCGCACGACATCACGTCGGTCTCGCACTGGCCGCAGACGCCGCCGCGGCAGAGATAGGGCGGATCGACCCCGGCCTGCTCCATCGCCTCGAGCAGGCTCTGCTGCTCGCCGACGCGGATCGTCTTGCCGCTGGCCGCCAGCGTCACCGTGAACGGCACGCCCGGCTGCGGCGCCGAGAAGTGCTCGTAGTGCACGGCCTCGGCCGGCCAGCCGAGCGCCGCCGCCCGCCCGCGCACCCAGTCGATCATGCCGGACGGTCCGCAGACATAGAGGTGCGTGCCGAGCGGCTGCGCCGCCAGCAGCCGGTCGAGCGGGATCTGCTCGCCACGATCGTCGTGATAAAGGCTGACACGCCGGCCGTAGCGGGCCTGCAGTTCGCTGCCATAGCTCGCGAGCGCCGCCGTGCGCACGCAGTAGTGCAGCTCGAAGGCTCCGCCCTCGGCCGACAGCTGCGCCGTCTGCGCCAGGAACGGCGTGATGCCGATGCCGCCGGCGAGCATCAGGTGCTTCTTCGCCCGGAGATCGAGCGAGAACAGGTTGACCGGGTAGGAGATCACCATCGCCTGCCCGGGCTCCACCCGTTGGTGCAGGAACAGCGAGCCGCCGCGCCCGGCATCGTCGCGGCGCACGCTGATCGTGTACTCGCGGGTATCGAGCGGCGAACTCATCAGCGAATAGGGATTGAGCCGCGGCGTGTCGCCGTCCTTCATCTCGACGACGACGTGGGCGCCACCGGAGAACGTCGGCAGCAGGCCGCCGTCACGCCGGCGGAAGTGGAAGCGCTTCACCATGTCGTTGACGGTGACGACGTCCGCCACGACGACGTCGAGCTTGGTGGTTCCGGTGCTCATGGAAACACCACCTCCGTGGGTGGCACGTCGCTGCGGTCCTCGGCGTTGATGCACACGCCCTGGAAGGCGGCGATGCGGCGCGAGTAGTGGTCGCGCACGAACAACAGCAGCCCGCAGTGGGCGCACGTCACCGGCTGGGTGGTGACGTCCTCGGTGATGCCCTTGCAGTGGACGCACTGGACGCGGCGGGCGAGCGAGCCGCGGTGCTCGGTCTGGATCGAACTGTGGTCGATGCCGGCCTCGAGTGCCGCCTGCATCGCCTGGCCGATCAGCCCCTCGGTGCCGGCGAGGTAGACCCTGAGCCCCATGCGGGCGGTGGCGAGCGTCTGCCGCAGCCGCGGCATCGCGGCGGCGACCGACGGTCCCTCGTAGAACATCGCCGGCGACAGCGCCTTCAGCTTCTCGGCCAGCGACGGATCGGCGTCGCGCGGGATGTAGACGATCTGCGCGCCGGCGAAGAAGCCCTCGGGTGCGGCCGCTGCCATGTCGAGGATCGCCTCGGCGCCCTGCGCATCGGCGACGAACAGGTGCTCGCGGCCCGGCTGTGGCGACAGCGTCCCATAGACGGGCCGGCTGATGATGCTCTTTTCCGGCATCGGCCCTCCGCTCTCGCCGCCCCGCCCTCAGCCCTTCGCCGTCCGCTTCGTCTTCTTCGGGTCGTCGAACGGCAGCGGCTGCGCGGTTGCAGCAATCGTGCCGCTCTTGTTGTGGATCTCGAGCTTGGTGCCGGCGACGGCGACGGGCACGTCGAGCCGGGCGATGCCCATCGATTTCTTCACGAGCGGCGAATACATGGCGCAGGTGACGACGCCGACCGGCTTGCCGCCGGCGGTGACCGGCGCGCCCTCGTCGGCCGGCTCGGTGCCCTCGAGCAGCACGCCGTAGATCTTGAAGCGCTCCTTGCCCTTCAGCCGGTAGTGCTCCTCGGCGCCGCGGAAGCCGGTCTTGCCGGGGCTGACCGTGAAGTCGAGCCCGAGCTCCCACAGGGTGTCGCCCGGCCCCTCGTTCTCGAACGGGTACTTCTGCGAGTTGTCGTAGGGGTAGAACAGCAGGTAGCTCTCCACCCTCAGCATGTCGAGGGTGGTAAACCGGCACGGGATGATGCCCATGTCGGCGCCTTCCTCGAGGATGCGGTCCCAGATCGCCGGCGCGTCCTGGCCGCGGCAGAAGATCTCGTAGCCGCGCTCGCCGGTGTAGCCGGTGCGCGAGATCATCACCGGCAAGCCGTAGAGCTGCGTCTGCATGTGGTGGAAGTAGGGGAGGTCGCGGATGCCGGGCACGCGGGGGGCGAGGAAGTCCACCGCCAGCGGCCCCTGCAGCGACAGGTCGTGCAGGTTGTCGTCGAAGCGGATCGAGACGTCGCGGCCCATGGCGGCGCGCTGCAGTTCCTCGTGGCCGGTGCCGGAGCCGTGCACCACCATCCAGGAGTTCGGGCCGGTCCGGTAGAGGATGCAGTCGTCGGTGAACTTGCCGGCCTCGTTCAGCATGCAGGCATAGGCCGACTTGCCGGGATAGATCTTCTCGACATTGCGCGTCGTCGCGAGGTCGATCAGGTGCGAGGCGTGCGGGCCGGTGATGTGCACCTTCTTCAGGCCCGAGACGTCCATCAGCCCGGCCTTGGTGCGGATGGCGACATATTCCGCGTCGGCGTCGCCGGAGTAGCTCCAGGCGGTGCCCATGCCGCTCCAGTCCTCGAGCTTCGAGCCGAGCGCCCGGTGGCGGTCGGCCAGGGTCGAAAACCTCCAGGACTGCGTCATCGCTCGCTCCCATGGTCCGTCGCCGCGTGTGGTTCCCGGTGCCCGTCGCACCTCCTCCCGGAACCCTCCCAGCAACAGGATAATGCGCTCGCGCGTCGGCAGCACGCAATACCAACATGCAAAAAGCTTTCCTGCCAGGCAAAACCGATGAGGTGGTTTTTGGGTGGACGTGTTCTTCGAGCCATCGTGCAGCGTCGGCAGAGTGTGTGCTGCGCGACGCACGCCTGCGGCCCCGGCACGGCGACGTCGAGACCCGCACGCACCGGATCCAGAGCGGCGTTGTGGCCGCCGTCGCTCAGGTCCGACCTTCGCCGAGCGGCCCGCGTTGGAAGGCGGCGCGCCCTCGCGCGGATGTGCTCATTATTCCGGCAGATGCGGCACCCGATTGATAAAACTTGCGCTTGCCCGGTTTCGCGCAGCGGGGTTCCTTTGGCCACCATCTTGCCGGGAGCCGACCATGACGACGAAGCCCTTCGCCCTCTCGCTCCTCGTGGCGGCTGCCGTTGGTTTGCCGACCGCTGCCCTCGCGCACGCGGGCCACGGAGAGGCCAGCGGGTTCCTCTCCGGTCTCGCTCACCCGGTCGGGGGCCTCGACCATGTCCTGGCAATGGTGATGGTAGGCGTCCTCGCCTGGCAACTGGGCGGGCGCGCCCTTTGGATGGTCCCGCTCGCCTTCGTCGGCGTCATGGCCGTCGGGGGAGCTCTCGGCTTTGCCGGTATCGGGGTCCCGGCCGTCGAGGTCGGGATCGCCCTGTCGATCGTCGTGCTGGGCGCCGTCGTCGCCCTTGGCGCCAGGGCGCCGTTGGCCGCCCTGATGGCGCTCGTCGGCTTCTTCGCGATCTTCCATGGCTACGCCCACGGGGCAGAGATGCCCGAGAACGCCGGAGGGCTCGCCTATGGTCTCGGGTTCCTGATCGCGACGGCGGCGCTGCACCTTGCGGGTCTCGGCCTCGGATATGCGCTCGGCCGTGTCGGTGACCGGACCAATCCGATCGCCGTTCGGGCGGTCGGAGGTCTGACCGCGCTTGCCGGACTTGGCATCGTCACCGGCCTGGTCTGACCCACCCCAGGATGCCGGCCGCGGATCCTCGGACCGCGGCTGGCCAGCTTTTGTCGCAGAAGGGATGCCGCAAATCATCGAGCGGCATTGGAGGGCCGTCGTCCGCGTCGCGGCCGGCCGCGACTTGATCCGCCGACCGCCACACGCTCCGAGCGAGTTCAATCTCCGGCGCGCGGGAACGGATTCCGCGGTGACGTCGTTTTCGACAGTTCAAAGCCGCCGCGGTGACGCCGGCGGCCGGAGTTCTGTAGCGTGCGTGGCGAAGACGATCTGCTAGAGGAAGTGCGGCGGAGCGTCGCCATTTCCATCAGCACGGGACAGCCTCTGGACGTGAATGCTGTCGCCGACCATATCGCCCGGGCGTTGCCGCTCACCCCCCGTGCCGAGATCGTCTCGGCGCTGATGCAGGCCGCGGCGAGGGCGCAGGTCGCGATCCGGTTCCAGAGCGAGCGCATCTCCTGAGGGTCGCCGCACTCTCGAGAGTCCCTCAGGCGACCTCCGCCCCGTCCCTCGTCGCTCGGGCCTCTTCCTCAGGCGCTTTCGCCGATGAGCAGGGGAAGGAGCAGCGCGAACAGCTCGGCCTGCGAACTGATCCGGCATCGCGCATAGATCTGCCGGCGGAACACCTTCACCGTCTGCGCCGACACCCCGAGCCTGAGCCCGATCGAGACGGACGAGTGGCCCTGCAGGATGAGCAGCGCCACCTGCGCCTGGCGTCGCGACAGCCGGATCGCATGGCTCTCGGCGAGAACGCGCTGCAACCTGTCCGCTGGCTCGTCCGCCTGTGGCAACGCCGGTCCGGCGGCGGGCGCCGGCGTGGCTGCGAAGTCGCGCAGATGCCGGTCGGTGAGCGCCGTCACCACCGGTGCGATCCGCACCGCGATCTCGCGTGCGTCCGTGCCGAATGGGCGTGGCGCAGAGGCGTCGCGGCCGAGACAGATGTTCAGCGTGCTGTCGTCGTCGGGGTAGCTGACGAAGGTAAGTTCGTCGATCAGGGTCGTCTGCCGGTAGTAATCGAGGTAGTACTGGCTGCGCTGGAACTGGTCTGGCGCGATGTCGAGCAGACGGTAGGCGCCGGGAGAGATGCGGTTGAGGTGGAGATCGTGGTAGGGATCGAGTAGATAGGCCCCGGGGACGTAGACCCGGTAGAGGTCCTTGAAGACGATCGGGTCGTCGGCCTGCGAATAGAGGATTCTTGGCGTCTCCGAGCCCCGATAGACGATGAAGACGACGTTGTTGCAGGCGATGCTGCGACGGAGGAAGCGGGCGAGCGACGCCTCGAAGCCCAGACTGCCCGCAAGGCGGATCGCATCCGCCAATGCGACCTCGGCTGTGTTCGGCAGTCCGTCCAATCATACCCCCTTGGGGTTATATACCCCTGCCACCGGCCAGTTTTAGCGTGAAACCAAGGCGGCAGGGGTATGATGTTCCGTGTGGGCGAGGGGCCCCGGACATTGGCGGGAGCGCAATGCAGCAGGCCATCGGCATCGACCGGGTCGTCAAGCGCTACGGCGCCTTCGAGGCGCTGAAGGGCGTGTCGCTGTCGATCGCCGACAATGAGTTCTTCACGCTGCTCGGGCCCTCAGGCTGTGGAAAGACGACGCTGCTGCGCACCATCGCCGGCTTCGAGGACGTGACGGCCGGCGAGATCGTCCTCTATGGCGCGAACATCGCGACGCTGCCGCCGGAGAAGCGGCCGGTCAACACGGTGTTCCAGCAGTACGCCCTGTTCCCGCACATGAGCGTCCGCGACAACGTCGCTTTCGGCCTGCGGATGCAGGGGGTCCCGCTCACCGAGCGTCGGTCACGGGCCGACGAGATGCTCGACCTCGTTCATCTCTCCGAGTTCGCCGAGCGGCTGCCGGCCCAGCTCTCGGGCGGCCAGCAGCAGCGCGTCGCGCTCGCCCGGGCGCTCGCGCCGCGGCCGCGCGTGCTTCTCCTCGACGAGCCGCTGTCGGCGCTCGACCTGAAGCTGCGCCAGGCGATGCGCGTGGAGCTGAAGCAGCTGCAGGAGACGACGGGCATCACTTTCGTGTTCGTGACACACGACCAGGAGGAGGCGCTCGCGATGTCCGACCGCATCGCCGTGATGTCGAACGGGCAGGTGCAGCAGGTCGGCGATCCCCGCACGATCTACGAGGCGCCGATCAACCGTTTCGTCGCCGACTTCATCGGCGAGACGAACGTCCTTCCGGCGATGGTCGATTCCGTTTCAGGTGGCCGGGCTCGGGTGACCCTGCCTGGCGGCCACGTCCTGACCACGGATGCGCTCGAGGGCCTGGCGCCGGGCGCCCACCACGTCTCGATCCGGCCGGAGCGCCTGTCGCTCGCCACCGCCGACGCCGACCTCACCGCGCGGGTCGAGCGGGTGATCTATCTCGGCACGGACCTGCAGCTTCTGGCGCGGCTCGACGACGGCACGCCGATCGTCACGCGGCTGCAGAATTCCAGCCGCAACGAACTGCCGGCGGCGGGCACGCAAGTCGGTCTGCACGTGGAGGCGGGCGCCGCGCGCCTGCTGCTCGACTGATGGCCGCCGCCCCCGACAGCTCCGGTTCGGTGGCGACGGGATGGCGGTCGCTCGCCGTGCCGCTGATGCTGCCGACGTGGCTGGTGATCGGGACGTTCCTGCTCGTGCCGGTCGTGCTGATGGTGGTCTATTCGGTCCTCACCAAGGACTTTCGCGGCGGCGTCGTCTGGGAGTTCAGCCTCGCCGCCTACGACCAGTTCTTCGTCACCCGCGGCCTGTTCGGCGACGAGCCGCCGCAGATCGAGTGGACCTATATCGGCATCTTCTGGCGCTCGATCTGGCAGGCGGCGCTGGCGACGCTGCTCTGCCTGCTGATCGGCTTCCCGACCGCCTGGTTCATCGCCACCCGCAGCCTGCGTCACCGCGCCTTGTGGGTGTTCCTGATCACGGTGCCCTACTGGGTCAACCTTCTGATCCGCACGGTGTCGCTGCGCTTCCTGCTGCGCGACCAGGGGCCGCTCAACGAGGGGCTCCTCGCAATCGGGGTGATCGACGCGCCGCTGCGCATCATCAACACCGATCTGGCCGTGCAACTCGGCCTCTTCTACAGCTACCTGCCGTTCATGGTGCTGCCGATCTATGCGGCGGTGGAGCGCTACAATTTCGCCCTCTCGGAGGCGGCGCGCGACCTCTATGCCGGCCCGTGGACGACGCTGCGCGAGATCGTCCTGCCGGTGGTGAAGCCCGGCATCGTCGCCGGCTGCATCCTGGTCTTCGTGCCCTCGCTCGGCGCCTTCCTGGCGCCCGATCTCCTCGGCGGCGCCAAGACCTACATGATCGGCTCGCTGATCGACGAGCAGTTCCGCGGCAGCATGGGCAACTGGCCGTTCGGCGCCGCGGTGGCGATGATCCTGCTGACGCTCGTCCTGCTCGTGCTGCTGTGGCAGGCACGCGCCGCCGCGCGGGGGCAGCGCTGATGGCGTCCCGCACCGACATGCGCCGCTATGCCGGCTTCGGGCTGACGACGGCGCTCTGCCTGACGATCCTCTACGTCCCGCTGGCGGTCATCGCCGTCTATTCCTTCAACGACAGCCGGTCGATCACCAACTGGGCCGGCTTCTCGCTGCGCTGGTATGCCGACGTCTTCACCGGCCCGGAGGCGCCGATCTTCCGGGCGGCGGCGTGGAACTCGATTTCGATCGCAGCACTCGCCTCGACGGCGGCGACGCTGATCGCCCTTTCGGCGGCCGTGGCGATGATCCGCGGCGGCCGCTTCCGCGGGCGCGGGGCGTCCTACGCGCTGATCAGCCTGCCCTTGATGGTGCCCGAAATCGTCACGGCGGTGGCGACGCTGGTGTTCTTCACGGCGATCGGCGTGCGGACCGGCTACGGCACCATCCTCGTCGCCCACATCACCTTCTGCATCCCCTTCGCCTACCTGCCGATCGCCGCCCGCATGCAGGGGATCGAGGAGACCTACGAGCTCGCCGCGCGCGATCTCTACGCCTCGCGCTGGCAGGCGTTCCGGCTGATCCTGCTGCCATTGATGATGCCGGGCGTCATCTCCGGCTGGCTGCTCGCCTTCATCATCAGCCTCGACGACTTCATCATCACCAACTTCGTCAAGGGCGCCGGCATGGAGACGCTGCCGACGGCGATCTTCGGCTCGGTCAAGCAGGGCATCAAGCCGAACATCATGGCGATCTCGACGCTGATGCTCATGGTCTCCGTCGTTTTTGTCACCCTCAGCTATCTCGCCAACCGCATCGGGCAGAAGACCCGTTGATTCAGAGGAGAACTCAGATGAAGAAATCGCTTCTCGCCACGGCCCTGTTGGCCACGACGCTGTTCGTCTCGCCCGCCTTCGCCGACGGTGAACTGAAGATCTACAACTTCTTCGAGTACATGCCGCAGCCCCTGCTCGACAAGTTCCAGGCCGAGACCGGCGTCAAGGTGACGATGGACACCTACGAGTCCAACGAGGCATTGCTCGCGAGCCTCAAGGCCGGCAAGCTCGGCCAGTACGACGTGGCGATGCCCGGCGACTACATGGTCAAGATCATGGCCGACCAGGGCCTGCTCGACAGCTTCAAGCCCGAGGAGCTGTCGAACTTCGCCAACATCCAGGAAGAATGGGCCGACGTTCCGTTCGATCCGGGCCGCACGCACTCGATCCCCTACCAGTGGGGTTCGACCGGCTTCTCGGTGAACCGCGATGTCTTCAAGGGCGACATCGGCTCGCTCGCCATCATCTTCGACCCGCCGGAGGAGCTGAAGGGCCGCATCAACGTCCTCGACAGCCAGGGCGAGGTGCTCGCCCTCGGTTCCATGTACCTCGGCATCCCGCAGTGCACGACGGACCGCGAGCAGCTGAAGGCGCTGAACGACATGCTCCTGAAGGCGAAGCCCTCGTGGGCCTCGTTCGGCTCCGACACTGCCAAGGACGTGCTCGTCTCCGGCGATGCCGCCGCCGGCATGATCTACAACGGCTTCTCGTCGAAGGCCCGCGCCGAGGGCGCCAACATCGAATACGCCTATCCGAAGGAAGGCGCCGTCGTCTGGATGGACAACGTCGTCCTCCTCAAGGATGCGCCGAACCGCGAGAACGCGCTGAAGTTCATGGACTTCCTGCTCGTGCCCGAGAACGCCGCGGCGCTCACCAACTACGCCGCCTACACCGCCGGCGTGAAGGGCGTGGAGCCGTTCCTCGACGACGCCATCAAGAACAGCCCCGAGAACAATCCGCCTGCGAGCATGAAGTTCGACTTCGTCGAGGCCTGCGACCAGGAGACCCAGAAGCTCTACGACGCCATCTGGCTCAACCTGAAGAAGTAAAGCCGGAACAAAGAGCCACGCCCATGCGCATCGCTGTCGTGCAAGATCCGTCGCCCGCCGGGGCGACGGAACGGGCCCTTGCGTCCCTGACGTCGTCGCTCGCTGCGGCGGCGGCGCGGGGGGCGCAGGTGGCGCTGTTCCCGGAGCTCTTCCTGCCGGGCTACAACGTCGCCGACCCGGGGGTGGGCGCACGCACGGCGGACGAGTGGGACGCGGTGCTCGGCCCGCTCGCAGCGATGGCCGGCTGCGCGCTCGTCGTCGGTCTGGCGGAGCGCGACGGCGATGCGCTCTACAACGCGGCGATGGCGTGGGGCGCCGACGGGCGGCGGCTGGCGCTCTACCGCAAGACGCAGCTCTATGGCGCCCGGGAAAAGCACTTCTTCGTGCCCGGCGACCGGCTGGTGACGTTCGATCTCGACGGCACCAGCACGGCGCTGCTGATCTGCTACGACGTCGAGTTCCCGCCGCTACTCCGGACGCTCGCCGACCGCGGCGTCCGCCTCGTCCTCTGCCCGACGGCGAACATGCAGCCGTTCACGCATGTACCGTCGGTGACGGTGCCCGCGCAGGCCGTCATCCACGGCGTCGCGATCGCCTACGCCAACCACTGCGGCAGCGAGGGTGACCTCACCTACACCGGCGGCTCCTGCCTCGTCTCGGCGGACGCCACCGTGCTGGCCCAGGCCGGTCCCGGACCGGCGCTGCTGATCGCCGACCTGCTGCCCGCCGACCCCGCGCGCCTGTCGACGCAAGGCCGCGATTACCGACCCGTCGAGTGAGCCATGGACACGAACGCCCGTCCCGCCCGTTACGACGTTCTCTTCGAGCCGGTGCGCATCGGGCCGAAGCTCGCCAAGAACCGCTTCTACCAGGTGCCCCACTGCAACGGCGGCGGCTACCGTGACCCCTCGGCTGTCGCCGAGATGCGCCGCACCAAGGCGGAGGGCGGCTGGGGCGTCATCTTCACCGAGCAGACCGAGATCCACCAGACCTCGGAGATCACCCCCTTCATCGAGCAGCGGCTGTGGGACGACCGCGAGATCCCCGCGCTCGCCCGCATGGCGGAGGCGATGAAATCCCACGGGGCGCTCGCTGGCATCCAGCTCGCCTATTCCGGCATCAACGGGCCCAACCTCTACAGCCGCGAGGTGCCGCTCGCCGTGACGGGCGGGCCGATCCTCACCTTCACCGCCGATCCCGTGCAGGCCCGCACGATCGACCGCGAGGACATCCGCAACATCCGCCGCTGGTTCCGCAACGCCGTGCGGCGGGCGCGCACCGCCGGCTTCGACCTCGTCTGCCTCTATGGCGCGCACGGCTTCGGCATCTTCCAGCACTTCCTGTCGCGCGCCACCAACCAGCGCGGCGACGAATACGGCGGCAGCCTCGACAACCGCTCCCGCTTCGTGCGCGAGGTGATCGCCGAACTGCGCGAGGAGATGCGGGACGAGATGGCGGTGACGCTCCGCCTGTCGCTGCACGAGGAGGGCACCCTCGGCCTGTCGAATGCGGAACTGCGCGAGTTCATCGCGCTGAACGCCGAACTGCCGGACCTGTGGGACCTCGCCCATGGCACCTGGGAGAACTGTTCCGGCACGTCGCGCTTCGTCGGGGAGGGGGCGCAGGAAGATCTCGTCGCCGGCATCAAGGCGCTAACACCGAAACCGGTGGTGGGCGTCGGCCGCTTCACCTCGGCGGATGCCATGGTGCGGCAGGTGCGCCAGGGCATCCTCGACTTCATCGGCGCGGCGCGGCCGTCGATTGCCGACCCGTTCCTGCCGCGCAAGATCGAGGAGGGTCGCTTCGACGACATCCGCGAGTGCATCGGCTGCAACATCTGCGTCAGCGGCGACATGACGGGGGCCATCAGCCGCTGCACCCAGAACACCGCCTTCATGGAGGAATGGCGCAAGGGCTGGCACCCGGAGCGCGCGCGGCCCAAGGGCGCCTCGGAGTCGGTGCTGATCGTCGGGGCCGGGCCGACCGGGCTCGAGGCGGCGCTGCAGCTCGGCAAGCGCGGCTACCGGGTGGCGATCGCCGAGGCGACGACGACGCTCGGCGGCCGGGTGGCGCGCGAGCGCCAGCTGCCCGGCCTCTCCGCCTGGGGCCGCGTCGCGGACTACCGCACCGGCCAGATCGCCCCGATGGCGAACGTCGAGACCTATCTCGACAGCCGCCTCACCGCCGACGACGTGCTCGAGATGGATTTCGAGCACGTCGCCATCGCCACCGGCGCGACCTGGCGGCGGGACGTGGTGGCGCGCCTGCATCTCGCGCCGATCCCGACAGACCCGGCGATGCCGTTGTTCACGCCGGACGACGTCATGGTCGGCGGCGGTCCAACCGGTGGCCGGGTGCTGCTCTATGATGACGACCACTTCTACATGGGGTCGGTGATCGCCGAGGTGCTGGCCGCCCGGGGTTGCTCCGTGGACTTCGTCACGCCGGCGACCAAGGTGGCCGAGTGGACGCAGAACACCCTCGAGCAAGGGGTGATCATGCGCCGGCTGCTGTCGCTCGGCGTCAATGTGCTGCCGAGCAAGGCGCCCGAGGCGATCGGCGACGGCGAGGTAACGCTCGGCTGCACGTGGACTGGGGCCCGTACGGCGACCCCGGCGGACGCCGTGGTGCTGGTGACCAGCCGGACCCCGAACGACGAACTTTACCTCGAGCTCCGCGCCCGCGACTGGGGCGGGGCTGGCGTCCAGTCGTTGAAGGTGATCGGCGACGCCGCCGCGCCGGGCCCGATCGCATGGGCGACCTATGCGGGGCGGCGCTATGCCGAGGAGCTCGACGCGCCGGACATCGGCGACGCCTTGCCGTTCCGCCGCGAACTGGCGGAGCTTGCGCCGTGAGGGATGGGCCGAGGTCGCCGGGACGAGTGGCGGGGGAGGGGACAGAACCATGCCAATAGAAGAGGTCTCCGCACTGGTTGTCGGCGCCGGGCAGGCCGGCATCGCCGCAAGCGAGCATCTCCGCGGCTACGGCATCGATCACGTCGTGCTCGAGCGCGACCGCATCGCCGAGCGCTGGCGTAGCGGCCGCTGGGATTCCCTCGTCGCCAACGGCCCCGCCTGGCACGACCGCTTCCCGAACTTGGAGTTCGCGAGCGCTCGCGACGGCTTTCCCGGCAAGGAGGAGGTGGCGGACTATTTCGTCGCCTATGCCGAGAAGATTGCCGCGCCGATCCGCACCGGCGTCGAGGTGCATTCGGTGGCACGGCTCACCGGCCGGCCGGGCTTCCGGGTGGAGACGTCGGCCGGGACCTATCACGCCGGCTGCGTGATCGCGGCGACCGGCGCCTTTCAGACCCCAGTGATCCCCCGGCTCATCCCGGACACGGCTGGGCTCCTGCAGATCCACTCCGCCGCCTACCGCAACCCCGCGCAGCTGCCGGACGGTGCCGTGCTCGTCGTCGGCTCCGGCTCCTCCGGCGCCCAGATCGCCGAGGAACTGCAGGAGGCCGGCCGCCAGGTCTATCTCTCGGTCGGCCCGCACGGCCGGCCGCCGCGCAGCTACCGCGGCCAGGACTTCTGCTGGTGGCTCGGGGTCCTCAACAAGTGGGATGCGGAGGCGGTGCCCGGCGTCGAGCACACGACGATCGCCGTCAGCGGCGCCCACGGCGGGCGCACCGTCGACCTCAGGCGCTTCGCGGCGAGCGGCATGATCCTGCTCGGCCGGACGGAGGCGTTCCACGATGGCAAGCTCACGCTGGCGCCGGACCTTGCCCGCAACCTCGCCAAGGGCGACGCGGACTTTCTCGCGGTGCTCGACGAGGCCGACGCTTATGTCGCCCGCAACGGCATCGACCTGCCCGAGGAGCCGCAGGCCCGCGTGATGCTTCCCGACCCGGCCTGCGTCCGCGAGCCGATCCGCGAGCTCGACCTCGCCGCCGCCGGCATCACAACCGTGATCTGGGCGACCGGCTATTCCTCCGACTATTCCTGGCTGAAGCTCGAAGTGCTCGACGCCGAGGGGCGCCCCAAGCACCAGCGCGGGGTCGCGGTCGAGCCCGGCCTCTACTTCCTCGGCCTGCCTTGGCAGACGCGGCGCGGCTCGTCCTTCATCTGGGGCGTCTGGCACGACGCGCGCTACGTTGCCGACCACATCGCCAAGCAGCGCGCTTATCAGGCCTACAGGCCGGCGGAGCTGCGCCTCGCGTCGACCACGCCCTGATCGCGAACAGCCATAAAATCCGAGGAAGCCCGATGGCCCACACCCGCATCCGCAAGTTCAACACCAAGGACACCTATCCGGAGCAGAAGCTCGACAACGACCTCTGCCAGGCGGTGGTGGCGCGCGGGACGATGATCTTCCTGCGCGGCCAGTGCCCGCAGGACCTCGACAGCGCGAAGAACCTCGACAGCCACGATCCCGTCGAGCAGACCCACAAGGTGATGCAGAACATCCGCCAGCTGATCGAGGAGGCCGGCGGCCGGATGGAGCACCTCTGCAAGGTCGTCGTCTATCTCACGGACGTCCGCCATCGCGAGGCCGTCTACCGGACGATGGGTGAGTACATCAAGGGCGTGCACCCGGTCTCGACCGGCATCGTCGTCACCTGCCTCGCCCGGCCCGAATGGCTGGTGGAGATCGACGCCACCGCAATGATCCCGGACTGAACGCCTCCGCGGCCCGGCGTGGCGACGCCCGCAAGGCCGCTTCGAGTGTGCTCGAGAGCCCTTTGGGGGACCCCATGACCTTCTCCATCGTCGCACGCTGCGCGCAAACCGGGCAGTTCGGGGTGGCGATCTCGTCGTCCTCGCCGGCGGTCGCGGCGCGCTGCGCCCATGCGCGCGCCGGCATCGGGGCGGTGGCGACGCAGAACGTCACCAACCCCGCCCTCGGCCCGCTGATGCTCGACCGCCTCGCCGCGGGGGCGGGGGCCGCAAGTGCGGTCGCGGCGGCGCGCGACGGGGACGGCTTTCCCGACTTCCGCCAGCTCCTCGCCGTCGACGCTGCGGGGAGGACGGCGGTCCACTCCGGCACGAAGGCGCTCGGCCTCTGGACGTCGGCCGAAGGCCGCGACTGCGCGTCGGGCGGCAATCTGCTGGCGAGCGAGGGCGTGCCCGCCGCCATGGTCGCCGCCTTCGAGGCGGCCGGCGGGCCGCTCGGCGATCGCCTGATGGCCGCCCTCAAGGCCGCCATCGTCGCGGGCGGAGAGGCGGGCCCGGTCCACTCGGCGGGCCTCCTTATCGTTCACCACGAGAGCTGGCCCTATGCCGACCTGCGCGTCGACTGGGTCGACGAGGGCTGCCCGGTCGCCGCTCTCGCCCGCGCCTGGGAGATCTTCAGTCCGCAGGCCGACGCCTACGTCACGCGGGCGCTCAACCCGACGGCCGCCCCGTCCTATGGCGTGCCGGGAGACCAGTGACCAGATCGCTCTCGGGGCGCTTCAGTCGGTCCCCTTTGGCAGCCGTGCCCGCCGGCATGAGCCGGGGCCAGCGCGGACCGGCTATGCAGCGGTGGCCGTCTTCCGCCGGAGTGCGGCGGCACGGCCGTCGAGCTGTCGGCGGATCGCCTGCGGCAGTTGCCTCGCCGACTTGATCCGCGGCAGGTTCATCTCCGTGACCACCGGTTCACCGTCGCCATAGAGCGCTTCGAACTCGGCGTAGTTGTCGAAGCGACGACGGGAGACGTTGTCGACGAAGGTCTCCGCCGGCACGTCTTCCGCGAGGATCACCTCGTGGTTCTCGGTTTCGACGTGGAAGACCGTATAGCGGTCCCCCAGTTCGGCGTCCGTCATCCGACGGATGGTGGTCTCGTTGACGAGCGCGCCGGCCTGGACGAGCACTCCGTCGATGAGCAGCGCGTGGTCGGATGTGACGCAGAGGTCGTCCGTCGGCCGTGCCGGTCCGAGCGAGCCGGCGAGAAGCCGGACCGGCCGACGCGCCGCATCGGGGCCGAACACCGTGACAACTGTCTGCCGTCCGAGCCATCTGACGGGCACAGTGCGACCGTCGGCTGTCAGAACGAGGGTGCCGACCCTGATATCTTCCACAGCAACGGCGCCGTCCGGTGTTCCGATTCGCGTGCCAGCCAGAAAGCAATATATGAAATCGTCTGTCGTATTGATCTGTATCGGGTCGTCGTCATCCAGCATCGTCGTTGAATAGTAGTAGTATGATCCATTCCCCCCGTTGGATGCATCCTGTATGACGATCCCTGTTGGGCCGAAGCCGATATAACGCGCTATCGGTTGACCATCGACGTTGATGATGTCTCCCGGGGAAAAAGAATCCCCATCGGCATCGAAGACAAACTGCACATCGTCAGCTATAAACGGTGTAAATAATCCATTGGTATACGTGCCGGCAAAGAAATACGATGTCACATAAACTGCCATTGCCACTACTCACAGTGAACCCGGCCCCCTCTTCCCCAGCGGCAGGATGGCGCTACCGACGCAACTTCAATCTGAAGCGAGCGGTCGCATCACCCCACCTCGACAACTTGCGGCATGTCCCGCGGTTGTGCAAGCGGGGGCGACATCGGTATCGAACCCCAAAGTTATGGTGGCAAAGGATGAGTGGTCATCAGGCGGAAGTGCTACCCGGCCGAGGAGGTCGCACCAAACGCTGCGATCCACCGGGACATCCCGCTGACGTCTAACGGTCATGGCGGGCACCATGGCTCGCGGGTCGTCGCCGCCTGAAGCCAAGCTAAAGCGAGAACTGCCGGCGGGCTCGTTCCCCGCACGATCATGCTGCCGGCAGCGGCACCACCGAGTGAAGATCGGCCGCCTTCAGCGAGGAACCAGGTCTGCCGCGTAATGCTGCAGTCGATCGAGTGAGGCCTGCGGCAGCGGCTGGCCCTCGAGTTCCGGTGGCACCTTCCAGCCCGGCTCCACGCCGCGCATGTCGGGCAGCTGGTGGGCGATGCCTTTGTGGCAGTCGATGCAGGTTGCCTCGCCTGAAATCAGGTAACGGCGATGGATCTCGGCGGCGCGCTCGGTTTGCCTGGTGAAATCCATCGCCACCGAGGAATGGCAGTTGCGGCACTCGAGGCTGTCGTTCGCCTTCAGGCGTGCCCATTCATGCTGGGCGAGGCGGAGCCGCTCGTCGAGGAACTTCCGACGGGTGTCGATGGTGCCGAAGATGTGGCCCCAAACCTCCTTCGAGGCCTGCATCTTGCGGGCGATCTTGTCCGTCCAGGCGTGCGGAACGTGGCAATCCGGGCAACTGGCGCGGACGCCCGAGCGGTTGGAGAAATGCACCGTCTGCGTCAGCTCCTCGTAAACGTTCGCCTGCATCTCGTGACATCCGATGCAGAAGGCTTCCGTGTTCGTCACCTCGAGGGCCGTGTTGAACGCCCCCCAGAACAGGACGCCGCCGACGAAGCCGCCGAGCGTCAGGAACCCGAGTCCGAAATGGACGCTCGGCCGGGCCATGATGGTCCAGGCGAAGCGGAGGGCCGCCTTGATCCGCCTCCACATGGCCTACTCGCTCCCGGCGGGCTTGGCGCCCATTTCGCTCATGTCGCGAAAGGTGTTGGGGACCAGCGGCGGTACGTCCGCCTGTGGCACGTGGCAGGCCGTGCAGAAATACCGCCGCGGCGACACGTCCGCGAGCATCTGTCCCTCACGATCCATGTAGTGCGTAACGCTGATCATCGGGGCGCCGGAGCCCTGGGTGAACTCCCGCTTGTGGCAGGAAAGGCAGCGATTGGCGTTGACCGAGAGCTGGTAGCCCTCGATCGAGTGGGGGATCACCGGTGGCTGCTCGGGATAGGCCCGCATCAGCCTCACGTCGTCCGTCACCCACTTCGCCACCGGCGGCGCGGGTACCTCCGCCATGGGTGGCGTCTCCCCGGTAAGACGGGGCGCATCCTGCGAGAAGACGGGCGCGGCCAGGACGATCGCGGCGGCGGCGAGCGAGAGAAGCAGTGGCCGGCGCATCACGCGGCCTCGATCTTGACGGCGCACTTCTTGTAGTCCGTCTGCTTCGAGATCGGATCGGTCGCGTCGAGCGTTACCTTGTTGATCAGCTGGCTCGCGTCGAACCAGGGCACGAACACGACACCGTGCGGCATGCGATTGCGGCCGCGGGTCTCTATGCGGCTGCGGATCTCGCCGCGCCGGGAGATCACCCGCACCTCGGCGCCCTGGTTCAAGCCGCGCCGGCGCGCATCGTCGGCGTTCATGAACACGCGTGCACCCGGGAAAGCGCGATAGAGCTCTGGCACCCGCATGGTCATCGAGCCGGAGTGCCAGTGCTCCAGCACGCGGCCGGTGACGAGCCACAGGTCGTAGTCCGCGTCCGGGCTCTCGGCCGGCGGTTCGTAGGGGGCCGCGAGAATGACCGCCCGCCCGTCGGGGCGGCCATAGAACTGCACGCCCTCGCCGGCTTTCACGTAGGGATCGTAGCCCTCGCGGTAGCGCCAGAGCGTCTCCTCGCCGTCCACCACCGGCCAGCGCAGGCCGCGCACCTCGTGGTAGCGGTCGTATGGCGCGAGGTCGTGACCATGGCCCCGGCCGAAGGTGGCATATTCCTCGAAGAGCCCCTTCTGGACATAGAAGCCGAAGTGCTCGGCTTCCTGGTTCTCGTAGCCCGGATCGATCTCCGAGAGGGGGAAGCGGTCAACGTTGCCGTTGCCGTAGAGGACCTCGAAGAGCGTGCGGCCCCGGTATTCCGGCGCCTGCACCAGGATCTCCTCCGGCCAGACCTCGTCGGTGGTGAAGCGCTTTGAGAACTCCATCAACTGCCAGAGGTCCGAGCGCGCCTCGCCCTTGGCCTCGACCAACTGGTGCCAGACGTGCGTGCGCCGCTCGGCGTTTCCGTAGGCGCCCTCCTTCTCCACCCACATCGCCGCCGGCAGGATCAGGTCGGCAGCGAGCGCCGTCACCGTCGGATAGACGTCGGAGACGACGATGAAGTTCTCAGGGTTGCGATAGCCGGGATAGGTCTCCTGACTGTCGTTCGGCGCGGCCTGGAGGTTGTTGTTCACCTGGATCCAGTACCAGTTGAGCTTGCCGTCCTTGAGCATCCGGTCTTGCAGCACCGCGTGGTAACCCGGCAGCGCGGGCAGGAGGCCGTCTGGAAGCTTCCAGATCTCCTCGGCGTGGCGGCGGTGCTCGGGGTTCGTCACCACCATGTCGGCCGGCAGCCGGTGGGCGAAGGTGCCGACCTCGCGCGCCGTACCGCAGGCGGAGGGCTGCCCGGTCAGTGAGAACGGGCTGTTGCCCGGCTCGGAAATCTTCCCGGTGAGGAGATGCAGGTTGTACAGCATCTGGTTCGCCCAGACGCCGCGGACGTGCTGGTTGAACCCCATCGTCCAGAGGCTCATCACCCGCCGCTTCGGATCGGCGTAGAGCTCGGCGAGCTCCTCCAGGAAGTCCGGCTCGACGCCGGAGAGGGCGGAGACCTTCTCGAGCGTGTACTCGGACACCAGAGCCTTGAAAGCTTCGAAGTCGATGGGCTCGGTCTTCCCGGGATCGGCGGCGCCGGTCGCCCGCATCTCGAGGTCGTGCTCGGGCCGCAGGCCGTAGCCGATGTCTGTCGTGGCACGCATGAAGACGGCGTGCTTGGCGACGAAGTCCTCGTTCACCCGCCCAGTCTCGATGATGTAGTTGGCGATGTAGTTGAGGATCGCGAGATCCGTTCCCGGCGTGAAGATGATCGGGATGTCCGCGAGATCCATGCTGCGGTGGGTATAGGTCGACAGCACGGCGACCTTGACGTGCTCGTGGCCGAGACGGCGGTCGGCGAGGCGGGTCCACAGGATCGGATGCATCTCCGCCATGTTCGAGCCCCACAGCACGAAGGCGTCGGCATGCTCGAAGTCGTCGTAGCAGCCCATCGGCTCGTCCATGCCGAACGTGCGCATGAAGGCGTAGGCGGCGGAAGCCATGCAGTGACGGGCGTTGGGATCGAGGTTGTTGGAGCGGAAGCCGGCGCGCATGAGCTTTGTTGCGGCGTAGCCTTCGAAGATCGTCCACTGCCCGGAGCCGAACATGCCGACCGCCGTCGGCCCCTTGGCATTCAGCGTCTCTTTCGCCTTCGCCGCCATGAGGTCGAACGCCTCGTCCCACGACACCGGCTCGAACTCCCCGTCCTTGGCGTAGGCGCCGTCCCGCTTACGCATCAGGGGCGTGGTGAGGCGATCCCCGCCGTACATGATCTTCGAGAGGAAGTAGCCCTTGACGCAGTTGAGGCCCCGGTTGACCTCCGCCTGCATGTCGCCGTGGGTGGCGACGACCTGTCCGTCCTTCACCCCGACCATCACGCCGCATCCGGTGCCACAGAAGCGGCACGGCGCCTTCGACCACTTGATGTCGAGCGTAGCGATCCCGCCGGGCACGGGCTGCGCCTCTGCCGGCAGCGAAATCCCGGCGACGGCCGCAGCGATGCTGGCCGCCTGCGCCTTCAGCACATCGCGGCGAGAAACGTCGATGGTCATGTCGGGACCTCCGTATCGGTTTCGACGTGCTCGAAAACCATGTTGGCGCTGACCACCCCGTCGAGATCGGCGATCCGCAGCAGTCGCCCGCCAACCTCGCCGCGGTCCGCCCCCTCGAGGATGACGACAATCTTGCTGCCAGCGGCGGCCCGCACCTCGGCCCCGCTCATCCCTGCGAGCGCTTCGACGACCGCCTCGCGCCGGCCGGGCATGACCGAGACGACGGCGCTCGAGATGACGTGCATGGCGGCCTCAGGCATTCGGAGCCTCTGATGTTGGGGCAAGATGAAGCGCCGCAGTGGGACAGACCGCCAGGCAGTCGCCGCAGCCGGTGCAGAGGGCAGCCCGGATCGAGGGGAGGAAAGGGCCACCGCGGCGTGGGACGAAGGCGATGGCGCCCTCTGCACAGACGTCGCGGCAGAGCTGGCAGTCGATACCGGCCGCAGCCAGGCATCCCGCTCCAATGCTGACGATGTGGGCGATCTCGGAGCCCGTCGTGTCCGACGTCGGGACCGTTACCCGTCCCTTGAGGAAATTGCGTCGGGAGAGACCAGCGACATCGTTCGCCATCTCGCCGGCCCGCCTAGTGCAACACTGCTGGCGGACCCGGGGGACCGAAGATCATCTGGAAGATCCACACGGCCAAGCCGAAGCCGCCGACGACGCCAACTGCCACGAAGGGCCAGACCCCGAACGCCAGGACGAGGAACGTCAGGAATTCAGCACGCTTGCTCGGAGCGCGCGGCAACCCTCCGCCTCCTGTATTTGTCGTCGCTCCCATGGCCTCCGTCGCCCCCTGCAATGTGATTGCATGTATTCTTCTGGCGGGTGCATGTAAGTATAAAGTCGCGCGGACAGGCTATAATGCGCCGTTAGGTCGACGCTGCCTTGCGCTGCACTGAGATCTTGCCGCGGAGTGCTTGTTTCCGCGAACTGCTGGCTCTTGCGCGACAGAGCGGTCACGCCGCTCGTTGGAACCCTTGTAGCCTGATCAGAGGTCCGAGGAAACCGCCGAAAGCGAAATTGATCTCCGGCACATCGCGGACGGCCGCCGCCGGTCACTGGCCCGGGAGCGACAGGGTCCGGTCGAAGGGCGGACGGATCCCGCTGTCACGCGCCGTTTCAAGGCGCTGCCGCCGGGGTTGTGCACCCGCTTGGGGCGCCCGTGCGCTACGCCGCCGTTGCGCTCGGCCAACGGCAGCCCGCCTGTGTTCGGCGTCACGGCGTGCGTCGAGGCGCGGGACGACACTCCCGTAACTGTTCGGCCGGGTTGCCATCTGCTTGAGACGGCGCAAAGCGGCTGCCTTGGGCTCTGCCGGCGATCTGCCAGCAACGCGTGCTCTAGGTGACGAGAGTCACGCACGCGCCGACATGATCTGTGCCGTCGTAAAGACTGTCCACGCCATCGTCCAGAGCGCCGCACCGGCGATAATGAGGTCCAGGGAATGCGCGCCTGAGAACGGCGCTACCACCCGCGCCAGCGCGCCGAGATTGACCGCGACGATTGCGACTGCACAGAGCCCGCCGGCCGCCGGCGAATGGCCGCCGCGGCTCACCGCCAGCCGCGCCATCACCGCCATCGTCATCGCGCCGATAGCTCCGGAGGCGAAGGCGTGAAGTGCCGTGTCCAGCGGCAAGCCGGAGCCCGGAACTGCGGCGAGCGCGGCGAGCGCCGTGCCGGTCACGAGCCAGAGATAGCCCGCATGGAGCGCCAGCACGTCGAACTGCCGCGCGCTCCAACCGCGCCAGCGCCACAGGCGCACGCCCTGCAGGATGGCGGCGATCGCCATTGCGCCCGCGGTGATCCAACCCGCCGGGGCGACGACCCAGGCGGTCAGCGCCGGCAGCGCGACGACCAGCACCACCACGTCGAAGCGGCCATAGGGCTCGGGCACCCGTTCAGCGCCCCGGCCCACGAGGGCGTTTCGGGTGAGGCTCGGCACGAAACGCCCGCCGACTGCCGAGATGAGGAGGACGGCGACGGCGATACCGACGCGCGCCATCGCTGCGGCGACCTCGTAGTCCATCACCGTCAGCCGGTGGGCAACGGCGGCGACGGCCAACAGGGGAAACAGCATCAGCCCGTGCCGCGACTGCCGCGGTGACTTGATGCGGGCCTCGCGCACGAGCACCGCTGTCACCCCCAGCGGAAAGGCGGCGTCGGCGAGGGCGGCGAAGGGCAGGGGGACGAGGAAGGGCATCACGCGGCCGGCCGCCCAAAGGGCGAAGAGGGCGGCGAGTGGCGGGCCTGAGGCGGGGAGCCGGCCGGACCAGTTCGGGGTGGCGGAGAGGAGATAGCCCGCCATCACCGCCGGCAGGAAACCGAACACCATCTCGTGGGCGTGCCAGGCGAAGGCCGGCATGCTGGCGACCTCGGCGGCACCGCCGAGATACATCGCCACCCAGGCCGGCACGGACAGCGCGGCGAGTGCCGACGCGCCGACGAAGAACGGCCGGAACGGCGCCGCAAAGAGCCACCCGGCATCGGTGCGGGCGCGGCTGGCCGCGAGGGAAGGGGAGGGCGACATCGGCGATCCTTTCGCCTTCCGTTTGCCGCCGGCGACGGCGCGGCTCTTTGAGCGGGCGCAAGCTCGCAGCGGGACTGTCGTCACCCGCGCCGGCGAGCGGACCCGTCGGGTTCCGGCCGGCTGAGGATGAAGACCGCCACCGCCGCAAGCACGGCACACTGCAGCAGGACGATGCCCGTGGTGACGCCGAGAGCGAGGCTGACGATCGGCGTCGCCACCATTGTGGCGAGCGCAACGGCCTTGGATCGCCGGGAGATCGCACCGTTCCGCTGCCACGCGTGGATGGGTGGCCCGAGGTGCGGATGCTCCAGCAGCCATGACTCGAGGCGCGGCGAACTCCTCGAGAAGGCGAACACCCCGACCAGCAGGAACGGAACCGTCGGAACGAGCGGCAGGACGGCGCCCAACACCGCCGCCACGAGCGCGACACAGCCGACAAGGAGCCAGAGAGTTCGCATGAGAGTTCCCGATGCAGGCTTCCAGATGCCGCCATCTCGCGGTCGGGGAGAGGTGTTCGGCGCTCAGGCCGTGCCCGGCGCCTTCTCCGCGAAGGCGTCCACCCGCCGCCTCATTTGTTCATTCTTTGGCTGCCACCGAAGTCGCGCTCATTGCGCCGGCGCAAAGAAGACGACACGCCGCAGCGCTATAGTCCTGAACTCGTTCAAGGAGGCGATCCAATGTCGACAATCAGGGCGGCTCCCATCTCCGCCGAGACGGTTCTCGATGACCTGATGAGGACGTATACCGATACGATTCCGATCTTCATCCGCCGGAAGATGATGTGCATCGGTTGTCCGGTCGTGCGCTTGCATGACGTCGGTGAGGCCTGCCGGGAACACGGCATCCCGCTGGCGGACTTTCTGGCGGAAGCCAACGCCGTCGTCGCAGGGTCGGCGCGATGAACGCCGTCGTCGCGCCGTTCGAGGTCGATGCCGGATCGATCGCCGTCGGCTTCGGCATCGAGGCCTCGGTGGTTCCGGAACTGATGCGTGCCGGTGAGATCACCGGACGGCTCTACGAGGGCGTCGCAGAAGATGCGGGGCGGTGGCTCTGCGTGTTCTTCTTCCGCAATGCCCGGCTGAACCTGGTGGTCGACGCGTCCGGCCGGGCTCTACGCCGCTCGATGATCGATTTTGGCGAGCGGCCGCTGCCGGCGTCGCTGCGCGACCCGCGAAACCTCGCTGTCAGTCCTGGCGCTCGGCGATGACGTGCAGCCGGTGGGCGTCGCAGACGACCACCTTCTTGCGCGCGCTCGCGACGATGCCCTTCGCCTCCCAGCCGGTCATGACGCGGCTGACCGTGTGAAGGGTGGTCCCGGTCATCTCGGCGAGATCCTGCCGCGTGACGGGGAAGTCGATCAGAATTCCCTCCTCGGTCTTCCGGCCCGCCTGCTGGACGAGGCGAAGGAGCGCATGTGCGACGCGACGCTCGACCTCCTCCGTCGACAGCTCGCGGATCCGAGCATGGGCGTCCTGCAGCCGTTGGCCGACGGTCTGCAGCGCATTGAGCGCGAGCACGGGGCTGCGGGCGATGAACGCCTCCCAGTGGGCCGAAGGCCATACGAGCGTGAGGCTGTCGGCGACGGCGATCGCGGTCGCAGGATAGTCCGGCCGGCGCATGGCGCGTGCGATGCCGAAGATGTCGCCGGGGCTGACGTGTCGAACCACGACCTGCTGCCCATCCGGGGTTGTCTGCACGACCTTCAGTCGTCCGTGCAGGAGCGCGAAGAACTCGGTCGCCGCCTCGCCTTGCTCGAAGACGGCCTGTCCCACTGAAAACTGCCGGGCGGAGGCCTGCACCAGCACGGCGTCGAGATCGTCTTCCGACATCGACTGAAAGATGCTGAGGCCGCGGATCAGCGAGCGGTCGAACTTGTTTTGAGGCATGACCCGTCCCGTCAACGCGTTTTTCCCGTTTGTCGTGCAGTCATGCACGCTCCTGCGCAACGAGGGAACCGTCGTTGTGGTGCGGGGAGGGGGCCCATCCCTCTGCGCCACCTGACTCCTCTGGCGGGACCCGCATGATTCCACCCGTTGTTTGCCTTTTGGCAAAATGGCGGCTGCGGATCAGGTGTTTCCTTCCTTTACCGGCACCAAGCCGGAGACAGGAAAGGAACACTGCCATGTTGACCCGCCGCACCGCCCTGATCGGCGTCGCCCTTGCCGCGCTGGTGGCGGCCGGCCACGCCTTCGCCGACGAGGGCCTCGATCCGACCCTCGACGCGATCGTTCAGGCTGATCAGACCATCGGCCTCGAGCGCGTGAAGGCGACCCTGCTGCCCCCTCCCGCCGTGATGGCCCACGAGCAGGTCGCCCTCGGGCGCCCGAAGGTCGTCGAGTTCTCGATGACCATCGAAGAGAAGGAGATCGTCGTCGACGACGAAGGCACGACCTTCCAGGCGATGACCTTCAACGGCACCCTGCCGGGCCCGACGATGGTTGTCCACGAGGGCGACTATGTCGAGTTGACCCTGGTCAATCCCGAGACGAACTCGATGCCCCACAACATCGACTTCCACAGCGCCACCGGCGCGCTCGGCGGCGCCCAGCTCACCCTCATCAACCCCGGCGAACAGGCGACGCTCCGCTTCAAGGCGACCCGGGCCGGCGCCTTCGTCTATCACTGTGCCCCTCCCGGAATGGTACCCTGGCACGTCGTCAGCGGCATGAGCGGGACCATCCTCGTGCTGCCCCGCGAAGGTCTGAAGGACGAGGCGGGCAAACCGGTCGACTATGACCGGGCCTACACCGTCGGCGAGTTCGACCTCTACATTCCGCGTGACGCCGAGGGGAACTTCATCGACTACGAGAGCGCCGGCGACGCCTATGCCGACACCATCGAGGTGATGAAGAGGCTGACGCCGACCCACGTGGTGTTCAACGGCTCGAAGGGCGCGCTCACCGGCGAAAAGGCGATGACCGCCGCGGTCGGGGAGACCGTCCTTTTCCTCCACAGCACGGCCAATCGCGACACCCGCCCGCACCTGATCGGCGGGCACGGCGACCATGTCTGGGAGCGGGGCAAGTTCGCCAACCCGCCGGCCAAGGACCTCGAGACGTGGTTCGTCGCCGGCGGCAGCGTCGGGGTGGCGACCTACACCTTCCTGCAGCCCGGCATCTACGCCTACGTCAACCATAACCTGATCGAAGCCGCCGAGCTCGGAGCCACGGCGCATGTGAAGGTCGAGGGCCAGTGGAACGACGACCTGATGAAACAGGTGAGCGCCCCGGGGCCCGTCATCGGCCAGTGAAGCCGCAATGGCGGCCCGCCCCACGGCGGGCCGCTCCTTTCGGGAGGATTGCCATGCTTGATCCCCGCCACACCTCTGTCGCGCTCATCGCGGTCGCCGGCCTCGCCACGATGGCCTTGCTGCAGGGCTTTGCGGCACCGCCTCTCGACGACGGCCTCGTCCGGATCGAGGAAACGACCGTTACCTACCGCGAGCCCGGCGAATATCTCGACGGCGGCCGTCCGGTGAACGGTCCCATGTCCGAAGTGTTCGCCGATGCGCCGCTCTTCATCATGAAACGCCAGGTCTTGCGGGCGGAGTATGACCTCTGCGTTGCCGATAGTCGCTGCAAGGCCCTCGACGGCCCTCAGGACGGTTCACTCCCCGTCGTCGGCACCAGCTACGAGGATGCCGTCGCGTACGCGACGTGGCTCTCGGCGACGAGCGGCGATCACTGGCGTCTGCCGACCGACCGCGAATGGGCCCTCGCCGCGGGAAGTCGATATCGCGACGACGCTCTCACCGAGATCAGCGATCCGGCGAACCCGGCCCGTCGCTGGATCGCCGTCTATGACGCCGAGGCGGCGAACGACCAGGAGATCGACCCGCAGCCCCGACCCGCGGGCAGTTTCGGCGCGAACGAGCATGGCCTGCTCGATCTCGCCGGCAACGTCTGGGAGTGGACCAGCACCTGCTATGCGCGCCACCGGACGGATCCGGCGACCGGGCTCGCGACGACCATCGAGAACTGCGGCGTCCGCATCGCCGAGGGTCGGCACCGGGCCTACATGACGACCTTCTTCCGCGATCCGAAGTCGGGGGCGTGCTCGGTCGGTGTTCCGCCCGCGAACCTCGGCCTGCGTTTGGTGCGGGAGGCAGGCGGCCTCCGCCGGTGGCTCGGCTTCTAGGCCATCCGCTGTCGGTCGAAGTGCGGCCATGACGGAACCCCCATCACCGGACACGGCCCTTCTCGATCGGCTCTTCCGTGTGCTCCGGGAGTCGGTGCTGCCGTGCAACTGTCAGCACGAAGTCGAGCGGACGCTCGCGGGGTTCGCCGAATTCGAGACCAGATGCGCGCACGCCGGCTGCTCGCGGCGGCCCGGCACCGGGCGCGGTCGCCCTGCGGTCGCGGCGGATCCGCGCGACGCCGTACTGCACCGGCATTTGTCGCAGAGCAAAGAAGCAAGCCTCCGCTCCTCCTACGGTGCCTTCATCAAGAAGGAGCACGACAGATGTCCAGCCGACGGATTGAGGATTCTGCGCCCGCTGGCGTGGTCGACGTAAGGAGCCTGCCGTGCATCCTGCGGCACGCCGCGATCACGCACAGGTTCGACGGGCTGCGGCCGGGCGAATCCTTCATGGTCGTCACCGATCACGAACCGGCGGCACTTCGCACTCGCTTCGACGGCCGTGCCGAGTGGCCCTGGGCGTGGGTCGACCATGTGGGCGGACCCGACGCCTGGCGGGTCCGGGTGTCACGTCCATGAACCGGC
The DNA here is from genome assembly GCF_046156265.1 of Pseudoxanthobacter sp. M-2. Classification (NCBI taxonomy): domain Bacteria; kingdom Pseudomonadati; phylum Pseudomonadota; class Alphaproteobacteria; order Hyphomicrobiales; family Segnochrobactraceae; genus Pseudoxanthobacter; species Pseudoxanthobacter sp. M-2. The sequence continues at coordinate 910,241 of NZ_JAWDIR010000011.1, forward strand.
AGATCACAGAGGAAGTCCTCGCCGCCTTGCGCGGGGTGGATGACCCCGAACTCGGTGTCAGCATCGTCGATCTCGGCCTCGTCGTCTCGATCGACGTCGTCGGTAGCTGCGTCTTGGTGGTGCTGGCGACGACCTCGCCCGCCTGCCCGCTCGGCGGCCTCATTGCCGAGACGGCGGCGGCTGCGGTGGGCGACCGCCTCGGTCCCGCCTATGGGATCCGCATTACCCTCGACAGGAGGGCGGTGTGGTCCCCCGCTGACGCAGATCCCGCGGTGCGGGCCCGCTTCGAGCGCCCACAATCCCGGTTCCTCGACGCGTTGCGGTCCGGGCTCGAGCACTGGAAGCTGGCGCGATGACGTCGGTGCGGCTCGCCCGCGCGTGCGTCGCGCTCATCGCTGCCTCCGCTCTCGTCATCGGTCTCTCGGGTGGGCTCGCTCGGCTCGGGCTGGTACCGCCCGTGATCGACGCCGCCGAGCACCACGGCGCGCTGATGATCTGCGGTTTCTTCGGCACCATGATCGCGCTGGAGCGGGCGGTCGCCGTCGGGTTCGGTGGGGCACTGCTGGTGCCGGGCCTCGCGGCCCTCGGAGCGGCGCTGCTTGCGCTCGGTCTCGTCCCGCAGGCGGCCGCAGCCTTCCTCGCCGCAGGGGTGGGACTCCTCGCCATCACCGGAGCATCGACGTGGGCGCGGCCGACCCTGTTCATGGGCGTGATGACGGTCGCGGCGGCGCTGTGGCCGATTGGCACGGCGTGGTGGATGGCAGGCGCGTCGGTGGGCGAGGCGACCTGGCCGTGGCTGGGCTTCCTCGTCCTCACGATCGTCGCCGAACGCATTGAACTGTCGCGCCTCGCTGCTCCCGGCCCGGTCGCGCGGGCGAGCCTCGTCGTCGCCGTGTCGATCTTCATCGCAGCGGTGCTGGCGGGACAGCCGTGGGCCGGGTCGGCGGTGCTGGCCGTCGCTCTGGCGGCTCTGGCACTGTGGCTGCTCGCCAACGACGTCGCCGTGATGACGGTGCGGACCCGCGGCCTCGCCCGTTTTGCCGCCGTATGCCTCCTGCTCGGCTATGGCTGGCTCCTCATCACCGCCGTGACGCTCCTGCTGCTGCCACCGGCCACGACCGCCTTCGGCCACGACGCGGCGGTCCATACGGTGGCCGTCGGCTTCGTCTTGTCGATGGTGTTCGCGCATGCGCCGATCATTCTGCCCGCCGTCGTCGGCGTGCGGGTGCGCTACCTCCCGACGCTCTACGTCCCGGTGGTGATGTTGCAGATCGGGGTGGCGGCGCGCCTGCTCGGCGACTTCGCGCAGTCCGGCGCCCTCGTTGCGGCCGGGGCGTGGCTGACGGTCGCGGCGCTCCTCGTCTACGCGGGGATCCTCGCCGCCACCGCCCTCGCCAACGGCGCTGCCACCCGCCAGCGCGCCGGAGAGCCGGCCCGCCTCGAGGGACCTGATCTGTGATGTATCACGACCCCAAGCTGAAGCGCGGACTGCCCACCGACCGCGTCGTGCCGCAATCGGTGTCGGGCAAGGTGCGGCGCATCAAGTGGGGACTGCTCGCCCTCTGCCTGGCCGTCTACTACGGGCTGCCGTTCCTGCGCTGGGATCGCGGGCCGAGCCGCCCCGACCAGGCGATCCTGTTCGACCTCGCCAGTGTCCGCTTTCACCTCTTCGGCCTCGAGATCGGGCCGCGGGAGTTCTACCTCGTCACCGGCGGCCTCGTCCTCGCGACGCTCGTTCTCGTGCTCCTCAACGCGCTGGCGGGCCGGGTCTGGTGCGGCTTCTTCTGTCCCCAGACGGTCTGGAGCGACCTCTTCATGCTCGTCGAACGGCGGGTCGAGGGCGACCGCCGGGACCGGCTGCGCAAGGCGGCCGCGCCTTTCAGCGTCCGAAGGGGTGGGGAGATCGCCCTCAAGCACGCGCTGTGGCTGCTCATCGCCCTCGTCACCGGCGGTGCCTTCGTCCTCTATTTCGCCGACGCGCCGACGCTGCTCGCCGACGTCGCCACCGGAACCGCCTCCAGCACCGCCTACGGCATGATCGCGACGCTGACGCTGACGACCTACGGCCTGGCGGGCTTCGGGCGCGAAAAGGTGTGCACCTACATGTGCCCGTGGCCGCGGCTGCAGGGAGCGATCTGGGATCCCGAGGCGCTGACGGTGACCTACCGCGACTATCGCGGCGAGGCGAGGATGTCGGCCAAGAAGGCCGCCGCCGCTCGCGCCCAGGGTATCCCCGCCGGCGACTGTGTCGACTGCTTCGCCTGCGTCGCCGTCTGCCCGATCGGCATCGACATCCGCGAGGGCCCGAGCATCGCCTGCATCAACTGCGGCCTCTGCGTCGACGCCTGCGATACCACCATGGGCAAGCTCGGCCGCGAGCGCGGCCTCATCGACTACGAGACCTGGACCAACATCGAACGGGAGCGGCGCGGAGAGCCGAAGCGTCCGGCGCGGCTCATCCGACCGAAGACTGTGGCGCTCGCCGCGGCGGTGCTCGTTCTTGCCGTCGGCATGCCGCTGCTCATCGCGGGGCGGCCGGAATTCGGGCTCGGCGTCGCGCACGAACGCAACCCCGTCGCCGTCGTGCTGTCCGACGGCCGCATCCGCAATGGCTACGAGATCCGCATCGCCAACGCCTCGCCGTCGGCAGCCACGTTCCGCCTCACCGTCGAGGGTGCGGCACCCGTGACGCTTGCCATCGCCGCCGAGCCCGGATCCGAAGCGGAGGCGCTTACCCTGACCGCCGCCGCTGACGAGACCCGGAAGGTACGGGTGTCCGTCTTTGGGCGTCCGGACGTGAATGGCGACGTCCGCTTCACTCTGACGGCACCGAGCGGTGAGAGCGTCGCCACGGTCGATCGCTTTCTGTTGCCGGGAAGCTGAGCGCTGTTTGTCCGGGCACAACGTTCGGGCGCAAGGCGCCGGGTAGGTGTAGCTCCGACGGGCCGCACCGGCCCGCAAAGAGAGACGCCATGAAGTTCCAGACAATTGCCCTCGCAGTTGCGGCCCTTGTCCTTGCAGGAGCGACCGCCACCGCCGCAGACCACGAGGTCAGGATGCTCAACAAGGGCGAGAAGGGAGTGATGGTGTTTGAGCCGGACCTCGTCCGCGTCGCACCAGGCGACACCGTCACGTTCAAGTCGACCGACCCCGGCCACAACGCCGAGACGATCAAGGGCATGCTCCCCGACGGGGCCGCGAGCTTCGAGGGCAAGATGGGCAAGGACGTCACGGTCGTCTTCGCCGAGCCCGGGGTCTACGGCGTCAAGTGCAAGCCACACCTCGCCATGGGCATGGTGGCCGTCGTGGTGGTCGGCGATCCCGTGAACCTCGACGAGGCCAAGTCGGTCAAGAACCCGGGCAAGGCTGGCAAGCGCTTCGCCGAACTGTTCGCCGGACTCTGACCGTTTCCGCCGCCCCAGCCGTTGCAGTGCGACGCCGGGAGATCAATCCCGCGTCGCCGACGGCTTTCGAGGAGCTCGCGTAAGTGACCCGTCCGTATTGGCTCACGGGAGGATTGCGCCCCTTCTTTCTCCTCGGGTCCCTGGCGATGGCGGCATCCGTCCTCGTGTGGCTGCCTCTCTACATCGGTGACATCGAGCTTCCGACCCTGTTCCAGCCACGCAACTGGCACGTCCACACGACGCTGTTCGGTGGTGTCATGGCGATCGTGGCCGGTTTCACACTCACTGCCGTCGCCAACTGGACCGGTCGCCCTCCCGTCGCCGGGCGTCTGCTCTTCGTCCTCGTTTGCCTGTGGCTCGCCGGCCGGTTGGCCGTTTCGACCTCTGCAGCGATCGGGGCGAACGCCGGCATGGTTGTCGACCTCCTCTTCCCGGTGGCATTGGCGGCCGTTCTGGCGCGGGAGGTGATCGCTGCGAAGAACCACCGCAACCTGCGGGTCGTTGCCGTCGTTGCGGCTCTGGGCGTCGCCAACCTCGCCTTCCATCTCGAGGCGAGAACGACCGGCACCGCCGAGATTTCGATTCGAGTGGCCGTTTCGCTGGTGGTTCTTCTCATCCTGTTGATCGGCGGCCGCGTCATCCCCGCCTTCACCCGCAACTGGCTCGCGGCCCGCAAGGCCACCTGCCTGCCGGCCGCGTTCTCGATGCTGGACGCCGTCGGCATGGCGGCGGCGGTTGGTGGCCTTCTCGCATGGACTGCCTTCCCGGACGTGACGGCGACGGCGGGACTGCTCGGGCTGGCGGGCATTCTGGCGGGCGTCAGGCTTTCGCGGTGGTGCGGACTGTCGGCACGCTCCGAGCCGCTGCTCCTCGTTCTGCACGTCGCCTTCGCCACCATCCCCCTCGGCTTCCTTGCCATCGCCGCCTCGATCCTGTGGCCGTCGTCCGTCGAGCCCGTTGCAGCGGTGCACATCTGGACGGTCGGCACCGTCGGCGCGATGACGCTGGCGATGATGACGCGAGCCACCCGCGGCCATTCCGGTCGGCCCCTCGTGGCGGGACGGCTCGAGATCGCGCTGTTCGCGCTCGTCTTCGTCGGCGCCGCCGCGCGCGTCGCGGCCCCCTACGCGGGCGGCTGGTACGTCCATGCTCTCGACTGCGCTGGCCTCGCCTGGGCCGCCGCCTATCTGGCCTTCGCCATCGGCTACGGGCGCATGCTGCTAATCCCCCGGGATACAAGGATTGCCGAGTCTCTCACCTGACCCCGTTCCGCGCCGCCGCGCTGTGGCTTTGCCGTCGTCGGCAATGCGTCCAGCCACAAATCGGCCGATTGCCCCCTCGACCGGGTGAACCGGAAGGTGCAGGCCCCGCATCCGAACGCACTGTGGCTGCCGGACTTCAACTACCTCGAGGCCGCGCAGCTGCTGAAAGCTATCGGTCTCCGGAAAATCCGGCGCGGTTCAACCATGAATTGGGTACATGTCGGGGTGCCGCCCAAAGCGGCGGAAGAATTCAAGCCTTTTCAGGCGTCTAATGAAGGGAATGGCGGAGACGGAGGGATTCGAACCCTCGAGACGGGTTTACCCCGTCTAACGGTTTAGCAAACCGCCGCCTTCAGCCTCTCGGCCACGTCTCCGGCGGGGGAATGGCTACAGAGCGTCACGGCGCTGGTCAATCCCCGAGTGGCGACGACGCCGCTCTCAGGCTGGCCGGAGCAAGCCTCGCGGCGGCGCAGGGGCTCGGGGAAACGGGGATGCAGACGATCCCGGCTCGCCGGTGCGGTGACGGACTCCTGGCAAGCCGGCACGTCTCACCGCTCCGCACTCGTCTTGAGCGTGGATTCGTTGAAGCACCGCTCTGCGATCGTCTTGGGCGTGGATGGGTTGATGCAAGGCGATCCGAGCCGCTCTCGTTCGCGACCCTGCGCCAGTCGGCGCATCACTCTCAGAGGCGGCGTCCGAGCACCAGTCCGGCGACGAGGGCGGCACCCGCGATCGCCATGGCCGTCTTGCCGGACTTCTCGTCCTGCTTCATCGCCGACGGATCGGCGGCGGGCGAGGCCATTGGCGGCGGCGCGGCGAAGGCGGGCGGCGGCATGGCGGCACTGCGCACGCGCGGCCGGCGCGGTTGCGCGGCGAGGATGGCGAGGCCGGCGACGACCAGCGTGCCGGCGCCCACCACCGCCGTCGCTCCGGCGGCGCCGAGCTCGGGCGCCAGCCCGAAGGCGGCTGCGACGAGCAGGAAGATCAGCCCGACCAGAGCCAGCATGCCGGCGACAATCGACCAGACGATCGTCGTCACGGTGCGCTGGGCCCGCAGGCGCATCTCCAGGCGAATGTCGCGGGTGAACTGTTCGAGCAGGAGTCTCAGCACCGGTCGACCGCCCTTGTCTCGGGTGCGCCCGCGGCGCTCCCTCATCGACGGTGCGCCACCCGGGCGCTCCGTCCATCCACCTCACGGTGCGCCTCTGGCGCTCCGGCCCCCAGGTCCGCCCGGCGGCGCGACGGGAGGGCCCCGCCTGCCGCCGCGGCCGGACGGTGATCAGTCGCGGCGACGCGACATCATGCCGATGACGAGGCCGACGCCCAGCGCAATGCCCAGTGCGGCGATCGGGTTGCGCTCGACCATGCGGCTGACGTCGTCGCCGGCGTTGGCGACGGCGGCGCGAGTCTGGTCGTAGGCGTAGCGTCCCTCCTCGGCGACGCGGGCAGCCGCATCCTCTGCGGTCGCTGCGGCGGCGCGGACGCGGCCCTTGACGCTCGCGGCGGCCGACTGGCCCTGGCTCTCGACCAGCGAGGCGACGCTCGCGGCGAGCTTGCCGAGATCGGCCTTCAGCTGCGCGAGATCCGCGCCGACATCGTTGACGCTGTTCTCGATTTTCCGTTCGGCCATGATTCCCACCTTCTCTGCCTCGCGCCCGGCCTCCGCCGCTGCGGTCGAAGGGGAGTTCGTCGCGCGCCTGATGTTGTCGTCCACGGTCGCAGCCTCCGTCTCGGGCGATCGCGACTGTCGCGACCGCACCAGAAGCGGGGCGCCGGGCAAGCATCCGCCACCCCGCCCTGGCTTGCAACCGGACTAACGCGTCAAGGTGAATGGCGTTCCGTGGGCGTCAGCGAATGACGCGGTCGATGATGCCGCAGGCCGCCGCAAACGCGTCGTCGGCGGTCATCGCAGTCGTGTCCAGCAACACAGCGTCGTCGGCCGGCCGCATCGGCGAGGCGGCGCGCTCGGCGTCGCGGGCATCGCGGCGGACGAGGTCGGCGAGGATCGCAGCCACATCCGCCGGCTCGCCGCGGCCGGCGAGTTCGTCGGCACGCCGGCGGGCGCGCGTCTCGGCGCTGGCGGTAACGAAGAGCTTCACCGGCGCATCCGGGCAGATCACCGTGCCGACGTCGCGGCCGTCGAGCACGGCGCCCGGCGGCGTCTCGGCGAAGGCACGCTGGACGCGCACCAGCGCCGCCCGGAGCGCCGGCATCACCGCGACGCGCGAGGCGGCCTCGCCGACGGCGTGGGCCGACAGAGTCTCGCGGTCGAGGGCGGAGAGGTCGAGCCGCTCGGCCGCCGCCACCGCCGCCGCCTCGTCGTCGAGCGAGGCGCCGCTGGCGAGAAGGGCGGCCGCGACCGCCCGGTAGGTGAGGCCGGTGTCGAGATGGCCGAGCCCGTAGTGGGCGGCGAGGCGGCGGGCGAGGGTGCCCTTGCCGGAGGCCGCCGGCCCGTCGATCGCGATGATCATGCCACCGGGTCCGGCGTCGCGAAGCGGGCGCCGAGCCCCTCCATCAGCGCCGTGAAGCCCGGGAAGCTCGTGTCGATCATCGCCGTGTCGTCGACCGAGACGGCAGCGTCGGCGGCCATCCCCATGACGAGGAAGCTCATGGCGATGCGGTGGTCGAGGTGGGTCGTCACGCGCCCGCCGCCGACCGAACCACGCCGTCCGCGCACGACGAGCCAGTCCGGCCCGGTCTCGTGCTCGACGCGGTTGGCCGAAAGCCCCGCCGCCACGGCGGCGAGACGGTCGGATTCCTTCACCCGCAGTTCCTCGAGGCCGTGCATCACCGTCTCGCCCTCGGCGAAGGCGGCGGCGACGGCGAGCACCGGGTACTCGTCGATCATCGACGGCGCCCGCTCGGGCGGCACGGTGATGCCGGTGAGCTTGCTCGCCCGCACGCGCAGGTCGCCGACCCGCTCGCCGCCGGAGAGCCGCTCGTTCTCGATCACGAGGTCGCCGCCCATCTCCTGCAGCGTGGTGATCAGGCCGGTGCGCGTCGGGTTGAGCAGCACTGCCTCGATCGTCAGGTCGGAGCCCGGAACGAGCAGCGCCGCGACGATCGGGAAGGCGGCCGAGCTCGGATCGCACGGCACCGTGACGGACTGCGGCGACAGTTCCACCGGCCCGTCGATGCGGATGGTGCGGACGCCGTCGGCGTCAGTGGTGATCGACAGCGTCGCGCCGAAACCCTCGAGCATCCGCTCGGTGTGGTCGCGCGTCGCCACCGGCTCGATGACGGTGGTGGTGCCGGGGGTGTTGAGAGCCGCGAGCAGTACCGCCGACTTCACCTGCGCCGAGGCGACCGGGAGGCGGTAGCTGATCGGCGTCGGCGTCTTGGCGCCGCGGATCGTCAGCGGCAGGCGGTCACCCTGGCGGGCGATCGCCTCGGCGCCCATCAGCCGGAGCGGCGCCAGCACGCGGCCCATCGGGCGGCCCGACAGCGAGGCGTCGCCGACCGCTGTGACGGCGATGTGGTGCGTGCCGACGAGGCCGAGCGCCAGCCGGCAGCCAGTGCCGGCATTGCCGAAGTCGAGCGGCGCTGTGGGCTCGAGCAGCCCGCCGACGCCGACGCCGGCGACGCGCCAGCGGCCGTCCTCGCTGCGCGTCACCGTGGCGCCGAGCGCCCGCATCGCCGCCGCGGTCGCCAGCACGTCGGCGGACTCGAGCAGCCCGTCGATTTCCGTGGTGCCGACGGCAAGCGTGCCGAGCATCAGCGAGCGGTGCGAGATCGACTTGTCGCCGGGCACGCGGATGCGGCCGGTGAGCGGCCCGGAAGCCTGGGCGGAGAGGGGGGCTGGGGCGATCGAGGAGGCCATCGGCTCGCATCGGCAAGGAGGGAAGGGCGCCCGGCGGCGGGCGCCGCCGGCGGGGCCTCCGGTAGCACGCAGGTCGGGGACTGTCATCACGCCGCCCGGATGGCGCCAGCCCGGGTCAGGCCTTCGGCGCGACCAGCCAGGCGTGGGCAGGCTCATTGTGGAAGCGCCAGATGCGCTTCGGGCCGGCCATGACGTTGAGGTAGTAGAGCGTGTAGCCGTGCGGCGCGGCGACCGGGTGGTAGCCGCGCGGCACCAGCACGACGTCGCCGTCCTCCACCGTCATCGTCTCGTCGAGGCTGCGGTCGTCGGTGTAGACGCGCTGGAAGGCGAAGCCCTGCGACGGCTCGAGGCGGTGGTAGTAGGTCTCCTCGAGCAGCGACTCTGCCGGCAGCGCGTCGCGGTCGTGCTTGTGCGACGGGTAGGACGACCAGTGTCCGCCGGGCGTGATCACCTCGACGACGAGCAGGCTTTCTGCCAGCGGCGAGCTGTCCGGCAGGATGTTGCGGACGTAGCGGACGTTGGTACCGGTGCCGCGCACCTCCTCGCCGACGTCGTCCGGGCCGATCAGCGTCGGGGCGCCCGCACCGGTGCCGGGCGCGGTGCAGACGGCGAGCTCGCAGTCGCCCACTGCCTCGACGCGCCATGGCAGCCCCGCCGGCACGTAGACGGAGTAACCGGCGCCCTCGAAGGGTGACGCCCGCCCGCCGATCTCGCCGAAGTCCCGGTCGCCTGCCGTGACTCGGGCGCGGCCGGCGACGAGCACGAGACATACCTCGCGCCCCGCCTCGCCGCCCGTCGCCACGCCACCCACAGCGAGCTTGTGGACGGCGAAGCCGACGTGGGTCCAGCCGGCGGAGGCGGGCGTCACCGCGTGGACGCGACCGTCGTCGCCAGGCTCCGACGGCTTCACGAGCAGCTTCGACATCGGTGGCCTCCTCAGGCGGCGCGCACGAGGCCGGCCTCGGCTGCGAAGCGGGCGAGGTTGTCGTGGCCCATCCGGGCATAGGTGAAGGGGTGGGCCTTCTCGGGGTCCTGCTCGGCCTCGACCACCAGCCAGCCGGAATAGCCGGGCAGTTCCCTCAGCACCGAGACGAAGTCCACTGAGCCGTCGCCCGGTACGGTGTAGACGCCGGCGACGACCGCATCGAGGAAGGAGAGGTCTTCTGCCAGCACCCGCGCCTTCACGTCCGCCCGCACGTCCTTGCAGTGGACGTGGCTGATGCGGTCCCGCCAGCGCCGCGCCACCGCCACCGGATCGGCGCCGGCGAAAGTCAGGTGGCCGGTGTCGAGCAGCAGGTGCGCCGCCGGTCCGGTCGCGGCCATGAAGGCGTCGACGTCCTCGGCCGACTGCACGATCGTGCCCATGTGGTGGTGGTAGACGAGGCGGACGCCCTCCGCGAGGCAGGCCTCCGCCACCGCGGTGACGCGGCGTCCGTACTCCGCCCAGTCGTCCACCTTCATCACCGGCCGCTTCGACAGCGGCGCCGACTGGTCTCCGTGGATGGCGTTGGAGGTCTCGGCGAAGACGAGCACGGTCGCCCCGAGTGCCTTCAGGAGATCGAGGTGCGGCCGCATCGCCGCGATCTCGGCGTCGGCATCGCGGGTGAGGAGTTCGGCCGAGTACCAGCCGGAGACGAGGTCGAGCCCGTGCGCCGAAAGCACCGCCCTGAGCGGCCCCGCTTCGCGGGGAAACTTGTGGCCGAGCTCCATGCCCTCGAAGCCCGCCGCACGGGCTTCCGTCAGGCACGTTTCCAGCGGCGTGTCGCCGCCGAGCGTCCGAAGGTCGTCGTTCGACCAGCCGATGGGGTTGGCACCGATACGGATGGGCATGAAGGTCCTCTCAACGTCGAAGGTTTCTTCGTCCTCCCCCTGCCAGGGGGGAGGACAGCCGCGCCGCAGGCGCGGCAGGTGGGGGCCCGTCAATCCGAAGTTCGACGTCAATCGTGGCGTGCTGGATTGACGGGCCCCACCCTGAGCGCCTCCGGCGCTCTGTCCCTCCCCCTGGCAGGGGAGGGACGCCTCAGCGCGTCGCGCCGCCCTCCCGAGCGGCGAGCGCCGCCTCGTAGGCCGTCCGTGCCGCCCGCACCTCGGCGCGCTCGGAGACTTCCGGCACCGCCACCTCCCACCAGTGGCCGCCTTCCTCCGTGACCACCATCGGGTCGGTGTCGATGACGAGCACCGTCGTGCGATCGGCTCCGCGTGCCCGCACCAGCGCCGCCTCCAGTTCCGCGACGCCAGCCACCTTCTCGGCGATCGCCCCGAGGCTCGCGGCGTGGGCGGCGAAGTCGATCTCCGGCATCGCCGCGTGGACGGTGTCGGCGAGCAGGTTGTTGAACGAGGCGCCGCCCGTCGCCCGCTGCAGGCGGTTGATGCAGCCGAAGCCGCGATTGTCGAGGACGACCACGACGAGCTTCGCCCCGAGCATCACCGAGGTGGCGATCTCCGAGTTCATCATCAGGTAGGAGCCGTCGCCGACCATCACCGTCACCGGCCGGTCGGGACGGGCGAGCTTGATGCCGAGCCCGCCGGCGATCTCGTAGCCCATGCACGAGTAGCCGTATTCCATGTGGTAGCCGCCGGGCTGCGACGTCTGCCAGTGCTTGTGGAGTTCGCCCGGCAGCCCGCCGGCGGCGTTGATCAGAATGTCCTCCGGCCGGCTCGCCCGCTGCACGGCGCCGATCACCTGAGCGTCCGAGGGCAGGGCGGCGTTGGTCGGGGCCGTTGCGCGCGCCGAAGCTTCGCGCCACGCGACCATCAGGCCCGCAGCCCGGGCGCGCCACGCCTCCGGCGCCCGCACTCGGCCGATCGCCGCCGACAATTCCTGGAGGCCGACTCGCGCGTCGGCGACCAGCGGCAGGGCACCGTGCTTGCCGGCATCGAAGGCCTGAACATTCAGTGAGATCAGGCGCTTGTCGTCGCCTTTGAACAAAGCGCGCGAACCGGTCGTGAAGTCCTGCAGCCGCGTCCCGACGGCGAGCACCACGTCGGCCTCTTCGGCGAGTGCATTGGCGGCGCTGGTGCCGGTGACGCCGATCGAGCCGACGGCCATCGGATGATCGTGGGCCAGGGCGCCCTTGCCGGCCTGCGTCTCCGCCACCGGGATGCCATGCGTCTCGGCGAAGCGGGCGAGCTCGACGGTCGCCTCGGAATAGAGCACGCCGCCGCCGGCAACGATCAGCGGCCGCGCCGCCCCGGCGAGGAGCCGGGCGGCTGCCTCGAGTTCGTCCCTGTCCGGCCGCGGCCGGCGCGGCGTCCAGCTGCGCTGCTCGAAGAAGGCGACGGGAAAGTCGGCGGCCTCCGTCTGCACGTCCTGGCAGAGCGACAGCGTCACCGGCCCGCACTCGGCCGGATCCGTCAGCACTGCCATCGCCCGCGGCAGCGCCGCCAGAAGCTGCTCGGCCCTCGTGATGCGGTCGAAGTACCGCGACACCGGCCGGAAGCAGTCGTTCACCGTCTGCGTGCCGTCGGAGAACACCTCGATCTGCTGCAGCACCGGGTCCGGCCGGCGGCTCGCGAAGACGTCGCCGGGCAGGAGCAGCAGCGGCAGTCGGTCGACGTGGGCAACGGCGGCTGCCGTCACCATGTTGGTGGCACCGGGTCCGATCGACGAGGTGCAGGCCATGAAGCGCCGGCGGAAGAGTGCCTTGGCGTAGGCGGTGGCGGAGAGCGCCATCGCCTGCTCGTTGTGGGCGCGGAAGGTCGGCAGCCGGTCGCGGACGTGCCAGAGCGCCTCGCCCATGCCGGCGACGTTGCCGTGTCCGAAGATCGCCCACACGCCGCCGCAGATCGGCACGTCGACGCCGTCGATCTCGGTCCTCTGCGCCGCCAGATAGCGAACCAGCGCCTGCGCCGCCGTCAGCCGGATGGTGGTCAAGGCTTCCTCCCCGTCACGGGCGTTTCTTCGCCGCCCTCACGCCGCGCGCCGCCGCGCCGTCGCCGTTCCCCACGCCGCCACCAGCCGGCCGAAGCGGGCCGCCATGTCGGCGATCGCCGCCTCGTCGTCGATCCGGCCGGAAAGCCACTCCTCAGCCGCCTGGGCGAAGATCGAGCGGCCGATGGCGAAGCCCCTGACGACGGGCGAGGCCACAGCCGTCTCGAACGTCCGCACCAGTTCCTCCTCCGGCGCCTCCAGCCCGAGCAGCACGACGCCGCGACACCACGGATCGCCGGCCTCGATGGCGCGCGCCACATTCGCCCACGCGCGCTCGCTCGGCTGGCCCTCGAGCTTCCACCAGTCCGGCTTCAGCCCGAGATGATAGAGCCGCGCGATGACCTCCGCGACTGTGTCGTCGCCGACCGGTCCATGCCGCGAGGCGATGATCTCGACGAGCAGTTCGCGCCCGACCGTGCGGGCGGCGTCGTGGAGCGCGAGCAGCTTCTCCTCCTGCGCTGCCTTCAGCGCCGGCGGGTCATCGGGATGGTAGAAGCACAGGCACTTGATGGTGTGGATGACCGGCCATTCGACGAGGTGCGAGCCGAGGTCGTCGACGCCCTCGAAAGCGAGCGGCCGCGAGCCCGGCTGCTCCACCGGCCGGCCGATCCAGAAGTCGTGGCCGGCCGCGTCGAACAGCGCCTCTCGGCCGTGGATGCCGTCCAGCAGCACCCCGAACCCCGGCCGACCGTCGGCGACCCGGGCGGCGGCGGCCACCGCCAGCCGCTTGAAGGTTGCGATGCGGCAACGGTCGGCGCCGATGCGGTCGGCGAGGTCTTCCAGCTGGGCACGGTGGTCGATGGCGAGCGCCATCAGCCCCTCCGGCCGCGGCCGGCGCGTCGTCGCCCAGTGGATGTGGGAGAGCTCGCGGTCCTTGCGGAGCTCCGCCGTGCGGCTGCCATGGGCGAGGAAGTGGCAGAGCTCCGGCCACGTCGGGTATTCCGGCGCGCAGAGGAGCCGCGATACCGCGAAGGCCCCGCAGGCGTTCGCCCACGCGGCGCACGTCTCGAGCGGTTCGCCGCGCACCCAGCCGCGCAGGAAGCCGGCCATGAAGCCGTCGCCGGCGCCGAGCACGTTATAGACGGCGACCGGATAGCCCGGTCCGCGGATGCCGTCTTCCAGCCGGTCCGGGACCCTCCCGGTGAAGACGACGCAGCCCATCGGCCCGCGCTTCAGCACCAGCGTCGCCTCGGTCAGCGCGCGAACCGCCAGCAGCGCCGCCCGGGTGTCCTCGCTGCCGCCCGCGATGTGGAACTCCTCCTCGGTGCCGACGACGAGGTCCATCTCCGGCAGCAGGGTCTGCAGGTGCTCCGTCACCGCGCTGGCGCGGACATAGCGCGCCTCGCCCTCGCCGTGTCCGGCGACGCCCCACAGGTTCGGCCGGTAGTCGATGTCGAGGGCGACGCGCCGTCCCGCCGCCTTCGCCGCAGCGATCGCCTTGCGCCCGGCGGCATCGACGCTCGGCCGCGAGAAGTGCGTGCCGGTGACGACGAGGGCACGCGCCCGGGCAATGAAGGCCGGGTCGACGTCCGCCTCCGTCAGCCCCATGTCGGCGCAATTCTCGCGATAGAAGATCAGCGGAAAGGCATGCTCGTCGCGCACGCCGAGGAGGACGAGCGCCGTGAGGCGCGCCGGGTCGACCTTCACCCCGTCCGTGGCGACGCCCTCGCGCCCGAGCTGCTCCACCACGAAGCGGCCCATCGCCTCGTCGCCCACGCCCGTCACGAGACCGGCCGCGAGCCCGAGGCGGGCGCAGCCGACGGCGATGTTGGTGGGAGAACCGCCGATCGACTTGGCGAAGGAGGCGACGTCCTCCAGCCGCCCGCCGATCTGCTGCCCGTAGAGGTCGACAGAGGCGCGGCCGTAGGTGATGACGTCGAGGTCCGCCTCGGCGGACGGTCGATGCACCGCGCTCATCGCGCCTTCTCCCTGTGGCCGGGCTCCTTCGGCACCGGCGCCCTGGCTTCAACCGTCCCGCGCGACGCCACCGGCGAGCCGGCCGACTGGACAGCATGAAACGAGAATTCTATTCTGGTGTCAATTCGGAATGAACGTTCTGGTTTGGCCGCTTGTGGCCGGCTGGGCAGGGGAGGCGGGAGCCGACGATGACGGGCATTGCGCTGATCGGGGCCGGGCGGATCGGCCGAATCCACGCGGCGAACGCCGCCGCCCATCCGGGGGCCACCCTCGTCGCCGTCTGTGACGCCGACACGGACGCGGCCGCCGGCCTTGCCGCCGCCTACGGCGCCCGCGTGTCGTCGAGCGAGGCGGCCATCGCCGCGCCGGACGTCGATGCGGTGATGATCTGCTCGCCGACCGACACCCACGCCGATCTCATCGAGGCGTGTGCGCGAGCCGGCAAGGCGGTCTTCTGCGAGAAGCCGGTCGATCTCGACTCCGCCCGCATCCGCCGCTGCCTCGAGGTCGTTCGGTCCGCCGGCATCCCTCTGATGATCGGCTTCAACCGCCGCTTCGACCCGAGCTTCTCCCGCCTGAAGCAGCGCCTCGACGCCGGCGCCGCCGGCGAGGTGGAACTGGTCACCATCATCTCGAAGGACCCGTCGCCGCCTCCGGTCTCCTACATCGCCCGCTCCGGCGGCCTGTTCCGCGACATGATGATCCATGATTTCGATCTCGCCCGCCATCTCCTCGGCGAGGAACCCGTCGAGGTCCACGCCGTCGGCGCCGCCCTGGTCGACCCGGCGATCGGCGAGGCCGGCGACGTCGATACCGCCGCGGTGATGCTGAAGACCGCCTTCGGCCGCATCGCCACCATCACCAACTCCCGCCGCGCCACCTACGGCTACGATCAGCGCATCGAGGTGCACGGCTCGGCCGGGCTGGTGCGCGCCGACAACCGCCGCGAGACGACGGTGGAGGAGGCCGACGGCACCGGCTTCCGCGTCGAGCCGGCGCTGCCGTTCTTCCTCGAGCGCTATGCCGAGGCCTACCGCCGCGAGTTGCAGCACTTCCTCGAATGTCTCGCCGAGAAGCGTGTGCCGTCGCCATCCGGCGAGGACGGCCTGCGCGCCCAAATCCTCGCCGACGCTGCCACCGAGGCCTGCCGCAGCGGCCGGCCCGTGCGCGTGTGACGGGCCTGCCATCGGACCGCCTCAGCCCTCGTCCGGCCCGCCCCCTGAGGCGGCGTCTTCCCGGCGGCCGGCGCGGAAGGCGCTCGGCGTCAGGCCGGTGTAGCGCCTGAAGAAGCGCGACAGGTGCGTCGGGTCGGCGAAGCCGAGCTCGTACGCGATCTGCGAGGCCGAGAGGTCGGTGAACAGCAGCTGCCGCTTCGCCTCCGTCAGCACGCGCTGGCGCAAGAGGTGGCCGGCGGTGACACCGGTGGCGCGCTTGCAGTGCTCGTTCAGCCGGTCGCTGGTCATGCCCAGGCGGTCGGCATAGTCGGCGAGCCGTCGGCTCGTCCGGAAGCCCGCCTCGATCAGGTCCCGCAGCTCGGCAACCGTGGCGTCGGCGCGCCTGAGCGTCACGGCGGCGAAGCGCTCGCCCTCGGCGCTCGCCCGCGACAGTTCGACGGACAGGAGCACGAGCAGCGCCCGCAGCGCCGTGCGCGCATCCTGCCGCGCCAGCGCTTCCTCCTCGGTCATCGCGTCGAGCAACGCGATCAGCCGGTCGAAATCGGGGCCCGGGGCGAACTGCAGCACCGGCCGGGACCAAAGGCGCGCCAGCCGGTCGGCCGGGGTGCCGTAGGCCTCCGGGACGCCGGCCAGCACGTCTTCGGTGAAATTCAGGACGTGGCCATCGCAGGGCGGCGTGAAGCGGAAGCCGTGCACCACCCCCGCCGGCGTCAGCACGACGGCGGGTGCCGCGAACGCCACCGCCTCGCCGTCGATCAGCGCCTCCCCGGCGCCGGACGTCACCGCAGTCACCTGGTGGAGGTGGCGGTGGGCGTGCGGCTCGATCACCCAGCCGAACCGGGCGGAGCGGCGCCACAGCGGCTCGACGTGCACGAAGTCGAAATCATCGCTTCGTGAATTGTCGCCATAGAGGTGGAAGTGCGGGATGGTACGCACGAGGGTCGCCATCTTTGCCGGACGTCGGGTCCGGTCGGCGCAGGGGCGAACCGGTCCAGCGTCTGTGCGCGCCGGGGCTCGGGCTCCGGAACGGAAGGAATGAAATGCTCGCTCGGGACGACGACGGTCAAGCGCCGCTTCTCGAGCTCGCTGCCGAGATCGCCACCGTGATCGGTGATGTCGGCGACTGGCGTCAGGTCGCGCCCGTGCTGGCGGCGCGGGTCGCGGCCGCGCTGCGGGTCCATCGCGTCTTCCTGTTCCAGGTCCACGAGGTTCCGGGCCGCGGCCTCGGCCAGACGCTGCGCTTCGATTGGGCCGCGCCCGGTCTCGAGCGCTTTTCCGGCGACAGCGGCCTGATCGACGAGGATCTCACGCACGGCGATCCGACCATGCTGCAGTGGGCGGAACTGCGCCGCCGCGGCGAGATGATCGCCGGCCTGGCGCGCGATCTCGAAGGTCGCATGCGCTCCGAGCTCGATCGCCAGCAGGTGCGGGCTTTCCTGTCCGCGCCGCTGATCGTCGCCGGCCAGTGGTGGGGCCACGTCGGTGTCGGCGACTGCGAGGTCGAGCGCGCGTGGCGGGCCGAGGAGGTCGGCTTCATGCGTCTGGTCGGCAGGCTGCTGTCCGCCGCCATCGAGCGCTCGATGATCGGCCTCGCCGCCAACGCCGTCGGCCGGGTCTCCATCCTCAACGCCGCCTTCGACGCCATCGTCACCGTCGACGAGGCCGATCACATCGTCGAGTTCAACCCTGCCGCCGAGGCGATGTTCGGCGTGGCGCGGGACGCCGTCCTCGGCAAGCCGCTGGCGCTCACCTTCGCGGTCGACGTCGGCGACGGCGAGGCGCACCCGATCCGGCAACTGGCGGCGAGGGGCGCCGACGCCGCCCTCACGCACGAGCTCACGATGCGGCGGGCCGATGGACGGCCGTTCCCGGTCGAGGTCTCGATCTCCGAGGTCACGGCCGCCGACCGCCGCTTCTTCACCGCGCATCTGCGGGACATGTCCGAGCAGCGCCGCACGGTGGAGGCGCTCGCCGCCAGCGAGGCGCAGTTTCGCGCCCTCGTCGAGGACCAGTCCGACATCGTCACGCTGTGGGACGCCGACTTCCTCGTCACCTTCGAGAATCGGGCCTTCCGCGACCTCTTTGGCCTTTCTGTCGGCGGCGACGGTCGCCGGCACGCCTCGGCCACCATTCCGGACGACGTGTGGGAGCGGCTGCAGCCGGCACTCGAGGCGCTGACGCCGGAGGCGCCGATCTATCGCAGCGAGAACCGGAAGTATCCCCGCAGCGGCGAGGAGCGTCTCTACGCCTGGACCAACCGCGCGCTGTTCGACGAGCAAGGAAGGGTGACCGGCTATCTCTCGGTCGGCCGCGACGTGACCGAGCAGCGTCGTCTCGAGCGCGAGCTCGAGCGTCTCGCCTTCGTCGATCTCGCCACCGGACTGCCGAATCGCAATGCCGTGCTGCAGCGCTTCGTCAGCTGGGAGAGCGCCGACAGCGGCTTCGACACCGTCGTCACCGTCCGGCTCTGCGATTTCGTGGAGATCACGGCTTCGTTCGGACATGCGTTCACGGACCGGCTCATGGCTGCCGTCGCGGCCCGCCTGCAGGGCCTGCTGGAGGGGCGAGCGGCGCTCACGAGGGTCGGCGAGCACTGGTTCGCCATCTTCGCGCGCCTCACCCAGGAGGGCGCACTGCGGCTCGCCCAGACGCTCCGCGACGCCTTCCTGCATCCCTTCGAGCTGGAGGGCCGGCGCGTGCCGCTCGGCGCTGCCTTCGGCATCGCCCGCCGAACCGGCGGCATCGAGCGCCTTCTGGAAGACGCCGAGATGGCCTGCCAGTCGGACCGGCCAGGGGCGATCAACCGCTACGACGCCGCCGTCCGCACCCGCCACCTCGAGCGCCTGGAGATCGAGGCGGACCTGCGCGAGGCCTTGTCGACGCGGCCCTCGGAGATCTTCGCGGCCTTCCAGCCGATCTTCGACATCGCCACCAACGACCTCGTCGGATTCGAGGCTCTGGCCCGGTGGAATCACCCGGAGCGCGGCGGCGTGCCGCCGTCCGTGTTCATCCCCATCGCAGAGGCGACCGGCCTGATTCTGCCGCTCGGTGAACGCATCCTGTCGCTCGCCGCCGCCTCATCCTCGCGCTGGCTGGAACGCCGGGGGCGCGACGGCCGCAAGCCCATCTACGTCTCCGTCAACCTCTCCGCCCATCAGCTCGCCGACCCCGACCTCGCCGACCGCCTGGCAGCCGCCCTCGGGGCGCACCCGGTCGACTACGGCACTCTGACGTTCGAGATCACCGAAGGCACGCTGATGGCCAATTCCGATCAGGTCGTCGGCGTTCTGCGACGGCTCAAGAAGCTCGGCGCCAGCCTGGCCATCGACGACTTCGGCACCGGCTATTCGAGCTTCGGCTACCTCCACCAGTTCCCCATCGACAGCCTGAAGATCGACCGCTCCTTCGTGTCGGGAATGACGCGCTCGCCCAACGACCGTGAGATCGTGAGGGCGATGATCGACCTCGGCCACGGCCTCGGACTCACGGTCGTCGCGGAGGGCATCGAGGAGTGGGAGACCCGCGAGGCCCTTCTCGACCTCGGCTGCGACCACGGCCAGGGCTTCCTGCTCGGACGTCCGCTGGCGGTCGAGGACGCTGACGAACTCGTCATGCTTCCCTTGACGGCTTCGTGATCGGCCGATCCGCGGCACATGCGCGACTTGACGACACCGGCGGGCTTCTCCATTCAAGGTCGCCGTTCGTCGGGGGCGCTTCTGCGGCGTTCCGGGAACCGGTCGAAGGCCGCTCGCATCGTCCCGTCCTCCGCAGCCTCCTCGCTTTGTGCCCGCGGTGGCGGGATCCGCCGGTCCGGCGGCCGCGATCCGTCAGGAAGGTCTCGATCATGCGCATCTTGGTGACGGGTGGGGCAGGGTTCATCGGCTCGGCGGTGTGCCGGCATCTGGTGCGCGACACCGACCACTCGGTCGTGAACCTCGACAAACTCACCTATGCGGCGAACCTCGCCTCGGTGGAGATGGTGGCCGGCGACCCGCGCTATGCGTTCGTGCGCGCCGACATCTGCGACGCCCCGGCGATGGCCGAGGTGTTCCGCCAGCACGATCCGGACGCCGTCCTGCATCTCGCCGCCGAGAGCCACGTCGACCGCTCGATCGAGGGCCCGTCCGCCTTCATCGAGACCAACGTCGTCGGCACGTCCGTGCTGCTCGAGGCGGCGCGGCGCCACTTCGAGACGCTCGACGGCGAGCGCCGCGAGCGCTTCCGCTTCGTCCACGTCTCGACCGACGAGGTCTACGGCTCGCTCGGCCCCGATGGGCTGTTCACCGAGACGACCGCCTACGACCCGTCCTCGCCCTATTCGGCCTCGAAGGCTGCCTCCGACCACGTCGCCATCGCCTGGCACCGCACCTACGGGCTGCCGGTGATCGTCTCGAACTGCTCGAACAATTACGGGCCGCACCACTTCCCCGAGAAGCTCATCCCGCTGAT
The DNA here is from genome assembly GCF_046156265.1 of Pseudoxanthobacter sp. M-2. Classification (NCBI taxonomy): domain Bacteria; kingdom Pseudomonadati; phylum Pseudomonadota; class Alphaproteobacteria; order Hyphomicrobiales; family Segnochrobactraceae; genus Pseudoxanthobacter; species Pseudoxanthobacter sp. M-2. The sequence goes on from NZ_JAWDIR010000011.1 coordinate 930,199, forward strand.
GATCCTCAATGCGCTGGAGATGAAGGCGCTGCCGGTCTATGGCGACGGCTCCAACGTCCGCGACTGGCTCTATGTCGAGGACCACGCGCGCGCGCTCGTCACCATCCTCGAGCGGGGCCGGCCGGGCGAGAAGTACAATGTCGGCGGCCGCAACGAGCGCACCAACCTGCAGGTTGTCGAGCGCATCTGCGACATCCTCGACCGCATCGCGCCGGCCGATCGCTCGCGCCGCGAGCTCATCACCTTCGTCACCGACCGGCCGGGCCACGACCACCGCTACGCCATCGATGCGGGCAAGCTCGAGGGCGAGCTCGGCTGGACGGCGCGGGAGAGCTTCGAGAGCGGCATCGAGAAGACGGTCGCCTGGTATCTCGATAACCGCCGCTGGTGGGAGCCGATCCGCAGCGGCGCCTATCGCGGCGAGCGGCTCGGCCTGAAGGCGCGCGCCTGAGCCCCTGACACGGGGCGCTACAGGAAGAAGAGGGACGATGAAGGGTATCATCCTCGCCGGCGGGCACGGCACCAGACTGCATCCGGTGACGCTCGCCGTCTCCAAGCAGCTGCTGCCGGTCTACGACAAGCCGATGATCTATTATCCGCTGTCGATCCTGATGCTGGCGGGCATCCGCGAGGTGCTGATCATCTCGACCCCGCAGGCGCTGCCGCTCTACAAGGCTGTGCTCGGCGACGGCTCCGACTGGGGCATTTCCTTCACCTACGCCGAACAGGACCAGCCTCGCGGCCTCGCGGAGGCCTTCCTGATCGGCGAGGACTTCATCGGCTCGAGCCCGGTGGCGCTCGCGCTGGGCGACAACATCTTCTACGGCTCCGGCCTCACCGGCCTCGTCGAGGAGGCGGCGAAACTCCAGAAAGGCGCGACGGTGTTCGCCTATCCGGTGGCGAACCCCCGCGCCTTCGGCGTCGTCGAGATGGCGCCGGATGGCCGGGCGCTGTCGCTCGAGGAGAAGCCCGAGCACCCGAAGAGCAACCTCGCCGTCACCGGCCTCTACTTCTACGACGCCGACGTGGTGGAGATCGCCAAGGGCGTGACGCCATCGCCGCGCGGCGAAGTGGAGATCACCTCGGTCAACGAGGCGTACCTGAAGCGCGGTGACCTGCGCGTGGTGCGCTTCCCGCGCGGCACCGCCTGGCTCGACACCGGCACGACCGACAGCCTGCTCGAGGCGTCGGAGTTCGTGAAGACGATCGAGCACCGCCAGGGCTTCAAAATTGCATGCCCGGAGGAGATCGCCTGGCGGAAGGGGTGGCTCACCGCCGACGCACTCGCGTCACTCGCCGCCCGCTACAAGAATTCCTATGGGGCCTATCTCGCCGACCTTCTGCAGGACCCGCTTTCCCATTCCCAGGGGCCCGAAGAGCTCGGCTGAGCGCCCCGTCCAACATTGCTTCAGGAGTAGAGCATGAAGATTGCGGTTCTGGGCGCCGGCTATGTCGGCCTCGTTTCGGGCGCGTGCTTCGCCGATTTCGGCCACGAGGTCGTCTGCATCGACAAGGACCCTGAGCGCGTCGCCATGCTGATGGGCGGGCGCGTGCCGATCTTCGAGCCCGGCCTCGACGACATGGTGGCCCGCAACCAGCGCGACGGCCGCCTCTCCTTCACGCTCGACGCCGCTCCGGCGATCGCCGAGGCCGACGTCGTCTTCATCGCGGTCGGCACCCCGTCCCGCCGCGGTGACGGCCGCGCCGACCTCACCTACGTCTTCTCCGCCGCCCAGGACATCGCCCGCGCCGCCACCGGCTTCACTGTGGTGGTGACGAAGTCGACCGTGCCCGTCGGCACCGGCGACGCCGTGCAGCGCATCATCCGCGACACCCGGCCGGAAGCCGACGTCGCCGTCGTCTCCAACCCCGAGTTCCTGCGCGAAGGTGCGGCCATCGAGGACTTCAAGCGTCCCGACCGCATCGTCATCGGCCTCGAGGACGAGCGCGCCCGCGAGCCGATGAGCGAGGTCTACCGGCCGCTGTTCGTCAACCAGGCGCCGGTGATGTTCACCGGCCGGCGCACCGCCGAGCTCATCAAGTACGCGGCCAACGCCTTCCTCGCCACCAAGATCACCTTCATCAACGAGATGGCGGACCTCTGCGAGGCCGTCGGCGGCAACGTCCAGGAAGTCGCCCGCGGCATCGGCCTCGACAACCGCATCGGCGGCAAGTTCCTGCACGCCGGCCCGGGCTTCGGCGGCTCCTGCTTCCCGAAGGACACCCGCGCCCTCGTCGAAACGGCGCGCGAGTCTGGTGCGCCGACGCGCCTCGTCGAGGCGGTCGTCGCGGTCAACGACCAGCGCAAGAAGCGTATGGCCGAGAAGGTCGTGCGCGCCTGCGGCGGCAGCGTCGCCGGCAAGACCATCGCCATCCTCGGCCTGACCTTCAAGCCGAACACCGACGACATGCGCGAGAGCCCGGCGCTCGACGTCGTGCACGAACTGCAGCAGGCCGGTGCCACCGTGCGCGCCCACGATCCCGAGGGCATGGAGCAGGCGGCCAAGCTGATGACCGGCGTCCTCTTCTGCGACAGCCCCTACCACTGCGCCGAGGGCGCCGACGCGGTCGTGCTCGTCACCGAGTGGGACACCTACCGCGCCCTCGACCTCGACCGCCTGAAGACGATCGTCAACGTCCCCGTGCTCGTCGACCTGCGCAACGTCTACCGGCGTCCGGAAGTCGAGCGGCACGGCTTCACCTACGCCGACGTCGGCCGCGGCGCCTGATCCGGCCGGCGGCGGCCCGTATCGGAGCCGCCGCCTGCCGCTGACCCGATGGTGACCGTCCTCCTCTCGCTCTGCAATCTCAAGCGCAACGGCGTCCGCTTCCCGCTGATCGTCGGCAGTCTCGATCGCCGCCGCTTCGGCCTCGTCGACTGCGCATCGTGGATCGCGCCGCCCGATACCGGCGTCACCGGCCTGCTCGCCACCGAGGAGGCGATCTACGTCTGCGTGCAGGGCCATGAGAGCGGCCGGGTGGTGGTGCTCGCTCCCGACCTGTCGCTGCGCGCCGTCATCACGGACGACCGCTTCCACGACCTCCATTCGATCAAGCGCCTCGGCGACGAGATCTGCGTCGTCTCCACCGGCAACTCCCGGCTCTTCACCTTCTCTCCCGACGATCTCGTCGTCCGCGAGCTCTGGGCCTTCGAGCACGCCGACGGCCGCCTCCACATCAATGACGTCGGCCTCCACGACGGCCGCGTCCACGTGCTGTCGCACGTCCACCCCCGCTATGACGGCCAGGGCCGCTCCGGCGCCGTCTGGGACCTCGAGAGCCGCGAGGTGCTGATCGGCGGCCTCAAGCACCCGCACTCGCTCGTCGAGGTCGGCGGCACGCTGCACTGCCTGAGCTCCGCCGCGGGTCAGCTCGTCTCCCGCGACTGGGCGAGCGGGGCGATCACGAAGCTGAAGCTCGGCGGCTACCTGCGTGGCCTCGCCGCCACCGACGGCGGCTTCGTCGTCGGCCAGTCGAGCACGCGCTTTTATTCCCGCAAGCGCGGCCCAAAGGTGAACCCCGTCGACCTCGACGCCGTCGTCGGCAATCCGAAGTTCATGTCCTTCCTCGGCGAGGTCGGCGGCCGCAGGCTTGGCCGGCGCCACAACCTCACCCACCTCGGCCTCGAGATCTACGACGTCGTCACCGCCGCCATCGACTACGACGCTCTCGTCGAGAAGAACTCCGCGCAGCTTCGCGCCCAGTCGCTCTACCAGCGCATCGCCGAACTCGAGCGGCTGCTCGACCTGCAGGACGCCGATCCGCAGCCGGTAGTTGACGAGGAATGGGACGCCGACCCGGAGGATGGGCCGGACGGGGACGGTCCCGATGCGTCGGGCCCGCCCACGCCCGGCTAGGGCGTCATCACGTCGAAGGCCTTGCCAGTCGCCGTGTAGGCGACCCAGCCGCCGTCCATGCCGTTCGCCGCCTCGACGCGGATCTCGAGCGTCACCTTGCCGTCGGGGGAGGGCACCATGAAGTCGCCCATCGGCGTCATCAACTGGCCGACCGAGAAGGTGTAGCGCGACACCGGCATCTTCGCCGGATCCGTCTTCAGGCGCTTGTAGGTCTCCTCCGTCAGCCGCCGCAGCGTCGCCGCATCGAAGAAGGCGAGGTCGGCGATGCGGAAGGCATGGTCGCCTTTCGTCTCCGCCTCCCACGGCATCGGCGTGCCGAAGCGGGTCATGTCCTCGGCGTCCATGATGAAGTTGGCGTTGGTGCCAGGGCTGCGCGGGTCCTCCGCCAGCACCTGCGCCTGGCCGTTCTGGAACATCAGCTGCGAGATCCGCGTCGCCGCTCCGAGCTCCCGTTCGAGCCGGCCGAGCGTCTCGGCCACCGTCTCCGGCGCCATCCAGTCGAGATTCGGCCGCCGGCTCGGCGGCAGCGTCACGGCGACGACGGTGCCGTCGGTGCCCAGCACCACCGATCCGCTTTCGCCGCCGGGATCGTTGAAGTTGAGCGTCCAGCGCAGCGGCGGCGCGCCGGCCGCGTCCATGTCGCGCCTCAGCATCATGTAGACGAGGCGGGCACCATCGTTACCCCACGCCTTGCGCGCCGCATCGCGGACGGCCGAAAGCCGGCCGAGATCGACCTCGCCGACGAGGAACGACGCCTCGTCCGGGGTGCCGGGAAACAGCGGCATGCCGATGCCCATGGTGCGCACGCCGGAGAGGTCCCAGGTGTAGCCCATCGTCTGCTGCGCCGCCGTCGGGTGGTCGGCGTCGACGCTGAGGAACTGGTCGTGGACTGTGAGGCTGCGGATGCGCCGGGTCGGGCCGAGCACGGCCGTGAGGTCCGCGATCGCCTCGTCCTTCGGCCAGTCCTCGGTGGCGATCAGGTTCAGGGTGCGCGCACGCTCGGTGCCGGAGAGGTCGGCGCCGACGATGCGGCCGGCCTCGTCGGCGAACACCGACGCGCTCTCCCGTCCCGAGCCGACGCTGATCGTCCAGCGCACCGGTCCGAAGCTCGGGCTCGGCAGGATCGACACCTGCCGCGCGATCGTGATGGACGAGACGGCCGCTGCGTCCTGCAGCGCCGCCCGCTCGATCGCCGCCGCGACGAGGGCCGGCACGCGCTCGAGGTCGGCGGCCGCGAGCGGGAAGAAGCCCGGCACGATGTCGCGGATGAAGCCGGGCGGCGACACCGGCTGCGGCCCGCGGGTCGGTTCGACGGTGAAGCCGAGGCGCCGGATGCGGCGGATGCTCCAGGCGTCGATGTCTGACGGTCGCCCCGCGCCCTGCACCTCGATCGCGATCTCCTGGGCCGAGATTCGCACCGAATAGATCGCTGGGCGCCGTCCGATCTCGTCGATCAGCGTCCCGAAGGCCCGCGCCGCGTCACCAGGCGTCGACAGGTAGGAATCGGCCGCAGTGGCCGGCGCTGTGGGAACCGCGAAGAGGGCGAGGAAGGCGAGGGCGGTGAGCCACCCGATCGAGGCCAGGCGCATGGCGGCACTCCGTGCGAGCCCGTTCCGCGCGCGACCAGAGCAGCGGCGGGACGGGGCGACGGCAGAGGCGCCGAACTTATAGACGAACCGGCCGCACGGATGCAGCCGGGCGGCGATCACGCTTCGCTGATGGGGCCGGGCGGCGGCCGTCTTCCGCCGCCGCCCGGCCGGGTCGGCTCAGTTCGGCGCCTTCTCGTCGACGCCCTGGATGTACCAGTTCATGCCGAGGATCGCCGGGTCGGGCAGCACCTCGCCCTCCTTCGCCGCCAGCGTGCCGTCCTGCTTGGTGATCGGGCCGGTGAAGACCTTGTAGGTGCCGTCGTGGATCGCCTTCTCGGTCGCCTCGGCCATCGCCTTCACGTCGTCGGGCATGTTGGTGTAGGGCGCCATCTTGAGGATGCCGGTGTCCAGGCCACCCCAGACGTCGGTCGATTCCCAGGTGCCGTTCAGCGCGGCGTTGACGCGGTCGATGTAGTAGCCCGACCAGTCGTTGATGATCGAGGTGAGCTGCGTGTTCGGCCCGAACTTGATCATGTCGGAGTCCTGGCCGAAGGCGAGCGCGCCGCGCTCCGCGGCCACCTGCATGGCGGCCGGGCTGTCGGTGTGCTGGGCGATGATGTCGGCGCCCTGGTCGAGCAGCGCCTTCGCCGCGTCGCCTTCCTTGCCGGGGTCGAACCAGGAGTTCACCCAGACGATCTTCACCTTCATGTCCGGCCGGATCGACTGGGCGCCCAACATGAAGGCGTTGATGCCGGAGACGACCTCGGGGATCGGGAAGGAGCCGATGTAGCCGACGACGCCGGTCTTCGACATCTTCGCGGCGATCTGTCCGGAGATGTAGCGGCCCTGGTAGAAGCGGCCGGCGTAGGTTGCGAGGTTCGGCAGCCGCTTGTAGCCGGTGGCGTGCTCGAACTTCACGTCCGGATTGCGCTGCGCCACCTTCACCGTCGCCTCCATGAAGCCGAAGGACGTGGTGAAGATCAGCTGGTGGCCCGAGCGGACCAGCCCCTCGATGACGCGCTCGGCGTCCGGGCCCTCCGGCACGTTCTCGACATAGGTGGACTCGACCTTGTCGCCGAGCGCCTCCTGCATGGCGCGGCGGCCGAGCTCGTGCTGGTAGGTCCAGCCGAAGTCGCCGACCGGGCCGACATAGACGAAGCCGACCTTCAGCTTCTCCTGCGCCTCCGCCGGCGCCACGGCGACGAGCGCCGCCAGGCCGAGCGCCGCGATCGCGCCCTTCAGAAATGCTCGCATGCAGGGTCTCCTTGTACAGTGCCGGGAGGCCGGAGTGGCCGCCCGGGGTGGAACATCGGTTTCGCTCAGCGGTCGGGCACGAACGGCACGCCGAGGCAGGCCGGCGCCCGCGCCCGGGCACGCGTGCCGGCGATGGCGACGAGCACGACGATCGTCACGAGATAGGGGAGCGACGACATCAGCTGCGATGGCAGCCCGATGCCGGCGCCCTGGGCATAGAGCTGCAGGATCGAGACGCTGCCGAACAGGTAGGCGCCGATCACCAGCCGCCCCGGCAGCCACGACGAGAACACCACGATCGCGAGCGCGATCCAGCCGCGCCCGGCGGTCATGCCGTCCACCCAGAACGGCGTGTAGACGAGCGACAGGTAGGCGCCGGCGAGCCCGGCGCAGCCACCGCCGAACAGCACGGCCCAGAGCCGCACCCGGAGCACCTTGCTGCCGAGCGCATGCGCCGAGACGTGGTTGTCGCCGACCGCCCGGAGCGTCAGTCCGGCGCGGGTGCGGAACAGGAACCACCACACGCCCGCCACCAGCACGAAGGAGGCGTAGACGAAGGCGTCCTGGCCGAACAGGATCGGCCCGATGAAGGGGATGTCGGACAGCCCCTCGATCCACAGTTTCGGCATCGCGTCCCGCCGCGCACCGACGAAGTCCGCGCCGACGAGCCCCGACAGTCCGAGCCCGAGGATGGTCAGCGCCAGCCCGCACGCCACCTGGTTCGCTGCGAAGCCGAGCGTCATCAGCGCGAACAGCGCCGCCAGCGCGACGCCGGCACCGACGCCGCCGAGGACGCCGATCAGCGACGAATCCGTCGTGATGGCGATGGCGAAGGCGCAGGCCGCCCCCATCGCCATCATCCCCTCGACGCCGAGGTTGAGCACGCCCGAGCGCTCGGTGACGAGCTCGCCGATCGCCGCCAGCAGGAGCGGCGTCGCCGCCGTGATGATCGTCAGAATGGCCGGCTCGAGCAGGTTCATCGCGCCGCCTCCGAGGGGCCCGGCGCCGTTCGCGGACCTGATGCGACGAGACGGATCCGGTTGGCGACGAGGGTGTCGCAGGCGAGCACGTAGAACAGCAGCACGCCCTGCAGCACGCTGGTGAAGTCGAGCGGCACCTGCAGCAGGATCTGCGCCTGTTCGCCGCCGAGGGTCGAGATCGCCAACACGAAGCCGGCGACGAGGATGCCGACCGGGTTCAGCCGTCCGAGGAAGGCGACGATGATGGCGATGAAGCCGTAGCCCGGCGACACCGACGGCAGCAGCTGCCCGATCGGCCCGGCCACCTCGATGATGCCGGCGAGGCCTGCAAGCCCGCCGGAGACAGCGAACACGAACAGCGTCAGCGGGCCCTCCTTGAAGCCGCCGAAGCGGCCGGCGCGCGGCGCCATGCCGACGACGCGGATCTCGAAGCCCTTCAGCGAGCGCGCCATCATCACCGCCGCCACCACCACGACGACCAGCATGATGATGACGCCGACGTGCAGCCGCCCGGCGATCAGCGGCATCGTCGCCGCCGGCGAGAACGTCACCGACTGCGGGAAGTTGAACCCCATCGGGTCGCGCCACGGCCCGCGCACCAGCCAGTCGAGGCCGAGCTGTGCGACGTAGACGAGCATCAGGCTGGTCAGGATCTCGTTCGCCCCGAAGCGCACTTTGAGGACCGCCGGGATCAGCCCGTAGAGCGCCCCGCCGACGACGCCGGCTGCCAGCATGGCCGGCAGCACCCAGGCGGCGCCGGTATCCTGGAAGGTCAGCGCCACCCAGCCACCGAGGATGGCGCCGGCGACGTACTGGCCTTCGGCGCCGATGTTCCAGGTGTTCGAGATGAAGCAGATCGACAGGCCGACGGCGATCAGGATCAGCGGCGAGGCCTTCACCGCCAGTTCCTGCAGCCCCCACGCCGAGGTCAGCGGCTCGACGAAGAAGACGTAGAGCCCGCGCGCCGGGTCGACGCCGATGACGGCGAGCATGACGGCGGCCGTCACCACCGTCAGCGCCACGGCGATCACCGGCGACCACAAAAGCATGGCGCGCGATTGCTGCGGGCGGCGCTGCAGCTCAAGCCGCATCGGTCGCCTCCACGGCTTCCGGGTGGGCGCCGCCCATCAGCAGCCCGATCTGTTCGAGCGTAATCGAATCGGCCGGATAGGCCGGCGACAGCCGGCCGTGGTGGATGACCGCGATGCTGTCGGCGATCTCGAAGATCTCGTCAAGGTCCTGGGAGATCACCAGCACCGCGCTGCCGCGGCCGGCGAGGTCGACGAGCGCCTGCCGGATCGTCACCGCCGCCCCGGCGTCGACACCCCAGGTCGGCTGGTCGACGACGAGCACGCCTGGCCCCGCCAGCACCTCGCGACCGACGACGAACTTCTGCAGGTTGCCGCCCGACAGGCTCGCCGCCTCGGGGTCATCGCTGCCCTTGCGCACGTCGAAGGCGGCGATGATGCGATCCTTGATCTCCTTCGCCGGCGCGGTCGCCAGCAGGCCGAGGCGGGTGAGCTTCGCCGTGGCGTGTCGCGTCAGCACGACGTTCGCCGACAGCGGCATCCGCGGCACCGCGGCGTGGCCGAGCCGCTCCTCCGGCACGAAGGCCGCCCCCCGCCGCCGCCGTTCCGAAACGCCGTCTTCGCCCACCGGCACACCGTCGATCATCACCGTGTCAGAGGCGCAGGTGCGCTCGCCCGACAGGGCCTCGAACAGCTCCGCCTGGCCGTTGCCGGCGACCCCGGCGATGGCGACGATCTCGCCCGCCCGCACCATCAGCCGGATGTCCTTCAGCGCCGTGCCGAACGGCGTCTCCGGGGCGAGCGTCAGGCCGCGCACCTCGAGGCGCGGCGGCCCGTCCGGCACCGTCGGCCGGTGCGCGACCGTACCGACCGCGCCGCCCACCATCATGCGGGCGAGGCTGTCGGCGGTCTCGCGGGCGGGATCGACACTGCCGATCAGCTTGCCGTGGCGCAGCACCGTGGCGCGGTCGCAGAGTGCCCGCACCTCTTCCAGGCGATGGCTGATGTAGAGGATGGCGCGGCCCTCGGCGCGCAGGCGCCGCAGCGTCGTGAACAGCTGGTCGGCTTCCTGCGGCGTCAGCACCGAGGTCGGCTCGTCCATGATCAGGAGCTTCGGGTCCTGCAGCAGCGCCCGCACGATCTCGATGCGCTGGCGCTCGCCGACCGACAGGTCGCGCACCACCCGCGTCGGGTCGAGCGCCAGCCCGAGTTTCACCGACAGCGCCCGCGCCTCGTCCGCCACCTGCGCGACCGACTGCGAGCGCGGCATCGCCAGCGCGATGTTCTCCGCCACCGTCAGCGACTCGAACAGCGAGAAGTGCTGGAACACCATGCCGATGCCGAGCGCGCGCGCCGCCGCCGGGCTGGGAATCGTCACCGGCTCGCCGAGGAAGCGGATCTCGCCCTCGTTCGGCTGCAGCGCCCCGTAAAGGATCTTCACCAGCGTCGACTTGCCGGCGCCGTTCTCGCCGAGCAGCGCGTGGATCTCGCCCTGGCCGATCGTCAGGTCGACGTGGTCGTTGGCTGTGAGCGCGCCGAAACGCTTGACGATGCCGCGCGCCTCCAGCACCGGCGGCCGTGCGTCCCTCCCGCCGTCAGCGCCCGCTGCCGCCGCCATCCCACCGAACCCCGTTCTAGTGCCCCGCCGCCGATCCTAGTGCAGCGAAATCGGGCACGCCAACGTCCTGTGCAACTTACCGGTGGATGTCAGGCCGTGCCGCTCGCCACGAAGCAGGCGACGTCGCGTCCGGCGACCCGGTCGATCGGCGGCCGCTCGCCGCGGCAGCGCGGCATCACCGACGGGCAGCGCGGGTTGAAGGCACATCCGACCGGCGGATTGAACGGGGAGGGCAGTTCACCCTGCAACACGATGCGCTCCTTGCGCCGCTCCGGGTCGGCAAAGGGCGTCGCCGACAGGAGCGCTCGCGTATAGGGGTGGCGCGGGTCCTCGAAGATCGCCTCGCGCGGCCCCTGCTCGACCGCGCGGCCGAGGTACATCACCATCACCTCGTCGGCGATGTGGCGCACCACCGTCAGGTCGTGGCTGACGAACAGGTAGGCGAGGCCGAGGCTCTCCTGCAATTCCGCGAGCAGGTTCAGCACCTGCGCCCGCACGGACACGTCGAGCGCCGACACCGGCTCGTCGAGCACCAGCACCTTCGGCTTCAGCACCAGCGCCCGGGCAATGGCGATGCGCTGGCGCTGGCCGCCGGAGAACATGTGCGGATAGCGGTCGGCATGCTCGGGCCTGAGGCCGACGCGGGCGAGGAGATCACGCACCACCTGCTCGCGCTCGTCCGCTGGCATCTTGGTGTTGATGACCAGCGGCTCGGCGATCTGGGTGGCGATCGTCTGCCGCGGGTTGAGCGAGCCGTAGGGGTTCTGGAAGACGATCTGCACCTCGCGGCGCAGCGTCGCCTTCTCCGCCGGTCCGGCGGTGACCATGTCGATGCCGTCGATGACGAGGCTGCCCGACGAGGGCGGCTCGATCGAGGTGACGACGCGGGCAAGCGTCGACTTGCCGGAGCCCGATTCGCCGACGACCGCAAGCGTGCGGCCTGGCGCGAGGCGGAACGACACGCCGGCGAGCGCATGCACCAGCGCGTCGCCGCGGAAGGGGCCGCGAGCGACGCGGTAGGTGCGGGCGAGATCGTCGGCGACCACCAGCGCCTCGGCCGCTGCGGTCACGGGCTTGCGAGCAGCCACGCTCATGTCACCACCTCCGGAGTGCGGGACAGCGGCGTCGGCCGCCCGTCGACGAGAGGGTAGTGGCAGCGCGCGTAGCCCAACTCGGCCGGCGCCGGCTGCGGCGGCACGGTGCGGCAAGTGTCCGTCGCGAACGCGCAGCGCGGCGAGAACAGGCAGCCCGCCGGCCGGTCGAAGGCGCCCGGCACGACGCCGGCGATCGCCGGCAGCCGCCGCTCTGTCGCCCGCTCCGGCAGCGCCGCCAGCATCGCCGCCGTGTAGGGGTGGCGCGGCGTGCGGAACAGGCCGAGCGTGTCCTGCAACTCCACCTGCTGGCCGGCATACTGCACGGAGACGCGGTCGGCCGTCTCCGCCACCACGCCCATGTCGTGGGTGATCAGCACCAGCGCCATCTCGGTCTCGCGCTGGATGCGCAGCAAAAGGTCGAGAATCTGCGCCTGGATGGTCACGTCGAGCGCCGTCGTCGGCTCGTCGGCGATCAGGAGCTTCGGACCGGCGGCGAGCGCCATGGCGATCATCACGCGCTGGCTCATGCCGCCGGAGAGCTGGTGCGGGAAGGCCGCGAGCCGCCGCGCCGGCTCCGGGATGCCGACGAGGTCGAGGAGTTCGACCGCCCGCGCCTTGCGCGCAGCGCGTCCGAGGCCGAGATGGACCTTCAGCACCTCGCCGATCTGGAAGCCCACCGTGAAGCACGGGTTGAGGCTCGTCATCGGCTCCTGGAAGATCATCGCCATCTCGTGGCCGACGAGCCGGCGCCGCTCGCGGGCTGAGATCGTGCGCAGGTCGCGGCCGTTGAACTCCAGACGGTCGGCCGTCACCGTCGCGGTCGACGGCAGCAGCCCCATGACGGCCAGCATCGCCACCGACTTGCCGGAGCCAGATTCACCGACGACCGACACCACCTCGCCGATCTCGACGGAAAGCGACACGCCGTCCACTGCGCGGAACGGCCCGGCGCGGGTGGCGAAGGAAACGGTGAGGTTTCGGATGTCGAGGAGGGGCATTCTTTTCGCCGTGATCCGGAGAGCCTATATTGGGTGCGTGTTGGAGATTGCGCGCATGACCGGCCCCATCATCCCTGCAGCTTGACGCCCGGCGGCACGGCCAGCCAGAGCCGTTTTGCGCGCAGTGCCGGCCTGAAGTCCTCGAGTTGGACCAGCGCTTCGACCGCCAGCGACCGTTGCACGTTCGCGAGATCGAGCAGGCCGGCGATGAACTTCTTCCGCTCCTCGATGGATTGTGCGCGAAAGGCCGGCCTGTCGATGGCCGCGGTCAGAAGGTTGGTCTGTTTCGCCACCTTGTAGTAGGCGACGACCTCGTGGATGACCGTTTCCGGCAGGATCGTCAGGTCGCCGGCAATCGAGGCGAACACGAAATCGGTATCGTCTGCGACGACGAAGGGGTCTTCGTTCTCGATGAAGTAGGCCGCTTCCGCCGGCTGGGTCTGCAGTTCGATGCCGCGCATCGTCGCGCAGATCTCGGCGTGGATGGCGGTGACGATGTCGATGACACGCTGCTCGCGGACGAAGTGCTCCTCGTCGCGGACCCGCTGGCGCTCCTCGCGGGCCCGTTCGGCCTCCCGCTTCAACTCATCGCTGGCTCGGCGTCGCTCGTCACGCGTCGTCAGGTACCAGGTGAGCACCGCCGCCGTCGCGCCGAGCAGGGCGGCGAGAATCGTCCCGGCCACCTCGATCAGCGAAGTCTGCAGCGTCTCGCTCACCCTCACCCCCGCTTCAGCTTGGGGTCGAGGGCGTCGCGCAGCCCATCGCCGACGAGGTTGATGGCGAGCACGGTGAGCAGGATCGCGAGGCCGGGGAAGGTCACCACCCACCAGGCGCGCAGGATGAACTCGCGCGCCTCGGCGAGCATCGTCCCCCATTCCGGCGTCGGCGGCTGCGCGCCCATGCCGAGGAAGCCGAGCGCCGCCGCCTCGAGGATAGCGTTCGAGAACGACAGCGTCGTCTGCACGATGAGCGGCGCCAGGCAGTTCGGCAGCACCGTCTTCACCATCAGCCGGATCGGACCGGCGCCGGCCGTGCGCACCGCCACCACATAGTCCTTGTCGCGCTCCGTCATCACCGAGGCGCGCGTCAGACGGACGAAGTGCGGCAGCAGCACCAGCGTGATGGCGATCATCGCGTTCATCAGGCCGGGGCCGAGTATGGCGACCAGCACTAGCGCGAGCAGCAGCCCCGGGAAGGCCAGCACGACGTCCATGACGCGCATCACGACGGTGTCGACCCAGCCGCCGAGATAGCCCGACAGCGTGCCGAGCGTCACGCCGGCGGCGAGCGCCAGCGTGACGACGAACAGGCCGATGAACAGCGAGTAGCGCGCCCCGAAGATCAGCCGCGAGAGCATGTCGCGGCCGACGGCGTCGGTGCCGAGGATGTAGGTGAGCGAGCCGCCGGCCTCCCAGAACGGCGGCACCAGCAGCGCGTCGCGGTTCTGCACGTCGGGGGCGTGCGGCGCCACCAGCGGCGCGAAGATCGCCACCAGCACCAGCACCACCATGAACACGAGCCCGGCCACGGCGCCCTTGTTCTCCGAGAACGACGCCCAGAAGGCGCCGAGCATTTCGAGGCGCGGGTTCACCGTCCCGCCGCCGGCCACCGGATCGGTCACGGCCATCGTCTCACCTCCGGTGGCGGATGCGCGGATTGACGAGCCCGTAGGCGACGTCGACCGCGAGGTTGACGATCATCACGATGCCGGCGATCAGCAGGAGCCCGCCCTGCACCACCTGGTAGTCGCGGCGGAAGATCGAATCGACCAGCCACTTGCCCACCCCCGGCCACGAGAAGATCGTCTCCGTCAGGATGGCGCCGGCGAGCAGCAGGCCCGCCTGCAGGCCGATCGTCGTGATCACCGGGATCAGCGCGTTGCGCAGCGCGTGCAGCCCGACGACGCGGCCTGGCGTCAGCCCCTTGGCGCGCGCGGTCCGCACATAGTCCTCGCCGAGCACCTCGAGCATCGCCGAGCGCGTCTGCCGGGCAATGACGGCCAGCGGAATGGTGCCGAGCACGATCGCCGGCAGGATCAGGTGGGACACCGCCGAGGCGAACGCGCCCTTCTGTCCGGACAGCAGGCTGTCGATCAGCATGAAGCCGGTCGGCGTCGGGAAATAATAGAGCAGCGAGATCCGGCCTGAGACCGGCGTCCAGCCGAGCCAGCCGGAGAACACGATGATGAGCAGGAGCCCCCACCAGAAGATCGGCATCGAGTAGCCGACGAGCGCCGTCGACATCACCGTGTGGTCGAACACCGAGCCGCGCCGCACCGCGGCGATGACGCCGGCGGGAAGGCCGAGCACGACGGCGAAGATCATCGCGGTGATCGACAGCTCCAGCGTCGCCGGAAACAGCGCCGCGAACTCCGACAGCACCGGCCGCTTGGTGACGATCGAGTTGCCGAGGTCGCCGTGCAGAACGCCCGTCAGGTACTCGACATATTGCTGCCAGAGCGGCCGGTCGAAGCCGAACTGCGCCATCAACTCGGCGTAGCGCTCCGGCGAGAGGCCGCGCTCGCCGGCGAGCAGCAGCACGGGATCGCCCGGCAACAGGCGGATGAACAGGAAGGCGACGACCGTCACGCCGAGGAAGGTCGGAATGAGCAGGCCGATTCGCTTTGCGAGAAACGGGATCATTGCGGGCCGACCGACGCCGCGGCGGTTGTCCGCCGCGGCGTCGTGAGCGGGTGCCGGTGATTACTCGGCGATGTCGACGCCGTCGAAGCGGTGCGAGCCGAGCGGGTCCATCTTGTAGCCGGACACGGACTTCGCCATCGGCATCGTCACCAGCGAGTGGGCGATCGTCGCCCACGGCGCCTGGTCCTTGAAGCGCAACTGCGCCTGCTCGTAGAGGGCGGTGCGCTCGGCCTGGGTCGGCAGCGACTTCGCCTTCTGGATCAGGTCGTTGAACTCCTTGTCGCACCACTGGGCGCGGTTGGCGCCGCCGACGGCGTCACAGCCGAGCAGCACGGCCAGGAAGTTGTCCGGATCGCCATTGTCGCCGGTCCAGCCGAGCAGCACCGCGCCGTCGCGGTCCATCTCGGACGAGCGCTTCAGGTACTCGCCCCACTCGAACGAGACGATCTCGACCTCGACGCCGACCTGCTTGAAGTCCTCCTGGATGAGCTCGGCCATGCGGCGGGCGTTCGGGTTGTAGGGGCGCGCCACCGGCATCGCCCAAACCTTCATCTTCAGGCCCGCGGCGCCGGCCTCCTCGAGCATCTTCTTGGCCGCTTCGGGATCATAGGGATCGTCCTTCACGGCCTCGTTGTAGGACCACATCGTCGGCGGGATCGGGTTCTTCGCCGGCGCGCCGGTGCCCTGGAACACCGCCTCGATGATGGCGTCCTTGTTGATCGCCATGTTCAGCGCCTTGCGGACCTTCGGATTGTCGAAGGGCGCGACGGTCGTGTTGTAGGCGAGGTAGCCGACGTTGAGGCCTTCCTGCTGCATCACCTGCAGGTTCGGCTCGTCCTTCAGGGAGGCGATGTCGGCCGGGTTCGGATAGGCCATCACGTGGCACTCGCCCGCCTTCAGCTTCTGCAGGCGCACCGAGGCGTCCGGCGTGATCGCGAAGACCAGCTGGTCGATCGGCTGCTTGCCGTCCCAGAAGTCGGCGAAGGCCTCGTAGCGGATCACCGCGTCCTTCTGGTAGGCGACGAAGCGGAACGGACCCGTGCCGATCGGCTCGTTGTCGATCACCTCCGGCGTGCCGGCCTGCATCATCTTGTCGGCATACTCGGCCGACATGATCGAGGCGAAGTCCATCGCGAGGTTCGCGATCATCGGCGCTTCCGGCCGGTTCAGCGTGAACTTCACCGTGTAGTCGTCGACCTTCTCGATGTTCTTGATCAGGTCCGGCATCGACATGCCGTCGAAATATTCATAGGTCGGCGACGATACCTTGTACCAGGGCTCGTCCTTCTTCAGCTGGCGATTGAAGGAGAACAGCACGTCGTCGGCGTTGAAGTCACGCGACGGCGTGAACTTGTCGTTGCCGTGGAACTTCACGCCCTGGCGCAGCTTGAAGACGTACTCGAGGCCATCGTCGGAGACTTCCCAGGATTCGGCGAGGCCGGGCACCACATTGGTCGTGCCCTTCTCGAACTCGACGAGGCGGTTGTAGATCGGCTTCGCCGAGGCGTCGAAGGTGGTGCCGGCGGTGAAGAAGGACGGGTTGAAGCCCTCGGGGCTTCCTTCCGAGCAATAGACGAGCGTCTTCGCCTCGGCCGCCGTGAAGGCGAGGCACGTCGTGAACGCGAGCGCGGAAGCGAGTGTGCGCAGCAGCATGGTTTTTCCCTCTTTCAGGTTCTTGTCGGAACGCCATCGCGCCCTGCGGGGCCGCAGGGGTACGCAACCGCGCCGTTCGACCTGATGGTAAAAAATCACGTCGCGACGCGCACGCCAAGGGGGCGGGCGACGGTGCACCTATTAGCCTTTGGTTTCGATCGTGGGCTGTGGGGGCTCGCCGGCTCAGCCCCGAGCGGCACGCAGGGCCAGCGCGCGCAGAGCGCCCAAGCCCGTGCTCAGCCCGCCGGCAAGCGGTCTGCCAGCTGCGGTAGCGCGAAGGGCATACCCGCCGGCGGCACCTCGTTCGGCGGCAGTGCGACGCGGAAGACGTCGGCCAGCAGCCGCCGCGTCACCACCGTTGCCGGTGCGCCATCGGCCGCCACGCGCCCCTCGTGCACGACGACGAAGCGGTCGGCGTAGCGGGCGGCGAGGTTGAGGTCGTGCAGGACGACGATCGCCGCGGCGCCGGCCCGCGCGTGGTCGCGGGCGGCGTCGAGCACGGCAAGTTGATGGGAAAGGTCCTGCGCCGCCGTCGGCTCGTCGAGCATCAGCACGCCCGGGCCGCGGCCGATGGCGCCGACCCAGAGCTGGGCGAGCACGCGGGCGAGGTGGGCGCGCTGGCGCTCTCCCCCCGACAGCGCATCGTGCAGCCGGTCGGCGCGGTCGGTGAGATCGACAGCCGCGAGCGCCCGGTCGACCACCGCCGCCGCTTCGGCGCGCGACAGCGCCAGCCCGGGGATCGCCACGCCGAGCGCCGCGATCTCGCGCACCGTGAAGGGGAAGGCCAGCGCCGAGGCCTGCGGCAGCACCGCGCGCCGGAGCGCCAGCGCTGCCGGCTTCATCGCCGCGAGCGACTCGCCGCCGATCAGCACTCGACCGCCGTCCGGCCGCATCTCGCCGGAGAGCAGCTTCAGGAGCGTCGACTTGCCGGCGCCGTTCGGGCCGATCAGCACGGCGAGCTCGCCCGCCGGGAAGGCGACCGTCACGTCGTCGACGAGCCGCCGCCCGCCGCGCGCCACCATCAGGCTCTCGCCGCGCAGCATCGGCCTCAACCCGCACCGGCGCGGCGGCGCAGCAAGAGCCACAGGAAGAATGGCGCGCCGATCGCCGCCGTGACGATGCCGATCGGCAGTTCCGCCGGCGCCACGACGACGCGCGCGACGGCGTCGGCGACGAGCGTCAGCGCCGCCCCGAGCAGCGCCGCGGCCGGCAGCAGGAAGCGGTGGTCCGGCCCCGTCACGAGCCGCACCAGATGCGGCACGACGATGCCGACGAAGCCGATGACGCCGGCCACCGCCACCGCCGCCGACACCGCGGCCGCCACCGCCAGCATCGACAGGCGCTTGGCCGTCTCCACCGGCACGCCGAGATGGTGCGCCTCCGCCTCGCCGAGCAAGAGCGCGTTCAGCGCCCGCGCCACGAACGGCAGCACCACCGCCGCGAACAGCACGAAGGGGGCGGCGGCGGCGATCTTCGCCCATGAGGCGCCGCCGAGGCTGCCGAGCGTCCAGAAGGTGAGGTCGCGCAGCGCCTGGTCGTCGGCGGAAAAGATCACGAGCCCCGTCAGCGCGCGGGCGCCCGCATCGACGGCGATGCCGGCGAGCAGCAGCGTCGCGATCGAGGTGGCACCGCTGCGGGTGCCGAGGCGGTAGAGGAAGGCGGTGGCGGCGAGGCCGCCGACGAAGGCGGCGAGCGGCACGGCGGCGCGGCCGAGCGGCGCGACGAAGGGCGCCAGCACGCCACCGCCGAGCGCGATCACCGTCACCGCCGCGAGTGCTGCCCCCGACGACACCCCGATGATGCCGGGATCGGCGAGCGGGTTGCGGAACAGCCCCTGCATCACCGCCCCCGACACCGCGAGGCCGCCGCCGACGAGGATTGCGAGCGCCACGCGTGGCAGGCGGATGTCGAGCAGGATCAGCCGCTCGCGGGCGAGCGTCGCGGCATCCACGCCGTCGACGCCGACGAGGCCGAGCACCCGCGGCAGCGCCCCGAGCGATACGCCGGTCGCCCCGACCGCGAGCGACAGCGCCGCCGCGAGCACCAGCGCCACCAGGGCGGCGGCGATCGCCAGCCGTCCCCGGGCCGAGCGGTCGCCGGCGGGGCGCACGGCCATCCGTCCCGGCCGTCTCGTCACCGGCAGCACCGCGGCTTCGCTCACGGCGTGCCGGCTTTGGCGATCTGGCCGGGGTGCAGTTCGGCGGCGAGCGCGCGCGCCACTTCCGGCGTGCGCGGCCCGAAGCCGAGCAGCGACTGGCCATCCATGGTGACGAGCCAGCCGTTTGCCGCCGCCGGCGTGCCGCGGAAGGCGGGCAGGGCGAGCACGTCGCCGCCGGCGGCATGGGCGCCGCTGGTCATCATCAGCACGACGTCGGGAGCGGCGGCGAGCACCGCCTCCTCGCTCATCGGCTTGTAGCCGGAGAAGTCCGCCGCGACGTTGATGCCGCCGGCGAGCCCGATGATCGCGTCGGCGGCGGTATCAGTGCCGGCCGCCATCGGCACCCCGTCGCGCAGCGAGATGACGAACAGCACGCGCGCCGGCGTGCGGATCGCCGCCCGTGTCTCCGCCAGTGCCGCGAAGCCCTGTTCCACTTCGGTCGCAAGCGCCGCGCCGCGCTCTTCCGCCCCCAAAGCCGCGGCGAGGAAGCGGATGCGGCCGGCGACCGCCTCCGGCGTGGTGGCGTCGTCGACCAGCACCACCGGCACGCTGGAGGCGGCGAGCACCTCGACCACCTCCGGCGGGCCGGCGCCTTCGGTCGCGACGATCAGCGACGGTCCGGTCGACAGCACGCCCTCGGCCGACAGCGCGCGCATGTAGCCGACGTTCGGCTTCTGCGCGAGGGCGCGGGCCGGCGCCGTGCTGGTGGTGTCGACCGCGACGATGCGGTCTTCCAGGCCGAGGTCGTAGAGGATCTCCGTCACCGCCCCGCCGATCGAGACGATGCGGGCCGTGTCCGGCGTCCCCACCGGCGTGCCACGGGCGTCCACCAGCGCTTCGGCCCACGCCGGGCCGGCGAGCGGGATCGCGGCCACAAGGAGCGCCGCCACGATGCTTGCGGCGACCCGCCGGGCGATCCACCCCGGCGCAGGCAATCGGCGTCCGATGCCGAAACCCGGCGCCTGCCCCTCGACGCTCGCCTCGTCGATCGGTGGCAGCGGTGCGGCGGCGGCCGCGACGCGTCCCTCCCCTGACAGGGGGAGGGACAGGCGACCGCAGGTCGACAGGGTGGGGTCTCTCGAGCCGGACCACACGAGATCAGCAGCCTCCTGCCGTCCACTGCCTGCAACCGGGGCCGGGGACATTTGTCCTCGCCGGATCCTATCCCGCAGTTCGCGGCCCCGTTCCGGTCTCGCACCGGCGGAAGCGCGCGTCTCGCCTGCTCCGGGGAGCGCCAACGCCTGCGTGGCTGCCGGCGGCGCCGACCGTGCGCACGCCAAGCTTGGCGCGAGACGTCGGGTCGGCGCCGGGAGGGGGGATGTCAGGGTCTGCGGCATCGGTCGTTCCTTGCGTCCCGGCGCGCCGCCGCCCCAGTCGAAGAGCGGCGCGGCCGGCTCATTTCGTCAGGATCAGGCGGCCGCGCGCGGTGACGCGCAGCCTGTAGTGTTCGCCCTTGTGGACCAGGATCGCCTCGCCGGTGTCGCCGCACAGCGCCGCCACGTCCCAGCGCGCCGGCCGCCCCCCCGACCCTCCGGTCGGCCGATGGGCCATCCCATCGGATGTGGCCGGCCGCGGCAGCGGCCTGTCCGTCGGCGCGGCGACCGCCGCATCCGTGGGATTGTCCTTCGTCATCGCCGCGCCCCCGCCGAGGTCGCCGCCGTCTGGCCCAAGCCTTCGCGGGCAGTCGTGGCCGCCTCGTGCCGGTGCGCAGCGCGATCAGGCGCAGCCGGGGCAGCCCGCGGCCAGGGCCGCGCGGCGTCGTTCGCACGACCGGCCTGCACCTGACAGGCGTTCGCGCCTGCGGCCGGCCGTGCTAGCGTTGGCGCCGAGCCCGGCCAGCGGCCGCGCGCCCATTGCGGCCCGTCCCCCGGCAACGCCCGGCGGGACCGGCCACCAACGGAGGACGCTCCATGTTCATCGCCATGAACCGCTTCCAGGTCTGCCGCGGCGAGGAGGCCGCCTTCGAGGCCGTCTGGCTCGGCCGCGACGTCCACATCGACCGCGTCCCCGGCTTCGTCGCCTTCCATCTGCTGCGCGGGCCGGAACGAGAAGATCATACCCTCTACTCCTCCCACACCATCTGGGCCTCGCGCACCGCCTTCGAGGACTGGACCCGCTCCGAGGCCTTCCGCGCCGCCCACCGCGACGCCGGCTCCGGCAAGCGCCTCTATCTCGGCCACCCCCAGTTCGAGGGCTTCGAGTCCATCCAGGAGGTGCTGCCGGCCGCCGCCGCCGCGGCCGAGTGATGGCCGTCGCGGCGACATGCCGGTAACCTCAAGGCGAGGCGACCGCCGCGACGCCTCGCTGGTGACCTCGACGCGAGGCGACCGCCACGACGCCTCGCCGGTCGCGAGGATGGGTGAGGACGACGTCCTTCTGCCCCAGTAAACCGTTCCCACCGCGGCGCTCGGCGTGACCGTCCCGATCATCCTCCGCGTCCTCGGCGGGAGGCGCGGAGCCGCCGCCCGAGCCCCCGGCGGGCTCGCCGGCGCGTCCTCGCCCCGAGCGGCGGACGCTTCGCCTGCCGACGACTCGGACCCGGCAATCCTCGCCACGGCAAAACCCGATACGGCACAGCCCGGCATGGCCGACCGCGACTGCCAACGAGACGATCGCCCAGTGACGGGCGGCTTTCTGCTGTGATGATCCATGACCACGGCGACAATGGCCACACGGGTCGCCGTGCCGTCAAGCGTCCGCCGGATGATGAGGGATCGAACTACTCAAACAAGAATTGAAACAACTACAAACGATGGTCGGTAGCCTAGAATATATAAAATCTAAACAGGCCTATCGATGGATGAATCCCTGCCTCCGACATTGACAAGCGCAGGGTGCCGGAGACATTTTCAGGTCGCTTCTGGCGCCGGCAGGCGAGGCGCCGCTTTGGATTCTGGTGGGCGACGAGGTTGCTCCGGTCATGGCCGGCGCCTCGCGCCGCCGTTGCGGAGTGCCGCGTGCCCCTTTCCCCCGATCGCTCTCCTGCCGTCTGCACGGCCGGCGCGCCGCTCGCCGCCCGTTGGCTCGGGGCGTCGGTCCTCGCCGTGCTCATGTCAGCGGCGGTGCCTGCCGCTTCGGCCACGACGACCTCTCCGGCAGAGGCGTCGGGCGCAAACGCCGCCTCGGCGGCCAGCGTCGCCGCAGACGTCGGCCCGACGGTCGAGCTCAACCGCCTGGAGGACGCTGGCGGGGGCTGCCGGTTGACCCTCGTCGTCGCCAATCCGGGCGCGCAGCGCTTCGACGAGCTGAAGCTCGATCTCGTGCTGTTCGACGGCGACGGCATCGTCGCCCGCCGCCTCGCGGTCGAGACCGGGCCGGTGCGGGCGAACAAGACGGTGGTGCGGTTGTTCGAGGCGGCCGATCTGCCGTGCGCCGGCATCGGGCGCCTGCTCCTCAACGACGTCGTCGCCTGTACGGGCGAGGACGGCGCGATCCCCGGCTGTGTCGACCGCCTCACCACGGCGTCGCGCGCCGCCGTGCCCTTCGAGCGATGAGCCGCGCCGTGCCGCCCGCCGCCCGTATCCTCTCCGCAACCTCGCGTGCAACAACCCTGCACCCGTCTGCGAACGGCAGCGCCGCGCGGCGTGTCGCTGCGCTCGCCATGGTTCTCGGCGCCCTGATGCTGCCACTCGCCGCGGCCGCGCAGGCGCCGGGCGACGCGATCCCGCCCGGCGGCGATGCGGCCGGGGCTCCGGCCGCCCTCTCCGAAACGTCGCCGGCTGCTGCGGGTCCGGCGGCAGCGGTCGACGCGGCGCAGTCGCCCTCCGGCGCCTCGTCTGCAGCGTCCGCAGACGCATCCCCCGCCACCGCTTCCTCCAGAAGTGTCACCCCCGCGGCGCCCGGCGCGCAGACCGAAGCCGCGCTCGCCGCGCGGGCGCACCTGCCGACGGATCTCTCGCCCTGGGGCATGTTCCTCGCCTCCGACTGGGTCGTGAAGGCTGTGATGATCGGGCTCGCCTTCGCGTCCGTCGTCACCTGGACGGTGGCGCTGGTGAAGTCGTTCGAGCTCGCCGCGGCTGGACGCCGGCTCGGGCGCGACCGCGCCACCCTGTCGGCAGCGGCCGGCCTCGCGCCGGCGGCAGAGCTGCCCCTCGGGGCCGAGGCGACCACCCTCGTCGCTGCCGCGGTCGAGGAAACGCGCCTCTCCGCGGGTCTCTCGGCCGCCGGCGTGAAGGAGCGTGTCGCCTCCCGCCTCGAGCGGGTCGAGGCCGCCGTCGCGCGCACGCTGCGCCGCGGCACCGGGGCGCTCGCCACCATCGGCGCCACCGCGCCCTTCGTCGGGCTGTTCGGCACCGTCTGGGGCATCATGAACTCGTTCATCGGCATCTCCGAGGCGCAGACGACCAACCTCGCGATCGTCGCCCCCGGCATCGCCGAGGCGCTGCTCGCCACCGCGATCGGCCTCGTCGCGGCGATCCCGGCCGTCGTCCTCTACAACCACTTCGCCCGGCGCATCGCCGACCGCCGGCAGGCTCTCGCCGACGCCTCCGCCGCGGTGATGCGGCTCGTCTCGCGCGATCTCGACCGGCGCGTCGCCCGCGGCCTCGCTGCGGCCGCCGAGTAGGCGGGCACCATGGCGGGCCATCTCGATCCCGGTGGCGACGATCTCGAGGAGACCCACGAGATCAACGTCACGCCGTTTATCGACGTGATACTGGTGCTGCTGATCATCTTCATGGTCGCAGCACCGCTCGCAACCGTCGACGTGCCCGTCGACCTGCCGGCCTCGACGGCGGCGCCGCAGCCAAGGCCGGAGGCGCCGCTGTTCGTCACGCTCACCGCCGACAACGGCGTCGTCGTCGGCGAGGCGCCGGTGGCCGAGGGCCGTCTCGCCGCGGCGCTCGATGCCGTGACCGGCGGCGACCGCGAGCAGCGCGTCTTCCTGCGCGCCGACCGGGCGGTCACCTACGGCGATCTCGCGGCGCTGATGAACCGGCTGCGTGACGCCGGCTACCTGAAGATCGCCCTCGTCGGCCTCGAGGCCGGGGCTCCGGAGGCCGGGGCGGCGCAATGAGCGCGGGGCGAGGGTCCCGCCTTCCGGTGCGGCCTGCGACCGGGTTGTCGCCGCGATGAGCGCGACGGCGACCATGGCCCCGGCGCCTCCGACGGGACTGCCGCCGCGCGACAGCCTCGTCTGGGCGCTCGCGTTCGCCATCGTGCTCGCCGCCCACCTCGCCGTCGGCCTGGCGCTCTTGCAGTCAGAGCCCGCGACGGGTCCGGTCGAGGCGGCCGAGCCGATCGCCATGATCGATCTGCCGCCGGCGCCGGTGCTTCCGGACGCGGTCGCCGCGGTCGATCTGCCGCCGTCGGCCGCCCAGTCGGTGCCGCTGCCGGAGGCGCAGGCGATTGGCGGCTCGACGGTGCCGGACATCGCGCCGGAAGCCCCCGAGCCCATCGAGGCGCCGCTCGCCGCCAGCGAGCAACTGCCGCCCGAGACGGCACCACCACCGCCGGTCCCGACCGTGCGCCCCGCCGACGCCATCGCCGCCGAGGCGGTGCCGCCGGAAACCGCCGCTCCGGTCGCTGCCGAGGCACTGCCGCCGGTCGAGACGGCAGAGGCGGCGCCGGTTGCGCCAGCGGAGGCCGCCGCGGCCGAACCGCCGCCCGAGGCCGCGCCGGTGGTGCCGGATGCCGCCGTCACCTTGCCGGGTCCGGTCGCCCTGCCGCGGGTGAAGCCGGACGTGCCGCCACCCGCCGAACGCCCGCAACCGGCGGCCACCCAGGCGAAGACGCCCGACCGCAAGACGGCGGCGGCGAAGCCGCAGAAGCCCGCCGCGCCGACGAGCCAGCGCAAGACTGCCGAGACGCCGGCGGCGAGGAAGCCCGCCGGACCGGCCGCGGACACGCCGAAGGCCGGTGCCCGTCCGCAGTCCGCCGCCTCGGCACCGCGCGCTGCCGGCGGAGGACCGGTCGCCGACGCCCTGAAGCAGTACCAGGCGAAGGTCCGTGCCGACATCGAGCGGGAGGTCCGCCGGATGCAGCACAGCGGCAGGGGGCGGGCCGCCGTGCGCCTCGCCTTCAACCGCAACGGCACCCTCACGAGCGTCGACATCGCGACCACCTCCGGCAATCCGGCGATCGACCGGGCGATCCTCCAGGCGGTGAAGCGGGCGAGCCCCTTTCCCGCCGCACCGGCAGACCTCACTCAGGCGAGCTTCAACTGGACGATCGGCCTCAGGGTGAACAACTAGCCGGGCAGCCGAACCCGGCCGTTGGCGTCGAGCGGCCAGTGGGGGTTGAAGGCGATCTCCCAGAGGTGGCCGTCGGGGTCGGCGAAATAGCCGGTGTAGCCGCCCCAGAAGGTCTCGGCCGCCGCCCGCGTCAGCTGGCCACCCGCCGCCGCCACCTCGGCAAGCGTAGCGTCCACCGCCTCGCGGCTCCCGAGGTTGAGGGCGAGCGCGACGCCGCCGAATGCCTGCTCCGACGGTGGCGGCAGGCCGGCATCCTCCGCCAGCGCGGCGCGGCTCCACAAGGCGAGCACCGGCCCGCCGAGGTCGAAGAAGGCGGTGGAGGCGGTCGATTCCGACGAGCGCCGCCAGCCGAGGCGCTCGTAGAAGGCGGTGGCACGGGCGACGTCGTCGACGCCGAGGGTGAGCAGGCTCATGCGCTGGTCCATCGATGGTCCTCTGTATTCCCGCCGTCGCTCGCCGCCTCCGTGGCGCCGGCACGCCGTCTCAGAACAGGCTGAGCTGGCCGCCGACCGGCACCGGCGGCTCGAACAGGTCGGTGCGCGGGCGGTGCTTCTGCTTGTTGAGGCCGAGCCGCTTCGCCGCGAGCTCGAAGCGGCGGCCGAGCGCCCAGGCATAGGGGCCGGTTCCGGTCATCCGCTTGCCGAAGGTGGCGTCATAGTCTTTGCCGCCGCGCATCGCCCGGAGGATCGACATGACGTGGCGGTAGCGGTCGGGATGGTCACGCGCGAGCCACTCCTTGAACAGGTCCGCCACCTCGAGCGGCAGGCGCAGCACGACGTAGCCGGCCTCGGTAGCGCCGGCTGCGGCTGCCGCCTCCAGCACGCGCTCGACCTCGGCGTCGTTCAGGGCCGGAATCACCGGCGCCATTAGCACCGCCACCGGCACCCCGGCCTGCGAGAGCGCGGTGATCGCCTCCAGGCGCTTGGCCGGCGTCGCCGCGCGCGGCTCCATCGAGCGGGCGAGCCGGCGGTCGAGCGTCGTCACCGACACCGCCACCTTGACGAGGCCGCGCGCCGCCATGCGCGACAGGATGTCGAGATCGCGCACGACCAGCGCCGACTTCGTCACGATGACCGCCGGATGGCCGGTGCGTTCGAGCACCTCCAGCACGCCGCGCGTCAGCTTCCGCTCCCGCTCGATCGGCTGGTAGGGGTCCGTCGCCGTGCCGATGGCGATCGGCTTCGGCTGGTAGCCGGGGGCGGCGAGGTCACGCTCCAGAGCCTCCACCGCGTTCGACTTGGCGAACAGCCGCGTCTCGAAGTCGACCCCCGGCGACAGGCCGACGAAAGCGTGGTCGGGGCGGGCGAAGCAGTAGATGCAGCCGTGCTCGCAGCCCCGGTAGGGGTTCGCCGAGCGGTCGAAGCCGATATCCGGCGAGGTGTTGCGGGTGATCAGCGAGCGCGCCCGCTCCTCGCGCACCTCGGTGCGCAGCGGCGGCAGCTCGGCGAGGCTCTCCCAGCCGTCGTCGACGGTTTCGCGGGCATGCGGCTCGAACCGCCCGACCGGATTGAGACCGGCACCGCGCCCGCGACGGCGGTGCTCGGCAACACCGATGCCGGCACGCGCGTCGCGGCTGCCGGGTGCGGCGGGATCGAAGCGGTCGTTCGGGCGGGCGAGGGCGGTCGTGCTCATGGGCAAGCTCGGCGATCCTGAGGTTCGGCCCGCCGCATCGGCGCGGACGGCGGGGCGATGAGAACAAAGCGTTAACATCGCGCTCGGAACGAAGCAAGAACAAAGAGGGTGGTGCCCGAATCCCGTTTGGTCCGCTGCTGGCTCACGCTTGTGCCGCCCGCGCCTGCCGCGGCGTCGCGCCGCGCCGCTCGGCCCGCCTCACGGTGCAAACGATTGTCGCCGGCGGTCCCGGGGCGGCATCTTTGTGCTAGAAGGGCAGGGATGCTGACCGTCGTCATCGCCACGCAGGATTGCGAGGAGCCGCTCGCCCGTACGCTCGCCGCGCTGGTACCCGGCGCCGCCGACGGCGTGGTGGGGGACGTCGTCGTCGTCGATGCCGGCTCGGCCGACGGCACGGCGATCGTCGCCGATGCGGCCGGCTGCACGCTCGTCACCGCGTCCGGCCCACTGGGAGCGCGGCTGCGGCGGGGCGTCGAGGCCGGGCGCGGCCACCGCTTCCTGATGTTCCTGCGGCCGGGGGCAGTGCTCGAGCCCGGCTGGCACCGCGAGGTCGGTGCTTACCTCGACCGCCCTGGCGCACAGGAGCGGGCCGCCGTGTTCCGCTTTGCTCTCGACGAGCCGGGGCTCGGCGCTCGGCTGTCGGAATGGCGGGCCGGGCTCGGGGGAGCGCTTCTCGGGCTCGCCGCGCCGCAGCAGGGCCTACTGGTGTCGCGCCGGCTCTATGCCAAGCTCGGCGGCCATCGCGACGATGCCGGCTATGCCGAGCAGGACCTGCTGCTGCGCCTCGGCGCCCGCAGGCTGTCGGTGCTGCGCACGCGCGCGCTGCTCGATCGGCGCACCGCCGAGGGCCAGCGCCTCGGCCTCGCCGGGTTGGCGCTCCGCCTGCCGGCCGCCGTCGTCGCCCGCCGCGCCGCCTGATCCATCGGGATCAGCGTGGGGGCGTCAGCCCTGGCGCGCCTTGCCACGCTTCAGGTGCTCGTCCAGCCGCGGCATGATCTCGACGAAATTGCACGGCCGGTGCCGGTAGTCGAGCTGGCGCTCGAGGATGCCGTCCCAGGCGTCGCGGCAGGCGCCGGGCGAGCCGGGCAGGCAGAAGACGAACGTCGTCCCGATCAGCCCGGCGGTGGCGCGCGACTGCAGGGTGGACGTGCCGATCTTGTCGTAGGAGATGCGGTGGAACACCGCCGAGAAGCCGTCCATGCGCTTCTCGAACAAGGGCTCCAGCGCCTCCGGCGTGACGTCGCGGCCGGTGAAGCCGGTGCCGCCGGTGGTGATCACCACGTCGACGGTGCCCACCCAGCCCTGCACGCGTGCGCGGATCGCCTCGATATCGTCCGTCACCACGGCGCGGTCGGCGAGGCGGTGGCCGGCGTCGGCGATACGGGCGGCGAGCGTGTCGCCGGAACGGTCCTCGGCGAGCGAGCGGGTGTCGGAGACGGTGAGGACGGCGATCGTCACCGGCACGAACGGCCGCTCGGCCGTCGCCCCGCCGGAGGTGGCCGTGGATGCAGCGGCGCATCCACCGTCCGCGGTTGCCTTCGCGTCCATCTGCGTCTCCGTTCCGCCTGTCCCGCCGCGTTGCCCTCAAGGTAGGATGGCGACGGCTGAGGGGAAAGGGCGGGGCGATTCGCGGTCCGGTGGTCCGCCGGGGGAGAGACGCGCGTGTGGGAAGAGCTCCGGCGGCCGATCGACGCCTACTGCGAGCGTGTCGACGCGAGCCTGTGGTCCGAGCCACTCAACGCCGTCACCAATGCCGCCTTCATCATCGCCGCGCTGGCGGCGCTCAGCCTCTGGCTGCGCCGCGGTCGCGGCGACGGGCCGGCGCTGGCGCTGATCCTCGTCGCCTTCGCCGTCGGGCTCGGGTCCTTCGCCTTTCACACCGTCGCCACCGTCGGGGCCTCGCTCGCCGACGTCATCCCGATCGCGATCTTCATCTACGGCTACTTCTTCCTGGCGATGCGGCGCTATCTCCGGCTCGGGATCGTCGGCGGGGTGCTCGCCACCATCGGCTTCTTCGCCGCCTCGGTGCTGATCTCGCGCAGCCTCGGCGGGCTCGTCGGCTCCTCGGCCGGCTACGTGCCGGCACTCATCGCCCTCGTCGGGCTCGGCGGCTACCTCGCCACCCGCCGCCATCCGGCCGGCGAGGGGCTGATCGCCGCCGGGGCGGTCTTCGCCGTGTCGCTGATCGCCCGCACTGTCGACGGGCCGCTGTGTGCCCTTGTGCCGATCGGCACGCACTTCCTCTGGCACGTCTTCAACGCCATCGTGCTCTACGTGCTGATCGCCACCGCCATCCGCGTCGGCCCGGTGCGATCCCCTCAGACCGGCGCGGTCGAGTAGCTGCGGTAACGGTACGGCGCCTCGGCGCGGGCGTCCGCCTCGGCGATCGCGATGAGCTGTCCATGCAGCGGCGAGCGGTGGCAGGCGGGGTCGGTCGCCGCGGCGTCGCCGGCAAAGGCGAGCGCCTGGCAGCGGCAGCCGCCGAAGTCGATCTCCCGCCGCTCGCACGTCCGGCACGGCTCCTTCATCCAGGCCGTGCCGCGGAAGGCCTCGAACGCCGGCGAGCGCGCCCAGATTTCGGCAAGCGCGTGCTCGCGCACCGACCAGAAGTCGAGCCCCGGGATCGTCTCCGCCGCGTGGCACGGGAGCACCTTGCCGGTGGGCGTGACGTTGATCGACCGCCGTCCCCAGCCACCGACGCAGGCCTTCGGCAGGCGGGCGTAGTAGTCCGGCAGCACCGCGTCGATCACGAGCCGGCCCTTCAGCCGCACCCGCGCCGCGTCGACCACCGCCATCGCCCGCAGCACGGCGTCGCGGCCCGGCATCAGCGAGGCCCGGTTGGCGAAGGCCCAGCCGTAGTACTGCACGTGGGCGATCTCGAGCCGCTTCGCACCGATCTGAAGCGCCAGCTCGACCAGGTCGCCGATCGCCGCGATGTTCGCGCGGTGGATGACGGCGTTCACCGTGAGCGGCAGCCCGAGCGCCACCACCCTCTCCGCGAAGGCGAGCTTGATGGCGTGGGCGCCCGCCAGCCCGCCGATGTCGTCGGCCACCGCCGCGTCCGCCGCCTGCACCGAGAGCTGCACGTGGTCGAGGCCGGCATCCGACAGCGCCTCCAGCAATCCCGGCCGCAGGCCGACGCCGGAGGTGATGAGGTTCGAGTAGAGACCCGTCTCGGCGCAGTGGCGGGTGATCTCGACGATGTCGCGCCGCGCCGTCGGCTCGCCGCCGGACAGATGCACCTGCAGCACGCCGAGGGCCGCCGCCTCCGACAGCACCCGCTTCCAGGTCTCGGTATCGAGCTCGCCGGCGCGCCGCTCGAGCTCCAGCGGGTTCGAGCAGTAGGGGCACTTCAGCGGGCAGCGGTGGGTGAGCTCGGCGAGGAGCCCGATCGGTGCGGGGGGCGCAGGCGTGGCGAGCGCCGACGGCGCGAGGGCGGGGGCGTCCATCGCGCTCATGGCTCCAGCATCCGCTTCTCGGCGAGGTCGGCGAGGAAGGCGCGCACGTCGCGCTCGATGTCGGCCCGGTCGGCGTCGAAGGCGAGCGCGAGGTCGTCGACAATCTCGGAAAGCGTCGCGACCCCGTCGCAGCGCTTCAGGATCTCGGCGCCCACCGCGTCGGTCTCCAGCACCCGCTCGGGAGCGAGGATCGTCCAGCCGCCGCGCACCTGGTCATGGTGCAGCCGCACGCCGCGCGGCAGCCGCGGCCGGCAGGTGGCTGCCGGATCCCCCGCGGTCATCGCGGGCCTCCCGCCGCGGTGTCTGGAACGAAGGCGCCCGGCGGCGGCAGTCGCGGCGCCACATAGGCGAAGTACAGGGCGTCGAGCTGCGCCCACAGCACGTCGCACTTGAAGCCGAGCGCCGCGATCACGGCGCGCTGCTTCTCCGCCGTCAGGGCGTGCGCCTTGACGTAGGCCAGCGCGAAGTCGGCGTCGCGCGGCGCCTGGGTCAGGCGCTGGCCGAAATAGGCGAGCGTCTCCTGCGAGACGAAGTCGTAGCCGGCGAGCATGCCGGCGACGCGGCTGCGGATGATGCCCGGCGCGAACATCTCGGTCAGCGACGAGGCGATCGCCTCCAAGAGCGGCCGTTCGCGGCAGAAGGTGACGTAGGCCTCGACGGCGAAGCGCGTCGCGGGCAGCAGCCCCGCGCCAGTGGTGACGTAATCCCGGTCGAGGCCGAGGCCGTCGGTGAGCTTCAGCCAGCGGGCGATGCCGCCTTCGCCCTCGCGCTCGCCGTCGTGGTCGACGATGCGCTGTCGCCAGGCACGCCGGAGCGCCGGATCTTCCAGGCGGGAGACGATCGCCGCGTCCTTGCGCGGGATCGCCGCCTGGTAGGCGTAGCGGTTGAGCGCCCACGCCTGCACCTGGCCGCGGTCGAGGGCGCCATCGTGCAGCAGGCGGTGGAACGGGTGGCGGTCGTGGTAGCGCGCCGCCCCGAGCGCCCGCAGGCGCTCCTCGAGGCCCTCCGGCGTCAGCGGGCTGTCGTCGTCGACGGCGAAGAGGTCGGCGACGGGGGCCGCATCGCGGGGGTCGGCGTGTCGGGCGGCGATGGCCATGACGTGTCCTCCCGGGCGCCGCGCACCGGCAGCGCGATCTCCGTGCCGTCCTCGGCAACCGTCCAGCCGGCGGCTTCCACCGCGCGGCGTTCGGGCGAGCCGTCGACGAGCATCGGGTTGGTGTTGTTGATGTGGACGAAGACCTTGCGGCCCGCCGGCACGCCGGCGAGAGCCTTCAGCGAACCGTCCGCCCCGCCGACCGGCAGGTGCCCCATGCGCCGGCCGGTTTTCGTGCCGACGCCCGCCGCCGGCATCTCGTCGTCGTGGAAGACGGTGCCGTCGAAGAGCAGCGCATCGGCGCCGGCGAGCCGGCGGGCGAGCGCCGGCGTCACGGCGGCGCAGCCCGGCACATAGTCGAGCCGGACGCCGGCGCACCGCACCGAGAGGCCGATGGTCGAGCCCGTCTCCGTGCCGATTTCTACTGTCGCCCCCTCGAGATAGAGCGGGACCTTGCCAGGGACTGTGAACGCCTCGACGGTGAGGCCGGGCAGCGGTTCGAAGGGACGTCCGACGACGATCTCCCGCCACGCCACCAGAGCCGGATCGAGCACGCCGAACAGCGGGTTGGCGCTCACGGCCGCTCGTGTCTCAGCCGTCGCAAACACCGTGAGCGGTGCTTTCTCGCGCAGCGTCAGCAGGCCCGCGACGTGATCGACGTCGCCGTTCGTCAGCACCACCGCACGGATCGGAGTGTCGCGGCCGCCTTCGCCGCCGCGTCGCGGATGCAGCGCCAGCGTCGCGCGGACCTGCGTGCCGAGGTCCGGCGAGGCGTTGAGCAGCACCCAGTTGCGGCCGTCGGCACTGATGGCGAGGCTCGACTGCGTCCGCGGCTTCACCCGCGGGTCGCCGTCCCAGGCGAGGGCGCAGACGGAGCAGCGGCAGTTCCATTGCGGGTAGCCGCCACCGGCCGCTGCCCCGAGGACGATCGCGCGAAGGCGGTCGGCCACCGGCTGAGCGCCTTCGCGCATGGCGTTGTGCCTTGTCTTCGTCAGTACTCGGGCGGCATGTAGCCGTTGATTTCGAGGCCGACGCAGATTTCCACGAGCTTCGGAGCCTTCCAGGCCATAGTCGTCTCCTCTCGATGCGCTTCTTGCGTCCGCGAACATTCGCGGACGCAAGAAAGCTAACACGAGTCTTCGGAGACGGGAACAATAAAGAGTCGACGCCGGGAAGTATTGCTCTTGAATAAGAGAGTTATTATTATATTCGGCAGACGTGGATGTCGGGTGTCCGCAACACAGCACTCTGGCTAGCGCTCCCGGATTTGCCCGAGGAATCGCCATGGCGCAGGCGGCCGGCGAGGCCGAGCTGGCCGCGCCGGCCGACGGCACACATCGAGCGGATTACGATGCCTCAGCAGCTCGTCTGGTTGCTGGCCGCAGCGTGGTCCTGGCCCTCGGCGGCCGCGGTCGGCTGGCCGTCCTGCTGGCGCTGCACGTCCTGCCCCGACGTCGCGACATCGGTGCCGCCACCCGGTTCGCTCGCCATCGGCATGTTGGAGCCGTCCTTGGAGACCCCGCCCGCGGCGTTCGCCTGCTCGCTCGCCGGACCGGTGGTCGTGCCGGAGCTCCCGGCGTCGGCGCTGCCATCCGCCGGCTGCTGCAGCGGCGCCAGGCTGCCGTCCTTGGAGATGCCGGCCGAGTTGGTCGCGCAGTCGGCGTTCGCCGAGGCGGCGCCGAAGGCGAGAAGGGCGGCCGTCGCGGCGGCCGTCAGGATCGTCTTGCGCATGATTGTTTCCTCCGTGCGTGTGGCCCCGCGGGAAGAAAACCCTGCCGGAGGCGCAAAGTTGCACGGAGGCAAGTGCGGCCGCCGTTACGCTGCGCTCGCCTGCGTCTCCTCGACCGGCGCTGAAAGCGGCTGCGGCCGGCCGACGAGATAGCCCTGCACGGTGTCGGCGCCGAGCGCCTGCAGGACCCGGAGTTCACCCTCCGTCTCGACACCTTCGGCGACGATGACGCTGCCGACGTCGTGGGCGAAGGCGATCAGCGCCGTCGCGAGTGCCCGGCGGGCGGGATCGCTGTCGATGTCGCGCGTCAGGTTCATGTCGAGCTTGATGATGTCGGGGCGCAGCTGGAGGATGTGCTGCATGCTCGCATAGCCCGCCCCGGCGTCGTCGACCGCGAGGCGGACGCCGCGCGCCCGCAGTGGCCGCAGCGCCTCCGACAAGGCGTCGTAATCGTCGACGGTGGCGTACTCGGTGAGCTCGACGACGACCCGGTCGGCCGGCGCGACAGTGAGCAAGGCTTGAAATGCGTCGCCGCGTATCGTTGCGGGCGAGGCGTTGATCGACAGGTAGGTGCCCGCCGGTAGCCATCCGGCGCTATCCAGCGCCTTGCGAACCGCGGCGATCTCCAGCGCCTCGCGAAGCCCGACCTCGTCGGCCTCGGCGAACCAGACGTCCGGCGTGCGCTGGGGCGCTCCGGAAAAACGCGAGAGGCACTCGTAGCCGACGATGTCACGGCCGGGCAGGGCGCAGATCGGCTGGTGGACGATGAAGAACCCGTCGCCGTCGATCATCGCCTGGACTTGCGCGGACCGTTCCGCCGCCGCGATCGCGCGCTGCCGCTGCCGGTCGATTTCGAAGGCGGCTAGATCGGCGAAAGCCCGCATCATCTGCAGGTCGCGGCGGTTGAGGGAGGTGTCGGCATTCGGGCCGAGGCAGCAGAACATCCCGTAGACCTCGCCATCCGACAGGCGGATCGGCACGCTCACGTGCGCGCCGATCGGCACGGCGGCCGTGATCGGCATCGCCATCGCGACCGGTTCGCGGGAGGTGTCGGGAATGAGTTCCGGCAGGCGACCGGCGAGGATGTGCCGGCAGTAGACGTCGTCGAGGGAGCGCGAGTCCCCCGGCTTGATCAGATCCTCGAGACCCGGGGCGTCGACTTCCCGGAACACTGACTGCCCGTCGACGAACTCCGACACGTAGGCGACCTGCAGGCCGAGATGCCGTCGCATCACCTGCAGGGCCCGCTTGACCATGCCGGTCGCATCGCGATCGCCGGGGATTGTCGTGGCGATGAGGCCGGTGAGGTCGTCGCTGGAGATCTTCATGGCTCTGTCCGCGGGAAGAAGGGGGAGGGTGGCGGTGCAAGTCGGACGGCACGATCGGTCCTGTCGGGCAGACTGTTCACGCGTGCAGCCCCGCACAACACCGCAACAAACTCCCCCCACCGAACGTTCCCGGCCCCTCCGTGGGATCGAACAGACGCCTGTACGCCGCGAAGCTTGCGCCAGATGCAGCGGCCTCAAGATTCTTTGCGGTTTCTCCCGCAGACCGTTCCGTTTGGAACTGAACCAAGGCAGGGTGTGGTGCGTATCGTGTCGGGTAGGCACCAACCGGGAGGAGCCGTTGCACACGATCGCGCCGCCACACTGGCCGAGGGACGCAGGCGAGCCGCGCCGCCCCGCGGCTGCGCGTCGGCCGGCGGATCCGTGGCGGCTCTACCTCGACGCCGTGCGGTCGGGTTCGCGGCTTCCCAATGCCTGCCGGGCACTCGATCGCATCTATGGTCCGCTGGCGCGTGCCGCCACGACCGCACCGTTCGTCGTCGCCCAGCTCGGCCAGTCCCTCGACGGCCGCATTGCCACCGTCACCGGCTCCTCGCACTACATTTCCGGACCCGAGGCGCTGACGCACCTGCACCGCTTGCGGGCCCTCGTCGACGCCGTGCTGGTCGGTATCGGCACCGCGGTCGCCGACGATCCGCAACTCACCGTCCGCCACTGCGCCGGCGAAAGCCCGGTGCGCGTCGTGCTCGATCCGTCCGGCCGGCTTCCGTCGACGATGCGCTGTCTCGCCGACGGCGGTCCGCCGGTGCTGGTGGTCCGTCGCGCCGGCCCCGGCGTCACTGCCTGCGAGCGCATCGTGCCGGTCCCCGCCGGTGCCGACGGTCGCCTTGACCCGCACGCCGTCGTGGCGGCGCTGGCGGCGCGCGGGCTGAAGCGCATCCTCGTCGAGGGCGGCGCGCAGACGGTGTCCGGCTTCATCGCCGCCGGAGCCGTCGACCGCCTCTACGTCACCGTGGCGCCGCTCATCATCGGCTCGGGCACTGAGGGCCTGCGCCTGCCGGAGATCTCCGCCCTCACCGACGCCCTGCGACCGCCGACCCGCGTGCACGTGCTCGCCGACGGCGACGTGCTGTTCGATTGCGATCTCGCGGCGGCCCGTGCGGTCGCCCCTGCAGGAGAGGACGATGACAGTCACCGTCTACTCGCCCACCGCCCGCCTGCTGCACTGGCTGACGGCGATCGCGGTGATCTGCGCGATCCCGCTCGCGCTCGCGATGAACAACGTGCCGAGCGGGCCGGTCCAGAACACGCTGTATGACCTCCATCGCTCCTTTGGCGCGCTGATCCTGCTTCTCGTCCTGATCCGGCTGCCCTACCGGCTGTTTGCGGGCGCACCGCCGCCTGAGCCGGGGCTACCACGCTGGCAGATCGGCCTGTCGCATGCCGTTCACTGGCTGCTCTATCTGTTCCTGCTCGCGATGCCGATCGTCGGCTGGGTCGGCACCTCGGCCTATGGCGCGCCGATCACCGTCTTCTGGCTGTTCCAGTTGCCGGCAATCGTCGACAAGAACGAGGCGCTGGCGAACATGCTGCTCGGCTGGCACGCGACCGCCGGGCTGATCATGGGCGGACTGGTGATCATCCACATCGCCGCCGCGCTCTATCACCGCTTCGTCCGCCACGATGGCGTGCTGGCGCGGATGCTGCCCTCGGCCGGCTGAGGCCGCGGGAGCGGGCAGGGTCCGCGCGCGAGGTTCTCGCCCCTCAGCGGGGCGGGGGTGTCGCGAACAGGTCCGTGTGACCGATGACGCAGCCCGACGCCGTGCGGCGGGCGGCGAGCCAGCGTTGGACGACGTCCTCGTCGAGCCCGGCCGCGCGGGCGGCGTCGGCCCAGCCTTCCGCCAGCGCGGTGATCAGCGCGGCGTGTTCCGGTCCGAGCTGCCACGGGCTCTTCTCCGTCCGCACGGCATAGCCGCGGCCCGTCAGCGCCCGCGTCAGCACCGCCGTCGCCTCCGGCCCGAGCGCCGGCCCAAACCCCTTGTCGATGCCCTGGTGGCGGCGGAAGGCGGCCGCGACAGCGGCGTCGTCTTGATGGGGCGGCGACCAGGTGCTGGTGCCGTCGACGTCGAGGGCGACATAGACCGCCGCCCCGGCCTGCGCCACCGCGTCGGCGAAGCACTCGATGAAGGCTTCGGAGACGAGGTCGAAGAGTGCCGAGGCTGTGACGAGGTCGACGTCCGCGAGCAGGGACGGCCAGTCGGCCAGGGCGAGATCGGCCTGTCGCCACGAAACGAAGACGGGCCGCGTGCCGACGCGCAGCGTCAGACCGCCGTCACCACCCGCATCGGCGCCGTCATGGTCGCGACCGGCACGGTCAGGGGTGCTGGTGTCGTCCGCTCGGTCCGCCGGCCGGGTCGTCTCCGCCCATTCGCTCAGAATCCGCTTCCCCGCTGCCACCAGCGAGGCGTCGTGATCCACCAGCACCCATCGCTGCGCCGTCGGCAGATGCGGTGCCAGCGCCCGCAGCGTCGAGCCCGTGCCTGCTCCGAGATCCAGCACCGTCAAGGACTTGGAGCCAGTCGCGAAAGTCGCGACGGAGGCGACGAGGGCGGGGCTGCGTGCCGCCCCGTCTGCCGGCTCGCGCAGCGCCAGCCAGTCGCTCGAAAATCCGGTCATCAGGATGCCTTCGCCAGGAGGGGGGCCAATGCCGCTTCGACTGCCGCCGCCGTATCGTCCCACGTCGGCAGCGCCGCACCCGCCCGCCGCGCCGCCGCCGCGGTCCGTTTCCGCAGCGCCGGGTCGTCGAGGAGGCGGGCGAGCGCCGCGGCGGTAGCCTCGACATCGCCGGGCGGCACCAGCAGGCCGGCGTCGGCGGGAACGGTGTCGCGCACGGCACCGCCGTCGCCGGCGATGATCGGCAGCCCTGCTGATAGCGCCTCGGCGAAAGCCATGCCGTAGCCCTCGTGAGTGGAGACGAGGGCGAAGAGGTCGGCGTCGAGATAGTGGTCGAGCAGCGCCAGCGGCGTCACCGCGCCGGTGAGCGCGATCCGCTCCGTGAGGCCGCGCTCCGCGATCTCGCGCCGGAGCGCCGCCGCGCACGCTGGGTCGCGGCCGTCGTCGCCGACGAACACCGCCCGCCACGAGTGGTCTCGAATCCGGTCCAAGGCGGCGACGAGGGTGCCGTGGCCCTTGCGCGGGGTGATCGTCGCCACCGTCAGGATCGTCGGCACGGCGCCCGTGCCGACAGCCGGCGGCAGCGGGTCGGTGCCGGGGAGGGCGACCGTCAGGCGGTGCGCGGGAACGCCGTAGTCGGCCGCGAGCGCCCGCGCCGTGGCGGGGCTGGTGGCGACGACGGCAGCGGCGGTCGCCAGCGCGGCACGCTCAGTGGCGGCAACGGCAGCGGCCTGCTCGGCGCTGCGGCCGCCCTCGAGCGCCAGCGGGTGGTGCACGAGGGCCGTCACCGGCCGCCGAAGAGCCCGCAACCGATCCGCCGGGAGGGCTCCAAACGCGAGCCCATCGACGAGGATCAGACCCTCAGGCGGAGCCCCAACGATTGAATCGAGGGTCGAATCGATCGAATCGTTAGCCGGGTCAGGAAAGTCTGCGGGCAGGGGGATGATGCGGGCCGACCAGCCCCGGCGGCACAGCGACGCGACCAGGGCCCGGTCGTAGGCGTAGCCTCCGGTGACGGTTTCGGGGTCACCCGGAACCATCAGGAAAAGCTCAGGCATTCGCCACCGGACCCTCGAACCAGGCGCGCGCCACGTGGGACTCGTGCAGCGTCACCCGGATCGAATCAAGGCCGTCGGAACCCGGCCCCAGGCGACCGTCGCGTGCCGCCTCGACCATGCGATCGAACACCCAGCGGCAGAGGAACTCGGTCGTCGTCAACTTCC
Organism: Pseudoxanthobacter sp. M-2; assembly: GCF_046156265.1. Lineage (NCBI taxonomy): Bacteria > Pseudomonadati > Pseudomonadota > Alphaproteobacteria > Hyphomicrobiales > Segnochrobactraceae > Pseudoxanthobacter > Pseudoxanthobacter sp. M-2. The sequence continues at coordinate 968,355 of NZ_JAWDIR010000011.1, forward strand.
CCGCGAGCTCCGGCACGTCGTCGAGGTTGCGATAGCTTAGCCGGCTCATGGTCTCCTTCAGCACATCGGTCGCCCGGCCGATGTCGACGACGAAGCCGTGCTCCGTCAGGGTCGGGCGGAAGAAGGCGACGTCGACGACGAATGTCGCCCCGTGCAGGCCTTGGGCGGGACCGAACACCGGATCCGGCAGGCTGTGCGCGATCATCATGTGGTCGCGAACTTCGACGGCATACATGGATTCGTCTCCCGTTTTCGTGGGGTCGGCGGCATACGCGGCCGCGACCGGGTCGGATCGAAGGTCGTGCGGCGTCAGTCGTAGCGGACGACGATGCCGAGCGCGCAACCACCGGCAGCGAGCGCCGCCGGTAAGAGCCGCGGCAGGTCGGCGAAGGCGATCTCTGTGTCGAGCAGCACGTCGAGGCGCGGGTCGTCGAGCAGGGCGAGGGCCTTCTCGAGCCGCCGGCGGTAGCTCCACCGTGGCCGCCGCGACGGCGACACGCTGCCGACCTGCGAGCCGACGAGCCGCAGGCGTTGCGAATGGAAGGCGCCGCCGAGCGGGGCCGCCACGGTGCCCTCGCCGTACCACGACATCTCGACGATCGCGGCCTCGGTGCCGGCGGCGGCGATGGCGGTGGCGAGCCCGGGCGCTGACGCGGAGGCGTGGAAGACGACGTCGCAATCGCCGGGGCAGTCCTCCGGCATGGCGAAGCGGCAGCCGAGCGCCGCGGCGACGGCGGCGCGCTCCGGCAGCACGTCGACCAGCGTCACCTCAGTGCCGGCGATCCGCGCGACGAGGCTCGCGACCAGACACCCGACCATGCCGGCGCCGACCACCGCGACACGGTCGCCGGGTCCGACGGCCCCGTCCCAGACGCCGTTGAGCGCCGTCTCCATGTTGGCGGCGAGTACGGCGCGGCGCGGCGGAATGCCGCCGGGCACCGGCACCAGCGCATCGACGGGGGCGGTGAACACGTCTGCGTGAGGAACCAGCGCGAAGACGGTGCGGCCGGCGAGATCGTCCGGGCCGTCCTCCACCGTGCCGACGGCGGCATAGCCATATTTCACCGGAAACGGGAAGGCGCCCTGCTGCGCCGGCGCCCGCATGCGGGCGTGCTCCGAGACCGGCACGCGACCCGAGAGAATGAGCCGCTCCGTGCCGCGGCTGACGCCGCTGAAGGTGGTCCGCACGCGCGCTTCACCCGCCCCGAGGGGGGCGACGGACTCCTCCCACAGGTCCACCCGGCCCGGTGCGACGTACCAAAGGGCGCGGGCAAGTGCTCGCCGGGGCGGACCGTCGACCGCCCGCGTGTCAGGCCCTTGCGTCGCGGAGTGTTCGCCCATCATGGTCCTCGCGTTCGATCCCAAGTCGAATACCACCCACAGGACGATAACCCCCGAGATGTCGACCGCTCCCGGTTATAGGCCGTCGCGCCCGTTGCGCCACGACGGTGCGTCCCATGACGTCCACGGCGCCACCCTGTCGGAGGTCCCCGCCGACCCGACGTGGACGCCGGCCGGCCTGCAGCCGCGGGTCGTCGTCGCCCGCCGCCGCCTGATCATGGCGACGCTGGTGCTCGGCACGCTTGCGGCGCTGACCGCCGGTCTGTCGGTGCTGCTCGGCCACGGCGGCTGGTCGGTGCTCGACTATGTGCTGCTGGCGACCTTCCTGCTCTCGACGCCGTGGACAGTGATCGGCTTCTGGAACGCCGTCATCGGCTTTGCGATCCTGCATGGCTCGCGCGACCCGATGGCGGCAGTCGCGCCGTTCCTGTCGCGGGCCCACCCGGACGACCCGATCACTGCCAAGGTCGCGCTGGCACTCTGCATCCGCAACGAGGACCCCGACGCCGTCTTCGCCCGGCTCTCGGTGATGCGCCGTGCGCTCGACGCGACGCCCTGGGGCGAGCGCTTCGTCGCCGTCGTCCTCTCGGATTCCTCGAAGTGCGAGATCATCGCCGCCGAGGAGGCGGCCGCGCACCGTCTCGCCGCGAGCGCCCGCCATTCGGGCTCCGTCCGTTACCGCCGCCGCACCGACAACGCCGGCTTCAAGGCCGGCAACATCCGCGAATTCGTCGACCACGCCGGCGACGAGTTCACCTTCATGATCACGCTCGACGCCGACAGCCTGATGTCGGCCGACGCGATGCTCGAGCTCGTGCGCGTCATGCAGGCGACGCCGCGCCTCGGCATCCTGCAGAGCCTCGTCGTCGGCCGCCCGGCCGAGAGCGGCTTTGCCCGCATCTTCCAGTTCGGCATGCGCCACGGCATGCGCAGCTACACCACCGGCAGCGCCTGGTGGCACGCCGACTGCGGTCCTTACTGGGGCCACAACGCCGCGATCCGCATCGACGCCTTCCGCGAGCACTGCAAGCTGCCGGTGCTGCCGGGTCGGCCGCCGCTCGGCGGACCGGTGCTGTCGCACGACCAGATCGAGGCGGCGATGATGCGCCGCGCCGGCTACGAGGTGCGCGTGCTCGCCCGCGAGGGCGGCAGCTTCGAGGAGAACCCGCCGGCGCTGCCGGACTTCCTGAAGCGCGACCTGCGCTGGTGCCAGGGCAACATGCAGTACTTCAAGCTGCTCGGCATGCCCGGCCTGTTGCCGGTCAGCCGCCTGCAGGTGCTGCTGGCGATCCTGATGTACATGGGCGCAGCCGGCTGGGTCGCCTTCATCCTGGCGAGCGCGGTGAAGGTGCTGGAGCCCGCCACCACCGAGCCGTTCCCGGTGGCCTTCGGCATCTCCTTCTTCGTGGTGATCTTCGTCATGAGCCTGACGCCGAAGATCGCCGGGCTCGCCGACATCCTCGTGCGCCGCCAGGAGCGGGCGCGCTATGGCGGCGGCGCCCGCCTCGTCGCCGGGGGTCTGATCGAGCTCGTCGCCTCGACGCTGATGGCGCCCGCGGTGGCGCTTGCCGACGCCATCTTCATGATCGGCCTCGCCTTCGGCCGCCGCGTCGGCTGGGACGGCCAGAAGCGCGACGGCTATCGCCTCAGCTGGGCGCACGCCTTCAAGGGCCTGTGGCCGCAGGTGGTCTTCGGTCTCGCCGTGGCGGGCCTGCTCGGTGCGGTGATGCCGGGCGTGCTGCCGTGGGCCGCGCCGATGCTCGCCGGCCTGATCGGCGCCCCGGCCTTCGCGGTCGCCACCGCCTCGCCCGCCTTCGGCCGCTGGCTCGCGGCACGGGGGCTGTGCGCCATCCCCGAGGAATTCACGCCCGACGCGACGCTGGTGGCCGCGGAAGCCGCCGAGGCCGGCGAGCGGCTGGAGGAACGGCTGGCGGCTTGAAGTTCAGCCGTTCGGCGCTGGTAGGCCTGCTGCGAACCCATTCGCACTCCACTCCCTCGATCCGTCATCGCCCTCACCCGGCTTGACCGGGTGATTGACCGCGCGATCCATCGCGAGTGCAGACGTCCGCCGTCTCTGGGTGGAGGGATGGTTCGGTCAAGCCGGGCCATGACGGGGAGGGGTTGGACCCGCAACGTTCACCCGCCACCGAGGAGAGTACGGCGCCCGGTCGTTGCTCTCCCGTCGGCCCTCTCACCCCCCGCTGCGGGCATCGAGCCAGGCGATGGTCCGCGCGGCGATGCCGTCGAAGTCGTGCGGCTTGAAGTGGCGCTCCCAGTAGTGGCCGTACTCCGGCAGAACCTCGAGCGTCACGTCGGGGTTGCTCGCAGCCTGGAGCGCGGCTGCCATCGCCTTTGAGGCCTCAGGCGGGGCGTGCAGGTCGGCGGCGCCGTGCAGCAGGTAGACGGGCTGGCGGATGCGGTCGGCATAGCTGATCGCCTGCACCGTCTCGTAGCGCTCCGGCATCTCCGCCGGCGTGCCACCGACCCACTGGCAGAGTCGGGCGTAGCGGCCGGCGGCATAGCCCTCCACCCCCTCCACCTCCCGCTTGAACGTGCTCGGTGCCCCCCACGCGACGACGCCGGCGAACCGAGGGTCCAGCCCGGCTGTGCGCAGCGCCCCCATGCCGCCGCGCGAATGGCCGACGAGGAAGACGCGCGCCGGATCGGTGTCGGTCTCGGCCAGCAGCCGCTGCAGCCCGAGGGCGTAGTCTTTGGGATCGTCGATCGCGAAAGCGGCGCGATAGCTGATCGCCAGCGCGTTGTATCCCGCGGTCGCCAGCCGCTCCCCGAGCCACGTCAGCCCGGCCGGATCACCCTTCTGCAGCCCGCCCGGCCCGATGACGACGCCCGGCCGCCGGCCGCCGAGCGCGGTGCGGTGCAGGATCGCCGGCTGCGGACTGGCGCCGGCCTCGGTGAGGGACAAGGTCTCTGCGGCCACGGCCGTTTCCTTCTGTGCGCCAGGCTTTTGCCGACGGAAACCTAGGGCGCTGCGCGGGGGCGCGGAAATGACGAGTGCTGATGGCGCGAAGCGACATTCCTGATGACGACCGGCGGTCCTGCGGCCGCTGCAGCGCCGACGCGCAAGCAGGCGCGCGGGCCTCCGGCCCGCAGTGGCTCGCCCCCGCGCGGCCCCAGGACCTTCCGTCCTCGCGATCACAACTTTGAGAAGTATCCTGAGAAGAATTCTCTTGTAAATTTCATTGGTGGTTGCATCATGCACGCACAGGTCGTGGGGGCATGGCGATGGATCCGATCCTTTTCTGGAGTGACGTGGCGCTCGAGGCGCATCGGCGCGACTACACGTTCGACGACGAGCGCGGCGACGACGAGACGGGAACGCCGATGGATCGGCAGACCCTGATGCCGATGCAGGGCGGTCCGACGCGCACCTCGCGGGCGCTGGCGATCGTCTACATCGCGATGTACGACGCCCTCCATGCGGTCTCGCCGATCTCCGTCGGTGGGCCGCTCCTGCCGGCGTACCTCACCGGCCTTCCGGCACCCCCTGTCGGCGCATCGGCGGCCGCCGCTGTAGCCGGGGCCGCCGCGACGGCCATCCAACTCTTGTTCGGCGGCACGCTCGCCGACCAGAAGCTCACCGAGTTCCGGCTGCTGCTGCTGCAGCCGGACGGCGGCGCCGTTCCCCCGAAGCCGCCGGCCAGCTGGGCCGCGATCGAGGATGGCCTCGCCTTCGGCGCCCGCGTCGGGCGCCGACACGTCGACGACCGGGCGGAGGACGGCTCGCACCTCGGCGAGCGCCTCTACCGTCCGATGCCGGTCCGCGGCGCCTTCAAGCCCGATCCTTACGCACCCGAGCAGAACATTCTCGGCGTGACGTGGGGCAAGGTGACCCCCTTCGGCGGCTACGACCCCAAGGATGTCTTTGACGGCTTCGTGCCGCCGCTCGGGCGGGACGCCATCGGCGACTACCTGAACGCGGACGGCTGGCCGGCCGAACTCGCGGAGGTGAAGGAATCAGGCGCTGCGTTCGGCACGGCCGGTCTCAAGCGTACGCCAGAGCAGACGCTCATCGGCGTCTTCTGGGGCTATGACGGCGTGCGCAACCTCGGCGTGCCGCCGCGGCTCTACAACCAGTGCCTCGACGCCATCTCCAAGAAGGCCAGACTCTCCACCGCCCAGAACGCCGTCCTGTTCGCGGCGGCGAACCTCGCGATGGCGGATGCCGGCATCGCGGCCTGGGAGGAGAAGTACAAGTTCCATGTCGCCCGGCCCGTCACGGGCGTGCGCGAGGCCGATATTGGCTTCGGCGCCGACCGGCTCGTGGCCAAGGGTTCAAAGCAGCGCCCTTCGGCCGCGACCTTTACGGGCGCAGCCCTGCCAACGAGTACTGTGAACCAGGGGCCGATCTACGCCTGGCTCGCTCAGAAGCCGGAGTCGGAGACGCTGGCCACCGGCGACGCCCACTGGGCGCCGCTCGGGGCGCCGCAGACGAACACGAAGACCCGCCTTTCCGGCAAGGGCCTCGAGAACCGCACGCCGCCGTTCCCGGCCTATCCGTCCGGCCACGCGACCTTCGGCACCGTCACCTTCGAGGTGGCGCGCCGCCTGCTCGAAAACTTCGGCAAGGGACCGGCGGAGGACTTCACCTTCGAGGTCATCTCGGACGAGTACGACGGCAACCAGTGCGATCCGGACGGCTCTATCCGCCCGCTGCACCGCCGCACCCTGACGCTCGCCCAGGCGATCCACGAGAACGCGGTGAGCCGCGTCTATCTCGGCGTTCACTGGCGGATGGATGCCGTCGAGGGCATCCGCCTCGGTCTCGACCTCGTCGACAAGATCGCCACCGCCAAGCGCGGGCCGGCTGCCGCGCTCTAGCCGGCGCGGCCTGCGATATCATCAGCCGCGGGCCTCCGCGATCACCCCATCGAGGGCACCATGGACCGCTTCCCGATCAGGATGAAGAATGATCTGTCGTTCTCCGAGTGCAAGACCCCGGACACTGCGCTGCATTATCTGGGAGACGAAATCATTGTCGTCGATGTCCAGGGCGAACAGATCACCATCGCCGACACCGGCTTGTTCGGCAGCCCTATCAACACCTTCGCCGCCAACAACCGGATCTACGGCCAACTCCTTGCCCACGAGGGCGACACGTGGGAGTTCACGCTCCTGGAGAAGCATCCCCCGGATGCCAAGCCGTTCCCGGTGCTCGGCGAGCACGACAGCAGGGCCGTTCTGACGCTGAAGGACGGCCGCTACCACCTGCATGCCTACGGCACGGACGACCTCAGCATGATGCGCGGCACGCTGTCGAACTGCCGCGGCTGGATTTTTGACGCCGAGGAAGCTTCCTGACACCGCGGCAGGCGCGGATAGCGAACGACAACAAGTCCTGCCAGATCGATTGTGGACGACCGCGGTGGCTGACGCGCCAGCCGCACGCACAGGAACCGTAACGGCCGGTAGCTTTTTTCCCCTCCGCTGACATCGCAGCTTCGCCTGCAACTGCTTCAATCGCCGGACGCTGCCCACCCTGGGGCACCGATCGCGCGAGAGGCATCGACATGAACCGGAGGATTTCGGGAGCAGCATTCGCCGCTTGCCTGGTGGTGACGATGACCAGCGGCACTTCCGTCGAGGTGCGCGCTCAGGGCGTCGACACCGCCCAGCTCGGCCCGCGGCCGTTTTATCTCGTCGACCAGATGGCCGAGAGCGATCTGAAGCAGACGCTCGCCGCCTGCGCGGCCGGGCCGTTCACGCCGTCGCGCTTCTCGATCGGCCACCGCGGCGCGCCGCTGCAGTTTCCCGAGCACACCCACGAGAGCTATCTCGCCGCCGCGCGCATGGGGGCCGGTATCCTCGAGTGCGACGTCACCTTCACCAAGGACCGCCAGCTCGTCTGCCGCCACTCCCAGTGCGACCTGCACACCTCCACCGACATCCTGGCGCGGCCCGAGCTCGCCGCGAAGTGCTCGAAGCCGTTCACGCCGGCCGACCCTGCGACGGGCAGGAAGGCCGAGGCGCAGTGCTGCACCAGCGACCTGACGCTCGCCGAGTTCCAGTCGCTGCGCGGCAAGATGGACGGCGCCAACGCCGATGCCACCACCGCGGCCGACTACATGAAGGGCACCGCCGGGTGGCGCACCGACCTCTACGCCTCGACCGGCACGCTGATGACGCACGCCGAGAGCATCGCGCTGTTTTCCGACCTCGGCGTGCAGTTCACGCCGGAGCTGAAGGCGCCGAGCGTGCCGATGCCCTTCGACGGCGACTACACCCAGGACGCCTACGCCCAGCAGATGATCGACGAGTACAAGGCGGCCGGCATCGAACCTGCCGACGTCTTCGCCCAGTCCTTCCAGCTGCGCGACGTGCTCTACTGGCTGAAGGCCGAGCCGGCGTTCGGCGCGCAGGGCGTGTTCCTCGACGATCGTGACGAGACGCTCCCCGGCTTCGACGCGATGAAGCCCGAGAGCTGGAAGCCGACGATGCAGGAGCTCGTCGACCAGGGCGTCGAGATCATCGCGCCGCCGCTGCATGTGCTGGTGACGCTCGATGGCGCGGGCAAGATCGTCCCGTCCGCCTACGCCAGGGCGGCGAAGGAGGCCGGCCTCGACATCATCACCTGGACGCTGGAGCGCTCCGGCACCCTCGCCGACGGCGGCGGCTACTATTTCCAGAGCGTCAAGGACGCCATCAAGGGGAGCGGCGACACCTACGTGCTGCTCGACGTGCTGGCGAAGGACGTCGGCGTCCGCGGCGTCTTCTCCGACTGGGCGGCGACCGTCACCTACTACGCCAACTGCATGGATGTGGACTGATCGAAGCCACCAAGGCGCGCCGGTTCGTCCGGCGCGCCAGCCTCATGCGGCGCCGATCACGCCGCCTCTCGCATCGCCGCTTCGCCGCCGGCGCGGATCGCCGCGATGTTCGCGGCATAGGCCTCCGGCGTGCCGCCCTTGAAGACGGCGGAGCCGGCGACGAGGCTGTCGGCGCCGGCCTCCGCGCAGAGGCGCGCCGTCTCCGGGTTGACGCCGCCGTCGATCTCGATGCGGATCGGCCGGTCGCCGATCATCTGGCGGATGCGGCGGATCTTCGGCAGCTGCGAGTGCAGGAACGACTGGCCGCCGAAGCCGGGGTTCACCGTCATCACCAGCACCAGGTCGACCTTGTCGAGCACGTACTCGATCGTGCTTTCCGACGTGCCGGGGCAGAGGGTGACGCCGGCCTTGCAGCCGAGCCGGCGGATCTCCTGCAGCGTCCGGTCGATGTGCGGCGAGGATTCGACGTGGGCGATGATGTGGTCGGCGCCGGCCTTGGCGAAGGCTTCCAGATAGGGGTCGACGGGGGAGATCATCAGGTGGACGTCGAAGGGCTTCGTCGTGTGCGGGCGGAGCGCCTTCACCACGTCCGGCCCGATGGTGATGTTCGGCACGAAGTGGCCGTCCATGACGTCCACATGGATCCAGTCGGCGCCGGCGGCGTCGATGGCGCGCACCTCCTCGCCGAGGCGGGCGAAGTCCGCCGACAGGATCGACGGGGCGATGACGAGGGGCTGCTGGCTCATCGGGTGTTCCTCACGCACGGGCCTCGGAGGCGGCCTTGAACACCCGGCTCGACAGGATGTCCTCCGCTTCGATGGTCATGATGTCGCCGGCCGTCAAGGGTTCTGCCGCGCGCGCCACGAGCCGGTTCGCCTGCCGCAGCCGCGCCCGGTCGAGCGCGTTGCGGATCGAGCGGGCGTTGGAGAAGTGCGGCTGCCGGCGCCGGGCGACGACATAGGATTCGAACGCCGTCCGCGCCTCCGGGCTCAGCCGGTAGTTCTGGTCGGCGAGCAGCTTCTCGCCGATCGAGACGAGCTCGCCGTCGCCATAGTCGGGAAAGTCGATGTGGTGGGCGATGCGCGAGCGGAAGCCGGGGTTGGAGGAGAAGAACTTGTCCATCCGGTCGCCATAGCCGGCGAGGATGACGACGAGGTCCTCACGCTGGTTCTCCATCACCTGCAGCAGGATCTCGATCGCCTCCTGGCCATAGTCGCGCTCGTTCTCCTGGCGATAGAGATAGTAGGCCTCGTCGATGAAGAGCACACCGCCCATCGCTTTCTTCAGAATCTCCTTCGTCTTCGGCGCGGTGTGGCCGATGTACTGGCCGACGAGGTCGTCACGCGTGACCGAAACGAGGTGGCCGCGGCGGATGAAGCCGAGGCCGTGCAGGATCTCCGCCATCCGCATGGCGACGGTGGTCTTGCCGGTGCCGGGGTTGCCGGTGAACGACATGTGCAGCGTCGGTGCCTCCGCCGCGAGCCCGAGCCGGCGGCGGACGCGTTCGATCAACAGCAGCGCCGCGATCTCGCGGATGCGTGTCTTCACGGGTTTGAGGCCGATCAGGTCGCGGTCGAGCTTGTCTAGGATCGCATCGATGCCGGCCTCGGCGCGCTCGGCGAGGAGGTCGACGCGGACGGTCGGATCGAACGGGGCAGGGGCCTCGGCGGCGGCTTCGGTGGGGGTGACGGTGTTCATGGGGGCGGCTCATCCGACTCTTGTGGGCTTCGAGCGAAGCACCAGCGGATACGCGTCCTCCCCCTGCCAGGGGGGAGGACAGCCGGCGAAGCCGGCAGGTGGGGGCCCGTCAATCAGGGGTGCGACGCCAGTCGAGGTCGAGCCTCTGAATGACAGGCCCCACCCTGACCGCTTCGCGGTCTGTCCCTCCCCCTGGCAGGGGAGGGACGCGTTGGCGTTCGGGTCGGTCGCGTCGGCGCATCGAACAAAAAGGCGGCGGCTTCCGGGTGGTCCGGCGAGAGGGTGCCGGACCGTGGGAGCGAGCGGGAACCGGAAGCCGCCGCAAGGGGAGGCCCGCGCCACGCTTGGGCAACGGAGCGCTCCACGGACTGTGTCAGCCGCCGTAGCGGCGGCCTTCGGGCTGGTTCGCCGCATAGGAGCGCGTCGTGTAGGCGATGCGGCGCCCCTCGCGCTCCTGGCGGATGAGGTCGAAACCGGGCTCGTCGGCCGGGCGGTTGACGATGAAGGAGATGCGCAGCGACTCCCAGGTGTGGGTGGCGTCGAAGGCGGACATGCGGATGTACTTGTCGCCGTGGACGCGCCGGCAGTCGGAAAGCTCCTTCATCACGCCGGCGGCGTCGCGGAGATCGAACATCGGCAGGCCCCACATCTCCCAGTAGGTGTTGCGGGGATGGGGATCGTCGGTGAACTCGAGGTTCACCGCCCAGCCGTTGTCCAGGCAGTACTGCACCTGGGAGCGGATCTGGTCGTCGGTGAGGTCGGGCAGGAACGAGAAGCAGCCCTGGGTGACGCGCATGGTGTCCTCCTGCGCCGCTGGCGCGGCAATCGGAATGCTCGGCCGCGGCTTGCGCGGCGACGGGATTGGGGCGATCGGGGCGCCATCGCAGGCGCCCCGGGACGGGGTCAGACCGAGGCCGACACCGAGGGCACGAAGTCGGGCGTGTCGGTGGACGCGTAGTCGAAGGTGACGTCGCCCCAGACGTCGAGCGCCTGCTTCAAGGGCAGGCAGTGGCGCGCCGCGTCCTGCAGGATCTGCGGGCCTTCCTTGACGTAGTCGCGGCCGGAGTTGCGGGCGAAGATCATCGCCTCGAGGGCGACGCGATTGGCCGTCGCGCCGGCCTGGATGCCCATCGGGTGGCCGATGGTGCCGCCGCCGAACTGCAGCACGACGTCCTCGCCGAGGTGGTCGAGGAGCTGGTGCATCTGGCCCGCGTGGATGCCGCCAGACGCCACCGGCATCACCTTGCGCAGGCTCGCCCACGGCTGGTCGAAGAACACGCCGTTCTCGAGATTCATCGGCACGTGGTCCTCGCGCAGGATGTCGTAGAAGCCGCGCGTCGTCTTCGGGTCGCCCTCGAGCTTGCCAACCACCGTGCCGGCGTGGATGTGGTCGACACCGGCGAGCCGCATCCACTTCGAGATGACGCGGAACGACACGCCGTGCGACTTCTGCCGCGTATAGGTGCCGTGGCCCGCGCGGTGGAGATGCAGGATCATGTCGTTGCGGCGCGCCCACTTCGACATCGACTGGATCGCCGTGTACCCGATGACGAGGTCGATCATGACGATGGTCGAGCCGAGCTCCTTGGCGAGCTCGGCGCGCTCGTACATGTCCTCCATCGTGCCGGCGGTGACGTTGAGATACGTCCCCTTGATCTCGCCGGTCTGCGCCTGTGCCTTGTTGACGGCCTCCATGCAGTAGAGGAAGCGGTCGCGCCAGTGCATGAACGGCTGCGAGTTGATGTTCTCGTCGTCCTTGGTGAAGTCGAGGCCGCCCTTCAGCGCCTCGTAGACGACGCGGCCGTAGTTGCGGCCGGAGAGGCCGAGCTTCGGCTTGACGGTGGCGCCGAGCAGCGGCCGGCCGAACTTGTCGAGGCGCTCGCGCTCGACGACGATGCCGGTGGCCGGTCCGTCGAAGGTCTTGATGTAGGCGACCGGCAGTCGCATGTCCTCGAGGCGCAGCGCCTTCAGCGGCTTGAAGCCGAAGACGTTGCCGATGATCGAGGCGGTGAGGTTGGCGATCGAGCCCGGCTCGAAGAGATCGAGGTCATAGGCGATGTAGGCGAAGTAGGAGCCCGGCGCATTCGGCACCGGATCGACCTTGTAGCACTTCGCCCGATACTTCTCGCAGGCGGTCAGGCGGTCGGTCCACACCACCGTCCAGGTGGCGGTGGAGCTCTCGCCGGCGACGGCGGCGGAGGCCTCGATCGGGTCGACGCCGTCCTGCGGCGTGACGCGGAAGAGGGCGATGACGTCGGTGTCCTTCGGCGTGTAGTCGGGCTCCCAGTAGCCCATCTTCCGGTATTCCATCACGCCGGCCTTGTAGCGGTCCTTGCCGCGCACCGTTCCTGCATCTGCGTTCATGGGGGCTTCCTCCTGAATGTCGGTGTCGTGGTCGGGACGCACGGGACCTCGTCCTCCCCCTGCCAGGGGGGAGGACAGCGGCGCCGCAGGCGCCGCAGGTGGGGGCTCGTCAATCGAGGTGGGGCGGTCGGATTGACAGGCCCCACCCTGCCGGCTTCGCCGGCTGTCCCTCCCCCTGTCAGGGGAGGGACGAAGTCACGTCCTCACGCCGCCTGGGCGACGTCGATGCGCGGGTCGAGGGCACCGCTCCGATAGCGCTTGGCCATCTCGGCGAGCGACACCGTCGTGATCTTCGAGGCGTTGCCGGCGGTGCCGAACTCCTCGAAGCGCCGCTTGCACAGCGCCATCATCGAATCGAGCGACGGGGCGAGGAATTTCCGCGGGTCGAACTCGCTGCGCTTCTCGCTCGCCACCTTGCGGAACACCGCCGTCATCGCGAGCCGGCAGTCGGTGTCGATGTTCACCTTGCGGACGCCGTGGCGGATGCCGGTCTGGATCTCCGACACCGGCACGCCCCAGGTCTGCGGCATCTCCCCGCCGTGCTGGTTGAACAGGTCCTGCAGCTCCTGCGGCACCGACGACGAGCCGTGCATGACGAGGTGCACCGTCGGAAGGCGGGCGTTGATCTCCTTGATGACGTTCATCGCCAGGATGTCGCCGTCCGGCTGGCGCGAGAACTTGTAGGCGCCGTGCGAGGTGCCCATCGCGATGGCGAGAGCATCGACTTTCGTCCGCGCTACGAAATCGACGGCCTGGTCGGGGTCGGTGAGGAGCTGGTCGTGCGACAGCGTCCCCTCGGCGCCGTGGCCGTCCTCCTTGTCGCCCTGTCCGGTCTCGAGCGAGCCGAGCACGCCGAGCTCGCCCTCCACCGAGACGCCGATCGCGTGCGCCATGCGGGCGACGCGGGCGGTGATGTCGAGGTTGTAGTCGTAGCTCGCCGGCGTCGAGGCGTCGGCCTCGAGCGAGCCGTCCATCATCACGCTGGTGAAGCCGTGCTGCATCGCCGACAGGCACGTCGCCTCGTTGTTGCCGTGGTCCTGGTGCAGGCAGATCGGGATGCCCGGGTACATCTGCTCGGCCGCTTCCACCATCTTCGACAGCATGATGTCGCCGGCATAGGAGCGGGCGCCGCGGCTCGCCTGCAGGATCACCGGCGCGTCGACCGCCTGGGCGGCCCGCATGATGGCGATCACCTGCTCCATGTTGTTGATGTTGAAGGCGGGCACGCCGTAGCCGCGCTCAGCGGCGTGGTCGAGGAGCTGGCGGAGGGTGATGCGGGCCATCGGGTTTCCTCGGCTGATCGTTGTTGTCGGCGGCGAAGGCCGGCCTCAGTTGGACTTGTTGGTGACGGCGAGCGCGGCAGCGACGACCGCGTCCTCGGTGATGCCGAACTTCTCGAACAGCACCTCGGCCGGGGCGCTGGCGCCGAAGCCGTGCATGCCGACGAAGATGCCGTCCTCGCCGAGCCAGCGCGCCCAGTCGCCTTCCACCGCCGCCTCGATGCCGACGCGCGGGGCACGGCCGAGGACGGAGCGGCGGTATTCGGCGTCCTGCTCACGGAAGAGGTCGAGGCAGGGGGCGGAGACCACCGCGGCCCGCACCCCGTGGGTGACGAGGGCCTCGGCCGCCGCCACCGCCAGCGAGACTTCGGAGCCGGTGGCGATCAGCGTGACGTCGCGCCAGCCCTCTGGCTCGACCAGCACATAGGCGCCGCGGGCCGTGCGGTTGGCGCCGGCACCGTCGCGCCGGAGCGTCGGCAGCGCCTGCCGTGACAGGCAGAGCACCGACGGGCGCTTCGCCGCGCGGAGCGCGCACTCCCAGCTCTCCGCCGTCTCGACCGCGTCGGCCGGGCGGAAGACCAGGAGGTTCGGGATGGCGCGGAGTGCCGCCAGATGCTCGACGGGCTGGTGGGTTGGCCCGTCCTCGCCAAGGCCGATACTGTCGTGCGTCATCACGTGGACGACGCGCACCCCCATCAGGGCGGCGAGGCGAATGGCGGGGCGGGAATAGTCGGCGAAGCACAGGAAGGTCCCGCCATAGGGGACGAAGCCGCCGTGCAGCGCCATGCCGTTCAGGGCTGCCGCCATGCCGAGTTCGCGGATGCCGAAGTGGATGTAGGAGCCCGAGAAGTCGGCCGCCGACACAGGCATCTGGCCCTTGGCGTGGGTGAGGTTCGAGTGCGTGAGGTCGGCCGAGCCGCCGGCGAGCACCGGCTCCGCCGGCACGATGGCGTCGAGCACCTCGCGCGACGCCTGGCGGGTGGCGATCGACGGCGCCTTCGTCGCGAAGCCCGATTTCACCGCCGCCATGGCGCGATCGAACTCGGCGCCGAGCACGCCCGTCATGGCGGCCTCGAAGGCGGCGCCGACGCGGGTGCCCTGGGCGGCGAGGCGGCCTTCCCAGGCGTGGCGGGCCTCGCGGCCGCGGCTGCCGGCGGCGGCCCAGGCGGCGCGCACGTCCTCGGGGATATCGAAGGCCGGCCACGGCCAGTCGAGCACGGCGCGGGCGGCGGCGATCTCGGCGGCACCCAGCGGCGCCCCGTGCACCTTCTCGGTGCCCTGCTTGGACGGCGCGCCGAAGCCGATGATGGTCCGGCAGGCGATCAGCGACGGCCGGACGGATTTCCGAGCGGCCTCGATGGCGGCGGCGACCGCCGCCTGGTCGTGGCCGTCGACGCGGGCGACGTCCCAGCCGGAGGCGGCGAACCGGGCGAGCTGGTCGTCCGAGCATGACAGCGAGGTGCGGCCGTCGATCGAGATTTCGTTGTCGTCGAACAGCACGATCAGCTTGGACAGCTTCAGATGCCCGGCGAGCGAGATCGCCTCGTGGCTGATGCCCTCCATCAGGCAGCCGTCGCCACAGAGCACGTAGGTGTGGTGGTCGACGAGGTCGTCGCCGAAGCGGGCGTTCATCATCCGCTCGGCGAGCGCCATGCCGACGGCGCTGGCGAGACCCTGGCCGAGCGGCCCGGTGGTCACCTCGACGCCCGGCGTGTGGCCGTACTCCGGGTGGCCGGCGGTCTTCGAACCCCACTGGCGAAACTGCTTCAGCTCCTCGATGTCCATCCCCGGCGTGCCGGTGAGGTGGAGTAGCGCATAGAGCAGCATCGAGCCGTGGCCGGCCGACAGCACGAAGCGGTCGCGATCGGCCCAGCCGGGTGCGGCCGCATCGAAGCGCAGGAAACGGGTGAACAGCACGGTGGCGACGTCGGCCATGCCCATCGGCAGCCCGGGATGGCCGGACTTCGCCTTCTCGACGGCATCCATGGCGAGGGCCCGGATGGCGTTCGCCATGTCGCGGGAGAGGTCGCGCGGGGCAGTTGAGGCGGAAGAGGTGGGGCGGTCGACCATGTTCATTTTGCGACTCTCCCGTCGAGGGCGGTTCCCGTCCTCCCCAAGGAAAAGACGGCCGTTTGAGCGTCCCTCCCCTGCCAGGGGGAGGGACAGCCGGCGAAGCCGGCAGGGTGGGGCCCGTCAATCCAAACACGGGCAGCATTTGGGATTGACAGGCCCCCACCTGCCGCGCCTGACGGCGCGGCTGTCCTCCCCCCTGGCAGGGGGAGGACGGGCGCGGTGCCCCCCTGGCAGGGGAGGGACGAAAGGCGTTGTGCCACCCCCCTCACAGCACCCGCCTCCGCCGCTCGACGAGCTGCAGGATCAAGGGCGTCAGGATCAGCTGCATCGCGAGGTCGAGCTTGTTGCCGGGGATGACGATGGAATTCGCCCGCGACATGAAGCTGTCGTGGATCATCGACACCAGGTACGGGAAGTCGATGCCGCGTGGGCTCTTGAAGCGGATCACGACGAGCGACTCGTCCGGCGTCGGGATCCAGCGCGCAATGAACGGGTTCGACGTGTCGACCGTCGGCACGCGCTGGAAGTTGACGTCGGTCTCGGTGAACTGCGGGCAGATGTAGTTGATGTAGTCCGGCATGCGCCGCAGGATCGTGTCGGTGACGGCTTCCGTGGAGTATCCGCGGGTGGAGCGGTCGCGATGGATCTTCTGGATCCACTCGAGATTGATCACCGGCACGACGCCGATCTTGAGATCCGCATGGCGGGCGACGTCGACCTCGGGCGTGACCACGGCGCCGTGCAGGCCCTCGTAGAAGAGCAGGTCCGTCGGGCCGGTCAGCCGCTCCCACTCCGTGAAGGTGCCGGGGCTGCCGCCGTAGAGATCAGCCTCCACCGCATCGTGGATGTAGTGGCGGAAGGTGCCGGTGCCGCTCGCGCCGTATTCGGCGAACAGCTGCTCCAGCTCCCGGAAGAGGTTCGCCTCCGGGCCGAAGTGGCTGTAGTGGCGGTTGCCCTTCGCCTGTTCCTCGGCCATCTCGCGCTTCATGGCGAGGCGGTCGAAGCGGTGGAAGGCGTCACCCTCGATATAGGCCGCCTCGACGTTCTCGCGGCGGAAGATCTGCTCGAAGGTGCGGCGGACCGAGGTGGTGCCGGCGCCGGACGAGCCGGTGACCGAAATGATCGGGTGCTTGACGGACATGGACGTGCCTCCGGGCTCGGTCTTCAGGCCCGAAGGAGACCACGATTGCCGAACAGCGGCGACTTGTGTGCCGCCGGCTCGCTCTGCACCCGCTCGAAGTGCGCGACCTCCTGGGCCGAGCCGAAGACGAGCGGCACCCGCTGGTGCAGCCCCGTCGGGGCGACGTCAAGCAT
The DNA here is from genome assembly GCF_046156265.1 of Pseudoxanthobacter sp. M-2. Lineage (NCBI taxonomy): Bacteria > Pseudomonadati > Pseudomonadota > Alphaproteobacteria > Hyphomicrobiales > Segnochrobactraceae > Pseudoxanthobacter > Pseudoxanthobacter sp. M-2. The sequence continues at coordinate 985,210 of NZ_JAWDIR010000011.1, forward strand.
CCGCTCCTTGCCGGTGGTGCAGCCGCCGCCGGCCTGCTCGATCAGCATGCCGATCGGGTTCGCTTCGTAGATCAGCCGCAGCCGGCCGGTCTCGTAGCCGCGCCGCGCGTCGCCCGGATAGAGATAGATGCCGCCGCGCGTCAGGATGCGGTGCGCCTCCGCCACCATCGAGGCGATCCAGCGCATGTTGAAGTCGCGCCCGCGCGGGCCGGCGCTGCCGGCCAGGCACTCGTCGATGTAGGCCCGGAAGGCCGGGTCCCAGTGGCGGTAGTTGGAGGCATTGACGGCGAACTCGGCCGTCTTCTCGGGCACCCGCACTCGCCGCGCCGTCAGAACGAAGACGTCGGTGTCGGGGTCGAGGGTATAGACGTCGGTACCGTCGCCGACGGTCAGCACCAGCGCGCACTGCGGGCCGTAGAGCAGGTAGCCGGCGGCGAGCTGGCGGTTGCCCGGCTGCTGGAAGGCATCGCCCTCGGCGATCGCCGGCAGCACCGAGAAGATCGTGCCGACCGAGACGTTGGTGTCGATGTTGGACGAGCCGTCGAGCGGGTCGACCGCCACCACCAGCGGCGCGCCGGGCTTCATCGGCACCGCGGCGTCCATCTCTTCCGAACAGAAGGCGGCGACCGGGGCGGTGACGAGCGCCTCGAGCAGGAGGTCGTTCGCCGCGACGTCGAGCGCCTTCTGGTCGTCGCCGGTCGAAGAGGCGCGGGTGACGGCGGCGAGCCCGCCCTCGATGGCGCCGCGTCGCACCACGGCGGCGATGCGGCGGCCGGCGGCGGCGAGCGCCACCACCGTCTCGGCGACGGCGACGCGGCCGGCATCGCTGCCCGACCAGGCTGCGAGAGCGGATTCGAGACGCGGGCGCGCCATCGCTGTGTGCGGCATGACTTCCCTCCTGAGCCCCCGGCAGACTGGCCGGGCGGCCGGTCGTTTCCTCGACGCTCGGAAGGTTGATCCCCGTCTCGGTTGGCCGGTTGGTCCGGCGCGGCGACGGGTGCTCCGATCGGTGTTCTTCTGGGCGAACTCTAGGGGTCCGCTTGGCATCGGGTCCACACGATGTGCGCATCCGGATCGATGCGTCTCGTTCTCCGATGGGTCAAATGTGACGCCGGTCCAGGAGAAAGTAAATTTGTTTCTTCTTGCGCATCCCTTCATAAAAAGTGAATGTCAGCCATGCGCTCCGTCACCCTCAAGCAGCTGCGCGCCCTGTCGGCGGTGGAACGGACCGGGGCCATCACCGCGGCCGCGAACGAGCTCGCCGTCACCCCGCCCGCCGTGACGGCGCAGATCCAGCTGCTCGAGCGCATCGTCGGCCTGCCGGTGCTGGAGCGCGTTGGCTCCACCTTCCGCCCGACGGTGGCGGGGCGCGAGCTCCTCGACGCCTGCACCCGCATCGAACTGGCGCTTGCCGAATGCGGCGGTGCACTCGACGCCCTGAAGAGCCTGGACGCCGGCCAGGTGGCGGTCGGCGTCGTCTCCACCGCGAAGTACTTCGCACCGCACGCGCTCGCCGCCTTCGCCCGTGCCAATCCCCGCATCGACCTCAAGCTCGTCGTCGGCAACCGCGCCGAGATCATCGCCGGCCTCGAGCGCCTCGACCTCGACGTCGCCATCATGGGCCGCCCGCCGGAGGGGCTCGACGTCGAGGCGGAGGCGATCGGCGAGCACCCGCACGTCGTCGTCGCCGACCCCGCCCATCCACTGGCCGGCCGCCGGGCGATCCCGGCGGCGGTGATCGCCCGCGAGCGCCTGATCTCCCGCGAGGACGGCTCCGGCACCCGCGCGCTGACCGAGCGCCTGTTCGAATCGCTCGACGAGCGGCCGCGCTACGCCCTCGAGATGGGCTCCAACGAGACGATCAAGCAGGCCGTCATCGCCGGTCTCGGCATATCGCTGATCTCCGCCCACACGGTCGCCGCCGAGGTCGCCGACGGGCGCCTGTCCATCCTCGACGTGGCGGGGCTGCCGATCGTCCGCCAGTGGTACGTGGTGCGCATGCGCGGCAAGCGCTTCCTGCCAGCGGCGCGCCGCCTGCACGCCTTCCTGAAGGAGGAGGCGAACCGCTTCCTGCCGGTGGTGCCGGGCCTGCAGGCCGAGGAGCCGCCGCGCCGCCGCGCGCGAAACTGATCCCGCCGCATCTGGCGCGGGGAAAAGTCCTTCCTCCGGATGGCCTCGGCGAGGGGAAGCCATCCTCGTTCATCCATCCGACACAGGGTGAATTGTCTCCGCCGCTGCGGCTTGCTACAGGTGATGAAAATCACCCTCCGCCCAGCCGCCACTCAGAGCGGTGCCGCGAATGGGTCGGTCCTTCCAGGGGCGAACGAAGACAATATGGAATATTTCCTCCAGCAGCTCATCAATGGAATCACACTGGGCTCGATCTATGGGCTCATCGCCATCGGTTACACGATGGTCTACGGCATCATCGGCATGATCAACTTCGCCCACGGCGACATCTTCATGGTGGGCTCGTTCATCGCGCTGATCATGATCATCGCGCTGGGGCTGACCGCCGGTTCGGCGATCGCGGTGATCATCCTCTCTCTGTTGCTGGTGCTGGTGCTGGCGATGGTGCTGACCTCGGCCTGGGGCTGGTCGGTGGAGCGCATCGCCTACCGGCCGCTGCGCGGTTCCTTCCGCCTCGCGCCGCTGATCACCGCCATCGGCATGTCGATCATCCTGCAGAACTTCGTGCAGATCGCCCAGGGCGCGCGCGTGAAGCCGCTGCAGCCGATCATCACCGGCGGCTACACCGTGATGGACAGCGGCGGCTTCGCCGTGCAGGTCTCGAACATCCAGATCCTCATCGTCATGACGACGGTGATCCTGATGGTGGCCTTCTCGCTGCTGATCTCGCGCACCTCGCTCGGCCGCGCCCAGCGCGCCTGCGAGCAGGACCGGCGGATGGCCTCGCTGCTCGGCATCGACGTCGACCGCACGATCTCGCTCACCTTCGTCATGGGGGCGGCACTCGCCGCCGTCGCCGGCCTGATGTACCTGCTCTACTACGGCGTCATCGACTTCTTCATCGGCTTCGTCGCCGGCGTGAAGGCGTTCACTGCGGCGGTGCTCGGCGGCATCGGCTCGCTGCCCGGCGCGATGCTCGGCGGGTTGCTGCTCGGCCTCATCGAGACGTTCTGGTCCGGCTACTTCTCGGTCGAGTACAAGGACGTCGCGGCCTTCTCCATCCTCGCCATCGTGCTGATCTTCCTGCCTTCCGGTCTGCTCGGGCGGCCGGAAGTCGAGAAGGTGTGACAGACATGGCGGCTCGTACCGAGCATTCCGTCGCGGCCTCCTTCAAGGACGCCGCGATCGCCGCGGTGATCGCGCTCGCGCTGTTCGGCCCGCTCGTCGGGCTGCGCACCGAGGTGACCACCGGTGGCCTGTTCCTGTCGCAGCGCTGGGGCGACGTTGCAGTCGCGGTGGCCGTCGTCTTCGTCGGCCGCCTGCTCCTCAACCTGTTCGTCTTCAAGACCGACAGCCCGGCCACGAACTGGTTCTCCGGGGTCAAGCTGTCGGCCGGCGCGCTCGCCCGCATCGGCCCGGTGTTCGGACCGCTGATGCTCGGCCTCGCGCTGACGCTGCCGTTCATCCTGCTCTTCGGGGCGCCGAGCCAGAGCCGCTACTACATCGACCTCGGCATCCTCGTGCTCACCTATGTGATGCTCGGCTGGGGCCTCAACATCGTCGTCGGCATGGCCGGCCTGCTCGATCTCGGCTACGTCGCCTTCTACGCCGTCGGCGCCTATTCCTACGCGCTGCTCGCCTTGAACTTCGGCTGGTCGTTCTGGCTCTGCCTGCCGCTCGCCGGCTTCCTCGCCGCGCTCTGGGGCATCACGCTCGGCTTCCCGGTGCTGCGCCTCAGGGGCGACTATCTCGCCATCGTGACGCTCGCCTTCGGCGAGATCATCCGCATCGTGCTGCTCAACTGGTACGAGTTCACCGGCGGCCCGAACGGCCTCAACAACATTCCGCGGCCGAGCTTCTTCGGCCTCGAGTTCGACCGCTCGCCGGAGGGCTTCGCCGCCACCTTCGGGCTCGAGTTCGCCGCCATCCACCGCATCATCTTCCTCTACTACCTGATCCTGGCGCTGGCGCTGCTCACCGCCTTCGTCACCGTCCGCGTCCGAAGATTGCCCGTCGGGCGCGCCTGGGAGGCGCTGCGCGAAGACGAGATCGCCTGTCGCTCGCTCGGCATCAACACGACGACGACGAAGCTGACGGCGTTCGCCATGGGCGCGATGTTCGGCGGCTTCGCCGGCTCCTTCTTCGCCACTCGCCAGGGCTTCATCTCGCCGGAATCCTTCACCTTCATCGAATCCGCCGTGATCCTGGCGATCGTCGTGCTCGGCGGCCTCGGCAGCCAGATCGGCGTCGTCATCGCGGCGATCGTGCTGATCGGCGGCTTCGAGATCTTCCGTGACTTCGCCGAGTACCGCATGCTGGTGTTCGGCATGGCGATGGTGCTGATCATGGTCTGGCGTCCGCGCGGCCTGATCTCCACCCGCAAGCCGACGATCGCGCTCGGCAAGGCGAAGGCGATCGGCGGCGAACTGGTCGGGGAGGGCCGGGGATGACGCGCTGGACGAAGGATCCGGTGCTCACCGTCGAGCACCTCACCATGCGCTTCGGCGGCCTCACCGCCGTCAACGACCTGACCTTCCAGGCCGGGCGCGGCGACATCACCGCCCTGATCGGCCCGAACGGCGCCGGCAAGACCACCGTCTTCAACTGCATCACCGGCTTCTACAAGCCGACCGAGGGGCGGCTGACGGCGCGCCACGCCGACGGCAAGACCTACCTCCTCGAGCGCATGCCCGACCACGCCATCTCCGGCGAGGCGAGGGTGGCGCGCACCTTCCAGAACATCCGCCTGTTCGGCGGCATGACGCTTCTGGAAAACCTGATGGTGGCGCAGCACGGCCCGCTGATGCGCGCCTCCGTCTTCGGCATCGGCGGCCTCCTCGGCATCGGCAGCTATCGCAAGGCCGAGCGGGCGGCGATCGACAAGGCGCGCTACTGGCTCGACCGCGTCGGCCTCCTCGAGCGCGCCGACGATCCCGCCGCCGACCTTCCCTATGGCGCCCAGCGGCGGCTCGAGATCGCGCGCGCCATGTGCACCGGCCCGGAGCTCCTCTGCCTCGACGAGCCCGCCGCCGGCCTCAACCCGCGCGAGTCCGCCGAGCTGAACGAGCTTCTCCTCTACATCCGCCGCGAGCAGGCGACCTCGCTGCTGCTGATCGAGCACGACATGAGCGTCGTCATGGAGATCTCCGACCACGTCGTCGTCCTCGACTACGGCGTCAAGATCTCCGACGGCGAGCCGGAAGCCGTGCGCAACGACCCGAAGGTCATCGCCGCCTATCTCGGCGTCGACGACGAGGAGGTCGAGGCGGTCGAGCACGAGGTCGAGGAAGTCGAGCGGGAGGTCGCCCGATGAGCGAGACCATCACCGCTCCGGCCCCCGCGACGAAAGCTGCCCCGCGCGGCGAGCCGATGCTGCAGGTGCGCGGCGTCAAGACCTACTACGGCAAGATCATCGCCCTGAAGGGCGTCGACGTCGACGTCCATCCCGGCGAGATCGTCACGCTGATCGGCGCCAACGGCGCCGGCAAGTCGACGCTGATGATGACGATCTTCGGCAATCCGCGGGCGCGCGAGGGCACGATCACCTACGAGGGCCAGGACATCACCGGCCTCGCCACCCACGAGATCGCCCGCCTGAAGATCGCCCAGTCGCCCGAGGGCCGGCGCATCTTCCCGCGCATGACCGTCTACGAGAACCTGCAGATGGGGGCCGCCGTCACCGGCGGCGAGCACATCGAGGCCGATCTCGAGCGCATCTTCACGCTGTTCCCCCGCCTCAAGGAGCGCCTGCCGCAGCGCGGCGGCACGCTGTCTGGCGGCGAGCAACAGATGCTGGCGATCGCGCGTGCCCTGATGAGCCGGCCGAAGCTGCTGCTCCTCGACGAGCCCTCGCTCGGCCTCGCGCCGCTCATCGTCAAGCAGATCTTCGAGGCCATCAAGGCGCTGAACGAGACCGAGGGCCTGACCGTCTTCCTGGTCGAGCAGAACGCCTACCACGCGCTGAAGCTCGCCCATCGCGGCTACGTCATGGTCAACGGCGTCATCACCATGCAGGGCACCGGGCGCGAGCTTTTGGCCCGCGAAGAGGTGCGCGCCGCCTATCTCGAGGGCGGGCGGCACTGACGCCCGCCTCAGGGCCAACGAGGGTCCCGAAGGGGCCGACGAGGGAACGGAATGGGCTTTCTCTTCGAAGAGACGTTCGGCGTCTTCCTGCTGCTGCAACTCGTCCTCGGCGGCGGTGCTGCCTGGATGACGGGTCGCGCCATCGCGCTGTCGTGGCGGCCGGCGTGGTCGCTGTTCTTCTACCTCTTTCTGCTCACCTTCGCCGTCCGCTTCCTCGACTTCGCACTGTTCGGCGGAACTCTGCTGTCGGCGTACTACTTCATCGTCGATTTCATCATCCTGCTCGTCATCGGCTATCTCGGCATGCGCGTGACGCGCGCCGGCCAGATGGTGAAGCAGTATCCGTGGCTCTATGAGCGCGCGGGCCCGGTCTCGTGGAGGGATCGCAAGCCGGGCGCGGCGTGAGAGTGCCGGCATCGCGGGTGGAAACGGCCAACAAAATGCCGATACCGTTCCACCCGGATTGCGGGCAGTATGCAGGCAAGCGGGGTAACCCCGTGGCCAGTTTCGGTTCGACTTCCAGACTTCCGGAGGAGTAAGCAATGAAGAAGGCTCTCTATGCGAGCGTCGCGCTCGCGTTCGGCGCGACGATGTCGTCGGCCGCTTTCGCCGACATCATCATCGCCACGGCCGGCCCGATGACCGGGCAGTACGCCTCGTTCGGCGCGCAGATGAAGGCGGGCGCCGAGCAGGCGGTCGCCGACATCAACGCCGCCGGCGGCGTCAATGGCGAGAAGCTCGTGCTCGAGATCGGCGACGACGCCTGCGATCCGAAGCAGGCTGTCGCCGTCGCCAACCAGATGGCGTCGAAGGGCGTCAAGCTGATGGCCGGCCACTTCTGCTCGGGCTCGTCGATCCCGGCCAGCGCCGTCTATGCCGAGGAAGGCATCATCCAGATCTCGCCGGCCTCCACCAACCCGAAGTTCACCGACGAGCGCCCGGGCGACGGCATCTTCCGCGTCTGCGGTCGTGACGATCAGCAGGGCCAGGTCGCCGGCAAGTTCATGGCCGAGACCTTCAAGGACAAGAAGGTCGCGATCCTTCACGACAAGTCGGCCTACGGCAAGGGTCTCGCCGACGAGACCAAGAAGTACATGAACGAAGCCGGCCTGAACGAGGCCGTCTACGAGGCCTACACGGCCGGCGAGAAGGACTACACGGCGATCGTGTCGAAGCTGAAGTCGGAAGGCGTCGACGTCGTCTACATCGGCGGCTACCACACCGAAGCCGGCCTGATCCTGCGCCAGATGCGCGACCAGGGCCTGAACGCGCTCCTGATCTCCGGCGACGCGCTCGTCACCGACGAGTTCTGGACGATCACCGGCCCGGCCGGCGAAGGCACGCTGATGACGTTCTCGCCCGATCCGCGCAAGAACGAAGTCGCCAAGCCCGTCGTCGACGCGCTGCGCGCCAAGGGCATCGAGCCGGAAGGCTACGTCCTCTACACCTACGCCGCCATCCAGGCGTGGGCCGAGGCCGTGAAGAACGCCGGCTCCACCGACACCGAGGCGGTCGCGAAGGCTCTCGATGATGGTTCGTTCTTCACCGTGCTGGGCGAGCTGGAGTTCGACGACAAGGGCGACGTGACGCTGCCGGGCTACGTCTTCTACGAGTGGAAGGACGGCAAGTACGACTACTACACGCCCTGATCGGCACCCCCGATCGGCGATGGTCTCCGTTCTCCGCACAGCGGGAGAAGGTGCCCGAAGGGCGGATGAGGGCCGCACCGCGTAGGCGGTGCGGAACCTCCGGGACCTGTAGAAGTCGAAGATCCGAAGCCCCGGCGCTCGCGCCGGGGCTTCTCTTTTTCACGACCACGGGGGAGGCTGCGCTCCGGGATTCGCCACCGGAGGACCGCCGTGCGACCGGGACCGCTTAATCTCATCACCGACGTGCCGGGCCTTTCCATCGGCCACGCCGACGACGTCCGCCTGAAGTCGGGCGTCACCGTCATCGTGCCGGACCAGCCCGCCGTCGCCTCGGTGATGGTGCTCGGCGGCGCGCCGGGCTCGCGTGACACCGAGCTCCTCGCCCCCGACCAGACGGTGCCGGCGGTCGACGCGATCGTGCTGTCGGGCGGCTCCGCCTTCGGCCTCGACGCCGCTGGCGGCGTGCAGGCGCGCTTTGCCGAGATCGGCCGCGGCTTTTCGATCGGCAAGGCGGTGGTGCCGATCGTGCCCGGCGCCATCCTGTTCGACCTCCTCAACGGCGGCGACAAGACGTGGGGCCGCTACGCCCCTTACCGCGAACTCGGCTACCAGGCCGCAACGAACCTCGCCCCCGGCGCCTTCCCGCTCGGCACGATCGGAGCCGGCGCCGGCGCTAGCGTCTCCGGCCCAAACGGCGGCGCCCTGAAAGGCGGCCTCGGTTCCGCCTCGGCGGTGCTGCCGAACGGGATCACCGTCGGCGCCATCGTCGCGGTGAACGCGCTGGGGGCTGCCACGATCGGCGACGGCCCGCACTTCTGGGCCGCCGCCTTCGAGGAGGATGACGAGTTCGGCGGCCTCGGCTGGCCGTCGCCGATCCCGGCCGCGGCGCGGGCGATCCGCACGAAGTTCGGCGCCGTCTCCTCCCTCGCCAACACCACGATCGGCCTCGTCGCCACCGACGCCGCCCTTACCAAGGCCGAGGCCCGCCGCCTCGCCGTGATGGCCCACGACGGCTTCGCCCGCGCCCTCTGGCCCTCGCACACGCCCTATGACGGCGACACCATCTTCGCCCTCTCGACCGCCCGCCAGCCGCTCGGCACCGCGGCAACGGACTTCCTCGAGCTCGGCGCCACCGCCGCCGCGGTGATGGCGCGCGCCGTGGCGCGGGGCGTGTTCAGCGCGACGCCCGCCGACGGCGATCCGTGGCCGACGTGGGCGAGGGCGTTCGGGCAGGGGTGAGGGGGAGACGTGCGGGCTCGATGGCCCGAAGTGAGGGCAGCGCGCCTTTCCCTTCTCCCGCAAAGCGAGAGAAGGGAGAACCACAGCGGAGAGGGGGAGCGTCCCCCTCAGTAATCCACCTCGACGCCCACACCCAGAGCCGACGAGCCGTCGGCGCCGAGCTGGCCCTGGACGTTGAGGTAGTCGGTGATGTCGACCTGCACCTTCACCCGCGTCGAGTCGGCGCCTGCGCCCTGCTGCACGCCGACGAAGACGTTGTCGGTGGCGTAGCCGCCGATCTCGATCGCCGGCCGGTTGTTGGCGTCGGTGACGACACCCAGGCGATCGACGCCGAGCCGCGAACGCAGCCCGGCGAGGAGGCCGCCGCTGCGCGCGCCTGTGAGCGAGGCGACGGCCTCCGCGAGCGCGATCGCCTGTCCGGCGTTCAGCCCCGCCGACAACTGCCCGAACAGGATCACCGACAGCACCTCGTCCTCGGGCAGTTGCGGCACCGAGGAGAAGCGGATCACCGGGGCGGAGGCGCGGCCAGTGATCGAGACGATCGCCGTGTAGCTGCCCGAGCGCGTCGTCGCCTCGAGATCGAGGATCGGATCGAGGGTGTCGGCGAACGAGATCGTGCCGGTGGTGATCGTCAGGCGCTGGCCGATGATGTCGACGATGCCGCGCCGCAGCCTGAGCCCGCCGTTGACCACCGGCGCCCGTGTCGTGCCGGTGATGCGGAAGTTGCCGCCGAAGTCGGCGTTGATGCCGGAGCCGCGCACGACGATCTGGTTGATCGCCGTCACCGTCAGGTCGAGGCGGGCGTCGAAGGGCGGCGGCGGCGGGGCGGCCCGGCCGTTGGGGCCACGCGGATTCGGCTGCGGGAAGAACTGGCGGCGCTCCGGCGGCACGTTGGTGTGCGTCACCGGAATGGTCGTGGCGCTGCCCGGCAGCCGGTCGGGGATCGTCACCTCGACGCGGTCGAGGCGCACCGTGCCGCCGATCACCGGCGCGCGGGCGAGGGGGCCGGTGATCGTCACGTTGGCATCGACGATACCGCGGGCGATCGGCTCGTTGCGGACGACGGCGCGCTGGGTGGCCACCCGCAGGTCGCCCGGGAAGCCGGCGTTCGCGTCGAGGCCGATCGAGCCGGTCACCGTCAGCGTGCCGCCGTCGGCGAAGCGGCCGGAGAACGAGGCGATGCGCGCCGTGCGGGTGTCGAGCCGGATCTCGCTGGCGATCCCCTCGATGCGCAGGTCGTTGGTGATGTCGGCGAAGGAGCCGCCGCTGATGCGCACCGTGCCGGTCACGGCCGGTGCGGCCGTCGTGCCGGCGATCCGGGCGTCCAGCGTCGCCCGCCCGCCGACGTCCATCGTCGGCGGCAGGCCGAACAGCTCGACCAGCGCGAGGTCGGTGTTGCCGCTGACGGTGAGGCCGATCTGGCCGGCGCCGAGCGGCACCGCACCGTTGAACGTAAGGCGCGTCGAGGTGCCGGCGGTGGCGGTGCCGTTCACCGTCACCCGCGTCGGCTCGACGGCCCCGCGCACCTGGGCGGCGACGGGCGGCAGACCGGCAGCCTGCGGTGACGAGAGACCGGCGAGCGTCAGGTCGTAGTTGCCGCGCGGAGCCGCCGGGGTGCCGTTGATGGTGGCGCTGCCGCTGATCGTACCGGCGACGGGAAGCTCGGCGTTCGCAAGCCGCGCCAGCGCCAGCGGCACCTGCTGCAGCCGCGCCTGCAGCGACAGCGACTGCGCCGAGACGGTTCCGGTCACCGTCACCGTGCCGCCGCCGCGGGCGGCCAGCGCCGCATCGACGCGGACGCCGCCATTCGCATCGACCCGCACCGTGGCCGGGCGGGAGAGCGCGATCTCGGCACCGTTTCCGCTCGCCGATGCCCGCGACAGCGCGACGTCGATCGCCCCGTCGGTGCGGCGCTGCACGCGCGCGGCGGTGGAGACGGCGAGGCCGTTGACGCGGGCGTCTGCCGTCACGTTGGCGTCGTCGAGGGCGCCGGTGGCCGTCGCCCGGAGGTTGCTGATGGCGGTGCCGCCGGTCACCACTTCGCCCGCCGTGGCGGTGAGGTCGACGCGGGGCGCCGCCGGCAGGCCGGTGATGCTGCCGTTCACAGCCAGGTTCGCGACCGTGTTGCCGGCGACCGACAGCCGCCGCGACGCCACCGTGATCCGGGCCGGGCCCTGGCGGCCGGTGGGCATCTCGATGTTCGCCTCGAGCCCGCCCGAGGCGACGAGGCCGGCGAGTGCCGCCGCCGGAGCGAGGTCGGTGGCGACGACGTTGAGGCGTCCAGCGGGAATGCCGTCCGCGCCGCGGGTGAGGGCGCCCGAGGCGGTGAGGCCGACGAAGGCGAGGCGCTCGATGTCGAGCCGCTCGCCGTTCGCATCGCGGCCGAAGCGGATGGTGCCGGCGATCGGACGGCCCTGCGAGGAGCCGGTCAGCACCACCGTCCCCGACTGCGCGCCGGGCTTCGTCAGGTCGAGGTCGCCGGTGGCGGTGAAGCCGTCGAGGCGGTTGCCGGCGGCCACCAGCCCGTCGCCGGCGAGGCGGAACGCGACGTTCGGCGCGAGCGCATCGCCGGTCGCCGTGGCGGTCAGGCGGGCGGCACCGGCGAGCGTCGGCGTGATGCGGGCGAGGTCGGTGACGGCGAGGTCGAGCGTCAGGGTGTCGTTCGCAGCACCCAGCGCACCCTTGCCCTCGGCGGTGATGACGCCGCCGGCAACCCGCAGGCGATCGATCGTCAGCGTCTCGCCGTCATAGGCGATCGCCGCGTCCACCGTCGGTGTCGGCCCGAGCAGCGCCTCGACCTCCGGCACGCCGGCCGAGAAGCCGGTGGCGCCGCCGTCGAGGGCGAGCGACAGGCGCGAGCCGTCGAGGGCGGCGTCGAGGGTGCCGGTGAGGTCGAGCGCGCCGGTCAGCGGCTGGCCGGCGAGGCCGGAGAGATAGGCGAGATCGGCGACGCGGATGCGGCCGTCCGCCGTCGCCGCCTCGGCGGTGGTCGTGGCGGCGAGCGTCACGTCGGCACCGAGGCCGGTGAGGGCGACGTCGCGCAGTGTCACGCCGCCGTCGGGGTTCAGCGTCGCCGCACCCGACAGCCGCGGCGCCGCGTCCGCCTCGACCGGGTTACCGCCGACGGTGACGCCTTCGGTGGTGACGGTGAAGGTCGCCTCGCGGCCGACAGTGTCTGCGGCGTCCTCGGCCGGCGCGGTCGACGTGGCGGCGACGGTGACGCGCTCGGCCGTCAGCCGGTCCGCGCTCGCCACGCCGTCGACCACGGCATCGAGCTTGACGTCCGGATCGGCGAGCCTGCCGGTGAGGTGTGCGGTGCCGCGCCCACCGGACCAGCTCGTGGCGGCGGGCACGAGGCCGGCGAAGGCGGCGGAGTCCGAAACCGTGATGTCGGCGGTGACGTCGATGCTGTCGGCGCCAGGGTTGAGGTTGCCCTGCGCGGCGACGGTGCCGGCCGCTGCAGTGACGTTGGCCGCTTCGATGGCGACCGTTCCGTCCGGCGCCGCGACGGCGGCGAGCGACACCCGCACGGTCTCGCCGGCGAGCGCGGCGAGATTCGGCGGCAGCCGCGACGCGGCGGTGAGCGCCAGGTCGGCGGTGACGCGGGTGCCGGCGTCCGATGCCGCGACGGTCGCCGTGCCGCCGAGCACGGGCGTGCCGGCCAGCGCCACGTCGATTCGGCTGTCGAGGTCCTCCGGCGCGCCGGAGCCCTGGTAGCGGACGGTCATCACCTGACCGTCGGCGAGCCCCGCATACTCCCGCAGCAGTGCGACGCCCGGCAGGGCCGCCGCCTCGATGCCGGCGATGTCGGCGGTGACGTCGATCGACGGCGTGCCGGGCAGGCCGGCGACGGTGCCGCGCGCCGACAACCCGGCGATCGTGTTGCCCTCGACCGTCAGGCTCGGGCTCGCGAGGGTGATGCGGGCGACGCCGGGCTCACCAGCCGGGATATCGACCGTAGCATCGAGGCCGCCCGAGGCGACGAGGCCGGCGAGCGCGGCGGCGGGGGCGAGGTCGGTCGCCGTCAGCGACAACTGCCCGGAGGGCATGCCGGCGGCGCTCTGTGCCAGTGTGCCGCTCGCCGTCAGGCCGACGAAGTCGAGCCGGTCGATGGCGAGGCTCATGTCCTCGCCGGTGCGGGCGAAGCGCACCGTGCCGGTGATCGGCTGGCCGCGCGAGGCGCCGGCGAGAGCGACGGTGCCGGACTGTGTGCCCGCGACCGTGAGGTCGACATCGCCGGTCGCGGCGAAGTCGTCGAGCGCATGGCCGGCCGCGACGAGTTGGTCGCCGGTGAGGCGGAAGGCGACGCGCGGCGCCGTCGGATCGCCGGTGGCGGTTGCTTCCAGGCGGGCGGCGCCCGTCAGCGTCGGCGTGACCAGGGCGAGATCGCTGACGGTGAGATCGACCGTCAGCGCGTCGTCGGGGCTGCCGCCGATCCGGCCGCTGCCGGTCGCCGTCACCACGCCGCCGGCGACGTCGAGGCGCTCGATCGAAAGGCTCGTGCCGTCATAGGCGATGGCGGCGGAGACGGTAGGCGATGTGCCGATCAGCGCCTCGAGTTCGGGAATGCCGGCCGACAGCGCCTGCGCGCCGCCGTCGAGCGTCACCGCGGCGCGGCTGCCGTCGAGGGCGGCGTCGACATCGGCCGTCAGGTCGACGCTGCCGGCGAGCGGCACGCCGGCGAGACCGGACAGCGCGGAGAGGTCGGCGACGGTGAGGCGTGCATCCGCATCCACCGCACCGGCGCTGGTGGTGCCGTCGAGGGCGAGGCGCGCGCCGAGCGCGTCCAGCACGACGTCCGAGAAGGCGATGGTGCCGTCGGCCGGGAGCCGGACCTCGCCGGAGACACGCGGTGCCGCCTCTGACGAGATCGGCGCGCCGTCGAGGCCGACGCTCGCGGTCGAGGCCTCGAAGACGATTGTGCGTTCGGCGCCGCCGATGCCGAGGGTCCCGGGCTGCGGCGCCGTCATCGTCGCCGTGACGTCGACGTTGCCGGCGGTGACGCGACCGAGCGCCGCGACGCCGTCGGCGCGGACGGTGGCGGCGATGTCGGGGTCGGCGAGGCGGCCGGTGAGGCGGGCGTTGACGTGGCCGCCATTCCAGGTCGCCGGGATGTCGAGTAGACCGGCGAAGGCCTGGGCGGAGGCAACCTCGACCTCGGCGGCAACGTCGATGGTGTCGGCGTCCGGGTCGATGCGACCCTGGGCCATCACCGACGCCGCGGCGGCCGAGACGCTGGCGCTCTCAATGGCCAGGACACCGCCCGGCTCGACGACGACGACCATCGCCGCCTGCACGGCGTCACCCGCGAGCGCGGCGTACTCTGCCGGCAGCACCGGGGCAGGGGTCAGATAGAGGCCGGTGGTGACCCGCCGGCCCGCGGCGATTTCCTCGATGCGGGTATTGCCGCGGGCGAGCGCGGTCGCGCCCAGCGCCACGTCGAGCGTGCCCTCCCAGGCCGACAGCGGCCCGTCGCCCTGGTAGCGCAGCGTCAGCGGCTGGTCGCCCGACAGTCCGGCGAGCCGCTGGATGACGCCGCCCGCCGGGGCCGTGAGGTCGACCGCGGCGGTCAGGTGGTCGTCGGCGGGGCGATAGTCGATATCGACGACAGCGCGGCCGGGCAGGCGACCCTCCACCATCGCATCGAGGTCGATGGTGATCGGCTCCTGCAGCGAGCGCGGCACGGCGAGCGCGCCGTTCGCCGCCACCGTGAGCGCCTCGCCGGCCACCGCCGGATCGAGCGCGACGCCGGCCACTTCCAGGGTGCGCACGTCGATCGCCACCGGCAGCGGCAGCGGCAGGCCGGACGAGGGCTGGTCGGGCGTCGGCTCCGACTGCGGCGCCCGCAACACCCGCGTCGGCCCGAGCGCCAGCCGGTCGACCGAGACGGTGCGGTCGAACAGAGCCGACGGCCGCCAGTCGAGGGCGAGCGTATCGATCTCGACGAAGGGACCGGTTCCGTCGCCGACCGTGACGTTCGTGAAGCGCAGCGCCCCGAGGCCCTCGTCGGAGAAGCCGCCGATCGTCACCGGATAGCCGAAGGACGGCGAAAAGCGCTCGGCGAGCGCCACCAGCCCCTGCCGGCCGGGCGACGTGAACAGGGCGAAGGCTACGATCGCGGCGACAGCCCCCACCAGCACCAGCAACACCACGAGCACACGCGCGGCGATGCGCAGCGCGAGCGGCTTCCGGCGGCGGGAGGGAGAGGGCGGGGGCGGCGTGGGCGCACCGCGCCCGTCCGCCCCTCCGTCAGAAGGACTGGCCAAGGCTGAGGTAGATGGCCACTGGTCCGTCATCCTTCACCTTCTGCAACGGAAATGCGACATCAAGACGGATCGGGCCGACACCGGTGAAATAGCGCAGGCCGATGCCCGCGCCCACCTTCGGCGAATAGGCGAAGTCGGGGAACTCCGAGCGGTAAGCCGCGCCGATGTCGACGAAGGGCACGATGCCGATGGTGTCGGTGACCTTGGCGCGCAGTTCGAGATTGGCGACGGCGAGGCTGCGGCCGCCGACGATCTTGCCCTTGCCGTTGCGCGGGCTGACATACTGGAAGCCGTAGCCGCGGATCGTGCCACCGCCGCCCGCATAGAAGCGGTTGTTGGCGGGTACGTCCTCGAGGTCCGGCCCCATGATCGAGCCCAGCATGACCTGGCCGGCGGCGACGAAGCGGCGGTCGGCATCGAGCGGATAGTAGGCGGACGCGGTGAGGTTCGCCTGCACCATCGCCGACGAGTCGCCGATCTTTCCGAACGACGGCTCGAGCCCGACCAGCAGCCGCCAGCCCTCGGTCGGGTCCAGGCGGTTGTCGGTGTAGTTGAAGCGGGCGATGGCGGGCACGCCGATCAGCGCGTATTCGTGATTGCCGAAGGCGTCGTCGACGCGCGAGACGGTGCCGGACAGCCCGAGCGAGTACTCGCGCTCCTCGCCGTACTTGCGCAGCACCGAGATATCGGAATCGAAGCCCGTGCGGGTGTAGGCGTCCGGCGTCTCGCGGACGAAATAGTTGGCCACCACCAGCGTGTCGCGGAAGGTGTAGATCGCCGGCTTGGTGAAGGTGAAGCCGGCCTTGTACTGCAGGTCGTCATAGGCGTTGAGGAACAGCCGCGAGACGCTGCCCTCGATGCGGATCTGCTCGCCGTTGCCGAACAGGTTGCGGTGGCCCCACCAGGCCGACAGCAGCGCGCCCTCCGTCGTCGACCAGGACGCCGCGGCACCGACGAAGCGGGGCTTGCGCTCGTTCACCTCGACGATGATCGGAATGGTGCCGTCCGGCCCGACGGCATCGCCGGGCACCACCCGCACGCCGTCGAAGGTGCCGAGATCGCGCAGGTGCTTGGCATACTCCTCGAGCGGGCCGGGCCGGAACTGCTCGCCCTCCTCGAACGGGACCATCCGCTCGATGAACTCGGGGTTCACGTCCTTGGCGCCGCGCACCTCGATGCGGCCGAATCGGGCCGGCTCGCCCGCCTCCACCACCCAGGTGACGTCGAGGAGCTTCGTCTCGTGGTCGGCGACGACATCGCGGTCGACGATGCGCGCCAGCGGGTAGCCGTTGTTCTGCATCGCCAGCAGCAGCTTGGCGTCGGCGGCGCGCACTTCGGTCGACTTCGCCACCGCGCCCGGCAAGATGCCGGTGTCGGCGACGTTCACCATCGGCGGCGCACCGCCAGGCTCGTCGACCACCACCAGCTTGCCGAAGTGGAAGATCCGGTTCGGCGTGACGGTGACGACGACCTTGATGTCGCCCCTGGCGAAGGCGGCGTTGATGGCGTTGCGGCTGTCGCGGTCGGCCGGCGTGGTGCCGGCGACCTGCATCTCGACGATGCCGGCGTAGTACCCCTCGGCGAACAGGGCGGCCCTGAGCCGGTCCGCCTCGGACAGCGCGGCGCGGAAGATGGTGTCGCCGTCGGGGGCGCCGTCGGCCTCGAGCGGCACCAGGGCGGAGGCGCGGCGCAGCGCTTCCTCGAGCTCCGGCGTGCCGCCGGTCACGGTGAACGTCAGTTGCACCCGTCGCCGCGTCGCGGCCTGGCCGTTGCCGTTGGTCGCCGTGCCGTCGGTGGGGGCGGGGGTGTCGGCGGCCGGCGGGGCGGCCGGCGGCGGCGTCGTCTGGGCGATGGCGGTGGATGCGGCGAGGGCGGTGAGCAGGGCAGCCGTGGACGCCGCTGCCGCGAGCGCGAGCGGGCGCGTCGCCGAAGCGGAGCTCCGGCGCGGGGGCGCGGCCCGATGCCGCCCACCTGTCGCTCCACCGCCCGCTGCCGGGGGGCCACTCGCCTCGACGCCCAATGCACCTCCGCCGTGGCCCGCCCTTTCGGGGTCCGCCGCGCAACCGGGGGATGCGGCGACCATGCCGCAGTCCTTCGGGTGGGAAACTAGCCGATAGACCATGCGGTTGCCGAGTCTCGAATAGAACCGCTGCCTATGCCTAACGGTTGGTAACCATGCTGCTGCATTGCCGCCACACCGGCCCGACCCCCGCCCTTCGGCCCGGATTTCCGCGGTTGTCTGGTCCAGCGACGCGGCTTGACACCCGCCCGTCGACGGTGCGAACCCTGCCGCGCCGCCTCCGGTGCGTTGTTTCCGGAAGCGGCGCCGGACGGAGGCTCGATGGCGACTGAGACCGATCGTGTGTTCAGCCCGCTGGTGCGCATCGGGCACTGGGGAGGGGCGCTCGCCTTCCTGGTCGCCTATGTCACCGCCGGGCGGCCGCTGTCCCTGCACACCCGCGTCGGCTATGCGCTCGCGGCCTATGTCGTGTGGCGGCTGGTGTGGGGCCTGGTTGGCCCCGCTCGCTCGCGCTTCGCCGACCTTATGTCCTCGCCGCGCGCCTATTATGAAGATCTGATGGGTCTGCTGCGGGCCCGCCCGATCCGCCACGTCGGGCTCGGGCCGATCGGCTCGCTGCTCGCCGTCTCGATGCTGGTCTCGATCGTGCTCGCCTCTGTCGCCGGCGTCGTCACGCTCGCCCAGCGCCACGGTGACGGGCCGCTCGCCGCCTTCATCGGGTCGGTGCCGGAGCCCGTGCCGAATGCGATCACCCGCTTCGGCGAAGACGGCGGCATGACCATCATCCCGCGCACCGACCGTGCCTCGATCGACACCGGCGCCGAACACCCCGACGTCAAGCCGGGGCGCTGGATCAAGCGCGTGCACGGCACGCTGTCGCTTCTGGCGCTGTGGCTGGTCGTCCTGCACATCGTCCACGTGCTCTATGCAAGCGTCGTGCGCGGCGAGAACCTGCTCTACGACATGGTGACCGGCCGGCGTGCCCCGCAGGCCGAGCCTGTCGCGCCGCCTCGGCCGGTGGCCCCCGCCGCCTCGGCCGGCATCGCTCCGGCCGCTGCGCCGCGGCCACAGGCCGTCGACGTGGCCCCGCCGCCGGCTGCGCTGGCGCCGCCAGAGGCGCCGGCCGGCTGGCCCGAGCCGGAGCCGGACGAGGCCGACGAAGAGAAGGCGCAGAAAAAGCTCCAGAAGCGCGCCCAGCGCAAGGAGCGCCGTCGCGAAGGCAGGGCCTGAGGCCAGCAGCGCCGCGACGGTCCGGATGCACGGAGGCGAGGCGTCCTGCCTTGGACGTGCTGCATTCGACGTCTTGCATTCGACGCCCTGCAGCCGGCGCGACCGCGCGAGCCCGGAGGAGCCACCCCGATGGAGCGCCTGATCTTCCGCCTGCTGCCGCGGCTCGCGATGTGGATTCGCCGGCCGCCATCGCCGCGCCGGATGTTGATCATCGCGATCGTCGTGGCTGCGGCCCTCGCCATCGCGGGAATCGAGAGGTACGTCGGCTGGCCGGAGGCCCTCACCGTCGAGCGGCTGCCGCGCAATCCGGTGCCGCAATAGGCGAGACCCAACGAAAATGGGCCGCCTCGCGGCGGCCGGGAGCCTAACGAAAATGGGCCGCCTCGCGGCGGCCCATGCTCGATTTCTCCGCTCGCAGGCGCGGGATCAGTTCGACAGCGGCTCCGACACCATGACGACGATGCGGTCGCCGTCGCGGACGATGTCGACGGCGCGGGGCGCCGTACCCTCGGCGCCGGGCACAGACAGGCCGATGCGCTGGGCGGGGGCGAGGGTCGCGGCGACGCGGACCGGCGAGGTGTCCGAGGACGCGCCGAGGGTGGCGACGACCTTCAGGCCTTCGGGCGCCATCGAGTAGTAGGCGACGCCGTGCACGTCGCCGAGGTCGATCCGGTGGGCGGCCGGGATCGGCTCGCCGGCGGTGGCCGGGGCGATGGCGGTGAGCGTGAGGGGGATGAGGGCGAGCGCGCCGAGGAGCGTGCGCATGGGTCTTGTCTCCGAGGTGCTGTCCGACCACCAAACGCGGCCGGCAAGCCGGGTCTTCCCGGGAGACCACAAGTTAGGGTTCGGCCTGCTGCATTGCAACAGAGGGAATTGTGCAATGCGGGATAGCTGCTATGCGTCCAGCGACGGTGACCGAGCGTCGCGTCGATGACCCCGATCGCGACCGCCCCGATCGGCCACCTGCGCCCTGACGGCTCGATCTGCTCCGCCCCCTCAATCTCGTCGGGAAAAAGACACGCGACACGGGAGACGAGCTGTCACGTCCGTGTGAAGCGGGGGCATCGAGCGTTCGATAAGCGCAGAACTCCCGCATAGTTCGACCGAGGGGGGCTGGAAGAAACCACGGAGGCAACGATGCGGATACCTTGCACGACCGGGCCGGGGCGCGGCCGGTATCGTCTCGCCACTGTCGCCATCGCGACGGCGGCCCTTTTCGCCACCGCAGCATCACCGGCGCTGGCGGCTACCTGCATCCAGGTCACTGGCGAGGGCGTCAGCCTGTTCTTCCAGTTCAAGGGCAAGCTGCCGCAGAAGCCGAACACCTTCCAGCAGCTCAGCGGCCGCTTCGACGGCGTCGGCCCCGCCTATGGCGCGGCGTCGGTGGCGCAGGACGGCAGCTTCGTCGAACTCGCCGGCGGCTTTGCCAGCGGCGGCACCGTCTTCGGCCTCTTCAACATCGGCTTTGCCCCGCCGAAGTCGAAGACCGGCGGCGGTGGCGTGGTCATCGACAACATCCTCATCCCGGTGGAGGCGAAGATCGTCTCGTGCCGAAAGGAGCCGAAGCCGAAGTAGCCGAACCGGCTGCCCGGCCCGAGGGGCCGCCGCAATGCACGACGGCCGCCGGGGGTGTCCCCGGCGGCCGTGGGTCTCAGGATGCCTGCACGACCGGCTGCAGCCGGTCGCGAAGCGTCAGCGCGACAGCTTGTCGGCGAGCCACTTGAACGAGGCCGGCGCCCATTCCTTGTAGTATTTGAACGCGCAGTGGCCGCCGTCGGGGTAGATGCGCGCCTCGCGGCCGGTCACGGGCCCATGCTCCAGCATGTAGTAGATGTTGCCGATCGGGGCGAGGATGTCTTCCTTGCCGTTGATCAAGAGCGTCGGCATGGTGATGCGGTCGACGAGGCCGAGGGACTTCAGCGACCACTTGTGGAAGATCTCGTTCTCCTTCTCCGCCGACCACTTCGGGAAGGCCGGCTCGCTGCCGGGCGGGCCGTAGACGAAGAGCGAGCGGCGGCTGCGGCCTTCCACCACCCAGTCCATCTCGGCCGGCGTCAGCTCGTAGCCGAACGGGTGGCCGGCAGAGGCGACGACCGCCTTCATCATCTCCGGATAGGCGCCGGCGAGCTGCAGCACCGAGTAGCCGCCGCGGCTGATGCCGAAGGCGCCGATGCGGTTGCCGTCGACCTCCGGACGCGCCGCCATCCAGTCGACCGCCGCCATCCACGCCTTCACCGAGGCCGGATCCCACGGGAACGGGTTCTCGCCGGTGCCGGGGGCGTCCATGACGAGGGCCGCGAGCCCTTCCGCGATGCACATGTCGGAGGCCCAGCCGCGGTCCTCCTTGAACACGTCCGAGCCGCACATGATCAAGACCGCGCCGACCGGCTTCGTCGCCTTCGGGGCGCGGAAGTGGGCGCGGATCGTCTTGCCCTCGCAGGGGATGTCGACGACCTGCACCGGCGGATCGAGGTGGGCGTTCGCCTTCTGGAAGGCGCGGGCGCAGTCGGCGCTGATCTCGCGCTTCAGCGGCGACAGCTCCCACGGGAAGCGGCCGATGGCGTAGTAGGTCTTGGCGATCAGGTGCTCGCGGCGGGCGGCCTCATAGTCCTTCTGGGCCTCCAGCGCGTCGCCGATGTTCTCGTGGCGGCGGCCGGCGGCGCGCCAGACCGGCACCCACTTGTCCTCGGTGGAGGCCTCCAGGCTGTCGACGAGGGTCTGCAGCTCGGTGTGGTCGTCGAGCATCGACGCCCAGCGGCGGTAGAAGCCCTTCGGCGTGACGAAGAACGGGTTCTCGTCGGACTGGATGGCGCGGCCCTCGGCGGCGGTGGTCATGCGGCGTCTCCTCCTGCGGCCGCGCTGGCGGATGGCGGCCGTCGTTGCTCGGCGGCCGTCGGGGCCGCAAACGATTGCAGGAAGGGTAGCGGCGCCGCGGCGCAGGAGCAATACGAGAAGACGGCCGGTGTGTACGAAAGAGCGTGATTGTCGACCTGAATTGCGGCCTTGAGCGGCGTCGCGGTGACCCGCGAGGCCGCGTTGTCGACGCTTGGCGACCGCGTCCTCAGGCCTGGAAGCCGCCGGAGATGTCGATGACGCCGCCGCCGATGTAGCCGGCGTTCGGGCCGGCGAGGAAGGTGACCGTACCCGCCACCTCCTCGAGGGTGGCGATGCGGCGGATGGCGTGGAGGTCCATGATGGCGTCGGGAAGCCGGTCGCCCACCGCTGCCGCCATGTCGGTGGGCATGATGCCCGGCTGCACCACGGACACGGTGATGTCGCGGCGGCCGAGGTCGCGCTGCACGCCCTGCGCGTAGCCGGCGATGGCCCACTTCGAGGCGGAATAGTCCGCGACGCCCGCGAAGGGGACGCGGCTGCCGAGGCCGGAGCCGATGAAGATGATGCGGCCGCCGTCAGAAAGCACCGGCGCTGCCGCCCGCGTCGTCGCCACCGTGCCCATGACGTTGACCTGCCACAGGCGATCGAGATTGGCCGTGTCGAGGTTCGGATCGTCAACCGTCTGGAGCGGCGCGGCGATGGCGGCATTGTTGACGAGGATGTCGAGCTTGCCGAAGTGGGCGACCACCTGCTCGACCAGCGGCTTCGCCGCGGCCGTGTTGGCCTGGTCGCTCTTGATCGCCAGCGCCCGAACGCCGGCCGCCTTCAGCCGCTCGACCACGGCTTCGGCCTTCTCGGCGGAGGCGACGTAGCTGATCGCGACGTCGGCGCCCTGTGCGGCGAGCGCCTCGGCGATCGCGGCGCCGAGGCCGCGCGAGCCGCCGGTGACGAGGGCGACCTTGCCCTTCAATGGGTTCGACATGGAGTGCCTTTCGATGGACCGATGCGATGCCACCGCCCCGGGAGCGGGCGGGGGGAACGCCTTTTACGTAACGAGCGTTACGATAACGGTCGGTACGAAACTGGACCTGCGCTGTCAACCGGTTTAATAACGGTCGTTATGAAAAATCAGGAGGCCGGCTGATGGGCCGCCGTCGGGAGTTCGACGAGGCGAAGGTGCTCGACGCGGCGCTCTGCGTCTTCTGGCGCAAGGGCTACGAGGGCACGTCCTATGCCGACCTGACGGAGGCGGCGGGCGTCGAGAGGCCGGCTCTCTATTCCGCCTACGGCAACAAGGAGCAGCTCTTCCGCCGGGCCATCGCCCGCTACGGCGAGCGCTACCTCGAGCATTTTCCCGAGGCCCTGGAGCGGCCGACATCGCGGGAGGTGGTGGCGCACCTCCTCTACGCGACAGCCGACCTCAACACCCGCTATCCGGACCGCCCGGGCTGTTTCATGATCAACGGCGTCCTCGCCGGATCCGACGATGCCGAGCCCGTGCGGCAGGCGCTGATCGAGGCGCGCGCCATGGCCGCGGTGCAGTTGCGGGAACGGTTCGAGCGGGCGAAGGCCGAGGGCGAACTGCCCGCGACCGCCGACCCCGAGGCCCTTGCGGCCTTCGTCATGGCGATCGCGCACGGCATGGCGGTGCAGGCGAAGGCGGGCTTCAACCGCGAGAAGCTGGAGGCCGTCGCGGCGCAGGCGCTCGCCACGTGGCCGACCGGCCCTGGCCGGTCGCCTGAGAGGCTACACGAGGAACCGACAGAGGCAGTCGCTGTGCCAAAGCGGACGAGACTGGGGCGGCGTCTGCGGGCCTGATGTGTGGCGACTTGGTGGCGATGGATACTGCACGTGTTTGAAGGCAGGGAGCGGTACGGAGCAGCGTCGCAGCAGTACGAAAAGAGAAGCGATGTATAAGAAAGTGCGCAATCGCTGACTTCAGCTAGGGTGCCAGTTTGCAAAGCTATTGCAATTTTGCGGGCCGGCCATGGGACAAGGCGAGGTATTGGCTGATTGCGCGAATGGTGCGGGTGGCGCGTTGATGCGTATCCGCTCGAACACCAAGCCCCATGTACTCGATTTCGATTTCCTCCAGGTACTGCACGCATTCTTCTTCCTCTGCGCCATTCTGTAGAAGGTCGGCGACGTGCAGAAGATAGTTATCGTACTCATCAGCGTTTGGACTTTCCCTCTACACTCCCTCAATTGCAGTCAGGCCGATCGGATCCCAAAGGGACCAGCCGAAGTCGCGCAAGCAGGAGAGTTGAGCCTTCGGGTCAGTGGCCATGCCTGAACACAGTTGGAGCCGCCCATGGAGGTTCTATCGTTCGGTGCGCGGAGCTAACAATTAAGTCCCGCTTTGCCGAATGTCTCGGGCGGGGCCGCCTAGAACACCACCGTGCGGTGGCCGTTCAGGAACACCCGCCGCTCGATCAGCTTGCGCAGGGCGCGGGCGAGCACCTGGGATTCGACGTCGCGGCCCTGTTCCACCATCGCCTCGGCGTCGAAGGTGTGGTCCACCGGGGCGACGGCCTGGGCGATGATCGGGCCCTCGTCGAGGTCCGCGGTGACGAAGTGGGCGGTGGCGCCGACGAGCTTCACGCCGCGCTCGAAGGCCTGGTGGTAGGGCTTCGCCCCTTTGAAGCTCGGCAGGAACGAGTGGTGGATGTTGACCACCCGGCCGGGCAGGCGCCCGCAGGCCTCGTTCGACAGCACCTGCATGTAGCGGGCGAGCACGACGAACTCCGAGCGCGTGTCCTCGATGATCTCGAACAGGCGGGCCTCGGCCGTCGCCTTCGTCTCGGCCGTGACGGCCAAGTGCACGAAGGGGATGCGCGCCTGCTCGGCGAGCGGGGCGAGCGTGACGTGGTTCGAGACGATCGCCGGCACTTCCATCATCAGGCTGCCGGTGCGCTTGCGGTAGAGCAGGTCCTGCAGGCAGTGGTCGAACTTCGACACCAGGATCAGCACCCGCGGCGGGATGCGGGCGTCGTGCAGCGACCAGTCCATCGCGAACTTCGCCGCGATCGGCGCGAACCTCTCGGCGAAGGCTGCGCGCGTGAAGCCCGGCGAGCGCGGCTCGAGCACGGTGCGCATGAAGAAGACGTTCGTCTGCGGATCGCCGAAGTGGTTCGATTCGGTGATGAAGCAGTTCGCCTCCGTCAGCATCGTCGAGACGGCGGAGACGACGCCGACTACGTCCGGGCACGAGATCGTCAGGTAGAAGCGCGGCGCGTCGGCCATCGGCGGTGGCTCCGGTCGGGTGGTCGCGAGGACAAGCGTCTGAAGGTCGGCGAGGCAGCAGGATCAGGCGGCGGGCGTCAGGCGGGCGAGGCCACCCTCCTGCGCCAGCACGCCGAGCACGGCTCCGGCGACGTGGTCGGCCAAGGCCGCGTCGCCGACGAGGTGGTAGACGACCGCGCCGCCGTCGTCGACGCGCGCCACCGTCGCGGAGACGCGCGCGACCTGCGTCTGGGCGATCGAGCCGTCGACGAAGCGGGACGTGCGCAGGTCGACGGCGGCGAGCCGCGAGAACGCCGAGTCGAGGGCAGCTGGTGGGCCGGAGACGGTCAGCCAGTAGAGTCCGGGGCCGCGCGGCACGGGGTAGACGCCCGGCGCGAGCGGACGGCCGAGGGAGCCGGTGTCGGGCAGGCGGGCGGTGCCGGCCGGGTTGAGCAGGACCGCCTCGTTGGAGGCGAGCACCAGCACGATCGTGCCGTCGGCGAGCCGCGTCGCCCGGTTCGGCGTGTGGTCGAAGGCGAGGTCCTGGCTCGCCAGCCAATCAAGGCAGACGCGGCCCTTCACGCCGGTCTTGGGCGCGAGCGACAGGTCGGCGACGGTGAAGACGCCGGCGGGCGTCGCGGCCGCCGCAGCGAAGGCGTCGGTGGCCGGGGAGCGGCGGGGAGCGATCATCGCGTCGGGGGAGCTCATGGTGTGGGCTCCACGGGCTTGGGCTCCGGTGGCTTCGGCTCCGGCGCAGGCGCCTCCGGCGGCTTAGGCTCCAGCGGTTCGGGTTCGAGCCTTGCGCCGTCGGGGTCGTAGGCGGGCATGGCGATCGTCTCGGCCGCCGCCATCGTGCCGTCCGGCAGGCGGATGGAGAAGGCGCGGCCCGCCTTTGGCCAGTCGACCGGCAGCGTCGCCAGCCCGACGACGCCGCTGCAGGCGACCGACATGGCGGCGGAGGTGACGCGGCCGACATCGCGGCCGTCCTCGACGACGAGGCAGCTCTCAGGCGGGGCCGGGGCGTTGCGGTCGACGAGGCGGAAGCCGAACAGGGTATGGCGGAGACCTTCCGTCCTGCGGAAGTCGACGGCCGCCTTGCCCCAGTAGAACGGCTTCTTCTTCGCCACCGCCCACGACAGTCCGGCCTCGTCGGGATGGGTCAGCCCGTCGGTGTCCTGGCCGACGATGACGTGTCCCTTCTCGAGGCGGAGGATGCGCTGCGCCTCAACGCCCGCGGGGCGAATGCTCTCGGCTCGACCCGCAGCGATCAGGGCGTCCCAAAGTGCCGTGCCCTGGTCGGCCGGCACATGGATCTCCCAGCCGAGCTCGCCGACGAAGCCGACACGCAGCAGCCGCGCTGGGATGCCGGCGACATGGCCTTCGCGGACGCCAAGATGGGGGAAGTTTGCCGGCGAAAGATCGAGGTCGGTGCCCGCTGCCCGGAGCACCCGACGCGCCTTCGGGCCGGCGAGGCTGACGGCGGCGTAGGCGCCGGTCACCGCCGTGATGTCGACGTCGAGGCCCCAGTTGGCGTTCAGCCAGACGAGCAGGCGGTAGGTGGCGTCCGCCTGGCCGGTGGTGCCGGTGACGTAGAAGTGGTCGTCGGCGAGCCGCGCCACGACGCCGTCATCGCCGACATTGCCGCCGACGTCGAGCAGCAGGGCGTAGCGACAGCGACCGATCGGCTGGGCGGTGTGGGCGCCTGCATAGGCGCGGTCGAGGAAGCGGGCGGCGTCGGGGCCGCGCACCTCGAGCTTGCCGAGGGTGGAGACGTCGATCAGCCCGCACGCGCCGCGGACCGCGGCGACCTCTTCGGCGATCGCCTTGTCGCGATCCGGACCGTACCAGGCGGGGCGGTGCCAGAGGCCGGCGACCATCTGCACGGCGCCGAGGGCTTCGTGGCGGTGGTGCATCGGCGAGGTTCGATGCGGATGGAAGCCTTCGCCCGCAAGCGCCTGGAAACGCTCGCCGGTGAAGGGCGGCCGAACCGTCGTCGGCCCGAGTTCCGCCGGGGCCATGCCGCGCTTCCGGGCGAGGATGCGCAGGCCCATCAGCGTCGTCTGGCGGCCCTGGCCGGGACCCATGCCGAGGGTCGACCAGCGCTTCAGGAGCTCCGGATGGGAGAAGCCGTCCTCCACCGCGTTCTCGACGTCCTCGATGACGAGGTCTTCGTCGGTGTCGACGAAGGCCTTGCCGGCGGGGTGGCGGACGACCGGGAAGGGGTGGGCGGTCCGTGCCGTGACGGGCGGACGGTCCGGTGCCGTCATGGCCGCACCGTCAATGACGGTACCCGTTGCCGGTGCCGTCTCGAGGGCGAATTTCGCAGCGATTGCACCGACATGGGCACCGTCGGCGACGGCCGTCTGCGGTGCTGTCCGACCGTCGACCGAACCTGCAAGAAAAATTTGTGATCTCAGATCACGGATCACGAATCCGCGGTCCGGATCGGGCGTCAGGCGGGCGCCGGCGTGGGCGGCGAGCTGGGCCATCGGCGCGCTGCCGCCGGAGACGACGAGGAGGTCGCAGGCGATCGGCTCGGTGACGGTGCCAACGGTGGCCGCCGCGTCGAAGCCGCAGAGGCGCACGGCGGACAACGGTGCGCCGTACAGGCCGCCACCGTGGGAAAGCGCCTCGTAGGGGGCGGTCGAGAAGCGGAACGGCACGCCGGACAAGGCGGCGCGGGCCGTGGCCGTGGCGTCTCCCGCGCTGGCGCGGAGGTCCGCGACCATCTCGACCGCGACGCCGGCGGCGCGCAGGTCGGCGGCGGCGTCCCAGCCGCTGTCGTCGGCGGTGCAGACGACAGCACGGGTGCCCGGGCGGATGCCGTGGACGTGGAGGAGGCGGCGCACCGTGCCGGCGGTCATGACGCCGGGCAGGTCGTTGTTGCGGAAGACGATCGGCTGCTCGGCGACGCCGGTGGCGAGCACCACGGCGGATGAGCGGATCTTGAAAAGGTCGGTGCGCGATTCCGCCGTCAGGAAGCCGTCGGAGAACAGGCCTTGCGCGACGGCACCGGTGAGGACGCGTATGTTGGCGGCGTCAAGATCGGCGATGTCGGCGGCGAGCGTCGGGAAGGCGTCAGACGGCATCGCGCGGGCAAAGCCGCCGAGCACCGGCTCGGCCTCGACGAGAATGACGTCGGCGCCGTTCTTCGCTGCGGCGAGGGCGGCTGCGATCCCGGTCGGGCCTCCGCCGACGATCACGACATTGCAGAACAGGTGTCGCGTGCGAACCTGGGGCGGCGGTGGGCTCTTGGGGTCGATGCGGCCCAAGCCGGCGCGGGCGCGGATGATCTTCTCGAAGCGCGCCCAGGCGCCGAGGGGGCGGAAGAAGGTGCGGTAGTAGAAGCCGACCGGCAGGAAGCGCGAGAACAGCCCCATCACGGAGCCTCTGTCCCGCGCGACCGGCCCGTCGGTGTTCTGCGGGCTGATCGGCGGCAGGCCCTCGACGAGGGGCAGGCGATCGGCCGGCACGTTCGGCTCCGGGCCGACCTGCACCAGCGTGTTGGCGTCGAACCCGCCGAGCGAGAACAGGCCACGCGGCCGGCGGTACTTGAAAGAGCGCGAGATCACGCGGACGCCGTTCGCCGCGAGCGCCGTGGCGACGGTGTCGCCCGGGTGGCCCCGGTAGGTCTTGCCCTCGAAGGTGAAGGCGATCGTCCGCGCGCGGTCGATGCCGCGGCCGAAGGGGGCGGGGAGGCGGGTGTCGCGCGATCCTAGAGGTGTCACGGCCGACCTCCGGCGGCGCGGAAATCGGCCGGCCACAGCGTGCGGATCATCGTGTCGGTGACGGTGTCGCGCTCGGCGACGAACATCGTGCCCGACGGCACGTGCAGCCACCATTCGAGGATCGGGCCTGCGGGATTGTCCTCGGCATAGGCATAGTCCGCCCACGCCTCAGGGCCCGCATCGTCCGCCGGCATCGGCTTCGCCGGCCCGAGACAGGCGAATTCGCCAACGGGTCGGGGCCCGTTGAGGGGGCAGGGGATGAGCTTCATGAGGTCGCCACGATGAGGGTCGGCGCAGCGTCGTGGACGTATCCCGCGGCCGCTGGCTTGAGGGACGGCGGGCTCTGAATTTGCGGCGGCCCCCCCTCCCAGCCCTCCCCCGCGAGGGGGGAGGGTTCGCGTTGAGATCGGGGTGGAGGTGTTGCCACAAGCACGACGGAAACCCTCCCCCCTAGCTGGGGAGGGTAGGGAGGGGGGGCCCCGCGGCAGAACGTTGCCGAAGTGCTGCGCTTCGGACGCGGCTCCGGCGCGAACTCTTGCGCTGGGTCCCGGCTCGGCGCTCGGCTGCGCCTCGCTGGGCCGGGATGACGTGGAAGGAGGACGGCGGGAGGGGGACAGGGCATTGGCGTCAATGCCCCACCGATGCCGCGCCGCGTTCGCCCAACTGGGCGAAGCGGGAGAAGCGGTCGAGGCGGAAGCCTTCGATGAGGGGGTGGGGGGTGCCGGTGGCGATGGTGTGGGCCATCGTCAGGCCGCAGACGGGGGTGGCCTTGAAGCCCCAGGTGCCCCAGCCCGAGTCGATGAAATAATTCTGCACGGGGGTGAGCCCCATCACCGGCGAGAAGTCCGGCGTCATGTCGGCCATGCCGGCCCACTGGCGCAGCACCCTGGCGTGGCCGAGGAAGGGGAAGAGCTCCAGCATGTCGGCCATCAGCACCTCCTTGAACTCGAAGGTCGAGCGGGAGGAGTAG
The DNA here is from genome assembly GCF_046156265.1 of Pseudoxanthobacter sp. M-2. Classification (NCBI taxonomy): domain Bacteria; kingdom Pseudomonadati; phylum Pseudomonadota; class Alphaproteobacteria; order Hyphomicrobiales; family Segnochrobactraceae; genus Pseudoxanthobacter; species Pseudoxanthobacter sp. M-2. The sequence goes on from NZ_JAWDIR010000011.1 coordinate 1,014,582, forward strand.
AGCGCGTAGGGGTCGGTGGCGCCGCCCATGACGAACTCGCCGCGCGCCGACTGGCTGATGTAGACGTGCAGCGAGCCCGAGACGATGATCGGGTCGAGCACCGGCTTCACCGGCTCGGACACGCAGGCTTGCAGGGGGACGGTGCGGATCGGCAGCTTGAGGCCGGCCATGCGGGCGACCTCCGACGAGCGCCCGGCGACGGCCTGGACGACCCGCCCGCAGGCGATGCGGCCGCGGTTCGTCACCACGCCGGTGATGCGGCCGTTCTCGATCTCGAGGCCCTGCACCTCGGTGCCCTGGTGGATCTCGACGCCGCGCTGGGAGGCGCCCATCGCGTAGCCCCAGGCGACGGCGTCGTGACGGGCGATCGAGCCCGGCGCGTGATAGAGCGCGCCAAGGATCGGGTAGCGCTTGTCGCGGGACAGGTCGAGCTCGGGACAGAGCCGCGCGATCTCATCCGGACCAACGACTTCCGAAGCGACCTTGAGAGATTTGTTGACCTCGGCGCGCCAGCGCATGGTGCGCATGGCGGCGTCGGTGTGGGCGAGCGTCAGGTGGCCGCGCTCGGACACCATGGTGTTGATGCCGAGATCGTTCGAGAGGCGGCGGTAGAGGCGCACGCTCTCGTCGTAGAAGGCGACGCCCTCGGGTGTCAGGTAGTTCGAGCGGATGATCGCGGTGTTGCGCGCCGTGTTGCCGCCCGCGAGCCAGCCGCGCTCCAGCACCGCGACATTGGTGATGCCGTGGTCCTTGGCGAGATAGTAGGCGGTCGCCAGCCCATGGCCGCCGCCGCCGATGACGACGACGTCGTAGGAGGGCTTCAGCGTCGCGGGCGTCGGCTGCAGCACGCGGAAGGGCGTGTGCCGCTTGCCGAGACCGTAGCGGAGGAGGGCGAAGACCATGCGGTTCTCTGACGGGGCGCGGCTGCCGTTGGATCAGCAGTCGAGCGTCGTCTCGCGCTCCCATTGCGTGAGGTGGCGGGTGTAGGAATTCCAGTCGGCGTGGCGGAGCTTCAGATAGGCCGACACGAACGGCTCGCCCAGCTGCGCCCGCAGCGATTTCGCGGCCTCGAGCGCGCGCAGCGCGTCGAGGAGATTGAGCGGCAGCGTGCGGACGCGGCGGGCGGGGCGCTGGGTGTACATGTCGATCATCAGCGGCGGGCCGGGATCGCGCTTGGCGGCGACGCCGTCGAGGCCGGCGGCGAGCAGCGTGGCCGGCAGCAGATAGGGGTTCACGGCGCCGTCGGCGAGACGGAACTCGAAGCGGCCGCCATCGGGAATGCGGATCATGTGGGTGCGGTTGTTGCCGGTCCACGAAATGGTGTTGGGCGACCAGGTGGCGCCCGAGGTGGTGCGGGGTGCGTTGAGGCGCTTGTAGGAGTTCACCGTCGGCGCGACGATGGCGCAGATCGCCTCGGCCGAGTGCAGCACGCCGCCGACGAAGTTGCGCGCCATGTCGGAGATGCCGAGCTCGCCCTTCGGGTCGGCGAAGACGTTCTTCTTGCCCTTCCACAGCGAGACGTGGGCGTGGCAGCCGTTGCCGGTGAGGTCGACGAACGGCTTCGGCATGAAGGTGGCGCGGAAGCCGTGCTTCTCGGCGATCGATTTCGCCATGTACTTGAAGAAGACGTGGCGGTCTGCGGTGACGAGGGCGTCGGCGTAGCCCCAGTTCATCTCGAACTGGCCGTTGGCGTCCTCGTGGTCGTTCTGGTAGGCGCCCCAACCGAGCGACAGCATGGCATCGCAGATCTCGGCGATGACGGCGTAGCGGCGCATGAGGGCCGACTGGTCGTAGCAGGGCTTCGGCTGCGCGTCGGCGGGATCGGAGATGCCGGTGCCGGCGGCGTCGATCAGGAAGAACTCGCACTCGACGCCGTGCTTCATCTGCAGGCCGAGCTTGGCCGCGGCCTCCATCTGCCGCTTCAGCACCCAGCGCGGCGCCTGCTCGACGGGCTTGCCGTCCATGTAGAGGTCGCCGGCGAGCCAGCCGACCTCGGGCTTCCAGGGCAGCTGGATCAGGCTGTCGGGGTCCGGCACGGCGAACAGGTCCGGATCGGCCGGGCTCATGTCGAGCCAGGTGGCGAAGCCCGCGAAGCCGGCGCCATCCTTCGCCATCGCGCCGATCGCCTGGGCGGGGACGAGCTTTGCCCTCAGGCCCCCGAACAGGTCGACATAGGAGATCAGGAAATATTTGATGCCGCGTTCGGCCGCGGCGGCCTCGAGATCGATGCTCATGCTGCCCCTCTGCCGCGGTTCGCGGTCGTTTCGTCTGGAAGGTCGATATCCTAGCGGCCAGGCACCCAGCTGGTGCCGGCGAGCGGCACCCCGGCCATGGCGGCGGCCTCGACGGTGAGCGCCACCAGGTCCTCCGGCTCGAGATTGTGCACGTGGCTCTTGCCGCACGCACGCGCGATCGTCTGCGTCTCGAGCGTCAGCACGGCGAGGTAGTTGGCGAGCCGGCGGCCGGCCTTGATCGGGTCGAGACGGGCGGCGAGCACCGGGTCCTGGGTGGTGATGCCGGCCGGGTCGCGGCCCTCGTGCCAGTCGTCGTAGGCGCCGGCGACGGTGCCGAGCGCCTCGTACTCGGACTCGAGCTCCGGCGCATTGTCGCCGAGCGCTATGAGGGCGGCGGTGCCGATCGCCACCGCATCGGCGCCGAGCGCCAGCGCCTTCGCCACGTCGGCACCGTTGCGGATGCCGCCGGAGACGATGAGCTGCACCTTGCGGTGCATGCCGAGGTCCTGCAGCGCCTGCACGGCCGGGCGGATGGCGGCGAGGATCGGGATGCCGACGTGCTCGATGAAGACTTCCTGGGTGGCCGCCGTGCCGCCCTGCATGCCGTCGAGGACGACGACGTCGGCGCCCGACTTCACGGCGAGCGCGGTGTCGTAATAGGGGCGGCTGGCGCCGACCTTGACGTAGATCGGCTTCTGCCAGTCGGTGATCTCGCGGATTTCCTCGATCTTGATCTCGAGGTCGTCCGGGCCCGTCCAGTCGGGGTGGCGGCAGGCGGAGCGCTGGTCGATGCCTTCCGGCAGGTTGCGCATGGCGGCGACGCGCGGCGAGATCTTCTGGCCGAGCAGCATGCCGCCGCCGCCGGGCTTCGCCCCCTGGCCGACGACGATCTCGATCGCGTCCGCCTTGCGCAGGTCGTCCGGGTTCATGCCGTAGCGCGACGGCAGCACCTGGTAGACGAGAATGTCGGAGTGGCCGCGCTCCTCCGGCGTCATGCCGCCGTCGCCGGTGGTGGTCGACGTGCCGACCGCCGAGGCGCCGCGGCCGAGGGCCTCCTTCGCCTGGGCGGACAGGGCGCCGAAGCTCATGCCGGCGATCGTCACCGGCGTCTTCAGCACAACCGGCTTCTTTGCGAAGCGGCTGCCGAGTACGACGTCCGTGCCGCAGCGCTCGCGGTAGCCTTCCAGCGGATAGCGCGAGATCGAGGCGCCGAGGAACAGGAGGTCGTCGAAGTGCGGCACCTTCCGCTTCGCGCCGAAACCGCGGATGTCGTAGATGCCGGTCGCGGCGGCGCGGCGGATCTCCGAGATGGTGTGCGGGTCGAAGGTGGCGGAGAAGCGGGGGAGCGTGCCGGGCGGCTTCGGGGTCTTCGCGTCCATCGGAGCCTCTAGTACGCGTCGGCGTTGTCGACGTGGAAATGATAGAGGCGGCGGGCCGAGCCGTAGAGCCTGAACTCGGTCGGATCGGCGACGATGCCGGCGCGCGACAGCACGTCTGCGAGGATCGAGCGGTCCTCGTCGGTCGGCGTCTTCTCCTCGCAGTCGGCGCCGAGGCTCTTCACCGTGCCACGGACGAAGAGCCGGGCCTCGTAGATGGAATCGCCGAGCGCCTCGCCGGCGTCGCCCAGCACGACGAGGGTGCCGGCCTGGGCCATGAAGGCGCTCATGGGGCCGACAGAGCCGCCGACGACGATGTCGATGCCCTTCATCGAGATGCCGCAGCGGGCGGACGCATTGCCGCCGATGACGAGGAGGCCGCCGCGGCCGGTAGCGCCAGCGGCCTGGCTGGCGTCGCCGTCGACGCGGACGATGCCCGACATCATGTTCTCGGCGACGCCGACGCCGGCATTGCCGTGGACGTGCACGGTCGCGTGCTTGTTCATGCCGGCGCAGTAGTAGCCGACGTTGCCGCCGATCTCGACGGTGACGGGGGCGTCGAGGCCGACGGCGATCGAGTGCCGGCCGGCGGGGTTGTCGACCCGCCAGTGGGTGATGTTGGTGCCGGGCTCGAGCGCGTGCAGCGCCGTGTTGAGCTCGCGCAGCGGCGTTTCAGCGAGATCGACGACCGGCATCGTCACGTCCGCTCCCAGGCGTAGACGGTGGCGGGCTCGGGCTCGAAGACGCGGGCGTTTTCGATGCCCGGCAGGCCGGTGAGCGCGCGGTATTCCGAGCCGAAGGCGACCCACTGGTCGGTCTCGGCCATCACCGCCGGCTTGCAGGCGATCGGGTCGCGCAGCACGGCGAAGCCCGTGCGGGTGCCGACGACGAAGGTGTAGAAGCCGTCGAGGTCGGCGAGAGACTGCTCCAGCGCCTCCGACAGGCTGGCGCCCTCACGCATCCGCCAGGTGAGGTAGCCGGCCGCGACCTCCGAATCGTTTTCCGTCTCGAACGAGAGGCCCTCGCGCCTCAGCGTGCGCCGGACGGCATTGTGGTTCGACAGCGAGCCGTTGTGGACGAGGCACTGGTCGTCGCCGGTGGAGAAGGGGTGGGCGCCGTCGATGGTGACGGCCGATTCCGTCGCCATGCGCGTGTGGCCGATGGCGTGGCTGCCGTGCATGGTCGACAGGTCGTAGGCCTCGGCGACCACTTCCGGCCGGCCGATGTCCTTGAAGATTTCCATGCGCTCGCCCGAGGAGACGAGGTGCGCCTCGGGGTGGCGGGCGGCGAGGAAGGCGCGCAGCGCGTCGCGGGCGTCGTCCGGATAGGACAGCACGGCGTGAGTGCCGCGCACGCGCACCTCGACGGGGTGGCCGGTGGCGGCGGTGGCGCCGTCGGCGATGGCACGGGCGGCGTGCTGGCCGCCGCCGTCGGGCAGCCGGATGGTGAGCTTCGACTGGCCGGGGGTGGGGGCGCCATAGACGGCGAAGCCGCTCGAATCCGGCCCGCGATCACCGAGCTCGATCATCATGCCGCCGAGCAGCCGGCCGAGCGACGGCTCGAGGGACGTGTCTTTCAGGAACAGGCCGGCGATGCCGCACATGGGGAGAGCTCGCGCGTCGAGGAGGCGTGGAAAAAGGCTTCGCACGCGGCCCGGATCGCGTCAACCCTCAGGCAATTCAATTTCCTCGCAGGAAAGTCTGTGCGGCGTTCGGAGGCTGCCGGAAACGACTGCGGCGGCCCGTGGGGGCCGCCGCGTTCTCGGGCACAGGAGGGTCGTCGGCCGACCGACCGCAGCCCCTCAGAGGTTGGAGCAGGAGTTGCTGCCGTGCAGCTTGCGGGCCTCTTTGCAGGCGTCGTTGAACATGGTCTTGAAGTCGTTCTTGTTGTCCTGGCCCGAGAGGGACGAGGCGCCCTGGATCATGATCGACGAGTCGCTGTAGCCCCACGAGGTGACGCCGAAAACGGTGTTGCGGGTGTCGAAGTTGCCGGAGCTGCCGCCGGTCCGGTTGAGATCACCGAGGTTGGCCACCTGCGGGCCGCCGCTGGAGCCGTTGCGGAAGCCGGAGCCGAAGGCGAAGTCCTTGCCGTCGGACTCGCCGAGATGCTGGCCGGCCACCATCTTGTTGCCATTGGAGTAGTTGTCCGCCCAGCCGAGCTGCGTCAGGAACCAGTAGTCCTTTAGGCAGTTCTTGTAGCAGAAGCCGAGATAGCCGGTGTAGTAACCCATCTCTTTGTTCTTGTTCTTGCGGTCGGAGAGGACGATGAGGCCGACGTCGTAGCCGTTGCCGACTTTGCCCTTGCTGAACCACTTGTCCGTGGTGAAGAGGTACTTGGCGGTGGCGTAGCCGTATGGCTCGCTGTTGCCGCGATAGGAGGGATAGAAGTAGCCCTCCTTGATCCAGCCCTTGTTGCCGTTGCCGCCGTCATGGACGCAGTGGCCGGCGGTCGCGACGATCGAGTTGGAGATCAGCGCGCCCGAGCAGCTGTACCACTTGTTGTCCGAGCCCTTGAAGTAGAAGTAGCCGGCGGCGCTGTAGGGGTAGGCGGTGTCGATGTCGGACGTCACCGTCGCGTCGGTGAAGTGGTAGATGGTGTTCTTGTTGCCCTGACCGAAGTTCATCGGCTCGATGGCATCCTTGGAGGACGACTGGGCGACCGGCTTGCCGCCGGTAGAGACGCCGTCATCGGACTTGCCCTTGTCCGGCTTGTTTTCGCCGGCGGAGCCGGCGCGCATCTCGGGCAGGGCACCGTCGTCGCGCGCGCCCATCGCCTTCGCCCGGTTGATCGCCGGCGGCGTCCACGACTTCAGCTGCGGCAGGCGCGGGGTGGCCTTCTCGCGCGACTGCGCGATGGTGGCCGGCGACGATTCGGAGCCGTCGAGGCGCTTGGAGGCCTGCGACCAGGCGGCGGTGGGGGCGACGGCGAGCACGGTCGCGCCCAGCAGCAGCGACGACAGGGTGAGGCGACGTAACATCTTGGCTCCAGCTCCTCGAATGTGCGGCGCGATCTTAAAGTCCCGCCGGCGCGGCCCCGTCGCGACGGGGCCGGCTTCTTGATCTTCTACGCGGGCGATGCGCCGATCCGTCGCCGCCTCGCCATCGATGCCCGTGCCCCGCGGGGACGCAAGCGGCTTCCCGCCCGGCTGTCAACGCCGAGCCCTGCGCTACCCATGGCAGAGTGAAGCTGAGCGGAAGATGAACGGGGCGGGTGCGGCCTGGTGGTGCATCGACGGTGGCCCTGGAATCGAAACGGGGCGGCCGAAGCCGCCCCGTCGATGATTGACCGAGGGACCCGCCGATCAGACGGCGATCGGGCCGCCGCCCTGCCTGGTGATCGCCACCACGGCGGGACGCGGCGGCATCGCCGGGTCGAAGTCCGGCCAGCGCGTGGAGGGATCGTCGAAGGTGGAGACGCGCCCGAACGGAGCCCAGTCGTCGCCGCCCTCGCCGGGGTGCTGCACGGCGACGAAGTAGGTCGACAGGTCCGGCGTCATCACCGGGCCGCAGAGCTCGGCGCCGACGGGGCAGCGGTAGAACAGCCTGGCGGTGCCGCGTTCTTCGCCGCTGGTGCCGACGGCGTAGAGGCCGTCGGTGCGGCCCGTCGACTTCGGGCCCATGCCGTCGGTGCCCACCCAGAGGCGACCATCGGCATCGACGAACACCATGTCGGGCATGCCGAACCAGCCGTCCTTGGTGGTGGCCGAACTGAACGTCGCGCCGACATCGGCGACGGACGGGTCGCCGCACTGCACCAGCACCTCCCAGCGATAGGTCGAGGCGGTGTGGTCCTCGTCGACCGGCATCATCTCGATGATGTGGCCGAAGGCGTTCTTCGGGCGCGGGTTGGCCGCATCGACCTGATCGCTCTCGCGGCGGGTGTTGTTGGTCAGCATGACGTAGACGGCGTGCGACTGCGGGTTGATCGCGGTGCCTTCCGGCCGGTCCATCTTGGTGGCGCCGACGAGATCGGCGGCGCGGCGCGTCTCGATCAGCACGTCGGCCTGCGAGGCAAAGCCGTTCTCGGCGGTCAGCGGGCCCTCGCCGAAGACGAGCGGCAGCCAGGTGAGGGTGCCGTCGGCGTCGTAGCGGGCGGCTGACAGGGTGCCCTCGTCCAGGAGGTCGAGGTTCGCCTCGCGGCTCGCCGCGTCATAGGGGCGGGCGGTGACGAAGCGGTAGACGTAGTCGAAGCGCTCGTCGTCGCCCATGTAGACGACGACGCGGCCGTCCTTGTTGACGATCGAGGCGGCGCCCTCGTGCTTGTAGCGGCCGAGCGCGGTGCGCTTCTTCGGCACGGCGTTCGGATCGAACGGATCGATCTCGACGACCCAGCCGAAGCGGTTCGGCTCGTTCGGCTCCTTCGAGACGTCGAAACGGTCGTAATAGTCGGACCACGCATACCAGCGGCCGGGGACGCCGTAGCGCTTGCCGGCGGCCGCCTCCGGGCTGTTCTCGGCGTACTGGCCGCCGAAGTAGCCGTTGAAGTTCTCCTCGCAGGTCAGCCACGTGCCCCACGGCGTGATGCCGCCGGCGCAGTTGTTGAGCATGCCGAGGACCTTCGTGCCGGTCGCGTCGGCGCTGGTCTTCAGGCGGTCTGAGCCGGCCGCCGGGCCGGTCATCTCGGATGGCGTCAGGCCGGTGATGCGGCGGGCGTAGCGGGAATTCGGCACGACGCGCCACTTGCCGTCGACCTTCTCCACCTCGAGGATCGAGCCACCGTGGGCGGCGATCTCGATGTCGACGAGGTCCTTCGTCATGTCCTTGAACAGGACTTCCTTGTCGTCCTGCGGCTTCAGGCCGGGGAACATCAGTTCCTCGATCGTGTACTCGTGATTGATCACGAGCAGCCCGTGTGCGCTCGGGTCGGCAGCGTCGGGCATCGGGATGTAGCCGATGTAATCGTTGTTGTAGCCGAACTGCTTCTCCTGGGCGGCGGCCGTCTGGTTGCGCACGTCGAAGGCCGGCGCGTCCGGAACGACGGCGTCGCCCCAGCGGATCAGCACGTCGGCGTCATAGCCCGGAGCGACGTGGTCGCGCTCGTCGACACCGGCGGCGACCTCGTCGAAGACGAAGCTCGGGGTGGCGGCGCGGGCCTCGCTGGCAGCCATCAGCGCCAGCGGGCTGACGGTGGCGGCGATGGCGGAGACGGCGAGCGAGCCCTTCAGGAAGCCGCGGCGGGAGAAGCGGAGCGCGATGATGTCGCCCATCGTCGGATTGGCGGACACGTTGCGGCCGGCGTCCTCGGACACCTCATAGGCCTGCGCGCGCGACAGCGGGCGATGCTCGGTCATCGGTGCTCTCCTGGTCGAAAGGGGTGGGGACCGGCGGCGACGCCACGGCCCTCTGAACTCGACTTAGAAGAGTTCGATGTAACTCCGGTGACAGTGGGGAGGCCAGACGCCGTGTCGTTTGGTCCCTCTCACGGCGGCGCGCGCGGTGGCCGACGCTGCGCCCTCGGTGATGTCGCTGGGTGTTATGATGTAACATGAGGGCGAGCCGAGCTGCACGAGCGCGAAGGACCACGCATTGAAGCCATTTTCCGATCCGGACGCCGTCGCGCGCTATGCCGACAACACCGCACGGCTGGTGCCGGGCCTTCGGGACCTGCAGCGGATGGCCGGCCTGTTGCTCGCGGAGCGCTGCGGCGATGGTGCCCGCGTGCTGGTGATCGGCGCCGGGGGCGGGCTCGAACTCAGGTGCTTTGCAGAGATGCAGCCGGACTGGAGCTTCGACGGGGTCGACCCGTCGGCCGAGATGCTGAAGGTGGCGGCGGCGACCCTCGGCGATTTCGGCGGGCGGGTGCGCCTGCACGAAGGGTACACGGAGGATGCTCCCGAGGGGCCGTTCGACGGCGCGGCGTCCCTCCTGACGTTCCACTTCATCGCGCGCGAGGACCGAGCGCGGACGCTGGCCGAGATCCACCGGCGCCTGAAGCCCGGGGCGCCCTTCGTCGTCGCGCACCATAGTTTCCCGCAGGGCGAGGCCGACAAGGCGCTGTGGCTGTCGCGCTACGCCGCATTCGCCGTGGCTTCGGGTGTGCCGGCCTCGCACGCCGGAAAGGCGGGCGAGGCGATCGGCGAGCGGCTGCCGATCCTGTCGCCTGAGGAGGAGGAAGCGACGCTGGCAGCGGCGGGGTTCGTCGACGTCCAGCTCTTCTATGCGGCGTTCTCCTTCCGCGGCTGGGTCGCCCGCAAGGCAGGGTAGAGACCCGCCCAAACGAAAACGGGGCGCCGAAGCGCCCCGCAGTCGTTCGTCCGAGACCGGACCGTCAGCCGGAGTAGTACATGTCGTACTCGACCGGGTGCGGCGTCATCTCGTAGCGCATGTTCTCTTCCATCTTCAGATCGATGTAGGCGTCGATCTGGTCGTCGTCGAACACGCCGCCGGCCTTCAGGAAGTCGCGATCGGCGTCGAGCGAGGCGAGCGCCTCGCGCAAGCTGCCGCACACCGTCGGGATCTGCTTCAGCTCTTCCGGCGGCAGGTCGTAGAGGTTCTTGTCCATCGCCTCGCCGGGATGGAGCTTGTTCTTGATGCCGTCGAGGCCGGCCATCAGCATCGCCGTGAAGGCGAGGTAGGGGTTCGCCAGCGGATCGGGGAAGCGGACCTCGACGCGCTTGGCCTTCGGCGACGTCGTGTAGGGGATGCGGCACGAGGCGGAGCGGTTGCGCGCCGAGTAGGCGAGCAGCACCGGCGCCTCGTAGCCCGGCACGAGCCGCTTGTAGGAGTTGGTCGACGGGTTGGTGAAGGCGTTGATCGCCTTGGCGTGCTTCAGGATGCCGCCGATGTAGTAGAGGCAGCTCTCCGACAGGTCGGCGTACTGGTTGCCGGCGAACTGCGGCTTGCCGTCCTTCCAGATCGACTGGTGCACGTGCATGCCCGAGCCGTTGTCACCGAAGACCGGCTTCGGCATGAACGTCGCCGTCTTGCCGTAGGCGTTGGCGACCTGGTGGACGACGTACTTGTAGATCTGGATCTTGTCGGCGTTGCGCACCAGCGTGTCGAACTTGAGACCCAGCTCGTGCTGGGCGGCGGCCACCTCGTGGTGGTGCTTCTCGACGGTGACGCCCATCTCCTTCATCACCGAAAGCATCTCGGAGCGGCAGTCCTGCAGCGAATCCATCGGCGGCACGGGGAAGTAGCCGCCCTTGATGCGCATCCGGTGGCCGAGGTTGCCGGTCTCGTACTCGGTGAACGTGTTCGTCGGCAGCTCCATCGAATCGACGATGAAGCTCGTGTTGTAGGGCGTCGCCGAGAAGCGCACGTCGTCGAACACGAAGAACTCGGCCTCGGGGCCGAAATAGACGGTGTCGCCGATGTTGAGCGAGCGCATGTACGCCTCGCCCTTCTTGGCGATCGAGCGCGGGTCGCGGTTGTAGGACTCGCCCGAGAGCGGGTCGAGGATGTCGCAGAAGATCGAGATCGTCGACTGCGCGAAGAACGGATCGACGTGGGTCGTCTCCGGGTCCGGCATCAGCGTCATGTCGGACTCGTTGATCGCCTTCCAGCCGGCGATCGACGAGCCGTCGAAGGCGACGCCGTCGGCGAACATGTCCTCGTCGACGAGATCGACGTCCATCGTCACGTGCTGCAGCTTGCCGCGCGGGTCGGTGAAGCGCAGGTCGACGTACTTAACGTCCTTGTCCTTGATCATCTTGAGGACGTCAGAGGCTGTCGTCATCGCAGGTTTCCTCGGATTGGATGCTGGCTGTTGGGACCGCGGCCTTTGGGCCGCGTATCCGGTGCGTGAACCTGGCCGGCGGGCCGCGGGTCCGGTCGGGAGGCGGGCCGATCGCTCAGATGGCGTCGTTGCCCGTCTCGCCGGTGCGGATGCGGATCGCTTCCTCGACGTTGGAGACGAAGATCTTGCCGTCGCCGATGCGGCCGGTCGCCGCGGCATTGCGGATCGCCTCCACCGCCTTGTCGACCATCTCGTCGGTGAGCACGACCTCGACCTTCACCTTCGGCAGGAAGTCGACGACGTACTCCGCGCCACGATAGAGTTCGGTATGGCCCTTCTGTCGACCGAAGCCCTTCGCCTCGGTGACGGTGATGCCCTGGAGGCCAACCTCCTGCAGCGCCTCCTTCACCTCGTCGAGCTTGAAGGGCTTTATGATGGCTTCGATCTTCTTCATCGCCTCCCTCGCACCGGAGTCCTCGGCCCGGGCCACGCTCCGATCGCCGACCCGCCCCGAAGTTTGCATGGTCCGTGCCACCGCACCAGCCCGAAGCGAACGGCGACGAAACGGGCAATTGCGCGCGGGATCGCCGGGGCGACGGCGCGAGACAATCCAGCGCCGCCTGCGAATTAGTCAATGTGCATCTTCTCTGAGCAACATGAGGGTGGAATGACGGCGCTGCTGACGACGGCCGAGATGGGTCGTGCCGACCGGCTGACCATCGAGGCGGGCACGCCGGGCATCGAACTGATGGACCGCGCCGGCTTCGCCGTCGCCGACGCGGTGGCCGGCCGGCAGCGGCTCGGCTCCCGCGTCCTGGTGGTGGCCGGGCCCGGCAACAACGGCGGCGACGGCTTCATCGCCGCCCAGGTGCTGCGCGAGCGTGGCTACCCGGTGCGGCTGATGCTGCTCGGCGAGCGTGACCGGCTGACGGGAGACGCCGCCGAGGCGGCGCGGCGCTTTCGCGGCGCGATCGAGCCGGCCGACGCGGCCGCTGTGCGCGACTGCGAGGTGATCGTCGACGCCCTGTTCGGCGCCGGCCTCGCCCGGCCGCTCGACGGGATGGCGGCGGCGCTGGTCGAGGCGATCAACGGCTCCGGCGCCACGGTGGTGGCGGTCGACCTGCCGAGCGGCGTCAACGGCGACAGCGGCCAGGTGCTCGGGACGGCGGTGCGGGCGACCGAGACGGTGACGTTCTTCCGCCGCAAGCCTGGTCATCTGCTCGAGCCGGGGCGGGGCCTCTGCGGGCGGATGCGCGTCGTCGACATCGGCATCGCCGACGGGGTGCTGGAGGAGATTGCGCCGACCACCTTCGCGAACGGCCCCGATTTGTGGCGTGGCGTGTGGCAGCCGCCGGGGCGGGATGGCCACAAGTTCGACCGTGGCCACGCGGTGGCGGTCTCCGGGCCGGCGCACGCGACCGGGGCGGCGAGGCTCGCCGCCGGGGCGGCGCTGCGGGCGGGGGCGGGGCTCGTCACCGTCGCCTCTCCGTCGGACGCCGTGGCCGCAAACGCGGCCCACCTGACGGCGGTGATGCTGCGGCCGTTCGACGGCGCGGCGGGGCTTTCGGCGATCATCGACGATCCTCGCATCACCGCGGTCGTCGCCGGGCCGGGGCTCGGGGTCGGGGAGGGGACGCGGGCGCTCGTGTCGGCGGTGCTCTCCGGGCGCCGCGCGGTGGTGCTGGACGCCGATGCGCTGACGAGCTTCCGCGACGATCCGGCCGGGCTCGCGGCGGCGATCGGCGCGCACGCCGGGCCGGTGGTGATGACGCCGCACGAGGGCGAGTTCGCGCGGCTGTTCCCCGATCTCGGTCCGACGACCGGGGCGAAGACCGAGCGCGCCCGCGCCGCGGCCCGGCGGATGGGGGCGGTGGTCATCCTGAAGGGGCCCGACACGGTGATTGCGGCACCGGACGGGCGGGCGGCGATCAACGAGAACGCGCCGCCATGGCTCGCCACGGCGGGCTCCGGCGACGTCCTCGCCGGCACGATCGCGGGACTGCTGGCGGGCGGCATGGCGGGGTTCGAGGCGGCGGCGATGGGCGTGTGGATGCACGGCGAGGCCGGCACCGTCGCGGGGCCGGGGCTCATCGCCGAGGACCTCGCGCCGGCGCTGAAGGCGGTGGTGGCGAAACTCGTGTCGTGACGGCCGTCCGGCGGGCGGCCGGACGCCTCAATTCCGGCTTTCGGGGCGAAACAGCCGATGCTATAGAGCCTGCGCCTCGGCAGCGACCGGCGACGGCGCGCGTCTGCGGGCGTGGTGGAACTGGTAGACACGCTGGATTTAGGTTCCAGTGGCGCAAGCCGTGGGGGTTCAAATCCCTCCGCCCGCACCATGCCTCGACCGCGCGCCACGGCCGGAGCGGCGCGACGCGTCGAACGTGCCGGCGGTGCCGGCGCAGGGGCGTCGGCGCTGCGATCCGGGCCGTCCTTCCGTCGGGCTTCTCGCGCCTCCGGTGGCAGGGGGCCCGGGCCATGTTCGCGGGCCGGGTCCTGTTGGCGGGCCGGTCCTTGCGGGCGCGGCGCGCGATCGGGGTGCGCGGACCGGGAGCGCACGATCCGGCGCGGACGGACCGGGTGCGGACATTCATTGCGACCGGCGGCCGGAAGGGCGCCGCAAGACGAAAGAAGACCTGACCGATGCAAGTGACCGAGACGCTCTCCGACGGCCTGAAGCGCGAGCTCGCCGTCGTCGTTCCCGCCGCCGCTCTCGACGCCAAGCTGTCGAGCTACCTCGCCGAGATGTCGGGCAAGGCGCGCATCAACGGCTTCCGCCCGGGCAAGGTGCCGGCCGCGCACCTGAAGAAGCTCTACGGCCGCCAGGCGATGGTCGAGATCGTCAACGAGGTGGTGGGTGACACCATCCGCCAGGCCGTCGCCGACCGCTCCGAGAAGCCGGCGATGCAGCCGGAGATCGAAGTCGGCGAGCCGGGCATGGAGAAGGTGCTGGAGGGGTCGACCGACCTCGCCTTCACGATGCGCTACGAGGTGCTGCCGGAGATCGTCGTCGGCGACGTCGCCTCGATCGCGGTCGAGGAGCCGTATGTCGAGGTGACCGACGAGGAGGTCACCGCCGAGGTGCAGCGTCTCGCCGATTCGATGCGCCCCTTCGAGGCGAAGGACGGCGCGGCGGCGAACGGCGACAAGGTGACGATCGACTTTGTCGGCAAGCTCGACGGCGAGCCCTTCGAGAACGGCTCGGCCGAAGGCGCCGACCTGGTGCTCGGCTCCAACCAGTTCATCCCCGGCTTCGAGGACCAGCTCGTCGGCAAGTCGGCGGGTGACGAGACCGTCGTCTCGCTGACCTTCCCCGAGGAATATCCGGCCAAGCACCTCGCCGGAAAGGCCGCGACCTTCGACGTCAAGGTGACGGCGGTGCAGGCCCCGGGCGAGGTGGCCCTCGACGACGCGCTCGCCGAGCGGGTGGGCCTCACCACCCTCGACGAGCTGAAGGAGGCGATCCGCCAGCAGGTCGGCCAGCGCTACACGGCCGCCTCGCGCCAGAAGGTCAAGCGGGCGCTCCTCGACGCGCTCGACGCGATGCACCCGATCGAGACGCCAGAAAAGCTCGTCGAGAGCGAGTTCGATGCGATCTGGCGCCAGCTGATGGCGGACATGGAGCGCACCGGCCGCACCTTCACCGACGAGGAGACGACGGAGGAGAAGGCACGCGAGGAATACAAGGGCATCGCCGCCCGCCGCGTCCGCCTCGGCCTCGTCCTGTCGAAGATCGGCGAGGACGCCAACGTCGAGGTGAGCGACGAAGAGGTGCAGGGCGCGCTGCGCGACCGGCTGCGGCAGTTCCCCGGGCGCGAGAAGGAGGTCATCGACTTCTATCGCAAGAACCCGACGGCGATCGCCTCCCTGAAGGGCCCGCTCTACGAGGAGAAGGTCGTCGACCACGTGCTCGGCAAGGCCAACGTCACCCGCAAGCCGGTGACCAAGGACGAGCTGTTCGCCGACGCCGAGGACGACGAGGCCGCGGCGGGCTGACGCCGGTCGCGACCCGAGGCCTTCCTGCGAGGGAAGGCATCCCCTATATGACGCTACGGCGGCGGCGTGAATCGGCTTTCCCGGCCGACCGCCGCCGTTCCGTTTCGACCGCGAGGACACTCCGTGAAGGACCCTGTCGACACCTACATGAGCACGCTCGTCCCGATGGTCGTCGAGCAGACGAACCGCGGCGAGCGCGCATACGACATCTTCTCGCGGCTCCTGAAGGAGCGAATCATCTTCATCGCCGGTCCGATCGAGGACACGGTGGCGACGCTCGTCTGCGCACAGCTGCTGTTCCTGGAGGCGGAGAACCCGTCGAAGGAGATCGCCATCTACATCAATTCCCCGGGAGGTCTGGTGACCTCGGGAATGGCGATCTACGACACCATGCAGTTCATCCGCCCGGCGGTGTCGACGCTGTGCATCGGCCAGGCCGCCTCGATGGGCTCGCTGCTGCTCGCCGCCGGCGCCAAGGGCATGCGCTATTCGCTGCCGAACGCCCGCATCATGGTGCACCAGCCGTCCGGCGGCTTCCGCGGCACGGCGGCCGACATCATGCTGCATGCCCAGGAAATCCTGGCGCTGAAGCGGCGGCTGAACGACATCTATCAGAAGCACACCGGCCAGGAGCTCTCCGCCATTGAAAAGGCGCTGGAGCGTGACAACTTCATGACGGCCGAGATGGCCAAGTCGTTCGGCATCGTCGACAACGTCATCGCCGACCGCACCTCGCTCGAAGGCATCGCGGCCTGACGGACGGCGCGACGCCTGCGCGGGTCGACAGACGCGCGCGAGGGTCGCGAAGCTGGTCCGGGGCTGTCTTCGAACGGACCGCGTCTTGCATCGGGCTGAGGGCGGCGCCGGTGCGGACTTGAATTCGCCGCCCCCAGGTGATTGCATCCGCAAAGGGGGCGGAACCGCGCGATCGGCGCGCCTCGCCGAACGATTCGGCGAGAACCCTGCCGGGAATGCCCGGCCGAGCTGTTTTGCTGGCCCTTCGGTCAGCGGGCGGCCGCACGAGGACGATGGAATGAGCAAGGTCACCGGCAGCGATTCGAAGAACACCCTGTACTGCTCCTTCTGCGGAAAGAGCCAGCACGAGGTGCGCAAGCTGATCGCTGGGCCGACCGTCTTCATCTGCGACGAGTGCGTCGAGCTGTGCATGGACATCATCCGCGAGGAGAACAAGTCCTCGCTGGTGAAGTCGCGCGACGGCATCCCGACGCCCTACGAGATCCGCAAGGTCCTTGACGACTACGTCATCGGCCAGGATCAGGCGAAGAAGGTGCTGTCGGTCGCGGTCCACAATCACTACAAGCGGTTGAATCACGCCTCGAAGAACAACGATGTCGAGCTGGCGAAGTCGAACATCCTGCTGATCGGCCCGACCGGCTGCGGCAAGACGCTGCTCGCGCAGACGCTCGCCCGCATCCTCGACGTGCCGTTCACGATGGCTGACGCGACGACGCTGACCGAGGCCGGCTATGTCGGCGAGGACGTCGAGAACATCATCCTGAAGCTGCTGCAGTCGGCCGACTACAACGTCGAGCGGGCGCAGCGCGGCATCGTCTACATCGACGAGGTCGACAAGATCTCCCGCAAGTCGGATAACCCCTCGATCACCCGCGACGTCTCGGGCGAGGGCGTGCAGCAGGCGCTCCTGAAGATCATGGAGGGCACGGTCGCGTCCGTGCCGCCGCAGGGCGGTCGCAAGCACCCGCAGCAGGAGTTCCTGCAGGTCGACACGACCAACATCCTGTTCATCTGCGGCGGCGCGTTCTCGGGGCTCGAGAAGATCATCGCCGACCGCGGCCGGCAGACCTCGATCGGCTTCAAGGCGCAGGTGCTGGCGCCGGAGGACCGGCGCACGGGCGAGCTGTTCCGCCGCGTCGAGCCCGAGGACCTTCTGAAGTTCGGGCTGATCCCCGAGTTCGTCGGCCGCCTGCCGGTGATCGCGACCCTCGAGGACCTCGACGAGCCGTCGCTCGTCAAGATCCTCACCGAGCCGAAGAACGCGCTGGTCAAGCAGTACCAGCGGCTGTTCGAGATGGAGGGCGTCGAGCTCGCTTTCCACGAGGACGCGCTGTCGGGGATCGCCCGCAAGGCGATCGAGCGCAAGACCGGCGCGCGCGGCCTGCGCTCGATCATGGAGGCGATCCTGCTCGACACGATGTACGAGCTGCCCGGCCTCGAGGGCGTCAAGGAAGTGGTGATCTCCGGCGACGTCGTCGGCGGCTCCGCCCGGCCGCTCTACATCTACGCCGACCGCCAGGCCGCGGCCCCGGCCGCGTCGGCCTGAGCGAATCGGCCGCTTCATGCGAATGGGCGGGCCTCGGCCCGCCCTTTTCGTTTGTGCGTGTCTGATGACGACCCAGCTGCCCGCCAGCTTTGCTCCATTGCGACATTGTCCGCGGTGCAATCGCTGGTAAGCTCCGCCTGCAGGGGGTGTCTGCGCCAGAAGCGGTCATCGCCCCGGTTGTCTGAGGCCCGGAGCCTGGGGGCGATCATGCGTGCCATGACACCGAAGTCGATCAGCCCGCCAGCGACGCAACCGCGGCCCCGCCGCAGGCAAACGACCACCCTGTCTTCGCTCGCCGCCGTGGCCTTCGCTGCGGGCATCCTGATCGGTGGCGGCCACGCCACCGCTGAGCCTGCGCCTCGCGTCGATCTCGCCCGAATCGCGCCACCCGCCGGCTTCTCGATCATTGCGAGGACGCCGGGATTCTTCCCCGAATTCGGACACGGGTCCGGCGATGTCAACGGCGACGGCGTCAACGACATCCTGATGAGCGAACCCGCAGCCGCGTCGCCGGATGGAGTCGAGAACGCCGGTGTGGTGTACGTCATCTTCGGCAGACCGTCGACGCCGTTCCCCGCAGAGATCAAGTTGTCCAAGCTGGACGGCAGCAACGGCTTCGTTTTGTCGGGCCTCCGCCGAAAGCAGTACCTCGGCGAGTTGGTCTCCTTTGTGGGGGACGTCAACGGCGACGGCTTCGACGACATCGCCATGCGATCGCATTCAGGCTGTTGGCCCGCCGAGTGTTTGGAGAAGCCTGTCATATTCTTTGGAAGGCCGGATTTCCAGAGACGCTACAACATCGATCTCGAGAAGAAGGGGCCGAACAACTATGTCGTCCTGTCTTCTTCGCCCGACGTGGCGACGCGGCTGTCTGCCGCCGGCGACATGAACGGCGACGGGTTCGACGACATCGCCTTTGCGCTGACGGGAGGACCGAGTAACAGGACGAACCGCTGCTTCGTGCTGTACGGCCGCTCCCGCATCGGCTCCGGAACCGACCTCGGTTCGCCGGTCGACGGCCGCTCCTTCGAAATCCGCGACGACGGCCGCATGTGCGGGGATGTCGCGAGCGCGGGTGATTTCGACGGCGACGGCTTCGACGATCTCTTGACGATCGGGCGCTCGATGCCCGGGGCGATCGTCTTCGGCCGAGCGACGCCGCTGCCGCCAAAGATCACGTTGCCCAATCCGCCGCCCGGCGTTCGCCTGCTGCGGCTGACGGGAGAGGACGGGCCGCGCGCATCGATCGCGCTCGGAACCGGTGCCTTCCAGGCCGGTTCAAGCGCCGGGATCTTCCTCTATCCGGTCCGACCGCTCACCACGGACGCGACGTCCCCGGGCGTGTTCGTCTCCAGCCTGGTCGCGGATCGCGAGGAGTTCGCCGTGGGGAGCGTCGATGGCTCGACGGGCGTCCGGTTCCTGTTCGACGGCTATGCCAATGCGGCCGACCGGACCGTGACCGCGGGCGGGGACGTCACCGGCGACGGGTGGTCCGACGCGCTGGTGTGCGTGTCCAAATTCGATTTCGACGACAGCGATGGACTGTGCCTGCTGTTGTTCGGGCGCCCGGGCGCTTTTGCGCCGGTCGTCCGGCTGAGCACGGTTCAACGCGGAGAGGGCATCTACTTCACCCGGACGAATCTGGCATGGCTGACAGGCAGGACGGCGGCTTCCCCGGGAGACATCAACGGCGATGGTCTCGCCGACATCATGATGCTCGGGGTCGGCAGGAACGCGGCGACGGTGGTGTTCGGCACCGAACGGTTCCAGTGAGCGCAGCCTCCCGTGGCGCGCCGCGGGCTCAAGCTTGCTCGGAGCCTGTGGCCAGCCGCCCGCGGCCGTAGCCGCATCTTGACACCCCCCGGGGGCAACTCCACCTATCGGCTAACTTCCTCCGGCGCGGCCGGTCCGGTCTGAGATCGGGTCCGGCGCCGGTGTTGCGGCGACCTTCCTTCCACCCCGCCTCATCACCAGTGAAAACCGTTGCCGGCGGCCCCCGTGGCCCGGATCGTGCTACTTGTCAGGCGATCCGGATCCGCTGAGAGAGGACGACTCGATGACTTCGTCGAACGACACCAGCAAGGCCGGCGCACCGAAGGGCGAAGAGCTCGTTCCGGTCCTGCCGCTGCGCGACATCGTCGTTTTCCCGCACATGATCGTGCCGCTGTTCGTGGGGCGCGAAAAGTCCATCCGTGCCCTCGAGGAGGTGATGCGGTCGGACAAGCTGATCCTGCTCGCGACCCAGAAGAACGCCGGCGACGACGATCCGGACCCGGCCGACATCTTCGACATCGGCACGCTCGCGACCGTGCTGCAGCTCCTGAAGCTGCCGGACGGCACCGTGAAGGTGCTGGTCGAGGGGACGTCGCGCGCCAGCGTGCGCCGCTTCACCGACCGTGCCGAGTTCTATGAGGCCTACGCCGACCGGCTCGAGGACGACCTCGGCGACAAGGTCGAGGTGGAGGCGCTCGTGCGCTCGGTCGTCTCCGAGTTCGAGAACTACGTGAAGCTCAACAAGAAGGTCTCGCCGGAGGTGATCGGCGCGGTCTCGCAGATCGAGGACTACGCCAAGCTGTCGGACACGGTGGCGTCGAACCTCGCGGTGAAGATCCAGGACAAGCAGGCCGTGCTCGCCCTGACCTCCGTTTCGGAGCGTCTGGAGCGCGTGCTCGGGCTGATGGAGAGCGAGATCTCCGTCCTGCAGGTGGAGAAGCGCATCCGCTCGCGCGTCAAGCGCCAGATGGAGAAGACACAGCGCGAGTACTACCTGAACGAGCAGATGAAGGCGATCCAGAAGGAACTCGGCGACGGCGAGGAAGCCCGCGACGAGGTGGCCGAGCTGGAGGAGCGCATCCGCAAGACCAAGCTCACCAAGGAAGCGCGCGAGAAGGCGACCGCCGAGGTGAAGAAGCTCCGGCAGATGTCGCCGATGTCGGCCGAGGCGACGGTGGTGCGCAACTACCTCGACTGGCTGCTCGGCATCCCGTGGGGCCGCAAGTCGCGGGTGAAGTATGACCTCAACCTCGCCGAGGAGGTGCTCGACACCGATCACTTCGGCCTGGAGAAGGTCAAGGAGCGCATCGTCGAGTACCTCGCCGTGCAGAGCCGCGCCAACAAGCTGAAGGGGCCGATCCTGTGCCTCGTCGGCCCTCCGGGCGTCGGCAAGACCTCGCTCGGCAAGTCGATCGCCAAGGCGACCGGCCGCGAGTTCGTGCGCATGTCGCTCGGCGGCGTGCGTGACGAGGCGGAGATCCGGGGCCACCGGCGCACCTACATCGGCTCGATGCCCGGCAAGGTCATCCAGTCGATGCGCAAGGCGAAGAAGAACAACCCGTTGTTCCTCCTCGACGAGATCGACAAGATGGGCATGGACTTCCGCGGCGATCCGTCTTCGGCGCTGCTCGAGGTGCTCGATCCGGAGCAGAACGGCTCGTTCATGGACCACTATCTGGAGGTCGAGTACGACCTCTCGGACGTGATGTTCGTGACGACGGCGAACACGCTCAACATCCCGGCGCCGCTGATGGACCGGATGGAGATCATCCGGATCGCCGGCTACACCGAGGACGAGAAGGTCGAGATCGCCCGTCGCCACCTGCTGCCGAAGGTCGAGCGCGACCATGGGCTCGCGCCCAAGGAGTTCTCGGTCGACGAGAAGGCGTTGCGTACCGTCATCCGCCGCTACACGCGGGAGGCGGGCGTCCGCAATCTCGAGCGTGAGCTCGCCACACTCGCCCGCAAGGCGGTGCGTGAGCTCGTGCAGGCCAAGGGCAAGAAGAAGTCGGTGAAGGTGACCGAGAAGACGCTCGAGACGTTCCTCGGCGTGCCCCGCTATCGCTATGGCGAGGTGGAGCTCGAGGATCAGATCGGCGTCGTCACCGGTCTCGCCTGGACCGAGGTCGGCGGCGAACTGCTGACGATCGAGGGCCTGATGATGCCCGGCAAGGGCAAGATGACGGTGACGGGCAACCTGCGCGACGTCATGAAGGAGTCGATCTCCGCGGCCGCATCCTATGTGCGCTCGCGGGCCATCGACTTCGGCATCGAGCCGCCGCTGTTCGACCGGCGCGACATCCACGTGCACGTTCCGGAGGGGGCGACCCCGAAGGACGGCCCGTCCGCCGGCATCGCGATGGCGACGGCTGTCGTCTCGGTGATGACGGGCATCCCCGTCCGGCGCGACCTCGCCATGACCGGCGAGATCACGCTCCGGGGCCGCGTCCTGCCGATCGGTGGCCTGAAGGAGAAGCTGCTCGCGGCGCTGCGCGGTGGTATCCGCACCGTGCTGATCCCCGAGGAGAACGCCAAGGACCTCGCGGACATTCCGGACAACGTCAAGAGCGGCATGGAGATCGTGCCGGTGGCGCGGATGGACGACGTCCTGAAGCGGGCGCTGGTGCGGATGCCGGAGGCGATCTCGTGGACCGAGGCGGACGCTGAGGCCGCTCGCGCCAAGCGGGTGGAAGAGGACGTCGCGGCGATCACTGCCCACTAAGGCGGCCGAACGCCTCAAAAACCCGAAAAAACCTAGGAAACGCCCCGATTCCGGGGCGTTTCCGGCTTGCCTTTGCCGACGATTCCGCTCACCAAGAGGGCGATGGCGACGGGACCTGCGTGTCCCCAGCCCCGATCGGAAGAAGGGACAACCAGATGGAAAAGAAGGCGGCAAAGGCTGCGAAGCCCGCGAAAGCCAGCAAGGCGGCTGTCGAGCGCGTCGGCAAGGGCGAACTCGTGACGCTCGTCTCCGAGAAGACCGGCCTGACCAAGGCGGACACCGCCAAGGCCGTCGACTCCACCTTCGACGCGATCACCGCGATGATGGCGCAGGGCAAGGAAGTTCGCATCGTCGGCTTCGGCTCGTTCGTCGTGAACTCGCGTGCCGCCTCCGAGGGCCGCGATCCGCGCACCGGCGAGACGATCAAGATCCCGGCCGCCAAGGTGCCGAAGTTCCGCTCCGGCAAGCCGCTGAAGGACTCGGTCAACGCCTGACCGACGTCAGCCGCCCGCTCGCGGGTGGCGATCAGAGATCTGCGTGGGCTCCGTCTCGAGACATCGAGCGGAGCCTTCGCTTTTTCGGGTACCTCACCGGCGACGGTTGTCGTCCGTCCTGGCACCGATCTTCGACGGAGCGGCGCTCAGGTGATGGCCGCCGCGATGAGCTCTCGCGCGTAGTCCGTCCACGGCGCCTCGAAGATCTCCTCCGTCGGCCCCGCCTCGACGACGCGGCCGCGCTGCATGACGATGACGCGGTCGGCGATGGCGCGCACCACGGCGAGGTCGTGGCTGATGAAGAGGTAGGAGAGGTCGTGCTGCTGCTGCAGGCGGCGCAACAGCTCGACGATCTGTTTCTGCACCGAGCGGTCGAGCGCCGAGGTCGGCTCGTCGAGGACGACGATGCTCGGCCTGAGGATCATGGCGCGGGCGATGGCGATGCGCTGGCGCTGGCCGCCGGAGAACTCGTGCGGATAGCGGCCGCGCGTTGCGGGGTCGATCTGCACGTCCTCGAGCACCGCGACGGTGAGGCGGTCGCGCTCGGCGGCGGAGAGCTCCGGCGCATGGACGCGCAGGCCCTCGCCGACGATGTCGGCCACCGTCATCCGGGGTGACAGCGAGCCGAACGGGTCCTGGAAGACGAGCTGGACGCGGCGCCGGAGGGCCCGGAGCGCGGCCGGATCGAGCGCGGCGAGGCGCTGGCCGAGGATGGTGACGTCGCCCGCGCACGGCACGAGGCGCAGCAGCGCGCGGCCAAGGGTCGACTTGCCCGAGCCCGATTCGCCGACGATGCCGATGGTCTCGCCGCGAGCGAGGCTCAGGTTCACGCCCTCGACGGCGCGGATGACGAGTGGTGCGCCGCGCAGGAGGCCGCCACCCAGCTTGAACTCGACGGCGACGTCCCTCGCCCGCAGCACCTCCGGCGCACCGGGGGGAGGGGGCGTCTTGCGACCGCGCGGCTGCGCGTCGACGAGCATCCGCGTGTAGGGATGCTGCGGCCGCTCGAAGACGTCGGCCGTCGGGCCGGTCTCGACCACCTCGCCGTGGCGCATGACGACGACGCGGCCGGCGATGCGACGGACGAGGCCGAGATCGTGGGAGATGAAGACGATCGCCATGCCGAAGCGGGCCTGCAGGTCCTGCAGCAGGTCGATGATCTGGGCCTGCACGGTGACGTCGAGGGCTGTCGTCGGCTCGTCGGCGATGAGCACGTCGGGCTCGTTGGCGATCGCCATGGCGATCATGACGCGCTGGCGCTGGCCGCCGGAGAGCTCATGTGGATAGGCGGCGACGCGCCGCTCGGGCTCGGGGATGCCGACGAGGTGGAGGAGCTCGACGGACTGGGCCTTCGCCTCCGACCAGCTGATCTTGCGATGGCGGACGAGCGGCTCGGCGATCTGGCTGCCGACCCGGTAGAGCGGGTCGAGCGAGGTCATCGGCTCCTGGAAGATCATGCCGATGCGGGCGCCGCGGATGTCGTTGAGCGCGCGGGCGGGCAGGCCGAGGATGTCGCGGCCGCGGTAGCGGACGGCGCCGGTGGCCCGGCCGTTGCGGGCGAGCAGGCCCATCGCTGCCATCATCGCCTGGCTCTTGCCCGAACCCGATTCGCCGACGACTCCCACCGTCTCGCCGGCGCCGATGGTCATCGACAGGCCGTGAACCGCCTGGACGTCGCCCTGCGGGGTGGCGAAGGAGACGTGGAGATCGTCGATCTCGAGCACCGGCTCGGCGGTCGTGAGGGAGGTGGCGTCGACCATCCTCAGCGGTCCCGCGGGTCGAGGGCGTCGCGCAGGCCGTCGCCGAGGAAGTTCAGCGCGAACAGCGTCGAGGTCAGGAAGATCGACGGGAAGATCAGGAGCCAGTTGGCCGACGGGATGTTCTTCGCCCCTTGCGCGATCAGCACGCCCCAACTCGACAGCGGCTCCTGCACGCCGAGGCCGAGATAGGAGAGGAAGCTCTCGAGGATGATCACCTGCGGCACCAGCAGCGTCATGTAGACGGCGACGGGGCCGAGGGTGTTCGGGATGACGTGGCGCCAGAGGATGCCGAACGGGGAGACGCCGAGCGCCTGTGCCGCCTGGACATATTCCTGGCGGCGGATGGCGAGCGCCTGGCCGCGGACGATGCGGGCCATGTCGAGCCAGAGCACGGCGCCGACGGCGAGGAACATCAGCATGAAGTTCCGCCCGAGGAACACCACCAGCATGATGACGAGGAAGATGAAGGGCAGCGAATAGAGCACGTCGACGAAGCGCATCATCGCCTCGTCGACGCGGCCGCCGAAGAAGCCGGCGGCGGCGCCGTAGAGGACGCCGATGGTCACGGCCACCAGGCCCGCGAGCAGGCCGATGGCGAGCGAGACGCGGCCGGCGACAAGCGTGCGGGTCAGGAGATCGCGGCCGGTGTTGTCGGTGCCGAACAGGAAGCGCTGGCGCTCGAGGTCGGCCGACAGCGTCATCGACAGGCCATCGGGGGCGGTGGCGATCACCTGCGCGCCCTCGAAGCTCGAGGAGCGGTCGAGATAGCGGCCGATGCGCGGGTCGATCGGGCGCGTCGACGTCACCGTCACCTCGATCCGGCCGCCGTGCTGCTTCCACGCCGTCGGCTCGACGCGCGCCCGCCGGAGCGCTTCGGCGAGCGCCCCCTCGATCTCGTCCGGGAAGGGGTGGGCGGCGAGGCTCGGCGGCGTGCGGACATAGTCCGGATAGATCGTCGTGAAGGCATGGCCGGTGAACAGCGGACCGAAGACGCAGGCGAGCGCCATCAGCACCAGGTAGACGGCGCTGACGACGGCCGCCCGGTTCGCCTTCAGGCGCCGCCAGGCGTCCGCCCACAACGAGCGGCCGGCCTCGGCGGGAGGAGCGAGCGGCACCGCCTCAGTCATGGCGCACGCGCGGGTCGATGACGGCGTAGAGGAGGTCGACGGCGAGGTTGAAGACGATCACGAAGACCGCCACGACGACGACCGTGCCCATGACCAGCGTGTAGTCGCGGTTGAGCGCCGCATCGACGAAGTAGCGGCCGACGCCGGGGATGGCGAACACCGTCTCGACGACGACGGAGCCGGTCAGCAGCGCCGCTGCCGCCGGTCCGGCATAGGAGACGATCGGCAGCAGCGCGCCGCGAACCGCGTGTCTCACCACCACCGTCGCCTCCGACAGGCCGAGGGCGCGGGCCGTGCGGACGTGGTGGGAGGTCAGCGCCTCGATCATCGAGGCGCGCATCAGCCGGGCAACGATGGCGATCTGCGGCAGCGCCAGCACCACGATCGGGCCGACTTTGTTGACGAGCGCGCCGCCGCCCCAGCCGGCGACCGGAACCCAGGCGAGCGTCAGCGCGAAGACGAGCTGGTAGAGCGGCGCCACGACGAAGGTCGGGATGGTGCTGCCGGCGGTGGCGAGCGCGGTGACGGCATAGTCGGTCGGCCGGTTCTGCCGGAGCGCGGCGACGATGCCCAGCAGCGTACCGACGAGGAGGGCGAGGATCAGCGCCGAGGCACCGAGCTCGATCGAGACGGGCAGGCCGACCCGGAAGAGGTCGGCGACGGTGAAGTCCGGCAGGTTGTAGCTCGGCCCGAAGTCTCCACGGGCGAGGTTGCCGAGATAGTCGAGGTACTGCCGCCACAGCGGCTCGTCGAGGCGGTACAGGCGGTCGAGGTTCTCCTTGACGATCGGGTTGAGGCCGCGCTCCTGGCTGAACGGGCCGCCCGGCGCGAGCCGCATCAGGAAGAACGAGATCGTGACGATCGCGAACAGCGTCGGCACGGCCGTCAGGAGCCGTCGGAGGGCGTAGGAGATCACCGGGCGGGCGCCTCGCGGGGATCGCGGCGGCCGGGGGAACCGGCCGCCGGCGTCCGCTGCCTAGTTCTTCGAGATGTAGCGGGAGGGATGCACGTCCATGACGTTCTCCTGCCAGCCGGAGAGCTTCGGCGAGACGATGTTGTGGTAGCTGTAATAGAGCAGCGGCATGTTCGCGAGATCGTCGACGAGTATCTTCTCGGCCTTGGCGAGCTCTTCGAGGCGCTTTGCCGGATCGCTGCCGGCGGCGGCGGCCGCATCCATCGCCGCCTCGAAGGCGGGGCTGTCATAGTTCGAGTAATTGTTGCCGCTCGCCTTGCGGGAGATGCCGAGGAAGGATTCCGGATCCTTGTAGTCGGCGATCCAGCCGGCGCGGGCGTAGTCGAAATCGCCCTTCTGCTCGAGCAGGCCGTAGTGGGTCTTGGTGTCGGTGTTCACCATCGTCACGTCGATGCCGAGCGGCTTCAGCTGCTCCTGGATGGCGACGGCGGTGTTGCGGTGGTTCTCGGAGGTGTTGAAGCGGATTTCGAGCTTCAGCGGCTTGTCCGGGCCGTAGCCGAACTCGGTGAGGATCGCCTGCGCCTCGTCCTCTCGGTCGAGCTGGGTCATGTCGGCATAGTCGGCGGTGGCCGGAGTGTAGCCCTCGATGCCCGGCGGCACCATCGAGTAGGCCGGGATCATGCTGCCGCCCCAGACCCCCTCGGCGAGGAAGTCGCGGTCGATCGCCATCGAGACGGCGCGACGGAGCTTCGCGTTCTCCCACGGCTCCTTGTCGAGCTTCACGGCGTAATAGTAGGTGCCGAGATAGGGGCCGATCTTGATCTGATCGCCGAACTTGGCGCGGAGATCCGCGAGCTGCTCGGTCGGCAGGTCGTCGTTCGAGTCGAGCTCGCCCGCCTCGAAGCGCTTGATGGCGGTCGAGCGATCCTCGGTCGGGATGTAGTTGACGACGTCCAGCGCCACGGTGTCGGCGGCGTGGAACGTCGGGTTCTTCGTCAGCTTGATGTGGTCGTTTGGCACGAACTCGGTGAGCGTGAAGGCGCCGTTCGAGACGAGGTTGCCGGGCTTGATCCACTCGGCGCCGAGCGTGTCGAGCGACGGCTTGTGGACCGGATAGGCCGACTGGTGCGTGAGCATCTCGAGGAAATAGGGCGTCGGCGCCTTGAGCGTGATCTCGAGCGTCTTGTCGTCGATGGCGCGGACGCCGAGGTCCTCAGGCTTGCCCTTGCCGGTGTTCACCTCCTCGGCACCCTTCACGACATAAAGCATCGAGGCGTACTCGGCGCCGGTCGCCGGGTCCTGCAGGCGGCGTAGCGAATAGACGAAGTCCTCCGCCGTCACCGGGTCGCCGTTCGACCAGACGGCGTCGTCGCGGATCTTGAAGGTGTAGACGGTACCGTCGTCCGACACCGTCCAGCTTTCGGCTGCGCCGGGGACGAGGTCGGAGGTGCCGTCCTGCATGACGAGCCCCTCGAAGAGGTCGCGCAGGATGTGGGCCTCGTAGACCGTCGAGGTCTTGTGGGGGTCGAGCGATTCGGGATCGGCGGAGTTGCCGCGGTTCCAGGTGCCGGCGGCGAGCGCAGGAGCGGCGGCGAGCGACAGCGCCATCACGGCGAGCAGGAGCGGGCGGAACAGCGGGCGGAACCGGGACCTCGTCATCGCGAACCCTCCATCATCCAGATCAGCCACGACAGCCGGGGGCGAGCCTAGGCGGTGTGAAGCGGTTTGATAAGAACGAAGCTGCCGGCGTGGGGCCGAGGGCGCAAGGCGGGGGCTCCCCCGGCGGCGCGGTGGCGGCACGGACAGGCTCGGGCAAGCCTCACAACCGATAGGGGCCGGTGGGAAGACCCACTCGCATCGGACTCGGAGCCCCTACGTGTCTATCGCCAACATGTCGATCCGCCTGAAAATCCTCTCGGCCTTCGGGCTGGTGCTCATCGCCAACCTGATCACGGGCGGCATCATCCTCTATTCCAGCCTTGACTATGAAAAGAACGTCGACTGGACCATCCACACCTACGAGGTGCTGGAGGCGACCGACGCCATGATGGCGTCGATGGTCGACCAGGAAACGGGCCTGCGCGGCTTCCTGATCACCGGCAACGAAGGCAGCCTCGATCCCCTGAAGTCGGGTGAGAAGGCCTTCGAGGACTCGTGGGCGCGCGTGAAGGAGCTGACCAGCGACAACGCCGAACAGCAGGCGCGGCTCGCCGCGATCCACAAGGAAGTCGAGGAGTGGCAGACTGCGGTGTCCGGCACCGCCATCGGCCTGATGAAGACCCCGGGATCGGAAGAAGCGGCCCGCGAGATCGAGCGTTCCGGCCGCGGCAAGCAGAATTTCGACCAGATCCGCGCGCTCGTCGGCGAGTTGAAGAACGCCGAGAGCTCGCTGCTCGGCGCACGCAGCGCGGCGATGGCCTCCGCCCAGTCGATGATCCTGTTCTCGGTCATCCTGTCGATCGTCGTGATCGTCATCCTCGCCGCCGCCATCGCCTACGGCCTGAACCGGCTCATTGCCGCGCCGATCCGCGCCACCGTCGACGCCATGGCCCGGCTGCGCGGCGGCGAGTACGGGATCGCGATCACCGGCACGGAGCGCAAGGACGAGGTCGGCATGATGAGCGCCGCGCTGCTCGCCTTCCGCGACAGCCTGGCGGAAGCGGAGCGGGTCCGGCAGGCGCAGGCGGCGCGCGAGGAGATCGAGCGCCAGGCCCTGGCCCGCCGCGAGAAGCTCGCCGGTGACTTCGTCGGCCAGATGCAGGCCCTCGCCGAGGGGTTCGCCCAGTCGTCGGGCGAGGTGGCGAGCGCCGCCAAGAACCTGTCGGCCACCGCGGAAGAGACCTCGCGGCAGGCCCAGGCCGTCGCCGCTGCGGCCGAGCAGGCTGCCACCAACGTGCAGACAGTCGCGGCCTCCTCCGAGCAGATGGCGGCCTCCGTCCGCGAGATCAACGGACAGGTGGTCCACTCCGCCAACGTCGCCGACACCGCCTTCAACGAGGCGGAGGCGTCCAACAGCCGCATCGCCGCGCTCGCCTCGTCGGCGGCCGCGATCGGTGACGTCCTCAACCTGATCAAGGGCATCGCCGACCAGACCAACCTGCTCGCCCTCAACGCAACCATCGAATCGGCACGGGCCGGCGAGGCCGGCAAGGGCTTCGCGGTCGTCGCCGCCGAGGTGAAGCAGCTCGCCACCCAGACGGGCAAGGCGACCGAGGAGATCGGCGCCAAGGTGGCCGAGATCCAGGCCGCCACCGAGGGCACGGTGCGGTCGATGACGCAGATCGTCCGGGTGATCGGCAACGTCAAGGAGATCGCCTCGACGATCGCCGGTGCGGTCGAAGAGCAGGGCGCGGCGACCACCGAGATCGCCCAGAACTGCCAGCAGGCGGCGGCGGGCACGCAGCAGGTGACCGAGAACATCTCCGGCGTCGGCCAGGCGGCCGAGATGACCGGCGCGGCCTCGGCGCAGCTGATGATGCTGTCGGGCGGCCTGTCGAACCAGGCCGGCGACCTCCGCCGCGTCGTCGAGACCTTCGTGAGCGACTTCAAGGCGGCCTGACGGGCGGGACCTTCGACCAAGACAGCGAGACGGAAATGAAGGGGCACACCGCGGTGTGCCCCTTCTACTTTTGAATCTCCGGGAGGCGGGATCGCTGTTGCCGGCTCAGAGGCGCGGGTCGACCGGCTCGCTCTCGAGCGCCAGCACGGCGAAGACGCATTCGTGGACGCGGCGGAGCGGCTCCTTCGCGACGAAGCGACGGAGCGCCTCGTGGCCGAGGGCGAACTCGCGGATGGCGAGGTTGCGCTTGCCGCCGAGACCGCGCTCGCGCAGGCGGGCGACGTGCTCGGGCGCGTCGTATTCCGGGCCGTAGATGATGCGCAGATATTCCCGGCCGCGCACCTTCAGCGCCGGCTGGTGCAGCCCCTTGTCGCCGCGCGGCACGAAGGCGAGCGGCTTCACCACCATGCCTTCGCCGCCGGAGGCCGTCAGCGCTTCCCACCAGGCGATGGCGGCCGCGCACGCGGCCTCGTCGGCGAGATCGACGCGGTGCCAGCGCGTCGGCGCGACGACGCCGTCGCCGGTGGCGGCGAGACGATCGGCGAGGCCCATGTGCCAGGCGTGGTCGGCGTCGAACCAGACGCGACCTTCGCTCGCGAGCAGGTGGAAGGGGGCCACCTTCAGGTCGGCGACACCGGCGACCGTCCAGACATAGGGCGACCAGGCCTCGGCGTAGCGGTCCGCGCGGGCGGCGCGGTCGGCGAAGCGGGCGTCGAGGTCGGCGAGGTCGAGGCGGCGTTCGGCGCCACGGGAGAGCGCTTCCCGCGCGGCAGCGAGGCCGGCGCGGGCGGCGTCGGCGACGGGGGCGTACTGCCCCTCGATCAGGCTGCCGCCCTTCGCCGACCACGGCATGATCTCGGCGTCGAGCAGCAGCCAGTCGGTGGCGAGTTCCTCCCACAAGCCGGCGGCGTCGGCCGCGGCGCGCAGGCGGGCGAGCAGGCCTTCCGTCATCGCTGCGTCGGTGAAGAAGGCCCGGCCGGTGCGCGTCCACACCGCGCCGGTCTCGCCGCCGATGGCCCCGAACCGGGCACGTGCGGCCGCGGCGTCGCGGCAGAGCGCGACGACGGC
Organism: Pseudoxanthobacter sp. M-2; assembly: GCF_046156265.1. Taxonomy (NCBI): domain Bacteria; kingdom Pseudomonadati; phylum Pseudomonadota; class Alphaproteobacteria; order Hyphomicrobiales; family Segnochrobactraceae; genus Pseudoxanthobacter; species Pseudoxanthobacter sp. M-2. The sequence continues at coordinate 1,045,580 of NZ_JAWDIR010000011.1, forward strand.
CCGAGAGCCCATGTGCTTCTCCTCGCAGACGACCTCGCCGATGCCGAGCCTGCGAAAGTGCTCGAAGGCCTCCTCGGGGCGTTCGAGCCAGCCGTCGCGGGTGCTCGTCTCGACCGGGGACATCGTGGGCGGCAGGTAGACGAGCCAGTTCGGGGCGAGGGCGAATCGGCCCATCACCTCGAGCGCCGCGGCGGCGTTCTCCTCGGCGACGACGATGCGGCCGCGCAAGGCCGTCTCGACCCAGCGGCGGCCGGTGACGTCCTCGATGTCGAGGACGTCGTCGGAGGCGGACTGGGCGGTGCGGCCGTCGCCCGGTGGCGGGGCGAGCGGACGGGTCGGCTCGAACCAGACCTGCTGCGCGGGAACGTCGACGAGCTCGCGCTCCGGCCAGCGCAGCGCCGTCAGCTTGCCGCCGAAGACGCAGCCGGTGTCGATGCAGAGCGTGTTGTTCAGCCACTCGGCCGTGAGCAGCGGCGTGTGGCCGTAGACGACCGCCGTTTTGCCCCGGTAATGCCGCGCCCAGTCGGCGCGCACCGGAAGTCCGTATTCGTCGATCTCGCCGGTGGTCTCGCCATAGAGCGCGAACTCGCGCACCGCCCCGGAGGCGCGGCCGATCATCTCTTCCTTCAGCCCGGCGTGTGCGACGGCGAGGCGGCCACCGCCGAGCCAGAGGTGGCTGCGAAGGCCATCGAGGAAGGGCTGCAGGTCGCGCTTCAGGTCGGCCCCGTCGGCGGTGAGCTGGTCGATCGTCTGCTGCAGGCCGTGCGACGGCGTGACCTTGCGGCCGGCGAGGTAGCGGGCAAGCTTCTGGTCGTGGTTGCCCTGGACGCAATAGGCAGTGCCGGCGGCGACCATCGCCATGACGATGCGAAGCACGTCCGGCGTGTTCGGGCCGCGGTCGCCGAGGTCGCCGACGAAGACGAGCTTGCGGCCCTCCGGCGGCGTGACGGTCGGGCGGCGCACGCCGTCGGCCTCCGACCACGCCACGGCGTAGCCGAGCTTGCCCATCAGCGCCTGCAGCTCGTCGGCGCAGCCGTGCACGTCGCCGACGATGTCGAAGGGGCCGGTGTCGGCGCGCTTGTCGGTCCATAGCGGCTGGCGGATGACGGCGACACGCTCGATCGCCTCGACGCTGCCGAGCTTCCAGACCTGGCGGAAACCCTCCCGCTGCAGGCCGCCGAGTCCCTTGCGGATTTCTGAGGCCATCCGCTGCACGACGCCGCGGCCGGAGGGGCGGTCGGGGCGCGCCTCGTTGCGCTCGACGCAGACGTCGATGCCGGGATCGATGACGATCGCCGCTGGCAAAGCGTGCCAGCGGCGGGCGAGCTCGACGAGGCCCTTGCGATTGGCGGCGCGCACGTTGGTGGCGTCGATGACCGTGAGGCGGCGGTGCTTCAGGCGCCGGCCGGCGATCTCGCGGACGAGCTCGAAGGCGTCCGCCGTCATCTCCTGGTCGGTCTCGTCGTCGCCGACGAGGGCGCGGCAGCGGTCCGACGAGACGATCTCGGTCGGCAGGAAGTGCCGGGCGGCAAACGTCGACTTGCCGGAGCCCATGGCGCCGATCAGCACGACGAGGGCGAAGTCCGGCAACTCGATGGTGGTGTCGCGCGCGTCGCTCATCGCGTGAACACCGCCATCTGGGAGGGCGCGCCGTGCGCCGGCTCGACGTCGCCGATCGGCTCGATGGCGACCCGGTAGCCGTAGGCGCTAGCGACGGCGTCCGCCCACGCGGCGAACTCGGCGCGCGTCCACTCGAAGCGGTGGTCGGGGTGGCGCATCGTGCCGGCGGGCAGCGTCTCGAAGAGGACGTTGTAGTCGGCGTTCGGCGTCGTCACGACGACGGTCTTCGGGCGCGCCTCGCCGAAGACGACGCGCTCGACGAGGGGGCGCTGCGCGGGGTCGATGTGCTCGATGACCTCGACGAGGGCGGCGGCGTCGGCCTCGGCCCAGCGGTGGTCGCGGTAGGTGAGCGAGCCGTGCAGCAGGGTGACGCGACCTTCCGGCGGACCGCCGGGCTCGTTCAGCTTGAGGCGGCGGGTCGCCGTCTCGAGCTCGCGCAGCGACGGGTCGAGACCGATGAGGCGCACCGGCCAGCGCTCGCGCACCAGCCGGCGCAACAGCTTGCCCTCGCCGCAGCCGAGGTCGGCGACGACGGTGGCGCCCGACGCAGCAAGCGCAGCGGCGACGGCGTCGAGGCGGCGGTCGTGCAGCCGGATCGGCGCTTCCAGCACGGCCTCCGGCGACGGCGCGGCCTCGCGCTCAGGCTCCTCGCCGGCTTCGGGATCGAGACGCTCGAGGGCGGTCCGGGCGAGGGCGCGGCGGTGCTTCAGGTAGCGGCGGACGATCAGGTCCTTCTCGGGATGGGCGTCGAGCCAGCCGGAGCCGCGGGCGAGGAGCTTCTCCACCTCGTCGTCGCCGACGAAGTAGTGCTTGGCGTCGTCGAGCACCGGGATCAGCACGTAGAGATGGGCGAGCAGTGTCGCGAGCCGCGCCTCGCCGGCGAGCGCGAGCCGCACATAGCGGGTGGTGCGGCCGGTGGGCGGCGTCGCCGGCTCGACCGGCGTGACGGTGACCGTCCAGCCGAGCGGCTCGAACAGGCGGCGGACCAGCGCTTCGCCACCGCCGCGCACCGGCAGCGGCGTCACCACCGCCTCGAGCGGGATGGCGGCGTCGGCGAGCGCCTGGTGCGTCTTGCAGGTGCCGTTCATCGCCGTCCGCAGCATTTTGTTGAGGGCGACGCAGAGGAACGACGAGGCGGCATAGGGGCGGTCGTTGACGTACTGGTCGAGGAGGCCGTCGCCGCGCCCGCTGCCGCGCACCAGGCCGACCGGATCGACGTCTAGCACCAGCGCCGCCTCGCAGCGCTCCGCGGTGGCCTCGGGGTAGAAGAGCAGTGCCTTGCCGAACGCGAGCTCCGCCTCGTGCACCTTGTCCGGGTGCTTGTGGAGGAGGAAGCCGAGCTCGGTGGCAGGGCGGTGGGTGGTGGCGAGCGACAGGAACATGGCGCTCTGCTAGCCGAGCGGTCGGGCGAAGTCACGTCCACCGATTGCAGGGGAACGGGGGCTTGTTGCTGGCGCGTTCGTGATCGGGGGCACTCTCGACGGTTGAAATGCTGTCTGACACGGTCGCCGCGTTTCAACGCGTCGGAGATTCGCCGTGCAGATACTGAAGACCATCGCCACTGCCGCCGTCCTCGCCATTGCCGCCACGGGGACCGCTGTGGCCGCGGAGAAGTGCTCGCAGAAGTCCTTTGCGGGCGTGTGGATGATCAGTTCCACCTCGCCCTCGCTCTGCCTGCTCGAGCTCAACTCGAAGGGCGATATCACCGAGAGCCGCTGCTACCTGGCGGCAAACTTCAGCAGCCCGTCGGGTACGCTCAGCGGCAAGCTCGAGGTGTCCTCGAACTGCAAGATCTCCGGCAAGGTGACCGAGGCGGCCGGCAAGAAGAAGACCACCTGGACGATCAGCGCGAACGGTGCCGCGAGCCCCGCTGGCAACGTCATCGAGGGCACGGCCAAGGCCGGAAAGACCTCGGCGATCATCGCCGGCTGGCAGCAGTGGTGAACGGCTGACCGGCTGACGATTGCCGGGCGACTTGCCGGAAGGATGGGGGAGCGGCGGGCGCCGCTCCCTTTTGCGTTTCGAGTGGCCGGTCGAGAATGAGGCGCCGATCGCGGCGTCCGTCAGTTCACGCTGCTAGAAGCCTTTGAGATCGCCCGGTGGCCCAACCCGCCCCCTGGCGATCCAGTGCCGGGGGCCCCCGTGCTCACTTCGGGGGGATCACCGGGAGCTGCAGCCAGTTCTCGTGGCCTGGGCCGAAGTGGAGCGTGTAGCGGCGGCCGAAGACCTCCGGTGGGCGGTCGTCGGGGTCGTCGTGCAGGAAGGGGCCGCAGCCCTTCATCGGATAGCGCATGTTGGAGAGGGTGGCGGCGTCGCCCTTGCGCTCGTAGTCGCAGCCGCGGACGTTGAGGCCGATGCGCCAGCCCGCCGGCACGATGATGCAGGTCGGCCAGATCTCGACGTCGAGCGTCACCGGCTCTCCGCGCCGGAGCGGCCAGACTTCGTCGTGGCTGTGCCAGGGGCGCCAAGGTAGCGAGCGGTCCGGGTCGAGCTTGCGGTGGGAGGCGCGCAGCCAACCCTGGCCGACGGGCGTGTGCGGATCGAGGGCGCCGTAGAACGACACCGTCTCGCCCTTCGGGTCGAAGACGTGCAGCACCAGGAAAACGTCGGCGTCACGGGTCTCGGAGGACAGCGAGAGCCGCGCCACCACGGGGCCGGTGATCTCGGTCTCCTCCTTCATCGGCGGCGTCAGGAAGGTGATGCCGGGGCTCATCGCCTCGTAGGTGATGGTCTCGGCCGCGGACGGCGGCGCGGCCGCGAGCGTAAGGTTGGCCGCAGCGAGGTGGTGCTTCGTCCAGTTGGTGCGCGGTATCGGCCAATCCGCCTCGGCGCGCATCGGGAAGCGGATCTTGCCCGGGCGGCGGATCTGCAGCGTCACCTTCGGCTGCTCGCTCCAGCCGGTGTCCTCGCCTTTCAGGAAATGGCCGAGGAAGCGCTTCTGCAGGCCGACGCCGTAGTCGGTGTAGAACTCCGCCCAGTGGGCGCCGCCGTGGACTTCGAGCCACTTGTGTTCTGACGCCGCCCGCGTGAACCCCTCGATGTTGCCGCGCAGGTGCAATCCCTGGCCGCCCCAGTTGCCGGCCGAGAGCAGCGGCACGGTGATCTTCGCGAGGTCGCCGTTGGCGGCGCGGTAGTAGTCGCCGTCGAGAGGGTTCTCGAGGATGTCGCGGGGCATGTCGGCGCGGTTGCGCGCCAGTTCCTCCTCCGACAGCGTCTCGGGACCGCAGACGAGCTCGCCGGTGACGCGGCTCACAGGCCCGCGCTCGCCGAGACCGTGCTGCACCGTCTTCACCTGCATCTCCTGCCAATTCTTGCGGAAGACGCTCAGGATGCCGCCGTGGTGGGTGGCGTCACGGTAGTTGTCGGAATAGCCCTCCCAGACGCAGATGGCGGCGAGGCTCGGTGGGTTGAGGGCCGCGACGCGCCACTGGTTGGCGGCGAAATAGGAGATGCCGCACATGCCGACCTTGCCGGAGCACCAGGGAAGGGCCGCGACGAGCTCGATGCAGTCGTAGAGGTCGGCCGTCTCCCGCGGGCCGTGGACCGAGAGGAAGCCGGGCGAGCGGCCGGCGCCGCGGCTGTCGATGCGCACGCAAGCGTAGCCGTCCGGCACCCACTTCTCCGGGTCCGGCACCTCCCAGGACTGGTAGAGGTTGGAGGAGCCGGCGAGCGCGTCGGGATAGTCGCGCGCGAGAATCTCCCACGCCGTCTTGTAGCCGTCCTGGAAGGCGAGGCCCTTGCCGTAGGGGCCGTAGGTGAGGATGGCGGGGCAGGGCTCGTCGCCGAGGGGCCGGAACACGTCGGCGCGGAGCACGAGGCCGTCGTCCATGACGAGCGGCACGTCCCACTCGATGCGCATGCCGTCGCGCACTTCGCTCCAGCTCCCGTCCGGCGTGCGATCCATATGCGGCGATCCTTCCCTGTGGTGGCTCTGACGGCTCCCTCGGCGGGTTGTAAGACAGGATGGCTTGGTGAGCCAAGCATCGTCCCTCCGCGGCGACGGGAACGGGTCTCTCCGGCGAGCGTTCTGCAAACCGGGCAGAAAGTGGATCTGGCCGTTGATCCAACGCAAGGACGACGGATCACTCCGGACGGAAGATCACTTAACCGGGAAAAGAAAGTCCGGCCGCTGCGGCCGCGAAGGCAGCGCAACGGACGACGACAGGGGCGCGGGGGCGCGATACCCGGGACCGGGAGGACAACATGCCTTTCCTTGACCGTGCCGATGCCGGCCGGCGCCTCGCACGAGCGCTGGTGCATCTCCTTCCGGACAAGCCCGTCGTGCTCGCCCTGCCGCGCGGTGGCGTGCCGGTGGCGGCCGAACTCGCCCAGGCGTTGCACGCGCCGCTCGATCTCGTCATCGCCCGCAAGATCGGGACGCCGATGCAGCCCGAGGTGGCGATGGGGGCCGTCGTCGACGGCGACGCCCCGATCGTATTGCGCAACGAGGACATCATCCGCTACGCGCGGGTGTCGGAGGACGAGTTTCGCGTGATCGCCAATGCCGAGATCGGCGAGATCGAGCGGCGCCGCGAGCGCTACCTCGCCGGCCGGCCGTCGGTCGACGTGCACGACCGGGTGGTCGTTCTGGTCGACGACGGGATCGCCACGGGGGCGACGGTGCGTGCCGCGATCCGCGCGGTGCGCCGACGCCATCCGGCGCGGATGATCCTCGCGCTGCCGGTGGGACCGACGGCGGTGGTCGAGCAACTGCGCCGCGACGTCGACGAACTCGTCTGTCTGGAGGTGCACGACCGCTTCACGTCGGTCGGCGGCTTCTTCGTCGATTTCCGCCCCACCAGCGACGAGGAGGTGCTGGCCGCGCTCGCGCGATGTCCCGCCGATCCCGACGAGACGGCGATGCCATCGACGCCGCCCGGCGACGGCGCCACTGCACCAAGAGTGCTGACCGGCCACTGAACCGGGGCGTTCCGCTCACTCGATCGAGGTGCCACCGCCAGTCGGCAGGCGCATCGACACCGGGGCTGCCGACGGCTTGGGGGCCGGGGGCGGCTTCGGCGGCGGCGGCAGGTCGGTCAGTTCCGGCGGGACGGGCGGCGAGCCGATGGTGATCACGGCCTCGGGAGCGTCGTCCTCTGCCCCGGCGCGGCGCACTCGCACGACGGCGAGCTGGGCGTCCGCCATCGGAAAGCCGTAGGAGCGCATCGCCGCGCGGAACAGGCGGCCGCGGCCGCCTTCCGAAACTTCAAGCAACCCGCCGACGTGCTTCTCGCCCATGCGCAGGTCCGTCTCCTCGAACTCGACGGCGGCGCCCGCCGCGATGAGCGCGCTGCCGAGATCGGCCGCCGCCATCGCCGGCTCGGTATCCGCGGCGACGCGGATGCGGACCCGGAGACCCTTGAGCTCGCGCAGGTGCATGCGCAGTGCATTGCGCTGCTCATCGTTGAGACGGCGTGGCCGGACGCGGTCGATCAGCTGCTTGTGGCGGTCGCGATAGACCTCGAACGCCTCGTGGAGCTGCGCGTCGTGGTGGCGCAGCGTGTCGACCTCGGCTAGCGCCTCGCGCAGGGCGGCGAGGGTGGTCCGATGAGCAGACCACTGCCAGAGGGCAACGGCCGCTGCCGCGACGGCGACGATGCCGAGCCCGATCGCGGCCAGGGTGACGACATCCATGCAGACGTTCCTCACGAGCCGGGCGAAGCACCGGCCACCCTCGACGGTTTGCACCGCCGCCGCGTGGTCTGCAACCGCGCCTTCGTCTAGGCTCGTCCGATCGGTCGTGGGAGGGGCTCGTGTGCGCGACGGCTCAGCCCTGCAGCGCACGCAGCCGTCGGGACAGAATCGGGGGAGCGCCATGGTGTTGCGCAGGATCCTGGCGTTGGCGGTTGCTCTTGCCCTCGCGTGGGCCGGACATGGCGGCGCGCTTGCGGCCGATGCCGGGCGGATGGTGAAGACCTGGGTGCCGCCCTATGCCATCGCCGCGTCGCAGGAGCGTCTCGGGGAACGCTACGGTGGCGTCGGGCCGGCCGACGCGCTGACGCACCTCGGCCTGCAGTTCTGGGTGCCGTCGGCGTCGGGCGGGCTGGAGCGATCGTCGCGTTACGGGGCGATCGGCGACGGCCAGATCGCAGCGTTCACGACCTGGGGCAAGGCGAACGGCGTCAAGGTGATGCTGACGGTCTACAACGGCGAGTGGGGCTGGGACTGGGCGCTGGCGAAGAACGCCTTCGGGGCGAACCGGGCGGCCTTCGTCGACGCGCTGGTGGCCGAGATGCAGGCGCTCGGGCTCGACGGCATCGACATCGACCTCGAGGGCGCGGGCATGGACCCGACGGCCGAGGACAAGGCCGAGTACGTCGCCTTCATCAGGGCGCTCCGCAAGCGGCTGCGGCCGCTCGGCAAGGAGCTCGTGCTCGACAGCTTCTCCTATGTCTGGAACGCGCCGAACACGACGTGGTGGCCGGACCTGCTTCCGCTCGTCGATGGTCTGGTGTCGATGGGCTACCAGGAGATCGGCCGCGGCGCGCCCAGCTGGCAGTCCTATGCGTGGCAGCGCAAGGCGGCCGGCAAGCACGCTCGCAAGCTGCTGCTCGGCATGCCGTCAGACCGCGACGCCTGGCTCGGCAAGACGGTGGTGCAGCAGCTCGCCTGGGTGCTGCCGGCGGAGCGCAAGGTCGGCGTCGCGATCTGGGACGCGCAGAACCCCTCGGCGGCCTGGCGGACGAAGGCGGTATGGAAGCGGCTGAAGACGATCCGGGAGCAGTAACGCGAGACGTCGCCGTGATGCGTCAGCCGGCCCCGGTGGCGGCGGCGAGGCCGCGGCGGGCGAGGACGGCGGCGAGGCGGCCGACTTGCGCCGCGTTGCCGGCGGCGGCGTTGCCGGCGCGGGCGCGGGCCGCGATGCCGGCGAAGATCACCGCCGTGCGGAACAGCCCGAAGGCGCGGTGGGCCGGCGTGAAGGCGGCGGCGGACGACGCGGCGTCGGCGTAGAGTTGCAGGAACTCCGCCTCCGTCGGCAGGCCCTCTGCGGCGAAATCCCGTTGCATCACACCGCCATACTCGTCATCCGTCATGTACCAGGTGAACGAGACGAGGTGGGCGAGGTCGGCCATCGGGTCGCCGAGCGTCGAGAGCTCCCAGTCGAGCAGGGCGACAACGCGCGGCTCGGTCGGGTGGACGATGAGATTGCCGATGCGGAAGTCGCCATGGACGAGGGCGGCATGGCCGCCATCGGCCGGCAGGTCCGGTGGCAGGTTGTCGGCGAGCCATTCGATCAGCGCCGTCATGGCGGGATCGTCGCCGTCCTTCGAGAGCTCCCACTGACCGCGCCAGCGGGCGAACTGGCGGGCGAAGTAGCCGGCGGGGCGACCGTAGTCGCCGAGGCCGATGGCGGCGGGGTCGACCGCGTGGAGCGCCGCGAGGGTGCGGGCGACGTTGGCATACACCGCGCGGCGCTCGTCCGCGGCGAGGCCGGGCAGGGCGCTCGCGTGGAACACCCGGCCGTCGACGCGCTCCATGACATAGAAGGCGGTGCCGACCACTTCCTCGCCGGCGTGGAAGAGGAGCGGCCGCGGCACCGGGATGGCCGTGTGGCGCGACAGCGCGTCCAGCACGCGGAACTCGCGGTCGACGGCGTGGGCCGACGGCAGGAGCGTGCCCGGCGGGCGCTTGCGGAGCACCAGCCGGCGCTCGCCAAACGTGACGAAAAAGGTCGGGTTCGACTGGCCGCCCGCGACCGGCGTGATGGTCATGGCGCCGTCGAGCGGCTCGCCGAGGGCGGCGAACCGCTCGCGCAGGAATCGCTCCAGCGTTGCGACGTCGAAGGGAAGCGGTGGCGCCTCGCTCACCGGCGCGGCTCCCGCTCCTCCGGCCCCCAACCCCAGGCGCCGGTGCCGCCGGTCATGGCGTGGCGGGCGATGACCATCTTGTGGACCTCGCTGGCGCCGTCGACCAGGCGGGCCTGGCGGGCGTAGCGGTAGATCCACTCGAGCACGGTGTCCTTCGAGTAGCCGCGGGCACCGCAGAGCTGGATGGCGGTGTCGACGGCGAGCTGCAGGGTGTCGGCAACGTGGATCTTGGCGCTCGACACCTCCTTGCCCGCCCGCCCGCCCTGGTCGAGCAGCCAGGCGGCGTGCATGACGAGCAGGCGGCCGATGGCGATGGCGTGCATCACCTCGCCGATCTTGATCTGCACGCTCTCCCGCTCGGCGAGCCTGATGCCGAAGCCCTCGCGCACCGACACGTAGTCCATGGCGATGTCGATCGAGCGCTTGGCGAGGCCGAGCCAGCGCATGCAGTGCGTGAGGCGGGCCGGGCCGAGGCGGATCTGCGTCGCCTTCAGGCCGTCGCCGACGCCCATCAGGACGTTCTCGTCGGCCACCTCGAGCCCGTCGAACAGGAGCTCGCAGTGGCCGCCGTGTTCCTCCGGACCCATGATGGCGATGCGGCGGACGATCTCCCAGCCGGGCTGGTCGCGGTGGAACAGGAAGGCGGTGAGGCCGCGGCGCGGGTCGTCGGAGGTGCGCGCGATGACGATGAAGTGTGCGGCCTCGCCGGCGCCGGTGATGAACCACTTGCGGCCGGAGATCACCCACTTGCCGCCGACGCGCTCGGCGCGGGTCTTGATCATCGTCGGGTCCGAGCCGCCGCCGGGGTGCGGCTCGGTCATCGCGAAGGCGGAGCGGACCTCACCCTTGATCAGCGGCTTCAGCCACCAGTCCTGCTGGGCCGGCGTGCCGACCTTCGAGAGGAGGTTGATGTTGCCGTCGTCGGGGGCGGCGCAGTTGAAGACGGCGGGGCCGAAGATCGAGCGGTTGGCGGCCTCGTAGAAGGCCGCCCAGCCCACGACCGGCAGGCCCATGCCGCCGAGGGCGACCGGTGCCTGCGGCGCCCACAGGCCAGCCGCCTTCGCCTTGGCGCGGAGTTCGGCCAGGCGGTCGAGGCGGATGTTCTCGTGGGCGTCGAAAACGTCGGGCTCCGCCTCAGCCGGGAGGATCTCGGCAGCGACGAAGTCGGCGACGCGGCGGCGCACCGCCTCGATCTCGGGGGAAAGCGAGAAGTCCATCGTGCGCGCCTCACAATCCAGAAACGAGGTGGCCGCCGTCGACCGCCACGACGGCCCCGGTCATGCCGCGGCCGGCGTCGCTGAGGAGGAGGAGAAGCGGCCCGTCGAGGTCGGAGAGCGACAGCAGGCGGCGCTGCGGCACGCGCTTGACGAGGGCCTGGCCGGCGTCGGTGGCAAAGAAGTCGGCGTTGATGTCGGTCTCGACATAGCCCGGCGCCAGCGCGTTGACGCGGATGCCGTGGCGCGCCCACTCGAGCGCCAAGGCCTTCGTCATCTGCACGAGGCCGGCCTTGGCGATGGCGTAGGGGGCGACGTGGCTCGCCACCCGGAGCCCGAGGATCGAGGCGACGTTGACGACGACGCCACCGCGCTTGCCCGCCGTCCAGGTGCGGGCGACGGCCTGGGCGACCAAGAAGGCGCCGCGCAGGTCGACGGCGAGGATGCCGTCGAAGCCTTCCACCGATTGCTCCAGCGCCGCGCCGGTAGCGGCGATGCCGGCGTTGTTGAGGAGGGCGTCGAGCGGCGCCGTCGCGGTGGCCGCCGCGACGGCGGCCTCGACGGAGGCGGCGTCGGTGACGTCGAGGGGGACGACGTCCGCACCGGCGGCACCGGCCTCGCGTGCGGCGGCCGCGACGGCCTCCAGCGCGTCACGGCGGCGGGCGGCGAGCACGACGTGAGCACCGCGCGAGGCCAGCATCAGCGCGGCGTAGCGGCCGATGCCGCTGGAGGCGCCGGTGATGAGGATGCGCCGCCCGGAGACGTCGAAGGGATCGGCGGGTCGGGCGGGCGGCATTGGTTGTCTCCACGGTCGGTGCCGCGCCCCTCGGGCGGCGTCGGCGGCGCATGTCCTTACTATCGCATCGGCTGTGATCGTCACGTGCCGATCGGTGCAGCCACACGGGAAAGCGCGCGGGGTCGATTGACGGGCCGCTGCGTCTGCCGGAGGGTTTGCGGGCTCACCCGTTCGCCAGAGACGGGGAGATCGGCGCGCGGGCGCCGGGAGGGAAGGGACCGCCGTGGAGACTGCCGCCGACCCGCTGCCGCCGCGCGCGGCGAACTTCGTGCCGCTGACGCCGCTCGATTTCCTCCGCCGTTCCGCCGACGTGTTTCCCGAAAAGGTGGCGATCGTCGACGGCGAGCGGCGGTTCACCTATGCGGCCTTCCGCGACCGTGCCGCCCGGCTCGCCGCCGTCGTGCGGGCGGCGGGCGTCTGCGCGGGTGAGACAGTTGCAGTGCTGTCGCCGAACGGGGCGGAGATGCTGGAGGCGCACTATGGCGTGCCGCTCGCCGGCGCCGTGCTCAACGCCATCAATACCCGCCTCGACGCCACTATGGTCGCCTTCATCCTGGAGCACGGCGGGGCCAAGCTGTTCGTCGTGCACGCTAGCCTGGCGGGTGTGGCTCAAGCCGCGCTGGCGCAGCTGGATGGACCGCGGCCGCGGGTGATCGCCATCGCGGCGCCGGCGGCCGTGCGCGCGGCACTCGGGGCGGAGGACTATGAGGTGGCGCTCGCCGCCGCCTCGCCGGCCGCGTGGGCGGGGCCTTCGGACGAGTGGGCGTCGATCGCGCTCAACTACACCTCCGGCACCACCGGCAATCCGAAGGGCGTCGTCTACCACCACCGCGGCGCCTACCTGAACGCGCTCGGCAATGCCGTGACGTTCGCGGTGCGGCCGGATTCTGTGTACCTCTGGACCCTGCCGATGTTCCACTGCAATGGCTGGTGCTTCCCGTGGACCGTGACGGCGGTGGGCGCGCGCCACATCTGCCTGCCGGCGATCGACACGGCGGCGATCTTCCGGCTGATTGCCGAGCACGGGGTGACGCACCTCTGCGCCGCGCCCGTCGTGCTGACGATGCTGATCCATGCCCCCGAGGCCCACAAGATCGCCTTCACCCACGGGCCGGTGGAGGTGGCGACCGGCGGGGCGGCGCCGCCGAGCGCGGTGATCGCTGGCATGGAGCGGATGGGCTTTCGCCTCACCCACCTCTACGGCATGACGGAATGCTATGGCCCGGCCACCGGCTGCGCGCCGCAGCCCGGCTGGGAGGACATGGCCCTCGACGAGCGCGCCGTGCTGATGGCGCGCCAGGGGGTGCGCAACCTCACCCTCTCCGACGACGGCGTAATCGACCGCGAGACGGGCGTCGCCGTCCCCGCGGACGGGGCGACGATCGGCGAACTGGTGGTGCGCGGCAACACGGTGATGAAGGGCTATCACCGCAATCCGAAGGCCACCGAAGAGGCGCTCGCCGACGGCTGGCTGCACACCGGCGACCTAGCGGTGGTCCACCCCGACGGCTATGTCGAGATCAAGGACCGCGCCAAGGACATCATCATTTCCGGCGGCGAGAACATCTCCTCGCTCGAGGTCGAGGAGGCGCTCTACCGTCACCCGGCGGTGATGGAGGCGGCGGTGGTGGCGCGGCCGGACCCGAAGTGGGGCGAGAGCCCGTGTGCCTTCGTGACCCTGAAGCCCGGTGCCGGCGAGGTGTTGGAGGCCGACATCGTCGCCCACTGCCGCGAGCGGCTCGCCGGCTTCAAGGTGCCGCGGACGGTGGTGTTCGGACCGCTGCCGAAGACGTCCACCGGCAAGATCCAGAAGTTCCAGCTGCGGGAACAGGCGGCGGCGCTGGCGCTGGTGTGAGCGCGGGGCGCCGATGTCCGGGACGCTGCGAGCGCTTTGACTTCGCCGCCGCCGTGCCGGATGGATTGTAGAAGACCGGCCGGCGTCAGCGAGTTGGCCCTCCGCCGCCGGCCGAAGAGTTCGAGGAGCAAACCGTGTCGCATGATCATTCCCACGACGACCACTCCCATTCGCATCACGATCATGCTGACGCGGCGACGGCGGCCGATGCGGTCGACTGGCGCGAGCACGGGGTGAAGGTGATCCCGGGCGATTCCCTCGACCCGAACACGGCGCAGACCCCGGGGATGAACCGCGCCGCAGCCATCAACAAGGCGCGCGCCGGGGCGGAAAAGATCTGGGCGGGAACGGTCAGCATCCACGCCAACGCCAAGACCGGCGCCCACCATCACGGCGATCTCGAGAGCATCATCTACGTGGTGAAGGGCAAGGCGCGGATGCGCTGGGGCAATAACCTGGAGTTCGTGGCGGAGGCGGGGCCGGGCGACTTCATCTTCGTGCCGCCCTACGTGCCGCACCAGGAGATCAATGCGAGCCGCGACGAGACGCTCGAATGCGTACTCGTGCGCTCGGGCCAGGACCCGGTTGTGGTCAATCTCGACATCGAGCCGGTCGAGAAGCCGGAAAACGTGTTGTGGAAGGACCCGATCCACCGCTGAGCGACGGGCTCGGACCCTAGCTTGCGGTTGCCGGTCTGAAGCGTGCCGGCCGCCGACACTGCGGCGGCCGGGTTTCTGAAGTCAGCGCAGTCGGATCAGCGCACCGGAGCCGGGTGGGCGCTGGCCGGCGGAGCGGCCGTGACCGGAGCCTGCGCGTGGAGGAGGTTGGAGGTGTCCCGGCTGCCGGCGCGGGCGAGCGCCGGGCGCGGCGTGTTGCGCAGATCGATGACCGCAGCGGCGAGGACGCAGGCGAAGGTGACGAGGGCGAGTGCGAGTATCATGGTGAGGCCTTCCTCAGTTGGGATCTGCACCCAAACGTCCGAGGGCACGCGCTGTTCCGTTCGCGCAGCAAACGAAACCTGAATTTCTGCGTTCCCGAGGGGCATGGCCGCGCCGCTTTACTGCAGCTTGCGATCATCCAGACAACGGAGATCCGACATGACCGCTGAGATCACCTCTTCCGTCCGCGCCTACAAGGGCTACACGACGTTGTCGCGGGTGACGGTGGAGATCGACGGGACGGAACTCTGTCACGAGGTGGAGGACCATGGCGATGCGGTCGCGGTCCTTCCCTACGACCTGCATCGCGGCGTCGGCATGCTTGTGCGGGTGCCGCGCGTGCCGGTCCTGACCCGCACGGGCGAGGCTCTGCTGCTCGAGGCGCCGGCGGGGCTGGTCGAGGCCGGCGAGGACGCCGAGGTCGGCGCCCGGCGCGAGGCGCTGGAGGAGACGGGGCTGCGGCTGCAGACGCTGGAGTTCGTGGGGCGGCTGTGGAGTTCGCCCGGCATCTCGACCGAACGGGTGAGCCTCTACCTCGCACCCTATGGTGCCGCCGACAGGGTGGACGCAGGCGGCGGGCTCGCATCGGAAGGCGAGCGCCTCGCCCCCGTGGAGATCGACCTCTGGCAGCTCTGGAAGATGCTGACCAACGGCGAGATCAGCGACATGAAGACCTACTGCCTGGTCACCGCCCTGGTGCGTCGCCACGCCTACCTGTTCGAAAAGCCGGAGTGACCGGTCGCACCGGCACCCGGGACGACCGGGCCGGGCCTCAGCAACGCGCGCGTCGACAGTGGACGGTGACGCCGTGGCCGCCATCGACGGTGGCGGCGGCGACGAAGCGGGGAACATAGGACCCGGGCATCACGTAACCGCCCCAAACCAGAAGCAGCAACGCAAGCGAAACGACGGCAAGGGGCGCGGTCAGGTCGAGAGCGGTCACGGCGATCCCTCCCAAGGAGAGGATGGCACGGTTTCCCCCGATACCGCCGACCGATCGGACAGGCGATACGGCTATCCGGAAGACTAACACGTCCCCCGGGCGGCCGATGTGAAAATCACGGTCGTGGCGCTGCAATGATCGCTTGAATCGCAGAGGGCCGACGCGATTGGCGCCGGCCCTCCTTCAATCGGCATTCGTCCTCAGTTGCACGCTTCTCGCCTCGTCGCGCGAGGGCCGATCAGGTGTTGCCGGCGAGGATCAGCACCTCGGAGAGGTGGTGCCGCAGCACCGGCAGGGTCTCGGCCGCGAACAAGCGGAGCACAGGGTCGTCGCCGCTCGTCGCGTAGGCCGAGAACAGCGAGACGGCTTCCTCGTGGGCCTGCAGCTGCAGGTTGATGTAGGTCGTGTCGAAATTCTCGGCGGTGGCGTTGGTCAGCTGCGTCAGCATCGCCTCATGCGGCGGATCGAGGCTCATGGGGGGCGCTTCGACCGTCGCGTTCTGGGCGAGGAGGGCCTGCAGGCGCTCTCCCGCCGCCGTATGATCGGTGATCATCTGCTGGGCGAACTGCTGGACGTTGGCCGTGGAAGCGCGCTGGAGAGCGAGCTCGCTCGACTGGATCTCGAACAGGTTGGACGGGACGGCGGCCGCCACGAACTGTTCCGCCGTCATCGGCGTCGCCTGCTGCGTCTGCACGGGCTGGTTCTGCGGGGCGATGGCGTCGGTCTGGGCGAGCGCCGGCGAAATGGACAGAGCGAGGCCCGCAAGGGCGAGCCGGACGATTTGCGACATGACTGGGTCCTTTGGTTCGGGGAGATGCGCCGGAAAGCGCGCTCCCTGTCATGCCGCTCCAACAAGTCGGCGAGAGAGTTGTTCCCTCGCTGTGGTTCATGGGGGAAACCGCTGCTTCGGCCGGATCGGGCGCCGGCGTTGGGCAAGAGTTGCCGTCGTCGTGTAGGAAGGCGGCTGCGTTGGGCGATGGTGCCCCTCGTGCGGTTCCCAAGGCGGCGACGCGGCGGTGATGGATGGCGGACGCGGCGGGAGTGGTCGACGAGACGGGCGTGCCGGTGCGGCCGAGCCTTGCCGAGGCGACCGCGGTGTGGGCGCGGATCGGGCTCCTGAGCTTCGGCGGGCCGGCCGGGCAGATCGCGCTGATGCACCGGATGCTGGTGGAGGAGCGGCGCTGGATCGCCGAGCCGCGGTTCCTGCACGCGCTGAACTTCTGCATGCTTCTGCCGGGGCCGGAGGCGCAGCAACTCGCCACCTATGTCGGCTGGCTGCTGCACGGCGTGCGCGGCGGGCTGATCGCCGGCATCCTCTTCGTGCTGCCGGGCGCGGTGGCGATGCTGGCGCTGAGCATCGCCTACGCGCTCTATGGCGAGACGCCGCTGGTGGCCGGGCTGTTCTTCGGGCTGAAGGCGGCGGTGCTGGCGATCGTCGTGCAGGCGGTGGTGCGGATCGCGGGGCGGGCGCTGAAATCAGCACCGGCGAAGCTTCTCGCGGCGGTGGCGTTCGTCGCGATCTTCGCCCTGCACGTGCCGTTTCCGCTGATCGTGCTGGCGGCGGGGGTGATCGGCTATGTCGCTACCCGCGCCGGCTCCGACGCCTTCCGGGCCGGTGCGGCCCATGGCGGTGCGGCGGCTGCTGCGGCCGCAGACACCCTCACGTCCGGCCCGCCCGCGCCCGGATGGCGGCGCAGTCTCGTGACGGCGGTGGTCTGGCTGGCGCTCTGGCTCGCGCCGACGGCGCTGCTGCTGGCGCTGCTCGGGCCCGATGACGTTTTCACTCGCATCGGCGCGTTCTTCTCGGTGATGGCGGTCGTCACCTTCGGCGGCGCCTATGCGGTGCTCGCCTATGTCGCCCAGGCGGCGGTGGCGACCTATGGCTGGCTCGGCCCCGGCGAGATGCTCGACGGCCTCGGCCTCGCCGAGACGACGCCGGGGCCATTGATCCTCGTCCTGCAGTTCGTCGGCTTCCTCGCCGCCTTCCGCGAGCCCGGCGGGCTCGCGCCGCTCGCGGCCGGTGTTGCAGGGGCGGGGCTGACGCTTTGGGTGACGTTCGTGCCGTCGTTCCTGTGGATCTTCGTCGGCGCGCCCTATGTCGAGCGGGTGCGCAACAACGCGGCGCTGTCGGGGGCGCTGTCTGCGGTGACGGCGGCGGTGGTCGGCGTCATCCTCAACCTCGCCGTCTGGTTCGGCCTGCACGTCGTCTTCCGCACCGTCGAGCGCGTCGCGGTCGGGCCGCTGACGCTCGACCTGCCGGTGCTGGCGAGCCTCGACCCGGCGGCGTTGCTATTGTCGCTCGCCGCGGCGGTGGCGATCTTCCGCTTCCGCCTCGGGCTGGTGCCGGTGCTCGCCGGCAGCGCTGTGGCAGGGCTGGCGATACAGACGCTGCTTTAGCTGAGCGTCTTATCCAGCTGCCAAGAAACGCTAATCGACCGGGCAGGGGGTCACGCCCCAGATCTCGGTCGCGTATTCGCTGATGGTGCGGTCGCTCGAGAAGCGGCCGCTCGCGGCAATGTTGGCGATCGCTGTGCGCGCCCAGCCGTCGGGATCGGCGTAGAGCGCGGTCAGGCGTGCGTCGGCGTCGAGATAGGAGCCGAGGTCGGCGAGCAGCATGTAGTGGTCGCTGCCGGTGAGGCTCTCGATCAGCGGGTCGAAGATGCCTGCCTCGTCGCGGTTGAAGTGGCCGGAGGTGAGGAGGTCGAGGACGGCGCGGGTGCGGGGCTCGTGCTCGATGTGCCACCGCGGATTGTACCAGCCGCGGGTGTCCGCCACCTGGGCGGCCGTGAGCCCGAACAGGAAGAAGGTCTCCTCGCTGGCCGCCTCGGCCATCTCGATGGTGGCGCCGTCGCGGGTTCCGATGGTCAGCGCGCCGTTCATCATGAACTTCATGTTGCTGGTGCCGCTCGCCTCGTAGCCGGCGGTGGAGATCTGGTTGGAGACGTCGGAGGCGGGGATGACGCGCTCGGCGAGCGACACCGAGTAGTCGGGCAGGAAGACGACCTTCAGCCGGCCGCGCACGAGCGGGTCGGCGTCGATGGTCTCGGCGAGGTTGTTCAGGAACTTGATGACGAGCTTGGCGAAACGGTAGGCCGGCGCCGCCTTGCCGGCGAAGAAGAAGGTGCGCGGCTGCACCACGCGGCCCGGGTCGGCGCGCAGGTCCTGGTAGAGCGCGATGATGCGCAGCGCATTCAGGAGCTGGCGCTTGTACTCGTGGATGCGCTTCACCTGGGTGTCGAAGATGCCATCCGGGTCGACCGCCATGCCGTGGCGGTCCCGCAGCCAGTCGGCGAAGCGCTGCTTGGCGTCGCGCTTGGCGGTGAGGATTGCGGCGCGGAAGGCGGCGTCGTCGGCGAGCGGCCGCAGGCGCGCCAACTGGTCGAGATCTGTGATCCACCCGGGGCCGATGGCCTCGGTGATGACGGCGGCGAGCGGCGGGTTGGCGCCGAGCAGCCAGCGCCGCGGCGTCACGCCGTTGGTCTTGTTGCCGAACCGCTCCGGGAACACGGCGGCGAGGTCGGCGACGGTCTCGGTGCGCAAGAGCTGCGAGTGCAGCGCGGCGACGCCGTTGGTGCTGTGGGAACCGACGATGGCGAGGTTCGCCATCCGGACCTTCTCGGTCTGCCCTGGCTCGAACAGGCTGGTGCGGGAAAGACGGCCCTCGTCGCCGGGGAAGCGGCGTCCGACGTCGTCGCGCAGGCGGCGGTCGATCTCGACAACGAGCTCGAGGTGGCGCGGCAGGAGGGCGGCGAACCACTGCCGCGGCCAGCGCTCCAGGGCCTCCGGCAGCAGCGTGTGGTTGGTGTAGGCGAGCGTCCGGACGGTGATGTCCCACGCCTCGTCCCAGCCGAGGCGGGCCTCGTCGAGGAGCACGCGCAGGAGCTCGGGGACGGCGAGGGCGGGGTGGGTGTCGTTGAGCTGGATCGCCGCCTTGTCGGGGAGCGTGTGCCAGTCATCGTTGCCGGCGCGGAAACGGCGGACGATGTCGGCGATCGAGCAGGCGACGAGGAAGTATTCCTGCACGAAGCGCAGGCCCTGGCCGGCGCTGGTGCTGTCGTCGGGATAGAGGACGCGGGTGAGCGATTCCGCGCTGAGCTGCGCGGCGAGCGCGCTGACGAACTCGCCGCTGCTGAAGGCGTGAAAGTCGAACTCGTCCGGCGCGGTCGCCGCCCAAAGCCTGAGCGTATTGATGGTGCGGCCGCCGTAGCCGACGACTGGGCGGTCGTAGGGCAGGCCGTAGAGACTGGACGGGCGACCGGGGATGACGGCGAGCGAGCCGCCGCGCACCTCGAAGGAGCAGCCGAGGCGAACCTCGACCATCTCGTCGGGGCGCGCCACCTCCCAGGGATCCGGGCGGCGCAGCCAGTTGTCCGGCCGCTCGTGCTGCCAGCCGCCGACGATGTCCTGGCTGAACATGCCGTATTCGTAGCGCAGGCCGTAGCCCATCGCTGGCAGCTGCAGCGTCGCCATCGATTCGATGAAGCAGGCGGCGAGGCGGCCGAGGCCGCCGTTGCCGAGGCCGGCGTCGGGCTCCTGTTCGAGGATCGCCGTCCAGTCGACGCCTTTCGCCGCGACGGCGCGGCGGACGACCGGTGCGAGCATCAGGTTGCCGATATTGTCGGAAAGCGAGCGGCCGAGCAGGAACTCGAGCGACAGGTAGTAAACGCGCTTCGGATCGCGCGCCGCGTAGGTGTCCTGCGTGCGCACCCAGCGCTGCGAGAGCACGTCGCGGACCGAGCGGGCGACCGCCTCGAAGCGATCCCGCGGCGCGGCGGCCGCGGGATCGACGACGTGGTCGAACATCAGGTGCCGTTCGTAGAGGGCATTCTCCGAGCCGGAGAAGCGGACGGGCCCGCAGCCATACTGCTCCAGCAGGGTGTCGCGCTCGGCGTCGGTGAGGAGCGGCGGCTGGGGCTCAGCCGCCGCCGCACGGTCCTCGGGCGTCCCTGATGTCGGCACGGCGGTTCCCCCCGGCGTTCGTTGTCCAGACGCCGGTTCGACCGACGCCTGTTGATGCGGCACCCCTCTGCAGGACGCCGGCCCGCGGACTTCGGGCCGGCGGCAGTCTCGTCAGACGTTGTCGCCTCCGGTTGAGGTCTGGCCGTCACCACCCCCATAGGTGGTGCCACCCTCAGACCTGGCGCCGCCCCACGTCCAGTTGAGGATCTCCGGCATGTCGTCGCCAGTGCGGCAGATGTATTCCTGGTGCTCCAGCAGCTTGTCGCGGAGCGCCTGCTTGGCGTAGGCGGCTCGGGGACCGAGCTTCGGCACACGGTCGATGACGGCACCGACCAGGCTGAACCGGTCGAGTTCGTTCATCACGCACATGTCGAAGGGGGTGGAGGTGGTGCCTTCCTCCTTGTAGCCGCGCACGTGGATGTTGTCGTGACCGTTGCGGCGATAGGTCAGCCGGTGGATCAGCCACGGGTATCCGTGGAAGGCGAAGACGATCGGCTTGTCGGTGGTGAAGAGGGCGTCGAAGTCGCGGTCGTTGAGGCCGTGTGGATGCTCGGACGCCGGCTGCAGCTTCATCAGGTTGACGACGTTGACGACGCGGACGCGCAGCTCCGGCACATGCTGGCGCAAGAGGTCGACGGCGGCGAGCGTCTCGAGCGTCGGCACATCGCCACAGCAGGCCATCACGACGTCGGGCTCCTCGCCCTTGTCGTTGCTCGCCCACTCCCAGATGCCGAGACCGGCCGTGCAGTGCTTCACCGCCTCGTCCATCGTCAGCCACTGCGGCGCCGGCTGCTTTCCGGCGACGACGACGTTGACGTAGTTGCGGCTGCGCAGGCAGTGGTCGGTGACGGACAGGAGGCAGTTCGCATCCGGCGGCAGGTAGACGCGGACGATCTCGGCCTTCTTGTTGACGACGTGGTCGATGAAGCCCGGGTCCTGGTGGCTGAAGCCGTTGTGGTCCTGCCGCCAGACGTGGCTCGACAGCAGGTAGTTGAGCGAGCCGATCGGCCGCCGCCACGGAATCTCGTTGCAGACCTTCAGCCACTTGGCGTGCTGGTTGAACATCGAGTCGATGATGTGGATGAAGGCCTCGTAGCACGAGAAGAAGCCGTGCCGGCCGGTGAGGAGATAGCCCTCCAGCCAGCCCTGGCACTGGTGCTCCGACAGCATCTCCATGATGCGGCCGTCGGGGGCGAGGTGGTCGTCGTAGGGCTCGGTGTCGGCGACCCAGGCGCGGTTGGTGACCTCCAGCACGTCCTGCCAGCGGTTCGAGTTGTTCTCGTCCGGGCTGAACAGGCGGAAGTTCCGCGCGTCCATGTTTAGCTTCATGACGTCGCGCAGGAACGTGCCCATCACGCGGGTCGATTCCGCCACCGTGGCGCCGGGCGAGGGCACGTCGACCGCATAGTCGCGGAAGTCCGGCATGCGCAGGTCGCGCAGGAGCAGGCCGCCATTGGTGTGCGGGTTGTCGCTCATGCGGCGGTGGCCCGTCGGCGCCAGCGCCGCGATCTCGGGCTTCAGCCGGCCGCTCTCGTCAAAGAGTTCATCGGGACGGTAGGACTTCATCCAGCCTTCGAGGATGCGGACGTGCTCGGGATTGCCGTGCATCTCGCCCATCGGTACCTGGTGCGAGCGCCAGTAGTCCTCGGTGCGCTTGCCGTCGATCTCGGGCGGGCACGTCCAGCCCTTCGGCGTCCGCATGACGATCATCGGCCAGCGCGGACGGCCGGTGTAGCCGTTCGCCTTCGCGTCGTCCTTGATGCGGCGGATGTCGGCGAAGACGGCGTCGAGCGTCGCCGCCATCTTTTCATGCACGACGGCCGGATCGTGGCCCTCGACGAAATAGGGCGTGTAGCCGTAGCCGCGGAAGAGCTGGTCGAGCTCCTCGTGGCTGACGCGGGCGAGCACCGTCGGGTTGGCGATCTTGTAGCCGTTGAGGTGCAGGATCGGCAGGACGACGCCGTCGGAGACGGGGTTGAGGAACTTGTTGGAGTGCCAGCTGGTGGCGAGCGCGCCCGTCTCGGCCTCGCCGTCCCCGACCACGCAGGCGACGATGAGATCCGGGTTGTCGAAGGCGGCCCCAAAGGCGTGGGAGAGCGCGTAGCCGAGCTCGCCGCCCTCGTGCATGGAGCCCGGGGTCTCGGGCGCCACGTGGCTCGGGATGCCGCCGGGGAAGGAGAACTGCTTGAAGAGGCGCTGCATGCCCTCTTCGTCCTGCGCGATGTTTGGATAGACCTCGCTGTAGGTGCCCTCGAGATAGGCGTTCGCCACCAGCGCCGGCCCGCCGTGGCCGGGGCCGGTGATGTAGATCATGTCGAGGTCGTCGCGTTTGATGACGCGATTGAGATGGGCGTAGATGAAATTGAGGCCGGGCGTCGTGCCCCAGTGGCCGAGCAGCCGGCGCTTGATATGCGCCTGGTCGAGCGGCTCGCGCAGCAGCGGGTTGTCGAGCAGATAGATCTGGCCGACGGACAGATAATTGGCGGCCCGCCAGTAGGCGTCGAGAGCCGAGCGCTCGGTTTCGGACAGTGCCGTTGTCATATTCGGTCCTCGTGGGCTGCGTCTCGGGCTGATGTCGGGTCGATGAAAAGTGTAGCAGGAAGGCGGTGATCAGAGGACGGGCATCTGTCCATTCGCCGGCTTACGAAAGAACGTGAAGCCTCTCTCCGGAGGACGGCCTCTGTCACCAAGACAAGTCCAAGATGCCCGGACAGTTCCATGCGGCCCGTCCGTCGGCGTTGATCTGGCGCAAATCGGGATGGCTGGACCGGAGGACGTAGACTCATCCTCCCGCAGGTGATCGCGGCGCGGGAGGGACGGGCCCTTCGTGACGCCGAATCTGGCGCCAACGGCCACCCGGCGTCGTCGATAGGTTGCTGCCGCCGGACGGTACGCCTGGACGCGGAACCGTGGGGGAATGGAAGCGGCGCATTGCAATATTCCGCACGATTGGCATTATAACGCAAAACGTGATCCTGGCGCGACCCAGCGCCGGGACGGGAGGAGCAGCCATGCTCGTGAACGAGAACGCGGCTCTCTATTTCGTCGATCGCCACGTCGAGGACGGGCGGGGCGACAAGGTCGCGTTCCGGGAGGCGGACGGGGCCCGGCGCACGCTCACCTATCGCCAACTCGCCGAAGAGTCGGCGCGTTTCGCCGGCGCGCTGGCGCGGTGCGGCGTGCGGCGGGAGGAGCGGGTGGTCATGGTCGTCCTCGACCAGATCGAGTTTCCCGTGGCGTTCTGGGGTGCCATGAAGGCGGGCGCCATCCCGGTGCCGCTGAACACGCTTTTGTCGACGGCGGTCTACGCGACGATCCTCGAGGACGCGCGCGCCTCCGTCCTCGTCGTTTCCGGCGAACTGTGGCCGAGCCTCGCTCCGGCCGCGGCCGCGAGCCGCCACCTCCGCACCGTGGTGGTGATCGGCGACGCACCGCCCGGAACGCAGACCTTTTCCGCCTTCATGGACGGGGTGGAGCCGGCGCCCGTGGTGGAGGCCCACGCCGACGAGCCGGCCTTCTGGCTCTATTCGTCCGGGTCCACCGGCGCGCCGAAGGGCGTCCGCCACATCCATTCGTCGCTGAAGGCGACGTGCGACACCTTCGGCTCGCAGGTTCTCGGCATCCGGGCCGAGGACACGGTGTTCTCGGCAGCGAAGATGTTCTTCGCCTATGGCCTCGGCAACGCCATCTCGTTTCCGATGGCGGTCGGGGCGACGACGGTCATCCATGCCGGCCGGCCGACGCCGGACGCGGTGCTCGACATCGTCGCGCGCGAGGCGCCGACGATCTTCTGCGGCGTGCCGACGTTGTTCGCCGCCGTGATGGCGCGGCAGGACCAACTGGGCGGCCCGCCCGCTCACCGGCTGCGACTGTGCACGTCGGCCGGCGAGGCGCTGCCGCGGGAGATCGGCGAGCGCTGGGAGCGCTCGTGGGGCACGCCCGTCATCGATGGCGTCGGCTCCACCGAGATGCTGCACATCTTCCTGTCGAACCGGCCCGGCGACATCGTTTACGGCACCTCGGGGACGCCCGTGCCCGGCTACGAGGTCCGTCTCGTCGACGAGCATGACCGCGAGGTGGGTGAGGGCGAGGTCGGCGAACTCCTCGTGCGCGGCCCCTCGAGCGCCGACGGCTACTGGAAGCGGCGCGACAAGTCGCAGTCGACGTTCGCCGGCCACTGGACCCGCACCGGCGACAAGTACGAGCGGACAGCCGACGGCCGCTACGTCTACTGCGGCCGGACCGACGATATGTTCAAGGTCTCCGGCATCTGGGTCTCGCCCTTCGAGGTCGAGCAGGCCCTCGTCGAGCATCCGGCCGTGCTTGAGGCGGCCGTCGTCGCCCGCGAGGACGCCGACAAGCTGCTGAAGCCCGCCGCCTACATCGTGCTGAAGCAGGGGGCGGATCGCGACGTCCAGCACGACCTCAAGGAGTTCGTGAAGACGCGCATCGGCATGTGGAAGTACCCCCGCTGGATCGAAGTCGTCGACGACCTGCCGAAGACGGCGACCGGCAAGATCCAGCGCTACAAGCTCCGCGAGAGGGAGAGCGCCTGATGGCGGTCGACTGGCAGGCGGGGCGGGGCCGGCTGGAGGCTGGCGGCAAGTCTCTGGAGTGGGCCACTTGGGGCGAGCGGACCGCCGGTACGCCCGTGCTCGTGCTGCTGCACGAGGGGCTCGGGTGCGTGTCGCTCTGGCGCGACTTCCCCGCGCGGCTGGCGGCGGCGACCGGTTGGCCGGTGTTCGCCTATTCGCGCGCTGGCTACGGCCAGTCGGACCTGGCGGAGCTGCCGCGTCCCCTCGACTACATGACGCGCGAGGCGCTTGGGCCCCTCGCCGACGTGCTGAACGCTGTCGCCGCCGCCGACTACGTCCTCCTCGGCCACTCCGACGGAGCGACGATCGCGGCGATCTATGCGGGGAGCGTCGCCGACTACCGCGTGCGCGGCCTCGTGCTGATGGCGCCGCACCTGTTCACCGAGGCGGTGGGCCTCGCGGAGATCGCCACGGCGCGGCACGCCTACGAGACGACCGAGCTCAAGCAGCGCATGGCCAAGTATCACCGCGACCCGGACGTCGCCTTCCGCGGCTGGAACGACGCTTGGCTCGATCCGGGCTTCGCCGCCTGGAACGTCGCGGACGTCGTCGACTACCTGCGCATCCCCGCTCTCGTCATCCAGGGGCGGGGCGACCAGTACGGCACGCTGCGACAGGTGGAGGAGATTGAGAGGCGCAGCTACGCGCCCGTCGACGTCGAGATCCTCGAGGACTGCCGGCATTCGCCGCATCTCGACCAGCCGGAACGGACGCTTGCGGTCATCGCCGATTTCACCGCCCGGCTCGCCCGCATCGAGGCGGCGGAGGTCGAGGGATGAGCGCGTTCGTGGGCCGGCGCGACGGCCTAGTGACAGTCGATCCCGCGTCTCGACCGGCCGTGGCGGAACCGGCGTGAGCACGGGCGCGGAGACGCTGCGGCTGCCGCCGATCCCCTACGTGCCCGGCCGCTCCGCCCGGCCGGATGAGGGCTACTTCGACCCGGTGAAGACGGGGCTTTCGCCGGCGCTGTCGTGCAGCGAGCTCGCGATGAGCCCGGCCTTCAAGGGCGGTCTGGAGGCCTTCTCCCACGGCTACTTCTGGGAGGCGCACGAGCTCTGGGAGGCGGTGTGGATGTGTCTGCCGCCGGCGAGTGCGGAGCGGCACCTGGTGCAGGGTCTCATCCAGCTCGCCAACGCCGCCTTGAAGCGGCGGATGGGCCAGGAGAGAGCCGCCGGGCGCATCCTCGAGCGCGCCGACAGCGCTCTCGAGGAAGCCCACCGTCGCCACGCGCGACCGATGGGACTCTCGTCAACCGATACGGATGCGCTGCGGTCCGTGGCAGAGACGTCAATAGGTGCAGTATAATGCATAAAGCTGGCGCATCCATCCACAAGAGTTGACCTTATATGCTGGAATCGTCGCAGTTTGATGCAACATTATGCCTAATGTGCGTTTACACCACGCCGCCACGGCTCTATCGTGCAGCGCCATCCGGTGCCACTTCGGGAGGAGCGACCCGGTGACCAAGATCATCGACTTCCAGACCGATCCCTCGAAGTACCGCCACTGGAAGGTGGCGTACGAGGGAGAGGTGGCGACGCTCTTCATGGACGTCGACGAGAACGGCGGCCTGTTCGAGGGCTACCAGCTTAAGCTCAACTCCTACGACCTCGGCGTCGACATCGAGCTCGCCGACGTCGTGCAGCGGATGCGCTTCGAGCATCCGGAGGTGAAGGTGGTGGTGATGCGGTCCGGCAAGGATCGCGTCTTCTGCGCAGGCGCCAACATTCGCATGCTCGGCGGTGCCAGCCATGCCCACAAGGTCAATTTCTGCAAGTTCACCAACGAGACCCGCAACACCTATGAGGCGGCAGAGGCCGACTCCGGTCAGAAGTACATCGCCGCCGTGAAGGGTGCGTGCGCCGGCGGCGGCTACGAGCTCGCGATCGCCTGCAACCACATCATCCTGACTGACGATGGCTCCTCGTCCGTGGCGCTGCCGGAGGTACCGCTCCTCGCCGTGCTGCCCGGCACCGGCGGGCTGACGCGCGTGACCGACAAGCGCAAGGTGCGGCGCGACCTCGCCGACATCTTCTGCACCATGGAAGAGGGCGTGCGCGGGCGGCGGGCGCAGGAGTGGCGGCTCGTCGACGAGGTCGTCCCGAACTCGAAGTTCGACGAGACGGTCGAACGCCGCGCCCGCGAGTTCGCGGCGGCATCGGCGAAGGCGGCCCCTGCGGGCGGAATCGTGCTGGGCCCTCTCGGCCGCACCATCCGGGAGGACGGGTCGGTGTCATATTCCCTCGTCGAGGTGGCGCTCGACCGCGCTGCCCGCAAGGCGACGATCACCCTCAATGGACCTGACGGCGAGGCGCCGGCCACGGCGGAGGCGCTGGTGGCCCTCGGCGACCAGAGCTACCTCCTGCGCCTCGCCCGCGAGCTCGACGACGCCATCCTGCACCTGCGGCTGAACGAGATGGAACTCGGCCTGCTGGTGTTCCGAAGCCAGGGCGACGCTGCGGCGGTGATCGCACAGGAGGCGGTGCTCCTCGACAACCAGGACCACTGGCTCGCCAACGAGATCCTTGCCTACTGGAAGCGGGTGATGAAGCGCATCGACATGACGTCGCGCTCCATGGCCGCCCTCGTCGAGCACGGCTCGTGCTTCGCCGGCCCGCTCGCCGAGATCCTCTGGGCGGTGGACCGCTCCTACATGATGGACGGCGCCTTCGAGGGCGACAACCGCCCGCTCGCCGCGATCCGCCTGAGCGCCGGCAACTTCGGCCGCTACCCGATGGGCAACGGCCTGACGCGGCTGCAGACGCGCTTTCTCGCCGAGCCCGAGGCTGTCACCGCGCTGGAGGCGAAGATCGGCGAGGCGATCGAGGCGGAGGACGCGGCCGCCCTTGGCCTCGTCACCTTCGTCCACGACGACATCGACTGGGACGACGAGGTGCGCATCTTCATGGAGGAGCGCGTCTCGTTCAGCCCCGACGCGATGACCGGCATGGAGGCGAACCTGCGCTTCGCCGGTCCGGAGACGATGGAGACGCGCATCTTCGGCCGCCTCACCGCCTGGCAGAACTGGATCTTCCAGCGCCCCAACGCCGTCGGCGAGAGCGGCGCGCTGCAGCGCTATGGCACCGGCCTGCGCGGCGAATTCAACATGCAGCGCGTCTGAAGCCGGGCGCGCAGGGAGGACGATCATGGACCTCATGAATGTGAGCTACGACACGCAGATCCCCAACAACGTGGGTCTGTCGTCCGACAAGCGTGTGTTGAAGGCCCTGGAGAAGTGGCACCCCGGCTACATCAACTGGTGGAACGACCTCATTCCGCAGGAATTCCAGCAGTCGCTCGTCTATCTGCGGACGGCCGTCTCGGTCGACCCGAAGGGCTGGGCGAAGTTCAACTACGTGCGAATGCCGGAATACCGCTGGGGCGTGCTGCTCGCACCGCAGGTCGACGACCGTCGCATCCCGTGCGGCGAGAACGCCGGAGCGCCGGCCTGGCAGGAGGTGCCGGGCGAATACCGCAACATGCTGAAACGCCTGATCGTCATCCAGGGCGACACCGAGCCGGCCTCGGTCGAGCAGCAGCGATTCCTCGCGCTCTCCGCCCCCTCGCTCTACGACATGCGCAACCTCTTCCAGGTGAACGTCGAAGAGGGGCGCCACCTGTGGGCGATGGTCTACCTCCTGCACAAGTACTTCGGCGCCGACGGCCGCGAGGAGGCCGACGACTTGCTGCGCCGTTCCTCCGGCTCGGAGGAGGCGCCGCGGATGCTCGGCGCCTTCAACGAGGAGACGCCGGACTGGCTGTCGTTCTTCATGTTCACCTACTTCACCGACCGCGACGGCAAGATGCAGCTGGAAGCGCTCGCCCAGTCGGGCTTCGACCCGCTGTCGCGGACGTGCCGCTTCATGCTGACGGAGGAAGCCCACCACATGTTCGTCGGCGAGACGGGCGTCGGCCGGACCATCCAGCGCACCTGCGAGGCGATGGTCGCGGCCGGCATCTCCGATCCCTACGACATCGACCGCATCCGTGACCTCGGCGTCGTCGACCTGCCGACGATCCAGAAGAAGCTCAACCTCCACTACACGCTGTCGCTCGACCTGTTCGGCCAGGAAGTGTCGACGAACGCCGCCAACGCCTTCACCGCCGGGATCAAGGGCCGCTACCACGAGCATCGTCTCGACGACGACCACCGGCTGGAGAACGCCGCCTATCCGGTCTGGGACCTCGAGGGCGAGACGATCGTGCGCAAGGAGGTGCCGGCGCTGACCGCCATCAACATGCGGCTGCGCGACGACTACACCCGCGACGCGGCCGGCGGCGTCGAGCGCTGGAACAAGACGATCGAGAAGACCGGCATCGACTTCCGCATGCGTTTGCCGCACGAGGCCTTCCACCGCCAGATCGGCGTCTTTTCCGGCAAGACCTTCAACCCGGAAGGCAAGCTCATCTCGGGTGCGGAGTATGACGCGAAGAGCAAGGACTGGCTGCCGACGCGGGCCGATGGCGACTTCATCCAGTCGCTGATGAAGCCGGTGCGCACGCCGGGCGAGTTCGCCAGCTGGATCGCGCCACCGAAGGTGGGCATCGACAACCAGCCGGGCGACTTCGAGTACGTGAAGCTACACATGGCGTGACCGGCCGCGCCGGCCGCGCGCCAGGTGCGGCTTGGCCGTAGTAGTTCTGATCTGAGGTCGGGCCCTGTCGGGCCGCGATGAGCGAGACGATGAAGCAGCATCTGATCGATCCGGAGATCTGCATCCGCTGCTACACGTGCGAGATGACGTGCCCGATCGAGGCGATCACCCACGACGACCAGAACGTCGTGGTCGATGTCGCGAAGTGCAATTTCTGCATGGACTGCATTCCCGTCTGCCCGACCGGCTCGATCGACGAGTGGCGCGTCGTGCGCGAGCCCTACTCGCTGGAGGAGCAGTTCTCCTGGAGCGAACTGCCGGCCCAGGAAGACTTCGACGACGGACCCGAGGGCGGTGACGGCGGCGGCATCGAGGCGCTGGACGAGGCGATGGCGGCGCTGCTGGCCGAGGCGCACCGCGGCGCGGGTGGCCGTTCGCGGCCGCCGGCGACGGCGTCGAAGCCAACGGTCAATCTCTACACCCTCGGCAAGCCGGCCATCGCGAAGGTGCAGGGCTCCTACCGGCTGACGACTGAGGAGTCCGGGTCCGACGTCCGCCACGTCATTCTCGACTTCGGTGCGCAGCCCTTTCCGGTCCTCGAGGGCCAATCGGTCGGCATCATCCCGCCCGGGACCGACGCCGACGGCAAGCCCCACCTGCCGCGCCTCTATTCCGTCTCGAGCCCGCGGGACGGCGAGCGGCCCAACTTCAACAACATCTCGCTGACGGTGAAGCACGACCCGCACGGCCGCTGCTCCAGCTACATCTGCGGCCTCGAGAAGGGCGACGAGGTGCGGGTGACCGGGCCGTTCGGCTCCACGTTCCTGATGCCGGACGATCCCTCGGCGCGGCTGCTGATGATCTGCACCGGCACCGGATCGGCACCCTTCCGCGCCTTCACGATGCGCCGCCAGCGCACGGCCACCGGCGCGACGGGCGACATGGTGCTGTTCTTCGGCGCGAGGAGCCCCGACAGCCTTCCCTACTTCGGCCCCCTCGCCAAGGTGCCCGACCGGTTGCTGCACAAACACCTGGTGTTCAGCCGCCTGGCCGACGGGGCGAGGGAATATGTCCAGGACCGGATGATCACGGAGGCCGCCACGGTGGCGGAGATGATCGCCGATCCGAAGACGCACATCTACGTTTGCGGCCTGCGCGGCATGGAGGAGGGGGTGGAGCGCGCCTTCGCCGAGATTGCCGGCGACGCGGTCTGGACCAGCCTTCGCGACGCGATGCGGAACGAGGGCCGCTATCACGTGGAGACTTACTGAAGGCCTGCGCGCCATCCGAGCGCGCGCGCTAGCGGCTATCTCCCGGTCTCGCCGTTGTGATGCAGCGGCGAGTTTCGATTTGTCGTGAAGCCACGGCCGCGCTAGGCTTATGCACTATATTTCACAAGCGGGCGCGCATGTCGGAGATCACGAACTTTCGCGGCGAGGTGTCGAGCGTCGATCCCGAGCGATCGATGGATCTCGCCGTCGAGGAGTTGATGACGCGGGTCGGCGAGCGTGTCCGCAAGGCGCGGGAACTGAAGGGGCTACCGCGCCGGGTGGTCTCGGAGATCTCCGGTGTCTCGCCGCGCTACCTCGCCCAGCTCGAGGCGGGCGAGGGCAACATCTCGATCGGGCTGCTGCAGCGCGTGGCGATCGCGCTGGACCACCGCATCGAGTGGCTGGTCGGGCGGGAGGACCCGTGGACGTCGGAGGCTGTGCGCGTCGCAGATCTGTTCCGCTCGTCGCCGGCCGAGGTGCGACGGCAGGTGCTGGCGACCCTCAGCCCGACACCACCGGAGAGCCTGCGGGGACGCCGCATCTGCCTGCTCGGCCTGCGCGGCGCCGGCAAGTCCACCTTGGGCGCCCTGGCCGGCCGCGCCCTCGGCATCCCGTTCGTCGAGCTCAACCGGGAGATCGAGGAACAGTCCGGCATGGCGGTCAACGAGGTGCTCGCCCTCTACGGCCAGGAAGGTTACCGCAAGCTCGAGGCGCAGGCGGTCAGCCGCGTCATCGCCACCCACGACACCCTGATCCTCGCCGTCGCCGGCGGCATCGTCGCCGAGCCCGAGACCTACAAGGCGCTTCTCGCGAACTTCCACACGATCTGGCTGAAAGCGAGCCCGGAAGAACACATGACGCGCGTGCGCGCCCAGGGGGACACGCGCCCGATGGCGGGCAACCCCGAGGCGATGGAGCAGCTGAAGTCGATCCTGCGCTCGCGCGAGGCGCTCTACGAGCAGTCGTTGCTGACCCTCGATACCTCGGGCGAGCGATTGCAGGCCTCGCTCGAGCGGCTGCTGTCGCTGATCCGGGAGAACGGCCTACTCGGTGGCGGCGGTGCCGACGGCGCGGGCCGTATCTCGTCGCGGCGGGGCGGCGCCGGCGGGCGCGGGGCCACATCCGGTGCGATCCCGGCCGAGGTCGAGGGCAGCGGTGCGCAGCGTGCGGGATCACAGCCGGCAGAGTAGGCGAGAGCCGGGCGCGACCCTTGGCTGGGCACGGCTGAAGCAGGGGATGCGGCGGGCGCCCCGGGATCCCATCTGTCGGAGGCCGCCCGCTGGCCCCTTCGCGTTCGGTCGCGACGATGCTAACCGGTGCATTCCTGCGCACCGGCGTGATCGGTCGCCCGGCGGGTGTTGCAAGCAAGAGGTTTGGAAGAGGCTCCGTGTACGACGCCAAGGCCCCTGTATTCGCCGTCGCGCCGATGATGGACTGGACGGACCGGCATTGCCGGGTCCTGCACCGAGCACTGTCGGGCCGCGCACTGCTCTATACCGAGATGATGACGGCGCTCGCGGTGGTGCACGGCGACCGCGAGCGGCTGATCGGCTTCTCGCCCGTCGAGCATCCCGTGGCGCTGCAGCTCGGCGGGTCGGACCCGGCGACCCTCGCGGAAGCTGCGCGGATCGGGGCGGAGTTCGGCTACGACGAGATCAACCTCAATGTCGGCTGCCCGTCCGACCGGGTGCGCGACGGCCGCTTCGGCGCCTGCCTGATGGCGGAGCCGACACTCGTCGGCGACTGCATCGCGGCGATGAAGGCGGCGGTCGGCATCCCGGTCACCGTCAAGTGCCGCATCGGCATCGACGACCAGGACCCGGAGCCGGCGCTCGATGCGCTCGCCGACGCGGTGGTGGCGGCCGGGACCGACGCGATCTGGGTGCATGCGCGCAAGGCCTGGCTCTCAGGCCTGTCACCGAAGCAGAACCGCACCGTGCCGCCGCTCGACTACGCCCGGGTGCGGCGGCTGAAGGCGCGGCTGCCGGACGTCTTCGTCGGGCTGAACGGCGGGCTCGACACGCTCGCGGCCGCCAAGGCGGAGCTTGCCCATGTCGACGGCGTCATGCTCGGCCGCGCCGCCTACCACAATCCCGACCTGCTCGCGGGCGTCGACGCGGAGATCTACGGCGAGGCGGGGGACGCCCGCGACGTGCGCGAGGCGGTCGAAGTCTATTGCGCCTACGTCGCCGCCAACCTCGCGCGCGGGGCGCCGCTGGCGCCGATGGTGCGGCCGATGATCGGGCTGTTCTCCGGGCGGCCGGGGGCGCGGACCTTCCGGCGTATCCTGACGGTCGAATCGGTGCGCCGCGGAGCTGGTCTCGACGTGATCACCCAGGCGCTGGCGGCGCTGCGGCCGGTGCCCGCGGCGGACGAGGGCGCTGCGGCGGGGGCCGTCGAGGCGGCCGCCTGAGGGCGGCGCCTCAGCCGAAGATCGCGGCGCGGTAGCTGTAACCGACCACCAGCACGAGGGCGAGGGCGCCCCAGAGCAGGATCGCCCGCCCGACATCGCCGAGCGCCGGCGGATTGGCGACATAGCCCGACAACAGCAGGATCAGCACCGCGACGGAGGCGACGAGGCCGGGTCCGACCTCGTCGATCCAGGTCGGGAAGGGCCCCTGTTCCGGGCCGAACAGCCAGAGCGCCACGGCGACGACGCAGATCGCCGCCAGCACGTAGAACGCCACCTGGCGGATGCGCTGCTTCGGGCTCATCGGGCGACCGCCACCGTTGACCGGCGCCGCGCCGGGAGCGCCGCCATGACGGCACGACGCGCCGGCTCGGCCATGCGGGCCCAGTCGACGATCTCGTCCAGCGTGCGGCCGCAGCCACGGCAGAGGCCATCGGCGCCGATGACGCATTCCTTGACGCACGGTGTCGACACCGTGCCCGCATCCACCGTCGTCGCCATCCGCTGCAAGGCCGGCATCGCCGCTCCGCTCTCTCCGATTCGCCCGCGCCGAGGAGAGCGGCGCGGCACGTCGAGTTTAGGGCAGCGTTGCGGCGACGGCGAGGAGGAAGGCGCACGCCGCCGCCTGCTCGGCCGCGCCCGCGACGTCGCCGGTGCCACCGCCGAGGGTGGCGCGCATCAGGCGCAGCAGCAGCCAGACGGCGACGGCGGCCGCCGCGAGGCCGGCGATCGTCGCCGCCATCCCCGTCTCGGCGCCGCCGATGAGGAGTGCCAGCACGGCAGCCGTGGCGCCGGCCGAAGTGAGGCCGCCGGCGGTCGGCCGGCCGGCGGCGACCGCGATCCCGTCGGTCCGCGCCGGCGGCAACAAAGCGAGCGGCGCCAGCGCAGAGGCGCGGGAGACGGCGTTGGCGGCGACGAAGGCGGCTGCGGCAACGGTCGGCGAAACCTCGGCGATGGCCGCCAGCGCCGACACGCGCAGGATCAGCGACAGCACCAGAGCCGCGGCGCCGGCGGCGCCGATGTGGCTATCGCGCATGACGGCGAGCCGCCGTTCGGCGCTGCCGCCGGCGGCGAGGCCGTCGGCGGTGTCGGCGAGACCGTCCTCGTGCAGGGCGCCGGTGACGGCGACGCCGACCGCCACCGCCACCGCCGCCGCCGGCAGCGGCGGCAGGCCGAGCCAGGCGGTGAGCCACAGCGCCGCGGCGCCGGCGAGGCCGATGACGGCGCCGGCGACCGGCATCGCCCAGGCGTCGCGAGCGAGGTCCGGCAGGCGGGCGGGGTCGTCGAGCGGGCCGAGCACCGGCACGGGAACGCGCGCCAGGAAGCGCAAGCAGCCGGCGATGGCGGCGGCGGCGCGGGCCAGCCGGTCGTCGGAGGTCGAGGCCATGATCTCTCCCGCTCGCAGCCGTCCGGCATGACAGCCGCGGCGCGAGGCACTATCAACGGCCTCCCGCCGCAAGGCGAGGGTGCAGCGCCGGCCTTGCCGCCGCAGCCCGCCTCGCCGGCCGTGACCGCCGACCGATTCGACCGAGGCCCGCCCGATGTCCGACGCTCCCCGCCGCCCCCTCGACGACATCCGCGCGCTGATCGCCGGCATGCCCGGCCCGGACCTTGCCTCGGCCGCGGCGGTGGCGGCCCGCGACGCGCAGTTGACGAAGCCGGCGGGCTCGCTCGGCCGTATGGAGGAAATCGCTACCTGGCTCGCCACCTGGCAGGGCAAGGCGACGCCGACCGTCGACCGGCCGACGGTGGCGGTGTTCGCGGCCAACCATGGCGTCGCAGCGCGCGGCGTCTCGGCCTATCCGGCCGAGGTGACGGTGCAGATGGTGGCGAACTTCGCCGCCGGCGGGGCCGCGATCAACCAGATCTGCCTCGCCAACGACATCGGCCTCAAGGTCTTCGAGCTCGCGCTCGAAGTGCCGACGCCGGACATCGCCGAACAGGACGCCTTCTCGGAGGGCGAACTCGCCGCGACGATGGCCTTCGGCATGGAGGCGCTCGCCGACGGGCCGGACCTCCTCTGCCTCGGTGAGATGGGCATCGCCAACACCACCGTCGCCGCCGCCGTCCACCACGCGCTCTATGGCGGCACGGCGGTCGACTGGGTGGGGGCCGGCACCGGGGTCGAGGGCGAGGGGCTCGCCCGCAAGCGTGACGCCGTTGCGATGGCGGTCGGCCGGCTCGCCGGCGAGCGTGACGGCCTCGAGGTTCTCAGGCGCGTCGGCGGCCGGGAGATCGCCGCGATGGCCGGCGCCATCCTCGGTGCGCGCCACCAGCGGGTGCCGGTGGTGGTCGACGGCTACGTGGCGACCGCCGCGGCCGCGGTGCTGCACGCCGTCGATCCGGGTGCGATCGGCCACTGCCTGTTCGCCCACGTGTCCGCGGAACAGGCGCACCGCGCGGTGCTGGAGCGGCTCGGCGTGTCGCCGCTGCTTGATCTCGGCATGCGGCTCGGCGAGGGCTCCGGCGCGGCGCTCGCCGCAGTGCTGGTGCGGACCG
The DNA here is from genome assembly GCF_046156265.1 of Pseudoxanthobacter sp. M-2. Taxonomy (NCBI): domain Bacteria; kingdom Pseudomonadati; phylum Pseudomonadota; class Alphaproteobacteria; order Hyphomicrobiales; family Segnochrobactraceae; genus Pseudoxanthobacter; species Pseudoxanthobacter sp. M-2. The sequence goes on from NZ_JAWDIR010000011.1 coordinate 1,081,083, forward strand.
CGGCGCGGGTGCATTCCGGCATGGCGACGTTCGCCGGTGCAGGGGTGTCGGGGCCTGCGGACTGAGGCCCGGCACCGCGGCGAACTATCGCCGCGCGTTGCGGGTCGGGGCGGGGTCTTCTATGTCTCGGGGGCGGCGCCGCGCCTCCCGTTTCGGCGCCGCCGCTGGGCGCGTGCCCCGGAGACCGCGATGATCGACCGCACCGACCGCAAGATCCTGTCGATCCTGCAGGAGGATTGCACCGTGCCGGTGGCCGAGGTGGCGCGCCGGGTCGGGCTGTCGACGACGCCGTGCTGGCGGCGCATCCAGAAGCTCGAGGAGGACGGCGTCATCACCGGGCGAGTGGCGCTGCTCGACGCGGCGAAGGTGAACGCACCGGTGACGGCCTTCGTTTCGATCGTCACCAACAAGCACTCCGAGGACTGGCTGTCGCGGTTTGCGAGCGTCATCCAGGAGTTCCCCGAGGTGGTCGAGTTCTACCGGATGGCCGGCAACGTCGACTACCTGCTGCGTGTGGTGGTGCCGGACATCGCCGCCTATGACGCCTTCTACAAGAAGCTGATCGCCAAGATCGAGATCTCCGACGTGTCGACGACCTTCGCCATGGAGCAGATCAAGTACACGACGGCGCTGCCGCTCGCCTATGTGCCGCTGGAAAAGGGCCGGGCGGCGAGCGAATGATGACCGAGCTCCCGACCCTCGCCTCAGGCGTGCTGGCGTCTTTTGTGGATGCCGCGACCGCCGTCTGGCTGCCGGTGAGCCGCACGACGCCGGACGGCACCGTCGTCGACGATGGCGGAACGGATGGTGGGGCGGGCACCGGCGATGCGGTCTCCGGCGGCGTCGAGATGGCGCAGCGCTTTCTGTTCGCCATTCCCGACGAGGTGAAGACCATCCTGATGCTGGCTCTCGCCGCGGCGATCGGCATCTACCTCTACCTCAACTTCATGCGCGACCAGCCGTGACGGCGCCTGCCGCCGTTTTTTCGGGCGACCGGTGCCCACGCTTTCGACGCCGGGCCGCAACAATTCCGCGCTAGTCTCTCGCGGGGCGCGGCTTCGCGCTGTTAGGCTGGCGGGATGGCGACCGTGGCGAAGATACCTCCGGGCGTGGGGCCGAAATTTCCGCAGGTGGTGGTGCTGGTTGGCGCCACCGGCGACCTCTCCAAGCGCAAGCTGCTGCCGGGGCTGTTCCACCTCTCGACCGCCGGGTTCATTCCCGGCTGCCGCATCATCGGCGTGTCGCTCGACGACATCGACGCCGACCGCTTCCGCGCTATCGCGCGCGCGGCGCTCGACCAGTTCTCCCACCGCAAGGCGGTCGACGAGGCGCAGTGGACGGCGTTTGCCGAGCAGCTCGACTATGTGCCGATGTCGGCCGGGCCAGCGGCGCTGCGCGAGGCGGTGGAGCGGGCCGAGGCATCGTTCGACGGCGAGAGCCGGCGCATCCACTATCTCAGCGTCCCGCCCAGCGCGGCCTTGGCGGCCGTGCGGATGCTGGACGAGGCCGACCTCGTCAAGCGCTCGCGCGTCATCATGGAGAAGCCGTTCGGGGTCGATCTCGAGAGCGCCGTGTCGCTGAACCGGCGCCTGCACGAGGTGTTCTCCGAGGACCAGATCTTCCGCATCGACCATTTCCTCGGCAAGGAGCCGGCGCAGAACATCCTCGCCTTCCGCTTCGCCAACGGCCTGTTCGAGCCGATCTGGAACCGCAACTTCATCGACCACGTACAGATCGACGTGCCGGAGACCCTCGGCCTCGGCCAGCGCTCGGCCTTCTACGAGCAGACCGGCGCCTACCGCGACATGGTGGTGACGCACCTCTTCCAGATCCTGGCCTTCATGGCGATGGAGCCGCCGACGGCGCTGGCGCCGGCGCCGATCAGCGAGGAGAAGAACAAGGTCTTCCGCTCCATGCTGCCGCTCGACCCGAAGGACGTCGTGCGCGGCCAGTACACCGGCTACCGCTCGGAGGAGGGCGTCGATCCGGAATCGGAGACCGAGACCTTCATCGCCCTCAAATGCCAGATCGACAACTGGCGCTGGGCCGGCGTGCCGTTCTTCCTGCGCACCGGAAAGCGGCTGGCGGAGGGGCAGCGGATCATCTCGATCGCCTTCCGCGAGCCGCCGAAGTCGATGTTCCCGGCCGGCTCCGGCGTTGGCGCGCAGGGGCCGGACCATCTCACCTTCGACCTCGCGGATGCCTCGAAGATGTCGCTGTCGTTCTACGGCAAGCGGCCGGGCCCCGGGATGCGGCTCGACAAGCTCAGCCTGCAGTTCGCGATGAACGACACCGGCCTGATCGGCGAGGTGCTGGAGGCCTACGAGCGCCTGATCCTCGATGCCATGCGCGGCGACCACACGCTGTTCACCACCGCCGAGGGCATCGAGCGGCTGTGGGAGATCTCGACGCCGCTGCTCGAGGCACCGCCGCCGGTGCGCCTCTACGCGCCGGGCTCGTGGGGGCCGAAATCGATCCACCAGCTCGTCGCCCCGCACGCCTGGCGGCTGCCGTTCGAGCGGGCGTGGCGGGATTCGAACAACGGCGGCGGGTGAGGGGGCGTCCTGCGCCTGTCGCTTCGGCCGCGTCCAGCTCCTCGGGGGCTGTCTCCAAACTCTCTTGGGGTCATTCCCGGCCTTGTGCCGGGAACCCATGGACATTGCCGGTTCGCTGGGCGCCCGGCTCGTGGCGCCGTGCTCGCTGCGACGAGTGGGTTCCCGGCACAAGGCCGGGAATGACTTCGGAGGGGTAGGCGCCCCCCAACAGAGCGGGAGGGGGCAGCGGCTCCTTACATGAAGTCGGAGGGCAGTGCCTGCCGCTCAAGGGGTCTGCGCTAGCCTCACGCGTTCGCCGGCCGCAGATGCCGGGTCAGGCGGCGTTCCAGGACGTCCCAGACGCGGCGGAGGGTCTCGACGATGGCGAGGTAAAGGACGGCGGCCCAGATGTAGACCTCGAAGTTGAAGCTGCGGGCATAGGCGAGGCGGGTCACGCCCATGACGTCGAAGATCGTCACGACGCTGGCGATCGCCGAGCCCTTGATCATCAGGATGATCTCGTTGCCGTAGGGGCGCAGCGCGACGATGAAGGCCTGCGGCAGGATCACCTTCCAGGTGGTGACCGCCCGCGAGACGCCGAGCGCGCTCGCCGCCTCCCACTGGCCGCGCGCCACCGAGCGGATGGCGCCCCGCAGGATTTCCGCCTGATAGGCGGCGGTGTTGAGGGCGAAGGTGAAGACGATGCAGTTGAAGGCATCGCGGAAGAACCACCAGAGGCCGATGTCCTGGAAGAACGGACGGAACTGCCCGGCGCCGTAATAGACGAGGAAGGTCTGGGCGAGCAGCGGCGTGCCGCGGAAGAAGGTCGTGTAACCGTAGGCGATGCCGTTGACGATCGGGTTGGCGGAGAGCCGCATGGCGGTGAGCGGGGCGGACAGCACGGCGCCGATGACGATCGCCAGGCCGACGATCGTCAAAGTGACGACGAGGCCGTCGAGCATGCGTGGGCCATAGCGGGAGAGCAGCTCGAGGTCGATCACCGGGCGGCTCCATAGCCCCGGCCGAAGCGGGTCTCGAGTTTCGACAGGCCGATCGACGAGATGATCGACAGCGCGAGGTAGATCAGCAGCGCCACGAGGTAGAAGAAGAACGGCTGCTTCGTCGCGCCGACGGCGATGTTCGTCATGCGCAGGAGGTCGTTCAGCGCGATGACGGAAACGAGCGAGGTGTCCTTCAGGAGGACGAGCCAGAGGTTGCCGAGCGCTGGCAGGGAGAGGCGGATGAGCTGCGGCAGCACGACGACGAACCAGGTGGTGGCGCGCCGCATGCCAAGCGCGTCGCCCGCCTCGAACTGACCCTTGCCGATGGCGCGGATGGCGCCGACGAAGGCCTCGCTGGCATAGGCTGCGAACACCATGCCGAGGGCGAACATTCCGGCGACGAAGCTGTTCACCTCGACCTGCGCGTTCGGCGCGACGAGGCTGACCACCCGCTGCAGCAGCACCTGGCCGCCATAGTAGATGATGAAGAGGGTGAGCAACTCCGGCAGGCCGCGGAAGACGGTGGTGTAGGTCTCGCCGATGAAGCGCAGCCAGCGCCGCTCGGAGACCTTCGCCAGCGCGATGAAGAAGCCGAGCACCAGGCCGAACGGCACGGTCGCCACGGCGAGCCGGATGGTCATCCAGGTGCCGGCGGCGAGCTGGTCACCCCAGCCGTCCGGGCCGAACGACAGGAGTGAAAGGAAGTTGTCCATCGGCGCGTCGCCCCCCGGTCCGCTGGGACGACGGCCGGCGTGGATCGCCGGCCGCCGTCAGACGATGGATCGTCAGTAGACGTCGAAGGGGAAGTACTTGTCGTTGATCTTCTTGTAGGTGCCGTTGGCGATGATCGCCGCGATCGCCGCGTTGAACTTCTCCTTGAGCTCCGGGTCGTCCTTGCGCAGCGCGATGCCGGCGCCCTCGCCGAAATACTGGACGTTGCGGATCGGCTCGCCAACCTCCTTGCAGCACTTGCCGTCTTCGGTCTCGTTCAGCCACGAGTAGAGGACGACGGAGTCGGCGAGGATGCCGTCGAGGCGACCGTTGGCGAGGTCGAGATTGGCCTCGTCCTGGCTCGGATAGAGCTTGACGTCGGAGTCCTTGTACATGTCCTCGAGGTAGGTGGCGTGGGTGGTCGCCGACTGTGCGCCGAGCGACTTGCCGGCGAGGGCGGCCGGGCTCGTGTCGGTGATGCCGCCTTCCTTGTTCGTGATGAACTGCGCCGGCGTGTTGTAGTACTTGTTGGTGAAGTCGACCGTCTTCTTGCGCTCCTCGGTGATCGACATCGAGGCGACGATCGCGTCGTACTTGTTGGCGAGCAGGGCCGGGATGATGCCGTCCCAGTCCTGGGCGACGAAGGTGCACTTCACCTTCATCTCGTCGCAGAGCGCCTTGGCGATCTCGATGTCGAAGCCCTGCAGCTCATTGTTGGAATCGAAGTAGTTGAACGGGGCGTAGGCGCCCTCGGTGCCGATGCGCACCTCCGTCCAGTCCTTCGCCCCCGCGGTGCCCGCGGCGGCGATGACGATTGCGGCCGCTGCCGCGAGACGGCTGACGATCTTCATGGAAACCCCTCTTCCGGTTCGTTCGGGTCCGGATGCGATTGCTTCGCCTCGGGGCGCCCGCCGACTGCAGCCGCGCCTGCAAGCGAAGCGGGCGGCGCGCCGCGGGGCGCCGGGCACATCTTCCCATCATTCATTTCGCCGACGCAACCGGCGGGGGCCGGAATTGCGTCAGGGCGGAGAGGGGAGGGCCGAGAGAGCCGCTTCGGCGGCGGCGAGATCGGCCGGGGTGTTGAGGTTCTGCAGCGGATCGTTGCCGCGGCCGGCGAGGACGAGCGGCGGTATGTCGACCGTGTGGACGGTGTGGCGGGCGAGGAAGGACCGGACGCGGCGGTCGTCACCGGCGAGGAAGGCGGCAAGATCGTCGGCAAGGCCGGACGGCAGCAGCGCCACGGTGTGGTGGACGCGGCCGCCCGTGGCGGCGACGGCGATCTCGTCGCCCATGACGGCGGCTGACAGCCGGGCGACGATGTCGGCCGGCAGCAGCGGGGTGTCGACGGGCACGGTGAGGAGGCGAGGGGCACCGCGCTCTGCCGCCCAGCGCAGGCCGGCGAGCACGCCGGCGAGCGGACCTTCGCGGGTGCCGAAGGCGTCGGTCAGCACGGTAGCGCCGGAGGGCATTGCGGCGGCGAGGTCTGGCGCTCCGCCGGTGGCGAGGCGGGCGGCGGTCTCGCGATCGAGGGCGACGGCCAGCGCGGAGACCTGCGGCGCGAGCCGCGCGGCGACGTGGGCGAGCAGCGGCCGGCCGGCGAGGGGAAGCGTGCGCTTGTCCGCCCCCATCCGCCGCGAGGCGCCGCCGGCGAGGATGACGCCGACGATGTCGGATGGGGCGGTGGGGCGGGGCGGTGGCATGGGGCACAGTCGAACGCTGCCGCCCGCAGCGCAAGGCGCACGAGGTCAAGCGCCACACCGAAGAGCGTGGCACCCGACCCTCCCCCCGTGGGAGGGTCGGGCCGCGCAGCGGACCGGGGAGGGCCGCCGTCGGCGCAGCCGGCGGCGGTGCGACGGTTTGGCAGTCTCAGGCGCCGTACCGCCGCGCTCGCGCGCGGCGGACCCCTCCGGCCGGCTTCGCCGGCCACCTCCCCTACAAGAGGGGAGGAAAGGCACGGCGGCGGCGACGCTGTGCTCCCCCCCGCACGGCCCGCTCGACAAGCGTTGACCGCGGCGCGCGAGTGGCTAGGGTCCGGCCGAACACGCCGCGCGGCCGGGCCACGGCCGCGGCAGAGCGAACGCCGGGAGCCGCCATGACCGTCACCAGGGACGCCGTCCTCGAGAAGCTGAAGGGCATCCCGGCTCCGGCCGGCGGCGAACTCGTCTCGTCGGGAGCCCTGTCGGACGTCGCCATCCGCGACGGCGCGGTGGCGCTGTCGATCACCATCCGCCCCGACCAGGCGGCCGCTTACGAGCCCGTTCGGCGCCGGGCAGAGGGGGCGATCCTGTCGATCCCCGGTGTGACCCGGGCGACGGTGGCGCTGACGGCGGAAGCGGCGGCGGGTGCTCCGCGGGCCGGTGGCCACTCGCACGGTCCCGGCGGCCATTCGCACGGGCCGGCCCCGGCGGCGCAGGCTGGCCCGGCCCCGAAGATGGGCCTTCCGGGCGTCGGTGCGATCATTGCCGTCGCCTCCGGCAAGGGCGGCGTCGGCAAGTCGACGACAGCCGTCAACCTCGCGCTGGGTCTCGCGGCGGCGGGGCAGCGCGTCGGCATCCTCGACGCCGACATCTATGGGCCGTCGATCCCCAAGCTGCTGGGCCTGAAGGGCCGGCCGGAACTGATCGCCGGCAAGGTGCTCCGCCCACTCGTCGGCCACGGGCTGAAGGCGATGTCGATCGGCTTCCTCATCGAGGAGGAGACGCCGATGGTGTGGCGCGGGCCGATGGTGGTCGGCGCGCTCCGGCAGATGCTGAACGAGGTCGACTGGGGCGGGCTCGACGTGCTCGTCGTCGACATGCCGCCCGGCACCGGCGATGTCCAGCTGTCGCTCGCCCAGCAGGTGCCGATCGCCGGCGCCGTCATCGTCTCGACGCCGCAGGACCTGGCGCTCGCCGACGCCCGCAAGGGGCTCGCGATGTTCCGCAAGGTCGACGTGCCGATCCTCGGCATCATCGAGAACATGAGCTACTTCCTCTGCCCGCACTGCGGCGAGCGCTCGGAGATCTTCGGCCACGGCGGCGCGCGCTCGGAAGCCGCGCGGCTCGGTGTGCCCTTCCTCGGCGAGATCCCGCTGGCGCTGTCGATCCGCGAGCATTCCGACGACGGCCGGCCGATCGTCGTGCACGAGCCCGATGGCGCCTATGCGGGTGCCTACAAGGCGATCGCGCAGAGCGTGCTGGCAGCGCTCGCCGGCGGCAGCGGTCGCCGCGCGCCGCCGCGCATCGTCATCGAGTAGGCGGCGACGCGGCCACCCGGTCCGCCGGGGTGCCGGAAGACCGCGTCTCGTCGCGCCCGTCGAAGCGGCGGCGCGCCTCTTCCACCTGAAGGCGGTTGCGGATCGCCCAGTCGGACAGTTCGCCGAGGGTCACGATCAGCGTGCGGCCGAGCTCGGTCAGCTCGTAGTCGACGCGGGGCGGGATCGACGGCGTGACGGTGCGCGTGACCAGCCCGTCGCGCTCGAGGCCGCGCAGCGTCAGCGTCAGCATGCGCTGGGAAATCCCGCCGATGGTGCGCCTGAGCTCGTTGAAGCGCATCGGGCCAGCCGACAGGAACGCCACCACCATCACCGTCCACTTGTCGCCGACGCGGGCGAGCACGTCGGCGACGGCACGGCAGTCGGTGGAATCGTGCTGGTCAGGAACACGCATGGTACCGGGGTTCCGAAAATGTGCCTTCTTGCGGGCCGCGAGGGCAGTCTCCAATCTAGCGTCGGTTACAGAATGTGACCAGTGCCCAGCGACGTCGATGCGCGCGACGGCGACCGCCCTGCGGTCGGCGAAACCTTCCGCGCGCCCCATCGCGACCGGCACGGCTCGAACCGACGGAACACCCCTGATGTGCAAGATCCTTCTCGTCCTCTCCAGCCCGCGCGGCGAGGCCTCCCACTCGACGCGCGTGGCGCGGGAACTGGTCGGCAGCCTGACGGCGAACGACCCCGGCGCCGATGTGATGGTGCGCGACCTCGCGGCCGAGCCGCTGCCACACCTCGACGGTGGCCTTCTTGCCGCCCTCGGCACCGAGGCCGCGGCCCGCACGCCGCAGCAGGCCGAGGCGGTGGCGCAGTCCGACGGCCTCGTCGCCGAGTTGTTCGCCGCCGACACCATCGTCATCGCCTCGGCGATGATCAATTTCGCGCCGACCTCGACACTCAAGACCTGGTTCGACCATCTGCTGCGCGCCGGCGTCACCTTCCGCTACGACGAGAGCGGGCCACGCGGGCTGGTGAAGGGCAAGAAGGCCTACCTGGTGGTGGCGCAGGGCGGGGTCTACTCGCAGGGCCCGGCGAAGCCGTTCGACTTCCAGGTGCCCTACCTCCGCCACGTGCTCGGCTTCATGGGCATCACCGACGTCGAGGTGATCGCAATCGAGGGCATCGCGTTCGGGCCCGAGATGGCCGAGAAGGCCGTGCAGGCGGCGCTGGAGCGCGTCTCGTCCATGCCGGCTCTCGTGGCTGCCTGACCACGCATCGGCCCGCGCGCTTGATTGCCGGCGGGCGCCTCAGCGCCCGTCGCCGCGCACGAACTGGCCGACGAGAACGGCCAGCGCCCCTGCCACCAGCATCGGCGCGAGCACGGGCCAGACCGTTCCGGGCCACAGCCCGGCGTCGAGCAGCGCCCCGACCAGGACCGTCGTCGCCGCAGCGAGGCTGATGTGGAAGGCTCCGGTGAGGCCCGAGGCGGCGCCGGCCAGATCCGGCCGGACGCTCACTGCACCCGCAATGGCGCTGGGCAGGCAGACGCCGTTGCCGATCGAGACGAGGACCATCGCTCCGAAGAACCAGATCGGCTGGTTGGCGCCGAGAACCGCGGCGAGACCCATCAACGGCAGCGCGGCGAACGCGATCAGGTTGCCGAGGTGGATCATCCGCGGGATGCCGACGCGCGCGGCATAACGGCCGGACAGGAAGTTGCCGATGATGTAGCCGATCGACAGCAACGCCGAGTAGGCGCCATAGACCGCCGGCGAGATGCCGAGCACGGTCGGGGCGATGTGCGGCGCGCCGCCGATGAAGGCGAAGAACACCGCCGAGGCGAGCGCCGCGGTGCCGGAGAACTTCCAGAACGCGGGTATCGCCAGCAGCGACCCGAAGGAGCGCAGCATCGCGCCGACCCGGATCGGCGTGCCGGCGCGCGGGTTGGTCTCGTGGAGCGATATGAGTGCGAACACAAACGTTCCGACGCCGAACACGCACATCGCCGCGAACGTCGCCCGCCAGTCGAAGATCTCGCTGAGCACGCCGCCGATGCCGGGCGAGATCGCAGGGGCGATCGCCATGCCCATCGTCACGTAGCCGATCATGCTGGCCGACCGTTCGCGGTCGAAGCAGTCGCGCACGATGGCGCGCGACAGCGTCATGCCGGCGCTCGAGCCGAACGCCTGCACGACACGGGCGACGAGCAGGACCTCGATCGTCGGCGCGAAGACGCAGACGAGACTGCCGAGGATGTAGAGAACGAGCCCGACCAGCAGCACCGGCCGTCGGCCGTAGCGGTCGGACAGGGGGCCGTGCACCAGCATGCCGACGGCGGTGGCGGCGAGATAGAGCGAGATGGCGAGCTGGACCGTCGTGGTGTCGGTGTCGAGATCGATCCGCATCGCCGGGATCGCCGGCATGAACATGTTGATGCCGACCGGCTGCAGCGCCGCGATGGCGACGAGCACGGCGATCGGCGGGGCGGCGATCGCCACCGGCGACGGAGAATTCATCGGGCTCTCGATCGGGTGGCGCCGGCTGACGGCGGTGGAGACGGACGGGCGGTGGTCAGCCGCCCGTCACCGACATGTGGCGGGAGACGGAGGGGCCGCCGGCGCGGGCGATGACGAAGTCGTGCCCCTTCGGCTTGCGGGCGATCGCCGCGGTGATAGCGGCGTTGAGGAGGTCGTCGCCCTCGGAGGCGCGCAGCGGTGCGCGCAGGTCGGCCGCGTCCTCCTGACCGAGGCACATGTAGAGCGTGCCCGTGCAGGTGACGCGGACGCGATTGCAGGATTCGCAGAAATTGTGGGTCATCGGCGTGATCAGGCCGAGGCGCCCACCGGTCTCGGCGACCCGCACATATCGGGCCGGGCCGCCGGTCCGGTAGGGAATCTCCTCAAGCGTGAAGCGCTCGGCGAGGCGCGCCCGCACCGTGTTCAGCGGCAGGTACTGGTCGGTGCGGTCGTCGCCGATCTCGCCGAGCGGCATCGTCTCGATGAGCGTCAGGTCGTAGCCGCGACCGTGGCACCAGGTCATCAGGTGCTCGATCTCGTGCTCGTTGACGTCCTTGAGCGCCACTGCGTTGATCTTGATCTTGAGGCCGGCCGCTTCTGCGGCGGCGACGCCCTCCAGCACCCGGTCGAGATCGCCCCAGCGGGTGATGGCGCGGAACTTGTCGCGGTCGAGGGTGTCGATCGAGACGTTGACGCGGCGCACGCCGATGTCGGCGAGCTCGGCGGCATACTTGCCGAGCTGCGAGCCGTTGGTGGTGAGCGTCAGCTCCTCGAGCGCGCCCGTTTCGAGATGGCGGCCGAGGGCGCGGAACAGGCTCATGACGTTCTTGCGAACCAGCGGCTCGCCGCCGGTGATGCGCAGCTTGCGCACGCCCTGGGTCACGAAGGCGGAGCACAGCCGGTCGAGTTCCTCGAGCGACAGAAGGTCCCGCTTCGGCAGGAACGCCATGTCCTCCGACATGCAATAGACGCAGCGGAAGTCGCAACGGTCGGTCACGGAGACGCGCAGGTACGTGATCGAGCGGCCGAACGGATCGACCAGGCTCGGCGCTGTGGCAGGCCCGTTCGGCACGGGGGGGCGGCCGGGGCCGATGTCGGCGTCTCGCAGCATCCTGCTTCGCTCCCGTGGCGTCCGAAACCGGCGGCCGGAGGACGTTCCGGCCGACACTTCGCCGCCCGCGGCGGTTGGCCCGCCGCGCTTGCGCTGATATTGCCATTCGAGAGCGGCACGGCAAGGGGAAAGCCCGATGGCGGACGAGCAGAGCTGGCCGGTGGAGATCCGCCTGAAGAGCGGACATCGCACGCTGGCGGTCACCTATGACGACGGCGCCGCCTTCGAGATTCCCGCCGAGATGCTGCGCGTGATGTCGCCTTCGGCCGAGGTGCAGGGCCATTCCGCGGCCGAGCGCATCACCGTCGGCGGCAAGCGTGACGTGGAGATCAGGGCCGTCGAGCCGGTCGGCAACTACGCCGTGCGGCTGCAGTTCAGCGATGGCCACAGCACCGGCATCTTCACCTGGGGCTACCTGCGCCGCCTCGGCGCCGACCGCGAGGCGCTGTGGTCGGCCTATCTGACGGAGCTCGCCGCGAAGGGGCTGTCCCGCGACCGCTGAGCCTCAGGCCGCCGGCAGCTCCCGTCGGAGCTTGGCCAGCGGCCCCATCGTTCGCGCCTCCGGCGACCGTCCCCCGCCGCTGGCGGCTCACTTCGTCAGCGCGGCCTTCACGAGGCCGGAGACCTTGCCGAAGTCCATGCGGCCGGCATAGGCAGCCCTGAGGGCCGCGATCACCTTGCCCATGTCTTGCGGACCGCTGGCCCCCGTCTCGGCGACGGCGGCGGCCACCGCGGCGGCCGTCTCTGCCTCGTCCAGCTGCTGCGGCTGGAATTCGGTGATGATGGCCACCTCCTCGCGCTCCTGGGCGGCGAGCTCCGGCCGGCCGGCACCTTCGTAGACGGTGGCCGATTCCTGACGCTGCTTGATCATCTTCTGGAGGAGCGACAGGATCTCGGCCTCGCTGGCGGTCTCGCGACCGGCGCCGCGCGCCTCGATGTCCTTGTCCTTGATGGCGGCCTGGACCATGCGGATGGTCGAGACGCGGCGTTTTTCGCCCGCCTTCATCGCCGTCTTCAGCGCCTCGCTGAGAGCTGCGCGCATGATCGTGTTCTCCAGACTGGCCGCTGTCCTCCGGACAGACGAAGCCGCACTCGCCGCGACACGCATAGTACGAGAGTGGCCTGGAGCGCCACACCGGAGCTGGCCGAGAGGCCCGTGACTGCGTGCAGCAACATCACTGTCATGCGCAGGTCCGGGTGCGCCGTCGCAGAGCCGTACCGTGTGCTGAAGCCGCAAGATCAGCTTGTCATGATCCGGTGGGGCTGGTCGCCGTAGAGAGTGTACCGGCAGTCGCCAGATGTCTTTGTGGCGTCGGGTCGCGTGCGGTTGCCGGAGAGAAATCGGATTCCGAGGAATTGCGAACATGTGCGGACAGCAGAAGTCGAGGTTGATCATCAGTCCCATCACACAAGCGTGAAGTCGACAATATTCCACTGTACAGATTTCATTTTTTGCATCGATATTAGGAAGTGATAAAATTTACCTACTATAGAGGCGGCTAGTGTTCTGATATCAAACTCGGGGGAGGATGGTATGGCTCTTTATGACTATAATGTTGCGGCGAGATACGACCTCGTCGGATCAACATTTGAACTGCGCCAATCAAACATCCAATCTGCCTATCTTGGCACAGAAAATGCAACTATATTGCCAGGAGATACAGTCAATACAAGCGGATCATTTGGGCCAGGAACGTCGACTTACTACGGATACGCAGAGATAGGCGGGGTCGACTTTATTTTTGTGTTTTATATCAGTACATATTATGTCTACGCGAATGTGAGCAATTTTACGAATTATGAGTTTCCGACAACAATCCCGTCCGGCGACGTCTCGACCACCGAGTTCGTGCCCTGTTTCCTGCCCGGCGTGCAGATTGCGACCCCTTCGGACGCCGTTGCGGTGGAGCGGTTGGCTATCGGCGATCTCGTTCTGACGGCGGACGGGCGCGCTGTTCCGGTCAAGTGGGTGGGACGGCGAAGCGTCGTCATCCTCTTCGGGCCGCCGGAGGATCAGTGGCCAGTCCTCGTCGAGGCCGGCGCGCTCGGGGAAGGTGTGCCGTGTGCCGATCTGCGGGTGACCTCGGATCACGCCCTTCTTATCGACGGTGTGCTGGTCCAGGCCGGCGCGCTGGTGAACGGGACGACCATCCGTCACCTCACCGCGGCCGAACTCGGCGAGCGCTACATCGTCTACCATGTTGAGACGGACGGCCACGAGATCATCGTGGCGGACGGCATGCCCGTGGAGACCTTCGTCGACAACGTCACACGCCGCCGCTTCGACAACTACGCGGATTACGTGGCGCTCTACGGCGAGCAGGGGGCGACGATCACCGAGATCGCCGCACCGCGCGTCAAGTCGGCCCGCCAACTGCCCAGGCCGATCCGGGAGCGCGTTGCGGGGCGAGCACGGGCACTGAGAATGCCGGGAGACGCCGCGGCCGCCTGATGGCGTCCTGAAGGCCCCGTGCGCCAGATCGGAGCCCGTCCCGGACTGTCCGGGGCGGGCTCGCTGGTTTTCGGGCCGCGGCTCGTCGTTGGAGGCGCTGTCGATCGTCGAAACGCGAACGGGCCGGCCTTGCGGCCGGCCCGTCACGGTTGGTCCCGGAAAGGGATCAGCGGACGACGACGACCTGGGCGCCGACCTTGACGCGCTCGTAGAGGTCGATGACGTCCTCGTTGGTCATGCGGAAGCAGCCCGAGGACACCGCCTGGCCGATCGTCCAGGGCTCGTTGGAACCGTGGATGCGGTACCAGGACGAGCCGAGATACATGGCGCGGGCACCGAGCGGGTTGTTCGGGCCGCCCGGAACGTGCTGCGGCAGGTCCGGCTGGCGCTTGCGCATGGGGGGCGGCGGCGTCCAGCCCGGCCATTCGGCCTTGCGGGTGACGCGGTGCGTGCCGGCCCACTCGAAGCCGGGGCGGCCGACGCCGATACCGTACTTCAGCGCCTTGCCGTCGCCGAGGACAAGATAAAGGCGCCGCTCCGTCGTGTTGACGACAATCGTGCCCGCCTTGTAGTTGCCCGGGAAGTCCACTTCCTCGCGCGGAATCCGGGCCCACGACTTGCCGCCGACGCCGGCCTTGTGGCCCTCGTAGCCGCCGTTCTGCTCATAGGCCCGCAGCGCCGCCAGGGGACCCTGGGCGTAGGCGGACCCGCTCGTCATGGCCGCGGCGATCGCCGCAACCGCCAATATCATCTTGCGCATCGTGCGCCCTTCATCCGCTGGAACCGAACGCGATCGAGACTGTGACCAGCCGAGAAAACGACATGTCGTCGCCACAGGCCAGCCAACTTCTCGTCAACTCGCACCAATGAAGCGGCGTTCCCGCACCCGCAAGCGGTTCGGCGGTCCAATCGCGCCCGCGCGCCGGAAACTCGCCTACTGTGCCTCGTCTGCAACGTTTTCCGGGCGAGCGCACCAGCAGCCGGTAAGCGAATCGTCAGCCGAGATTCAATTCCTTGAAGAAATCGTTACCCTTGTCGTCGACGACGACGAAGGCCGGGAAGTCGACGACGTCGATCCGCCAGATGGCCTCCATGCCCAATTCGGCGTACTCGACGACCTCCACGTGCTTGATGCAGTCCTGTGCGAGGCGCGCAGCGGGGCCGCCGATCGAGCCGAGATAGAAGCCGCCATGCTTGTGGCAGGCGTCGCGCACCGCCGGCGAACGGTTGCCTTTGGCGAGCATCACCATCGAGCCGCCAGCCGCCTGGAACTGGTCGACGAAGGCGTCCATGCGGCCGGCCGTCGTCGGGCCGAACGAGCCGGACGCGTAGCCCTCCGGCGTCTTCGCCGGGCCGGCATAGTAGATCGGGTGATTCTTGAAGTAGTCCGGCAACGGCTCGCCGCGCTCCAGCCGCTCGCGCAGCTTGCCGTGGGCGAGGTCGCGGGCGACGATCAGCGGGCCGGTGAGCGACAGGCGGGTGCGGATCGGGTGCTTGGTCAGTTCGGCCAGGATCTCCGGCATCGGCCGTGTCAGGTCGATGTGGACGACGCCTTCGCCGAGGTGGCTGTCGTCGATCTCCGGCAGGAAGCGGGCCGGATTGGCCTCGAGCTGCTCGAGATAGATGCCGTCGCGGGTGATCTTGGCGGTCGCCTGGCGGTCGGCGGAGCAGGAGACGCCGAGGCCGATCGGCAGGCTGGCGCCGTGGCGGGGGAGGCGGATGACGCGGACATCGTGGCAGAAATACTTGCCGCCGAACTGCGCGCCGACGCCGAGCGCCTGCGTCATGGCGTGGATCTCAGCTTCCATTTCGAGGTCGCGGAAGGCGTGGCCGTCCTCGGAGCCCGATGTCGGCAGGCCGTCGAGATAGCGGGCGGAGGCGAGCTTCACCGTCTTCAGCGTCTGCTCGGCCGACAGGCCGCCGATGACGATGGCGAGGTGATAGGGCGGGCACGCGGCGGTGCCGAGCGTCAGGATCTTCTCCTTCAGGAAGACGGCGAGCCGGTCTTTCGTCAGCAGCGACGGCACCCCCTGAAACAGGAAGGTCTTGTTGGCCGAGCCGCCGCCCTTCGCCATGAACAGGAACTTGTAGGCATCATCGCCCTCGGCAAAGATGTCGATCTGCGCCGGCAGGTTGGTGCGGGTGTTCTTCTCCTCGAACATCGACAGCGGCGCGAGCTGGCTGTAGCGCAGGTTGCGCTTGAAGTAGGCGTCGCGGATGCCGGCGGCGAGCATCGCCTCGTCGCTGCCGTCGGTCCAGATGCGGCGGCCCTTCTTGGCGAGCACGATCGCGGTGCCGGTGTCCTGGCACATCGGCAGCACGCCGCCGGCGGCGATGTTGGCGTTCTTCAGGAGGTCGAAGGCGACGAACTTGTCGTTGTCGGTCGCCTGCGGGTCGTCGAGGATTTTTGCCAGCTGCGCGAGATGCGATGGCCGAAGCAGGTGGTTGATGTCGACAAGCGCCTGCTCGGCGAGGAGCCGGAGGCCCTCGGGCTCGACGACCACGACCTCTTCGCCGAGCGCCGTCTCGACGCGGACGTGCTCGCTCGTCAGCTTCCGGTAGGCGGTCTCGTCGGGCCCGAGCGGCAGCAGCGAGACGTGGCGGGGCGCCGCGGTCGGCAGATCATGGACGGTCATCGGCAGGGCTCCGAGCGCGGTCGGTTTCGGTTTGGGGGCGTTCTAACCGACGACGCGCGCCGATGCACGCTGTCCGGTTGCGACGCGGGCGCTCAGAGGCGGATGATGCGGCAGGCGTCGCCGGCGTCGGCGGCAGGTTCGCCGGGTTCGCGGACGATCAGGCAGCCGGCGGCGGTGAGCACCGAGATCATCGAGGAGTCCTGGACGCGGGCCGGCGTCGCGACCAGACGGTCACCGTCGTGGGTCAGTGCGGCCCGGACATAGTCGCGGCGGACGTCGTTCTTCGCCATCGCGGCACCGAGCACGGCGGGCTCGGTCGCGACCGGCGTGGCGCCGCGGCCGGCGAGCGCGCGCACCAGCGGTTCCAGGAAGATCAGGCTGCAGACGAGGCTCGAGACCGGGTTGCCGGGAAGGCCGAGCACGTGCATCGGGCCGAGGCGGCCGAACATCAGCGGCTTGCCCGGCCGCATGGCGATCTTCCAGAAGTCGAGCGACAGTCCCTCGAGCCCGAAGGCGTCGCGGACGAGGTCGTGCTCGCCGACGGAGGCGCCGCCCAGCGTGATCAGCACGTCGGCGCCGTCGTCGGCGGCCCGCCGCACGGCGCTCGCGATCGCCTCGGTGCGGTCGGGGGCGATGCCGAGGAAGACGGCCTCGCCGCCGCTGCGCTCGACCAGGGCGGCGACGCCGATGTGGTTGGAGGCGATGATCTGGTCGGGGCCGGGCGTCTCGCCGGGCAGCACCAGCTCGTCGCCGGTCGCGAGGATCGCCACCCGCGGGCGGCGGACGACCTCGACGGTTGCGTGGTTCATCGCCGCCGCCAGCGAGGCGTGGCGGAAGTCGAGCACCGTGCCGGCGCGCACCAGCACGTCGCCGGCGCGGAAGTCGAGGCCGGCGGCGCGAACGTGGCGGCCCGGCGTGCCGGCCTCGGTCACCTCGATGACCCCGTCCTCCACAACCCGGGCGTCCTCCTGGATGAGGACGGTGTCGGCGCCCGCCGGCACCGGGGCGCCGGTGAAGATGCGCACCGCCTCGCCGGCGGCGACGGCGCCGTCGAAGGCGCGGCCGGCGACGGAGGCGCCGATGACACGGAGGCGGCGGCCGACTTGCGTGACATCGGCGCCACGGACGGCGTAGCCGTCCATCGCGGAGGACGGGAAGGGTGGCTGCGTGCGGGCCGCAGTGAGATCGGCGGCGAGCACGCGCCCGGCGGCGCGCTCCACCGGCACCGTCTCGGCGCCGACTGGATGGGCATGGGCGAGGATGCGCGCCAGCGCCTCGTCGACGGGCAGCAGCGGGGACGCGCTCACGGCTGGCTGGCCTCGTCGGCGCGCCAGTCGCCGGAGCGGCCGCCGCTCTTGGCGGCGAGACGGATGCCCTCGATGACCATGCCGCGGTCGACCGCCTTGGCCATGTCGTAGATCGTCAGGCAGGCGACGGAGGCGGCCGTCAGCGCCTCCATCTCGACGCCGGTGCGTCCGGTGACCTTGGCAGTCGCCGTGACGCGCAGGCCCGGCAACGCCTCGTCGGCGGCGATCTCCACCTTGACCGACTGCAGCGCCAGCGGGTGGCAGAGCGGGATTAGGTCGTGGGTGCGCTTCGCCGCCATGATGCCGGCGATGCGGGCGGTGGCGATCACGTCACCCTTGGCGGCGGCCCCGGAGGTGATGAGGGCGAGTGTCTCCGGCAGCATCCGCACGGCACCCAGCGCCACGGCGACGCGGCTCGTCACGTCCTTGTCGGAGACGTCGACCATGCGGGCGGCGCCGGTCTCGTCGAGGTGGGTGAGCGTGGACGCCTCGGTTGTCATGTCGCTCAGGCCGGGGCGAGCAGGGTGCGCGTCGCCGCCGTCACGTCGGCCTGCCGCATCAGGCTCTCGCCGACGAGGATCGCCGGGATGCCGACGGCGGCCAGCCGCGCGACGTCGGCGGCGGTGAAGATGCCGGATTCGCCGACGATCAGCCGGTCGGCCGGCACGCGCGGGGCCAGCCGCTCGCTCGTCTCGAGGCTCGTTTCAAAGGTCCGCAGGTTGCGGTTGTTGATGCCGATCATCCGGGCGGGCAGGGCCAGCGCCCGGTCGAGCTCGCGCTCGTCGTGGACTTCGACGAGGACGTCCATGCCGAGTTCGATCGCCGTTTCGGTAAGGGCGCGGGCAGCGTCGTCATCGAGCGAGGCCATGATGACGAGGATGCAGTCCGCATCCCAGGCACGGGCCTCATAGACCTGGTAAGGTTCGTAGAGGAAGTCCTTGCGAAGACAGGGCAAAGAGACTTCGTTGCGAGCAGCGGCGAGGAACTCCGGCCGGCCCTGGAAGGACGGGCCGTCGGTCAGCACCGACAGGCAGGCGGCGCCGCCGGCCTCGTAGGCGCGGGCGAGCGACGGCGGGTCGAAGTCGGCGCGGATCAGGCCCTTCGACGGGCTCGCCTTCTTGATCTCGGCGATCAGCGCGGTGTGGCCGGCGGCGATCTTCGCCTCGAGCGCGGCTAGGAAGCCGCGCGGTGGCGAAGCGGCGGCGGCGCGGCGGCGGATCTCCGCCTCCGGCACGGCGGCCTTGGCGGCGGCGATCTCGTCGCGCTTGTAGCGGCCGATCTTCTCCAGGACGTCGATGGTGTCGGTGACGGCCATCGCGCTCACTCCGCGTTGGAGACCTGCACGAGCAGGTCGAGGCGGGCGCGTGCACCGCCGGAATCGATCGCCTGCGCCGCCTGGACGACGCCCTCACCGAGGGTCTCGGCACGGCCGGCGACGACGAGCGTCGCACCGGCGTTCATCAGTACGATGTCGCGGTAGGCGCCGGGGGCTCCATCGAGAACCGCGGAGAGGGCGGCGGCATTCGCGGCGCCGTCGCCACCTTTCAGGGCGTCGATCGAGACCCGGGGCAGGCCGACCTCCTCGGGCGTCACCTCGAAGGTGCGAACGGTGCCGTCGCGCAGCTCGGCGACCTTCGTCGGGCCGGTGTTGGAGATCTCGTCGAGGCCGTCGGCGCCGTGCACCACCCAGGCACGCTCGGAACCGAGGGTCTTCAGCACGTGGGCGATCGGCTCGACCCATGCCGCGTCGAAGACGCCGACCATCTGGCGGCGCACGCCCGCCGGGTTTGACAGCGGCCCGAGCAGGTTGAAGAGGGTGCGGGTACCGAGCTCGACCCGAGCCGGACCGACATGCTTCATCGCCGCGTGGTGGGCCGGGGCGAACATGAAGCCGAGGCCGGCTTCCGCGATGCAGCGCGAGATGCGCGCCGGCGGCAGCTCGATTCGCACGCCCAGCGCCGCCAGCACGTCGGCCGCGCCGGACTTCGAGGAGAGGGCGCGGTTGCCGTGCTTGGCGACGGGAACGCCGCAGGCGGCAACGACGAACGCGGAGCAGGTCGAGACGTTGTAGCTGCCGGCACCGTCGCCACCGGTGCCGACGACGTCGACGGCGTCCGCAGGCGCCTCCACCGTCAGCATCTTGGCGCGCATCACCGTGACGGCGCCGGCGATCTCGTCGACCGTCTCGCCGCGCACGCGTAGCGCCATGAGGAGGCCGCCGATCTGCGCCGGCGTCGCCGCTCCCGACATGACGACGTCGAAGGCGGCCTCCGCCTCCGCGCGCTCGAGCGGGCGGCCGGTCGCGACCTTCGCGATGAAGGGCTTGAGATCACTCATCGGCGCGGCCCGCTCAGGACCCGGTGTCGCGGTCGAGACCGACCACCGCCGAGAAGGCCTGCTGGTTCACCGCCACGCCGAGCGTACGCTCCATCTCGGTGACGTAGTCGGTCAGTAGCGAGTTGCCGATGGCGCGCGACAGCTCGCCGCCGAGCTCGGACATCTCCGGCGTCTCGGCGAAGAAGGCAGGCTCGGTGATCTGGTCGACGACCAGCACGGTGCGGCCACCGTCCTGTGCCGGCGCGGTGGCGACGGTACCGGTGCCGCCACTGAACGCCGCGGCGACGGCCTGAGGAGTGAGGCCGTCGACCGTGCCGCCGCGCTTGAAGGGCGCCGACGTGGCGACCGTCGCATTCAGCGTCGTGGCTGCGGCGTCGATCGACTCGCCGCCGCGGATGCGCTCGGCGACGTCGGTCGCGAGCTTGTCGAGGGCGAGCGCGGTCTCCGCCTCGCGCCAGGCCGCGACGACCGGGTCGCGGACCTCGTCGAGGGTGCGGTCGCGGGCCGGGATGACGTCCGACACCTCGAACCAGGCGAAGCCGCGGCGATCGACCTGGACCGGATCGGGCTCGGTGCCGGGGTCGGCATCGAAGGCGCCCGTGAGCACCGCCGTGCCGCCGGGAACGGCCGGCTTCGTGCCATCGGCGGTGGCGCCGGTGGCGTCGACCGCCTGCACGGTCTGCAGCGGGATCTTGAAGCGCTCGCCGATCTCGGCGAGCGTCGAGCCGCCGGCGCGGGCGTCCTCGACCTCGTCATAGAGAGAGGCGACATCGGCCGTGGCGCGCTCGGCGGCGATCTCCTGCTTCAGCGTGTCCTTGACCTCGTCGAAGGGCTGGCGGGCGCTGGGCGCGATCTCGGTGACGCGCAGCAGCACCGGGCCGAAGCGGCCGTCGACGACCCGCGTCTCGCCCGCAGCCATCGCGAAGGCAGCGTCGGCGACTGCGGCATCGATCAGGTCGGTCTTGGCGACGAGGCCGAGGTCGGCGTCGCCGGGCTTCAGGCCGCGCTCGGCGAGGATCGCGTCGATGGCGGTTCCGGTGGCAAGCGCCGCCACGGCGGCATCGGCGGCGGCGCGATCGGGGAAGACGATCTGGTCGACACGGCGCTTCTCCGGCGTACCGAAGCGGCCGCTCGCGCGGTCGTAGGCAGCGCGCGCCTCGTCGTCGCTGACGGATGCCGGGTCGGCTATCGTCTGCGGATCGGCCAGCATGACGGCGAAGGTGCGGTACTCCGGTGCGCGGAACTGCGCCTTGTTCGCCTCGAAATAGGTCGCGAGCGCCTCGTCGGTCGGCTCGCCGGGGGCCGGGGCGGCGGACGGCGGCAGCGTCAGATAGCGGACGGTCCGCTCCTCGTTCTGGTAGCGGTTGACCGCCTCCAGATAGGTGTTCGGCGTCTCCAGTCCGCCGATCAGGCCGTCGGCGATCTGCCGGCGCTCGGCGAGCCCGAACATCGCCTCGACATACTGCGCCTCGGTCAGATCGCTCTGCTGCAGCAGCATCCGCATGCGCTCGCGGTCGAAGTTGCCGGCGGCGCCCTGGAAGGACGGGTCGGTCTTGATCTGGCGCGCGAGTTCGGCGTCAGACAGGCCGAGGCCGAGCCCGTTCGCCACCTCCGACATCGTCGCCTCGGTGATCAGGCGGCCGAGCACCTGCTGCGGCACGCCGAGCTGGGCGGCTTCCGTCGGCGACAGGGCGCGACCGATCTGGCGGGTGTAGCCCTGGATGGCGCGGGCGTAGTCCTGCTGGAAGCGGGCCGTCGGGATTTCGGTGTCGCCGACGGTGACGATGATGTTGGTCGCCCCGCCACCGAGGAAGCCGGAGACGCCCCAGACGGCGAAGCTCGCGACCAGGATGCCGATGAGGATCTTAGCGACCCAGGTCTGGGCGCCGCGGCGCATCTGGTCGAGCATGGACTTATGGTTCCAATCGTCGTGGGACGGCGGCACTCCCGTCGGGGTCGGCCGAAGCGCGCGGATCATAGTGAGCCGGACCCGGAGGGACAAGGCGAACCGGTTGCGGCCTCGCTTGGCCCGCCGGCCCGGCTCTGCTACCCGGTGGGACGAGGGACGACGCCGGGACGGACCGGGCGCGAGAGACATTCGGGAGGACGACGTGCGGCCGCTGATCGCCGGAAACTGGAAGATGAACGGGCTGAAGGCGGCCCTGCCGGAGCTGCGCCGGATGATCGACGGCTATGATCCGTCGCTGCGTGCCCGCGCGGATCTGATGGTGTGCCCGCCCGCGACGCTGGTGGCCGCCGCCGCCGAACTCGCCGCCGGTTCCGGCATCGTGATCGGCGGCCAGGACTGCCACGCCCGCGCCAGTGGCGCGCACACAGGCGACGTGTCGGCCGAGATGCTGGCGGACGCCGGCGCAGTGGCAGTGATCGTCGGCCACTCGGAGCGGCGCACGGATCACAAGGAGCGCGACGCCGACGTCCGCGCCAAGGCCGAGGCCGCGCGGCGGGCCGGGCTCACCGCCATCGTCTGCGTCGGCGAGACGCGGGCGGAGCGCGATGGCGGCCGGGCGCTCGCCGTCGTCGCCGAGCAGCTCGCCGGCTCGATCCCGGACGGCGCCGACGGCGCACGGCTGATCGTCGCCTACGAGCCGGTGTGGGCGATCGGCACCGGCCTGACGCCGACCGTCGCGGACGTCGCGGAGATGCACGCGGCCATCCGGAGGGTCCTGACGACACGCTTCGGCTCCGCGGCGGCCGATCTGCGCCTCCTCTACGGCGGCTCGGTGAAGCCCGGCAACGCGGCGGAGCTCCTCGCCGTGCCGAACGTCGACGGCGCGCTCGTCGGCGGCGCGAGCCTGAAGGCCGACGACTTCCTCGGCATCGCCCGCGGCGCGCCCACGCGGGCTTGAAAGGGTCGTAGAGCCGCGGTCAAGACGAGGGGAACGACGATGACGCCACTTCTCCTCGTGCCCGGCCTCGGCTGCACGGCGCGCCTCTACGCGCCGCAGGTCGCCGTGCTCGCCGACGTTGCCGAGACGCACATCGTCGATCACGGCAGCCACGCGAGCATCGCCGAGATCGCCGCGGCGGCGCTGGCATCGGCGCCGCCCACCTTCGCTCTCGCCGGGTTGTCGATGGGCGGCTACGTCGCCTTCGAGATGATGCGGCAGGCACCTGAGCGCATCACCCGGCTGGCACTGCTCGACACGATGGCGCGGCCCGATTCGCCGGCGATCCTCGAGCGCCGCCACCGCCACCTCTCCCTCATCGCCGATGGCCACTATCCGGAGGTGATCGAGGCGCTGCTGCCCGTGCTCGTCCACCCAGACCGGCTGCATGACGAGGCCCTCGTCGCCGTCATCCGCGAGATGGCCGACGACACCGCCGCGGAGCGGTTCGCCCGGCAGATGCGGGCGATCATGGGCCGCGCCGATTCGCGGCCGACCCTTGCCGCCATCCGTTGCCCGACGCTGGTGCTGGTCGGGGCCGAGGACGCGCTGACGCCGCCGGATCTCGCCCGCGAGATGCACGAGGCCATCGCCGGCAGCCGCCTCGTCGTCGTGCCCGACTGCGGCCACCTCTCGACGATCGAGAGGCCGGAGGCAGTGACGGCAGTGCTCAGGGCGTGGCTGGCTGGTTGAGGCCGCTGCTCAGACCGGCTCGCTGCGATCCGCATAGAACGCCGCGAAGTCGTCGGCGTAGCGCTTCCGCATGAGATCGACGACGGCCGGGTCGGCGAACAGAGCCGGCAGATCGTCGGCGCCGCCGCGGCGCTTGTTGACGTGGGGGAGCGCCCCGAGGTCCGGGCCGCCGCGGGAGAGTACCGTCTCGCGGACGTTTGCCCAGTCGGGGCCGATCGTCTCGAAGCGGCCGACGAAGGACGGCACGACGCGGCCCTTCAGCGTCAGCATCGAGGCCTGTGAGCGGAAATGGTCGTCGGCGATGGAGTCGGGTGTCGCGGCGACGCGCGCGACGAAGGCCGGGAACGTCATCCCCTGGCGGAATCCGAGCTCGGCGAACAGCGGCGGGAAGGTCTGCGGCGCGACGATCTTGTTGACGTAACAGGAGGCGAGCCGGTCGAACGGGTCGCGGACGAAGGCGAAGACGAAGAGGTCGTCTCGGCCGGCCATCTCGCCGGCGCTCGCCATGTAGACGGGGCCGTCCCTGCCGCGCTGCCAGTAGCGGTCGCGGCCCGGGCGCTCGTCTATGTCCGGGTCGACGGGGACGTGGCGGGCGATGGCGTTCTTGATCGACGAGTTGGCCGCCTTCGGCACGCGGCCATAGGCGAGCTTCAGCGCCGGCACGACGATGAACGCCCGGGTCGGCGGCAGCAGGCCGAGCGCCCCGAGGGCGCGCTGGAGGTGAAGGCGCGGCGTCACGCGGCTCCTTTGCCCGCTCACGCGGCGTGAGTCGAGATGGCGGGAGGCGTTCAGCCGCGCAAGGCGGCGAGGAAGGCCTTGCCGAAGGCGGCGAGCTTCGCCTGGCCGACACCGCGCACGTTCGCCAGCCCCTCGAGGCTGTCCGGCTTCGTCACCGCCATCTCTTCGAGCGTGCGGTCGGCGAAGACAACGTAGGCTGGCACGCCACGCTCGGCGGCGAGTTCGCGCCGCAGCGCCTTCAGGCGGGCGAGAAGCGGCCCGTCCACCGAGCCGACTGGCATCGCTGCCGGTGCCGCCTTGCGGCGCTTGCCGGCGCGCGGGGCCCGCATGGTGAACTCGGCGCCCTCGAGGATCTCACGGCCGCGGTCGGTGAGGCGCATCGCGCCATAGGCGGTCGAATCGACCATCAGGGCTCCGCCGGCGACGAGCTGTCGGACGATCGAGCGCCACTCGGTCGCCTTGTGGGCGCCGCCCGCGCCGAAGCCCGGCAGCTTCTCGTGGCCGCGCCGGAGCACCGGCTCGCTCTGTTCGCCAACGGCGAGCGAGACGAGGTGGCCGGCGCCGAAGCGCTCGCCGGTCAGGCGCGCCAGCGACAGGATGAGGCGGGCCTCAGCGCTGCCGTCGACCACCGCCGGCGGATCGAGGCAGACGTCGCAGTTGCCGCATGGGCCGCTTTCCTCGCCGAAATAGGACAGCAGCACCTGGCGACGGCAGGTCGTGGCCTCGCAGAAGCCGATCATCGCTTCGAGCCGGCGCGCCTCGATGCGGCGGCGGTCCGGCTCCGGCACCTCGTCGATGAAACGGCGGCGGGTGCGGACGTCCTCCAGGCCGTAGAGCAACATCGCCTCGGCCGCCTCGCCGTCGCGGCCGGCGCGGCCGATCTCCTGGTAGTAGGCCTCGAGCGTGCCGGGGATGTCGGCGTGCAGCACCCAGCGCACGTCGGACTTGTCGATGCCCATGCCGAAGGCGACGGTCGCCACCATGACGACGCCCTGCTCGGCCAGGAACGCCTCCTGGTTCGCCGCCCGCACGTCCGGCGGCAGGCCGGCATGATAGGGCAGCGCCCGCACGCCGAGGCCGGCGAGACGCTCGGCGGTGTCCTCCACCTTCTTGCGCGAGACGCGGTAGACGATGCCGTTGGTGCCCGCGCGCGCCTTGACGAAGCGGGCGATCTGCTCGCCGGTGTCGGCCTTCTCGGCGACGGTGAGCGAGATGTTCGGCCTGTCGAAGCCGGCGACGAAGACCGTGGCGCGGCCGGCGAACATGCGCTCGACGATGTCGTCGCGGGTGGCCGCGTCGGCGGTGGCGGTGAGCGCCACGATCGGCACCTCGGGGAAGTGCTCGCGCACGGCGCCGAGGCCGAGATAATCGGCGCGGAACGAGTGGCCCCACTGCGAGATGCAGTGGGCCTCGTCGACGGCGACGAGCCGGACCGGCAGGCGCGAGAGCGAGGCGAGCATGCGCTCGGTCATCAGCCGCTCGGGGGCGAGGAACAGGAAGCGCGACTGGCCGGACTGGACGCGCCGCCAGGCGGCGACGTTGTCGTCGCGCGAGCGGCCGGAGTGGATCGCCTCGGCGCCGACGCCGTTGAGGCGCAAGCCAGCGATCTGGTCGTCCATCAGCGCGATCAGCGGCGAGACGACGAGCGTCAGCCCGTCGAGCACCAGCCCCGGCACCTGGTAGCAGAGCGACTTGCCGGCGCCCGTCGGCATCACGGCGAGCGTGTGGCGGCCGGAGAGGACGGCGTCGACGACCTCCTCCTGGCCGGGGCGGAAGCCGGGAAAGCCGAAGGTCTCCGCCAGCACTGCGCTCTTGCGGGCGACAAGATCCGGAGAAAGGGGCGGGGGCATCGGCAACCGGGGTCGGGAGGATTCGAGCGCGCCGGAAGACTAGCGAAAGCCGCGGTCGCGCGGGAGGCCGCTGTCGCCGCAGTGGTGGAAGGTGTGGACAACGTCGGCCGGGAGCCGGCGGGGACCGCGCTCGTCGGCGTGCGGACGTGATGTCTCGTTTGGTGCCGCAAACGAAAGCGGCCGGGGATTTCGCCCCGGCCGCCGGTCTCGTGGTCAGTCGCCTCGGACGTCAGGCGGCGGACTGGATCGCCGCGAGCTTCCAGTCGGCGCCCGGGTCGCGGACGAACGTCCAAAGCTCGACCGATTCGGACGGGTCCTCGCTGCCCTCGACCAGGTCGCCCGTGGCGCGGTCGCGCAGCATGTCACGGCTCTCGTAGTGGAGGGCGACGGTGACGTAGTCGCGACCGTCCTCCGACCACGCCTCGGCGACGTCGCCGTCGAGCAGGCGGACGTCGAGCACCTCGTTGCGCTGGCCCTTCGTTGCGGTCTCGCCGATCTCCTCGGCGAGGTAGCCCATCGCCTCGGGCGTCGTCAGGGTGCGCAGCCGGCCGAAGTCCTCGCGGCTGTAGGCGGCCTGCACCTCGGTGAGCAGACGCTCGAAGGTGTCGAGGTCCTCGGCCGACACGCCGATCTCGTCACCCGACCAGCGGCCGTCTCCGAGACGCTCGCTCGGGGGCGGAGTGGCGCCGTAGCCCATCGGGCCAGAGCCCTGGTTCGCCGCCGGCTGACCGCCGCCACCGAACATCCCACCGGCCAGTCCACCCGCGGCAGGAATGCCGCTGCGACCGCGGGCCGGTGCGACGTCGACACCGCGAAGGTCGGGCTGCACGGTGGCGCTGCCGCTCCCGGCACCTGCGCCGGCACCCGCATAGCGGGACGTCGAGCCCTGCTGGCGGCTGCGGAAGAAGCGCATCACCAGCCAGATGACGCCGCCGATCAGGGCGAGCTGCAGGAGCAGGCCGAGGAAGCCCGCGGCCCCGCCGAGGCCGTTGCCCATCAGCATGCCGAACAGGCCGCCGAGGGCGAGGCCGCCGAGCAGCGGGCCGAGGAAGCCACCACCGAACATGCCGGGGCGCTGCGCAGCCGCCGCCGCGCCGCCGGGCTGCGCGGCGGCACCGGGCTGCTGCGCCGGGCGCGGCGTCATCGTGCGCTCGATCGGGGCGCCGGTGCGGGGGGCGATGTTGGTCGGAGGCGGCGCCTGGAAGGTGCGCGCGCCGCGGCTGCCGAAGGAGCCGAACGAGCCAGCGCGGCGGGCATCGGCGTGGTCGACGACGACCACCAGCGTGCCGACGGCGAGCAGGAGCGCGGCGGCGACGCGGCCGGTCCGGGACAGGAACTTGTTCATCGGTCCAGCAGTCTCCCTCGTGGTGCCACCGCCCGTTTGGGCCGATCGAGAAACGAACGGTGTGGCCGCCGGGTTTCCGGTGACCGAATGAAGTCGGATATAGGAAAGCGCGCGACGGGTTGCGAGAGCCGCTCCGCTTGATCGACTGAAAATCCAGCCTTCGGGAGCGCGCGCGTGCCGCCGGATTCGCTTTTCTCGCGGGACGTCGTGACGGTCGCCCAGGCACTCGTCGGCGCTCGACTGCTCGTCGCCGGCGTCGGCGGCACGATCGTCGAGACCGAGGCCTACCATTGCGATGACCCGGCCTCGCACTCCTTCATCGGCCAGACCCCGCGCAACGCCGCGATGTTCGGCCCACCGGGGCGCGCCTACGTCTACCGCTCCTACGGCATCCACTGGTGCCTCAACGTCGTCTGCGGGGTGCCGGGGGAGGGCAGTGCCGTGCTGATCCGGGCCATCAAGCCCGAACTCGGCCTCGAGGCGATGCGGGCGCGGCGGGGCGGCGTTGCCGACCGACTACTCTGCGCGGGGCCGGGTCGCCTCTGCCAGGCGCTCGCCGTGACGGGCGCGCACGACGGACTGCCGCTGGATGCCGCGCCGTTCGAATTCTCGTGGCCGTTGGAGCCAGTCGCGCTGGCGGTCGACCGCCGCATCGGCATCTCCAAGGCAGCCGACGCGCCGCTGCGCTTCGGGCTCGCCGGATCGCCCTTCGTCAGCCGCCCCTTCGGTAGGGGCGCCGCCGGCGGCCTTTGACGCTCTGGCAAAAGTGATCAGCCGTCTTCAACGCTTTTGCTTGTCGGACAGCCTTGGCATAAGGAGCGGTCAAGATCGCCGTCGAGCGACCAGAACACGACCGAGGGAGAGAAGCCGTCATGACCGAGTATGTCCGCCACGGCAGCGTCGACGTCGCCCGCGAGCTCAGCGACTTCGTGGAGAAGGAGGCGCTTCCCGGCACCGGCGTCGACCCGTCCCGCTTCTGGCAGGGCCTCTCGGATGTCTTCACCGAACTCGCCCCGGTCAATCGCGCGCTCGTCGAGAAGCGCGAGAGCCTGCAGCGCGAGATCGACGCCTGGCATCGCGCCCGCCGCGGCAAGCCGCACGACGCGGCCGCGTACAAGGCATTCCTCGCCGAGATCGGCTACCTGCTGCCCGACGCGCCGGCCTTCGAGGTCGCGACCGGCAAGGTCGACGACGAGATCGCCCGCGTCGCTGGCCCGCAGCTCGTCGTGCCAATCCTCAACGCCCGCTATGCGCTGAATGCCGCCAACGCCCGCTGGGGCAGCCTCTACGACGCCCTCTACGGCACCGACGCCATCCCCGATACCGACGGCGCGGAGCGCGGCCGCGGCTACAACCCGAAGCGCGGTGCCAAGGTCGTCGCCTTCGCGAAGGCCTTGCTCGACCAGGTCGCACCGCTCGCCGGTGGTGCCCTGCACGCCGACGCCACCGGCTACGCGGTCGAGGGCGGCAAGCTCGCCGTCTCGATGAAGGACGGCCGCAGCGTCGGCCTCGCCGATCCGGCGGGCTTCGCCGGCTATGCGGGCGACCCCGGCGCCCCGGACATCGTGCTCCTCAAGCACCACGGCCTGCACGCCGAGATCGTCATCGACCGCGACCATGCGATCGGCAAGGACGACCCGGCCGGCGTCGCCGACGTCGTGCTGGAATCGGCGATGACCGTCATCCAGGACTGCGAGGATTCGATCGCCGCCGTCGACGCCGAGGACAAGGTCGCCGTCTACCGCAACTGGCTCGGCCTGATGAAGGGCACGCTGACGGCGGCCTTTCCGAAGGGCGGAACCACGGTCGAGCGCGCGCTCAACCCCGACCGCTCCTACGTGACGCCGGACGGTGGCGAACTGACGCTGCCGGGCCGCAGCCTCATGCTCATCCGCAACGTCGGCCACTTGATGACGACGGACGCGGTGAAGATGGCCGACGGCTCCGAGGCGCCTGAGGGCATCCTCGACGGTCTCGTCACGTCGCTGATCGCGCTGCACGACCTCAACAAGGCGGCCGGCCCCCGCAACAGCCGGGCGGGCTCGGTCTATATCGTCAAGCCGAAGATGCACGGGCCGGAGGAGGTCGCCTTCGCGAACCGCCTGTTCGGCCGCATCGAGGACGTGCTGGGCATGGCGCCCAACACCCTCAAGATGGGCATCATGGACGAGGAGCGGCGCACCACCGTCAACCTGCAGGCCTGCATCGCCGCGGCGAAGGACCGGGTGGTGTTCATCAACACCGGCTTCCTCGACCGCACCGGCGACGAGATCCACACCTCGATGGAGGCCGGCCCAATGATCCGCAAGGCGGACATGCGCGGCACGCCGTGGATCGCGGCCTACGAGGACCGCAATGTCGATGTCGGCCTCGCCTGCGGCTTCCGCGGGCGGGCGCAGATCGGC
The DNA here is from genome assembly GCF_046156265.1 of Pseudoxanthobacter sp. M-2. Taxonomy (NCBI): domain Bacteria; kingdom Pseudomonadati; phylum Pseudomonadota; class Alphaproteobacteria; order Hyphomicrobiales; family Segnochrobactraceae; genus Pseudoxanthobacter; species Pseudoxanthobacter sp. M-2. The sequence continues at coordinate 1,110,815 of NZ_JAWDIR010000011.1, forward strand.
AAGGGCATGTGGGCGATGCCGGACCTGATGGCGGCGATGCTGAAGGCGAAGATCGGCCACCCGCAGGCCGGCGCCAACACCGCCTGGGTGCCGTCGCCGACCGCCGCGACCCTGCACGCGATCCACTATCACGAGGTGGACGTGGCGAAGCGCCAGGAGGAGCTGTCGAAGCGCCAGCGCGCCTCGCTCGATGCCATCCTGACGATCCCGCTCGCCGACCGGCCGAACTGGTCGGAGGAGGAAGTGCAGCAGGAGCTCGACAACAACTGCCAGGGCATCCTCGGCTACGTCGTGCGCTGGATCGACCAGGGCGTCGGCTGCTCGAAGGTGCCGGACATCCACGACGTCGGGCTGATGGAAGACCGGGCGACGCTGCGCATCTCCTCCCAGCACATCGCCAACTGGCTGCACCACGGCATCTGCAGCGAGGAGCAGGTGATGGAGGCGCTGAAGCGGATGGCGGCCGTCGTCGACCAGCAGAACGCCGGTGACCCGCTCTACCGGCCGATGGCGCCCGCCTTCGACGGCGTCGCCTTCCAGGCCGCCTGCGACCTCGTCTTCAAGGGCCGCGAGCAGCCGAGCGGCTACACCGAGCCGCTGCTTCACCAGCGCCGGAAAGAGGCGAAGGCACTGGCGGCCTGACGACGGCCCGGTCGGGTCGCTGCGGCGCTGGGGGAGGCGGGATGGTGGCGACGGACGCAACGGGTGGGCCGGCACCGTCGCCGGCCCGCCAGATCGCCGCCGGCACGATCGGCAACGTGCTCGAGTGGTACGACTTCGCCGTCTACGGCTATCTCGCTACCTTCATCGCCGCGAACTTCTTCCCCTCCGAGGATGCGGTGGCGGGGCTCCTCGCCACCTTTGCGGTGTTCGCCGTCGGCTTCCTGATGCGGCCGCTCGGCGGCATCCTCATCGGCCACATCGGCGACCGCTACGGACGCAAGCCGGCTTTGCTCGTCTCGGTCGTCGGCATGGCGGTGCCGACGGTCCTGATCGGCCTGCTGCCCTCCTATGACACGATCGGGGTCGCGGCACCGGTGCTGCTCGTCGTCCTGCGCATTGTCCAGGGATTGTCCGTCGGCGGCGAATATGTGAGCTCGATGGTGTTCCTCGTCGAGAGCGCGCCCGCTCACCGGCGCGGCTTATACGGCGCCTGCTGCGCCGGAGGCGCGGTGTCCGGCATCCTGCTGGCGTCGGCGTCCGCGGCGCTGCTGCTCGACGTCTTCGGCCACGAGGCGGTGGCGGCGTGGGCGTGGCGGCTCCCCTTCCTGGCCGGCATTCTCCTCGCCGCGGCTGGCTACCTGCTGCGCCGCCATCTCGCCGAGCCGGCCCGTGCCGAGCCGACCGGTCCGGTGCGGTTGCCGGTGCAGGAAGCGGTGCAGCGGCACCCGCGGGTGATCCTCACGCTGATCGGTCTGACGGCCTTCAACGCCGTTGGCTTTTACGTTGCGTTCGTCTTTCTCGCGAGCTGGCTGCAGGAGGCGGACGGAATACGCCCCTCGGTCGCCCTCACCATGAACACCCTCAACATGGTGATCCTCGTCGCGCTCCTCGTCGCCTTCGGCTGGCTGTCCGACCGGATCGGCCGCCTGCCGATTCTCGCAGGCGCGACCGCCGCGGCCGTCGTCCTCGCCGTGCCGCTGTTCCTGCTGATGCGGGACGGCGGCCTCGTGGGCGCCTTCCTCGGGCAACTCGGCTTCGTTGTCATCGTTGGCGCCTTCGGCGTGCAGCCGGCCGTTATGGTCGAGGCGGTCGGCGGGCGGGTTCGCGTCACCGCCATCGCGCTCGCCTTCAACATCGGCATGGGCGTCATCGGCGGGCTGTCGCCGCTGTTCGCCACCTGGCTGATCGCCACGACCGGCGAGGAGATCGCGCCCGCCTACTTCGTCATGGCCGCCGGCGCCGTCTCCTTCCTCGCCACCCGCTTTCTGCACGAGACCCTCGGACGGCCGCTGCCGCCGTGAACCACACCCGATCTTTCGGCTGAGAGAGGGACGCGGGGCGTGCTAAGGGCGTGCCGTCAGCCGTCCGGGGGGAGCGCGTGGGGACAGTCGGGGGAAGCGCGGTCGCCGCGCGGGCGGGATCCGGTCGGCTCGGCCAGGTCGCGGCGGGCACGATCGGCAACGTGCTCGAGCTTTACGACTTCGCCGTCTACGGCTTCCTCGCCCCCGTCATCGCCGTGAACTTCTTTCCGGCCGGAGAGGGCAGTTTCGGCGTGCTCGCGGCCTTCGCCGTGTTCGCCGTCGGCGGGCTGATGCGGCCGCTCGGTGGCATCCTCGTCGGCCACATCGGCGACCGCTACGGCCGCAAGCCGGCGCTGATCCTGACGGTAGCCGGCATGGCGGTGCCGACGGTGCTGATCGGCGCGCTGCCGACCTACGAGGCGATCGGCGTCGCCGCGCCGATCCTCCTCCTCGTCCTCCGGGTGGCGCAGGGTCTTGCCGTTGGCGGCGAGTACGTGGGCTCGATGGTCTACCTCGTCGAGAGCGCACCGGAGGGACGCCGCGGGCTCTTCGGCGCCACCGCCACCTTTGGCGCCGTCTGCGGCATCCTGCTCGGCTCCACCGTCGCCGCGCTGCTGCACGCCGTCTTCGATGCGGCCGATGTTGCGGCGTGGGCGTGGCGGCTGCCGTTCCTCGCCGGGGCGCTGCTCGCCGTCGCCGGGCTGCTGCTGCGCCGGGCGCTGCTGGAGCCGGACCGGCGCGGCCGCGAGGTCGTCCGGCTGCCGGTGGCCGAAGCGGTGCGGCGCCACCCGCGCGAGATCGTGGCCCTGACCGGCGTGACCGTGCTGAACGCCGCCGGGCTTTATCTCTGCTTCGTCTTCGTCGCGACGTGGCTGCAGCAGCAGGCCGGTCTGTCGTCGGCGGCGGCGCTGGCGGTCAACTCCCTCAACATGGTGCTGCTCCTCGCCCTGATCCTCGGCTTCGGCGCGCTCTCCGACCGCATCGGGCGGCTCCCGATCCTCACCGGCGCGACGCTCGCCGGGCTCCTTCTCGCCGTGCCGCTGTTCCTGCTGATGCGGGACGGCGGCCTCGCGGGGGCGCTCCTCGGCCAGTTCGGCTTCGCGGTGATGGTCGGCGCCTTCGGTGTCCAGCCGGCGCTGATGGTGGAATCGGTGAGCGGCCCGGTGCGGGTCTCGGCGGTGGCGATCCCGTTCAATCTCGGCATCGGCGTCATCGGCGGCCTCGCGCCGCTCGTGGCGGCCTGGCTCATCGGCGTGACCGGGCAGGCGATCGCGCCGGCCTACCTCATCATCGCGGCGGCCCTCGTCTCGCTTGTCGCGACCCGCTTCGTCAGCGAGACCGCCGGGCGACCCCTGCGCCCCTGATCTCGCCGCCCGGGCTGGACGTGGCGACGCGGCCGGTCGATGCTGCCGCCCCGGCCGAGGTGTCGGATCGGCAGCAGCAGGGATCGGTGGACGATGAACGAGCGAGTGGCACCGAAGCGCGAGGGCGGGCGGAAGACGCGCGGCGGACCAGCGGGCGCGGGAAACCGGCCTCCATCCGGCGCGGAAAGCCTGCTCGGCACGCTCGTCGGCGCCGGCGTCGAGGTCTGCTTCACCAATCCCGGCACCTCGGAGATGCACTTCGTCACCGCACTCGACACCGTGCCGGAGATGCGCGGCGTCCTCACCCTGTTCGAAGGTGTCGCCTCGGCGGCGGCCGACGGCTATGGCCGGATGACGGGAAAGCCGGCGTCGACGCTGCTGCACCTCGGGCCCGGTCTCGGCAACGCCATCGCCAACTTTCACAACGCCCGCAAGGCGCGCACGCCGATCGTCAACATCGTCGGGGAGCACGCGACCACGCACCTCGCCTACGACGCGCCGCTGACGGCCGACATCGAGGCGATCGCCCGACCCGTGTCGCGCTGGGTGCGCACCAGCCAATCGTCCGACACCGTCGCCCACGACGGCGCCGAGGCGGTGGCGGCGGCCTCGAGCCTGTCGGGTGGCACGGCGACGCTCATCGTACCCGCCGACATCTCCTGGGACCCGTCGACCGGGCCCGCGGCGCCGATCGCCCCCGTGCCGCCACGGCCGGTCGGCGAGGCGGTCGTCGAGGGCGTCGCGCGGGCGCTGAAAGGGGCGCGCCGGGCCGCGATCCTCGGCCGCGGACCGGCCTTGCACGGGGCGGGGCTGGAGGCGCTCGGGCGCATCGCGGCGAAGACGGGGGCCGCGCTGTTCGGCGACACCTTCGCGCCGCGCATGGAGCGCGGCGCCGGGCGACCGGTGGTGCGCCGGATGCCGTACTTCGCCGAGGATGCGGCGGCTGCGCTGGCGGCCTTCGACGTGCTGGTGATCGTCGGCACCGCGCCGCCGGTGTCCTTCTTCGCCTACCCGAACAAGCCGAGCTTCCTCGCTGCCCCCGGCTGCGCCATCCACCAGCTCGCGAGCCCGGACGAGGACGTCGTAGCGGCGCTGTCCGATCTCGCCGATGCGCTCGGCGCGCCGCGCAAGGCCGGCAAGGCGGAGCGCTACGCCCTCGACGTGCCCGGCATGCCGTCGGGCCCGCTCGACCAGCAGAAGGTGGGCGCGATCGTCGCCAGGCTGCTGCCGGAGGGTGCGATCGTCTCCGACGAGTGCATCACGTCGGGCGCCTTCACCAGCGAGTACGGGCCCTCGGCCAAGCCGCATGACATCCTGTGGATCAGCGGCGGCTCGATCGGCATCGGCCTGCCGCTTTCGACCGGCACCGCCGTCGCCTGCCCGGACCGCAAGTGCGTCTGCCTCGAGGGCGACGGCTCGGGCATGTACACGCTGCAGGCGCTGTGGACGCAGGCGCGCGAGCGCCTCGACGTGGTCACGGTTATCTTCGCCAACCGCTCCTACAAGATCCTGCACGTCGAGCTCGGCCGCGTCGGCGTCACCGCGGCCGAACGGTCCGGCCGGGTGCTCGACATGGACGATCCCATGCTCGACTGGGTGAAGATGGCCGAGGGCATGGGCGTACCGGCGCGCCGCGTCGACACGGCGGAGGATTTCGCCGACGTGTTCGCCTCGGCGCTGAAGGCGCGGGGGCCGTTCCTGATCGAGGCGGTGATCCCCTGAGGGATCAGGCGCCGGCGACCTTTTCGGTGCGGCCGATCTTGATCCCGAAGCCGGCGAGGCCGACGTACTGACGGTCGTGGGATGACAGGAGCGCGATCGAGGTGACGCCGAGATCGCGCAGGATCTGCGCGCCGACGCCGACCTCGCGCCAGCGGGCGCGCCGCTGCCGGGCCGACATGTGGCGCTCCGCCTCGGGGTCGCCGGCCGGAATCTCCACGTCCTCCGGTCGCAGCACGGCCGGGTCGCGGATCAGCACGAAGACGCCGCCCTTGACGCTGTCGAAGCGGGCGAGCGCCTGATCGAGCCAGCCCTTCGACGTGGCCGAGCCACGCAGGAGATCCGACAGCACGTGCTCGCGATGGATGCGGCAGGGGACATCGTCCGCGCCGACGACGTCGCCGACAGTGATGGCGACGTGCTGCAGCGGGTCGAACGGTGTTTCGTAGACGTAGACGCGGGCGGTGCGGCCGTGGGCGGCGACGTCGAACGAATCGGTGCGCCGGACGAACATCTCCTGGCGCATCCGGTACTCGATCAGCTCCTCGATCGAGACGATCTTCAGGCCGTGCTCATGGGCGAACTCGAGGAGCTGCGGCAGTCGCTTCACGGTGCCGTCGTCGTTGACGACCTCGGCCAGCACGCCGACGGGCTCGAGGCCGGCCAAGGTCGCGAGATCGGTCGCCGCCTCGGTGTGGCCGGAGCGGGTGAGGACGCCGCCGTCACGCGAGATCAGCGGGAAGATGTGGCCGGGGCGGAGGAAGTCGCCCGCCGTGCAGTTGTCGTTCGACAGGGCCGCGATGGTGTTCGCGCGCTCCTCGGCGGAGATGCCGGTGGTGAGGCCGACCTTGTAGTCGACGGTGACCGTGAAGGCGGTGCGCATCGGATCGCGGTTGTTGGCGACCATCGGGGCGAGGTTGAGCGCCTCGGCGCGCTCGGCCGGCATCGGCACGCAGATGATGCCGCTCGTGTGGCGGATCATGAAGGCGATGCGCTCCGGCGTCGCCTTGGCGGCCGCCATGATCAGGTCGCCCTCGTTCTCGCGGTCGGTGTCGTCGACGACGACGACGAGCTCGCCGGCGGCAATCGCCGCGACGGCTTCCTCGATGGTGTTCAGAGCCATGCGGAAACGGGGTCCTGTCTCGGGAGCGGCGGGGCCGGTTGGGTTCGTCCAATCGACCTTCGCGGCGGGGTCGTCAAGCTCCGAGGCGTCGCATCGCATCCGCACGGCTTGCGCTCGCTCATTTTCCCCAGACGGCAGTTCGGCCTAGACTGGACGCACGCCGTGCGCCAGGCGGGGGAAAGGAAACGACGATGGGCAAGAAGAAGAAGGATGGGAAGCAACGCGCCGCCGAGGCCGGTACCATCGGCCACGCGCCGCCGGACTTCCACTACGCCGAGGAGTTGCATCGGCTTCAGGTGGAGATCGCCCACCTTCAGGCGTGGGTGAAGGCGAGCGGCGCCCGCATCGTCGTGATCTTCGAAGGGCGCGACGCGGCGGGCAAGGGCGGCGTCATCAAGCGCATCACGGAGAAGGTCAGTCCGCGCGTCTTCCGCGTCGTCGCGCTGCCGTCGCCGACCGAGCGAGAGAAGTCGCAGATCTTTATCCAGCGCTACATCCCGCATCTGCCGGCCGCCGGCGAGATCGTGATCTTCGATCGCAGCTGGTACAACCGGGCGGGCGTCGAGCGCGTCATGGGGTTCTGCACCGACCAGCAGGCGCACCGTTTCCTGGAGCAGGCGCCCCGCTTCGAGGCGACGCTCGTCGAATCGGGTCTCATCCTGCTGAAATACTTCCTCGACGTCAGCGAGGAGGAGCAGGAGCGGCGCTTCCGCCAGCGCATCGACGACCCGCTGCGCCAGTGGAAGCTGAGCCCGATGGACATCGAATCCTATCGGCGCTGGTGGGACTACACGGCCGCCTACGACGAGATGATCCGCATGACCGACAGCATCCACGCGCCGTGGTGGGTGGTGCCGTCGGACGACAAGAAGCGCGCGCGCATCAACTGCATCTCGCACCTCCTGAGCCGGATCCCCTACGAGAAGGTGAAGTTCGACAAGCCGAAGCTCGGCGACCGGCAGAGCCGGCCGAAGGACTTCGTCGAGGACACGAGCTTCCGCAACATCGTGCCGAGCGTCGGCTGAGGGGCCGGGAGGCCGGGCTTGCGCCTGTCTGAATGTTGGGCCGCGGCGGCGCCTGGCGAGCCGCCGCGGCGTCGTATCAGGCGGCGTCGGGCGCCCAGGACAGGAAGAAGCCGACGTCTCCGGGCATGCCGCCGGGGAAGTTGATGATCGACGCCTTCAGCTTGTAGCCCTGCGGCTGCGCGATCGACTTGTAGGCATCGAACAGCTCCTTCGCCTTGCCCTGCAGGGTCGCGGGCCAGTCCGGGTCGGCGCTGTTGATGGCGCGGCCGCTGTCGGTGCAGAGCTCGGACGGGAAGGTGTAGATCATCGCCTCGAGCTTGCCGGCGGTCACCGCCTGCATGACGACGCGGCGGATCATCGCCCGCTCGTCGTCACCGATGTGGCCCTTCAGGAAATCCTCCGCGAACGCCGAGCGCTTCTGCTGCTCGAGCTTCTGACGAGCCATGTGCTCGTCCATCTCCTTCATCTGCTTCTCGAGCATGATCATCCGCAGCGCCTCGGCGGTGACGGGCTGACCCGGCTTGCCTGTCTCGTTCTCGGCCATGTCTCTTCCCCATTACGCGATCGATCGGGCGACGCACCCCGCGCCGCTTCTGTCGGCGGCATCCCTGCCAACACGATAGCCGCACATGAGGGGCGATCGGAAATCACGTCGCTGATGTGGATCAAGTCGGGGAGGGCGGGCACCCGGTCGTGACGGCGCGACAGATCCGGGGACGGAGGGACGGAAGCGGTCAGCCCATCCAGGCGATGACACGGTCGCGGCCGTCCCGCTTGGCCCTGTACATCGCTGCGTCCGCCGCCCGGAGGATCGCGTCCGCAGAGCCGAGATCGGCCTCCGAACTCGCGACGCCGATCGAGACGGTGACCCGGCCGAGCTCCGGAACGACGCCGAGGTCGGCACCCGCGATGGCCGTGCGGACCGCTTCCGAGACGGCGAGGGCCTCGGTGAACCGTGCGCCCGGCAGCAGGATCGCAAATTCCTCGCCGCCGATGCGCGCTGCCACGGCATCGCTCCCGTCGAGCACGGTGCGCAGGATCTCCGCTATGGCGACCAGCACGGCATCCCCGGCGGCATGGCCGAAGCGGTCGTTGATGTCCTTGAAGCGATCGACATCGACGAAGGCGAGGGAGAGGATGCCCGGCCCGACCGACCGAAGCGGCCGCGGGGGCGGTTCGAAATGGCGCGACAGGCTCTCCTGGAGGGCCCGGCGGTTCCACAGGCCGGTGAGGGAATCCTGCCGAGCGGCGGCCTCGAGTTCGAGGTTCTGACGGCTGATGGTGTGCAGGGCCGAACCCGTCTGGGCTTCGAAGACCTGGAAGAACACACCGGTCACCGTCAGCGTCAGCACGAAGGTGCTCGCGGCGAGGGGCGTCAGGTCGAAGAGATCCGACCCGAGCGCAATGGCGAAGATGCCGAAGGCGCCGGCGATCATCGCCCAGCCGGCGACGGAGCCGAGAATGAGGAAGGCTCCGCCGACGAGGGGGAAGAACAGCAGCACCCGCAACTGATCGTGGACCACGAAGAACTGCGCGCCGGAAACGTAGGCGAAGGCGGCGAGGAAGAAGCCGCTCGCGATAAGGACGAAGCCTCCCGGCCAGAACACGAGGGCGAGCAGCGCCACGGCGTTGGCGACGAAGAAGGCGAGATTGTTCGCCGACTGGACGGGCCCGAGCGGCATCCACCCGAGGACGGACGGGATCGTCATCAGCCCGCCCCAGAGCAAGGCGACCGCGAGCACGACCATCAGGAAGCGTCGGCGGATGTCCCGCGCACGGTCGAAGGCGCGGCGCGAAGCGACCGCCGATTCGCTCAAAGTCCTGTCCCCCGGTGGCCGACGAGCTGAACGAGGCGAGGACTAGCAGATGCGCGCGGGGACTCCATGTTTCACCTGCTCCTGAGACGTTGGGAGCCGTGGGCGAGCGCGCGGTCACCGGGGCCGGCCTAATACGTCGTGCTTGTGCCGCCGCCGTCGAACATTCGAGAAGTGGAGGCTGCACGGCACGCGGATCCGTATCTCGCTCTTAGGAGAACGGGAGTATTGAGTAGAGATAGAGATTTTGAGTGAGTTACGTTCGTGGAACCTTACCGACTAGATTTTTGAGTGTATTGTTCGGCATTGACGGTATGCGCCGGAAGGTGTCTCCCTTCGCCTGCAGCGGTTCGTAAACCCCTCCGCCAATGGGCCGCATTTCGATAACCCGGTCCTCTCGTTTGAGTTGCGCTACATCGCCTACCCACCTCCAGTCCAGAGTCTCGGCTCTTACTTGGGTTAGGCTCGATGCAACATCGCTCATACTGCCAAGCCGGGTGCCAGGTGTAGGATCAGTCAACCGCCGAATGGCCGATTTTGCGCGGCCGCCAATCCAAGGCGGGAGCGTTCGGAAGTCTGTGAGTTTGCCCGAAGCAGCGCGGCGATGGATGACCTCGTCCTGAAATTTTGACTTTTCAAAGTCACCTGTCAGGCAACTGTATTCTCTGCGATCAATGTTATTAAAATATTGCGTAGGATCGTATGGTAATGCGCCGCCCAATAGTTGATAGGTCACCAAGCCTAATTGATATATATCCCCCCGGACGCTGTAGCGTCCGGTCTCAAATGACTCGGGTGGCCGGTAAAGAGCGCTGTGGCCCGAAGCCGGCAAGTCTGTTTTACCATCTGTTAGCTGCCTGACGCTTCCGAAATCCGCAATCAGGGGCACGCCTCCATGGCACACGATATTTGCGGGCTTGAGGTCGCGGTGTATCAAGCCGTTCGCATGGATCGCACTCGCGCCCATGCAAATTCCCAATGCCATATCGATCGCATGAATCGCAGAGGGTCTGGTTGCAATAAGATTGTCAAGATTCCCGTCACCACACCTTGGCGTTAGAAAGTAAGCCCAATCTTCCGAAAGAATCCGCGCGTCAATAATTCGTAAGACGTTTGGAGATTGAATGCTGGCGAGCAGGCGCGGTTCATCGTGCCGCCGCTCTCCCGGAGCTCCATAGTAGAACTTAATTGCAACTTCGCTGCCGGAGATGCGATTGCGAGCGAATACTAGATAGCCGTTGGCACCGCCAGGATGAAACTCAAACGCGTCATGATCCCGTTCAAGTTCTCGGATCGCCACTTGGAGTTCAGAGGGCAAATTCTCCATTTTTCAGGTGGCCTGCTTCCCGAAAGCAGCCAGCGCAGCTTTGAATGCGGGCTGGTGATAGGCCCTCAGTCCGGCTCCATCTTCGCACGCGTTTATTCGCCTGCCAGAAATGAACTCAACTTCACATGGTGCGGCCGCAAGCAGGATACCTTCCATCTTAAGCGCGGCCGCGCCGGCGCGCATCTGTCCGGATTCTGGCTTATCTTTTATGGCTATCAAATCCGGTTTGGTCCCGGTGATCAAAGTTGTAACCGCGCTCTGGAACGCACGGAGAGAATCCTTTGAGCGTGTATCGGTCAGCTTAAGGCGGTTCGCTTCCTTGACCTCATTCTTTTTTTCCTCGCAGACAAGTAATACGTAGTTAAGCGTTTTTGCTTCAAATTCCACACCGAGTATGTTCATGGTATTCCTTGTATTTTTTGGAACTCTTGAGGATCATGAACTCTACCGATGCGGATAACCCTGACGAAGCCGCTTTTGACGAAGTTTACTGAGCCGCTGAAAATACTGCTAACGGCCCAGCAAGTTCACCGGCTGCCCCTCAGCTGCAGCCGCTCGTCGCGCCGCAGGTGTCGCACTTCAGGCAGGTGCCGTTGCGGACCATCGTGAAGTTGCCGCACTCGCCGCAGCTTTCGCCCTCGTAGCCCTTCAGGCGGGCGAGCGCCGCCTTCTCGGCCTTGTCGGCGCGGGCCGACTTCTGGGCGGGCTGCGGGGCCGGGGAGGGGACGAGAGCCGTCTCGGGGTCTTCCTCGGGGTCCTCCAGCGGCTCGCTGCGGTGGAAGGCGAGCGCCGCTCCGGCGCCACCGCGCAGCGCCGTCACCGAGCCGTGCGCCGAGGCGACCGGTGCGCCGCTCGCCTTCGGACCGCCGCGCAGTTCGCCGGCCGGCGTCTCGAGGACGCGGAAGGCGGTGGTGCGGCCGCGCACCAGGCCCTTCGAGACGACGTGCTCCGGACCCGGCGCCTTGCCCTCGTCGACGCCCGTGCCCATCGCGGTCGAGCCGATGTCGTCCTGCGAGACGTGGGCCAGGTCGTGCCGGCCGAGATAGGAGATCGCCAGCTCGCGGAAGATATAGTCGAGGATCGAGGTGGCGTTCTTGACGTAGTCGTTGCCCTGCACGAACCCGGCCGGCTCGAAGCGGGTGAAGGTGAAGGCGTCGACATATTCCTCGAGCGGCACGCCGTACTGCAGGCCGAGCGAGATGGCGATGGCGAAGTTGTTCATCAGCGAGCGGAAGGCGGCGCCTTCCTTGTGCATGTCGATGAAGATCTCGCCGAGGCGGCCGTCGTCGTACTCGCCGGTGCGCAGATAGACCTTGTGGCCGCCGACGATCGCCTTCTGGGTGTAGCCCTTGCGGCGGCCCGGCAGCTTCTCGCGCTCGCGGACCTGCACCTCGCGCTCGATGATCCGCTCGACGATGCGCTCGGCCACCTCGCGCGCCCGCACCGCAGGCGGCTCGGCGATGATCGCCTCGACGACGTCGTCGACGTCGTCGTCATCGGCGAGGAGCTGCGAGTTGAGCGGCTGCGACAGCTTGGAGCCGTCGCGGTAGAGGGCGTTCGCCTTCAAGGCGAGGCGCCAGGACAGCGTGTAGGCCGCCTTGCAGTCCTCCACCGTGGCGTCGTTCGGCATGTTGATGGTCTTCGAGATCGCGCCCGAAATGAACGGCTGGGCGGCCGCCATCATGCGGATGTGGCTCTCGACCGAGAGGAAGCGCTTGCCGATGCGGCCGCACGGGTTGGCGCAGTCGAAGACCGGCAGGTGCTCGGGCTTCAGATAGGGCGCGCCCTCGAGCGTCATCGCCCCGCAGACGTGGACGTTCGCCGCGTCGATGTCCTTCTTCGAGAAGCCGAGCTTCGCCAGCATGTCGAAGGAGGGATCGTCGAGCTCCACCGTGGTGAAGCGCATCACCTCGGTGCAGAAGGCCTCGCCGAGGCTCCAGCGGTTGAAGGCGAACTTGATGTCGAAGGCGGACTTCAGAGCGACATCGAGCTTCGCCAGAACGTCGTCGGTGAAGCCCTTGGCCCGCAAGGTGGAATGGTTGATCGCCGGGGCCTGGGCGAGCGTCCCGTGACCGACGGCGTAGGCCTCGATCTCGGCGATCTCGCTCTCGCGGTAGCCGAGCGAGCGCAGCGCCTCCGGCACGGCGCGGTTGATGATCTTGAAGTAGCCGCCACCGGCGAGCTTCTTGAACTTCACCAGTGCGAAGTCCGGCTCGATGCCCGTCGTGTCACAGTCCATGACGAGGCCGATCGTGCCGGTCGGCGCGATCACGGTCGTCTGGGCGTTGCGGAAGCCGAAGGCCGAGCCCCACTCGAGCGCGCGGTCCCAGGCGGCCCGGGCGTGCTCCACCAGCACCTTGTCGGCGCAAGCGGCGTGGTCGAGCGGCACCGGGGCGGTGGCGAGCGCCTCGTAGCCCTCGCTCTCGCCGTGGGCGGCGCGGCGGTGGTTGCGTATGACGCGCAGCATGGCGTCGCGGTTCTCGGGGAAGCCCGGGAACGGTCCGAGCTCGCGCGCCATCTCGGCGGAGGTGGCGTAGGAGACACCCGTCATGATGGCGGTGAGCGCGCCGCAGATGGCGCGGCCCTCGGCCGAATCATAGGGGATGCCGGAGGTCATCAGCAGACCGCCGATGTTGGCGTAGCCGAGGCCGAGCGTGCGGTACTCGTAGGAGAGCTCGGCGATCCGCTTCGACGGGAACTGCGCCATCAGCACGGAGATCTCGAGGACCACCGTCCAGAGCCGCACAGCGTGCTCGTAGGCCTCGACCTGGAAGACGCCGTCCTCGCCACGGAACTGCAGCAGGTTGAGCGAGGCGAGATTGCAGGCCGTGTCGTCGAGGAACATGTACTCGGAGCACGGGTTGGAGGCGCGGATGTCGCCGCCCGCCGGGCAGGTGTGCCAGTCGTTGATGGTGGAGTGGAACTGGATGCCGGGATCGGCCGAGGCCCAGGCGGCGTAGCCGATCTTCTCCCAGAGCTCGCGGGCCTTCAGGGTCTTCGCGACCTTGCCGTCGGTGCGCCGGATCAGCGCCCAGTCGCCGTCCTCCTCCACCGCCTTCAGGAAGGCGTCGGTGACGCGGACCGAGTTGTTGGAGTTCTGGCCGGAGACGGTCAGGTAGGCTTCCGAATCCCAGTCCGTGTCGAAGATCGGGAAGGAGATGTCGGTGTAGCCCTGCTTGGCGAACTGCACGACCCGCAGGACGTAGTTCATCGGCACCGCGGCCTTCTTGGCGGCGCGGATCTCGCGCTTCAGGGCCGGGTTCTTGTCAGGGTCGAAGCAAGAATCGCCCGGGCCGTCGCAGTTGATGCAGGCCTTCATGATCGCCTTGAGGTGCTTGACGACCGTCTTCGAGCCGGTGACGAGGGCGGCGACCTTCTGCTCCTCGCGCACCTTCCAGTCGACATAGGTCTCGATGTCGGGGTGGTCGGCGTCGACCACGACCATCTTGGCGGCGCGGCGGGTGGTGCCACCCGACTTGATGGCGCCGGCGGCACGGTCGCCGATCTTCAGGAAGCTCATCAGGCCGGACGAGCGCCCGCCACCCGACAGCCGCTCGCCTTCGCCACGCAGCGCGGAGAAGTTCGAGCCGGTGCCCGAGCCGTACTTGAACAGGCGCGCCTCGCGCACCCACAGGTCCATGATGCCGCCGTCGTTGACGAGATCGTCGCCGACCGACTGGATGAAGCAGGCGTGCGGCTGCGGGTGCTCGTAGGCGGTGGCGGACGCGACCAGCTTGCCGGTCTCGTGGTCGACGTAGAAGTGGCCCTGGCTCGGGCCGTCGATGCCGTAGGCCCAGTGCAGGCCAGTGTTGAACCACTGGGGCGAGTTCGGCGCCACCTTCTGGGTGGCGAGCATGAAGCGCAGCTCGTCAAAGAAGGCGCGAGCGTCGGCCTCGCCGTCGAAGTAGCGGCCCTTCCAGCCCCAGTAGGTCCAGGTGCCGGCGAGCCGGTCGAAGACCTGGCGGGCGTCGGTCTCGCCGACGCTGCGCTCGCCGGCCGGCAATTCGGCCAGTGCCGCCTCGTCGGCGACGGAGCGCCACAGCCACGAGGGGATCGTCGATTCCTCGTGTTTGCGCAGGCGCGCCGGCACGCCGGCCTTGCGGAAGTACTTCTGCGCCAGCACGTCGGAGGCGACCTGGCTCCAGGCCTCGGGAACAGCGATGTCCTCGAGCCGGAACACCACCGAACCATCGGGATTGCGGATCTCGCTCGTCACCGTACGGAACGGGATCGACGCATAGGCGTCCTGACCCTCGGTGGTGTAGCGCCGCTCGATCCGCATCTTCGTCGTCCTCTCAACCGTCCGGCCACGTGGGCCGGTCGTCCGATGCTCTGTCCGGTGGCCGGCGGGCCCACGGTATGGCGGGATGGCGATCTCTCGGGACCGCATCCGGTATCATCATGGACTCGGTGCCACTAAATATAGTGCTACCGAGCGCTTTTGTCGCCCCCCGCGTCGGCGCGCGGCATCGCGCATGCGTCGGCGCGGTCCGTGGACAGTGCCACGAACGGCGGCTGGTCAGGGGAGGCTTCTTTGGGGGTTTCGGTGCACCCGGCGCGCCGGGGCATCGTCAGTGGCCGAACACTAGGGCGACTCGCCGAAACGGGTCAAGCGATGGTGGCCGCAATTTCGGTGGCACAACATCTAGTATGTCGCTTGACACTGGGGAAAGCGGGGAAAGCCGCGGCTCCGCATCACCGTGCGCACCCGATGCGCCCGCTGCGGCCCTGTGGACGGCGCAACGCCGCCTCGTCCAGGCCCCGGCCTTGGATTGTGATGACCGTCGAAGGACGTGGGTGGATGCGATGGCGCTCAACATCAAGAACCGCGAGGCCGAGCGGCTGGCGCGCGACGCGAGGGGACTGCCACGGTGATCTTAGACACCCAGGCAATCGTCGCGGCTGAAGGCCGCCGCCCGCGGCGCCCTGCCGTCTGGACTTGGGCTCGGGCCGCTGGCATGGTCCCGCCGACTTCCGATCACCCGTGACGGGGCGCCGATGCGCGACTTTCTCATTCACGTGTTCACCTGGTGGAACGGCTGGACCATCGGGACCAAGCTGTGGACGAGCCGCTTCGGCGAACGGGTGGGTACCGACGAGTTCGGCAACGTCTACTACCGCACCCGCGGCGGCAAGGTGGACCCGACGCTCGGCTTCCAGCGCCGCTGGGTGATCTACAACGGCCCGGCGGAGGCGAGCTCGATTCCCGCCGGCTGGCACGGCTGGATGCACCATCGCGTCGACACGCCGCCGAGCGAGCAGCAGTACGTGCCGCGCCCGTGGCAGCTGCCGGCGCAGCCGAACCTCACCGGCACGCCCGCCGCCTATCGTCCGTCCGGCTCGATCCTCAAGGACGCGCAGCGTCCGGCGGCGACCGGCGACTACGACGCCTGGACCCCCGGCGGCTGAGGCCGCGACCCGCCACGACCCCTGTGTTCCCGTTCACAGCCGACCCGGCGCCTGCCCGCTAGCCTCCTTCGTGACTGAAGCGCTCCGAGATCTCGGAGCCGTCACACGAAGGGGAGCATCATGTCGACTACCGTTGCGCGTGCGGACCGCAGCATCGTCCGCAAGACCGTTGCAGGGCTCCGGGCCGCCGCGAGCGCGGCGGTGCTGGCCGCCTTCGTCGCCACCGGCGCGCCGGCCTCGGCCTCCGACATTCCCTCGCTCGGCGTGCACCTCTCCGGTGTTCGCGACTACGCCACGCAGCACCCGTTCCTCGACCGCTACAAGACGGCGCGCGACTGGGCGATCCACGACCCGAACGGCGCCTTCGCCGTCTTCGACCCCAGCCTGAAGCTCGACGAGGACGGCTGGCCGACCGAGGTGCCCGCCGGTCGCCGGCTGATCACCGCCGTCGGCGTCGACCCCACAGACGACGCCATCACCGACCGCTACGTCGTGCTCTTCGACGGCGACGGCACCGTCGAGTATATCGGCGCCACCGTGCTCGACGACCGTCCGGGCCGCCACCGCGTCGAGATGAATGCGGGCGAGGGCGAGGGGTTCGCCAACCTGTTCGTGCTGATCTCCCGCACACAGCGTGGCGATCATATCCGCAACATCCGCGTCGTCCGCGAGGACCAGCTGAAGGCCTTCGAAGCCGGCGAGATCTTCAACCCGGCATTCCTCGCCCGGCTGAAGGACTTCACCATGCTGCGGTTCATGGACTGGATGGGGACGAACGATTCGGTCGTCACCACCCCAGACACCCGCCGCCGCGTCACCGACGCCTCGTGGACGAACGAGAACGTCTGGGAATCGAGCCGCCGCGCCGGCGTGCCGATCGAGATCGTCGTCGAGCTCGCCAATCGCGTCGGTGCCGACGCCTGGATCAACGTGCCCCACGGTGCCGACGACGCGCTGGTGCGGGAGTATGCGGAGATCGTGCGGGACCGGCTGGACCCGCGCCTGAAGGTCTTCGTCGAGTACTCGAACGAGGTGTGGAACTTCGGCTTCGGCCAGGCGCAGGAGACGTTCGACGCGGCGCAGGCACGCTGGAGCGCGGCGTTCGCCCGCCGCTGCACCGGCAACCCCGACCGCGGCACCGCCTGGATGCAGCTCTACGGCACCCGCGCCGCCGAGGTGATGGACATCTTCTCCGACGTCTTCGGCCGCGAGGCGAAGCGGCGACTGGTGCGGGTGGCGGCGACGCAAACCGCCTTCCTCGGCCTCGAGGCGGCCATCCTGGAAGCGCCGCTCGCCGTCTGCGAGGGCAAGCCGGCCCCGAAGGCGAGCTTCGACGCCTACGCCGTCACTGGCTACTTCGAAGGTGGCCTCTATGCCGACGGCAACATCTCGTTCATCGACAACGTGCCCGAGGTCCGCCGCTTCGCCCGCCAGGGCGAGGCCGGGCTCGCCAAGGCCTTTCGCCAGATGGACAAGGGCGACCTGTTCCCGACGCAGGAGGGCTTCATCTCGCTGGAGGACCCGTCGGACGACGGCGTCACCACCGGCTTGCGCGGACTGTTCGCCTACCACGCGAACGTCGCTCGCGAGAACGGCTTCGAACTCGTCGCCTACGAGGGCGGGCCGCACCTGTTCTCCTCGTTCGAGACGACCCGCGGTCTCACCGACTTCTTCGCCAAGCTCAACCGCGACCGCCGGATGGGTGATCTCGTCACGAAGATGCTCGACCTCTTCAAGGACGCCGGCGGCACCCGCTTCGCCTATTTCGCCGACGTCGAGCCCTACACCGAGTTCGGCTTCTGGGGGGCGCTCGAATCCGTCTACCAGAAGCGCTCGGCGAAGTTCGACGCGATCACCGCCTGGAGCCGCGACAACACCATCCCCAATCGCGACCGCCGGGATCCCGGCGCCTTCGTCGACGGCGAATTCTTTGCCGGCGGCAGCAAGGCGGACCGCCGCAGCTTCGGGCCGGGCAACGACCGCGCGAATGGCGGCAAGGGCAACGACGTCTTCGACGGCGGGCCGGGCTCCGACATCCTCGACGGTGGTCCGGGCCAGGACACGCTGACCGGCGGCCCCGGCCCGGACCGCTTCCGCATCGCCTCGCCGAAGGAAGCGGGCGACACCATCACCGACTTTGAGGTGATCGACCGCATCGTCCTGCCGGCCGCCGGCTGGAAGGGGCTGGAGGCTGGCAAGGTGCGTATCGTCAACGGCAGGGCCGCGACCTCGACCAGACCGACCTTCCTGTTCGACGCCGCGACCGGCCGCCTGAGCTTCGACCGCGACGGCACGGGACCGAAGACGCCGGTACTGGTCGCGACGCTGACGGGGGCGACGAAGGTGACGGCCGCAAACATCGAGGTGGAGTGAGCGGGAATGATGAGCCGCTGAGCGGACGAGATCGTACGTGAATGTCGGGCCGGCGATATCGATCGCCGGCCCGGTCGGCATTGCCGATGGCATCGATCGATGCCATTTTGTGTGCCTGTTTTGTGAGGCCGCGCCATGCGAACCACGATCGCCCTCGACGACGACCAAGTCGCACGAGCACAGGCACTGACTGGACTGACCGAGAAATCGGCGCTGGTGCGCGAAGCTCTGAAGGCGCTCATCGAGCGGGAAAGCGCCCGCCGCCTCGCGCGGCTCGGGGGCAGCGAGCCCGACCTTGTTGCCGTGCCGCGGCGGCGAACGGCTGGACGGTGATCCTGGTCGACACATCAGTCTGGATCGACCACCTCCGGCGAAATGACCTGGAACTGGCAGGGCTTCTCGATGCCGGGCGGGTTCTGACGCATCCCTTCATCATCGGCGAGATCGCGCTCGGCCATCTTCGCCAACCCGCCAGAATCCTTCGGGACCTCGGCGACTTGCCGAAGGCGGCGGTGGCGACCGACGCCGAGGTTCTCACCTTCATCTCGGCGCAGTCTCTCGCCGGCACCGGCATCGGATACGTTGATGCGCACATTCTCGCTGCGGTCCGCCTGACTCCCGGTGCGGCCCTGTGGACACGGGACCGCCGGCTTTCCAATCTGGCGAAGGACCTAGGGTACGCCGCGTTGCACTGAAGGGCGCCCGTGGCGTGGCGACACCGTTACACCGATCGGATGCCACCCTTGCCCGGCTCCGGCTCCGGGTGCACCTTGCGCGGCCGAACGCCATCGACGGCCGCAACCAACAACGACCGAGCGCCATGAACCCGCTGTTCGCTTCCCTGCCGACGACCATCTTCGAAGAGATGTCGCAACTCGCCCGCGCCCACGGCGCAATCAATCTCGGCCAGGGCTTTCCCGACGATCCGGGGCCGGAGGACGTTCGGCGCAAGGCGGCCGAGGCGGTCGTCGACGGCTACAACCAGTACCCGTCGATGATGGGCATTCCTGAGCTCCGGCGGGCCATTGCCGACCACTACCGGCAGCATCAGGGCCTCGAGCTCGACGCCGACACGGAGTGCATGGTGACGTCCGGCGCCACCGAGGCGCTCGCCGCCTCCATCCTCGGTCTCGTCGCGCCGGGCGACGAGGTGGTGCTGTTCGAGCCGGCCTACGACGCCTACCTGCCGCTTGTCCGCCAGGCGGGCGGGATTCCGCGGCTCGTCAAGCTGTCGCCGCCGGACTGGCGCTTCGACCCCGAGGCGCTCGCCGCCGTTATCTCGCCGAAGACCAAGCTCCTCATCATCAACAACCCGCTCAATCCCGCCGGCGCGGTGTGGCCGCGCGAGGATCTCGAAGCCCTCGCCAAGGCGATCGAGGGGACCGAGGCGATCGTCGTCTCCGACGAGGTCTGGGAACACGTCATCTTCGACGGCAGGCCGCACGTCACGGTGCTGTCGGTGCCGGGCCTGCGCGAGCGGTCGGTGAAGATCGGCTCGGCCGGCAAGATCTTCTCGCTGACGGGCTGGAAGGTCGGCCTCGTCGTCGCGGCGCCGCACATCCTGCGCGTCGTCGCCAAGGCGCACCAGTTCCTCGCCTTCACCACCGCGCCCAACCTGCAGACGGCCGTCGCCTACGGCCTCGCCAAGGACGATACTTATTTCACCGACATGCGGGCGCGGCTGCAGGCGCAGCGGGACTATTTCTCGGCGGGGCTGAAGGCGGCCGGCTTCACGGTGCTGCCGTCGGCCGGCACCTACTTCGTCTGCGTCGATCTCAAGCCGCTCGGGCTCTCCGACGATGCCGCCTTCTGCAAGCGGCTCGTCGCCGAGGCGAAGGTGGCGGCGATCCCGGTGTCGGCGTTCTATTCCGGCGACGCCGTCCGCCACGTCGTGCGCTTCTGCTTCGCCAAGAACGAGGCGACGCTGGACGAGGCGATCGCCCGGCTGGTGCGGGCGGCCCCGGCGCTCGCCGCCTGAGGGCGAAGCGCCACGTCAGCCGAGGAGGGGTATCGGAACCCCTCCGACGCGCAGCGCCCAGACGAGCCACGCAGCCGGCGCCAGGAAGGCCCCGAACGGAATCCAGGCAGCCATGTCGAGGCGTCGTCGCGCCGCGAGCGACGCGGCGACGATGACGAGCAGCGCGAAGAGCACCGCCACGAACAGCGCCGTCGGCAGGTCCGGCCAGGCGAGCCAAGGCGCGACGGCACCGGCGAGCTTGATGTCGCCGAGGCCGAGGCCCTCGATCCCGCGCGCCCGGCGGTAGAAGGTCCGCACCGCGAGCAGTGTCCCGGCTGCGATCGCGGCGCGGGCGAGCCCGTCGATCACGCCGAACAGAGGGCCCGCCCAGGCGGGCGTGTCGGCGGCCGTGCCGAACACCAGCGCCGGCGTCAGTGGCAGGCTGGCCGGTGGGGCTCCGAAGGCAGCCCAGGCGAGCCCGGCAACGAGCAAGGCGATGTTCGCCTCGTCCGGAATCTCGTAGGTGCGCAGGTCCGCGACAGCGATCCAGGCGGCGAGGCCGGCGAACACGGCTGCGAAAGGCGGCACGCCCGCCGCCAATGTGCCCGGCGCGAACCCTGTCGCGAAGGCGGCCCACGCGAAGGCGGCCGCGACCAAGGCCGCGAGCATGACGGGGAGGGGGGAGCGGCGGGTCACGGTCGCGGCGACGGGGTCGGCCGCGGTGCGATGACGGCGGTCAAGGCAACGCCGCCCTCACGGACGGGCGCCGCCGATCACCTTCAGGCGCAGTTCCTCGGCGATGAGCTGGGCATCGACGCTGTCGCGGATGATCTGCGGCTTGATGAAGATGATGAGCTCGGTGCGGTCGGAGCGGTTCGACTGGGTCGAGACGAAATCGCCGACCACCGGCAGGTCCATGATGATCGGGATGCCCTGCTTGGTGCGCTCGATCTGTTCCTGGATCAGCCCCGCCAGCACGACGGTCTGGCCGTTGGTGACGGAGACGGCGCTCTTCACCCGGCGCTGCGAGATCGTCGGCGTGAGGCTGTCCTCGGTGCCGTTGCGCAGCACGTTGGAGATCTCCTGCTCGACCTCGAGATTGACGGTGCCGTTGGCGCTGACGCGCGGCGTGACGCGCAGGATGACGCCCGTGTTCTTGTACTCGACCTCGTTCACCGTCGGTGCGTCGGGGTCCTGCACGGACTGCGCCGAGCGCGTCGTCACCGGCACCTCGTTGCCCACCTGAAGCGTCGCCACCTGGTTGTCGGAGACGACAAGCGAGGGCGACGACAGCACCTTCACGTCGGTGACGGTGCGTAGCGCGTCGATGATGGCGCGCGGGCTGTTGTTCGGCCCGAGCACGAACTCGAAGTTCGGCGTGGAGCGCTGCAGCGGCGGCTCGTTCGCCTTGTTGAACAGGCCGATGTTGCCGATGTTGCCCGGCAGGCCGAAGTCCTTGCTTTTCAGGTAGAACTGCACGCCGTACTGCAGGTTGCCGCTCAGCGTCACCTCGACGATGGTCGCCTCGATCGCCACCTGCAGGCCCGGGCGGTCGATGTCGGCAAGTGCCCGCTCGATAATCTGCCAGCTGGCGCGGTCCGCGTAGATCAGCAGCGAGTTGTTGCCGACATCAGCGGTGATGCGGACGTTGCGTAGCACCGCTTCGCCGGTGCCACCGCCGGCCGTCGCGTCGGCGCCGGCCGCGAGCGCGTTCGACGAGGCGCCGAAGCCCGTCTCCGAGCCGGTCGGATCGTCGCCTTCAGACGCGCCGGAGCGATCGAACAGCGAGCCCGATCGCGACTGCTGCGAGGACTGCTGCCCACCTTCAGCGTCTGCCGTCGGCTGCGTCGTCAGGGCGGCGGAGCTGACCGAATCGGTGCCGGGGGCGAGCTGGGCGAGGTCGTCGGCACCCGCGCCGGAGCCGGCGCCGCCGGTGAACACCGTGTTGAGGATCGTCGCGATACGTCGCGCATCGCCGTGCTGGACCCGGTAGACGCGCAGCCGCGTGTTCTCCTGGTCGGCGCGGTCGAGGCGGCGGACCCAGGTGGCGACCTGCTGGACATATTTGGGCGACTGCGAGATCGCCAGGACCGCATTGAGGCGGCTGACCGGCTGGAAGCGCACGAGCCCGGCACCCGGCCCGCCGGAGCCGGCGTCCATGATGCGGTTGAGCTCGGCGATCATCACCTCCGGCGTCGCGTTGCTGAGCGGGAAGACGCCCACCGATTGACCGCGCATCCAGTCGACGTCGAAGGCGAGCGCCGTCTCGATCATCGCCCGCCGCTCCGGGGCGCTGCCCTGGACGAGGAGGAGGTTGCGGGTCGGGTCCACCCGAACGGTGCCGGCGCGCGCGCCGAAGCCCTCGACGAGCTTCATCACGGTATCGGCGGAGACGTTCTCCAGCGGCAGCACCGTCAGCCCGTAGCCGGGGCTGACGCGGCGCGAGCCGACGTCGACCGAGCCGGATCCGGCCGCCTCCGAGGCGAGCACGATCTGATAGACGTCGCCCTGACGCGCCACCACGGCGCCGTTCAGCTGCAGGGCGTTTTCGAGGAGCGGCAGGATGTCCTTGCGGGCGATCGGCTTGGCGGACGAGAGGCTGATCGTCCCCTCGACGCGGGGATCGACAAGGTAGTCGACCCTGAGGACGTCGCCGAGCAGCACCTTCGCCACCGTGGTGACGTCGGCATTCTCGAAATTGAGATCGAAGGCATCGCCACCGGCGGGCGCGGCGCCGACACCCGAGGAGATCGTCGGGCGCTCCGCCGTCGAGCCGGTTGCACTGCTGCCGAGATAGATCTCTCCCTGCGGCACCGGGCCGTCGCGGCCGCTGCGAGCGATGCCCCGCACAGGCTCCTGCTTGCGCGCGGCGAGGTCCATGGACATGACGCCGTCGAGGAAGGTCGGCGGCTCCTGGTTGCCGTCCGTGGCCGTGCCGGCACAGCCCACGAGGGCAGCAGCCATCAACGCCGCGGAGGCCAAACCCCGCCAGTGAACCCAGCCCTTCGACACGCCACTACTTTCTCGCCGCCATACTGCGCAGGCAAGCATCATACGGCGCTGAACTTGACACGTCAATGTTCTACGTGGTAACCAAATCCTTAATACTCGGCATGTCGTCTTGTTAACCATGACGCGTTTTACTTGATCAGTTTTCGTTTAGTCGTGCTGTGACGGTGATCGGATCCGGAAAGACGCGCGTTCGATGAGCGATGTGAAACACAAGCCGGCCTCCGGACTGGCGGAGGCGCTTGGCCTGTCGGGTGTCGCGGCGCCCGAGGTCGATGGCGGTGCGGGTGCGCGGCGCCAATCTTTCTATCGAGAGCTTCTGGAGCGGTCGGGGTTGCCGGCGGCGGAGTTCGCCGAGGAGGTTGCAGCGCATCATCGCCTGCCGCGCGCGACGCTCGCCGCGATGCTCGCCGGCAAGCCCCTGGCGGAACACTTCTCCGGCCGCTTCCTGCGCGACTGGTCGCTCTACCCCTACGAGTCCGCCGGGGGCGAAGCGAGGCTCGCGCTCGCCGATCCGAGCGAGGAGACGCTCGTCGAGACGGTGCGCTGGACGCTCGAGCGCCCGTGCACGCTCGAGGTCGCCTCGTTCGAGGAGATCGATGTCGCGCTGAAGCGCGTCGGTGTCAGTGCCGAGGACGCCAGCACCGCCGCCGCCCCCCGCGACGGCGAGCGCGAGGACGTCGAGATCGAGAACCTGCGCGATCTCGCGAGCGGCGCGCCGATCGTGCGGGCGGTGAACGAGATTCTCGAGGCTGCGGTCGAACGGCGCGCCACCGACGTCCATCTCGAGCCGGTCAGGGCCGGGCTCCGGGTCCGCATCCGCATCGACGGCATCCTGCAGGCGATGCGGACTTTTCCGCCCGATCTCGCCCGCGCCGTCGTGTCGCGCGTCAAGATCCTCTCCGGCCTCAACATCGCCGAGCGCCGCCTGCCGCAGGACGGCCGCGCCCGCTTCAAGGCGGCGGGGCGCGAGATCGACATCCGCGTCGCGACGATGCCGACGGTGCACGGCGAGGCGGCGATCCTGCGCCTTCTGGAGCGCGACCGCCGGCTGGTCGGCTTCGACGGGCTCGGCTTCTCCGAGCGCGACTTCCGGGTGTTCTCCGAGGAACTCGAGGCGCCGCACGGCATGGTCGTGGTCACCGGGCCGACCGGCAGCGGCAAGACGACGACCCTCGCCGCCACGCTCGCCCGCCTGAACGATTCGACCCGCAAGATCCTCACCATCGAGGACCCCGTCGAGTACGAGGTCGAGGGGGTCAGCCAGACGCAGGTGAAGCCGGCGATCGGGCTCACCTTCGTCAACGCGCTGCGCGCCTTCCTCCGCCAGGACCCGGACGTCATCATGGTCGGCGAGATGCGCGACGGCGAGACCGCGCGCATCGGCATCCAGGCCTCGCTCACCGGCCATCTGGTGCTGACGACGCTGCACACCAACACCGCGGCCGCCGCCATCACCCGCCTGGTCGATCTCGGCGTCGAGCCGTTCCTGCTCGCCGCCAGCCTCCGGCTGATCGTCGCCCAGCGCCTCGTGCGCATCCTCTGCCCGGACTGCAAGCGGATGGAGCCGCTGTCGGCGGAGCGGCACGGCAAGGACCGTCGCTTCGTCGCGCTCGGCTTCTCGCCCGGCGACATGCTCTACGAGCCGGTCGGCTGCGAGCGGTGCGCCGGCACCGGCTACATCGGCCGCCGCGCGGTCTTCGAGATCCTGCCGATCAGCGAGGCGATCCACAAACTTGTCGTCGAGGGTGCGAGCGAGCGAGTGATCGAGGAGACGGCGCGTCAGGAAGGCATGACGACGCTGACGGAGGACGGCATCCGCAAGGTCCGCGAGGGGCTGACCTCCTACGACGAGATCCTGCGCGTCACAGCGAGCCGCTGAGTTGGGTGTCTTCAGCTACAAGGCGCTCGACGCCGACGGGCGCTTCGTCTCCGGCGAGTTGCAGGCGGACTCGGTCCCCGCCGCTGCCGCCCATCTCGTCGACCTCGGCTATATCCCGCTGGAGACGAAGGAGCGGGCCGCCCCGCGCGGGGCCGGCTGGCGGCGCTACTTCTCGATCGGCCGCCTGAACCCCAAAGAAGTGACGGTGCTGATCCGTGATCTCGCGCTGCTGCTGAAGGCCGGCCTGCCGCTCGACGACGCCCTGAAGCTGCTCGGCGATGACGTCAAGCCGGCGGCGTCGCGGCTCCTCACCGATCTGCGCACCGCGATCGGCTCCGGCTCCGGCTTCGCGGAGGCGCTCGCCGCCCATCCGGAATCGATCCCGACGGAAGTGATCGCGATGGTCAGGGTCGCCGAGGCGGCCGGCGGGCTCGAAACCGTGCTCGAGGCCGTCGCCGACGACCGCGCCCGCCAGGAGCGCGTCGCCGCCAAGGTCGCGGGGGCCCTGCGCTACCCGGCCTTCCTGCTGATCGTCGCCGTGGCGGTACTGGTGTTCTTCCTGCTCTTCGTCGTGCCGCAGTTCGCCGGCGTCATCGCCGACTTCGGCACCGAGCCGGACCCGTTCGTCTCGGTCGTACTCGGGCTGTCGACGTGGCTGACGGAGAACGGCGACCTCCTGCTCGGCGTGCTCGCCGGCCTCGCCCTTCTCCTCTTCGTGGCGCTGCGGACGCGGTCCCTGCGCAACCGGCTGGTGCGCGGCCTCGGCAAGCTGCCCGGCATCCGCGGCGTGGTGGAACTCCGGCGCACCGCCATCATCTGCCGCGGCCTCGGCACGCTGCTCGCGAACGGCGTGACTTTGACCGACGCCCTGAAAGTGATGGCCGACACAGCGGGTGCCGACGCCGAGCCGATATCGGTGGTTCTCGACAAGGTGCGGCGCGGCGGACGCCTCGTCGACTGCCTGACCGAAACTGCCCTCGTTCCGCCGCTGGCGGCGCGCATGCTACGGGTGGGTGAGGAATCGGGGGAACTCGCGACGGTGGCGCGGCGCTGCGCCGATTTCTACGAGGGAAAACTCGGCGAACGACTGGACCGGCTGGCGGCGATCGTCGGCCCGGCGGCCATCGTCGTCATCAGTGTCGTCGTGGGATCATTGATCGTCTCGATCATGTCGACGCTGCTCAGCATCAACCAGATCGCGCTTTAGGGAGTGCCTATGCCGTTCCAGCGGACACCGGACGTCGAAGCGAGCGTGACGTCGCCCACGGGAACCGTGGTCGCCGCCGCGCGCGCCGGCTTCACGCTCGTCGAGATGCTCGTCGTGCTCGTCATCATCGGCCTCATCATGGGGCTGGTGGGGCCGCGGGTGCTCAACTACCTCACCGATGCCCGCGAGAAGACGGCGCGGCTGCAGATCGAGAGCTTCTCGAACGCCCTCGACCTGTTCTACATCGACGCCGGGCGCTACCCGACCTCTGCCGAGGGCCTCGCCGCCCTGGCGCAGCGCCCGCCGGGCGTGGACACCTGGAACGGCCCCTATCTGCGGGACCGCAGCGTGCCGGCCGACCCGTGGGGCAACCCGTACGTCTATCGCTCGCCCGGGCAGCACGGAAACTACGACATCGTTTCGCTCGGCGCCGACGGGCGCGATGGCGGTGAGGGGAGCAACGCCGACGTCACGTCCTGGACGCGCTGATCGCGACCCATCGGGGCAACAGGCCGTGGTGACCGGGGAACGGTCCGCCGGCCGCCGCAGCGGCTTCCTGCTGCTCGACATGGCGCTGGCGCTTGCCATCGTGCTGCTCGCCGCCGCCATCATCTGGCCGGCGATCCCGCGCGGCACGTCGTCGGCGGGACTGGCCGCCACCGTCATGGACGTGGCGACGATGCTACGCGCCGATCGCACCGGCGCGGTCCGCGACGGGCAGCGCGTCGGAACAGTGATCGACCTTGACGGACGCACCGTCAGCGACGCCAGGGGGCGCACGGTCAAGGTGCCGCGTGACCTCACCTTCGAGGTCACCACCGCGACCCCCTGTTCGCTCGGCGACCGGCGCTATCAGATCACCTTCAACCCGGATGGCAGCTCCTGCGGTGGCGTCGTCCGGCTCGCCAAGGGCGGACGGAGCTTCCGGATCCGCGTCAACTGGCTGACGGGATGGGTGGATGTGGTCGGACCGGAGCGGACGTAGGGTGGCGCCCTCCCGGCGCGGCTTCACCCTGATCGAGGTGATGGTCGCGCTGATCGTCGCGATCATCATCTCGACGGCGCTGGTGCGCTTCTTCGCCGGCGTCCGCAGCGAAGCCGCGCGCGTGCGCGAGCAAGTCGACACCTGGGCGGTCGCGCGGGCGGTGCTGGATGCGGTGCCGAGCGGGGCGGCATTGGCGCCGGGCACGACGGTCGGCGCTGCCGGAGCGTACGCCTGGCAGCTGGAGGCGACGTCGATGGCGCAAATGCTCGCCCCCATGACGCCACCGATCGAGGCGCCGGCGGAGGACCTCGGCGAGGACGAATCGGCGACGCCGCCGCCGGTGCCGATGCGCCTGCGGGTCGTCGTCACCGGACCGCGGGGCGGAACGGTGCGGCTCGAGACGGTGCGCCTCGCGCGCGCCAGCGGAGACGGCGATGCGCCGTGACGCGCCCCGTCGCCGAGGCGGACCGGCTGGACGGCGCGCCGGCTTCTCGCTGCTCGAGGTGCTCGTCGCGCTTGCGATCACCGTGCTTCTGGTCGTGACGTTCGCGCCTTTCGCGAGCCAGCTCATCCTCGGCTGGGGCAGGGGCGCGCGCACGGCCGAACTCGTCGACATGCTGACGCGCGGCAACGACCGCATCGCCCGCGACCTGTTGTCGGTGGTGCCGATGACGCTGACGCGCGGAGACCAGACCAGCATGATCTTCCGGGGCGGACCGGGCTACGTCGTCTTCGCCACGGCGACCGGTTTCGGCCCCGGACGGGGCGGCATCGAGCTCGTCTCCTTCGGTATCGAGCAGGACGGCCCGGCGGGCCAGGCGATCGTCCGGCGCCGCGCCCCGCTGCGCGACGCCGCGCCGACGGCGAGTGGCTTCCGCGACCCGGTCACCCTTCTGACCGGGCCGTACCAGTATCGCTTCGACTACGTCGCCGCCGATGGCACCAAGGTCGCGGACTGGCAGGACCGCCGCGACATGCCCGCCCGCGTCGAACTGACGATCCTGACGCCGACCGGCCCACTGCTGCCGCTGCCGCTGTCCTACTTCGTGCCGGCCGACCTCTCCGCCGCCTGCATCACCGACGAGCCGCCCGACTTCTGCGACGAGGACGGCGACGAGTCGGATCAGGACAACGGCGACCCAACACCACCGCCGGACTAGGGCCGATGACCGCCCGCCACCCTTTCAACGCACGTCCCGCTCCGAACTCCCGCACCGGCTCGGCTCTCCTCGTCGTGCTCGTCATGCTGGGCATGATCGCCGTGCTCGCCTCCGTCGTCGGCCGCGTCGTCGGCGGCACCGCGCGCGACCTTTCCGCCGCGGTGCAGAGCGAGCGCGCCTTCGTCGCTGCGCGGGCCGGCCTGGAACTCGCCGGCCTGATGCTGCGCTCCGGCGAGCTCGAGATGCTCGGCGCCGGCACCCGTACGGTCGCCCTGGATGACGCGACGGTCAGCATCGACGTCGTCAACGAGCGCGGCCGCATCGACCTCAACGGGGCGCCGGAGGAACTGTTCGCCGGCCTGTTCCGCGCGCTCGGTGAGGAGGGGGAGAGGGCGGACGCCATCGCGGCCCGCATCGTCGACTGGCGGGACCCCGACGACGATGTGCGCGAGGGCGGCGCCGAGGTGGGCGCCTACCGTGGTTCCGGCCTCGCGGCGCCCCGCAACGGACCCTTCGTCCACCCGCTCGAGCTCGCCTCCGTGCTCGACATGCCGCCGGCTCTCGTGCAGCGAGCGCTTCCCTACGTGACGGTCGGCAATCCGTTCGGCCTCGTCGACCCGTTCGTCGCCGACCCCGTCGTGCTGCAGGCGCTGCCCGGCACGTCCGCCTCGCGGATCGAATCCTTCCTGGAGGAACGCCAGACGGGTCTGCCCGACAGCGAACTCGCCGTTCTGCAACTCGGCGCTTCGGACGAATACGTCAGCCAGGACCCGGCGCCCGGCTGGCGCGCCACCATCACGGTGACGCCGGCGCGCGGCCGCCCGAGGCGGTTCGTCGCCCTCATCGTCGACCGCGAAGACGACATGCGGCCCTACCGGGTGCTATACATGCTGGACGAGGTCCTCGCCGGCGACGGGCCTTGACGGGTCGGTGGGGTATGCGCGTCCGGACCTGGATCAACGGTTGGATCGACGGGCTGGCGGCGTTGCTGCTGGCCGCCGTCGGCATGTTCGCCGGTGGCAAGCGCCTGACGCTGCGCCTCCTCGAGGGACGCTGGGTCATCGGTGTGGCAGGCCGTGATGGCGACCGGCCGATCGCCTCCGCAACGCGCACTGCGTCCGGCGACATCGACCTTCTCCCGGCCGGCGCCGAGAAGTCGCTGGCTGGTGGCCGGTTCGAGATCATCGCGCCCCCCGGTGGTGTCGTCGTCCACCGCCTCGATCCGCTTCCAGCCGAGAGCCGTCCGTTCATCGACGGCGTCGTCCGCCACCAGCTCGACCGCTTCGTGCCGTGGCGGGCGGCCGACGTGATCTACGCCCTCGACATCGCCCCGGCGCCGGAGGGCCGCATCGCCGTCACGGTGACGGCGACGAGCCGGCGGGCTCTGGCCGCGCCGCTGGCGATCGCCGCCCGTTGCCGGGCAAAGAGCATTGCCGTCGTCGGCACCGGCCCGGACGCGCGGCCGATCCCGGTGGCACTCGGCGAGAGCGACGCCAGGACCTGGCGCCACGCCCGCACCGCCGCCGCCGGCATCCTCGCCGCGCTGGCGCTGCTCGCCGCCGTCGACGCCGTCTGGTCGACGGTGCGGTGGTACGACCTCACCGGCCGCATCGCCGAGATCGACGCCGCCACCGCCGACCGCCGCGCCCTGCTGCGCAGCGCGGCCGATGCCGCCGGCCGGCCCTCCGGCCCGCCGACGACACTCGACCAGCTGAAGCGCCAGAGCCCGATCGCCGTCGTGGTGATGGAATCACTGTCGCGCGTGCTGCCGGACGACGCCTATTTGTCGGACTTCCGGCTTGAAGACGGGCGCGTCCGCCTCATCGGCGTCTCGAAGTCCGTCGCCGACCTTGTGCCTCTGCTCGAGGGCTCCTCGGCCTTCGACGGGGCCTCGTTCTTCGCGCCGACCATCCGCATCGCTGGCGGCGACCGCTTCCACATCGAGGCCGCCGTCGTGCCGGAACTGGAGCCGGCACCGTGACGCCCGGCGACCGCGTGCCACGGGCGCAGCTCGCCGCCGCCGGCGTCGGCGTGCTGGTGCTCGTTCTTGTGCTCGCGAGCGTCGCATGGATGGGCACGACCGTCCTCGGCGCTCTCGACGTCGAGGCGACGACCAAGGCCGACATCCTGGAGACGCTGCGCCGCCGGCCGCTGCCGACGCGTGCAGCAGACGGCGGCATCGCCATTCCCCCGGAGACGGCCCGCCTTGCCGGCGAGACCGAGGCTGTCGCCGCCAACGGCCTGCAGGAGATCGTCACCCGTGCTGTCGAGGATGCGGGCGGCGATGTCGCCACTGCCGAGGTCGTGCGCATCGTCGACGGCATCGAGGCGACGCGGCGGATCGTCGTGTCGATTGCCTTCGAGGGCGACATCGCGGCCGTGCAGCAAGCGCTGTTCACGCTCGAAAGCGGCGTGCCCTTCGCCGTCGTCGATGCGCTGACGCTGGTGCCGACGGAAGCGGGTGGCCGCGTCGACGACGAGCGCCTGCGGGTCGGGCTGGTGGTCTCGGGCTTCTGGCGCGCGCCGGCGCCGGCGACAGCCGAGTCGTCGACGGCGCCGGAGGGCGGCACGTGACGGTGGCGCGGTTCGTTCTCACCGCGCCGCTGCTGGCGCTTGCGCTCGCCGCGCTCTGCCCGACGAGCCCGGAGGCGCAGGCTCAGACCTTCGTGCTGGTCGACGCGACGGGCGAACCGATTCCCGAGATCGAGCCGCAGGCGGACGCGCCACGGCCGACGCCGTTCCCATGGCTCACCCTCGACCTGCTCGCGGCGACCCGCGACCGGCCGCTGTTCTCGCCGGATCGGCGCGGCGTCGAGCCGGAGCCGGAGGTGGTCGAGGAAGAGCCCGAGCCGGAGCCGGAGCCCGAAGTGGCCGACGTGCCGGACGCCACGCCGCCGCAGGTCCGCCTCGCCGGCGTCGTCATCAGCGGCACGCTTCGCATCGCCATGCTGCACGACGAGGTCGAGGACGAGGTCGTGCGGCTGCGCGAAGGCCAGAGTTTCTCCGACTGGACGCTCGTCTCGGTGGCACCCCGTTCCGTCGTTTTCCGCCACGGCGCGCAGGAACATACCGTCGTGCTCTCGGCCGAGACCACCGACGACGACGAGGACTACTGATGGCGGCGCTGCGGGTGCTGTTTGCCGCCGCCTGGCTCGCCGGCGTCCTCGGGTCCGTCCCGGCCTTCGCGGAGGTCACCGTGACAGGTGATGCCCACGATCTCACCGTCGACGCGAGGGAGGCGGCCGTCGAGGACGTCATCGTCGCCGTCGCGGAGGCGGTGGGCAGCACCATCGAGCCGCCGGACGACATGCCGGAAGCGCTGGTCTCGGGTGTCTACCGCGGCAGCATCACCGAGGTCCTGAAGGCGCTCGCCCCCTCGGCCGACTTCTTCGTCGCCTGGCGGGACGGCGCGGTGGAGGTGCATTTCCTCGCGGAGGGGGAGAGGCCGAGCATCGCCGAGGCCTCGCCGGCCGAGCCGGCGGACGACACGGATGGTGGACCGTCCGAAGCGGTCTTGCCGGGGAAGCTCGGCGAGGGCGGAGGACCGCCCGCGCCGGCGCGTCGCATCTACTGAAGCGATCGGCGGCCGTTGTGCGTCGGTCCGCCGGCCCGTGCCTGCACCCGACCGGCCGCCTCAGCCCCGGCCGCGCGCAGACGCCGCCGGCCGCACCTGATGCTCGATCCAGTTCTTCAGCTCGATCGTGCGCGTATCGCGATCGAGCACGTCGCGGTCGAGGCCATAGCGCCAGGCGAGGTCGCGGCGGTCGGGCGCGGCGGCCAGCGTCCGCAGATCGGCGAGCATCGACGTCACCGCCTCGTCGTCGGCGGCCAGCCCCTCGGCGATGAGGATCGGCCGGTAGCGCTCGATGACGCCGGCGACGTCGGTGAGCGAATATTCGGGGTGGTACTGCACGCCCCAGAACGTCCCGGCGCCATGCTGGATGGTGGCTGCCTGCACGTCCGAGACGGCGTTCGTCGCGGTCACCACCATGCCCGGCGGGCGCTCGCCGACCTCGTCCATGTGCACGGCCGGCGCGTCGAAGACGGCCGGCCGGCCGGCGTGGAGCGGATGGTCGGCCCCCTCGGCGGTGAGCGAGATCTTGCGGGCGAAGGCGACCTCGCGGCCCTTCGGGTTGATGCGCACGGTGCCGCCGGCCGCGACGGTCGCGACCTGCAGCCCCCAGCACGAGCCGAAGAAGGGCACCCCCGCCTCGAAGACGGCACGGGCGAACTCGACCTGCGCCACCGACGGCGGGTCCATCTTGTGGACGTTGAGCGCCGAGCCGGTGATGGCGACGCCGTCATAGCCGGCGAGGCCGCCGGCATCGGGAATGTTGGCGCCGGGGTCGGCCGGCATGACAACGTCCACCGTCGCGTCGGGCGCGATCTCGCCCAACACCGCCGCATAGGCCTGCGAGGGGGTAGAGCCGGTCAGGCGCGCGACCCGCTCACGGACTTCGGCGATGTTGCCGTCGGCGACCAGGAGGCGAAGCCGGGCCATCGGAATTCTCCTTATCCGACAGCGCCATGCAGCGCGTCGGTGATGAGCAGCTCGAAGTCGGCGGCGGTCATCGCGACGGGGTTGCTGCCCGTCGAGGGATCGCGCTCCGCCGCGGCGGCGAGCTCCTTCAGGCGGTCGTCACCGACGCCGAGATCGGCCAGCGTGTGCGGCACCCCGAGGTCGCTGCGGAGCTTCAGGAGCCAGGCCACGACGCCGTCGACACCTGCCGTCGGCAGCTGCAGGACGCGCGAGAGGATTTCCATGCGCGCCTCGATGGCCGGCCGGTTGTGGGCGACCACGTAGGGCAGCATCACCGCGTTCGTCAGGCCGTGGTGGGTGTCGTAGAAGGCGCCGACCGGATGCGAGACCGAGTGGACCGCGCCGAGGCCCTTCTGGAAGGCGGTGGCGCCCATCGCCGCGGCGGCGAGCATCGCCGACCGCGCCTCGATGTCGGTGCCGTCGGCGGCGGCCTTCGGCAGGTAGTGGTCGATCAAGCGCAGGCCTTCCAGAGCGATGCCGTCGGCCATCGGGTGGAAACCGGGGGCGCAGTAGGCCTCGAGGCAGTGGGCGAGAGCGTCGAAACCCGTCCAGACGGTCAGGTTTCTCGGCAGGCCGATCGTCAGTTCCGGATCCGCGATCACCACCTTCGGCAGCATCAGAGGGTGGAAGATGATCTTCTTCTCGTGGGTCGTCTCGTTGGTGATGACGGTGGCGCGGCCGACTTCCGAGCCGGTGCCGGCCGTCGTCGGCACGGCAACGATCGGACGGATGCCGGCAGGATCGGCGCGCGTCCACCAGTCGCCGACGTCCTCGAAGTCCCACACGGGCCGGGTCTGGCCGGCCATGAAGGCGACCGTCTTGCCGACATCGAGGCCCGAGCCGCCGCCGAAGGCGACGACGCCGTCGTAACCACCGGCCCGGAAGGCGGCGATGCCGTCGTCGAGGTTCTTCGAGGTCGGGTTGCCCTTCACCTCGGCGAACAGGCCGGGTGCGAGACCCGCGGCCTTCATGATCTCCATCGCGCGATGGGTGATCGGGGCGTTCTCGAGACCCTTGTCGGTGACGAGCAGCGGCTTGGCGATGCCGGCCGTCTTGCAGGCGTCCGCCAACTCGGCGATGCGGCCGGGCCCGAACAGCACGCGGGTCGGGTAGTTCCAGGATCCCTTGAGCGTGGGCAGGGCAGGGGGAACGGACATGCGAGGGACCCTCGGGATCGAGACGGACTGAAGGACGAATCTGACGCGCCGCTGCGGCGCTCTGAATGCGGAAGGAACGTTCCTTCGGCGGCGAGATGGAGTCAATATGGATCGATTGATCCGGCCTGCGGCACAGGGTCGGGGAGGGGACGTCCACATGCTCACGTCAGCGCCGCAGGGCTCCGTCGCCGACCGGCTCGAGGCGGTCCTGCCGCACCTCGCCTCCCAGGAGCGTCGCGCCGCGCTGCACCTGCGGGCGCACTATCCCGTGGCCGGGCTCGATTCGCTGGCGCGGGTGGCGCGGGCGGCCGGCGTCAGCCCGCAGACGGTGCTGCGCCTCACCGCCCGCCTCGGCTTCGAGGGCTACCGCGACCTGCAGGACGCGCTCCGGCGCGAACTCGCTACCGGCGCCCAGACGCCGCTCGCCCGCCTTGCCGCGACCGGGCCGGTGGCGGCGGACAGCGACTGGCTCGACGCCTTCGGGCGGCAGGTCTGCCGCAATGTCGAGGGCACCTTCGGCGGCGTGCTGCGCACCGAGTTCGAGGCGGCCGCGGTGGCGCTCGCCGACCGCAAGCGCACGGTCGCGGTCATCGGCGGTCGCTTCACGCACTCGCTCGCCGGGCTGCTGGTGCGGCACCTGTCGATCGTCCGCGAGGACGTGCACGAGATCACCGGCCCGACGGTCGCCTGGTCGGACCGGCTGATCGACGTCGGCCGGCGCACGGTTATCGTCGCCTACGACATCCGCCGCTACCAGGCCGACGTGCTGCGCTTCCTCGCCGCCGCCGCCGACCAGCGCGCCACCATCGTGCTGTTCACCGACGATCCGATGGCGCCCGGCTGCCGGTTCGCCTCGCACTCCCTGATCGCCCCCGTGAAGAGCCGCGGCGCCTGGGATTCCCTCTCGGCGCTGCTGGCGCTGTCCGAGGCGCTGATGGCGCGCACCACCGACCTGATCGGCGAGGAGGCGGCGGAGCGGCTGGCGCGCCTCGAGCAGCTGCGGGCGCGGATGATCGACCCGACGCTGTGAGGCGTCAGGAGAGCCCCGCCCAGGCAGCGGCCTCCCGCCAGAGCGCCATCGAGCCGCGCCGGGCCGGCCGGTCGAGGTCGAGCCAGGGTTTCTGGGCGCCGGGATAGTGCAGGATGCGGACGTGCGCGAGGATGCCGTCGGCGGCCGGCTGCGGCAGGCGCTTCAGGTAGCTCTCGTGGAAGTTCCAGGCAGCCTCGATCAGGGCGAGCGTGCCCGGCCGCCTGGCGAAGAACGCCGTCAGGTGCGACTGCTCGTTGACGCACACGATCCGTGAGGCGT
This sequence comes from Pseudoxanthobacter sp. M-2, assembly GCF_046156265.1. NCBI lineage: Bacteria > Pseudomonadati > Pseudomonadota > Alphaproteobacteria > Hyphomicrobiales > Segnochrobactraceae > Pseudoxanthobacter > Pseudoxanthobacter sp. M-2. The sequence continues at coordinate 1,146,139 of NZ_JAWDIR010000011.1, forward strand.
GATCGACGAGCGCGCGGCGGAAATCGTCGTCGAGCACCGGCCGGCGCAGCAGCATCACGCCGCTGTTGAGGCGGCTCGGCAGCGGCGCCGTCCCCGTCACCAGTCCTTCGAGTCGCTCGGCGAGGATCGCCGGCGGCACGGGGCCTGCCTCCTCGCGGGCGAGCGAGCGGGAAAACTGCGGCCCACCGACGACGTGGGCATCCGGCGCGCGGATCAGCAGCGGCTCGACGGGCCCGAGCGCGATCATGTCGGCGTCGAGGAAGAGCATCTGGTCGACGCCGGCGGGCTGGAAGACCGCCCACTTCAGGAACGTGCCGCGGTTCCAGTCGGCCCGCTCCGGCCGGCGGACGCGCTCGGCGGCGAGGCGCTCGAGTTCCTCCGCGAACCCCCCGGTGACGAGGAAGAAGCGGTCCGTCGCCGCCCGCACGAAGGGGTCGTCGAGAAGCGTCGCGTCGGTCGAATAGACGAAGATCGGCAGGTCAGTGAGGGTGCCGGCCTTGGCGAGCGAGGCGAGCATGACCTTGAAGGGCAGGCGGTAGCCGGCGTCGAAGGCGAAGGCGAGCGCCGTCGAGGGTGTGGTCGGCGCGGGCTCAATGCCCGGCGGCTCCGGCAGCAGGCCGTCCCGGACGAGGGTTGCGATCGACAAGGGAGGGCCTCGCGCTCGGGCGGCGTCAGTCGCTCGATAGCACGAGGTTGCGGACGAGCGGATAGATCTGCCCGGCCCATCGCCGCCCGCTGAACACGCCGTAGTGGCCGACGCCCGCCTGCAAATGGTGGCGCTTGCGATAGGGGCGCAGGCTCGAACAGAGGTCGTGGGCGGCAAGCGTCTGGCCGACGGAGCAGATGTCGTCGCGCTCGCCTTCGACCGTCAAAAGCGCCGTGCGCCGGATCGCCTTCGGGTCGACGCGCCGGCCACGCCACTCGAGCGTGCCCTTCGCGAGGGCCGCGTCCTGGAACACGAGCTTCACCGTCTCGAGAAAGAACTCCGCAGCGAGGTCGAGGACGGCGAAGTACTCGTCGTAGAAGGCGCGCACCTGCTCGACCTTCTCGGTGTCGCCGGCCACCATCCGGTGGAACAGGTCGACATGCGCGTTGAGGTGGCGATCGGCGTTCATGCTCATGAACGCCGTCAGCTGCACGAAGCCCGGATAGACCCGCCGGCCCGCCCCCTGGTGGCAGGCCGGCACGGTGGCGATGAGATTGCGCTCGAACCACTCGATCGGCTTGCCGGTGGCGAGCTTGTTCACCTCCGACGGGCTAACGCGGGTGTCGACCGGCCCGGCCATCAGGGTCATCGAGCGTGGCTGCGCCGGGTTGTCGTCCTCGGCCATGACGGCCACGGCCGCGAGCGCATGCACGCACGGCTGGCAGACGGCGATGAGATGGGCACCGGGACCGATCGCCTCGAGGAAGCCGATGACATGGTCGACATACTCGTCAAAGCCGAAGGGACCCGCCGACAACGGCACGTCGCGGGCGTTGTGCCAGTCGGTGACGTAGACGTCGTTGTCGGGCAGCAGCACCTCGATGGTGTTACGCAACAGCGTCGCGAAGTGGCCCGACAGCGGCGCGACCACGAGCATGCGCGGCTGCGGCGTGTCGACGTCCTTGGCGAAGTGCAGCAGCGTCGCGAACGGCGTGCGGGCGGCGACCTCCTCGGTGACCGGCACCGTGCGGTTGCCGACGGTGGTGGCCGCGATGCCGAAGGCCGGGCGGGTGTGGGTGACGCGTGTCTGGGCGAACAGCTCGCAGGCGGCGATGGCGTTTGCGACGGGCAGGAGGTTCGCCCACGCGCCCCACGGCCCACGCATCGAGGCGGCAGCGAGCGCCGCCGAGGCGCGCAGCGGACGCAGGGCGTCGCTGCGTGCCTGATAGGACTGGTAGATCATCCCCGCGGCCCCCGTGCCGGCGGCACGATGTCCCTGCCGCCCGGCACGGGAAGGCTAGTGCATATTCTGCTGCAGTGCGAGATAGTCGTTGCGACGGCGGGACCGGCGCGGCGCTTGCATCGGCCGGTCCGCGACGGGGCCTCGGTACGGCCAAATCGGCACCGACGTCGGCGAGGGGGCATGCGGGCTATGGCGAAGGCCACGCTGACGATCAGCAGCAAGAACTACTCATCCTGGTCGCTCCGCGGCTGGCTGATCTGCCGGATGGCGGGCCTCGACTTTGACGAGATCCTGCAGGGCCACGACGACCCGTCGACGCGGGCGGAACTGCTGCTGCTGTCGCCGTCCTTCCTGGTGCCATGCCTGCGCCACGAGGGCATCACCGTCTGGGACACGCTGGCGATCGCCGAGTACCTCAACGAGCGCTTCCCGGGCTCGCCACTGCTGCCGAAGGATCTCGCCGCGCGGACGCGCTGCCGCTCGATCTGCGGCGAGATGCACTCGGGCTTCTCTGCGCTGCGCTCGGCGCTGCCGATGAACATCAAGGCCCACCACAAGGGCTTCAAGGTCTGGGCCGGCGCCCAGGCCGACGTCGACCGCATCGTGGCGATCTGGCGGGAATGCCTCGACACCCACGGCGGGCCGTTCCTGTTCGGCGCGGCGCCGTCGCTGGCGGACGCCATGTACGCGCCGGTCTGCTTCCGCTTCTCGACCTACGACGTGAAGCTCGACAAGGCCTGCAAGGCCTATGTCGCGCGTATCCTGGCGCTGCCGGACGTCGTCGCGTGGGCCGAGGCCGCGAAGCTGGAGCCGGACGAACTGGAAGAACTCGACGTCGAGTTCTGAGCCGGCCTCAGGCGGTGGGGGTCGTCCAGCCGATCTCGGCGAGGATCTCGTCCGTGTGGGCGCCGAGCGCCGGGCTGCCGCGCGGCGCCACCTGGCCGACGCCGTCGAGGATGACGGGCGTGCGCACGCCGGGGATGGTGCCGCCGGCCGCAGCTTCGTCGGCGAGGCTCACCTGCATGCCGCGATGGCGCACCTGCGGATCGTCGAAGACGTCGGCCACCGAGTTGATCGGGCCGGCAGGCACACCGGCGGCCTCCAGTCCGGCGAGCAACGCGTCGCGCGTCCACGGAGCGATGAGCTCGGCGACGATCGGCACCAGCCGCTCGCGGTTGGAGACGCGGCCGGGGTTGGTGCGGAAGTCGGGCTCGTCGGCGAGCTCTGGTCGGCCGAGCAGCCCGCAGAGCTTGCGGAACTGCCCGTCGTTGCCGACGGCGACGACGAGGTGGCCGTCCGCGACCGCGAACACTTGGTAGGGCACGAGGTTCGGGTGGGCGTTACCGAGCCGGCGCGGCGCCTTGCCGGAGGCGAGGTAGTTCATCGCCTGGTTCGCGAGCACGGCCGTCTGGGTGTCGAGCAGGCTCATGTCGACATGGCCGCCTTCGCCCGTTACCGCCCGGCGCTGCAGGGCGGCGAGGATGCCGACGACGGAATAGACGCCGGTGAAGATGTCGGCGACCGCGACGCCCACCTTCATCGGCTCGCCGTCAGGCGCGCCGGTGAGGTCCATCAAACCGCCCATCGCCTGGATCATGTAGTCGTAGCCTGCCCGCTTGGCGTAGGGCCCGTCCTGGCCGAAACCGGTGATCGAGCAATAGATCAGCCGCGGGTTGATCGCCTTCAGAGAGGCGTAGTCGAGCCCGAAGCGGGCGAGGCCGCCGACCTTGAAGTTCTCGATCAGCACGTCCGCCTGCGCCGCGAGACGGCGGACGATCTCGCGACCCTCGTCGGTCTCGAAATCGACGGCGATCGAGCGCTTGCCGCGGTTCGTCGAATGGAAATACGCGGCGCCGAGATCGCCATCGGTGCCCGCGACGAAGGGCGGGCCCCAGGTGCGCGTGTCGTCGCCGACGTCCGGGCGCTCCACCTTGACGACGTCGGCGCCGAGGTCGGCGAGCGTCTGCCCGGCCCAGGGCCCGGCGAGGATCCGGGCGAGCTCGAGAACGCGGAGGCCGGCGAGGGGTGGCGTCATGGAGCACTCTTCCTCGGGTGAAGGCGGCAAAGTTGGGGCCGGCGCACCCTTAGCCGATCAATTCAGTGTTTTCACCCATCCCCGAACAGTGAAGCCCCGCGAAAGCCCGGCCATGCTACGCATCGGACCGGGACGGGGGCGCATGGCCGGACGCTGTCCGGTCACTCGGAGAGGGGCGATCTCCATGGCACTCGAAGAGGCGGCCGCGCGGCAGGCGCGGATCGCATTTCAACGCTTCGGCCTCGGCCCGAAGCCCGGCGGTCCGCAGCGTATCGGCGAAGACGCAAAGGCGGCGGTGCTCGACGAACTGTCGCGGCCGCAATCAGCCTTGATCACCTCCGGCGCGTTGCCGAACTACCGCAAGGCGTGCGCCGTCAGCCAGCGTGACTTCGACCGGCCCTACGAGGTCTTCCATCAGGAGCGGCGGGCGCGGCTCGTGCAGGCGCTGAAGCCGGAGATCGGCCTGCTCGAGCGGCTGGTGACCTTCTGGAGCAACCACTTCTCGATGACGGTGTGGAAGGATCAGGTGATCCTCGGCACCATCGGCCAGCTCGAGCGCGACGTCATCCGCCCGAACGTGCTCGGCTCCTTCACCGACATGCTGCTCGGCGTCATGCGCCACCCGGCGATGATCGCCTACCTCGACAACGACGATTCGATCGGCCCGCGCTCGCCGATCGGCAAGTCGTGGGGCGCCGGCTTCAACGAGAACCTCGCCCGCGAGGTGCTCGAATTGCACACGATGGGCGCCGGCAGCGGCTACACGGAAGGCGACGTCACGGCGTTCGCCCGCATCCTGACCGGCTGGTCCTACGTGCGCGGGTGGGAGGCCGACAACGAGTGGAACGGCGGTAATGACGAGAACCGCGGCCAGTTCATCTTCCGGGCCGACTGGCATGAGCCGGGCGGCATCGAGCTGATGGGCAAGCGCTATCCGGCGTCCGGCCAGGAGCAGGGCGAGGCGGTGATGCGCGACCTCGCCGTGCATCCGAAGACAGCTGAGCACCTCGCCTTCAAGCTCGTCCTGCACTTCCTCACCGACGAGCCGACCGAGGCGATGGTGGCGCCCGTCGCCGACGCGTTCCTCTCCTCGGGCGGTGATCTCGGGGCGACGACGCGGGCGCTCGTCGAGCTGCCGGAGGCGTGGTCGCTGCCGCTGAAGAAGCTGCGGACCCCCTACGAGCTCGCCCTCGCGCAGTACCGTGCCACCGGTACGGATGTCCCCAACAACGACGACATCTGGACCTTCACCGAGCCGATGCAGGCCCTCGACAACCTGCCGTGGGAGTATGGCCCGCCCGATGGCTATCCCGACGAGACGGCGGCGTGGCTGAACCCGGATGCGATGCGCGTCCGGCTCGATACATCGCTCCTGTTCGTCGACATGTTCCGGAAGGACGACTGGCCCGTGGCGGGCGACCTTGCGCGCGACCTCTTCGACAGCGCGCTGTCGCAGCCCTCGAAGGTCGCGCTGCGCAAGCCGGCGGACAATCGCGCGGCGATGACGCTCCTGTTGATGCTGCCCGAATTCCAGCGGAGGTGACGATGCGCGATCCGAACGATCTGCGGCGCGCCGCAGCCGAGGGCTGCGCCGAGTCGCGCCTGCTCATCACCCGCCGCGCCATGCTGGGGGTCACCGCCGGCCTGTTCTCGGCCGCCTATCTGCCACGCGACGCGATGGCCGCGGACGGCGACGCCCGACTGCTCGTGGTGGTGCTGCGCGGCGGCACCGACGGGCTCTCGGTGGTGGTGCCGACCGGCGACCGCGATTACGCGCGGCTGCGCGGGGACATCGCCATCCCGACGTCGGCGACGATCAAGCTCGACAGCGATTTCGGCCTGCATCCGGCGATGAAGACCTTCGGCAAGCTGTTCGGCAGGAACGAGGCGGCCGTCGTGCACGCCACCTGCGTGCCGCTGCGCAACCGCTCGCACTTCGACTGCCAGGACAATCTCGAGAACGGCCTGCCAGGCGTCGGCGCGGTCAACTCGACCGGCTGGCTCAACCGTCTGCTGTCGGCGCTGCCGAGCGGCGATCCGGTGGTGAAGCGCGGCGCCATCCAGGTCGGCGAGGCGCCGCTCATCCTGCGCGGTCCGGCGCCGGTGCTCGGCTGGTCGCCGACGTGGTTCACGCCCGCCGGCCGCGACATCCGCCGGCCGCTGCTCTCCGTCTACGAGGAGGTCGACCGCCCGCTCTACTCGGCGCTCACCCGCGGCATCGAGGCGAACAATCTCGCCTTGAAGGCGGACGCCTCCGACGATGCGGACGTCAGTGCGCTCCGCAAGGGCTTCCGCGGCGCGGGCCACCTGCTCGCCGAGGCGAACGGGCCGCGCATCGCGGTCCTCTCCGTCGGCAACTGGGACACCCACTCCGGCCAGGGGGGCACCGAAGGCTTCCTCGCCGACCGTCTGGCGGAACTCGACGAGGCGATCGCCGACTTCCGCAAGGCGGTCGGTTCCGCATGGAAGAAGACGGTGGTGATCTGCGCCACCGAGTTCGGCCGCACGGCGCGCGTCAATGGCGACGGCGGCACCGACCACGGCGTCGGCACCGTCGCGCTGCTTGCCGGTGGCGCGGTGGCCGGCGGCAAGGTCTATGGCGACTGGCCGGGGCTGGCGCCGAGCAAGCTCTTCGAGGACAGCGACTTGCGCGCCACGACGGACCTCAGGGCCGTCTTCAAGGGCGTGCTGCGGGGCCACCTCGACGTGCCCGCCGGCATGCTCGACAAGTCGATCTTCCCGGAGTCCGCCAAGATCGCGCCGCTGACGACCCTCGTCGCCGGCGGCGACCGGGAGCGGGTGTCGAGTGCGGCGGACACCGGTCGCCCGGTTCGCCAGCGCCCGCTGCCGCCGATAGCGCGCTACCGGGCGAAACAGGCCGGCGCTTCGCTCTGAGGGCAGCCGCTGAGGGCAGGGCGCCCCGCCTTGCGGGTGGGGCGCTCAGTCGAGGAGCGCGTCGAGGCCGCGTGTGAGGCCGGAGCGCGTGCCGACCTTTCGAGCCGCGAGCAGCGTGCCAGCGACATAGGGCAAGGCGGACGAACCGGCGTCGTGGCGGATCGTCAGCCGCTCGTCCGGCGCGCCGAACACCGCCTCGCAGGACAGCACGAACGACGGCAGCCTGAGCGAATGCACCTGCACCGGCGTCGGCTGGCCGACGGCCGCGCCGCGCGTCGCCGGCAGGCCGGAGAGCTCCGCGACGGGCTTCGAGGTCGGGGCCTGCCGCACGGCCGCCAGCATCTCGGCGAGCTCGCGGGCTGTGCCCGACGGCGTATCGGGCTTCTTGGCGGAGGCGTAGTCGATGATCTCGACGTCGGCGACGTACTTGGCCGCCTCCAGCGTGAACCGCCGCAGCAGCGTCGCCGTGATCGAGAAGTTGCCGGCCGCGACGACGCCACGACCGAGCGTCACCGCGGCGTCGTGGATCTCGGCATAGTCGTCGGCGCCGAGGCCGGAGGTGCCGACGACGACGTGGCGGCCGGCGGCGAGCGCGGCGAGTACGTGGCCCTTGACGACGTTCGGCTTCGAGTAGTCGACGACGACGTCGGACGGCGCCTCCAGCGCCTCGTCCAGCGTCGCGACGATGCGCACGCCGACGGGGTCGAGCCCGGCCGCCTCGCCGGCGTCGCGGCCGGCGGCGGAGCGCGCGACGGCGGCGGCGAGCGTCAGGTCGCCGGCGGTGGTGATCGCCGCCACCAGCGCCTTGCCGACCCAGCCGGTCGCGCCGACCAGGGTGATGCGGACCATGATCGGCTCCTTGCTCTGGTTTGCCGGCTAGCTGTTCAGATCAACGGCTCTCTCAGAAGAACGCCTGGATGCCGGTCTGGGCGCGGCCGAGGATGAGGGCGTGGACGTCGTGGGTGCCCTCGTAGGTGTTGACCGTCTCGAGGTTCACCATGTGGCGGATGACGTGGTACTCGCCGGAGATGCCGTTGCCGCCGTGCATGTCGCGCGACATCCGGGCGACGTCGAGCGCCTTGCCGCAGTTGTTGCGCTTCACGAGCGATATCGCCTCCGGCAGCACGCTGCCCTCGTCCATCAGGCGGCCGACGCGCAGCGCCCCCTGCAGGCCGAGCGCGATCTCGGTCTGCATGTCGGCGAGCTTCTTCTGGATCAGCTGGTTGGCGGCGAGCGGCCGGCCGAACTGCTTGCGGTCGAGGGTGTAGTTGCGGGCCGCGTGCCAGCAGAACTCGGCCGCCCCCATGGCGCCCCAGGCGATGCCGTAGCGGGCGCGGTTGAGGCAGCCGAACGGGCCCTTCAGGCCGGAGACGTTCGGCAGCAGGTTCTCCTCCGGCACGATGACGCCGTCCATGACGATCTCGCCGGTGATCGAGGCGCGCAGCGACACCTTGTTCTCGATCTTCGGGGCCGTGAGGCCCTTCATGCCCTTCTCGAGGATGAAGCCGCGGATGGCGCCACCGTGCGCCTCCGACTTCGCCCAGACGATGAAGACGTCGGCGATCGGGGCGTTGGTGATCCAGATCTTCGAGCCGGTGAGGCGGTAGCCGTCCGACACCTTCTCGGCGCGGGTGCGCATCGAGCCGGGGTCGGAGCCGTGGTCGGGCTCGGTGAGGCCGAAGCAGCCGACCCACTCGCCGGTGGCGAGCTTCGGCAGGTAGCGCTTGCGCTGCGTCTCGTCGCCATAGGCGTAGATCGGGTGCATGACGAGCGACGACTGCACGCTCATCGCCGAGCGGTAGCCCGAATCGACCCGCTCCACCTCGCGCGCCACCAGCCCGTAAACGACGTAGGAGGCATCGGCGCCGCCGTATTCCTCGGGGATCGTCGAGCCGAGCAGGCCGAGCGCGCCGAGCTCCGTCATAATCTCGCGGTCGAAGCGCTCCTCGGCGAAGGCCGACAGCACCCGCGGCTGCAGCTTCTCCTGGGCGTAGTCGCGCGCGGCGTCACGCACCATCCGCTCGTCCTCGGTGAGCTGCGCTTCCAGCAGGAACGGGTCCTCCCAGACGAAGGAGGCGGCTGCGGCGGCGGTGTGACCGGACTTCTCGGCGGGTGCGGACATCGAACGGATTCCTCGAAACAGGCTGGCACGGCGGACGTGACGATCAGCCGGCACATTCGCGCAAGGTGCCGGTGTGAGCAAGGTTCGCGCTTGCGCTCGGGCACAGCACGACCGACCTTGTCGCCCGCGGCGCGGGAACTGCGCCGTGCCGCGGGTCTTATCGCAAGATGGGGCCGTCCGTCGCGAAGCCAAGGTCGCGGCACAGAGACCCGGCCGGGAGGGGCCATGCAGCCGACCAAGTCCGTCGTCGCCGACATCGGGGGCACCAACGCCCGTTTCGCCTGGCTCGACGCCGCAGGGCAACCCTTCGGGGTCAAGGTCCTGCCGGTGCGGGACTATCTCGGCATCGCCGAGGCATTTCTCGCCTTTACCGGAGGCGTTCCGGTCGAGCAGGCCTCCGTCGCGGTCGCCTGTCCGGTGAACGAGGACCTGATCAAGCTCACCAACTCGCCGTGGGTGTTTTCCAAGAGCGCCACCAAGGAGCGCCTCGCGCTCGCCCGCTTCGACGTCATCAACGACTTCACCGCCCAGGCTCTGGCGCTGCCGCGGCTGACCGGCGCCGACATCGTGCCCGTCGGCCCGGCGATGCCGGTGCGCGCGACCGAGCCGCTGGCCGTCGTCGGTCCCGGCACCGGCCTCGGCGTCGGCGGCCTGCTGCCGATCGGGCCGGGTCGCTGGGTGCCGATCTCGGGGGAGGGCGGCCACGTCTCCTTCGGCCCGGTCGATGCGCTGGAGCGCGAGGTGCTGTCCCGCCTGTCGCAGCGCTACGATCGCGTCTCGACCGAACGCATCCTGTCCGGCGCCGGCCTCGTGCTGCTCCACCAGACGCTGGAAGAGATCGAGGGCCGCCCCGACGACGGGCTGACCGACGCCGCGGCGATCACCGCCGCCGGCCTCGCCGCCGACGGTCCGGCCCGGGCCACGCTGCTCCGCTTCCTGGCGATCCTCGGCTCCGTCGCCGGCGACGTGGCGCTGACGCTGGGCGCCACCGGCGGCACCTTCATCGGCGGCGGCATCACGCCGCGCCTCTTGCCGCTCGTGCCGGAAAGCCAGCTCTTGTCCCGCTTCCACGACAAGGGCCGCGTCGGCCGCATGCTGAAGGACGCCCCCCTCAACGTCGTCGTCGCCCCCTGGGCGGCGTTGCACGGCGCGGCGGCGCGGCTCGACCATCCCGCGCCGGGATGAGGCGGAGCGGCGCGACTGCGCCGCCACTCAGAGCGGCAGGCGGAAGTGCAGTTCGTGCAGGCCGCGGACCGACCGCGTCACCAGCACCGGAGACAGGCGCTGGATGAGGTAGCCCGCGAGCGACCGCGTGAGGTCGGGATTGTCGACCAGGTCCTCCGCCGAGGGGGGCGCGCCCGATAGCTCCGGCAATGTCCCCACATAGCGGACGATCACCTCGAAGAAGAGGTCGTCGTAGCGCGTCTCGACCTCGATCTCGGGCCTCGCAGGATCGACGAGGCCGTCTCCGAGGAGCTCGATCGCCTGCCAGGCGACATGAGCGCCACGATGGACGACGTCGTGGCGCGCCCCCCAGCGGCGCCCCTCCGCCTCGAGGAAGCGGGCCACGTCGTCGTGCGAGGCGGAGGCCGAATCGAAGCGGCGGGTGACGCGCTGGGCGGCACCGATGCGAAACAGCGCCAGCAGGCCGACCGCCACCAGCACCGAAACGGCGAAGGCAGAGAACGTCACGGGACGCAGTTCGGGCAGGCGCGCGTCGAGCAGCGCGCGGATGGGTTCGTAGGCGATGGCGGTGACGAACCCGATCCCGATCGCCAGCACCTTGCGCCCGTCGAGCATGCGCGATCCGACGAGCTGCAGCCCGGAGACGGTGGTGAAGGCGGACAGAAAGAGGAAGAGCGCGCCGGTGACGCCGGACGGCAGCATCAGCCAGAAGCCGATCACCTTCGGCAGCACTGCGGCGAGCGCGAGGAAACCTCCCGTCCAGAACGCCAGCGCCCGGCTGGTGCAGCCGGAGGCAGCGGCGAGCATCACGGCGCCACCGGAGGCGACCATCGGCAGCGCGTTCATCATCGATCCGACCAGGTGGACGACGCCCTCGGCGCGGACACCGCGGGAAATCGAGACGAGGTCCGGCGACTTCCAGTCGGCGTCGTTGTTGCGCTGGGCGATCGTCTGGACGCCGATGGAGGTCAACGCGAAGACGAAGCCGGTGACGGCGAACGGGATGATGGCGTGCTCGTCGAAGCCCCAGCCGAAGACGGGCAACCGCGGCAGACCGAAGAGCGGCGCCGCATCGAACAGCGCCACGGCGCTCGGATCGAGCAGGCCGAACGCGGCGCTGGCGGCGAAGCCGACGCTCAGCCCGATCAGCGTCGTGAACAGCCGCAGCCGCGTGCGGACGTAGATGTGGAGGCCGACGAGGGTCGCGAGGGTGAGCCCCGAAATGGCGTAATGCAGGGTGGCCATGTGCTCCTGCGCCGGCCCATCGATGATGAGGATCAGCCCCTGCTGCCCGAGGCCGACGCCGATGAGGAAGATGGCGAGGCCAGCGATCTCGACGGTGAAGATGCCGCGCAGCCGAACGATCACGAAGCTGAACAGCACCTGCGTCAGGCCCGCCACCGCCACCATGCTGAAGCTCTGACCGGGATTGAGGCCTTCGTGGCTGGCGAACAGCAGCGCCGGGATCGCCGCGGTGGTGCACTGGAGCGGGTAGAACAGTCCGGCCCCGAGGCCGAAGCGGCCGATGCCTTGCAGCAGCACGGCCATGGCGGCGGCCAGCAGCGTCGCGCTGGAGAGGTGCAGGAACACCTCCGTGCTCAGCCCGAGATTGGCCATCGCGAGGCCCGGGACGCCGAGCAGCGCCGTCAGGAAGGCGAGCTGCTGCAAGGCGACGAACACCGCCACACGCGGCGGAGGCAGGTCGTTGAAGCCGTAGACCAGCCCTTCGGGCTTGCGCATCGGCTCAGGTGACCGGCATGAGCGGCTGGCCGGGCGCGTCCGTCGCCCAGAGGTCGCCGGTGTCGAGGTCGAACCACCAGCCGTGCAGGACCAGCGTCCCCGCCTCGACGCGCTCGCGAACCCACGGATAGGTCATCAGGGAATCGAGCGAGCCCAGGACGGAAGCCCGCTCCGCGAGGAAGGGAACCTCCTTCAGGCGGTCGAGCGGCATTTCGCGACGGCCGTCCTCGGCGGTCGGATCGGCGACGTGGAGTCGGCTCGCCGCCAGCGCCGTCTCGACCCACGGGCCGATGAAGTCGCGGGGCGGCCGGTCGCCGCCGGCCGTCGCCAGCATCGCCCGGATGCCGCCGCAGTGGGCGTGGCCGAGGACGACGATGTGATCGACCTTGAGGTCGCGCACCGCATATTCGATGGCGGCACCGGTGCCGTGCAGGCCCTGATCCGGGGCGTAGGGCGGCACGAGATTGGCGACGTTCCGAACCACGAAAAGTTCACCCGGGCCGGCGCCGGAGAGGATCGCCGGGTCGACGCGCGAATCCGAGCACGAGATCATCAAGGTCGCCGGCTCCTGGCCTTCGGCCACGAGGCGGCGCATCAGCGCTGGCGCCTCCGCGTAGAAGCGCGATTTGAAACGGCGCACGCCCTCGACGAGATGACCGATGTCGCGGCAGGCGTGGTGCGGAGCGTCGCCGCCCCCGGATGGCTGATCTGTCACGCGTTCCTCGCTCTCGTGGCAGGTCGAAGGCGGCCGTCTGCGCGGCGCTACCCTGCGTAGCGGAAAGTGGCGCGCAGGAAAAGTTTGACGAAACCGAAGAGCAGCCGGCTACTCCGCCGCCATCGCCTGTTCGTAGCTCGACGACAGCTCCAGCCACTCCTCCTCGGCCCGCGCGAGCGAGCGCACCGCGTCGGCGCGTTCCTTGGCGAGGCGGGTGCCGCGCTGCGGGTCGGCGGTGAAGGCGGCGGCATCGGCCATCGCGGCGTCGAGGCGGGCGATCGCCGCCTGCAGCTTTTCCACCTTCTTCTCGGCCTCGGAGATCTGCTTCTTCAGGGGCGCGAGCTGGCCGCGGCGGTCGGCGGAGGCCTTGCGGCGGGCCTGCGAGTTCTCGCCGTCGCGCCCGCCGCGGTTCTCGCGGGTGTTGCCGAGGACAAGGCGGCGGTAGTCCTCGAGGTCGCCGTCATAGGATCGCACGCCGCCATCGGCGACGATCCACAGCCGGTCGGCGGTCGATTCGACGAGATGCCGGTCGTGGCTGATCAGGATGACGGCGCCCTCGAAGCCGTTCACCGCATCGACGAGCGCGGCGCGGCTGTCGACGTCGAGGTGGTTGGTCGGCTCGTCGAGGATCATCAGGTTGGCGCCACCGAGCGTCGCGAGCCCCATCAGCAGGCGCGCCTTCTCGCCGCCCGACAGGTCCTTGGCCGGCGTATCCATGCGGTTGGTCGGCAGGCCGAAGCGGTCAACGGTGCCGCGGATCTGCGATTCGCCGAGGTGCGGCAGCCGCGCCCGGACGTGCTCGACCGCCGACTGCGCCGGGATGAGGTCGTCGAGCTGGTGCTGGGCGAAGAAGGCGACGTTGAGCTTGGGCGCCCGCATCATGTGGCCCGACAGCGGCGGCAGCCGGCCGCCGATCAGCTTGGCGAACGTCGACTTGCCGTTGCCGTTCGAGCCGAGCAGCGCGATGCGGTCGTCGTCGTCGATGCGGAGCGACAGCCGCGACAGCACCGGCTTGTCCGGGACGTAGCCGACCGAGACGCCGTCGAGCGTGATGATCGGCGGCGCGAGGATCGCAGTCGGCTTCGGGAAGTGGAACGGCCGGACGTTGTCCTCCACCACCGCGGAGATGGTCGCCATCTTTTCCAGCCGCTTCATCCGCGACTGCGCCTGGCGCGCCTTCGAGGCCTTGGCGCGGAAGCGGTCGACGAAGGCCTGCAGGTGCTTGCGCTCGGCGATCTGCTTCTCGCGCGACTTCATCTGCAGGGCCTGCGCCTCGAGACGCTGGCGCTCGAAACTGTCATAGCCGCCGCGATAGGAGACGAGCTTGCCCTGGTCGAGGTGGACGATGGTGTCGACGGCCTTGTTGAGGAGGTCGCGGTCGTGGCTGATCAGCACGACGGCGTGCGGATAGCGCGCGAGATAATTCTCGAGCCAGAGCGTGCCCTCGAGATCGAGATAGTTTGTCGGCTCGTCGAGGAGCAGCAGGTCCGGCGCCGAGAACAGCACGCCGGCGAGCGCCACCCGCATCCGCCAGCCGCCGGAAAACGACGAGCACGGCCGCGCCTGCGCCGCCGCGTCGAAGCCGAGGCCCGACAGGATCGCCGCCGCCCGCGCTTCCGCCGAATGGGACTCGATGTCGGCAAGCCGCACATGGATCTCGGAGATGCGGTCGGGGTCCGTCGCGGTCTCGGCTTCGGCGAGAAGCTCGGTGCGCTCCTTGTCGGCCTCCAGCACCACCTCGACGAGCGACTGCTCCGTTCCGGGCGCCTCCTGCGCGACCTGGCCGATGCGAACGCCGCGGTTGATCGAGATCTCGCCGCCGTCGGGGCTGATCTCGCCGGTGATCAGCCGGAACAGCGTCGTCTTGCCGGCGCCGTTGCGCCCGACGAAGCCGATCTTGGTGCGCGCGGGCACGAGCAGGCTCGCCTTGTCGAGCAGCGTGCGGCCGGCGATGCGATAGGTGAGGTCTGAGATCGTGAGCATGACGGCGCTGATGTGCCCGCTTTCGGCGCGTTAGACAATCGCTGCGCTGCAACAGATCCGATCGACGGTTTGCCGTTTCGTCGCAGGCGGCACGCCGCGCCGCTCCCAACTGACCGACGTCGAGTGGAGGTTCATCGTGCCCTTGCTGCCGAACAAACCCCGCGGTGTGCCGCGGGCGGACGAGAGGACAGTTCTGAACCGCACTGGGAGATTCCCGCCGCTCGGCCCTGGCGGCAGCGCAATGTGCCAAAATGTGCGTTGCTGAAGCTCAGATCAAGGAAAGGTGGGGAAAGTATAACACACTATTGCTGAGCCGAGCTTTGGATCGTGTCGGCAAGCCGCAAGGCCAGCGCCGCGATGGTGAGGGTTGGGTTTGCCGTGGCTGATGTCGGGAATACTGCGGAACCGGAAACGAAGAGATTCGAATGATCGTGACTGCGCAGATCGCCGTCGACGACGGACGTCTTCGGGTCGGAGCCCATTCGAAGCGTTCCAATGATATGGCCGGCTCCCTTCGGCTGCGGGCTGTGGTGCATTTCCGAGACACCAAGACGCTGGAAGATGTCTTCATGAGCCGTCCGCGCTGCCGCCAGGCCTGCCTGCACATAACTGTCGATGCGGTAGGAAAGGCGCGGCAGCGGGATGCCATACATGTCCCGCTTGGCTGGATCGAGGGTGACGCGGTTGTCAGGGTCAGGCAGTTGCTCGACCAGCGAGGCGAGGCGGACCTGGCGAGAGGTCTGTCGGCGGAGCGCCTCATCAAGGTCCTTGCCGCGTAGTCCCTGGTTGGCAAGGTCAACGGCCGTCGAGATCGGGGCACCGGTCGGCCAGGACCAGCCGTCATTCCCGATCTCTATTCTGAAGGCGCCACGCAAGCGCCGGAAATCACCGTCGCGCAGGTTCTCGATCCCCGATGTCGAGAGCGGGCCGCGAAAGGGGAAGACGGGATTGTTTGCGAGAGCCCATGAAAGCTGCGTCGGGTGATCCATCAGATTGCGGCCCACCTGGCCGGAACCGTTCGCTACGCCGTTGGGGATGATCTCGCTTGCAGAGTTGAGCAAGAGCCGTGGGCTTTCGATCGCGTGCGCTGCCAGCACAAAATAGCGTGCCTGCAGCGATCCCGCGCTGCCATCCCAGCGCGTGAACTTCGCGGCGGTGATCCGGTTGTCGTTGTCGGTCTCGAGCGCCACCACATTGGTTCTGCTGAGCAGCACGGCACCGGCCTTGGTGGCGCGGGCCACATGGACCGTTGCATCATATTTCGCCTGCACGGGGCAGACCGGGATGCAGCTCGCGTTTCCGCAGCAGGCAGGGCGGTCGCGTTGATCCTTCGAGTTGCGTGCCTGTGGCGTGGAACGCACCTCATAGGCGGATCCCTCGAGAGCCGAGGTGAAGGCCTTGTCCAGGAAGGTCTGTGAAATCGCAGGCATGGGATAGCCGGTTGTCCGCGGCGCACCGAGATCGGCGGTTCCATCGCCTGAGACACCAAGCTCGTTCTCCGCCTTGTCATAGTATGGAGACAGCGTGGCATACTTGATCGGCCAGTCCTGGCCCTGGCCGAAGCGCGTGCGCATCTCGAAGTCGTTGGGCACCAGCCGCAGCGCTGTCCCCAGCCAATGCCAGGTCGTGCCTCCGACCGTCTTCAGATAGGTGCTCGCAAATTTGTCGGGCCCCGTCTGCTGATACCAGGAATCGAGGTCGTCGGAGACCGGGTGCAAGGCCTGTGGCACCGGAGGATAGGGGCATTCCGGCACCTTGATCGCTGCCGACCAGTAGCGATCGACGGCGGCCGAACGGTCAACCTCGTCTCCGGCTTCCAGGATCGTGACCTTCAGACCTTTCTCGGCGAGGTGTGCGGCGATCAGGGCGCCAGCGACACCGGATCCGATGATGGCGATGTCGGTGGTGAAGCTGTCCGTCATGAGAGGTCAGGGCTCCTCCCCGAGGGGCGCTTCACTCCAGTAACCGGCGTCGCCTCCACACGATCCCCACGGCTTGGTATAGGACAGGGCACTCCAGACCAGCGCTTCGTTGAAGCCGGTTACCTGATTGGCGCCCGAGAGTGGTGAAATCCCGCTGTACCAGGCAGCGACAACCGCATTGGCAATCTTCGACTTGCTGTTTTCAGGCGCTGGATCGGCAATGAGCGCGGCGATGTCATCGCCCTGTCCCGAGGCTATGAAGGCGTCCAGGATAGTCTTGCCCATATCGTCATTCAATGAAGGCTGCCCGGTCAGTTTTGCCGACATTGCGATGAACGCTTCGAGCGAGGGAGACGCGATGGCGCTGCCGGGAGCGAGGATTTTGGAGCCGACCAGCAAGGACGCTGTCAACGCGCCGTTTCGGAGCACTCTTCGCCGGGAAACAATCCAAGTCATCACGAACCTTCCGCGATATCCAGCGACGAGACCAGACCTGACTCCCTGCCGAAGCACACGTCATGCAACGGCGACGACAGCGACGCCCTCTGCGGTACGCTTGCCGCGCGCGGCGCCCGGGGCTTGTGCGAAGCCGATGCCGAACTGCAAGCGGCGCCCGCCATTCAGCGCCTTCCCCTGCCGCCAGCGCAACCTCGTCGACGATTTGGATGCGCTTTTTGAATCGGTGACCTAGGATCGGCCGACGGGAACCGTCGTTCCACGGAGGGGATCAGGCCATGTGTGTTCCGGGCTGTCAGGAGTTCATCACGCGCAAGCTTTCGCGGCGCGGTTTCTTCAAGGGCGTCGGCGGCCTCGGGGCGACGGCGGCGGCCGCCACGGTCTTCCAGGCCTCGGCGGTGCCGGCGCGGGCGGCGACCTTCACCGCGGCGGTCGACCTCACCCACGTGCTGGCGCCGGACTTCCCGACCTTCCCCGGCATCCCGGCGATCGAGATCAAGCCGAAGTACGTCATCGACAAGGACGGCTACAACCTCAACATCTGGACGCTCGAAGAGCACGTCGGCACCCACATGGACGCGCCGCTGCACTTCTCCAAGGCCGACAGCGGCGCCCAGTCGGTGGCCGAGATCCCGGTCGGCTCACTCGTCGTGCCGCTCTGCGTCATCGACGTGAAGGCGAAGGCGGCCGCCGATCCGAACTACATGGTGACGGCGGACGACATCGCCGCCTTCGAGGCCGCGAACGGCGCCATTCCCGCCGGCGCCTGCGTCGCCATGAATTCCGGCTGGTCGTCGAAGGTCGGCACGCCCGGCTTCCGCAACGCCGACGCGGCGGGCGCCATGAGCTTCCCCGGCTTCAGCAAGGCGGCGACCGATGCGCTGTCGGCCAAGAACGTCGTCGGCATCGCCGTCGACACGCTGTCGCTCGACCCGGGCAACTCGAAGGACTTCGCCGTCCACTATTCCTGGCTCCCCTCCGGCCACTGGGGCCTCGAGTGCGTCGCCAACCTCGACGACGTGCCGGCGACGGGGTCGACCCTGGTGGTCGGCGCGCCGAAGGTGAAGGACGGCACGGGTGGGCCAAGCCGGCTGATCGCGCTGGTGTGATGGGGAGCACCCCCGTCGGTCGGTGTCCTTCTGCGCTGGCTGGTTCCGAAGGCCGTCGCTGACCGGCTGCGCGGCTGTCCTATTGCCCGTCCGACTTCGGTTTGAATGGGAGGCGGGCCGAGCGAAGTGGAGCGCCTGCACGCACCCTCATTCGGCTTCGCCGTCCATGGCATCCGGAACGTCGTGACAAAGCTCTCTGCCCCGCGTCCCCACCCCCAATCCGTCATCGCCCGGCTTGACCGGGCGATCCATCCCAAGCACCTAATGCTCGTAGTCTCCGCTGCCTGGATGCCCCTTCCAAGTGTTCACACCGGAGCATCCATGCCGAGGATACGATAGGCGCCTCAGCCTGAATGGATCGCCCGGTCAAGCCGGGCGATGACGGAATGGTTGAGTGGATCCCGATGAACCGAAGGCAGAGACCAGTCGCTTCGCTTGACAGTCCGTGCCTCGGCTCACTCCTTCCGATGATTGCGCGCTATGTCTGAGACGGAAGCCTTCGATGCGGCCATGTTCAGCATCTACCGCCGGGCAAAGGACGAAACCGGCTACAATGCCACCATCTTTCTCGGAATGCTGACGAGGATGAAAGGCGTTGCGACTGCGAAGCAGCTCATCAACGCTCGAAATCCCTCCGACGGGTACACTGCACTTTATGAACGAGGCCGCCTCGATTTGACTGTCGAAGCACTCATTCTGGAGAATGCGCGCTGGCACCCACTATTCACACCCGATGAATTGGAGCGGTGCCGTAGGCGTCTGCGGGACTACAAGTACTCACCGAAGGCCAGTGCGCCTCCCTGACCTGCCATTGTTCCGCCACCACTACATCCCCATCCCGCTCTCCCGCTGGAACATGATCAGGTCCAGCTCCGGCGCCTTGCCGACGAGCCGCGTCAGCATCGCGTGGCACTGGCCCCTGTGGTGGGTCTGGTGGTTGAAGAAATGCAGCAGCGCCGGGGCGAGGGGCTGTTCGATGTCGACGGGATTCGTGATCGGCTGGTAGCGGAAGCGGCCGGCGAGTTCGGCGGACGAGAGGCCCTCCACCCAGGCGATGATGCGGGCGTCCTCGGCGCGGCGGGCGGTGGCAAGGTTGGCGAACCTGTCGTAGGGCACCTCGTTCAGTGCCCGCGGCGATGGGCCCTCGCCGGTGAAGCGCCGCATCCAGATCCGGTCGGCCGTGATGAGGTGGTTGAGCGTGCGGTGGACAGAGCCGAAGAAGGCCTCGCAGTCCATCCGCAACGCATAGTCGTCCAGCGCCCCGGCTGCTGCGTAGACGCGCTCGTTCGCCCAGGCGTTGTAGCGGGCGAGCATGGGGAACAGGGTCTCGACCATCGTCATCTCCCGTCTTCGCCGCCGCGGGCGAACCGCTATGGTGGGCGGCCGCCGTCGGTGGACTGACTTATAGGTCAGGGATACTGACATACTTTAGGCGTAAGGCAAGCGCCGCAGACGGACGGCAATCGCCGCGCCCATCGCTTCGGGGAATTCCGCATGACCGCCTCGCACACCCGCGTCCTCTACGATCTCTCCGGCACCGGCGACCGCCGCTTCTCGCCCTATTGCTGGCGGGTGAAGCTGGCGCTCGCCCACAAGGGCCTCGCTTTCGAGACGCATGCCGTGCCGTTCACCGGCATCCCGGACGTGCTCGGCGGTCGCTTCAAGACCGTGCCGATCCTCGATGACGGCGGCACCATCATCGCCGACAGCCTCGCCATCACCGACTATCTGGAGGACACCTACCACGGACGGCCGAGCCTCTATGGCGGGCCGGGCGGACGGGCGGCGGCGCGCTTTGTCGACCGCTGGGCGGTGACGCAGCTTCATGCGCCGCTGGTGCGCATCGTCGTCCGCGACATCCACGACCGCCTCGAGCCGGCCGACCAGGCCTATTTCCGCCGGTCGCGCGAAGCGCGGTTCTCGAAGTCGCTGGAGGAGATCGAGGACAAGTCGCAGGCCCGCGTCGACGCCGTGCGCGCGGCGCTGGAGCCGCTCAGGGCGACGATGGCCCTGCAGCCGTTCCTCGGCGGGGAGGGGCCGCTGATGTCCGACTACTGCGTCTTCGGCACCCTGCAGTGGGCGCGCATCACCAGCCCGGTCGCGATCCTCGCCGAAGACGACCCGGTGCACGCCTGGTTCGAGCGCTGCCTCGACCTCTATGACGGGCTCGGGCGTCGGGCCGTCACCGCCTGATCCCGCGACAGGACCGCTGCACGTCGCGGCGCCAACACGTCGCGGCGCAACGCGGCGGTGCGGCGTATCGATCAGGGCGAAACACCGCCGCGCTGGCCGCCTTGTCGCTCCCGCGGCCGGCGGCTATACGTCCGCGCGCAATTCCCACCGCATTCGCGGCCAGAAACGACCGGAGCCCGTACGAAAATGGCGATCGAACGCACCTTCTCGATGATCAAGCCGGACGCCACCCGGCGCAACCTCACCGGCAAGATCGTCGACCGTCTGGAGTCGGCCGGCCTGCGCGTCGTCGCCCAGAAGCGCATCCGCATCACCCGCGCCCAGGCCGAGGCGTTCTACGGCGTCCACCGCGAGCGGCCGTTCTTCGGCGAGCTCGTCGAGACGATGACCGCCGGCCCGGTGGTCGTGCAGGTGCTGGAAGGCGAGAATGCCATCCTGAAGAACCGCGAAGTGATGGGCGCCACCGACCCGTCGAAGGCCGAGCCCGGCACCATCCGCAAGGACTTCGCCGTGTCGATCGGCGAGAACTCCGCCCACGGCTCCGACGGCCCGGACACCGCCAAGCAGGAGATCGCCTTCTTCTTCTCCGAGAGCGAGATCACCGGCTGAGCCTGGCCGAAGGTTGAGACGGACAAGGCCGGCCGGTTGGCCGGCCTTTTTCGTTTCCGGGAGGTGCACCGCCTGTGGCTTTCCGGACACGCGGGGTCGCTGAGCGCCGATCGGGGATCACGCGGCCGTCAACCTCGCCACCGCGCGCTTGCCGCGCCTTGGATGAGGTCTAAAGTCGATCCGCCAGCCGTGGCGCCGCGCTCCTCCCGCCGCACCGGCCCGCATGAGGATCCGGCATGAACGCCGAAGCTGTCATCGTCCGCGCTTCCGCCTGTCCGCACGACTGCCCGTCGACGTGCGCGCTCGAGGTCGAGGTGCGCGGCGATGGCCGCATCGGCCGCGTCCGTGGCGCGCCCGACAACGACTACACCGCCGGCGTGATCTGCGCGAAGGTCGCCCGCTACGCCGAGCGCGCCAACCATCCTGACCGCCTCATGCACCCGCTCGGCCGCGTCGGCCCCAAGGGCTCCGGCCGCTTCGAGCCGATCTCATGGGAAGCCGCGCTCGACCGGATCGCCGAAGCGTTCGTGGACGCCGAGGCGCGCTTCGGGGCGCAGTCGGTGTGGCCCTATTTCTACGCCGGCACGATGGGGCTCGCGCAACGCGACGGGCTCAACCGGCTGACGCACACCAAACGCTACTCGCGCACCTTCGGGACGATCTGCGTGAACCCGGCCTGGACGGGCTACATCGCCGGCACTGGTCTGCTCGCCGGACCAGATCCGCGCGAGATGGCGGTGGCCGACCTCGTCGTCATCTGGGGCACCAATGCGGTCGCCACCCAGGTCAACGTGATGACCCACGCGGTGAAGGCGCGGAAGACGCGGGGCGCCAAGATCGTCGTCGTCGACGTCTACCGCAACGCCACCGTCGACCAGGCGGACCTCGCGCTGATCCTGAAGCCAGGCACCGACGCCGCGCTCGCCTGCGCGGTCATGCACGTGCTCTTCCGCGACGGCTATGCCGACCGGGATTATCTCGCAAAATACGCCGATTGCCCGGCGGAGCTCGAGCAGCATCTGAAGTCGCGCACGCCGGAATGGGCGGCAGCGATCACCGGGCTCTCGGTCGTCGAGATCGAGGCCTTCGCGCGGATGATCGGCACGACGCCGCGCAGCTTCCTGCGCCTCGGCTACGGCTTCACGCGCTCGCGCAACGGCGTCGTCTCGATGCACGCGGCAGCCTCGATCGCCACCGTCGCCGGCCTCTGGCAGCACGAGGGCGGCGGCGCCTTCCACAACAACGGCGCGATCTACCGGCTCGACAAGACGATGATCGAGGGGCTCGACGTCGTCGACCCGGCGACGCGCCAGCTCGACCAGTCGCGCCTCGGACCGGTGCTCGTCGGCGAGGCCGACGCCCTGATCGGCGGTCCGCCGGTGAAGGCGATGATCGTGCAGAACACCAACCCGGCCGCTGTCTGCCCGGAGCAGCGCAAGGTGGCGGCGGGGTTCGCGCGCGACGACCTGTTCCTCGCCGTGCACGAGCAGTTCATGACGGAGACGGCGCGGATGGCCGACGTCGTGCTGCCGGCGACGATGTTCACCGAGCACGACGACATCTACAAGGGCGGCGGCCACCAGTACCTGCTCTACGGGCCGAAACTGGTACAGCCGCCAGGCCAGTGCCGGGAGAACCACTTCGTCCAGGTCGAGCTCGCCCGCCGCCTCGGCGCCAAGCACCCGGGCTTCGCCATGAGCCCGCGCGAGCACGTCGACTGGATGCTGCAGGCCTCCGGCTACGGCACCGTCGACGAGCTCGAGGCTCGCCGCTGGCGCGACATGCAGCCCGACTTCCGGACCGCGCACTATCTCGACGGCTTCGCCTATCCCGACGGCAAGTTCCGCTTCCGGCCGGACTGGCCCGCGGTGCCGTTCGCCAACGCCGGGGCGATGGGGCCGTGGGCGAACGCCCCGTCGCTTCCGGACTACTGGCCGGTGATCGAGGAGGCGAGCGAGGCCGAGCCGTTCCGCCTCGTCACGGCGCCGTCGCGCTCGTTCCTCAACACCACCTTCAACGAGACGCCGTCGTCGCTCGCCCGCGAGAAGCGGCCGACGCTCTTGATGCACCCGGACGATGCCGCGGCGCTCGGTCTCGGGGAGGGGGCAATCGCCCGCATCGGCAACGCGCGGGGGGAGGTGCGGCTGCACGTCGCGCTGTTCGACGGGCTGAAGCGTGGCGTGGTGATCTCGGAAGGGCTCTGGCCGAACGATGCCTTCCTCGACGGTGAGGGCATCAACGTGCTCACCGGCGCGGACCCGGTGGCACCGTTCGGCGGCGCGGCCTTCCACGACAATCGGATTTGGATCGGGATCGGGTGACGCGCCGTGCCGCAGGGCCGGGCGTCCGTGCAGGTGAATGATGATGCGGATGGTTTCGTGGGTGGCGGCGGTGGTCGTCGCGTCGGGTATGGTGGGGCCCCTGGCGGCTCAGGATGCGATCGTGGTCGACGTCGACGGCCTGAAGCGGCAGCTGACGGACGCGTGCGTGGTGGAGATCTGGCGGCGGCCCGAGATGACGGAAGCGCGCGACACCGCGGTCCGGCGCTGCCAGTGCGTCACCAACAAGGTGTTCAAGGACCTGAAGCCGGAAGAAGTGGCGACGGTGTCCTATACGCGGCCGCTGGTCGGCCCGGCGCGCAATGCGGTGCTGGCGGCGCTGCCGACCTGCGGCGCCTGACCGGCGGTCACGCCGGCGGCCAGACGAACGCCGCCGGCGGTTCGCCGCCGCCGGTGTGCACCACGCGCTCACCGTCAACGACGGCACGGCCACTGGCGACGGCGGCCAGCGCCTGCGGGTAGATGCGGTGCTCGGCGGCGAGCACGCGTGCCGCCAGCGTTTCCGCGGTATCGCCGTCGATCACCGGCACCGCCGCCTGCACGATGATCGGCCCCATGTCCATCTCGGCGCGGACGAAGTGGACGGTGCAGCCGTGCAGCGTCACGTCGGCCTCGAGCGCCCGGGCGTGGGTGTGCAGGCCCTTGAAGGAGGGCAGCAGCGACGGGTGGATATTGATCATCCGGTCGCGCCATTTCTCCACGAAACCCGGCGTCAGCAGCCGCATGAAGCCGGCGAGGCAGACGATGTCGGTCTCCGCCGCCACCAGCGCCGCGTCGACGGCGGCGTCGAAGGTCTCGCGATCCGAATATGATCTGTGATCAATGATCACGGTCTCGACGCCGGCGGCCGCGGCCTTGGCAAGCGCGCCGGCATCCGGCCGGTTGCAGATCACCCGCACGATCTCCGCCGGAAACGCCGGGTCGGCGGCGGCGGCGATCAGCGCCGCCATGTTGCTGCCGCCGCCGGAGACCAGCACGGCGACCCGCTTGCGGGCGGGCGTGCTCACAGCGACAGGCGACCGTCGAAGACGACGGCACGGTCGCCGCGCGGCACGATGGTGCCGAGCCGCATCACCGTCTCGCCGGCGGCCTCTAGCGTCGTGAACACCGCGTCGGCGGCGGCTGGTGCGCAGACCACGACCATGCCGACGCCGCAGTTGAAGGTGCGCACCATCTCTGCTTCGGCGATGCGGCCGTCACGGGCGAGCCAGCCGAACACCGGCGGTGGCGCGATGACGTCGAGGTCGATGCGGGCGGCGAGCGCCGCCGGCAGCACGCGGGGGATGTTGTCGACGAGGCCGCCGCCGGTGATGTGGGCGAGCGCCTTGATGCCGTCGGTGGCGGCGAAGGCTTTGAGCAGCGATTTCACATAGATGCGGGTCGGCGCCAGCAGGGCGCGGCCGAGCGTCGTCTCCGCCTGGAACGGGCAGGGGTCGCCGTAGCCGAGTCGGTCGGCCTCGACGATACGGCGCACCAGTGAGTAGCCGTTCGAGTGCACGCCGGAGGAGGCGAGGCCGAGCACCACGTCGCCGCTCGCGACGTCGGCGCGCGGCAGCAGCCGGTCGCGCTCGACGGCGCCCACCGCGAAGCCGGCGAGGTCGTAGTCGCCGTCGCCGTAGTGGCCCGGCATTTCCGCCGTCTCGCCGCCGACCAGCGCCGCACCGGCCTGCCGGCAGCCTTCGACGATTCCGGCGACGACGGCGGTCGCAACCTCCACGTCGAGCCGGCCGGTGGCGTAATAGTCGAGGAACATCAGGGGCTCGGCACCCTGCACGACGAGGTCGTTGACGCACATCGCCACGAGGTCGATGCCGACCGTGTCATGGACGCCGGCCTCCAGCGCCACCCGCAGCTTGGTGCCGACGCCGTCGGTGGCGGCCACCAGCAGCGGGTCGCGGTAGCCGGTCGCCTTGAGGTCGAAGACGCCGCCGAAGCCGCCTATCGCCGCATCGGCGCCGGGGCGCGCAGTGCGGCGGACGAGCGGCGCGATCGCCCGCACCAGGGCGTCGCCGCGGTCGATGTCGACGCCGGCGGCGGCGTAGGTGAAGGGCTCGGAAGAGGCCGGATCGCTCATTGGGGCTCCGCTCAGGCTGGCCGCACGGGGCAGGGAGGCGCATTCCGTCGGCCGACGGCGGATGCTATGGCGCATTGCGCGTCCCCGTGGCAAGGCGGCGTCTCGCAAGGCGCATCGGCTGCTTGGCGGACGACACACGGATCGCCATCTGTGGCGTCCGGTGCTCGTGGGGAGACGTCGTTGAGGTCCTGGTTCACTCTCGTGCCGAACATGATCACACTGGCGCGGCTGTTCGCCGTACCGGTGGTCGTCTGGGCGATCGCCACGGGCGAATCCGGCATCGCCTTCGCGCTGTTCGTCGCTGCCGGCATCTCCGACGCGATCGACGGTTACCTGGCGAAGCGCTTCCGCCTGGAGACCGAACTCGGCGCCTACCTCGACCCGATCGCCGACAAGGCGTTGCTCGTCTCCATCTACGTCGCGCTCGCGATCGCAGGCGAACTTCCGGTGTGGGTGACGACGCTGGTGGTCGCTCGCGACCTCCTCATCGTCGGCGCCGTGATGCTCGCGGTTGTACTCGGACGGCCGGTTCGCGTCCGACCCATCGCCGTCAGCAAGGCGAACACGCTGGTGCAGATCGTGCTTGCGGCCGTCGTCCTGGCAGCGAACGCCTTCGGCTGGGAGCTCTACTGGCCGACGCTCATCCTGACGCTCGCGGTGGCCGCCTTGACCGTCACGTCCGCGGGCGCCTATCTCGTCGAATGGATGGCGCACATGACGGCCGGCCCGCCCCAGGCCCCGAAATCCGGCCCCGGAGACGAGCACCCGTGAGTGTCGGCCGACAGATCGGCTTCTGGGTCGCCGCGCTCGTCGGCTTCCTCGTCTTTCTCTACGTCTTCAGCGGCATCCTGCTGCCGTTCGTGGCGGGCATGATCCTCGCCTACCTGCTCGATCCGGTCGCCGACCGTATCGAGCGGCTCGGCATCAACCGGCTGATCGCCGTCCTCATCATCCTTGCGGCGTTCGTCGTCCTGTTCGTGCTGGTGCTGATCCTGGTGCTGCCGATCGTCGGCCACCAGCTCGCCGCGCTTCTGCGGAGCCTGCCGGGCTACGTCACCTCGCTGCAGGACTTCGTCTCCCGACACATCGACAGCGCTGGCCAGCTGCCGACGATGCTCGGCATGCAGCCGACGGATCTGAAGTCGTCGCTCGGCGGGCTGTTGACCCAGGGCGCCCAGTGGCTCGCGACGATGCTGACGTCGATCTGGAGCGGCGGACAGGCGCTGCTGTCGGTGCTGGCCCTGCTCGTCGTCACGCCGGTGGTGGCCTTCTACATGCTGCTCGACTGGGACCGCATGGTGCTCGAGATCGACGGCTGGGTACCGCGGCGCAGCCTCGACACGGTCCGCCAGCTCGCCCGCGAGATGGACGAGGGCGTCTCCGGCTTCATCCGGGGCCAGGTGTCGGTCTGCCTGATCCTCGGGGCCTACTACGCCATCGGCCTCACCATCGTCGGCCTCGATTTCGGCCTGCTGATCGGCATCTTCATCGGCATGATCAGCTTCATCCCCTATGTCGGCGCGACGATCGGCATGGTGCTGTCGATGGGCCTGGCGGTCGCGCAGTTCTGGCCCGAGTGGCCGATGATCGCCGCCGTCGCGGCCGTGTTCGCCTTCGGACAGTTCGTCGAGGGCAACGTGCTGCAGCCGAAGCTGATCGGCGAACACGTCGGACTGCATCCGGTGTGGCTGATGTTCGCGCTGTTCGCGTTCGGCTCGCTGTTCGGCTTCGTCGGCATGCTGATCGCGGTGCCGGCCGCAGCCGCGGTGGGCGTGCTCGCCCGCTTCGCCATCGGGCGCTACCTCACCAGTCCGTTCTACACGGGCGGCCCGCGGTCGGATCCGGGATAGCCACCGTGGCGGCGCCGGAAGGCCAGATCCCGCTTTCGCTCGCGACGCCCGCCTCGCGAACGCGGGACGACTTCATCGTCGGCACGGCCAATGCCGCCGCCGCCGCGCTCGTCGACCGATGGCCGGACTGGCCCGCGCAGACCGCGCTTCTCGTCGGGCCGCCCGGTTCCGGCAAGAGCCACCTCGCCACGGTGTGGGCCGGCCGCGCCGGAGCCTCCGTCATGGACCTCGCCACGCTCGCCGGCACCGACCCGCTGGCCATCGTCGAGGCCGGCAACGTCGTCATCGAGGACATCGATCGCAGCCGCGCGGGCGATACCGCGCTGCTGCACCTCCTGAACGCGGCCCGCCAGCGCGGCCGGTCCGTGCTGATGACGGCCCGCAGCGGCCTGCACGACTGGGCGACGCCGGTCGCCGATCTCGCCTCGCGACTGCGGGCGGCCACGCCGGTGACGATCGCCGAGCCCGACGACGCCCTGCTCGCGCAGGTGCTCGTCAAGCTCTTCGCCGATCGCCAGATCACCGTCGAGCGGCCCGTCGTCGAGTTCGTGCTCCGACGCATGGAGCGGTCGCTGGCGGCGGCCAATGCCTTCGTCGCGGCCTTCGACGAGGCCGCGCTCGCCGGCAAGCGCGCGCCGTCCCGCGCACTTGCCGCGGAGGTGCTTGAGCGGCTGGAGGCGGGGGGCCGGCGCAGCGAGGGCGGATGAGAGCCGTCGAACAATTCCGTCACACTTTCCGTGTATCCGATCGGCGCGGTGGCAGGAGGGCAGAATGGATCAGGAAGTGGCGGGCGCGTTCGTGTCGGGGGGAACGGACGATGCGGAGCCTGACCTGAGGGATCTGCCCACGCGCTTCGTCAACCGGGAGCTGTCCTGGCTTCAGTTCAATCGCAGGGTGCTGGAGGAGGCGGCCAATCCGCACCACCCGCTGCTCGAGCGGCTTCGCTTCCTGTCGATCTCGGCCAACAATCTCGACGAATTCTTCATGGTGCGGGTCGCCGGCCTGCGCGGCCAGCAGCGCATCGGCATCGAGACGCGCTCGGACGACGGGCTGACTCCGAGCGAGCAGCTCGCCCAGATCGCCGCGGGCGTCGGCCGCCTGCAGGAGGCGCAGCAGGAGCAGTGGCGGTCGCTGCGGGCCCTCCTCGCCGAAACCAACATCTGGCTGGTCGAAGGCCCTGATCTCACCGACGTCGAGCGTGTCTGGCTCGAGCGCTTCTATCTGAGCCACATCTTCCCGGTGCTGACGCCGCTCGCGATCGACCCGGCCCACCCGTTCCCGTTCATCCCCAACCTCGGCTTCACCCTGGTCGTCGAACTCGCGGCGCCGGAGGGCGGCCGGATGGTGGCGCTGATCCGCGTGCCGGCGCAGGTCGATCGCTACATCCGCCTGCCGGATCGCCCGGGCGATCCTGCGGGGAGCGCGCGTTTCGTCTCCCTAGAGGCGACGATCGGGCAGTTCATCGCACGGCTGTTCCCGAGCTACCGGGTGCTCGGGGAGGGGGCCTTCCGGGTCATCCGCGACTCGGACCTCGAAATCGAGGAGGAGGCGGAAGACCTCGTCCGGCTGTTCGAGACGGCACTGAAGCGCC
This sequence comes from Pseudoxanthobacter sp. M-2, assembly GCF_046156265.1. Classification (NCBI taxonomy): domain Bacteria; kingdom Pseudomonadati; phylum Pseudomonadota; class Alphaproteobacteria; order Hyphomicrobiales; family Segnochrobactraceae; genus Pseudoxanthobacter; species Pseudoxanthobacter sp. M-2. The sequence goes on from NZ_JAWDIR010000011.1 coordinate 1,174,846, forward strand.
GCCGGCGCGGGTCGGTGATCCGGCTCGAGATCGAGCACACCACACCGGAACCGCTCCGCCGGTTCGTCGCCAATGCCCTCGGTGTGCTCGACGACGAGATCTTCCTCGTCGATGGCTCGCTCGCGCTGAAGGACCTCGCCCAGCTCGTCGGCCTCGATCGGCCCGAGCTGAAGTTCGTGCCCTATACGCCGCGCTTCCCCGAGCGCATCCGCGAGCACAACGGCGACTGCTTCGAGGCGATCCGGGAGAAGGACCTCGTCGTCCACCACCCGTACGAGTCCTTCGACGTCGTCGTGCAGTTCCTCGCCCAGGCGGCGCACGATCCCGACGTCGTCGCCATCAAGCAGACGCTCTACCGCACCTCGAAGGACTCGCCGATCGTCAAGGCGCTCGCCGAGGCGGCGGAGGCGGGAAAGTCGGTGACGGCGCTCGTCGAGCTGAAGGCGCGCTTCGACGAGGAGGCCAACATCCGCTGGGCGCGCGATCTCGAGCGCGCCGGCGCGCAGGTCGTGTTCGGCTTCATCGAGCTGAAGACGCACGCCAAGCTGTCGATGGTGGTGCGGCGCGAGGGCGGCAACCTCGTCACCTATTGCCATCTCGGCACCGGCAACTACCACCCGATCACCGCGCGCATCTACACCGACCTGTCGTTCTTCACCTGCGACGACGTCATCGCCCAGGATGTCGCGCGCATCTTCAACTACATCACCGGATACGCGCGGCCGACCGAGGAGACCAAGCTCGCGGTCTCACCGATGTCGCTGCGCAAGCGCATCCTCGATCACATCGACGCCGAGATCGCCCACGCGCAGGCCGGCCGGCCGGCGCAGATCTGGCTGAAGATGAACTCGCTCGTCGACCCGCAGATCATCGACGCCCTGTACGACGCGAGCGAGGCCGGCGTGCAGATCGACATCGTCATCCGCGGCATCTGCTGCCTGCGGCCAGGGGTGGCGGGGCTGTCGGAGAACATCCGGGTCAAGTCGATCGTCGGCCGCTTCCTCGAGCACAGCCGCATCTTTTGCTTCGGCAATGGCCACGGCCTGCCGTCGCCGCACGCCCACGTCTACATCGGCTCCGCCGACATGATGCAGCGCAACCTCGACCGGCGCGTCGAGGCGCTGGTGCCGATCGAGAACCCGACGGTGCACGCGCAGATCCTCGACCAGATCATGGTCGCGAACCTCACCGACAACGAACAGAGCTGGCAGCTCTTGCCCGACGGCGGCCATCGGCGTATCCACCCGGCTCCCGGCGAAGAGCCGTTCAACGCGCAGCAGTACTTCATGAACAACCCGTCGCTTTCCGGTCGTGGCAAGTCGCTCCTCACCGATTCACCCAAGCCGTTTGCGAAGCGGCGTGGCAGCTGAAGCGCCTGAGCGGCGTCCGATCGCCGAGCCGGCGCCCGGACGTCTTCCCGGCAACGGCCCGATCGCGGTCGTCGACATCGGTTCGAACTCGGTCCGCCTGGTCGTCTACGAGCGGCTCGCCCGCTCGCCCACGGTGGTATTCAACGAGAAGGTGCTCGCCGGCCTCGGGCGCGGGATCGCCAAGACCGGCCGCCTGATCGACCAGGCGACCGACCAGGCGCTGGTGGCGCTGCAGCGCTTCCGGCAGATCTCCGACCAGCTGGGCGTGCGGTCCTTCGACGTGCTGGCGACGGCCGCCTCCCGCGATGCCGAGAACGGGCCGGCGTTCATCGCCGAGGTCGAACGCATCTGCCGGTCGCCGGTGACCGTCCTGTCGGGGGCGAGCGAGGCGCGCTACGCGGCTCTCGGCGTCGCCTCCGGCATCCACGATCCGAACGGCATCGCCGGTGATCTCGGCGGCGGCAGCCTCGAGATCGTCGACGTGCGGGGAAGCGAGATGGGGGGCGGCCAGACGTTCCCCCTCGGTGGCCTGCGGCTGCAGGAGGCGTCGGATGCATCGCTGCGCAAGGCCGAGAAGATCGCGGCCGATCTGCTCGCCACCGATCCGTTGCTCGCGGCCGGCGAGGGCAGGGACTTCTACGCCATCGGCGGAACCTGGCGCTCGCTCGCGCGGCTGCACATGTTCCAGACCGGCTACCCGCTGCACGTCATGCACCAGTATACGATCCAGGCGGGCGAGGCGCTCGAGTTCTGCCGCACCGTGGCGCGCGGCAACATCGACACTCTGGATTCGATCGAGGTCGTGTCCCGCCAGCGCCGGGCGCTGCTGCCCTACGGGGCGCTTGTGCTGGCGCAGATCATCCGGACGGCGAAGCCGCGCTCCGTCGTGCTGTCGGCCCTCGGCCTGCGCGAAGGCCTGCTCTACGAGCGGCTTTCGGAGGCGGAGCGGGCGGCAGACCCGTTGATCTCGGCCTGCGAGGAGCTCTCCTTCCTGCGATCGCGGTCGCCGCGGATGGTGGCGGAGCTGCCGGCGTTCACCGCGCGCATCTTCGAGCTGATGGGCATCGACGAGACGGCCGACGAACGCCGGCTGCGCGTCGGGGCGTGCCTGCTCTCCGACATCGGCTGGCGGGCCCACCCGGACTACCGGGGCGAACAGAGCGTCGCGATCATCTCCAACGCCTCGTTCATCGGCGTCGACCACCATGGCCGCGCCTATCTGGCGCTGGCCGTCTACTACCGTCACTTCGGCCTCGTCGACGACGCATTGTCGCCAAGGCTGCGGGAACTCGCCACGACGCGGATCAAGGACCGCGCCCGTTGCCTCGGGGCGGCGCTACGGCTCGCCTACGTCCTCGCCGCCTCGGCGCCCGGGGTGCTGCCGCGCATCGGCATCGACAGCGCTGGCGACAAGCTCGTGCTGCGCATTCCGAAGGACCTCGCCCCCCTCGACGGGGAAGTGGTGCGCAAGCGACTGGAACAGCTCGCCCGCCTGGGCGGCATGGTCGGTTCACCGGTCATCGAGAGCTAGTCTATCGCCGCACTGGTATACTTGCGTCTTCCAGCGACGCCCGGTGGTTGTGCGAATCCGTTTCACGTCATTGTGACGAAACGTGTCGGAGGTTAGCTTCCGTCGGGGCGCACCGGATTCGGGGCGGCCGAACGGGACACTAACCGGAGCCAATGCATGCCCAAGAAAGCAACTCTGGCCATCCTGGCCGGCGTCTTTGTCTGTGTCGGCGCATTCTCGGCACACGCGGACATCGAGGCAAATCGCGCCAACGGCAAGTTCACCTGCCCGGGCAAGGCCGTCAAGCAGGACTGGATGCTGATCGCTTCGAACGGCGTGCCGTTCTACTGCAAGCTCTCCGTCGACAAGGACAACAGCCTGAAGGGCGACTGCTTCGATGCCATCGATCCGGACACCCGGATCAAGGCGACCGGCGACATGACCGTCAACAGCAAGTGCGCCGTGAGCGGCACCCTCACCCTCAAGGCCGGGGGCGACGTGGTGAAGGCGGACATCACCGCCAACATGACGAAGAGCCAGACGACCATCATCGGGATCACCGTCGGCTCCAAGGGGTCGGACAAGGGAAGGTTCGGGACCTTCACGGCCGTCCGCATGGAGCAGTGAGCGCGGCCAAGTCCGCGTCGCAACGCCCTTTCGACACTCTCCCGAGGAATTTCGTCATGAACGCTCGCAACCTCCTGATGGCCATCGGCGCGACTGCTCTGCTCGCTGCTGCCCCGGCCACCGCGCAAGATATCGAGGCCCAGAAGGGCTACACGTGCAAGAGCAAGTACCTCGACGCCAACTGGCTGATCATCATCGGCGGTAGCGACAAGCCGAGCTACTGCGAGGCATCCGTCGACAAGAGCGGGAAGATCGGAACCTCCGCCTGCTTTGAAAAGAAGACGGACAAGATCGTTGGCGATCTTTCCGGGAAGCTCTCGATCACCAGCAAGTGCGCGATCAGCGGTGATGTTACCATCAACCCGACGAGCGGCAAGGGGGCGAAGACAACTGCCGAGCTCTACATGGACGCGGCCGCGACGAGCTTCGTCGGTGTGCTGACGGCCAAGGATGACAGTTTCGTCGTCGTCCAGGCGATCCGCATGAAGTGACGCCGGTCGTCCGCCATGTCCGGCTCAATCAGCCGCAGCGGCCGTCTTTCGTCGTCGAACTCTCAGCCCTTTGCGGGCAGACTTCCAGGAGCAGGCAACATGCGCTCTCTCGTCATCCTCGCCGCGTCGGCCGTCGTCGCCTTCGCCGCGCCGGCGTTCGCCCAGCAGGCCAACGTCATCGAGCCGAACCAGCAGAAGTACAAGTGCACGTCGAAGGACGCCGTCGGCGGCTGGTCGATGGTCTTCTTCGAGAAGGTCGCCACCCAGTGCACCTTCACCGTCGACAATGATCGCAAGATCACCGAGTCGAGCTGCATCGAGAAGAAGACCGACAAGGAAATCGGTACGCTCGAGGGCAAGATCGTCGTCGACAAGAAGTGCACCGTGACGGCAAACCTGACGATCAAGTCGAAGAAGACGTCGACCAACAGCAAGCTCAACGCCTACATGACGTTCGATCAGACGGCGTTCACGGGGCTGCTGATCGACAAGAAGTCGGACCAGTTCGTCGCCGTCGCCGCCGTGCGGGCGAAGTAGGGGCGACGTCTCCGGCACACGCCGCGGCCGCCCCTGTGGGCGCCGCGGCAGACTGTCTTCAATCAGGCGCTCTCGACCGGTGGTGATTCCGCACCCGCTTCCAAGGCGGTTCCGGCGCGCGCCTCACCCTCCGGCTTCCGGCGGCGGCGCTTGCGACGTTTCGACGGGGCGGGCTGGGCGACGGGTGCCAGCGCCTGACCATCGTCCCCGGTGCGTTCCAGAAGGACGATTCGCCCGCCATTCATCGCCAAGGCGGACCGGCCGTTCTTGAGGTCGAGGGCGGGCTCTCCGAACAGTTCGCGCCGCCAGCCCGACAAAGCCGGCACGCCCGCGTCGTCTGATGAGGCGATGCGGTCGAGATCGTCAGACGTGGCGATGATTTTCGCTGCGACGCCATGACGTTCGGCAACGAGCTTCAACAGGACCTTCAGAAGCTCGGACGCCGCGCCGCCATTGCCGGTCGGCCGGTCGTTGTCGATCGGGGGCAGTTCGGGCAGGGCGCCGTCGAGGGCGCGATTGACGAGTGTCACCAGTTCGGCGCCCGAGCGCGAGCGCTCGAAGCCCTTGGGGACGGTCCGCAGCCCGGCAAGCTGTTCGGCGGTGCGCGGGCGACGGGTAGCGACTTCGCTGACGGCGTCGTCCTTCAGCACACGGCTGCGCGGCACGTCGCGGGTCTGCGCCTCGCGCTCGCGCCAGCCCGCCACCGCCTGAAGAACGGCGAACTCCTCGCGGGACTTCGGCCGCGCCTTGAAGCGTGTCCACGCGCTCTCCGGCTCGACCCGGTAGGTGCTGGTCGACGTCAGGATCGCCATCTCCTCGGCGACCCAGTCGATGCGGCCGCTCTTCTCGAGGGAGGCGCGCAGATGACGGTAGACGTCGCGAAGGTGTGTGACGTCGGCGAGCGCGTAGTCGAGCTGGAGGTCGGACAGCGGGCGCCGCGACCAGTCGGTGAAGCGGTGGGTCTTGTCGATGCGGCCGCCGGTGGTGCGGGCGACGAGCTGGTCGTAGGCGATCGAATCGCCGAAGCCGCACACCATCGCCGCGATCTGGGTGTCGAAGATCGGCGCCGGGACAAAGCCGCCGCGGTGGTAGACGATCTCGATGTCCTGCCGCCCGGCATGAAAGACCTTGAGGACGTCCGGCGCCCGCATCAGATCGAGAAAGGGCTCAAGATCGAGCTCCGGTGCCATGGCATCGACGATCACGGCATCATCCGGACTGGCGAGCTGTACCAGGCACAGCTTCGGCCAGAAGGTCGTCTCCCGCATGAATTCGGTGTCGACGGCGACGAACTCTGCCGCTGCAAGACGAGCGCAGACGTCGGCCAGCGCTTCGGATGTCGTAATGGTTTCTATCATCGCCTCTGTTCATAGCCGACAGAATGGAGGCTGTCGCCTGTGCAGCGGCGGCCTCCGCGCGGCACGCGGTCGCCGCTGCCGGGCGATCCGGCGAACGCGCTCCGCGCGCACAGGAACGCGCGGTCCCGGCGCATTCTGCGTGGCGCTTCAACATAGTGCTGGTTAGCCTCGGGACCGGACGAGCGTGCCGCGATTCCCCGGCCACGCCTTTGTGTGAAGTGGGTGGGGGACGCCATGCGGATGCACCGCTCGATCGGGCTCGTCGGCCTGACGTTCGTCGCCGTCAGCGGCATCATCGGATCCGGGTGGATGTTCGCGCCGTTGCTGGCCGTCCAGCACGCCGGACCCGCCGCAATGGTCGCCTGGGTGGTCGGCGGCATCGCGATGTTCTTCATCGCCATCACCTTCGCCGAAATCTCCGCGATGTTGCCGGTTCCGGGCGGCATCGCCCGCGTCCCACAGTTCAGCCACGGCAATGTCGTCGCTCTCACGATGGGGTGGACGGCCTGGGTCGGCTACAACACGGCGGCGCCGATCGAGGTCGAGGCGATGCTGCGCTACCTCGATCCGCAGTCCGGATGGCTCTTCACCGCTCCCGGCTCCGGCACACTGTCGTGGGGTGGCATCGCGCTGTCCGGTGGCCTGCTGGTCCTGTTCACCATCATCAATGCCGTCGGCGTGAAGTTCTTCACCTACGCGAACACGACGGTGACGTGGCTGAAGATCGGCATCCCGATCGTGATCGTCGTGACGCTGATCGCCTCGCGCTTCGAGACCTCGAACTTCACGGCGGGTGGCTCGTTCGCGCCGTTCGGCCTGCAGGGCGTGCTGGCGGCGATCTCGAGTGGCGGCGTGATCTTCTCCTACATCGGCTTCCGGCATGCGGTGGACATGGCCGGCGAGGCACGCAATCCGGGCTTCACGGTGCCGATGGCGCTGATGCTGTCGATCCTCATCTGCTTCGGTGTCTATGGCGGCATCCAGCTCGCCTTCATCGGGGCCCTGGAGCCCGGCGCGGTCGCGGCCGGCTGGTCTCATCTCGCCCTGTCGGGCGATACCGGCCCGGTCGGCGCGGTCGCCTCGGCGCTGGGCATCCTCTGGCTGGTCAGCCTTCTCAATGCCGGGGCGGTGATCGGGCCGTTCGGCGGTGCCCTCGTCGCCGTCGGCTCGAACGCCCGCATCGCCTATGCGCTGGCGGAGGACGGTCTGTTTCCGCGCATCATCGGGACGCTGTCCCGGCAGGGGGTGCCGCTCGCCGGCATGATCCTCAACCTTTTCGCCTCGACCCTCGTCTTCGTCGCCCTGCCGTTCGACGAAGTCGTCCAGCTCAACAGCTCTGCCATCGTGCTGTCCTTCGTCGTCGGGCCGATCGCCGTCGTCGCCCTGCGCGCGCTGATGCCGGAGCGCCGGCGGCCGTTCCGCCTGCCGGCGGTCCACCTCGTCGCGGCGACGGCCTTCGTGATCTCGACGCTCGTCGTCTACTGGAGCGGCTGGGACACCATCGTGCGCCTCGGCCTTTGCCTCGGGGTCGGTGCGATCGTGCTCGGGATCGTCGCACTGCGACCCAACCGGCCGCCGCTCGACCTGGCGGAGGCCGCCTGGCTGATCCCCTACCTCCTCGGAATCGGCGTGATCTCCTATCTCGGAGCCTTCGGCGGCACCGGCGCCATTGCGTTCGGCTGGGACATTCTCGTCATTGCCGTCTTCGCGGTCGCCATCTTCGCCGTCGCCGTGCGCTGCCGTCTCTCGCCGGAGAAGGCGGATGCCTATCTCACGGAGGAGCACCGGCTGGAGCTCGACAACCTCGATCGCCCGGCGGTGTGATTCGTCTCGTAGCAGTCGTCAGGGGAGCGAGGCCGCGAGCATCTCCAGCGCCGTGGCGACCGTCGCCAGGCGGATCTCCGAGCGGGTTCGCGGGCCGAGCCGGATCTCCCGGTGGATCGTTGGCCCGTCGCGAACGGCGACGGCGAGGTGGACGAGCCCCACCGGCTTGGCCGCCGTCCCGCCGCCCGGTCCGGCGACCCCGGTGACGGCGACGGCACGGTCGGCCGCTGAGTGCGCCAGCGCCCCTTCGGCCATCAGGCGGGCGACCGCCTCGCTCACCGCACCATCGCGGGCGATGACGGCCGGATCGACGCCCAGGCACTCGCTCTTTGCGCTGTTGGAGTAGGTGACGAAGCCGCGGTCGACGACGTCCGACGAGCCCGGAATCTCGGTGAGCACCGCCGCGATCAGCCCGCCGGTGCAGGATTCGGCGGTCGCCACCATGACGCCGGCGCGTCGGCAGCGCTCGAGCAAAGCCTCAGCGGTGTCGAGGAGCGGCGCAAGATCAGTCACCGCCCGTCTCCCGGCGCAAACGGCAGGCGGACCGTCGCCGTGGCCATCGCGGCGATGCCCTCGCGCCGGCCGGTGAAGCCCAGCCGCTCGCTCGTCGTCGCCTTCACGGCGATCCGCCCCACGGGAAGGTCGGTGATCGCGGCAATGCGGGCGCGCATGGCGTCGCGGTGCGGTCCGATCTTCGGAGCCTCGCAGATGAACGTCAGGTCGAGATGAGCGATGCGGCCGCCGAGCGAGCGGACCTGCTCGACTGCCGCGACGAGGAACCGGGCCGAATCGGCGCCCCGCCATTGCGGATCGCTCGGCGGGAAGTGCGAGCCGATGTCGCCGTCGGCGATCGCGCCGAGGATCGCATCGGTGAGCGCATGCAGGCCGACGTCGGCGTCGGAGTGGCCATCAAGGCCACGGCTGTGGGGGAGGGCGATGCCGCCGAGCGTGACGTGGTCGCCATCGCCAAAGGCGTGCACGTCGAAGCCCTGGCCGACGCGGACGTCCGGCAGGTCGGCGAGCGCTGCGCTGGTGAGCCGGGCGTCGGCGGCGGCGAGATCAGCGGCGGTGGTGAGCTTGACGTTGCCCGGATCGCCTTCCACCAGCGTCACCTCGAGGCCCGCCCATTCGGCGACCGCCGCGTCGTCGGTGAGGTCGTGGCGGTCCGCTTCCGCGGCCTTCACGTGTGCGGACAGCAAGGCCGCGTAGTGGAAGCCCTGCGGGGTCTGTGCCGTCCACAGACCATCGCGCGGGATCGTCTCGCTGATGCGGCGCCCGTCGCCGGCCCGCTTGACGGTATCGGTGACGGGTAGGGCGGCGATTGCACCGGGAAAGGCGGCGAGGGCACGCAGCACCCGGTCGACCACCGCAGCGCCGACGAACGGGCGCACCGCATCGTGCACGAGAACGAGGTCGGGGGGACTGCCTGCAAGCGCCATCAGGCCGTTGCGCACGGAATGCTGCCGCGTCGGACCGCCAGGGACGGGGGCTTGGAGCTTGGGGTGGGGCGCCACGGCGCCCGCGAAGGCCTCGCCATCGTCGGCGTGGATGACCGGCTGGATGACGGTGATCGCCGGATGGGCGGCGAGGCGGGCGACCGTCTCGGCGATGACCGCCCGGCCGCCCACCGTGCGGTATTGCTTCGGGGCATCGCCGGGCCCTGCGGAGGCGCGCGTGCCGCGCCCGCCGGCGACGAGGACGACGGCGGCACTGACAGGCGGCGCACCGTCCGGCCCCGTTGGATGATTTTCCGCCTGTTCAACCGTCATGGCCAACTCGCTCCCACGCCCTCGACGGTGTAGGGCGAGCGGCCCGCATTGGACAAGCGGCCACCACCTTGATGCCGCAGTGGACAGGCGTGTCGCAAGCGTTGAACATTATCTGTGCATCATGTAGGGATGCTCAGTTGCTGAGCAGTGCCGCATGTCCAGAGAGCCGACCGACCCTCACCCCGCCCCATCCTTCCGCATCGGAACCCGCGAAATCGCGGGGCGGTGCCTGCTCGCTCCGATGGCAGGGATCACCGATCTTCCGGTCCGGCGGCTGGCCTCGCGTCTCGGTGCGCCGCTGGTGGTCAGCGAGATGATCGCGGGGGAGGCACTCGCCAACGGCGAGATCGAGGCGCGATTGAAGGCGAAGCGTGGCGATGTCTCGCCCCATGCGGTGCAGATCGCCGGATGCACCGCCGACGCCATGGCGACAGCGGCCCGGATCGCCGAGGCGACGGGCGCGGACATCATCGACATCAACATGGGCTGCCCGGCCAAGCGCGTCGTCAACGGCTGGGCGGGCTCGGCGCTGATGCGCGAGCCGGATCATGCCCTGTCGCTGATCGAGGCGGTGGTGGCTGCCGTGAAGGTGCCGGTGACGGTGAAGATGCGGCTCGGCTGGGACGATGACAGCCGCAACGCCCCGGATCTCGCGCGGCGGGCGGAAGCGGCGGGCGTCGCCATGGTGACGGTGCACGGCCGCACCCGCTGCCAGTTCTACAAGGGGGCGGCCGACTGGGACGCGATCGCCGCGGTGAAGGCTGTGGTTTCCATTCCCGTCGTCGCCAATGGGGATCTCACCGACGTGGCCGATGCGCCCGCGATGCTGGCGCGCTCCGGCGCGGACGCTGTGATGGTCGGGCGTGGTGCGCAGGGCCGGCCGTGGCTGCCGGGCGACGTCGCGCACTTCCTCGCCACCGGCGAACGACGGCCCGAGCCCACTGCGCCGGAGCGGCGCGACATGCTGCTCGCCCAGTACGAGGAGATGCTGTCGCTCTATGGCCGCGCGCTCGGCATTCGCGTCGCCCGCAAGCACATCGGGTGGAGCTTCGACGCCTGGCCGCGCAGCGGTGCGCCGGCGCTCCGCAAGACCGCGCTGACGTCTGAGGATCCAGCGATGGTGATGAGGCTGATCGCCGCCTGGTTCGACGACGCGGCCGAGACACGGGTGGCCGCCTGATGCACGGACGTTCCGGAAAGCCGCCCGACCGCTCACCGGTGCCGGCCCGCCCCGACCTCTCGAGCGAACTCCTCAACGCGCTGCCGCACCCGGTGGTCTGCGTCGACGGCAGCAACCTCATCGTCGCGGCGAACGACGCGGCCGAGGCCTTCTTCCAGGCGAGCACCTCGGTGTTGCGCCGCCACGCCGTCTCCGACTTTGTGCCGTTCGGCAGCCCGCTGCTCGCCCTCGTGGCGCAGGTGCGCGAGCGCGCCGCGCCGGTGTCGGAGTACCGCGTCGACATCGGCTCGCCCCGCCTCGGCCCTGACCGCATCGTCGACGTCTACGCCTCGCCGCTCGGCGAGCAGCCAGGCTCCGTCGTGATCGTGCTGCAGGAGCGCACGATGGCGGAGAAGATCGGACGCCAGCTCACCTCGCGCGGCGCTGCGCGGACCGTCAGCGGCCTGGCGGCGATGCTCGCACACGAGATCCGCAACCCCCTCTCGGGCATTCGTGGCGCGGCCCAGCTTCTCGAGCAATCGGCCAACGAGGATGATCGGGCGCTGACGCGGCTGATCACCGAGGAGACCGATCGCATCGTCAAGCTCGTCGACCGCATGGAGGTGTTCTCCGACGAGCGGCCGATCGAGCGGGAACCGGTCAACATCCACGCCGTCCTCGATCACGTGAAGCGCCTCGCCCAGTCGGGCTTCGCGCGCCACATCCGCATCGTCGAGGAATACGACCCGTCGCTGCCGCCGGTCAGCGCCAACCGCGACCAACTGGTCCAGGTGTTCCTCAACCTCTTGAAAAACGCGGCCGAGGCGATCGGCAACGACCCCGACGGCGAGATCGTGCTGTCGACGGCGTTCCGCCCGGGCATCCGGCTGTCGATCCCGGGCTCGAAGCAGCGCGTCAGCCTGCCGCTGGAGTTCTGCGTCCGCGACAATGGCGCCGGCGTGTCGGAGGACCTTCTGCCGCACCTGTTCGACCCGTTCGTGACCACCAAGGTCAACGGCACGGGTCTCGGGCTCGCGCTGGTGGCCAAGATCGTCGGCGACCACGGCGGCATCATCGAGTGCGAATCGCAGCCGCGCCGAACCGTATTCCGTATCCTGATGCCGGCTCACGCCGGCGGTGCAACGAGGACCCCTCCGGGGTGACGTGGTTTCGATGAACGGCAAGATTCTCGTCGCCGACGACGACGCGGCCATCCGCACGGTCCTCAATCAGGCGCTGTCACGGGCGGGCTACGAAGTCCGCCTGACCTCGAACGCCGCCACCCTCTGGCGCTGGGTCGCGCAGGGGGAGGGCGATCTCGTCATCACCGACGTGGTGATGCCCGACGAGAGCGCCTTCGACCTCCTGCCGCGCATCAAGAAGCTCAGGCCGGAGCTGCCGGTCGTGGTGATGAGCGCCCAGAACACCTTCATGACGGCGATCCGCGCCTCCGAGCGTGGCGCCTATGAATATCTGCCGAAGCCCTTCGACCTGAAGGAACTCATCACCATCGTCGGCCGGGCGCTCTCCGAGCCGAAGGCGCGCCGCCCGACGCTGCCGGAGGAGGAGCCGACCGAGCACATGCCGCTGGTCGGCCGCTCGCCGGCGATGCAGGACATCTACCGCATCCTCGCCCGCCTGATGCAGACGGACCTGACGGTGATGATCTCCGGCGAGTCCGGCACCGGCAAGGAACTCGTCGCCCGGGCGCTCCACGACTACGGCAAGCGCCGGAACGGCCCGTTCGTCGCCGTCAACATGGCGGCGATCCCGCGCGATCTCATCGAATCGGAGCTGTTCGGCCACGAGAAGGGCGCCTTCACCGGCGCCTCCAGCCGCAATGCCGGCCGCTTCGAGCAGGCCGAAGGCGGCACGCTCTTCCTCGACGAGATTGGCGACATGCCGATGGAGGCGCAGACGCGGCTGCTCCGCGTGCTGCAGCAGGGGGAATACACGACCGTCGGCGGGCGCACGCCGATCAAGACGAACGTGCGCATCGTCGCCGCCTCCAACAAGGACCTCAGGCTGCTGATCAACCAGGGCCTGTTCCGCGAGGACCTGTTCTTCCGGCTGAACGTCGTGCCGATCCGTCTGCCGCCATTGCGCGAGCGCGCGGAGGACGTTCCCGACCTCGTCCGCCACTTCTTCACCCTCGCAGAGCGCGAAGGGCTGCCCTCCAAGCAGGTCGAGCCGGCGGCCCTCGACCGGCTGAAGCGCTACCGCTGGCCGGGCAACATCCGCGAGCTCGAGAACCTCGTGCGACGGCTCGCAGCGCTCTATCCGCAGGACGTCATCAGCGTCGGGCTGATCGAGGCGGAGCTCGACCAGCCGGCCCTGACGCCGGGGCTCGAGGGCGGCGACCGCGACGAGACGCTGTCGGGCGCGGTGGAGCGGCATCTCTCCGTCTATTTCGGCGAGTTCGGCGAGCGCCTGCCGCCGCCCGGCCTCTACCACCGCATCCTCAAGGACATCGAGTATCCGCTGCTGTCGGCGGCGCTGGCGGCGACGCGCGGCAACCAGATCAAGGCGGCGGAGCTCCTCGGCGTGAACCGCAACACGCTGCGCAAGAAGATCCGCGATCTCGACATCCAGGTGATGCGCTCGAGCCGCTGAGGCGACGCGCGCTACACGGGACGCGGCAGTGGGCAGGGTTGATGCACGCGCCGTTTTCCGCTAGCGACGCCCCGCGTGCGCACGCCTTGCGCCCCATCCAAGGATTCCGCCGTTGTCATCACGCTCTCTCGCCGACGAGCTGGTCGCGCTCGCCCTGTCCGCCGGGCGGGAGATCATGGCGATCTACGACGGCGACCAGGGTGTAGTGAGCAAGGCGGACGGTTCGCCGGTGACGGCAGCGGACACGGCGGCCGAGGCGGTGATCCTCGCGGGCCTGCGCCGGTTCGCTCCGGACGTTCCCGTCGTCGCCGAAGAAGAGGTTGCGGCTGGCCGCGTGCCGGAGATCGGGCGGCGCTTCTTCCTCGTCGATCCGCTCGACGGCACCAAGGAGTTCATCAGCCGCAACGGCGAGTTCACGGTCAATATCGCGCTGATCGAGGACGGGGCGCCGGTGACGGGCGTCGTCTATGCGCCGGCGCTCGGTGACATCTGCATCGGCACCGTCGGCGAGGGCGCCCGCTCGGCGCAGGTCGGCAGCGATGGCACGTGCGACTGGAGCGACATCCGGGTCCGCGCGGTATCGCCGGCCGGCCTCGATGTCGTCGCCAGCCGATCCCACCTTTCTCCCGAGACGAAGGCGTTCATCGACCGCTTCGTCGTCCGCGACATGGTTTCGGCCGGTTCGTCGCTGAAGTTCTGCCGCGTCGCGACGGGCGCCGCCGACCTCTATCCGCGCCTCGCCCGGACGATGGAGTGGGACACCGCCGCCGGCGATGCCGTGCTCAGGGCGGCCGGCGGACGCGTCACCACCGTCGACGGCGAGTTGCTGCGCTACGGCAAGCGCAACCAGGCGACCGATACCGACTTCGCCAATCCGTGGTTCGTGGCGGCGGGCGGGTTCGATCCGTTCGCGGAGACCGCCCGCCCGTCCTGATGCGGCCGCAATCTCTCCGCATTTCCTCCCGCGACCTCGAGAGCCCCCAGCGCAAGGCGATTCCGCAGTGTCCGTCGACCGATATTCCCATCTGAAGCGTCTCGAAGACGAGAGCATCCACATCATCCGCGAAGTCGCGGCTGAGTTCCGCAACCCGGTCATGCTCTATTCGATCGGGAAGGACTCGTCGGTGATGCTGCATCTCGCGATGAAGGCGTTCTATCCGTCGAAGCCGCCGTTCCCGCTGCTCCACGTCGACACCACCTGGAAGTTCCGGGAGATGATCCGCTTCCGCGACGACACCGCGAAGCGCCTGGGTCTGCAGCTCCTGACCCACACCAACCAGGACGGCCTGCGGCAGAACATCAATCCGTTCGACCAGGGCTCGTCCTACTATACGCATGTGATGAAGACCGAGGCGCTGAAGCAGGCGCTGACGTCCTACGGGTTCGATGCCGCCTTCGGCGGCGCCCGCCGCGACGAGGAGAAGAGCCGCGCCAAGGAGCGCGTCTTCTCGTTCCGCACCTCGGCGCACGGCTGGGACCCCAAGAACCAGCGCCCGGAACTCTGGCACCTCTATAACGGCCGCATCGCCAAGGGCGAATCGATCCGCGTCTTCCCGCTGTCGAACTGGACCGAGCTCGACATCTGGCAGTACATCCTCGCCGATGACATTCCGATCGTGCCGCTCTACTACGCCGCCATGCGGCCGGTGGTGGAGCGCGACGGCATGCTCATCATGGTCGACGATGACCGCATCCCGATGCGCGAGGGGGAAACGCCGGTCGAGAAGATGGTGCGCTTCCGCACCCTCGGCTGCTATCCGCTGACCGCCGCGATCGAATCGCCGGCGACGACGCTGCCCGAGATCGTCCGCGAGATGCTGATCGCCCGCACATCCGAGCGGTCCGGCCGGCTCATCGACCACGACGAGTCCGGGTCGATGGAGAAGAAGAAGCGCGAGGGGTATTTCTGATGGCTCACGCTGCGAGCAAGCTCGACCCCGCCGCCTTCACCGACTACCTGGCCGCCCAGGAGCGCAAGGGCCTCCTGCGGTTCCTGACCTGCGGCAGCGTCGACGACGGCAAGTCGACCCTGATCGGCCGCCTGCTCTACGACAGCAAGCTGATCTTCGAGGACCAGCTGCTGACGCTCGAGCGCGACAGCCGCAAGCACGGCACGACGGGCGAGGACTTCGACTTTGCCCTCCTCGTCGACGGCCTCGAGGCCGAGCGCGAGCAGGGCATCACTATCGACGTCGCCTACCGCTTCTTCACCACCGAGAAGCGCAAGTTCATCGTCGCCGACACCCCCGGCCACGAGCAGTACACTCGCAACATGGCGACCGGCGCCTCGACGGCCGACCTCGCGGTGCTTCTCGTCGACGCGCGCTTCGGTGTCGTCACGCAGACGCGCCGGCATGCCTTCATCGCGTCCCTGCTCGGCATCCGCCACGTCGTGCTGGCGGTGAACAAGATCGACCTCGTCGACTTCGATCAGGCCCGCTACGACGCCATCCGCAAGGACTTCGAGACGTTCGCGGCCTCCTTCGGCTTCGACACCCAGGTGGCGATACCGATCTCTGCGCGCTTCGGCGACAACGTCACGACGCGCAGCGACCGCACGCCCTGGTACACCGGCCCGATCCTGATCGAGCACCTGGAAACGGTCGAGGTCGGCGACGACCTGAAGAGCCGGCCGTTCCGGATGTCGGTGCAGTGGGTGAACCGCCCGAACCTCGACTTCCGCGGCTTCTCCGGCACGATCGCCAGCGGCAGCGTGCGGCCGGGGGACAGCGTCGTCGCCGCCACGTCGGGTCGCCGCTCGACGGTGAAGCGCATCGTCACCATGGACGGTGACCTGACCGAGGCGCACGCCGGCGAGGCGGTGACGCTGACGCTTGCCGACGAGATCGACCTGTCGCGCGGCGACGTCATTGCCGCCGCTGACGCGCGGCCGGAGGTGACGGACCAGTTCGCGGCCCACGTCGTCTGGATGAGCGACGCGCCGCTGTTCCCCGGCCGTCCCTATCTCATCAAGGTCGGCACGAAGACGGTCACCGGGTCGGTGACGGAGATCAAGCACAAGGTCGACGTCAACACCTTCGAGCACCTGGCGGCAAAGGAGCTGCACCTCAACGAGGTCGGCTTCTGCAACCTGTCGCTCTCGGCGCCGATCGCCTTCGATCCCTACGAGGCGAACCGCGAGACGGGCTCGTTCATCGTCATCGACCGGCTGACGAACGCGACCGTCGCCGCCGGCATGATCTGGTTCGGCCTGCGCCGCGCCACCAACATCCACCTGCAGGCGATCGACACCGGCAAGATCGCGCGCGCCGCCCTCAAGGGTCAGCACCCGGCGATCCTGTGGTTCACAGGCCTGTCCGGCTCCGGCAAGTCGACGATCGCCAACCTCGTCGAGAAGCGGCTGCATTCGATGGGCCGGCACACCTACGTGCTGGACGGCGACAACGTCCGCCATGGCCTCAATCGCGACCTCGGCTTCACGGACGCGGACCGGGTCGAGAACATCCGGCGCGTGGCAGAGACGGCGAAGCTCTTCGTCGATGCCGGCCTGATCGTGCTCGTCTCGTTCATCTCGCCCTTCCGGGCCGAGCGGCGTATGGCGCGCGATCTGGTGGAGGACGGCGAGTTCGTCGAGGTCTACGTCGACACGCCGATCGAGATCTGCCGGCAGCGCGACCCGAAGGGTCTCTACGCCAAGGCCGAAGCCGGCCAGATCAAGAACTTCACCGGCATCGACAGCCCCTACGAGGCGCCCGAGCAGGCGGAGATCCACCTGATGACCTCGCAGGCGACGGCCGAGATGGCCGCCGAGCGCGTCGTCGACTATCTGCGCGAGCACCGGCTGATCGACTGAGCCATCACCCCTTGCTCTCCGGGCCGGACCGCCGCTGCGCGGCCCGGCCCGGAGACTTTGGGTTGGCACCTTGGCTGCCTGGGCAAAGCCCGAGAGCGCCAACAGATCGCGAGGGGCCGGTCGTCAGAGGTACGGGTAGCCGTAGGTCTCGAACTCGTCCTCGAAGAGCGTGTTGATCTGACGGATCTGCTGCGGTGTCAGCAGATCGCGCGGACCCTGGCCGATAGCGGCGAGCCCCTTCTTCACATGGGGCAGGGGAGGCGGCACGGGCACGCCGCGCCCGGCGAGAAGACGCTGGAAGTCTTCCTCGAGCGTCTCGTAGCGCATCAGCGTCACTGCAAGCCGGCCATCCAAATCGCGGTAGCGAGCGAGGTTGTGAACGGCCAGGACCGTCTTGTCCTCGATCATCCGCGACAGCCGACGACGCAGCGCCCAGCGGCTCGCCTGCATGGCGCGACCGATCTTGTAGCGGCTCATCGCGACCTTGTTGTTCGCCCACGACAGCACCTTGGCGTAAGGATCGCGCTCCACGCCCGCAACGACGTAACCGTCCGGAGTGGGCCCGATGGTGTTCAGCACCCGGGTCAGCGGCATGTGGTTGCGAAAACGGCTTCGCGGCAGCGTCAGCTCGTCGAGGCGGTTCGTGGGTGTCGAGCGCAGTGTCGAGAGCCACGCCTGCTCGGCAGCCGGATCGTCGGAGAAATTGCGGGGGCCGCTGCCGAGCCGCAGGCGCTCCAGTTCGTCGATCGGCGTGATCGGCGTGATGATGTCGGACGGGCCACACAGGGTCGAGAGCGCGATTTCCACGCTGGTGCCGGCGACCTTGCGTCCCTTGATGAAGACGAGCTTCAACTCGTGCGAATAGATCACCGCAGTTCCTTCGCACCGTCACGATCTCGCGGCGACCGCTGAGCGATCCAGCGACACTCCGGCCGGGAGCGTCCTTCTATCCGCCCACCGTCGGCAGCAGGCGCGGGAACCGGAGCGGCGATGGACGCCGCCCCGGCTCGACGGGTCAGCCGATCGCGCGCAGGTGGTAGGACTTCGGCCGCGTCAGGCCCTCGATGCCGAGACGCGACATGGTGGCGCCGCGGCCGGTGTCCTTCACGCCGGTCCAGGCGAGGCCGGGATCGACATAGTCGCAGCGGTTCATGAACACGGTGCCGGTTTCGACCTTGTCGCCGATCGCCTCGGCGGCGTCCATGTCCTTCGTCCAGATCGAGGCGGTGAGGCCGTAGGGGCTGTCGTTCATCAGGCGCAGGGCCTCCTCGTCGGAGGACACCTTCATGATGCCGACGACGGGGCCGAAGCTCTCCTCCATCATCACCGACATGGAGTGATCCACCTCCGTCAGCACCTGCGGCATCAGGTAGGGCGTGCCGGCGCGGTCGGCGGGGAAGCGCTCGTGGTTGATGTGGGCGCGCGCTCCCTTGGCGAGGGCCTCGTTGGTCTGGGCGCGGACGACGTCGGCGAAGCGCGTCGCCGCCATCGGCCCGAGCGTCGTCGCCTCGTCCAGCGGATTGCCGAGCACGTACTTGTTGGTCAGGTCGACGAAGGACTCGACGAAGCGGTCGTAGAGGCTGTCGTGCACGTAGATGCGCTCGATGCCGCAGCAGCACTGGCCCGAGTTGTAGAACGTGCCATCGACGACATTCTCGACGGTGAAGTCGAAATCGGCGTCGGCGCGCACGTAGGCCGGGTCCTTGCCACCGAGCTCGAGGCCGAGCGTCGTGAACGTTCCTGCGGCGGCGCGCTCCATCGCCTTGCCGCCGGCCACCGACCCGGTGAAGTTGACGTGGTCGACCTTGCCCGAGCCGATCAGCCTGGCGGTGTCCTCGTGGCCGAGTGCGAGGTTCTGGAACAGCCCCTTCGGAATGCCGGCGCGGTCCATGGCGATCTGGAAGCGGTCGCCGACGAGGATCGTCTGGGTGGCGTGCTTGAGGATGACGGCGTTGCCGGCCAGCAGCGCCGGGACGATGCTGTTGACGGCCGTGAGGTAGGGGTAGTTCCACGGCGCCACCACCAGCACGATACCGGCCGGCACGCGCTTGATCAGGCGGCGAAAGCCCTCCTTCGGCTTCGGAACCACCGGTGCCAGAGCTTCCTCGGCGATGTCGACCATCGCCCGGACGCGCTCCTCGAACGGCCGCATCTCGCCGCCGAAGCGCACGGGCCGACCCATCTGGAGGGCGAGCTCGGGCACGATCTCCTGGTTCTGTGCCTGCATCGCCGCGAGGAAGTCGAGCATCTTGCGGCCGCGCTCGGCGATCGGGACGCGCGCCCATTCCGCCTGCGCATGGCGCGCGGCGGCGAGGGCGGCGTCGATCGCGGCGCCGGTCGCCGGCGTACGCCGGGCGACTTCGCTTCCGTCGATCGGAGAGATGCACACGATGTCGGACATGATGGCTGGCTCGCTTCCTTCGCTGTGGTACCGATTCATGCCGGCACCCCTCCGGGCCGGGAGCCCGGGGAGTTGGACATTGCCCCGCTTCCGGGTCATCCGGCAATCCGGCAGGCGCCGGAGTCGAGATTCGGCGGAGGCTGGGCAAAACCGGGCAGGTTGGCCGAGGCCGTGTCGACGGTGGAGGAACCCGAACAGCGACGTTTCAGGAAGAGTTGGCAGGGTCAGTTTGCCAAATTTGCCAACCGCACCTGTAAGACAACTCGTTGTTATCTCATCGCTTTGTCGCGGAGAGGGCGGTCTTGCGCTGCAAACGATTGCATGGCATGGTGCCGCCAGCCTTCAGGCTCGCCAGCGGATCACGAGAGGCGCCCCACGACGCACTCCGCCGCCGGACTAGGGAGGAAGTCGCATGCTCCATTGCTTCAAGTACGCTGCCGCAGCCGTTGCCTTCGGATCTCTGACACTGCCCGCCTCGGCCGTCGAGACCATCAACCTGACGATCGCCTCCAGCCATCCGCTGACGATCCCGTGGGTCGGCCCGCTGAAGACCATCGTCGTCGACAAGTCGAATGCCCGCCTCGAGGCGATGGGGTCCAACTACCGCATCAACTGGACCGAGGCCTTCGGCGGCTCGCTGTACGGCTTCAACGACACGCTCGAGGCCGTCTCCGACGGTCTGACCGACATCGGCTGGATCGGTTCGCTGTTCGAGCCGGCGAAGCTGCCGCTGCAGAACATCATGTACTCGACGCCGTTCGCCACCTCCGACGTCAACAAGACGGTCGCGGTGATGAACAACCTCAACCAGAAGAGCGAGGCGATGAAGGCCGAGTGGGAGGCGAACAACGTCGTCTTCCTCGGCGTCTGCGTCTCCGACGGCTACCACCTGTTCACGAAGAAGCCGATCACGAAGATCGAGGATCTCGATGGTCTGAAGATCCTCGGTGCCGCCTCGGCCGCTCCGTGGCTCGCTGGAACGAACGCGACGCTCGTCGCGACCGGCCTGCCGGCCCAGTACTCGCAGCTGCAGACCGGCGTCGGCGACGGCTCGCTGCTGATCGCCACCGGTGCCTGGCCGCTGAAGATCCACGAGGTCGCTCCCTACGTCACCCTGATCGACACCGGCCCGCTCACCTTCGGTGGCCTCGGCGTCAACAAGGACAAGTGGGAGACGCTGCCGGACGACGTGAAGAAGGTGCTGACGGAGCTCGGCAACGAGTACAGCCTCGAGAACGCCCGCCTCATCGAGGAGCGCGCCGCCGCGGCCCTGACGCAGATGAAGGAAGGCGGCGCCACCATCGCCGAGCTGCCGCCGGAGGAGCGCAAGAAGTTCATCGAGACGATGCCGAACGTCGCGCTCACCTGGGTCGAGACGAACGAAAAGGGCGGCGTGCCGGCCCGGCAGATCATGAAGGACTTCATGGCCGAGATCCGCGCCCAGGGCGACACCCCCGGCCGCGACTGGGACGCCGGCCTCTGAGGCTGGCCTACCGCGGGTCCGGACTCGCGGCGAAGACGGCGCCGAGCGACAGCAGTTCCATGGGTAACCCGCGATGACCGACAAGACCGAGGGCGCAGCCGGCTGGCTGCGCCCTTCCTATCTCGCCATTCCGCAGGTGCTGTCGTGGATCGCCTCGTTCGCGATCCTCTTCATCATGCTGCTGATCTGCGCCGACATCGTCATGCGGGCCGGCTTCAGCCGGCCGATCAACGGTGCGACCGAAATTGTTTCGATGCTGATCGTCGTCTGCGTCTTCCTGCAGCTCGGTTCCAGCATCGGCGAGGGGCGGCTCGTCAAGGCCGACTTCCTGTATGGCCGCTGGTCCGGCAGCCGCCCTGCCTTCGCCGCCGTGATCGACGTGATCGGCTATGCGATCGGGGCGTTCATCCTGGCGAAGGGCCTGATCTGGCTCTGGAACGACTTCTACAAATCCTATCAGTCCGCCGAGTTCATGGGCGCCGTCGGCGCCTACACCATTCCGGTGTGGCCGTTCTCGCTCGGTGTCGTCATCGGCTGCGCGGTCGCGCTGGCCGAAACGATCCGGGTTCTGTGCGGCAAGGCTGCGCCGATCATCGGTGTCTTCGGCGGTCGCGGGGAGCGGTCGCTCGTGCGCGACGGCTTGCCGACGCTGGCGCTCGCCGCCGCGATCCTGCTCTTCGTCTACGTCAACTTTTCGCTCGGTCTGACGCCGCTCGGCGTCGGGTTCGTCTCGCTGGCGGCGTTGCTCGCTTGCGTCGCGCT
This sequence comes from Pseudoxanthobacter sp. M-2, assembly GCF_046156265.1. Lineage (NCBI taxonomy): Bacteria > Pseudomonadati > Pseudomonadota > Alphaproteobacteria > Hyphomicrobiales > Segnochrobactraceae > Pseudoxanthobacter > Pseudoxanthobacter sp. M-2. Next base: position 1,196,564 of record NZ_JAWDIR010000011.1, read on the forward strand.
CGGCGTGCCGATTGCCTTCGCCTTGCTGGGCCTGTCCTACATCGGCATCTGGCTCACCCGCGACAATCCGATCATCGCCGACAACACCGTTGGCATCACCTTCTCGGGCGCCATCAAGTCCTACGAGTTCGGCGTCGTGCCGCTGTTCGTGATGATGGGCCTCATCCTCGACAAGGCGGACGTCGGCCGCGATGCCTTCTACGTGGCGGTGTCGATGCTGAGGAAGATCCGCGGCGGGCTCGGCATCGCCACCGTCGGCGCCAACGCGGTGTTCGCCTCGATCACCGGCTCGTCGATAGCCTCCGCCGCCGTGTTCAGCCGCATCGCCGTGCCGCCAATGATCGAGAACGGCTACACCAAGCGCTTCGCGGTCGGCGTCGTCGCCGGCTCGTCGGTGCTCGGCATGCTGATCCCGCCGAGCCTGCTGCTGATCATCTACGGCCTGATCGCCGAGGTCTCGATCGGCAAGCTGTTCATTGCCGCGATCGTGCCGGGGCTGATCCTGGCCGCCGCCTTCGCGGCGCTCAACTACGGGCTGGCGACATTCTGGCCGTCGTTCGTGGGCAAGGTTCACGACGACATCGAGACCCGCATGTCGGGCGGCGAAATGGCAAGGCGGCTCCTGCCCGTCGTCGCGATCGTCGCGCTGGTGATGGGCGGCATCTACGCCGGGTTCTTCACGCCGACCGAGGCCGGCGCCGTCGGCACCTTCTGCGCCTTCATCGTCGGCTTCGCCCGCGGCAAGCTCTCATGGCCCGTGCTGCGCTCCGTCGTTCTCGAAACTGGATACGTCTCGACGACGATCCTGTTCCTCATCATCGCGGCAAACGTCTATGCCCGCATGCTGACGCTCTCCACCATCCCGATGGAGATGACCGGCATCCTGACGGACTCGCAGCTCGGGCTCGCGCAGTTCCTGGCGATCTACTTCGTCCTCGTGCTGCTGCTCGGCATGCTGCTCGACTCGACGTCGATCATGCTGATCATGCTGCCGATCGTCATTCCGATCGTCAGCGTGCTCGGCGGCGACCTGATCTGGTTCGGCATCGTCACCGTGCTCGCCATCGAGATCGGCCTCATCACACCGCCGTTCGGCATCGCGGTGTTCGTCGTCAAGGGCTCCTTTCCACCGAACTTCGTGTCGCTCGGCGAGATCTTCGCCGGCGCGCTGCCGTTCGTGCTGACGATGATGGCGGTGACGATCCTGCTGATGGCGGTGCCGTGGCTCAGCCTAATGTTCATGTGATCTGCTTGAAGTGGGTGACCCGATGCGTGCTTTGCTGATCAAGGGTGGCGCGATCCTGTCGATGGACCCCGCCATCGGCGACATTGCGGTCGGCGATGTGCTGATCGAGGGCGACCGCATCGCCGCCGTCGGCACGACCCTCGAGGCGCCGCCCGGCGCCGAGGTGATCGATGCGACCGGGATGATCGTCGCCCCGGGCTTCGTCAACACGCACATGCACACCTGGCAGACAGGCCTGCGCGGCCTCGCCGCCGACTGGACGATCCCGCAATATCTGCGGGCGGTACACGCGGGGCTGGCGACGCATTTCCATCCCGACGACATCGGGATCGCCAACTATGTGGGCGCGCTCTCGCAGCTGTCGGCTGGCACCACGACCCTCGTCGACTGGTGCCACAACAATCCGACGCCCGATCACACCGACGCGGCGATCGACGGGCTGGAACGCTCGGGTATCCGCGCGCTCTTCCTGCATGGCTCGCCGAAGCCGGACCCGAAGGAGGGTCAGCGTCACTTCAGCGAGGTGCCGATGCCGCGCTCGGAAGTGGAGCGCCTCGCCAAGGGGAGGCTGTCCGACCGCTCGGCCCGCGTCACGCTCGGTCTGGCGATCCTCGGGCCGGGACTGTCGATCTACGACGTCTGCCAGTCCGACCACCGGCTCGCCCGCGAGCACGGCCTGCACGCGAGCATGCACGTCAGCGGCGCGCCGATGAAGACGCCGGATGGTTTCGAACGGCTGCTGGCCGAAGGCGTGCTCGACGAGACCGTCAACATCGTCCACGGCAACAGCCTGTCGGACGAGATCCTGAAGCGGCTCGTCGATGCCGGCGTCACCTTCAGCGTCACCGCCGAGGTGGAGCTTCAGATGGGTTTCGGCTGGCCGCTGACGGGTCGGCTTCGCGCGTTGGGCTCTCCGGTGGCGATCGGCTCCGACGTCGAGACCGCCATCTCGAGCGATATGTTCGCGGTCACCCGCAGCACGCTGCAGGCCCAGCGCCACGGCGATGCCCTGGACGCCCTGAGGGCGACTGGCGCCGCCCCGCAGGAGATGACCATCACCTGCCGCGACGCGCTCGCGTGGGCGACGATCAACGGCGCCCACATGGCCGGCATGGCCGACCGCGTCGGCTCGCTGACACCGGGAAAGCAGGCGGACGTCATCCTCGTCGATACCGCCGACATCGGCCTGTGGTCGACGCGGGATCTCGCGGCGACGATGGTGCTGCACGCGGGGCCGCGCGACGTCGATACGGTTCTCGTCGCCGGCGAGGTCAAGAAGCGCGGCAAGCAGCTGCTGGTGGATGGGTTGGACGAGGCGCGCTCCCGCCTGGAAGCCTCCGGCCGCCGCATCCTCACCGACTTCAACGCTGCGCGCGCTGCCGCGCACGCCTGACCGAGCGGCGGGTGGAGCCGGGCGTCGGCTCTTCAGCGAGGCTCAGCTCTTCAGGCGGTATCCCGTCTTGAAGATCCACCAGACCGTGCCCAGGCAGACGGCGAGGAAGATCAGGATCATCACGAGGCTGACGCCGATGCCGACGTCAGCGGTGCCGGTGAAGCTCCAGCGGAAGCCGCTGATCAGGTAGACGACCGGATTGAAGAGCGTCACCGTTCGCCAGACGGGCGGCAGCATGTCGATCGAATAGAAGGTTCCGCCGAGAAAGGTGAGCGGGGTGACGACCAGCAGCGGAACGAACTGCAGCTTCTCGAAGCCATCCGCCCAGATGCCGATGATGAAGCCGAACAGGCTGAACGTCACGGCGGTCAGCACGAGGAAGCCGATCATCCAGAGCGGATGCTCGAGCCTGAGCGGCACGAAGAAGGAGGCGGTGATCAGGATGATGATCCCGAGGATCACCGATTTCGTTGCCGCCGCGCCGACATAGCCGATCACCACCTCGACGAACGACACCGGTGCCGACAACAGCTCGTAGATCGTTCCCGTGAAGCGCGGGAAGTAGATGCCGAACGAGGCGTTGGCGATGCTCTGGGTGAGCAGCGTCAGCATGACCAGCCCCGGCACGATGAACGTGCCGTAGGGAACACCGTCGATCTCCTCCATGCGCGACCCGATCGCCGCGCCGAAGACGACGAAATAGAGCGAGGTCGTGATGACCGGCGCGACGATGCTCTGCCAGACCGTGCGGAAGGCGCGCGCCATCTCGAAGACGTAGATGGCCTTGATCGCGTGGATGTTCATTACGCTTCCCGCACCAGGCTGACGAAGATCTCCTCGAGCGAGCTCTGCTCGGTGCGCAGGTCGCGGAAGGTGAGGCCTTCCGCCGCCAGGCCCTGGAGGAGGCGGGTGATGCCGGTACGCTCGGCGGCGGTGTCGTAGGTGTAGACGAGCTCGCTGCCTTCGGCGGCGAGCGACAGCGCGAACGGACCGAGGCTCGGCGGTATCGCGGCAAGGGGTGTCGACAGCTGGATCGCCAGCGTCTTCTTGCCGAGTTTCGTCATCAGCGCCTGCTTCTCCTCGACGAGGATCAGTTCGCCCTTGGCGATGACGCCGATGCGATCGGCCATCTCCTCCGCCTCTTCGAGGTAGTGCGTCGTCAGGATGATGGTGACGCCGGCATCCCGGAGGCCGCGGACGACGTCCCACATGTCGCGGCGCAGCTCGACGTCGACGCCGGCCGAGGGCTCGTCGAGGAACAGGAGGTTGGGCTCGTGCGATAGTGCCTTGGCGATCAGCACGCGGCGCTTCATGCCGCCGGACAGCGTCATGATCTTGCTGTCGCGCTTCTCCCACAGCGAGAGCTGCCGCAGGATCTTCTCGATGTGGGCCGGGTTGGACGGCTTCCCGAACAGTCCGCGGCTGAAGCTGACCGTCGCCCAGACCGTCTCGAAGGCGTCGGCGGTGAGTTCCTGCGGCACGAGCCCGATGCGGGAGCGCACGGCACGGTAGTCGCGATCGATGTCGAGCCCGTCGACGGTGACGGAGCCGGTGGACCGCTTGACCAGTCCGCAGACGATCGAGATCAGGGTCGTCTTGCCGGCGCCGTTCGGGCCGAGGAGCGCGAAGATCTCGCCGCGCCGGATGGCGAGGTCGACGGACTTGAGTGCCGTCAGCCCGGAGGCGTAGGTCTTCGAGATGCCTGTGAGGACGAGGATCGGATCGGGCGTCGCGCTGGCGGCGTGTGGGGGAGGGGACGCTGACATGGCGGCAAGCTAACGTCCCAACGCGCCCCCGCCGTCAAGCCCCGCCATGCAATCGTCACTGGTGCTGGCTACCGGACGCCGGGGCGTTATCCTCGCTCGGCCCGTCGAGCCCCATTCTCTCCAGGAGCGACTCACAGCGCATGCCAGTTCCCGCCTCCCTCGCGGGGTTGACGATCCCGGTCGTCGGCGCCCCGATGTTCCTGGTGTCCGGTCCCGACCTCGTCATCGCGCAGTGCAGCGCCGGCGTTGTCGGATCGTTTCCGTCGCTGAACGCCCGCCCGGAGAGCGCGCTGGCGGATTGGATCGCGCAGATCCGCGATGGCCTCGCGCGGTTCGAGGCGGCTCATCCCGGCCGGCGCGCGGCGCCGTTCGCGGTCAACCTGATCGTCAACAAGGCGAACGCCAGGCTCTCCCACGACACCGAGGCGTGTCTGCGCGCGAAAGTGCCCATCATCATCACCAGCCTGCAGGCACCGGGTGAGATCGTGCCCGCGGCGCACGCCTACGGCGGGCTCGTCTTCCACGACGTCACCACGGTCCGCCATGCCGAAAAGGCGGCGGAGGCGGGTGTCGACGGTATCGTGCTCGTCTGCGCCGGTGCCGGTGGGCACGCCGGCGCGATGAGCCCGTTCGCTCTCCTGCCGGAGGTGCGGCGGGTCTTTCCGGGTACGATCCTGCTCGCCGGCGCCATTTCCACCGGCCGCGGCATCCTGGCGGCCCGCGCGCTGGGCGCCGACCTCGCCTATCTGGGCACGCGCTTCATCGCGACGCGAGAGTCGCTGGCGAGCGACGCCTACAAGCGAATGATCGTCGAGGCGGCGGCAAAGGACGTCGTCTACACGCCGGAATTCACCGGCGTCGCCGGCAACTATCTCTTGCCGAGCATCCTCGCCGCCGGGCTCGATCCGGCGACGCTCGCCTTGCCGGGCGCGAGCAAGGAATACCGATCCCGCGAGAAGTCCGGAGTGAGCGCATGGCGCGACATCTGGAGCGCCGGGCAGGGGGTCGGTTCGATCGAGGACGTGCCGACGGTTGCGGCGCTCGTGGACCGGCTGGCCGCGGAGTTCGCGGCGGCCCGGTCGGACGTGTGTGGATAGGATCGGCACCGAACGCCCGACCCAGCCGTTGAGCTGACGAGGTGCGTCCACCCGGGCGCTTCGACGGAGAGATGGATGCGTCAGCCCGGTACCGAGCTGTTCCCAATACGTGCCAGCGAGCGGATGTTGCGGCCGACGCGCCGTGCGGTCGTGGCCGGCCTCGCCGCGCTGCTCGCCCTTCGCCCAGGGCGAAGCGAGGCGCTTGTCGCCGGCCCCGGGGGATTCGACCTCGATCCAGGCGGGCGGACCGACTCCGCCGCCGGTATCGTCCAGGCGATCGAGGAAGGCGCGCGCACCGGACGAACCGTCGTCTTCCCCGCCGGGGTCTATTCCTACGACAGTCGCCACATCGCGCTCACCGGCCTCGGAGATGTCACCGTCTCCTGCGAGCCCGGGGTCGTCTTCCGCGACCGTGGCCACATGATCTCCAACAGGGATGGCGAGACGTTCCAGGTGCCGTGGGGGTTCGCCTTCCGCGACTGCCCGGGATCGATCGACTGGACCGGCGGCGTCTTCGAGAGCCTCGGTTCGACCCTGCGCGGCAGTTCCGCGGGAAGCTTCGACGCGAGCAACGTCCACTTCCGGAGGCCTGTCCTCGGATTTGAACGCTGCAGGGGAAAGGTGCGCCTGCGCGGCATCGGGCACCGCGGCAACCCCGGTCGCGGCATAACCGGAAGGGATCGGCAGGCGGTGCGCGCTGCGCTCGGGACCGATCCGCCCCCCAATCGGTATGCGGCCCTCAGCGGCAAAGGCGCGTTCTTCTTCGCTTACGATTGCCCCGACATCCGCCGAGAGGACTGCTACCTGGTGCCCGACACCTGCGCTCGCGAGCAGGTGATCTTCGTCGGCTGCAGCGGCGGCTGGCGGAACGAACGCTCCTGGTCGGAGGGCCAGAACATGGCCTCGCTCGGCAAGGTCATCGGCTGCCGCGACTTCGAGCTCGGCGGCTTCAAGGTCCGCGACACGACACGGGCTTCGATCGTCGACATCATCGGCGAGAACATCAGCTTCACCGATTCCGATCTCGAGTGCCCGAACAGCAAGGCGTGCGACGTGTCGCACGAGTGGGGCCCCGCCAACCAGCCGACCCGTGGCATTCGCATCGAAGGGATCCGTTCGACGGGACGCGGCGTCGTCAACGCCACCGTGAAATCCACAGAGGCGGAGGTCGCCGCCGCCCCGATCACCGGCCTCCGGATCCGCGACTGCCGGTTCAACATCGGCCGCACCGACTTCAGCGACGACGTCTCGATGCAGTTGCGGGGCATCATCGACGTCACCATCGAGGCGATGACTTTCGAGAACGAGAGCCCCTGCGGCTACGGACACCAGGGGGAGGGCGGCCGCTCCATCCGCGTTCGCGACTGTTCGATGTCGTGGACGCTGGCGGCCGATGCTCTCGACAACAACAACCGCCAGCTCGTCGCCTCCGGCGTCAACGTCTACGAGCGCTGCTCGATCGATGCGAACGCGTCGCGCGCTGACAGCGGCGACGGGCTGTCTCGCCTGCCGTTGTCGGGCAGCGACCTCGGCGGGCGGCATGTCTTCAGAGGCGGTCGCATCACGGACACGCGGCTTGCGATCGTCGGCGGCGCCATGGTGGAGCTGCACGGGGTTGCGCTGTCGCGCGCGAGCTGGCGGATCGAGGAGGGTTCGCTCGCCTTCTTCGATTGCACCCTCGATGGCCAAGCCCTACCCGAAGGGATCGTCGACCCGGGCTGAAGCGCCCCACAGTCAGCCCTCGCGGCGCTCCGTGCGTCGGCGACGGGGGCAACAGCGTCAGTTGCTGGCGATCGTCTCGCGGCGCTTTACGTCCGCAAACCACGGGCAGGCGTCGGCCGCGACAGAGTGGTTGCCTGGCAGAACCTCCACCGGATAGCGCACGCCGCGGCGGGCGGCGTCGAAGCGCATCTCGCGAGCCCGCTCGCGCCCCTCCGGCGGCAGCCAGGCGCGCTCGTGACCCCAGAGGCTCGGTCCGTCCGTCACCTCGTGCGGTTCCCAGGTCTGCGGATCGATGGAGGCGCCGCCCCAGCCGCACTCCACCATGAAGCCGGACGGGCAGAACGTGTAGAAGGACGTCATGTGGTCGTTGATGTGCCGCCCCAGCGTCGTGGCGATCCGGTCCGGCTGCAGCAGTGCCACGTCATAGCCCTGGCCGAGATCGTCGAGGCTGAGGTTCTCCATCATCAGGTGGTGGATGCCGTTCTTGCCCGTCTCGAGGAAGGCGAGGCTGTGGTGGCGCGCATTGATGTGGAAGAAGAAGACGCGGAAGGGCGACAGCACATAGTCGCTGAGGCGGAAACCGAGAACGTCCGTGTAGAACGGCATGACGTCCTCGATCCGCGCGACCGTCAGGACGGCGTGGCCGACCCCGAGCGGTCCGGTGCGGAAGCCGGAAATGTTGCGGCCCGGCCGGAATGGCTCGTCGGCGATCTCGGGGCCATGGAACACTTCGAGCCGGTTGCCGAGCGGGTCGGCGAAGACGATCAGTCCGGCGACACGCCGCTGCGTCGCGAGCGCAGCCGAACCCGCAGTCACCGCGACGCCGTTCTCATCCAGACGTGCCGCGAGCGCGTCGAGCGCTGCCGCGTCCGCGACCTCCCAGCCGAAGCGGTGCGGCGCGGCGACGTCGTCCTGCTCGACGACGACCCTCTGCTTGCGGTCGTCCATGCGGAAGGTGAGGCTGGAGCGCGTGCGCTCGACGAGCTGCATGCCGAGCAGCCGGGTTCCGTAGTCGGCCCAGTCCTCCAGATTGTCGGTCCGCAAGCCGACATAGCCGAGCGCCGTCAATGTCATGGCGCGATACCTTCTTGTTCGATCTGAGACTTTGTGTCTCGTCGGGACGCCCGTCGCCGCCGGCGCTCAGGGCCTTTCTCTGACGCAGGGTCGATCTCTGCCTCACGATTGTCAACAATCCTGTTGACGAGATGGCGCCGCCACCGCACTTTCCGCGCAGTCCGGAGGAGAAGTCGATGCCGGCGCAGCGCACCGCCGTGATTCCACCCAAGTCCGCCACCGCTCCCCGAGGGGAAGGCAGGCCGCAGGACCGCGTCTTCCAGTCGCTGCGCCGCGACGTGCTGCTCGGCCGGCTGCGGCCACGCGAGCGGCTGGTCGAGGAGGAGCTCGCGGCCCGGTTCGCCGTGGGGCGCTATGTCGTGCGGGCGGCCCTCGACGAACTGGCGCGGATCGGTCTCGTCGAGCGGCGACCGAACCGGGGCGTGATCGTCTCCGACTACGACCCGTCGCAGATCGGGCAGCTCTATGAGGTTCGCGAGACCCTGCAGCGGGCGGCGATCGCCCGCATGCCGCTTCCAGCATCCACGGCTCTTCTCGACGAGCTCACCGCGATCAACCGGACCTATGCGGAGTGCCTCGCGCGTGGCGAGCTTGACGAGGTGGCGGAGGCGAACGCCGCCTTCCACCGGACGCTGTTCGGCGCGTGCGGGAACCCCTTCCTGGCCGCCGCGATCGAGCAGCATTGGGAGAAATCGGCTCTGGTGCACGGCTACGCGATCGGCGTCCCGACCCTCGCGGCCCGGTCGCACGCCGACCATGAGGCGATGATCGCCTGTCTCGCCCGGGGCGACCGAAGCGGTCTCGGCGAACTCTGCAGCCTGCACATGCAGCCATCGCTGGAAGCGGTCCGGGCGACCGCCCGGACGCGGCCATGACGACACCCAACGACGGGACGACGATGACCAACGCAACCATCCTCAAGGTGGACGAGATCCGCACCATCGCGCGCGGTGGCGGCATCCTCACTACGCCCCTGATGACCCACCACATCCGCGCGGATGTTCGGTTTACGACGGGCATGAGCGTCTATCCGAAGGGCAAGGGCGCCCCTCTGCACCACCACAACTGCGACGAGCAGGTGACGCTGCTGGAGGGGGAAGGGGAGGTCGAGGTCGACGGCCGGGTGACGCCGCTGCGCCCCTACGACAGCACCTACATCGCCGCCGGCCAGGTGCACGCCTTCCGCAACACTGGCGAGGTACCGATGCGCATTCTCTGGATCTACTCGTCCGCCAAGGTCACGCGCACGTTCGCGGGCAGCGACGAGGAGGTCGAACATCTCTCCGCCAAGGACCTGATGGGCTGAAGCCCGCGGTCCCCCGCCACTCCCCTGACGGAACCCGTTCATGCATGTCTTCGACGCCGTCGACACGCGGCTCGCCTGCCGCGCCTTTCTCGACCGTCCCGTGCCGGCCGAGACGCTGCGCGACCTCGTCGCCCGCGCCGGTCGCTCGGCCTCCGGCAGCAACCTGCAGCCGTGGCTTCTCCACGTCGTCACCGGGGAGGCGCTCCGGGAGCTGAAGGCCGTCGTCGCCGCCGATGTGGAGGGGCGCGATCCCCGCCACACGCCGGCCGAATATCCGTTCGTGCCGCCCGACCTCTGGGAGCCCTATCTCGAGCGCAAGGAGCACCACGGCGCGGAGCTCTACGGCGCCCTCGGCATCCCCCGCACCGACGCGCAGGCCCGCCTCGGCCAGTACAAGCGCAACTTCGAGCTGTTCGGCGCTCCCGCTGCCGTCTTCGTGACGATGGAGCGACGGTTCGGGGAGGCGCAGTGGGCGGACCTCGGCCTCTTCGTCGCCACCGTGATGATCCTCGCCCGTGGTTACGGTCTCGACACCTGCCCGCAGCAGTCGTGGTCGCGCGTGCAGAAGCCGCTGTTTGCCTATCTCGGCATCCCGGACAGCGAGATCCTCTACTGCGTCGTCGCGGTCGGCTACGGCGACCGCGAGCAGCCGGTCAACAGCTTCCGGTCTACCCGCGCCGATCCCTCCGAATACACGACCTACGTCGACACCCCGCCGGCGACCGGCACTGCCGCGTCCTGATCCGCGCCTCGAACCTGCGAGAGCCTCCCTATGCGTCTGGCCACCTACTTCGCCGATAGCCGTGAAATCGTCGGCGTCGTCCTCGACGACGGCGTGATTGACCTCGAAGTCGCCTTCGCCGCCGCCGGGATCGGCACTCCGCCGGCGGACATGCTGGCCCTCATTGCGGGAGGCCCGACGGTACTGGGCGACGTGCGCAAGGCTCTCGCCGCGGCGACCGGCAATGCGGGCGCAGCGCGTCGGCCGCTGTCGAGTGTCCGGCTGCTGGCACCGATTCCGCACCCGCGTAAAAACGTCTTCTGCGTCGGCCGCAACTACAAGCTCCACATCGAAGAGGGCGCCCGGGCGCGCGGCGTCGAGCCGTCCTTCCCGACGGTGCCGGAGTTCTTCTCGAAGCCGCCGACGACGGTGATCGGCCCGGACGCGGAGGTTCGGCTCGACTCCGAGCTGACGAAGCAGCTCGACTACGAAGTGGAACTCGCGATCGTCATCGGCACGACCTGCCGCGACGTGGCGCCGGAGGGCGTCGACGACGTGATCTTCGGCTACACCATCGCCAACGACGTGACGGCGCGCGACCTGCAGCGCGCCCACGGCCAGTGGTTCAAGGGCAAAGGCCTCGACACCACCCTTCCGTGCGGCCCCTGGATCGTCACCAAGGACGCCTTCGGGGATCCGGCCTCGCACCGCCTGTCGCTGACAGTCAACGGCGAGGGCCGCCAGGATTCGACGATCGCCGACATGCTGTTCGACTGCCGCGAGATCGTCGTCAGCCTCTCGGCCGGCCTGACGCTGGAGCCGGGTGACATCATCTGCACGGGCACACCGTCCGGGGTCGGCCTCGGGCTGTCGCCGCAATCCTTCCTGAAGCACGGCGACGTCGTCGAATGCGAGATCGACGGCATCGGCCGCCTGCGCAACCGCGTCGTCGAAGCGCGGCGCTCCTGACGCCATGAAAGCCATACTCATCCGCGAGACGGGCGGGCCCTCGGTTCTGGAATGGTCGGAGGTGCCGACGCCGCGACCGGCGCCCGGCGAGGTCCTTGTGCGCGCCGAGGCGATCGGCGTGAACCGGCCGGACGTACTGATCCGCAAGGGGGAATACCCCTGGATGCCGCCGCTTCCGACGATCCCCGGCATCGAGATGTGTGGTGTCGTCGCCGAGGTCGGAGAGGGGGTGACGGCACTCGCCGCGGGCGATCGGGTCGTCGTCAGCGCCCGCGACCTGCCGACGCGCGGCGGCTGCTATGCGCGATACGTCGCCGTGCCCGCCGCAGCCGCCTATCCGGTGCCGGAGGGCTGCGATGCCGCTGCCGCCGCCTGCCTCGCGAACTACCAGGTCGCCCATCTGTTGCTGACGGAGGCCGCGCGGGGAGCGACGGTCCGCTCGGTCTACGTCGCCGCCGCGTCCGGCGGTATCGGCAACGCCCTGGTCGAACTCGCCCACGCCGCCGGCCACCGCGTCGTCGCGGGCGTCGGCAGCGCTGCCAAGGTGGAGGCGGTCGCGAGGCTCGGTGCGGATGCGGTGATCGTAACGTCGGAGGTCGACGCGGTGCAGGGCATCCTCGCCGCCACGGCTGGGCGAGGGGTCGATCTCGTCCTCGATCCGATCGGCGGCCGGACACTGGCGGGAATGTTCGGCGCGCTCGCCCCCTTCGGCCTCGTGGTTTCCTACGGACGCCTGGCCGGCCGCAAGCAGGAGGACATCTACGAGGCGATGTTCCTCCACCAGACCCGAAACCCGGGCTTCCGCCTGTTCACGATGCATGCCTTCGACGGCGCCAACGAAACACGCCGGGACGCCCTCCGGCATTTGCTCTCGCTATTGGCGAAGGGCAGCATCGCCCCCCAGGTGGCCGCGCGGCTGCCGCTGGAAAAGGCCGCTGAGGCGCACGCCTTGATGGAGTCGCGGACGATCGTCGGCAACATCGTGCTGATCCCCTAGACCAGTTGGTACGTCCCTCTCCGGCGCTTGCTCGTGGGCGTCGGGAGACGGCGGCGAGCGTCGTGGCGCGGTCGTGGAGGCCGAAGGGCTTGGACAGGACGCAGACGTTGAGCATGGCGTCCGAGGGATCAACCGCATAGCCCGTCACGAGGACGGTTGGTGGGCGCTGGGACGGGGAAGGCCCTCTGTCGGCGGACGCCTTAGTGAAGTCGTGGAACTTTATCGCCCCTCGACCGTTTTGCACCGCAACGGGAGGACGTTCCATGTCGGCGGCGACAATCACGCACCTGGCGGCGGCGCGGCGGGTCAAGACGACAGTTCGGCAGGACGCGACAACGCCTGGCGTCTGGCGCGTGGAAGCCGTGGACTACAGCGCAAGCGGCACCGCGCAGATTGCAGTGTTTGTGGGTGGCGACGCCGAGACGCGGGCGCGGGAGTACGCGCTCTGGAAGTACCGGTTGACCTGATAGCGTCCCGCTGTCGGCGTTCTCCGTCGTGGCCAATAGCCGGGCAACGTCGCCCGGCGATGCGAGATGAAACGTCGCCCGGCGATGCGAGATGATTGGTGCCGCGAGGCCGCAGTCTTGGTAGTTTCTGTAGCTCTGGATTCCAAAGGCCGCCTGCTTTTCGGTGTACGGCGCAAGTAGTGACTGATGCCGGCGTCGAGCCATTAGCAGTGTTCCAACAGTTATTTGTCCGACGGCGCCCGAGTTATCTTGCCGATCTTATTGTTCTATGACCTGTCGGGATTGCAATGCGCTGTTCATTGGCGCATAGTGAACATTGGGGCGGCGACCAACCGTGAATGGAAGTCGCCGACTGATCTCCGGTTGCCGCAACTGACCCTGAGGAGCGCCCAGAAATCCGCGCAAGCGGCTGGGCGCCCCTGCCTCGTGTTTGCGGCGGCACCATTTTGGGCGCCGCGTCGCGGCTGGCCGCGTGCTGGATGATCCCGCACGTCACCGCAATCAATCCGGACAAGCACGTCCGCGGAAAGGCCGTGTTTTGGCAGCTCTCATGCGGCAACTCTTCGGCAGGTCGGCGCAGCCGCCGTGGAGCAACGACGAGGCGATCCGCGAGGAGCTCTTCAGCGCCGAGCGCCTCGAGGAACACGCCCGCAGCCTCGCGCGTGCGCAGCCGGTGCTGTTGCAGTCGGACGAGGGCAGGCCACTCGCCGGGCGGCTCGCCGACAATGGCGTCGTGCTTCTCTCAGCCTATCGGACGATCGTCCAGGCGGTCGACGAGGGTCGCGCCATAACGCCGGCGGCCGAGTGGCTGATCGACAACTACCATCTGGTCGAGAGGCAGGTCCGCGAGATCCGCTCCGACCTGCCCCCCGGTTACTACCGCGAACTGCCGAAGCTCGCCGCAGGACCGTTTGTCGGCTACCCGCGCGTCTTCGGCATCGCCTGGGCGTTCGTGGCACACACCGACAGCCGCTACGACGGCGACATGCTGCTGCGGTACATGCGCGCCTACCAGGAGGTGCAGCCGCTGACGATCGGCGAGCTGTGGGCGCTCTCGATCACCTTGCGGATCGTTCTCGTCGAGAATCTTCGCCGGCTCGCCCAGCAGATCGTCGACAACCGCGCCGCCCGCCAGCTTGCCGATCTCCTCGCCGACCGCCTGCTCGGTGTCGGTGGTCACGTCGCCGAGCCGGTGTCGGTCGTCTTCGCAGACCATGAGACCGGGACGCTGTCGGAGCCGTTTGCGGTGCAACTGCTGCACCGGCTGCGTGACCAGGATCCGCGCATCACGCCGGCGCTGACCTGGCTCGACCGGCGCCTCGACGAGCAGGGGGCGACCGCCGACAGTGCGGTCCGTGATGTCCACCGTCGCCAAGGCGCCTCGAACGTTTCGGTGCGCAACATCATCACCAGCATCCGGATGATCGCCGAGGTCGACTGGACGCTGCACTTCGAGGACATCAGTCTCGTCGATGCGGAACTCGCCTCCGGCAGTGCGTTCGGCGAGATGGATTTCCCGACTCGCAACCTCTACCGCAGCGCCATCGAGGACCTCGCTCGCGGCTCCGGCCACACGGAACTCGAGATCGCGCGTGCTGCCGTCGCAGCCGGACAGGAACATCGCGGCGACGGTGAGGCACCGGCGGACCCGCGCCGCAGCGATCCTGGCTATCACCTCATCGCCGGCGGTTACGATGCCTTCGCAAAGTCAATGGGCTATCGCCGGCCGCTGCGGCGCTGGCCTGTCGGCCTCAATCGGGCGTTCGGCATCAGCGGCTATGTCGCGGCCAGCGGCTTCCTCGCCGCGATCCTGCTGGCGATCCCGGTCATCGCCCTGGTCTCCGCCGGGACCTCCGTAGGCTTGCTCGTCCTCCTCGCCGTGCTCGGCGCCGTCCCGGCCATCGACGCCGCCGTGGCGCTCGCCAACCGGTTCGTCGCCTTCGGCTTCGGCGCGAAGCCGTTGCCCGCCCTCGAGCTGCGCGATGGCATCCCTGCCACAATGCGCACGCTGGTGGCGGTGCCGACGATGCTGACGACGCAGGCGGCGATCGACGAACAGATCGAGCGCCTGGAGGTGCATTATCTCGCGAGCCCGGAGGGCGACCTGCACTTCGCGCTGCTGTCGGACTTCACCGATGCGGCGACCGAGCACGTCGAGGGGGACGAGGCCCTGCTGGCGGCGGCGGCGGCCGGCATCGCCCGGCTCAACCGGCGCCACGGCCCGGCGGAAGGCGGCGCGCGCTTTCTCATTTTCCATCGCCGTCGCGTCTGGAGCGAAAGCGAGGGGCGCTGGATCGGCTGGGAGCGCAAGCGCGGCAAGCTGCACGAGCTGAACCGACTGCTGCGGGGAAGCGGCCCGACGACCTTCGTGGACATCGACGGTGCGGCGCCGTCGCCACCGGCGGGCATCCGCTATGTCGTCACGCTCGACAGCGATACGCGCCTGCCGCGCGACACGGTTCGCCGGCTCATCGGCAAGATGGCCCACCCGCTGAACCGCCCGCGCTTCGACGCGCCGGCGGGCCGGGTGGTGGAGGGCTACGCGGTGCTGCAGCCGCGGGTGACGCCGTCGCTGCCGGTCGGGCGCGAGGGATCGCTGTTCCAGCGGATCTTCTCGAGCATCAGCGGGATCGACCCCTATGCCGCCGCTGTATCCGACGTCTACCAGGACCTGTTCGGCGAGGGCTCCTACGCCGGCAAGGGCATCTACGACGTCGACGCCTTCGAGGCGTCGCTCGCCGGGCGGGTGCCCGACGGAGCGCTGCTCAGCCACGACCTGTTCGAGGGTGCCTTCGCCCGCGCCGGACTCGCCTCCGACGTCGAGGTCGTGGAGGAATTTCCCGCCCGCTACGACGTCGGTGCGATGCGACACCACCGCTGGGCGCGCGGCGACTGGCAACTGCTGCCCTGGATCCTCGGCTGCGGCCCGCAGACCCCCGGGGCAGACGGGGCGCGTGGGGACGTGCCGCGGATCGGCCGCTGGAAGATGCTCGACAACCTGCGGCGCACCGTCTCCGCGCCGGCCGCCGTCGCGGCCCTGCTCGCCGGCCTGCTGCTGCCGCTTGGCGCCGCGGTGGTGTGGACCGTTTTCGTGCTCGCGACGATCGTGCTGCCGACGCTCATCCCGCTTGTCGCCGCCATCGTGCCGCGCCGTTCGGGCATCACCATCTCTAGCCACACCCGTGCCTTCTCGAGCGACCTGACGCTGGCGCTCAGTCTTTCGGCGCTGATCATCATCTTCCTGGCGCACCAGGCGTGGCTGATGGGCGATGCCATCCTGCGCACCCTGTGGCGGCTGTTCGTCAGCCGCCGCCACCTTCTCGAATGGATACCTGCGGCGCAGGTGGCGAGTGGGCCCGGCCTCGGGCTCGCCGGAACCTATCGCCGCATGGCCGGCGCGCTGGTCATCGCCGCCGCCACCGTTCTCGTCGCCTGGGTCTCGGGGCAGGGGACCTGGGTGCTGGCGGTGCCGCTGGCGGCCCTCTGGGCGTTGTCCCCGGCAGTTGCGGTGTGGGTCAGCCGGGCCCCGCACGCGGCCGGGCAGGTGGCCGTTTCCGATGCCGAAGCCAGGGCCCTGCGGCTGACGGCGCGCCGGACCTGGCGGTTCTTCGAGACGTTCGTCACGGCCGAGGATCGTTTCCTCCCCCCCGACAATTTCCAGGAGGACCCGGCCCCCGTCATCGCCCACCGCACCTCGCCGACCAACATCGGCCTCTACCTGCTCTCTGTGGTGAGCGCGAACGACTTCGGCTGGATCGGCAGAGCTGACGCGGCCGAGCGCCTGGAGCGGACGCTCGGCACGATCGCCGAGATGGAGCACTTCAGGGGCCACCTCTACAACTGGTACGACACCCGCGACCTGCGTCCGCTCGACCCGCGCTACGTCTCGTCCGTCGACAGCGGCAACCTCGCCGGGCACCTCATCGCGCTTGCCAACGCGCTGCGGCAGTGGCGCACCGACGCCGCCCCGACCACGGCGCTCGCCGGCATCGTCGACGCCCTGGAACTGACGCGCCTGCAGGCGATCGCGCTGAAGGACGGGCGACGCACGCAGACCGTCACCCTGCCGCAGTTCGAAGCGGCCCTCGCTGCCCTGGTCAGCGCCGTCGCTGCCGTGCCGGATCGGGATGCAGACCTCGTCGCGTCGCGCCTCGCGGCACTCTCCGGCGAGGCGGAGACGGTGGTCGACATCGCCAATGCCCTCGCCATCGAGCGCGGCGACGACAGCGGTGCCGACATGCTGTTCTGGGCGCGGGCGGTTCTCGCCTCGATCGAATCCCAGCGCCGCGACATCGCCATGCCGGCGGTCGAGGGGTCTGCGTTCGAGGCCCGCCTCGCCGACCTCGAGGCGACCGCCCGCGCCATGGCGCTCGCGACGGAGTTCGGCTTCCTGCTCGACCCCGACCGGCATCTCCTGTCGATCGGCTACCTCGTCCCCGAGGCGATGCTCGACGCCAACTGCTACGATCTGCTCGCATCCGAGGCCCGGCTCGCGAGCTTCCTTGCGATCGCCAAGGGCGACGTTCCTGCCCGCCACTGGTTCCGCCTGGGTCGCAGCGTCACACCAGCGTCCCATGGTGCCGCTCTCGTCTCCTGGTCCGGCTCGATGTTCGAGTACCTGATGCCGTCGCTCGTCATGCGCGCCCCGGCCGGAAGCCTGCTCGAGCAGACCAGTCGGCTGATCGTCCGCCGCCAGATCGACTACGCCGCTTCACTGAAGCTGCCCTGGGGCATATCGGAATCCGCCTACAACGCCCGGGACATCGAATATACCTATCAGTACTCGAACTTCGGCGTTCCCGGTTTGGGACTGAAGCGCGGCCTCGGCGAGAACCGGGTGATCGCACCCTACGCGTCGGCGCTCGGCGCGATGGTCGATCCGCGTGCGGCCGTCGCCAACTTCGGCCGGCTTTCCGACGCCGGCGCCTGCGGGCGCCACGGCTTCTATGAAGCACTCGACTACACGCCGGGCCGAGTGCCGGACGGCGAAGGGGTGGCGATCGTCCGGTCCTTCATGGCGCACCACCAGGGCATGAGCATCGTCGCCATCGCCGATGCGATCTTCGGCGGCCGCATGCGCTCACGCTTCCATTCCGAGCCGGCGATCCAGGCGACGGAACTGCTCCTGCAGGAACGCCCTCCGCGCGACGTCTCGGTGGCCCAACCTTGGGAGGTGGAGACCACCGCGGTTGCCCGCATTCACGAGCCCGAAGCCTCCGGCGAGCGCCGCTTCATGCACGCCACGCAGCCGACGCCCGCGACGCTGCTTCTGTCGAACGGCCGCTACACGAGCCTCGTCACCGCGGCGGGCTCCGGTTTCAGCCGCTGGGGAGACCTCGCGATCACCCGCTGGCGCGAGGACGCCACCTGCGACGACTTCGGCTCCTACGTCTTCCTGCGCGACGTGCGCAGCGGCGACGTCTGGTCGGCGGGAGCGCAGCCGATTGGTGTCGAGCCGGACAGCTACTCCGTCGTCTTCAACGAGGACCGCGCCGTCTATGCGCGCCACGACGGCACGCTCACCACGACGATGGAGGTGATCGTCTCGTCGGAAGACGACGCCGAGGTGCGCCGCATCTCGATCACCAATGCCGGCAGCCGGGTGCGCGAGGTGGAGGTCACCTCCTATGCCGAGCTCGTGCTCGCGCCACAGTCTTCCGATGTCGCCCATCCGGCCTTCTCCAAGCTCTTCGTCGAGACCGAGTACCTCCCGGCCGTCGGGGCCGTCCTGGCGACCCGCCGCCGTCGCGCGCCGTCGGAGCCCGAGGTCTGGGCCGCCCATCTCTCCGTCGTCGATGGGCAGGTGGTCGGGCGGCCGGAGATCGAGACCGACCGCGCCCGCTTCCTCGGCCGCGGCAACGGCGTCCGCACGCCGATCGCGGTGATCGACGGCCGCCCGCTGTCGAACACCGTCGGCACCGTCCTCGATCCGATCTTCGCGATGCGTCGTCGCGTGCGCGTGGCGCGGGGCGCGACGGTCCGGGTCGATTTCTGGACAGTGGTCGCCTCGACCCGCGCCGCGGTACTCGACCTCGTCGACCAGCACCGCGACACCACCGCCTTCGGGCGGGCGGGTACGCTCGCGTGGACGCAGGCGCAGGTGCAGTTGCATCACCTCGGCATCGACGCCGGCGAGGCCGGTCTCTTCCAGACGCTCGCCGGTCACGTCGTCTATGCCGCCCCGGCGATGCGCCCGTCCTCCGACACGATCCTGCGGGGCGCCGGAGCCCAATCCGGGCTTTGGGGGCAGGGGCTCTCCGGCGACCTGCCGATCGTCCTCGTGCGGATCAGCGACATGGACGGCCTGAGCTTCGTGCGCCAGCTCCTGCAGGCACACGAGTACTTCCGGATGAAGCAGCTCGCCGTCGACCTCGTCATCCTCAACGAGCGCGCCTCGTCGTATGTTCAGGACCTGCAGGTGGCGCTTGAAGGCGCGGTCCGCACAAGCCAGTCACGGCCGCGCACCAGCGGCGGTCCGCCGGGTCGCGTCGTCGTGTTGCGGGCCGACCTGATCCCGGCCGAGACGCGCAGTCTGCTCGCCGCCGTGGCGCGGGTGGTGCTCGTCGCCCAGCGCGGCAGCCTCGTCGACCAGATCAACCGCGTCGCCGCGATCAGCGGACCGGCGAAGAGCGTCGTCACCAAGCGCCCCCGAGACGACGGGCCGATCCCGCCGACGCCGATGCCCGTCCTGGAGTTCTTCAACGGCCTCGGCGGCTTTGCCGATGCCGGCCGTGAGTACGTGACGATCCTCGGCCCCGGGCAGTCGACGCCGGCACCCTGGATCAACGTGATCGCAAATCCTGCCTTCGGCTTTCAGGTGGCGACCGAGGGCAGCGGCTATACGTGGTCTGTCAACAGCCGGGAGAACCAGCTGACGCCGTGGTCGAACGATCCCGTCGCCGACCGTTCCGGCGAGGTCATCTACCTGCACGACGACGAAACCGGCGACCTGTGGTGTCCCACCGCGCTTCCGATCCGTGACGAGCGGGGGACCTATGTCGCCCGGCACGGGCGCGGCTACAGCCGCTTCGAGCACACTCGGCACGGCATCGCGGCCAACCTCCTGCAGTTCGTGCCGCTCGACGCACCTGTGAAGATCTCGCGGCTGACGCTCCGAAACCAGTCGGCGCGGCCCAGACGCATCTCGGTGACGTCCTATGTCGAATGGGTGCTCGGCGCCTCGCGCTCGGCGACGCTGCCGTTCGTCACGACCGAAATGGACGCCGCCACCGGCGCTATGTTCGCGCGCAATCCGTGGAGCGCCGCCTTCGGTTCGCGCGTCGCCTTCGTCGACCTCGGGGGGCGGCAGGAGGACTGGACGGGCGATCGCCGCGCCTTCGTCGGCCGCAACGGCACACTCGCGGCGCCGGCTGCACTCTCGGGCGGCGCGCGCCTCTCCGGCGCCGTCGGCGCGGGCCTCGATCCCTGTGGCGCACTGCGCACCACGGTGGAGATTCCCGCCCATGGCCGTGCCGAGATCATCGTTGTGCTCGGCGAGGCCGCCGACGCCGACGAGGCCCGCAGCCTGATCGCGCGCTACCGGACGGCCAGTCTCGATGGTGTACTCGCGGAGATTGGCCGCCACTGGGACGACGTCCTCGGCGCGGTGCAGGTGAAGACGCCGGACCGGCCGATGGACATCATGCTGAACGGCTGGCTGCTCTACCAGACGATCGCCTGCCGCGTCTGGGCGCGCTCGGCCTTCTACCAGGCGAGCGGCGCCTACGGCTTCCGCGACCAGCTGCAGGACGGGATGGCGATCGTCGGCACGCGCCCCGCGATGGCGCGCGCCCACCTGCTGCGTGCCGCCGGCCGCCAGTTCGTCGAGGGCGACGTGCAGCACTGGTGGCTGCCGCATTCCGGACAGGGGGTGCGCACGCGCATCTCGGACGATCGCGCCTGGCTCGCGTTCACCGTCGCCCACCACGTCGTCGCTACCGGTGACGCCAGCGTTCTAGACGAGACCTTACCCTTCCTCGAAGGCCAGCAGCTCGAGGCCGGTGAGCACGACGCCTTCTTCCTGCCGACCATCGCGGACGAGACCGCCTCGCTCTACGAGCACTGCGCCCGCGCCCTCGACCACAGCCTCGCGGTCGGCGCGCACGGCCTGCCTTTGATCGGCACCGGCGACTGGAACGACGGCATGAATCGCGTCGGCGAGGCCGGCCGCGGCGAAAGCGTCTGGCTCGGCTGGTTCCTGCACGCGGCGCTGGAGGCGTTCGCGCCCTTCGCCGAGGCCCGCGGCGAGCCGGAGCGCGCCGCCGTCTGGCGCTCCCACATGGTCGCCTTGCGCACCGCCATCGAGCGGGAGGCTTGGGATGGCGACTGGTACCGGCGCGGCTTCTTCGACGACGGCACGCCGCTCGGCTCGGCGGCGAGCGAAGAGTGCCGCATCGACTCGATCGCGCAGTCGTGGGCGGTCCTGTCGGGCGCCGCCGACCCGGACCGGGCCACCCTCGCGATCGCCTCGCTCGACCGCGAGTTGATCCGCCACCGGGACGGACTGGCGCTCCTGTTCACGCCGCCCTTCGACAAGACGGCGCTCGATCCCGGCTACATCAAGGGCTACCCGCCCGGCGTGCGCGAGAACGGCGGGCAGTACACCCACGCCGCCACCTGGTCGGTGATGGCGTTCGCCGCACTGGGCGACGGTGATCGGGCGGCCGGGCTGTTCTCGCTGCTCAACCCGATCAACCACGCCCGCCGGCGGGCGGACGTCCTGCGCTACAAGGTCGAGCCCTACGTCGTCGCCGCCGACGTCTATTCCGCCGGCCCTCACGTCGGACGCGGCGGCTGGACCTGGTACACCGGCTCTGCGGGCTGGATGCAACGGGCGGGTGTCGAGGCGATCCTCGGTCTGCGCATCGAGGGCGACGTGCTCCACCTCGACCCGTGTATTCCCAAGACCTGGCCGGGCTTCGAGATGTGGGTCCGGCATGGCACCGCGCGCTACCGGATCGTCGTCGAGAACCCGGATGCGACCGGCCGCGGCGTCCGAAGCGCCTCGCTCGACGGCAAGCCGGTCGAAGTGCGGCCCTTGCGTGTGGGCCTCGTCAAGGATGGAGGGGCCCACGACATCCACGTGGCGCTCGGTTGAAGCTCCAAGCCGGCCACAGGCGGTGTTCAAGACGATGCTACTGGAAGGGGTCGATCCGCTGCCATGGCAGGGGACTCACCTTCGACAATTGCACAGGTACATCGTGGAAATTGCGACTGGCTTCTCCAACTTCAAGCATCGGGCGCAGTGGGTTGTGCGTTCATTGTCATTGGCAGAAACGGCTGCCGACGTCAGCGCTCCGTCGCCGCCTCAAGCCTGTATCCGACACCAGACTCCGTTCTGATGTGTTCGGCATCGCCGCCTCCCAGTTTCTGGCGTAGCTGGCGGATATAGACACGCAGATACTGTGTGTCGTTGGCATGGGCAGGTCCCCAGACGGCGGTGAGGATCTGGCGATGCGTCAGCACCATCCCGACGTGGCGGGCGAGCAGCGCCAAGAGATCGAACTCACGGGCCGTCAGGTGCACCTCGGCGCCAGCCTTGGTGACGCGATGACGGGCGATGTCGATCTCGATGTCACCTGCCTGGACCACAGCAGGCTCGCCGCGCCGCTGTCGGCGATGGCGCAGCGCCGCGCGCAGGCGCGCCATCAGTTCACCGACGCCGAAGGGCTTGTTGACGAAGTCGTCGGCGCCGAGGTCGAGGGCCTCGATCTTCTCGGCTTCGCGGTCGCGGGCCGACAGCACGACGATCGGCACGTCGGAGAAGGCGCGGGCGCGCCGGATCACCTCCTTGCCGTCCATGTCCGGCAGGCCGAGGTCGAGGACGACGATGTCGGGTGCGCGGGCAGCGATCGCCCGGAGCGCCGCGGCGCCGGTCTCGACGGACTCCACCGCATAGTCGTTGGCGGCGAGCGCGGGTGTGAGGAAGCGGTGGATCGCCGGCTCGTCGTCCACCACCAGCACCGTCGAAGTCGATCCGGTCATCGCGCGGATTCCGGCAACGGCAGCCGCAGGGTGATGCGCGCTCCGCGCGCCCCGTCCACCGGACTCTCTGCCCCGACGCTTCCCCCGTGTGCTCCGAGGATCCCCTTGGCGATGGCGAGACCGAGCCCGGAGCCGTGACCGCCGTCGCCGGCGTGCCACTCGGCGCGCACGAACTTTTCGAACACGTGCGGGAGTACGTCGGGGGCAATGCCGGGGCCGTCGTCGGTGACCCTCACCACAGCCATATCATCCTCGACGCTTAGCGCCACGACGATGTGGGCCTCGGCGCCCGCGTACTTGACGGCGTTGCCGACGACGTTCGCGACGGCCTGCTCGACGAGGCTCGGGTCGGCGCGCACGAGCGGCAGCGACGGCTCCACCGTCACCGCGATCGGCTGGCGGGCGCCGCGCCGGCGCGCCTGTTCGGCGACGCGGCCGGCAATCTCGCCGAGGTCCGTCCAGTCCCGTCGGAGCTCGAGGCCGCCGGCCTCCAGACGCGTCATCGACAGGAGGTTGCGGACCATCGCGTCGAGGTGTTCCGCCTCCTCCTTCACCTGCGCGAGCAGGTCTCGCCGTGCCGGCTCGTCCATGCGGGATCCGTAGTCGATGAGGCTGGTCGCGGCGCCGAGGATGGAGGCGAGCGGCGTGCGGAAGTCATGGCTGATCGAGGCGAGCAGGATGTTGCGCACGCGTTCCGTTTCCGCTGCTGTCCGGGTGGCGGTGATCTCGCGCGACAGCATGGCACGATCGAGCGCCACCGCCGCTTGGTCGATCAGTGTGTCGAGCAGCGCCCTCCGCTCACCGTCGAGGGGCACACCGTCCGCCGCCGCGGCCACGCCGACGACACCGAGGCGGCGGCCGGAGGCGGTCAGCGGCAGGAACAGCCACGGCGCGCTCGGCAGCGTGCCGGTGTCCGCGCCGGCCGTCTCGCCGCGCTCGTAGGACCAGCGCGCGGCGATCTGGGAGGCGGTGTCGAGAGTGTCCTCCGGCGGCCAGGCGGCGACGATGGCAAGTTCGCCCTCACGGGCGAGGAGCAGCACGATGCCCCGGCCCATCACCGCCTGCATCGCCGTGGCGGCCGCCTCAGCGACGCCGGCCTCGTCGGCGAGCGCGGAGAGCTTGCGGGTGAACTCGTAGAGCCGGCGCGTCGCCCGGACGCGCTGCACGGCGGCCGTCGCCTGCTCGCGGGCGACGCCGGCGATGGCCGAGATCGAGACGGCGATGACGAGGAAGATCGTCAGCGCCAGGAGCTCGTGCGGTTGCGCGACGGTGAAGGTGTGGAACGGGCTCGTGAAGAAGAAATTGTAGGCGAGGAACGACAGCACCGAGGCGAACACCGCCGGCCAGACGCCGAACAGGATCGCCGGCACGACGACGGCGAGCAGGAACAGCATGGACACGTTCGGCAGCGCCACCACCGTCGCCAGCCCCTGGCCGATCACAGCGGCGACGGCGACCCCGGCGGCGGCGACGACGTAGCCCCGGAGGGGGCGGATCGGAGGCAGCAGGCGGTGCCACGCCAGGCGGCGCACGCTCTCGGTGCCGGTTGTGACGACCTGCACGGCGATGCCGTCGGCGCGGCGGACGAGGGCATCCGACAGCGGCCGCCGTCCGAACGGCGCGAACCGGTTCGGGCGGGCGCGCCCGACGACGATCTGCGTGATGTTCTCGAAGCGGGCGAAGTTCAGGATCTCCGTCGGCAGGTCCGTGCCGACGAGGGCGCGCGTTTCGGCACCGAGGCTCTCGGCGAGGCGGAGCGCGGCGTCGAGGCGCGAGCGGTCGGCATCGTCGATGCGGGCGCTCGGGCGCTCGACGGTGACGGCGAACCAGGGGGCGCCGAGCAGGTCGGCGATCCGCTTGGCATGACGGATCAGGCCTTGGGCGGCCTCGTCCGGCCCGATGCAGACGAGGATGCGTTCGCCCGCCGCCCATGGGCCACCGATGGCGGCGCCCTGCATCTGCTCGATGAGATCGCGGTCGACCGTGGAGGCGACGCGGCGGAGCGCCAGTTCCCGCAGCGCCGTGAGGTTCGAGGGCTTGAAGAAGTTCTGCACGGCGCGTGCCGCCGTGTCGGCGACGTAGACCTTGCCGTCGGCGAGGCGCTGCAGGAGTTCGTCCGGCGGCAGGTCGACGAGCACGATGTCGTCGGCCTCATGCAGCGCCGTATCGGGCACCGTCTCGCGCACCTGCACGCCGGTGATGCGCTGCACGACGTCGTTCAGGCTCTCGAGGTGCTGGACGTTCAGTGTCGTCCAGACGTCGATGCCGGCGGCGAGCAGGTCCTGCACGTCCTGCCAGCGCTTCGGGTGACGGCTGCCGGGCACGTTCGAGTGGGCGTACTCGTCGACGATCAGCAGCCCCGGCCGGCGGGCGAGCGCTCCCTCGAGGTCGAACTCGGCGACGAGGCGGCCGCGGTAGGCGACCATCTTGCGCGGCAGCACCTCGAGGCTGTCGAGCAGCGCCTCGGTTTCCCGTCGCCCGTGCGTCTCCACCAGTCCGACGACGACATCGCGGCCGCCCTGGCGGGCGCCCTGCGCCGCCTGCAACATGGCGAAGGTCTTGCCGACCCCCGGTGCCGCCCCGAGGAATACCCGCAGCTTGCCGCTCCCCTCGCGGCCGGCGAGGGAAAGCAGGGCGTCGGGCGAGGCGCGGGTCGGGTCGAGGGGGGCCATGGCGGCTGACGGTTCGCGGCGAAGAGATCAGGGCCGCAGGCTATCGAGTTCGAGGTTGAGGCGCAGCACGTTCACGCGCGGCTCGCCGAGAAGGCCGAACGTCCGTCCCTCGACGCTGCGGTCGACCAGCGCGCGCACGTCCGCTTCCGGCAGGCCACGGGCGGCGGCGACCCGCGGCACCTGGGCGAGCGCCGCCGCCGGCGACAGGTCCGGATCGAGTCCGCTGCCCGATGTGGTCACAAGGTCTGCCGGCAGGGGACCTTCGACGCCCTCCGCGCGCAGCCGCGCCACGTCGGTGGCGATGCGGTCGGCGAGCCTGGCGCTTGTCGGGCCGAGGTTCGAGCCCGACGAGGCGAGGCCGTCGTAGCCGGCGCCCGCCGCCGACGGCCGCGGGTGGAACCAGGTCTCGCCGGCGAAGGGCTGGCCGATCAGGGCCGAGCCGACGATGCCGCCGCCGCGCTCGATCAGGCTGCCGTTTGCGGCCGTCGGGAACACCGCCTGGGCGATGCCGGTGACCGCGAGCGGGTAGAGCAGACCGGTGAGGATGGTGAAGGCGGCGAGCAGCACGATCGCCGGCCGCAGCTGGGAAACGAGGGTCATGACTTTGCTCCGTCAGGCGAGGCCGAGGGCGGTGACGACGAAGTCGATCACCTTGATGCCAACGAACGGCACGAGGACGCCGCCGAGGCCGTAGATCGTCAGGTTGCGGGCGAGCATCGCGCCGGCGTCGACGGCGCGGTAGCCGACGCCGCGCAAGGCAAGTGGGATCAGCGCCACGATGACGAGGGCGTTGAAGATCACCGCCGAGAGGATGGCGCTCTCCGGCGTCGCGAGGCCCATGACGTTGAGGACGCCGAGTTCCGGGATGGTCGCGATGAACAGCGCCGGGATGATCGCGAAGTACTTCGCCACGTCGTTGGCGATCGAGAAGGTCGTCAGCGCGCCGCGCGTCATCAGGAGCTGCTTGCCGATCGCGACGATCTCGATGAGCTTCGTCGGGTCGGAATCGAGGTCGACCATGTTGCCGGCCTCGCGCGCCGCCTGGGTGCCGGACTGCATGGCGACGCCGACGTCGGCCTGGGCGAGGGCAGGGGCGTCGTTGGTGCCGTCGCCGCACATCGCCACCAGCCGGCCGCTCGCCTGTTCGGTGCGGATGTAAGCGAGCTTGTCCTGCGGCGTCGCCTCGGCGATGAAGTCGTCGACACCGGCTTCTGATGCGATCGCCGCCGCCGTCACCGGGTTGTCGCCGGTCACCATGACGGTGCGGATGCCCATGCGGCGCAGTTCGGCAAAACGCTCCTTGATGTCCGGCTTGACGACGTCCTTGAGGTGGACGACGGCCAAGAGCCGATCGCCCTCGCAGAGCGCGAGCGGCGTGCCGCCCGAGCGGGCGATGCGCTCGACGGCGGCGGCGAAGGCCGGCGGCTCAGGCAGCGTGCGCCCGGCGGCGTCGCCGACGAAACGGCGCACCGCGTCGACCGCGCCCTTGCGGATGCGCCGGCCGCCGAGGTCGACACCGGAGAGCCGCGTCTGGGCGGAGAAGGTGATGAACGTCGCGGCGTCCGCGGCGAGCGTCGGCGGGGCGATGCCGGTGCGCTCGGCGACGAGCTTGACGATCGAGCGGCCCTCGGCGGTCTCGTCGGCGAGGCTCGCGAGCAGCGCGGCCTCGGCAGCAGCCCCCTCGTCGACGCCCGGCATGGCGACGATCTCGGTCGCCATGCGGTTGCCGAAGGTGATGGTGCCGGTCTTGTCGAGCAGCAGCGTGTCGACGTCGCCCGCCGCCTCGACGGCGCGGCCGGACATGGCGAGCACGTTGTGGCGGATCAGGCGGTCCATGCCGGCGATGCCGATCGCCGACAAGAGGCCGCCGATGGTCGTCGGGATCAGCGTGACGAACAGCGCCGCCAGCACGGGCACGGGGATGTCGGTGCCCGAATAGGCGCCGAGGCCGGTGAGCGACACGACCGTGATCAGGAAGATGAGCGTCATGCCGGCGAGCAGGATGGCGAGCGCGATCTCGTTCGGCGTCTTCTGCCGCTCGGCGCCCTCGACGAGGGCGATCATGCGGTCGAGGAAGGAGGAGCCGGCCGCGGCGGTGATGCGCACCACCAGCCAGTCGGAGATCACCGTGGTGCCGCCGGTAACGGCCGAGCGGTCGCCGCCCGCCTCGCGGATCACCGGCGCGGATTCGCCGGTGATCGCCGCCTCGTTGACCGAGGCGATGCCCACGACGATCTCGCCGTCGCCGGGGATGAGGTCGCCGGCCTCGACCAGCACGTGGTCGCCGACGGTGAGGTCGAGCGCCGACACCGGCTTCCACTGGGCCCAGTCGCTCGGCTTCGCCAAGCGCTTGGCGGTCGTCTCGGTGCGCGCCTTGCGCAGCGAATCCGCCTGGGCGCGCCCGCGCCCCTCGGCGATCGCCTCGGCGAAGTTGGCGAACAGCACGGTGAACCACAGCCAGGCGGCGACCTGGCCGGTGAAGCCGGCGGGGGCGCCGGAGACGAGATCGCGCAGGAACAGCACGGTGACGAGCACCGCGACGACCTCGGTGACGAAGATCACCGGGTTCTTGACGAGCTTGGCCGGGTTGAGTTTGGCGAGCGCATCGAGGGCGGCGCGGGCGACGAGGTCGCCCGACACCATTGGAGAGGTTGCTTTGGAGGACATGACGAAGGGAGCTCCGTTGCCGGCCCTTCGAAGGGCCAGACGCCAGAAGGAAACCGAGGTCGACGGGCCTCAGAAGGTCTTGCCGGCGAGCATCTGCACCTGCTCGGCGATCGGGCCGAGGGCGAGCGCCGGGAAGTACTGCAGGCCGCCGAGGATGAGGATCACGCCGACGAGCAGGCCGACGAATAGCAGGCCGTGCGTCGGGAAAGTGCCGGTGGAGGCGGTGGCGCGCGTCTTCGCCGCCAGCGAGCCTGCGATCGCCATCATCGGGACGATGGTGGCGAAGCGGCCGGCGAGCATGCCGAGGCCGAGCGTGGTGTTCCACCACGGCGTGTTCGCCGACAGCGAGGCGAACGCCGAGCCGTTGTTGCCGGCGGCCGACGAGTAGGCATAGAGGATCTCGCTCAGCCCGTGCGGGCCGGCGTTGCCGAGGCCGGCGAGTGCCACCGGCAGTACGGCCGCCACCGCCGAGAAGCCGAGAATCGCCGTCGGCAGGATCAGGATGGCGAGCACCGCCATCTTCATCTCCTTCGCCTCGATCTTCTTGCCGAGATATTCGGGCGTGCGGCCGACCATCAGGCCGGCGACGAACACCGCGACGATCGCCATCACCAGCATGCCGTAGAGCCCGGAGCCGACGCCGCCCGGCAGAATCTCGCCGAGCTGGATCAGGAACAGCGGCACAAGCCCGCCGATCGGCGTGAAGGAGCCGTGCATGGCGTTCACCGCGCCGCACGACAGGCCCGTCGTCACCGCCGCCCACAGCGCGGAGAGCGCGAGCCCGAAGCGGACCTCCTTGCCCTCCATGTTGCCGCCGGCGACATCGAGGCCGGCGCCGGCGAGCATCGGCGTGCCGGCGGCCTCGGCCCAGTAGGCGATGCCGACGCCGGCGAGGAGGATGACGCCCATCGCGACGAGAATCGCCCGGCCCTGCCGGCGGTCGCCGACGAGGCGGCCGAAGGCGAAGACGAGGGCCGTCGCCACCACCAGCATCTGCCAGGTCTGGACAAGATTGGTCAGCGCCGACGGGTTCTCGAAGGGGTGCGCGGCATTGGCGTTGAAGAAGCCGCCGCCGTTGGTGCCGAGCTGCTTGATCGCCACCTGCGAGGCGACCGGCCCGAGGCCGAGCGTCTGCTGGCCGCCCTCGATCGTCGTCACCTCCACCGAACCCTGCAGCGTCTGCGGCATGCCGAGGGCGACGAGCGCGATCGCCGTGACGAAGGCGAGCGGCAGCAGCACGTAGAGGGTGGAGCGCGTCACGTCGACGAAGAAGTTGCCGACGCCGGCCGCCTTCGACCGCGCGAAGCCGCGCACCAGGGCGATGGCGAGCGCGAGGCCGGTCGCCGCCGACAGGAAGTTCTGCACCGTCAACCCGGCCATCTGGCTGAACAGGCTCATCGTCGCCTCGCCGGCGTAGGCCTGCCAGTTGGTGTTGGTGACGAAGCTGACGGCGGTGTTGAAGGCGAGGTCGGGCGGCACCGCGGCGTAGGCAAGGGGGTTCAGCGGCAGCACGCCCTGCAGGCGCAGGATGGCGTAGAGCAGCACGAAGCCCGCCGCGTTGAAGGCGAGCATCGACAGCGTATAGCCGAGCCAGCCCTGCTCGCGCGCCGGATCGATGCCGGCGAGGCGGTAGAGCCCGCGCTCGAGCGGGCCGAAGAGGGGGGTGAGCAACGTGCGCTCGCCGGCGTACACGCGCGCCATCAGCGCGCCGAGGGGCGCGGCGGCGACGAGCACGAGGGCGAACAGCAGCGCGATCTGCAGCCAGCCGTTCAGGGTCATGGCGGGGGGCCTTCTGTGGTTTGTCAAAAAGGTTGCGTCCCCTGCGGCCGAACGGCGGGGGCGAGGTCATTCACAGTGCTGAGGCGGCTGTCAGAAGTGCTGTGGCCACAGCAGGGCGGCGACGAGGTAGAGGGCGAGCAGGGCTGCCGTGCCGCCGCCGAAGACGAGATCGAACATGGTGTCGCTCAGGCGCCTGCCGCCCAGCGGGCGTACAGTGACAACACCGCGAAGGCACCGAGGCCGAGTACCAAGAAGAAGAGGTCTGACATGATGTTTCCAATGCCACACAGGACAGTGGAAACATCAGTCAGAGTGACATAAGAAATCCATGCCAATTGAGGGTCGGCGAAATAAAGAAAAAATAAAGATCACTTATGCGCGCTACGTCGCATTTTTCAGGCAGTGCAGGGGCATCACGATTCCGGCGGGATGAAGCTGCAATACGTTAGGCGGAGCCGCGGCTGCGGCTGACATCTAAGGCGCGAGCCCCTCGCGTGGCGTCGTTCGGCGTCGGCGTGAACAGCTTGCGATGATGCTCGACCAGCAGTTGACGGATCGCCGAAGTTGGCAGTTTGCCCTGGAGCGAGGGTGGCGTAACGTCGGATCAAGAACAATTACAGATTGGGAGGATCGATGCTCAGCGATCCATTCGACCGTCGCAGCGTGCTTGCGCTGGCCGGGACGCTGGTGCTGGTGTCCACGACCGGGACCCAGGCCAAGATTCGGTCCGATTCAGCGATCCGCTTCGGCCTGACGCCCGTCTTCCTGACCTCCGACCTTGAACTGCTAGGCCGGCTCGAGGCCTATTTGCAACGCGCCACCGGCTCGCCCGTTGCTCTGGTGACGCGGCGTACCTACCAGGAGATCACGGCGCTGCTCGTCGCGGGCGAACTGGACGCCGCCTGGATCTGCGGCTTTCCGTTCGTCGCCCACCGCGATGCGCTGCAACTCGTCGCCGTGCCGCTGTGGCGGGGGCGGCCGCTCTATCAGGCCTACCTGATCGTTGCCTCCGATCGCGCCGCCAGCAGCCTCGCCGACCTGCGCGGCGACGTGCACGCCTTTTCCGACCCGGACTCCAACTCCGGCTTCCTGCAGACGCGGGCCGCTCTCGCCGAAGCGGGCGAGCGGCCGGACGGCTTCTTCTCCCGCACGCTGTTCACCTATGGCCACCGCAACGTCATTCGTGCGGTGTCCTCGGGGCTCGCGGCGTCCGGGTCCGTCGACGGCTACGTCTACGAGGTGGTTTCGGAGCTCGAGCCGCGGCTGACGGAGGGAACGCGCATCCTGCGGGCGTCCGAATGGCTCGGCTTCCCGCCGATCGCCGCGCCGCGCCAGCCTCCCGATCCCGGTCGCCTCGCGGCCCTCACCTCGGCGCTGCTGGCGATGGCCGACGAGCCGGAGGGACGTGCCGTGCTCGGCATGCTGAGGCTCGACGGGTTCGCCAGCGAGCCGCCATCGCTGTTCGACGCCATCGCTGCGAAGGCCGCCCTCGTCGCTGCCGCCGGATGAAGCTGATGCGGCTCGATCCCCGCACCTGGCCGATCACCCTCAAGGTTCCGCTCGCCGTGGCGGCGTTGATGGTGCTGGTCGGCGTCGTGCTGTCGGAACGAGTCATGGCGCGCCTCGCCGACACGCAGGAACGACACCTGCGCGATCTCGCCCAGGGCTACCTCGACGGCCTGTCGTCCTCACTCGCGCCGTCGATCCTGCGCGACGATCCATGGGAGGTTTTCGATGCGCTCGAGCGGGCCCAGGAGCTGAACAAGGGCCTGCACCCGGTCGAGGCGGTGGTCACCGGTGCGGACGGGCGGGTCATCGCGGCATCGGATCCGCGCCGGTACCCGATCGGCGCCGTGCTGCCGCCACCCGACGCCGTGCCGGACGGCCGCGACTTCGGCTTCGACCCGGGCGGCGAGACGGCGAGCGCCGTGCGCGTGCTCGCCTATCCCGGTCGCGCCGTCGGTGTCATCCGCACGACCTTCGACACCCGTCATCTCGCCGCGGAACGGCGGCAGGTGCTGGCGACGCTGGCCGCGACGAACGGACTGCTGACGCTGCTGCTCGCAGCCGGTGGTTGGCTGATGGTGTCGGTGATGATGCGGCCCGTGCGGGTGCTGTCACGTCATCTCGGCCGGGAGGGGGAGACTGCCCCCACGCCCATACCGGACGCGGTAGTGGCGCGCACGCGCGGCGAATTCGGCAACCTGTTCCGCCGCCACAATGCGCTCGTCCGCTCGATGGCCGAGCGCGAGGACCTGTCGCGCCGCCTCGCCGAGGAGGAGCGCCTCGCGAGCCTCGGCCGCCTCGCCTCGGCCGTCGCGCACGAGATCAACAATCCACTCGGGGGAATGCTGAATGCGCTCGCGACGCTGAAGACCCACGGCCATCTGGCACACGTGCGCGCCGGCTCGATCGGGCTCATCGACCGCGGCCTCCTCGGCATCCGCGACGTCGTGCGCACCATGCTGACACTCTACCGCGCCGACGATGCCGCCCGGCTCCTCACCTCCGGCGACTTTTCCGATCTCCGGCTGCTGGTTGCGGCCGAGGCGCGCCGGCGGTCGGTGACGGTGAGTATCTCGCCCTGCGACTGCCGGCAGATCCCGCTGCCGAGTACCCCCGTCCGCCAGGCGACGCTGAACCTCCTGCTCAACGCCGTCGCGGCGGCGCCGCCGGGCTCGGACGTCAGCCTCGCCGTCGACTGCGGCACAGGTGCCCTGTCACTGGCGATCGCCGACAGGGGCGCCGGCATGCCTGCCCATGCAGTGGCGACGCTCTCCGGGCCGGCCGAGGGGCCGCCGCTAGCGCGCGGTGGCGGGCTCGGTCTGTGGACTACTCGGCGGCTGCTCGACGACCTCGGAGGACGGGCCGACGTCGAATGCCCCCCCGGTGGCGGGACGATCGTCCGGCTGCGCTTTCCGCTCCGCCCGCGCGAGGACTTCGCCCATGTCGCCTGACGACCAGCGCATCGTCGGCCTCGTCGAGGACGACCCGATCATGGGCGAGAGCCTCGTCCAGCGCCTCGCTCTGGAAGGCATCACGGTGCGCTGGTGGCAGCGCGGCCGCGACGCCCTCGACGCGATGGCGTCGGCGCGGGTCGATGCGGTGGTCTGCGACATCCGCCTGCCCGATCTCGATGGCGAGACCCTGTTCCGGCACGCCGCGCGCACGGCAGGGGCGCCGCCCTTTCTGTTCATCACTGGTCATGCCGATATCGACCAGGCCGTGCGCCTGATGCGGGCGGGCGCCGCCGACTACGTCACCAAGCCGTTCGATATCGCCGACTTCCTCGTCCGTCTCGGCGACCTTATGCCGGCCCGCACTCCCTCGGACGCGCCCGTTCTCGGCGTCTCCGCCGCGATGCTCGAGGTGGAGCGGCTGCTCCGCCGGCTCGCCCGGATCGGCTCGACGGTGCTGATCACCGGCGAGACGGGCACAGGCAAGGAGGTCGCGGCGCGCTTCCTGCACGCCAGCTCAGAGTCGGCCGGCCGCCCATTCATGGCGGTGAACTGTGCGGCGATCCCGGCGGATCTCCTGGAAAGCGAGCTGTTCGGCCACGAGAAGGGGGCCTTCACCGGCGCCGCGCAACGCCACCTCGGCTATGCCGAGCGGGCGAGCGACGGCGTGCTCTTCCTCGACGAGATCGGCGAACTCCACCCCTCGCTGCAGGCGAAGCTGCTGCGCCTCGTCGAGGAGCGCTCGTTCCACCGCGTCGGTGGCGAGAAGCCGATCGCCTTCCGCGGGCGGCTGATCGCGGCAACCAACGCCGACCTACCGATCCGCGTCGAGGACGGCCGCTTTCGCGCCGACCTCTTCTACCGCATCAACGTCGTCTCGGTGCGGATGCCGCCCTTGCGCGAGCGGGTGGACGACATCCCCTGGCTGATCGAGCGCTTCTTCGCCGAGAGCGCGGCGAGCCTCGACACGACGCTGCGCGGCGTCGGTGCGCTGGCCGAGGAGGCGGCGCGCGGGCATGCCTGGCCCGGCAACGTGCGCGAACTTCGCAACCGCGTGGAGCGCGCCGTCGCGCTGGGCCTAGGCCCGTGGATGGTACCCGCCGATCTCTTCCCCGAGATGCCAGATATCTCGGGTTCGGACGCCTTGCCGAGCCTCGAGGATGCGCGACACGCGGCAGAGCGCCGCCACATCCTGCGGGCGCTGTCGCAGACGAACGGCGAGATCGCCGCCGCTGCCCGCCTGCTCGGCGTTGGCCGCACGACATTGTGGGAGAAGATGCGCCGCTTCGGCATCGCCGGCGAGGGCTGAGACGCACCCGCAAGGGAATCGCCGGGGCGTTCGACATCCCGAACCGACGGCGCTGCATCATGTTCGGATTTCCGGACAGTCGGCTCTGGCGCTTCCCGTCCCGCAGCTCACAACCGACTGATATCGATTAGGTTTCTGGACTGGCAGGCCTCCTGCAAAGCGAGCCGTGATCCGTTCGGATCCAACGTCTCCTGGGAGGAAGTCCATGAAGAGGTGCAACAACCTCGTCGACGTCGGGCGCCGTCGATTCCTGACCGGCGCCGGTGCCGCCACTGCCGGTGCGGCCGCCGCCGCGATGATGCCGACACCCGCCAAGGCGGCGCCGACCGCAGCACTCGTCAAGTATCCCGCCGACCGCCTCGCCAATCTCTCGGACCTGAAGGTCGACGAGCCCTTCGCCGTCGCCTATCCGGATGACGACGCGCCGGGCGTTCTCATCAAGCTCGGCACGGCCGTGCCGGGCGGCGTCGGCCCCGACGGAGACATCGTCGGGTTCTCGACGGTCTGCCCGCACAAGGGCTTTCCCCTCAACTTCCACGTCTCCGATCGCACCCTGAACTGCCCCGGCCACTATTCGCGCTTCGACTGCGAGAAGGGCGGCCAGCAGGTCTGGGGCCAGGCGACCCAGAACCTTCCGCAATACGTGCTGCGCGTCGACGAGAAGGGCGACGTCTACGCCGAAGGCGTCGACGAGCTTCTCTACGGCCGCCTGTCGAACGTGCTCTGAGGGGAGACGAACATGGCCTACAAGCGCCAGATCGGCCGCCTGCCGATCATCCCGGCCGACGCCAAGGTTCAGACCGTCGTCTGCCACTACTGCATCGTCGGCTGCGGCTACAAGGCCTACAGCTGGGACGCCCGCTACGAGGGCGGCACCGCCCCGGCGGACAATGCCTTCGGCGTCGACCTGTCGAAGCAGCAGCCGGCGGAGACCGCCGCCTGGTACGCGCCGTCGATGTACAACCTCGTCAAGCAGGACGGGAAGGACGTCCACCTCGTCATCAAGCCCGACAAGGACTGCGTGGTGAACTCCGGCCTCGGCTCGGTGCGCGGGGCGCGCATCGCCGAGATGAGCCATTCGCGCCAGCGCAACACGCAGCTGCAGCGCCTCACCGATCCGCTCGTCTGGCGCTATGGCCAGCTGCAGCCGACGAGCTGGGACGATGCCCTCGACCTCGTCGCCCGCGTCACCGCCGCGGTGATCGCCGAGCAGGGTGAGGACGGCCTGTTCGTCTCCGCCTTCGACCATGGCGGCGCCGGTGGCGGCTACGAGAACACCTGGGGCACCGGCAAGCTCTACTTCCAGGCGATGAAGATCAGGAACATCCGCATCCACAATCGCCCGGCCTACAATTCGGAAGTTCACGGCTCGCGCGACATGGGCGTCGGAGAGCTCAACAACGCCTATGAGGACGCCGAGCTCGCCGACACCATCGTCGCCGTCGGCACGAATGCGCTGGAGACGCAGACCAACTACTTCCTGAACCACTGGGTCCCGAACCTGCGCGGCGCCTCGGCGGCCAAGAAGCAGGCGGAGTTCGGCGACGAGCCGGTCGACCGCGCCCGCGTCGTCATCGTCGACCCGCGCCGCACCGTCACCGTCAACGCCTGCGAGGTCGAGGCCGGCAAGGACAACGTGCTGCACCTTGCCATCAACTCCGGCACCGATCTCATCCTGTTCAACGCCTGGCTCACCCATGCGGCGGAGAAAGGCTGGGTCGACCGCGACTTCATCGAGGCTTCAACGACGGGCTTCGACGCGGCGGTGGCGGCGAACAAGGTGACGGTGGCGGAGGCGGCCGCAGCGACCGGGCTGTCGGAGGGCGACATCGTCAAGGCGATCACCTGGATCGCCGAGCCGAAGGCGGGCGGCGCTCGCCGCCGGACGATGTTCGCCTACGAGAAGGGCCTGATCTGGGGCAACGACAACTATCGCACCAACCAGGCGCTGGTGAATCTCGCGCTCGCCACCGGCAACATCGGCCGGCCCGGCGGCGGCTGCGTCCGCATGGGCGGCCACCAGGAGGGCTACTCGCGCCCGGCCGACGGCTTCATCGGCCGGCCGGCGCCCTATGTCGACAAGCTGCTGATCGAGGGCAAGGGCGGCGTCCACCACGTCTGGGCCTGCGACCACTACAAGACGACACTCAACGCCATGGAGTTCAAGCGCGTCTACAAGAAGCGCACCGACCTCGTGAAGGATGCCATGAGCACCGTGCCCTACGGTGACCGCGGCGCCATGGTCGAGGCGATCATGGGGGCGATCCGCCAGGGCGGGCTGTTCGCCGTCGATGTCGACATCGTGCCGACGAAGATCGGCGAGGCGGCGCACGTCATCCTGCCGGCCGCCACCTCGGGGGAGATGAACCTCACCTCAATGAACGGCGAGCGGCGAATGCGCATCACCGAGCGCTACATGGACCCGCCCGGCCAGGCGATGCCGGACTGCCTGATCGCCGCCCGCCTCGCCAACAACCTCGAGCGCGTGTTCACCGAGATCGGCAAGCCGGAGGTCGCCACCAACTTCAAGGGCTTCGACTGGAAGACCGAGGAGGACGCCTTCATGGACGGCTACCACGCCCATGAGAAGGGCGGCGAGTTCGTCACCTACGAGCGGCTGCGCGCGATGGGGACGAACGGCTTCCAAGAGCCGGCGACCGGCTTCGAGGATGGCAAGATCGTCGGCACCAAGCGGCTGTTCACCGACGGCAAGTTCAACAAGCCGGACGGCAAGGCGACCTTCGCCGAGACGCAGTGGCGCGGGCTGCAGGCGCCCGGCAAGCAGGCCGAGAAGGACAAGTTCGCCTTCCTCATCAACAACGGCCGCGCCAACCTCGTCTGGCAGAGCGCCTATCTCGACGTCGAGAACGAACTCGTCATGGACCGCTGGCCTTACCCCTTCATCGAGATGCACCCGGACGACATGGTGGAACTGGGGCTCGGCGAGGGCGATCTCGTCGAGGTCTACAACGACAACGGCTCCACCCAGGCGATGGCCTATCCGACGCCGACGGCGAAGCGGAAGCAGGCCTTCATGCTGTTCGGCTACCCGAGCGGCGTGCAGGGCAACGTCGTCTCGGCCGGGGTAAACGAGTTCGTCATCCCGAACTACAAGCAGACCTGGGGCGACATCCGCAAGATCGCCGATGCCCCGGAAGGTGTCCGGCACATCACCTTCAAGTCTAAGGAATATATTGCTTGAGTTAGACTCTGCGGCGGGCCATTGGCCCGCCGCAGAAGTCAAAACCGTGATGCTTCGGTGAAGCGTGTTCCTTCCGGCTTCTGCCCGAGAGCGGCGACGGCGGCGGCGAAGCGATCGCTCCCGGCTGGCCCGCAACTCCTGAAAGCGTCCTCAACGGGCGGCCGATCGGGAAACGATTGGCGGTTGAGGACGACATCGTCCCCCATCGCGGCCGCAAGCGCCGCGTCGGCGTCCGCGGTTCGGCGATCGCCACCACGACGACAGCCGGCCTCTTGGGCGCCGTCGGCAGCACCGTGGCCAAATGCCCGTGTCCAGACGCGCTGTGCAGGGGCTTGTGCAGGGCCGGCTGGCTTCAGTCAGCCAACACGGATGCATTTCAACAACTTAGATCAAACTGGTGGCGGAGGGGAGGGGCCTGGGCTCCAACCTTCTGCTCTGGGCAGCGCGTTGTCCGTCGCAGTCCCGCGAACTTGTGCGTAGTGGCGGAGGGAGAGGCCGCCATATCATTGTACAGCGTCGTACACTCGTATCCCATAAGTCGCTGTTTTCACCCGTCTCTCTTGCGTCATCCGTCCCCACGTGTCTACCGTCGTGCGTAGGTTGCCGCCTGCAATGCGTAGGTAGGTGCGTGGGTAGGAGGGAATGGCGGTGGCAGCTAGAACGGCGAAGCGGCTCAACACGCGGACGCTCGCCACGCTCACGAAGCCGGGCCTTTACGCCGATGGTGACGGGTTAAACCTCCAGATCGGCAAGACCGGCTCGCGCTCGTGGATTTACCGTTACCGCCGTGGCGACGGCCGGGAGGGCTGGCTGGGGCTGGGTAGCCTCTCGGACGTGACGCTTGCCCAGGCGCGAGAAAAGGCCGCCCATGCGCGGCAGCTTCGGGCAGCGGGGTTGGACCCTCTCGACGAGAAGCGCGCACCCGTCGCCTCCCAGGGCGATGCGGCTCCGGCGAAGCCGACGTTCGGCGAGTTTGCCGACGCTTATGTCGCTGAGATCGAGGCCGGTTTTTCCAACCCGAAGCACCGGGCGCAGTGGAAGATGACTCTCGGCGACGCCTACTGCGACACGATCCGCGGGAAGCCGATTGATGAAGTGACCACTGATGACGTCGTGGGCATCCTTCGCCCCATCTGGCTCACCAAGAGCGAGACAGCCTCCCGAATCCGCGGCCGTATCGAGCAGGTGCTGAGTGCAGCAAAGGCGAGAGGACTCAGGTCGGGTGACAACCCGGCGCTCTGGCGCGGCCACCTGGACGTACTGCTCCCCAGGCGTCAGAAGCTCACCCGCGGTCACCACAAGGCGAAGCCCTACGCCGAGGTTCCGGCGCTGATGGCGCGCCTCGGCCGGCTCACCGGCATGAGCACCTTCGCCCTTCGCTTCACGATTCTGACGGCGGCCCGGAGCGGCGAGGTACTGGGGGCGAGGTGGCGTGAGGTCGACCCCGAGGCCGGCGTGTGGACGGTGCCCGGCGAGCGGATGAAGATGGGCCGGGAGCACCGCGTTCCGCTGTCGCCGGCGGCTCTGGCAATCCTGGCGGAGGTGGCGCCGCTGCGGCCCGCTGATGACGGCGGCTCGGCGTTCGTGTTTCCGGGCCAGAAGCGAGGCCGACCCCTCTCCGTCATGGCGCTGACGATGGTCATGCGGCGGCTGAGGGCCGATGCGACCGTTCACGGCTTCCGCTCGGCGTTCCGCGACTGGTGCGCCGAGGAGACGAACCATACTCGGGAGGTGGCCGAGCAAGCGCTGGCGCATGTGGTGGGCGATGCGACCGAGCGTGCGTATCGCCGCGGTGACGCGCTGGAAAAGCGGCGAGCGCTGATGGCGGAGTGGGCGACGTACTGCGAGAGGTGGCCAACCGAAGAAAAGCGTGCTTGATGTATATTGAAGTTGACCCAGCACTAAAATATGGAATGTATTCTAGAAGTGATTGTGGCTCTGATCAGCCGAAGGTGATCTTGAGATTGCAATATCATCGGCGGTGTGTGCTTTCCTGCGACAGCTGGGCGCAGCGAAGGATCAACAGTAGCCTGCAGTCTGACCTTCGCAGGCGGTTCATGTCTGCGCCCACCTCAGCGCTCCATCTTGAGTGTCTTGAATTGCCCACTTTAGAGAGATGTAAGTGGCCATTGACAATGGGATCCGGGGCGCAGTGTTATGTTGTTGGCGACTGTCGCTTCTGCGGCGTTATCGAATGCCATCTAGACATAAGAACTATACAATCGAGAGAACAAAAAATCAGGGCGAACGTTCATGGCAAAATACAAAATAAAATACAGAGTATTGGACCGAGAAAATCCAAGAAGAGTTCTTCTATCCCCAACTCAGACCATTGTTATAGCCGCTTCAGAAACAAACGCTATCAGTGAAGTAAAAAAGAAGCAATCAAATTATATGAAAGTCCGCAATGGTGAACTTGATATAATTTCGATTGAAAAAGTATAGAATACTTATTGTTGGCTCCGTCCAAAATGACGTGCTGCTTCAGTGACTCGTCGTCACTTCCCATCGGCCGCCTACGAACCCTGCGTCGTCGTCTGAGGCAGAATCTCCACTACCTCTTATTGAACGAGCCGCTCATCATTGCCACGCACGATTGCGTCTCCGGAGAACGGCGCCTCGCCAAAAAGGGATTGTTCCGAGCTGGCCTCTATCGCCTGCCGGACACACTGAAGGAGCAAGCCGCGACCCTATGGCGGACTTACCTCATGCGGGATTTCAGGTGCCAAGGCGTCACCTCGCTGTCGATCTAGCGGTGGTATTGGCCCAACCGAAATCGAAAGCTATGAAATGTCAGCATGTTTCAGCGTAGTGTAAAGCCCGGAGGGCGCGTAGCGAAGCGTGCTGCGCTTTCAAAAAATGGGCGTTGGGGGGGGGGAGACGAGTTGCCCGCGGTAGGAGATTTCGTCCGCGTCCGATCACGACGCTGGCTGGTCGAGGAATCACGCACGTTTGGCCGTCTGCCAGTCGTTCGGCTCGCCTGCATCGAGGACGATGCCTCCGGCGAGACGGTCGAGGTGGTGTGGGATGCCGAGCTCGACGCGACGGTCCTCGCAGACGAGGGGTGGGAGCAGGTCGCCAAGGTCGGCACGGACGACCCGGCCGTCTTCTCCTCCTACTTCCGGACGCTGCGCTGGAACACCGCCACGGCAGCGGACCGCGAGCTCTTCCAGGCGCCGTTCCGGGCGGGCATCCACCTCGACGCGTTCCAGTTGCTGCCGCTGCGCAAGGCGCTGAAGCTGCCGCGGGTGAACCTGCTGATCGCCGACGACGTCGGCGCCGGCAAGACCGTCGAGGCGGGGCTGGTGGTGCGCGAGCTGCTGCTCCGCCATCGCATCGACTTCGTCCTCGTCGCCGCGCCCGCCGGCACCGTGCGGCAGTGGCAGGACGAGCTCGAAACCAAGTTTGGTCTCTCGTTCACCATCGTCGACCGCGACTTCCTGGGGGCCCTGCGGCGCGAGCGCGGCTATGGCGCCGATCCCTGGTCGGCCGGCTCGCGCTTCATCCTCTCGCACTCG
Source organism: Pseudoxanthobacter sp. M-2 (assembly GCF_046156265.1). Taxonomy (NCBI): domain Bacteria; kingdom Pseudomonadati; phylum Pseudomonadota; class Alphaproteobacteria; order Hyphomicrobiales; family Segnochrobactraceae; genus Pseudoxanthobacter; species Pseudoxanthobacter sp. M-2. The sequence continues at coordinate 1,237,410 of NZ_JAWDIR010000011.1, forward strand.
CTGGTGACCGACGAGACATACGTCTCGGGACTCCGCGACCTTCTCGGCGACTTCCGCTCGCGCTCGCTCCTCATCCTCGACGAGGCCCACCACGCCGCGCCGGCGAGCGGCATGAAGTATGCGATCGACAGCCAGTTCACGAAGACGATGCGCGGCCTCGCCGATCGCTTCGAGCACCGCCTGTTCCTCTCCGCGACGCCGCACAACGGACACTCGAACTCATTCTCGGCGCTCCTGGAGATGCTGGACCCGCAGCGCTTCACGCGGGGCGTGCCGGTGCGGCCGCGCGACCTTGACCCGGTGATGGTCCGCCGGCTGAAGTCGGATCTGCGCCACTTCGGCGAGAAGTTTCCGGAGCGCCGGATCGAGCCGGTCGTCATCAATAACCTGCCGCCGGACGCGCCTGAGCTGCAGCTCTCGCAGATGCTGCGTGCCTACGCCGAGATGGTGAGGGCGAAAGCGGAGGGTCTGCCGCCGAAGCAGGCGGGTTTCGCGCGGCTGACGCTGGTCGGCCTGCAGCAGCGGCTGCTGTCGTCGATCGCCGCCTTTGCGCGCACGCTTGAAGTCCACCGCCGCGGCCTGGCGAGGGCCGCGAGCCTCGCCGTCCCGACCTTCGCCTCCGACCCTGGCGCAGCGCCGGAGATCGAGGAGGAGCCGGACGACGAGGCAGCGGCCGAGTTCGCCATCGAACGTGAAGAGGAAGAAGCGGCCGAGGCCTCGGGCGTCGCCGTGGCCGCGGTGTCGGACGTAGCGATGGTCGACGAGATGCTGAAGCTCGCGCGCCGCCACGCCAATCAGCCGGACGCACGCGTGCACCGCCTCGCTGCGTGGATCCGGGCCGAAATGGCGCCGGGCGGGCGCTGGAACGATCGTCGGCTCATCCTCTTCACGGAGTACGAGGACACGCGGCGCTGGCTCGAGAAGCGGCTGCAGGAGGAACTGGACGATCTTGATCCGGATGCCCGCATCGCCTGCTACACCGGTGCCACGCCGACCGATCGCCGGGAGGAGCTGAAGCGCCGCTTCAACACCGATCCCACCGCCGATCCGCTGCGCATCCTGATCTGCACCGACGCCGCCCGCGAGGGCATCAATCTGCAGATGCGCTGCCACGATCTCTTCCACGTCGACCTGCCGTGGAACCCGGCGCGGCTCGAACAGCGCAACGGCCGCATCGACCGCAAGCTGCAGCCGTCAACCTTCATCACCTGCCGCTACTTCGTCTACGCGCAGCGCGAGGAGGACGTCGTGTTGCAGGCGCTGGTGCGCAAGACGGAGCGCATTCGCGAACAGCTCGGCTCAGCCGGCCAGGTGATCGCCGACCGACTCGGCGAGCGCCTCGCCCGCGAGGGCATCGCGCGTGCCGGCCAGCTCGCCCGCGAGATCGAGGCGGAGGAGGGCGGCGACCTCTCCCGCCGGGCGGTGGAGGAAATGGACGACGCGACGGCCAGGCGCCGCGAGAGGCAGGCGAAGGAGCTCGACGATCTGCGCAAGACGCTGGAGGAGTCCCGCGAGAAGGTGGGCGTCGATCCGGACGACCTGCGCGCCGTCCTCGCCGTCGCCATGGGACGCTCCGGCACCAGCCTCGACGCACACCGCACCGGCGAGATCAACGGCACGCCGATGTTCCGCCTCGACCCCGCGGATCCCGAGCTGGCGAAGGCACGCTGGGCGGACTCACTCGACGATCTCCGCATCCGCCGCCGCAAGCGGGGGGAGAGCCTGAAGGATTGGCGCCGCGACGCCCCGGTTCGCGCCTTCGCCTTCGAGCCTGCCGTTACCGAGGCCGGCGTCGACGTCGAGGGCGTCGTGCAGGTGCACCTCGAGCACCGGCTGGTGCGGCGGCTGCTGTCGCGCTTCCTGGCCCAGGGCTTCGCCTCCGGGCTGTCGCGGGCGTGCGTGTTGCTCGGCCCCGGCGCGCAGCCGCGCGTTGTGCTGATCGGCCGCCTGGCGCTCTACGGACCTGGCGCCGCGCGGCTGCACGAGGAGATCATCCTGGTGACAGCACCCTGGTTGGAAGCGGGCCGGGGGACGAAGCCGCTGAAGCCGTTCGGTAGAGACGGCGAGGCGACAACGCTGGATCAGCTCGACAGGGCGTTCAAGTCGGCTCGCACGCCGGCCCCCCACATCGTCGATCGCATCCGAGCCTTCGCCGCGCAGGACGCCGCCGACCTTGAGCCGGAGCTGCGCGAGCGAGCGGACAAGGCGAAGGCAGCGGCGGCTCGCGATCTCGCGATGGTCGCCGACGCCGAGGCGACCTCGCTGCAGCGCCTCCTCGAGGAGCAGCGCTCGCGCGTCGCCAAGGCGGACGCCGAGCCGGACGAAAAGCAGCTTTCGTTCCTGCCCGAGATCACGGCGGAGGTAGAGCAACGCAGGCGCGACCGCAGCCACTGGAAGACGAAGCTCGCGCGGCTGACGCAGGACCTGGAGACGGGTCCGAAACGCGTGCGCGAGTCCTACGCCATCGTCGCCGACCGCCTGGAGACGGTCGGGCTCGTCTACCTCTGGCCGGTCGGAAACTGAGATGGCGTGGATCGACCCCAACGAGGAGTGGCTCGGCCACGTGCAGCCGGTCGGCCTGGTGGTCGCGCCGGTGGTGCTGCGCCAGTTCGACCTCGTGCCGCAGCAGCAGACCAAGGAGGACATGAAGAAGGCGAAGGCGCATCTTTCGCCATCCTCCGATGACCCTGGTCCAGCCCTCATCGACGCCTGGGCCTTCTTCCACGACATCCTCGGCTGGCAGCCGGCGCAGGTGGCGGGTGCCCCGGGTGGGCCGGCGGTGCCGGACGACCTCATGCTGCGCATCGACGAGAGCGACACCGAGATCGCCCCGCACTGGGCGGTGACGGCGCCCGGCGGCGGGCACCAGATCCTCGTGCGGATTGAGGCGGTGGGAGTGGACCCGGACGGACGCGGCGCGCTCGCCGGCTGGGAAGCGACTCCGCACCAGCGGCTGGAGCGGCTCTGCAAGGAGAAGGAGGTCCGCACCGGCATCCTCGTCACGGATGGGGAGTTGCGCCTGATCTACGCCCCGCGCGGCGAGACGAGCGGCTGGCTGCGCTTCCCGCTGCGCTCGCTCGGCGAGGTCGGCGGGCGGCCGATGCTCGGTGGCCTCAAGCTGCTGCTGTCGTCCTACCGCCTGCACAACGACGCGACCGACCGGCGGCTGCCCGCGCTGCTGCAGGCGAGCCGTGACGCGCAGGCGGAGGTCTCCACCAAGCTCGCCGCGCAGGTGCTGGGCGCCCTCCACGAGCTGATGCGCGGGCTCAATGAGGCCGACGGCCCCCGCCTGGAGGCGCTGGCCCGCTCGCGGCCGGACCACCTCTACGACGGCCTGCTGACGGTGCTGCTGCGCCTCGTCTTCCTGCTCTATGCGGAGGATCGCGACCTCATCCCGTCGAGCGCGCAGGCGGAGGCGCGCGCCTTCTACGCCCAGGGCTACGGCGTGCGGTCGCTGCACGCCCGCCTGCTGGAGGACCGCACCCGCCACGAGCTCACCATGCACCTCCGGCGCGGGGCCTGGGCGCGGCTGCTGGCGCTGTTCCGCCTGGTGCATGCGGGCGATGCCTCCGGCGACTGGATCCGCGGCCGCGGCGGGCGGCTGTTCGATCCGGCGGCATTTCCCTTCCTGCAGATGCAGGACGGGCCGGACGACGCCCCAGCACCGGCGGACGTCTCGGACGAGTGCGTGCTCAGGATCCTCGATCGGCTGCTCGTGCTCGACGGCGAGAAGCTCTCCTACCGCACGCTCGACGTCGAGCAGATCGGCAGCGTCTACGAGACCGTGATGGGCTTCACGGTCGAGACGATGTCCGGCCCGGCTCTCGCCATCCGCGCCGGCAAGAAAGAGCGAACGCCGGTGTTCGTCGACCTTAACCGCCTGCTCACAGCAAAGCCGGCTGAGCGGGTGAAGTTCCTGAAGGTGGAGGCGGAGCTCGCCAAGACCCCCACGAAGGTCGAGGCGGCGCTGAAGGCGGCCAGCACGATCGAGAATCTCGCCGCAGCGCTCCATCAGATTGTCGACGAGCGTGCCTCGCCCGGTGCCTCCTTGGCCCCCGCCGGCACGCCGCTGCTGCAGCCGACCGACGAACGGCGGCGCACCGGCAGCCACTACACGCCGCGCGCCCTCACCGAGCCGATCGTCCGCCACGCGCTGGAGCCGGCCTTCGAGCGCATCGGCGCCGACGCGACGGCGGAGGACGTGCTGTCACTGAAGGTGTGCGACCCGGCGATGGGCTCGGGCGCGTTCCTGGTCGAGGCTTGCCGCGCGCTCGGCGACCGTCTGGTCCGCGCGTGGGAGCGGTGGTCTGAGACGCGACCGAAGATCCCCGCCGACGAGGACGAGCCGCTGCACGCCCGCCGGCTAGTGGCGCAGCGCTGCCTCTACGGCGTCGACAAGAACCCGCGCGCTGTGGAGCTCGCGAAGCTGTCACTGTGGCTCGCGACGCTCGCCCGCGACCACGAGTTTACCTTCCTTGACCACGCCCTCAAGAGCGGCGACAGCCTGGTGGGTCTGGACAGCCAGCAGATCGCGGCGATGCACTGGGATGCCTCGAAACCGGGGCTGCCGCTGTTTCGCCAGTTCGTGGCGGATCGCGTCGAGGAGGCGCGCAAGGCCCGCGCCGACATCCAAGCGGCGCCGGACGACACGCGACGCATCGTGCTCGAGCAGAAGCACAAGTTCGTCGAGGACCGGGTCGCGCTCGTCCGCATCCTCGGCGACGCGGTGCTGTCAGCCTTCTTCGAGGAGACTA